>NZ_WHMA01000040.1:0-771 GCF_010994375.1 Halomonas sp. NO4
GTAAATCTTGCTCAGCGCCGCCCAGAACCCCATGGCACCGTCGCCCACCGCCAGCTTGGGGGCCTGGGTAAGGCCGCGCTCTCGCAGGCCTGTGAGCAGGGCCTCCCAGCTGTCCGCCGACTCGCGGAAGCCGTCCTCGACCGCCACCAGTTCCTTGCGGCCCTGCTCGGTGACGCCGATGATCACCAGCAGGCACAGGCGGTCATCCAGGCGCACGTTGCTGTACACGCCGTCGGCCCACCAGTCGACGTAGCGCCGGTCTGTCAGGTCCCGCTGCCGCCACTCGGTATGCTCGTCTTCCCACTGCTTCTTGAGCCGCGACACCGTGTTGGCCGAGAGCCCCTTGGCCTGGTCGCCCAGCAGCGCCGCCAGCGCCTCCTGGTAGTCGCCGGTGGAGATCCCCTTCAGGTAGAGCCAGGGAATCAGCTCCTCGATGCTGCGGGCCCGCTTCAGGTAGGGCGGCAGCAGGCTGCTGTTGACGCGAGCACCACCGCCGCTGCGGTCACGCACCTTGGGCACCTGCACGCTGACATCCCCGACCCCGGTCTGGACCGTGCGCTCGGGCAGGTAGCCGTTGCGGACCACGGCCTGACGTCCATCGTCGAGCCGCTGATCGGCAGTCTGCGCCAGGAAGGTGGCCAGCTCGGCCTCGACGGCCTTGGCGATCAGGTCACGGGCGCCTTGGCGCAGCAGCTCGTGCAGCGGGTCAGTGACCTGGGGTTCTGGTTGTGAAAGAGCCCGGAGGGTAGAATCGGTCATGGCGTATCCACT
>NZ_WHMA01000040.1:783-23181 GCF_010994375.1 Halomonas sp. NO4
GCGCAAGTAGTCGAACCATTTGTCGCGGTGCTGCAGTTTGGCCAGGGGCGTGCCGGTGAGGGCGTTGAACGTCTTGTGACACGCGGGATTCCGACACCGATACCGCTGCAGGCCACCGCTGCGCCCCCACTTGACAGAGCGTTCACCGCCACAGTGCGGGCATAGAAGGTGGGGGCTCTCGGTGTCGAGCAGGCTCTCCGCTTGGGATCTGATTTGCCCAATAAGCTGATCTGCGAGGTATTTCTTGAGATCGACAGGAAGGCTAGCCAGTGTCCGCTCGAGGGCTTCGAGGTCTGCTTGTTTCATGGTGTGCACCAGAGGCAAACTGGATATACAGTAGTCTATACAGTACTTTTGGAACACGCCAACAGCAGATACCAACATAGCCATATACAGCCAGCATCTAGGAACGGAAGGAGCAACGCATGGACGCGCACAGCCGAAATCCAAAGCTCATGGATCGCGTGAAGGCCACCATGAGGGTGAAACGCTACAGCCCTCGCACCGTGAAAACCTACTGCTACTGGATACGCTACTTCATTCGTTTCAATGGCGTGCGTCATCCCGCCAGCATGGGTGGCCCCGAGGTCAGAGCTTTCTTGGAGCACCTTGCGATACAGCGCCATGTGGCAGCGGCCACGCAGAACCAGGCACTGAATGCCATCGTGTTCCTCTATCGCCATGTGCTCGATCAGCCTCTCGGAGATATTGGCGATTTCGCGCACGCCAGGCAACCGCGCCGTCTGCCGGTGGTGCTGTCCCACGAAGAGGTGATACGCGTGCTGAATCAACTCTCGGGCCCCGTGCATTTGATGGCCACCTTGATGTATGGCTCGGGATTGCGGGTACTCGAAACCTGCCGACTGCGTGTACGCGATATCGACTTCGACCGCCAGGTACAGACGATAAGAGCCGGCAAAGGGGACAAAGACAGAACCACCCTACTCCCAGCTACCTGCATACCTTCCTTGCAGCATCGAATTACCATTGCCAAACAGCAACTTGAACATCGCCTGAATCATGACAGCGTGCCAGTGACGCTTCCCCATGCACTGGATCGTAAATATCCCAACGCAGGGATATCTCTGGCCTGGCAGTGGCTGTTTCCGGCTAGCCACCCCTGCTTCGATGAGACCGGGAAGGTGGTTCTTCACCATATCCACCCATCAGCGGTGCAGAAGGCCGTGAAGCAGGCAATGAGAGCGGCATCGTTACCGCGCCCCGGCTCCTGTCACACGTTGCGCCACAGTTTCGCCACTCAGCTGTTGAGTCAGGGTACGGATATCAGAACGGTACAGGAGCTGTTGGGACACAAGAGTGTCGAAACGACGCAAATCTACACCCACGTGCTGGGCAAAGGTTTTGCCGGCGTACGCAGCCCGCTGGGTTGAGGCTCGGGGGTATCCGGGCACGCTGCCGCCCCTACCTGGGCATGCTGCGATGACCCGTTGCCATCCATGCGGTAGTCCCTGCGTACGTCTTGGTCACTCTAGCCATCTTCAGCGGCCTTTGCCGTACCGTAACCAGCTGTTACGCCGAGGGCAACGCCAACGAAAGCATGAGGGAGGCTCAGGAATCACGCGGGGTTGTTGTTAGCTGGCTTCGCCCAGCATGCCGTCCAGCTCGCTCTCATCGACGCCGAGCATCTGCAGGATGTTGCGCTGGGCGGCATCGAGAATGCGCTGCCGCTCCTGCTCGCCGGGCAGGCTCTTGGCAATGGCCACGGCGCCTACCAGGGAGGCGAGAATGATACGGGCTTTGTCGGCGATGACTTCGCGGTCGGGTTCGAAGGGGAGTTTCTTCAGGCGGCTCAGGGCGATGAGCCGGGTTTCGAGCATCTTTTTCATGCGCAGGTAGGAGGCTTCGAACAGCGTACGGATTTCGGCGTTCTCATTACCGATCTCGTTGAACAGAACCGTCTCCGGCCCTGGTTTGTGCTTGCGTTCCAGCTCCTGGAGGTTCCAGCAGTTGGAAACCAGTTCGGTCAGGTGCTTCACCGAGAGCGGCCCCTTGACCAGCCGGGCCGCGCGACTGCTTTCCAGGGTTTCCCGCACCGAGGCATGGTAGAGGGCTTCCTTCGAGGAGAAGTGCGCATAGAAGGCGCCGTGGGTCATCTTGGCCAGCTTCATGATCTGGCCGATGGAGACCTTCTCGAAGCCCTTGCGGCTGAACAGCTCGATGGCCGACTTGAGGATGCGCTCCCGCGATTTGGCCTTGTGGTTCGTCGAGTAGGGCATGGCGATCTCGCTCCCACGCTGAATATTATCTTGATCATATCAAGCCGGCTGCTAGCGTGGCACAACCCAAGCCGTTCAGGAAATCACCATGCAATCACCGCTCGTCATCACCGGCATGGGCATGATCAGCCCGCTTGGTTGCGGCGTTCATGCCGGCTGGGAACGCCTGATTGCCGGCCGCTCCGGCATTTCCGCCATCACCCGCTTCGATACCGGCGAGCTGCCGATCAAGGTGGCGGGGGCGGTACCCGGTATCGCCGACGACCCGGAAGCCGGCCTCGATCCGGACCGTGTGCTCGACGCCAAGGAGCGTCGCAAGCTGGAGCTGTTCAGTCTCTACGCCATGGCCGCGGCCGAAGAGGCGCTGACCCAGGCCAACTGGTTCCCTTCGAGCGATGCGGAGCGAGAGGCCACCGCCACCATCGTGGGTTCCGGCATCGGTGGCTTCCCCACCATCACCCAGGCGCAGAACACCCTGTCGACGCGTGGCCACCGCCGGCTCTCCCCTTTCACCGTGCCGGCCTTCCTGGCCAACCTGGCGGCGGGCAATGTATCGATTCGCTATGGCTTCCGGGGGCCGCTGGGCTGCCCGGTAACGGCCTGTGCGGCTGGCGTGCAGGCCATTGGCGATGGAATGCGCCTGATCCGCAGCGGCGAGGCCGAGGTAGCCCTGGTGGGCGGCGCCGAGGCCTGCATCGACCCGCTCTCGCTGGCCAGCTTCAACGCCATGAAGGCGCTCTCCACCGAGCAGGACGAACCCGCCAAGGCGTCGCGCCCGTTCGATCAGGCACGCAACGGTTTCGTGATGGGAGAAGGCGCGGGGCTGCTGGTGATCGAAACCCTGGCCCACGCCGAGGCACGCGGGGCAACGCCGCTGGCCATTCTCAGCGGCTATGGCACCAGCTCGGATGCGCACCACATCACCGCCGGCCCTGAAGACGGCGCGGGAGCCGCGGCGGCCATTCGATCGGCGCTGAAGATGGCGGGGCTCTCTCCCGAGGCCATCGATCACATCAACGCTCACGCCACCTCGACACCGGTCGGCGACCGGGCCGAGATCGCGTCCCTGCGCAACGCCTTCGGCGACGCCCTGCCCGGCATTCCGATCTCCGCGACCAAATCGGCCACCGGCCATCTGCTCGGAGCGGCCGGCGGCGTGGAGAGCATCTTCTCCGCCCTTTCGGCCATGCACGACCGCCTGCCCCCGACCCTGAATCTCGAAAACGCCGACGAGGATCTGAGCGACCTGGATTTCGTCTCGGGCTCGGCACGCGAGCACCGCAGCCAACACGTGCTGTGCAACGGCTTCGGATTCGGCGGGGTGAATGCGGCACTGATCGTCAGTAAGGTGTAAGTAGCTCGAAGGCTCTCCGAGCGCATCGGCAGCGATGCGCCCGGGCGATCTCCTCCGCTCGTTGGCACCCATCGTCACTCCGCGACGATACGATCCCGCCCGTTCTGCTTGGCACGATAGAGATGCCGGTCCGCCTTCTCGATCAGGCTGAACGGGCCGCCGCCGTCCGCAGCAAATGCGGTGGCCACGCCCATGCTGACGGTGAGGGAGTTCGATACTTCCGACGTTTCATGGGGGATGGCCGCATCGCGGATGGACGTTCTGCAGCGCTTTGCCACCTGCCGAGCGGCTTTAAGGTCGGCTTCCGGCAAGACGAGCGCGAACTCCTCACCACCGAAGCGCCTTCAGCGCGCGGTAATCCGCCTCGTGATCGACACCCGACTTCGACTGCGCGACGCAGAAGCCGACGACCCGATCACGGTCTTCCGGACGCATGCGCTCAACCCAGTCGTCGATGGCGCGAGAGACGTAATCCCGGCAGGCGGAATGCTCCGCCATACCATCGAAGCGGCCGACGAGGCGCAGCACGTCCGCCATGGCGATGTCGGCGATGGAGAAGGCTCCGGCCAGCCATTCACGTTCGGCCAGAACCGACTCCATATGGTGAAGCCGGGACGACAGGAGCTTGTCCAGCATCTGCCTGCCTGGCATGTCTTCGGTATCGCCCGTGAACTGGAACAAGGACCAGGGCAGGCTCGACATCTCCACGGAGTTGAGCGCCGCGAACAGCCATTCGATGACTTCACTGCGGGCGCGCGGATCGGCAGGCATCAGCATCTCGCTGCGCTCGCCCAGATGCAGCAGGATCGCACCGCTCTCGACGCGATAGGGCAACCCGGCTTCCTCCAGCGCACGCGCAGGTCACGCACAGCAAACCACCGAAGTTGATGGATCGGGTGAAGGCTACCATGCGGGTAAAACGCTACAGCTCGCGAACCGAGAAGACTGCTACTGGATACGCTCCTTCATTCGTTTCAATGGCGTATGGCATACTGCCAGCATGCGTTAAAATCTTGGATTGATACTCAGCGACAGCATGGCCGATAGATGACATAATGGCCTTCCCGATTTCTGCTGCAACTCATTGAAAGCGCCCTGTACGACCTGCATGTCTCGCTGACTCTTGGGGGCCCGGTCAATAATGCCTGCGGCCACCAGGCGTGCGACCACATCGCTGGTCAATAAAAACGTATCCTTTCCGACCAAACGTAAAAATCCGGCACCCGAGCGTCCGCCTAAGCGAGCGCCATGTTTGGCCAGTAAACGCCACAAGCCGATAATATCGGCACTCGGCCAGTTGGCGATGAACTCGCCGAAACTGCTGCCCTGCTCCTGGCGAATATCCAGAATGAACTGGGCGTTTTTCGGGATGGTCTGCAGCTTGGTGCGGTGACGAATGATTCGGTCATTCTTCATATAGCCTTCGATTTGCTCTGGACTGAGCAACACCATTTTCTCGGGTTCAAAGCCCCAGAAGGCGTCTTCGAAGGCAGGCCACTTGGCATCGACCACCGAATGTTGCATGCCGGCCTGAAATACCCGCTGGCTCATGGCCGAAAGGTAGCGATCATCCCCCTTCTGCTTCAACTCGTCAGGAGTCAGCGCTTTGGGCAGGAAGGCTTCCATGGCCTCGTCAGATTCAAAACGCTTGCGTACGGTGTCGTAAAGCCAGCGGTAGTCAAGTGTCATGCTTTTCTCAATGGGAGAAATGGAATCAGTACCTACCGAGCGTTCCATGCCCCGGCGGCACGGGCGGCGTGCAGTTTCTGGTAGTTCTCGATCAGGCCCTGATGACTCTCCAGGCCTTCCCGTTTCATGCTCGTCGGGGTAAGGCCGTGGAATCGCATATAACGCGCTCCTGGATCTGTACCGATGAATGAGCACTAACGCCTGAGTTGAGGGGCTTTTGCGAAGCAGGCGCAGCCTTCGTAGCAAAAGTCCCTCTCCAACGATTTGTTAGACGCCATACCGTGGATTTCGCTATTCCGGTCGGTCATGCTGGCGGGAAGGGCCTCGCGGGCGGCGTCGCCAGCGTGATGAGGTTGCCGTCGGGATCGCGCAACTGCGCCAGCGTCGAATAGTCGCCCGGAATGTCGTCCCCGAGCGCGATCCCCAGGCCCTGCAGCCGGCGGCGCTCGGCTGCTAGATCGTCGACGTAAAGAAACATTACGCCTTTGCCGGCGATCTCGTCGCTACTTGAAAGCATCAACCCGCCCTGGTCGAAGAGCTCCCACTGCACTAACGTGCCCATCGGCCGGTGATCCGGTCCGCGACCGAGCAGTTTCGTATACCAGCCCTCGGCCGCAGCAAGATCTGCGGTGAGCAATGCGGTGTAGATCTTCTGCAGGTTCATTTGTTCTCCTCCGAGCCGGGCTCTGTGTGACCGATGCCAGCAGTGACAAAGAAGACTCTCATTCTGCCGGATACGTGTGAAGGCGCCTAACGCCAGCCAGCATGCGCGGCTACGGAATGGAGGCGAAGCCACAATGTAGTAGACGTCGCCGTGCCTGGCCTGCATAGATCGCTGCCTACGTGCCGACTTTCCAGACAGAGAGGGTCAGAGTATGCAAGAGGGCCGATGGATGCAAAACGGCGGTTAGTCGGAGAGGGCGGGGAGCACGGAAACGCCCTCCCCGTCGTGACCGCCGCTGGAATGGGCGATGACGGAGAGGGCGCAGGAAGGGAGGCTTACGAGGTGGCGATGCCGGCCCTGGCGGCGCGGGCGGCGTGCAGTTTCTGGTAGCTATCGATCAGGCGCTGGTGCCTCTCCAGGCCTTCCAGATTCATGCTCGTCGGGGTCAGGCCGTGGAAGCGCACCTCGCCAGTCACCGAGCCGACCACGGCGTCCATGGTCTCGTTGCCGTACATGCGCCGCAAGTTGTAGAGGTAATCCTCCAGCTCCAGCTCGTCGTCCAGGGCGATCTCCAGCACCGCCTGCGCCGCGCGGTAGAAGAGCTCGCGCTCGACGGTGTTGTCGTGGAACTGCAGGAACATCTCGACCCGCTCCAGCGCTTCCTCGTGCTGGCCGAGCGCCAGGTTGAGCAGCAGCTTCAGCTCGAGAATGGTGAGCTGGCCCCAGACGGTGTTCTCGTCGAACTCGATGCCGATCAGGGTGATGATATCCATCTGCTCGTCGAGCTGGCTCTCCTCCAGGCGCTCGAGCAGGTCGGTGAGCTGCTGATCATCCAGGGAATGAATGTTCAGGATGTCCTCGCGGAACAGCAGCGCCATGTTGGTGTTGTCCCACACCAGGTCCTCCACGGGATACACCTCGGAGTAGCCCGGCACCAGGATGCGGCACACCGGCGCGCCCAGTTCCTCGTACACCGCCATGTAGGCCTCCAGGCCCATGTCGGCGAGGATGCCGAACAGGCTGGCCGCCTCTTCGCGGTTGGTGCCGGAGAAGTCCCACTCGCAGAATTCGACGTCCGCCTTGGCGCTGAAGAAGCGCCAGGAGATCACCCCCGACGAGTCGATGAAGTGCTCGACGAAGTTATTGGGCTCGGAGACGGCGAGCGAATTGAAGGTGGGCGGCGGTAGGTCGTTGAGGCCCTCGAAGCTGCGCCCCTGCAGCAGCTCGGTGAGGCTGCGCTCGAGCGCCACCTCGAAGCTGGGGTGCGCGCCGAACGAGGCGAACACGCCGCCGGTGCGCGGGTTCATCAGGGTCACGCACATGACCGGGAACTGCCCGCCGAGAGAGGCATCCTTGACCAGCACGGGGAAGCCCTGCGCCTCCAGCGCCTCGATTCCCTCGAGGATGTCGGGGTACTTCTCGAGTACCTCCCGGGGCACGTCCGGCAGGGCGAGCTCCTCCTCGATGATCTGCTTCTTCACCGCCCGCTCGAAGATCTCCGAGAGGCATTGCACCTGCGCCTCGTGCAGGGTGTTGCCGGCGCTCATGCCGTTGCTGAGGTAGAGGTTCTCGATCAGGTTGGAGGGGAAGTACACCGTCTCGCCGTCTGAGTGGCGCACGAAGGGCAGCGAGACGATGCCGCGCTCGACCTTCCCGGAGTTGGTGTCGATCAGGTGCGAGCCGCGCAGCTCGCCCTCCGGGTCATAGATCGCCCGGCAGTGGTCGTCCAGGATGCCCGCCGGCAGCGCGTCGTTCGGCCCAGGCTGGAACCACTCCTCGTTGGGGTAGTGGACGAAGGCGCTGCCCGCGATCGCCTCGCCGAAGAACTGGTCGTTGTAGAAGAAGTTGCAGTTCAGGCGCTCGATGAACTCGCCCAGCGCCGAGCACAGCGCGCTCTCCTTGGTGGCGCCCTTGCCGTTGGTGAAGCACATCGGCGAGGCGGCGTCGCGAATGTGCAGCGACCACACGTGCGGCACGATGTTGCGCCACGAGGCGATCTCGATCTTCATGCCGAGATCGGCGAGGATGCCCGTCATGTTGGCGATGGTCTGCTCCAGCGGCAGGTCCTTGCCCTCGATCCAGGTGCCCTTCTCGCCACTCCCCTCGCCCAGCGCCTTGCCCATCAGCAGCGCCTGGGCGTCCTCGTCGATGTTCTCCACCGCCTCGACCTGAAACTCGGGACCGGTCTGCACCACCTTCTTGACGGTGCAGCGGTCGATGGCGCGCAGGATGCCCTGGCGGTCCTTGTCGGAGAGGTCCGCCGGCAGCTCGACCTGGATCTTGAAGATCTGCTGGTAGCGGTTTTCCGGGTCGACGATGTTGTTCTGCGACAGGCGGATGTTCTCGGTGGGGATGTCCCGCGCGTTGCAGTACACCTTGACGAAGTACGCCGCGCACATCGCGGAAGAAGCCAGGAAGTAGTCGAACGGGCCGGGGGCCGAGCCGTCGCCCTTGTAGCGGATGGGCTGGTCGGAGATGACGGTGAAGTCGTCGAACTTGGCCTCCAGGCGGAGGTTGTCGAGATAGTTGACCTTGATTTCCATGGGACACCGGAGGGTTTGGCGTGGGCAGCACGAGGCGGAAAACCCACCATTATCCAGCTTTTGCCGCCCTCCGTCTTGGGCGGTGAGCAAAAAATCCGCCCGGGCTTAGGGCACGCCGAGGATGCGCCACCGGCGTGCTGATGCTGCCCCGGCACGATGGGCCTATGGCGCCCCGGGTGCGGTCACTCCACCTCCAGGGCGGCGCGGGTGGCCGGCCCAACGATGCCGTCCACCGTCAGCCCCTCCCGGGCCTGAAAGGCGATCACGGCCTGCTCCGTGGCGGGGCCGAAGATGCCATCCACGGTCAGCTCGAGACCGGCGTTGGCGAGCGCCTCCTGAACCCGGCGTACCGCCTCGCCACGCAGAAACGGGCGACGCAGCGCGAGCACCCGCCAGGTGGCCTCCTCCGCCGAGGCGCGTACCGGCTCCGTCGTCGTCAGCACGCTTTCATCGATGTGCACCCCGCGTACCCTGAACGGCAGGGCGAGATCCCAGCTATCTGCGTCGCACAGCGCCTGGAGGCTGTCCATGCGGTAGACGGTCCGCCGCAGCAGGCGGTTGGCGTGGCCGGCGAGCCAGTCGCGGCGGACCTGCAGATAGGCCTGCAGCCAGGCGTGTTCGCCGAGGGCATCCGGACTGCCTTGCTCCGCTTCCGTGCGTCGGCGCATGAAGCCCCAGGAGCCGTGAATGTGGCTGTCATAGACGATGGCATGCCCCAGTGCCGAGTGCGCACCGACGGCCTCGGCGGAGCGTGCCGCAGGCGCCCAATAGACGCGGTCGAAGAACGCATCCTGGGTCTCCTGCATCACCGGATCGCTGCCGGCGGATTCCAGCAGCCGGTGCAAGTCGGTGTCCCCGTCGAGGGCGAGGTCGCAGGCCTCGAGGCGCCCCAGATAGGGGCGCAACTCCGCGGCATGGGCCGCGTCGTCGGCATCGCAGTAGTTGCGGATCAGCAGGTGAAGATTGCCGCTGGCCAGGGTCGTCTGGGCGCGACCATAGGTCAGGTGGCCGGAATCGCCGGCCAGCAGCGTGACCTTGCCGTACTCCCCGCGGGCCCGGCCGGTCTCGAAGACGTTGACGATGGCCTGGGCGGCGGCCTTCTGCCGTGGGGTGATCATGGGCACCTTCCTGTTCTTGTCTACCAGGCACGCCCTCCCGCACTTCATGGCTCGCCCTGTCTCGCTGACGTGCCCCGGCGGCGCGTCTCAGGGCGTCGGGGCCGTCACTCCGGAATAGCACACGCCGCTGAGCAGCGCCATCTCGCGGTTCCAGGTGGCCAGGTCGTCGGGGTTGAAGCCCGCCAGGCTGTCGTGGCCGCAGGCACGGGCCATCATCTGCATCAATTCCACCGAAGCGCGCAGAAACTGCTCGAGCTGTCGGGAGGACTTGTCGACATCCAGCCGCTGGCGCAGGTCCTCCCGCTGGGTGGCGATGCCCGCCGGGCAGTTGTTGGTATTGCAGATGCGCGCCGACACGCAGCCGATGGACTGCATGGCGCTGTTGGCGAGCGCCACGCCATCGGCGCCCAGGGCCATGGCCTTGACGAAGTCGATGGGCAGGCGCAGGCCGCCGGTGACGATCAGGGTGACGCGCCCGCTGGCTCCCTGGGCATCGAGGTAGCGCCGCGCGCGAGCCAGCGCCGGGATGGTCGGCACGCTGATGTGATCGCGGAACATCGTCGGCGCCGCCCCGGTGGCACCACCTCGGCCGTCGAGGATGAGGTAGTCGGCGCCGGCATCCAGGGCGAACTGGATGTCGCGCTCGATGTGATTGGCGCTGAGCTTGAAGCCGACGGGTATGCCGCCGGTGACCTCGCGCACCCGGTCGGCGAAGCGCCGGAAGTCCGCCACGCCGTGCAGGTTCTCGAAGGTGGCCGGAGACTGGGCCGGTTCGCCCTCGGTCAGGCCGCGCACCTGGGCGATCTTGCCGACGTTCTTGTTGCCCGGCAGGAAGCCGCCGGTGCCGGTCTTGGCACCCTGCCCACCCTTGAAGTGGAAGGCCTGGACCTTGTCGAGCAGCGCCTCGTCGTAGCCGAACTGGGCGCTGGCCAGCTCATAGAAGTAGCGGGAGTTTGCCTGCTGCTCCTCGGGCAGCATGCCGCCCTCGCCGGAGCAGATGCCGGTGCCGGCGAGCTCGGCCCCGCGGGCCATGGCGACCTTGGCCTCCTCGGAAAGCGCCCCGAAGCTCATGTCGGAGACCAGCAGCGGCATCTCGAGCGTCAGCGGCTTCTTGGCCTCGGGGCCGACCACCAGCCGGGTCGCCACCTCAGCGTCGTCGAGCAGCGGCTGGGTGGCGAGCTGCGCCACCATCAGCTGCAGGTCGTCCCAGTGCGGCAGGGTATGGCGCGGCACGCCCATGGCTGCGACGGGCCCGTGGTGCCCCACGCCCTCCAAGCCTTCCCGGGCCAATTGGTGGATGAACTCCACCGTGGGCTCTTCCTCGGTATTCTTGGCCTTGGGGGCCTTCTCCGGCCCTTCACCGCTCTCGGCACTCTCAGCGTTCTCAGGCTCCGGGGCCTCCTGGCCCACCTGGGCCTTGTCGAAGTGCTTGTGGGTACCGTCGCAGTAGGGGGCATCGCCGGTCTGCTTGCACTGGCACAGGACAGCGTCCTCGTCCTTCTCGGCGGTGAAGACCTTGGGGCTGAAACCGGTCCCCTTGTGAGAGCCGTCGCAGAAGGGTTGATCGTTGGAACGACCGCAGACACACCAGGCGTACTCCTTGCCCTTCTCGAGCTGTACCTTCTGCGGTTTGTTGTCGGCGATGACCGGCTGGCTCATGGCTGGCTCCTCTGTCGGGAAAATCGACGGTGTCGTCGACAGTCTGGAAGAGGGCCGACGGCCTTGCCAGTTTCGCCCAGGTCAGGGCATCAGGACGATTCATCCTCGAGGGTTGTCCTGCCACCATCCTCATCCTGAGAAGTCGCTGCGTCGCCATCACTGGCGTACTTGATCCAGGTCTTGCCCAGGTGGTTGCGCAGCTCCTGGCCGATACGCTCGGCGTCACGCGCTTCCAGTGCGGCCATGATGGCCTCGTGCTCCGCCATGGCAACGGACCACTTGTCGTTCTTCTGATTGGAGAGATAACGCACCCGATACAGCTGACGGCTCAGGTTGGCATGGATTTCGATCAGCGAGGCATTGCCCGATAGCGAGACGATGCGGTTATGGATCTCCTGATTGAGCCGGAAGTAATTCTGCCGGTCGCGACGCAGAAAAGCGGCTTTCATCTCATAGTGCAACGCTTGCAGTTCAGCGATGTCGTCATCCGTTGCGTTCTCGCAGGCCAGTTCCGCAGCCCCTTGCTCCAGCACGCTCAGCACGTAGGCCTTTTCCTTCATGTCCGCCGGACTGACATCCGCCACCACGGCCCCACGATGCGGCGAAAGCACCACCAGCCCCTCGGTAGCCAGGATCTTGAGGGCCTCGCGCATGGGGGTGCGCGATACCTTCAGTTCCTGGGCCAGGGTGCGCTCGGGGAGTCGCTGACCTGGCTGGAAGTGATCCATCACGATGTGCTCGCGCAGATAGTTGGCGACCTTCTCGACGAGACCGGCAGGGCTCGTCTGTTCCGCGGCTTGCATTTGATTCATTGCACTGAGTCCCTCTGTATTCTGGAAGAATGGCATACCACATCTCGCCTTTCAAACATCACCCCAAGCTTCGAACCATTTAATTAAATGTTAATTTCCAACAACCTATGCAACATATGTCTCAGCCTGCTACCAAAGTCTCAAAGGGATGACATTGACCCCAAAAATGGCATACCACTACATTGCTTACAGATGATCACTGACCCACTACCCGGGTCACCATTAAGGGCTGCCATGAGTGACGCCCGACTCAGTACCGGGGACACATTGCGCACATGAACTATTTGCAATACTTTGATTCTGAACGAGTTGTAGAAACCTGCGTCGCCGGGGCCGGGGATTTCGGGCGCGGTATCCTACGCCAGGCACAGCAGATGCCGGCCCTGTCGGCGCGCATTGCGATCGATGTGAGTCCCGATACGGCAGCCCAGGCACTGCGCCTGTCGGGCGTGCCGGATTCGCAAATTATGGTATGCCACTCCCCGGAGCAGGCGCAGAGTGCGTGGCAATCCGGTCACTACGTCGCTGCTGGCAGCCTGGAGTCGGTCAAGCACCTGCCATTCGACATCCTGGTCGAATCGACCGGCATACCAAATGTCGGGGCCTATCATGCTGAAGCCGCTATCCTCGCTGGCAAACACGTAGGCATCGCTACCAAGGAGACCGAATCGGTAGTCGGTCCTTATCTGACACGGCTGGCCGAGCGGCATGACCGGCTCTTCACCCCGCTCGACGGCGACCAACCCAGTCTGCTGATCGGGCTAGTAACCTGGGCGCAGACACTCGGCTTCGAGATCGTCGCTGCCGGCAAGAGCAGCGAATATGACTTCATCTGGGACGAGGCAGACGGTGCCATTTGGTGCAATGGCAATCGTTATTCGGCCCACGAGCTAGCCCCGCTGTGGACGCTGCCCAACGGCGAGGAGCGAGCCACTGTCCAGGCACGCAGCAAAGTGCTGTCAGCCATCCCGCAGATATCCGTCCCGGACCTCTGTGAGATGACCAATGTGGCCAATGCCACCGGCCTGGTACCCGACCTCCCCGAGTTCCATGCCATGGTGCTTCGGACCGATGAAGTTCCGAGCCTGCTCGATCTGCAGGAGTTCGGGGGTGTCCTTCAGGGCACCGGCCGACTGGAAGTCTTCAACTGTCTGCGCCGGCCCGATGAAGTCAGCTTCGCAGGAGGGGTATTCGTCATCGTCCGCTGCGAAGACCCTGAGGCCTGGGAACTGCTGCGCGGCAAAGGGCATGTGCTCAGCCGCAGCGGCAAGGCCGCCATGGTATACCTCCCTCGCCACCTGCTGGGTCTGGAAGCTCCGATCTCGCTACTGGATGCTGTGCAGAAAGGCTTGCCTTCCGGGGGCGGTCCCGCCACCGCGCCGCATGTCGACTTGATTGCCCGTACCACGCAGGCCTTCACGCCCGGGCAGCGTCTCGAGATGAAAGGCCATCATCGCCACATCGAGGGGCTGCGACCGGAAGTCCATCCCGCCTCTGCGTTGTCGGGAGAATCCCCAGTGCCCTTCTACCTGCTTCCCGACGCCGAAATTGTCCGTCCCGTAGCGGCGCATCAACCAATCACCCTAGCGGATGTCGCTCTGCCGGATTCGCACCTGCACCGGCTGCGCCAGGCGCAAGACACTTTGTTCTTCCCAGACCCGCCTTCATCCACCCAACAGAAGGAGACCTCCCCCTCGTCCATTTTGTGACCGTCAACCCATTCATCCACGAACACCGTCATAACAACCATCACAGGAGCATGTCATGTTCAACAAGCGCTCTCTCGTCGTCGCCAGCTCCCTCGGTCTGGCCCTGATGTGCAGCACCACCGCAGCGGTTGCCAGCGATGCCGCCGCCGACTTTCCCTCCAAGCCCCTGCAATTCCTGGTGGCTGCCGGCGCAGGCGGGGGGACCGACAACTTCACGCGTACCGTCAAGCCGATGCTGGAGGAAGTGCTGGGCGTTCAGTCCACCGTGATCAATCTGCCGTCGGCGTCCGGTGCTCTGGCCCACCAGCGCACAGCCAACAGCGAACCGGATGGCCATACTCTCGACTTCGCTTCTTCGACTCTGGTGACATCACTGGCTGCGGGTCAGAACCCCACTGGTCTCGACGAGCTGACGCCAGTGGCACGGATGCAGTCGGACGTCATGACCCTGATCGTCGACCCTGACAAGTATCCCGACTTCGAAGCCTTCATGGCACACGCTGAGGAGAACCCTGGCGATATCATCATCGGCGGCACCCACGCGGCCAGTCCTGACCGCATGGCGTTCCTGGCCTTCCGCGACGCCTCCGGGCTCGATATCAACTTCATTCCCTACGATGAAGAGGGCAGTGTTTCGGCCAACGTGATGGGCGGCAATATCGACGGCATGTTCGGCGAGATCAGCTCGATCCTGAGCTACATGGAATCGGGCGATATGATGCCGATTCTGGTATTCGCCGAGGAGCGGCTGGGTAACTTCCCTGACATTCCCACCACTGTGGAGAACGGCTGGAACCTCACCGATGGCAACGAGCGCGGCGTGTTCGTCAACGCCGAGACGCCCGCTGAGATCGTGGGCAAGCTCGAGTCTGCCTTCAAGGAAGTCTATGACTCCGATGCATATCAGGAGTACGAGGAGCGGGTGAACCTGCATTATCGCGAAGGCTGGATGGGCAGCGAAGCCTACGGCCAGAAGCTGCAGGAGAACTACGAACAATACAAGCGCCTCCTCGAGGACAGCTAAGACCCAGCTCATCATGAGCATGAGCGAGTGGATCGTGCCTGGCCCGCTGGACCAGGCACGATCCGGCCTTTCTTCATTCGTGCCACCGCCATCATCCCGCAGGTAGCACGTCTCTCTCCGGGCCCGAACATGCAAGCCAAGGTTACGCTATTCGCCATTGCCATCCTGCTCCTCGCGCTGGTGGGACTCGTTCCTACGCTGCAACTCCCCAGTGCCGAAGAGGTCTCGACGTTCATTGGCCCGCGGCTCTGGCCGCTGACCCTGCTTATCATCCTGCTGGGGCTGGGCAGCTTCTTGCTGCTGACGACGTGGCGCAGTGCCCGACGCGGCAGCAACCAGGAAGCCTCGCGAGACGCCGAGGCGGAAGTGCCGGCAGCGCGCCGCTTCTCCCTGGAGGCAAACCGCCACTGGTGGCTTATGGCCGGCACCCTGGCCTACACCCTGCTGATGCAAGCGATTGGCTTTCTACCAGCCACCATCGTGTTCACGCTGTTCTGTACCTGGCTACTGGGCGCGCGTCACTGGGGCCCTATCCTCGCCACCGTGACCGTCGCGATCGTGCTGATCCAGGGCGTCTTCTCGTTCCTGTTGGGAATTCCACTGCCTTGATCTAGGGGATTGACGATGTTTGAGAGTTTCCTGAGCGGGTTGGTAGTGGTCTTCCAACCCCTGAACTTGCTGACTTTGACCTCGGCCGTCTTTATCGGCTTTCTCGGCGGCGCCCTGCCTGGCATCAGCGGGGTCATTCTAGTGGTAATCCTGCTGCCAGTGACCTACGGCATGGATCCGACCGCCGCCTTCATGCTGCTTACCGCCATCTACGGTTCGACGGTGTTCTCTGGCCTGATCACCGCTATCCTCTACCGTGCTCCCGGTACGCCAGAAGCGGTGATGACCTCCTTCGACGGCTATCCGATGACCCAGCAAGGCCAGGCCGGCAAGGCACTGGGTATCGGTGTACTCAGCTCGGCTATCGGCGGTCTGGTGGGCACCATTGCGCTGATTGTCTTTACCCCCCTGCTCGCCTCGGTGGCCCTCAAGTTCTCCTCTCCCGAGTACTTTGCCCTCGCGATTCTCGGGCTGACCGTGGTGGCATCGCTGGGAGGTCGGCTGATCTTCGGCCTCATCGGAGCCGCCCTGGGCCTGTTGATCGCCACCGTCGGCATCGACCCGCTCACCGGCACCAGCCGCTACACCTTCGGCAGCCTTCACCTCGCCGAGGGCGTCGGTCTGATACCGGTCATCGTGGGCCTGTTCGCCGTCTCCGAAGTCATGAAGCGCAGCGTGACACAGGAAGTTCATCAGCCGATCAAGAAAGTCAGAATCAAGATTTTCGACATGCCTCTCCTGCGCCGCCTCGGTATCACGTTGTCGCGCTCATCCCTGCTCGGGGTGATCATCGGCATCCTGCCCGGTATCGGCGCGAGCACCGCTGCCATGGTCAGCTACAGCGAAGCAGTGCGCTGGTCCAGGCCCCCCGAAGGATTCGGCAAGGGAGCACCGGAAGGCATCGCCGCTCCGGAAGCCGCCAACAACGCGGCCGCCATGGGGGCACTGGTCCCCCTGTTTGCTCTCGGCATCCCTGGGAGCGGTACTACGGCCATCATCCTCGGTGCCTTCATCATGCACGGTCTGCAACCGGGTCCGATGTTCATGATGACTAGCAGCGATCTGATCTATGCGGTATTCGCCGGCCTGTTCATCGTCAATTTCATGATCCTGATCTTCTCGAAACCCTTCATTGCACTGTTCACCCGGCTGCTCAACGTCCCCTACTCAGCCCTGGGTCCCATCATCATCATGAGTTGCATCGTGGGCACCTACTCGGTACGCAATTCGATGTTCGATGTGTGGTTGATGCTGGGCTTCGGCGTGCTCGGCTTCCTGCTCGAGAAGCTCCGGTTCCCGCTGGTTTCGATCATTCTCGGCCTGGTCCTCGGCCCCATTGCTGAGAGCGAGCTGCGTCGTTCACTGGCCATGTCTCAGGGCGATCTGACGATCTTCTTCACGCGCCCTCTCAGTGCCACCCTGATTGTCATCTCATGCCTGCTGCTGATAGCCGCCATCGTGATGCCCCTGCGCAAGCGCGCGCGCATGAACACAGCAGCCTCCTAACCCTGACAAGCGGAGACTTCCATGACACTAGTGCTGGGTGCCATCGCCGACGACTTCACCGGGGCCACGGATCTCGCCAACAACTTGGTGCGCGCCGGCATGCGATGCGTGCAAACCATCGGCGTGCCGGATGCCCACTTGTCACTCGACGACGTCGATGCCGTGGTGGTGGCCCTGAAATCTCGTTCCACCCCGGTAAAGCAGGCAATGGCCGACTCCCTGGCGGCGCTGGAGTGGCTGCAAGATCGGGGGACCCGACAGGTCTTCTTCAAGTACTGCTCGACCTTCGACTCCACCGCGGACGGCAACATCGGCCCGGTGGCGGATGCCTTGCTGGAGCGGCTGGGGGCGGACCAGACGGTGATGGTGCCGGCCTTCCCGGTCAACGGCCGGACCGTCTACCAGGGCCATCTTTTCGTCGGCGACCGCCTACTTAATGACAGCGGCATGCAGCACCATCCGCTCACCCCCATGACCGATGCCGACCTGGTTCGGGTACTGGGCCGCCAAACGCGGCACCCGGTGGGCCTGGCCGCGCGGCCGGTGCTGGCCCGCGGCACCGAGGCCACCCGCGCACATCTCGAGACGCTGGCCGCCGAGGGTGTTCGCCACGTGATCTGCGACACCCTGGATGAGGGTGACCTCGAGGTGTTGGCAGAGGCAGTCGTCAATTACCCGCTGGTTACCGGAGGGTCGGGGCTGGGCCAGGCACTGCCCGCGCAGTACCGCCGCCGTGGCTGGCTGGCCGAGGTGGCCGAACCGGGGCGCCTCGCTCCGGCCGCCGGCAGCGCCCTGGTGCTCTCGGGGAGCTGCTCGCGGGCCACCCTAGGCCAAGTGGCCCACTTCCTCGAGCGGCACTCTCCCGACTCCCCCCGGGGCTTTGCCCTGGATCCGCTGAAACTGGCCGAAGATGAGCGCCACCTGGCACAGGCCCTGGCTTTCGCCCGCGAGGCCCTCGCCGACAGCGGCCCGGTGCTGGTCTACGCCTCCGCCGACCCCGAGCGGGTCCAGGCCGCCCAGGCGGCCTTGGGTGTCGAACGTGCCGGCGAACTGGTGGAGCACGCCCTGGGAGAACTGGCACGGACTCTCGTCGATGAGGGCGTAGGGCGCCTGGTGGTAGCCGGAGGCGAGAGCTCCGGCGCCGTGGTCTCGGCGCTGGGCATCCGACAGCTGCGAATCGGCGATCAGATCGACCCCGGCGTGCCCTGGACCCAGGCGCCGCTGCCAGGCCGGGAAGCGCCACTGTCCCTGGCCCTCAAGTCGGGCAATTTCGGGGGCCCGGACTTCTTTACCCGCGCCTTTGAGGTGCTGCCATGAGCGATCAATCTATCAATGCACTTCGCGACCAGATCGCCACGCTGGGCCAATCGCTGTTCGACCGTGGCCTGACCATGGGTTCCAGCGGCAACATCAGCGTGCGGCTCGATGACGGCGGCTGGCTGATGACGCCCACCAATGCCTGCCTGGGGCGCCTCGACCCAGCGCGTATCTCGCGTCTGGATGCGAACGGCCGGCTACTCGACGGCGACAAGCCCACCAAGGAGCACTTCCTGCACACGGCGATGTACCAGGAGCGCCCCCAGTCCGGCGCCATCGTCCACCTGCACTCCACCCACTCGGTGGCGGTGTCCTGCCTGCCAGGCATCGATCCCTGCGACTGCATCCCGCCGCTCACCGCCTACTACGTGATGCGCGTGGGCCGGCTGCCGCTGGTGCCCTACCACGTGCCCGGCGATCCCGCCTTGGGCGATGCCGTGCGCGGCCTGGCCGGGGCACACAGCGCGGTGTTGTTGGCCAACCACGGCCCGGTGGTGGCCGGCAAGAGCCTCGAGGCCGCGGTCTACGCCACCGAGGAACTGGAGGAGACCGCCAAGCTGTTCCTGCTGCTGCAGGGAAAGAACCCGCGGGGCCTGACTCCCGAGCAGGTCGCCGAACTCGAGGCACGCTTCCCCCGGGACTGAAGGCCCGTCGGGGCCCTGCTCCGATGAGACAGTAACAGGCCGTGAAGTCCCCACCGCTCTCCAAACTCTGACTCGTCTCGCACCGGCTGCGCCTCACCGGCGCTGCCGGTGCGGTGACTGAGCGCCTGTTTCTGCATCCGCGTTCAGAACTCTGCCCACTCCTCGACATCCT
Organism: Halomonas sp. NO4; assembly: GCF_010994375.1. GTDB lineage: Bacteria > Pseudomonadota > Gammaproteobacteria > Pseudomonadales > Halomonadaceae > Halomonas. The sequence goes on from NZ_WHMA01000040.1 coordinate 19,841, forward strand.
CTGCAGGTTGCTTGTTGCGCGGCCGGGGCTTCGGGTCGACCTCCCTCGGCGGCGCGGCCTGCTGCTCGGACTCGGCCGGGCGCTCGTGGCTCGTGTGCGCCAGTTGGGCAGCCGGCGGGGGCGTGGCGGCGGCCCGGCCGTCGACACGGAAGGTGGCGATCAGTCCGGCGAGGCGCTTGGCTTGCTCTTCCAGCGAGGAAGCGGCGGCGCTGGTCTGCTGGACCAGGGCGGCGTTCTGTTGGGTCACCGAGTCCATTTCGGTGAGGGCGCTGTTGATCTGCTCGATGCCGCCATTTTGCTCGCGGGTGGCGGTGGAAATCTCGCCCATCAGGGCGCTGACCTGGCGGATCGATTCGACGGTCTCGCCGATGGTCGCCCCGCTGCGCTCGGCCTGTTCGGCACCGCTGGCGACCCGGGTGGTGGTCGCCTCGATCAGGGTGCGGATCTCCTTGGCGGAGTCGGCGCTGCGGCTGGCCAGCTTGCGCACCTCCTCGGCCACCACGGCGAAGCCGCGGCCGTGCTCGCCGGCGCGCGCCGCCTCCACCGAGGCGTTGAGTGCCAGGATGTTGGTCTGAAAGGCGATGGAATCGATTACGCCGATGATGTCGGTGACGCGGTTGGCGCTGTCGGCGATCTCGCGCATCAGCTTCACGGTACGCTCCACTTCCTGTCCACCGGACTCGGCCGTCTGCGAGGCGGAGGTGGCGAGTCGGTCGGCTTCCTGGGCCGTCTCGGTGTTGCGGCTGACGGTGCCGGCCATCTGCTCCATGCTGGAGGCGGTCTGCTGCAGGGCAGATGCCTGCTGCTCGGTGCGCGAGGAGAGATCCTGACTGCCCGAGGCGATCTCGCCGGCGCCGGTGAACACGCTGTCGCTGCTGCTGCGCAGCGAGACCACCAGCGTCCTGAGCTTCTCCTGCATGCGGTCGAGCGCGCGGAAGAGCTGACCGATCTCGTTGCGGCCGCGATCCTCGATATTCGCCGTCAGGTCGCCATCGGCGATGCGCTCGAAGTGGCCAATGGCCTGTCTCAGCGGCGTCACGACAATGCGCATCATCCCTAGGCGCAGCACCAGCGCGGCAATCAGGGCCACCACGAGCAGGGAAGCGGCGATGATGACCACCAGGCGGCCGACACTGCTCACCTCGGCAATCACCGCATCGCCGCGCTGTTCCGCATAGGCAATGAACTCCTCCATGGCGACATCCAGCGCCGCGCCCAGCATGGCTAGGTTCTCCTGGTTGCGCATCACCTGGAACGGCGTCTCGTCCATCAGCGGTTCGAGACCGTTGCTCACGTAATCCTCGTAGGCGTCGCTGATCGCCGTGACATAGGGTGCCCGCGGGTCGTCCGGTGCCACGGGTACCTGACGGAAGGCGTCGAAGCGCTCCTTGGCCGCCGCCAGGGCCGCCTTCGCCATGGCCTGGTTCTCGCGCCCCTTTTCGGCATTGCCCTGGGTGCTGTGGCTCGCGTAGCGGTCGAGCAGGGTTTGGGCGCGTAGCACATTGACCTGGGTGCGGTTGGCCAGGTTGACGAGCTGGACGTTGGTCTCGGCCAACTCGTGTACCGCGTCCTGGCTGGTGGCGTTGGCGTAGAAGGCCAGACCGCTGATCAGGCCGATGATCAGCACCAGAGTGGCGAGTGCGGCCGTCAGGCTCCATTTGATGGATAGCTGCTTCATGAGAGTGCCCCTATGCCTTGGTGTGGCGTCAGAAGTGGATCTACCTGACGGTCATCGGCACGCTGAGCACAAAGTTGAGCGGCAAGGCGTTGATCTACAAACGTAACGGGAGCACTTGGCGGCGCTCGGAAGCGTTTTCCCACGCCGCAGGCGACTCGGCTAGACTGGGAGGCTTCGGCCACCAGGGAAGATGCCATGTCTGCCACCCTCGAACAGCGCGCCCTGAAGCGCTCCATCGTCGTCACCCTGGCGGTCTCCAGCCTCGGGGTCACCTTCGGCCTACTCGCCGGCTCGCAGTCGATCCTGTTCGACGGCGTCTTCTCGACCATCGACGCCGCCATGTCGGGCCTGGCACTGCTGGTAGCACGACTGGCCGTGCGCGAGGCGAGCGCGCGTTTCCAGCACGGCTACTGGCATCTAGAGCCGCTGGTGGCGGGGTTGAACGGCAGCATCCTGCTGCTGCTGTGCTTCTACGCCTTCCTCAACGCGGTGCTCAACCTGATGGAGGGCGGACGCGAGCTCGCCTTCGACCTGGCCATTGCCTACGCCGTGGTGGTGGCCTGCGTCTGCTACGCCATGGTGGTCTACCAGCGGCGGATCAACCGCCACGCCCGCTCGGAGTTCGTGCGCATCGACATGCAGGGCTGGCTGATGGCGGCGCTGATCACCACGGCGCTGCTGGCGGCGTTCGTGATCGCGCTCGTCCTCGAGCGCACCGCCTGGGGGCACCTCACGCCCTACGTCGACTCCGCGTTGCTTGTGCTGCTGACCCTCGGCTTCCTGCCGGTGCCCATCGGTATCGTGCGCCGCGCCCTGCGCGAGATATTCCTGATCGCGCCGAACGAACTGGACCGCGAGGTCCACGCCGCCATGATCCCAGTGATGGCGCGCGAGGGACTGCTCGAGTACTACAGCCATGTGGCCAAGAGCGGGCGCGGCCACTTCATCGAGATACACATCGTCACCACGCCTGACTTCGCCGCCGGTGAAGGCGTCGCGGTGATGGACGAGATCCGCGAACAGATCGCTGCCGGTCTGACCCCACCGCCGGAACGACGCTGGTTCACGGTGGCTTTCACGGCCGATGAGCGCTGGGCCTGAGTCGTGCGGCCTCACGCTCATTCGGTTCATCTCACCATCTCGAGAGTGAGGCAGTTTTCCATTGAGCGGGTCGCCATGCCTCAGGCAGGATGGGAGACAGGAGAGCGAGTAAGGACGGATGAGCAACGGCATACCGCTGGAGGAGCCACATGCAACCGCTGAGCTATTACTACTACAACGTGCTGGAAGGCCTCGAAAAGCCGTACGACGTACCGGCGACCCGCCTGCAGGAAGGCTACGACATCCTGTATCGATATGGCGGACGCATCGAAATCGACCTGATGCGCAAGGCCGAGGAGGGCAATGCCAAGGGCGAGCCCTACCACTGGTACGAGGCTCTCGATGACGAGCAGCGGGCGAAACTGCACAAGGCTCTCGATGACGGCGACCCCGCCAAGATCCTCAAGATCATGCAGCGCAACGGCTATGCCGGTGTTCTGTATCACCATGCCTGGGAGCACTTTGGAGAGGCGTCGGGAGCCGCCTAGGTAGTGCGCTCCCGACCCATCGGGTAGGGGCCGGGGTTGCCCCCGGCGCCCTCCCACACCACCGGGCATACGGT
>NZ_WHMA01000041.1 GCF_010994375.1 Halomonas sp. NO4
GCGCCTGGGCCGACGCCCTGGCCGATGCCGCCCCGGCGGAGTCCGCCGCCCTGGCGCTGATGCGCCGCGCCCTGCTGATTCCCGCCGCCCTGGTGGCGCGCGTCGCGCCCGAGCGGCGCGCGGCGGTGGCCGCCGAGGTGGCCGACGGCACCCTGCTCGAGGTGCCCGTCGAGGCGGCGGCGCGCTGCCAGGAGGCACGCGGCCTGCTCAAGCGCATCAGCGAAGCACGCATCCCATTGGAGGACGCCTTCGACAGCCGCTTCATCCTGTTCCGCGAGCCCGACGGACTGCGTGAGCACGTGGCGGTGGTGATCGGCGCGCCCGAGACGGCCGCCGGGCCGGTGCCGCTGCGCCTGCACTCCGCCTGTCTCACCGGTGACCTCTTCGGCAGCCTGCGCTGCGACTGCGGCGAGCAGCTGCGCAACGCCGTGGCCGAGATCGAGGCGCTGGGCGGCGGGGTGCTGCTCTACCTGGCCCAGGAGGGGCGCGGCATCGGCCTGGCCAACAAGCTGCGCGCCTATACGCGCCAGGACGCCGGGCTGGACACCCTGGACGCCGACCACAGCCTGGGCTTCGCCGAGGACGAACGGCGCTACGCCGTGGCGGTGGACATGCTGGCCTCGCTGGGCATCCGCCGGGTGCAGCTGCTCACCAACAATCCCGGCAAGATCGCCGCCCTCACCGACGGCGGCATCGAGGTGGCGTCGCGCCAGGCGCTCTACGGTACCCTCAACGACCACAACCGGCGCTACCTGAGCGCCAAGGCGGAGCGCGCCGGCCACATGCTGGAGGGGGTACTCAACGGGAAGGCGAGGCAGCGCTGAACGGCGGGGCTCGGTACGTCTCCTCGATGACGCGCGCCAGCGCCTCGCCGTAGTGCCCGGCCAGCCGGGCGCCAAGCTCGGCCGTGCCCAGGGCGGCATTGCCGACCACGCCGCCGGGGTGCAGATCCTCGGCCAGCCAGGCAAAGGGAGCCGCGCCCTCGGGCCCCAGCAGAGAGCCTTCCTCGGCCATGGCCTCGCCGCGGGAGGGCGGGTGGTCGAGGGCATCGAGGCGGACCTTGTGCGGGGCGAAGTGGCGCATCAGGGCCGTCTCCAGCGCCCCGCCGTGCAGGCCGTGGCGCCATTCCGCCTCGGGCAGCGCGTTGCGCAGCGCGGGCGGTGGCGCCAGGCGCGGGTAGTGTACCTTGACCACCCGCAGGGCGTGGCGACGGCGCAGCGCCAGGGCGGCGAGATCGATCACCGCGTTGTTGCCGCCGTGGCCGTTGAGCAGCACCAGTCTCGACAGTCCGGCTCTTGCCACGCCGTCGCCCAGCGCTTCCAGGGTGGCGATGGCGGTGGCTGGCGGAAGGCTCAGGGTGCCGGGAAAGCTCAGGTGCTCGTCGCTTACACCCACGGCCAGGGCGGGCAGCACCACCAGTGGCAGGTCGTCGGGCAGGCGCGCCAGGGCGGCGGCGAGCAGTCCTTCGCCGATGTCGAGATCGGTGGCCAGCGGAAGATGGGCGCCGTGCTGCTCGATGGCGCCCACTACCGCCACCGCCACGCTGGCGGGGTCGAGGCGGGCCAACTCCCGGCTGGTGAGGTCCCCCCAGCAGGGAAAGCGGGATTCGCTCATGTTTGGCTCTCCTGGACGACTGAAGATCGGGCCGTCAGATCAATCCGGCGCGCATAGAGATCGCCGGAGGCGAGCCCCTCGGCGCCGGCGGCAAGCCATGCGCGGGCCGCCGAGGCGGTGCGCCACTCGGCCCAGCGGAAGCCTCGCCCCTCGCCGGCAATGGCGTTGAAGCGGTAGTCGCCCAGTGTCGCCAGGCGCGCCACGCACGCCTCGGCCACCGCGAGAGCGCCGCTGACGAACTCCACCGAGAGGGCGGGGAGTGCTCGGCTCAGGCCGGCGAGCACTTCCGCCTCGAAGCCCTCCACGTCGATTTTGCAGAATTGCGGCTCGCCGTAGGCGTCGATCAGGGCGTCCAGGGTGGTTACCGGCACCCTGACGCGTGCCTCCCAGCGTACCTGACGGAAGCCGGGGTTGCGTGCGGCGAGGGCGTCGCGCCAGCCCTCGGCCAGGGTGGAGACGGTGGGCGTGGCGTGGCTCACGGCGAGCTCGGCGTGGCCCGGCGCGGCCCCGGCGGCGCTTGCCAGCAGGGTGACGCCGGGCCGGCCCCCCACCAGGTGGCTCAGCCAGGCGTGGAGTGCCGGCTGCGGTTCCAGGGCTACCACTCGGGCGCCCAGCCCGGCGAAGGCGGCGGTGCGATCGCCGAGGTGAGCGCCCACGTCGAAGGCCAGATCGCCGGGGCCCAGGAAGTCGGCGTAAAGCCGGCGCAGGCCGCGCTGACGGCCGGGTCGCCAGTAGATGACCAGCGACCGGGCGATGCCCAGGCCCTGGCGCAGTCGGGTGGCAAGACGGCGGTGACTCATCGTGTCCCCTTCCGGCTCGGTCGGCGTGTCAGCGTCTGCTCGGGCATGGTCCGCGGTGCCTCAGGGGGTGGTGGCAATGGGGTGTCCTCGGGGTGGCCAGTCGGCGCCGGGGCGGACGTCAGCAGGGCGGTGTCCGCTGCCGGACGGTGCGTGGCCAGTAGTCCCCGTCGCGTGAGCGCGTCGGCGCGGGCACCGCTGAGGCGCACCAGCAGCGGGGCGAGGGCGAGCCCCGCCCAGATCGGGGCCAGCCACCAGAAGAGCATCGGGGCGTAGGCGAGCACCGCCGCCGCCCAGACGACCCCTAGCGCGGCGAACGGCGCCGTCTGGCTCAGCGCAGCACGCCAGGGCACCGGCCGGCCCTCGCGGGGCTGGGTCGTCCAGGCGATGCGGCCGCCGGCCAGCACCTCGAGGACGAAACGGCTGTGGAAGGCCATCATCAAGGGGGCAAGCAGCACGGCGACCAGCGCCTCGGCCAGCGCCGAGGCGATGAGGCGCCAGGTGCCGCCGAATGCCGCGGCGCGCCGGACCAGGGCCAGCGTCAGCCCCATCAGCTTAGGGACGAAGAGCAGCGCCAGGGTGAGGGCGAAGAGAGTGGCAATCAGCTCGGGATGGGCCTCGGGCCACATCGGGAAAAGCTGCGCCTCCTCGCGGAAGTAGACCGGTCCGTGGCGGGCGCGCAGGGCGGCATCGAGGCTGCCCAGCGCGAGGATGGCCAGCCACAGCAAGGAGGCGACGAAGGCCATGGCCCCCATCACGAAGTGCAGGCGGCTCAGTGCGTGCAGGCCGGGAACGGCGAGCAGGCGCAGGTGCTGCAGGTTGCCCTGGGTCCAGCGGCGGTCGCGGCGCGCATAGTCGATCAGGTTGCCGGGCATCTCCTCGTAGCTGCCCCCCAGGCGGGTGTCGAGCTGCACCTGCCAGCCGCCACGGCGCAGCAGCGCGGCTTCCACGAAATCGTGGCTGAGGATCTCGCCGCCCAGAGGCGGGCGGCCCGGCAGCGGCGGCAGCCCGGCACAGGCGGTGAAGGCCTCCAGGCGCAGGATGGCGTTGTGCCCCCAGTAGTTCGCGGTGTCGCCCTGCCAGGCGCTCTGCCCGGCGGCGAGCATCGGCGCGTAGAGGGCCGCGGCGAACTGCGAGAGCCGGCCGAACAGCGTGGTCTGGCGCGCGGGCAGCGGCACCGTCTGGATCAGCGCCACGTCCGGTCGCGCTTGCAGGGCGCGCGCCAGGGCTACCAGGCAGTCGCCGGTGAGGCGGCTGTCGGCATCGAGGCCGATCAGGAAGTCGTAGCGCCCGCCCCAGCGGTGGCAGAAGTCGGCGAGGTTGCCGGCCTTGCGGCCGCGGTTGTCGGCTCGGCGCCGGTAGTGCAGGGGCAGGCGTCCCGCCAGGCGGCGTTGCAGCGCGGCGATGGTCGCGGCTTCCTCAGCCGCGATGGTCGGGTCGGTGGTGTCGCTGAGCACGAAAGCCTCGAAATGGTGGGCCTCGCCGGTTTCGATCAGCGACTCGACGGTGGCCTCCAGGGCGGCGACCACTTGGGCGGGGGCCTCGTTGTGGATCGGCATGGCGAGCACGATGCGTTGGCGCAGCGGCATGGTCGCCTCCTGGGTCCGGGCGGGCAGACGTGCCAGGGTGAGCGGATCACGGCGCGTCAGGCAGAGCACGAAGCCGGTCAGCGCCGACCAGAAGGCCAGGGCGATCCAGGTGAAGGTGAGGGAGAAGAGTCCCAGCAGCACCAGTTCGCGGACGATCAGGCCGTCGGCGGCGAGGATGCGCGCCATCAGACCGGCACCGGCCAGGGTGGTGGCACACACGGCCAGGGCCAGCAGGGCGCGGCGCACGGCAAGACCGGGCAGGGGCGCGGCGGCGGTGCCGGTAGACTCAACGCGACTCGGAGGGGTACCAGACATGGTTCCAGGTCTCGCTGATCACGCGGTCTCGCAGGGAGAGGTACAGACGCAGATCGGCGGGCTGCTCGCCAGCCGGGTCTAGGCGAAAGGAGGCGCGCCAGCCGCGCCCCTTGGGCAGCGGCCGCGCCTGCAGGTCGCGCACCTCCCCCTGGCTCGCCGTGAGATTGACGGTGACCGGCTGATCCGCCCCCAGGCCCGTGAGCTCGCCGCCGCGGAAGTCCACCAGGAAGTGGCGGCGGCTGGCCGGCGCGGGTTCGGCGCGCCCGGGCACCCCGCCCCACCCCTGGCGGGTGCGTATCACCCGGGCCAGGCGCTGCTCGGGCAAGGTGGCGCCAAAGGTGTGGGTGCGGTAGCGCAGGGTGCGCGCTTCGCCCTCGTGCAGTGGCGCCTCGGCGACCCAGTAGGCGACGATGTTGTCGTGGGTCTCGTCGGGGGCGGGGAGTTCCACCAGCTCCACGCCGCCGGGGCCCCAGTCGTCCAGCGGCTCCACCCACTGGCTGGGGCGGCGCTCGTAGCGCGCCTCGAGGTCGAGGTAGTGGGCGAATTCGCGGCTGCGCTGCACCAGGCCGAAGCCGCGCGGCCCGTCGTCGCGCAGCGAGGTGACGCGCAGCTCGCGGGGGTTGCTGAGCGGCCGCCAGATCCACTCGTCGCCGGCGGTGTGCATGAGCAGGCCCTCGGAGTCGTGCACGTGGGGGCGATAGTCGTCCACCGGTCGCGGGGTGGTGTCGCCGTGGGCGAACATGCTGGTGAGCGGCGCCACGCCGAGCTTCTCCACGTCGCGCCGGGCGAAGAGGCGGGCCTCGACGGTGACCGCGACGTTCCGCCCCGGGGCGATGTCGAAACGGTAGGCGCCCGCCAGCGAGGGGCTGTCGAGCAGCGCCAGCACCGTCATCCGGGTGGCGTCAGGGGCGGGCTTGACCAGCCAGAACTCGCGGAAGGCGGGAAACTCCTCGCCGCCGGAAGTGGCGACGTCGATGGCCAATCCCCGGGCGGAAAGCCCGTAGCCCTGGTCGCGCCCCACCAGGCGGAAGTAGCTGGCACCCAGGAAGACGGCGAACTCGTCGTGGTAATCGGCACTGTTTAGCGGATAGTGCAGGCGAAAGCCGGCGTGGCCGGCGCCGACGAGGTCCGCCTCGGCCAGTCCCGCGGCGGCGTCGTCGTAGCGGAAGCGCGCGGGGTCGAAGTCGAGGGGACGGGTTTCGCCGTCTTCCACCACATGCAGTTGCACTGGCGCATCGAAGAGAAAGCCGGTATGGAAGAGCTGCACGCTGAACAGGCCCTCGTCGCGCCACAGGGCTGCCTCGGGGCGGAAGCGGATCTGGCGGTAGGTGTCGTAGTCGAGATCGCGCAGCGCCTCGGGCAAGGCCCCCTGTTCTTCACGGTAATCGGCCTCGGCCCGGGCCTGGGCCTGTTCGGTGACTCGGTCGAAGAGGGCCGCCACCTCGGCATCAATGGTGGCCTGGGCGCTGCCGGCAAGCAGCAGCGCCAGACCGGACAGCAGGGGTATCCGCAGCATGGGTCCCTCCTCCCGGGTTGCGTGGGTTCCTCGGCTCCAGTGTCGTCGCTCTGCCCGCATCCTGCACGGCGGCACCGGTGTCGGGCTGCAAGTGATACGATAATTGTACGATATTTATTCAGTGTACACATTGTTGCGCTGCGCTACCCTGCACAGAGGTCGCGAGTGTGACGGAAGGCGAACGATGCATGCGGAGAAGGGGAGTCGATGCGCAGGGCAGTGATGGGCGTCTTGCTGCTCAACGGGCTGCTGCTGGTGCCGTTGTGGCTGCGCTACGGTGAGCTCGGGACAGGCTGGGTCGCCCTGGAGGCGCTGCTGCTGGTAGCGGCGCTCGCGCTGCTGCCGGCGCGGGCGGCCAGCCGGCGGCTGGCCTGGCCGCTGGCCGCCGTGGTGTTACTGGGCGTGCTCGTCGGCCTGGGCGATGCGGCCACCTATCAGGCGCTGGGGCGCTCGCTCAACCTCTATCTGGACTGGCCGCTGCTGCGCTCGGTCTATGACCTGCTGGCGGGCACCCTCGGTACACCCCTGGGGCTGCTGGCAATCCTGGCCGGCGTGGCGGTGCTGGTATGGCTCGCCTGGGGGCTCAAGCGCGTGCTGGCGGCCCTGCCCGGCACGGCGCGGCGGGGCCCGGCGCGTCTGCTGGCCGCGGCCACGGTGGTGGCCAGCGCCGCCCTGCTGGTGGCGCAGTGGCAGCACGTCCGGCCGCTGGTGGTGACCCGCGCACCACTGGTCGATACCTTCAGCTTCCAGGCGCAGCAGCTGATTGCGACCCATCGCGCGCGCCTCGCCTTCGCCGAGACCCTGGCCGAGCGCCCCGGCGAGACGCGGCCGCTGCCGGGGCTTGCCGGGCGCGACGTGCTGCTGATTTTCGTCGAGTCCTACGGTGTGAGCGCTCTCGCACAGCCGCGCTATGCCGAGGTGGTGGGGCGGCGGCTTGCGAGTCTGACGCCGCGCCTCGAGGCGGCGGGCCTGGCGGCGGTGTCCGGAACCCTGGCGGCGCCGGTGCGCGGTGGCCAGTCGTGGCTGTCGCATGCCACGACGCTCTCCGGGCTGTGGATCGACAACGACCTCTGGTATCGCCTGCTGCTCGACAGCGAGCGTCCGACGCTGGTCGACGACTTCCGCGCCACCGGGCATCACACCCTGGCGGTGATGCCGGCCATCACCCGAGCCTGGCCGGAGGGCGAGGCCTACGGCTTCGACGCCATCCATGCCGCGGCGGATCTCGACTACGCCGGGCCGGCACTCAACTGGGTGACCATGCCCGACCAGTACACCTTGCATCGCTTTGGGCAGTCGCTGCGGCCCGCCGAGGGGCCGGTGTTCGCGCAGATCGCCCTGATCAGCAGCCATGCGCCCTGGACGCCGATCCTGCCGGTGTTGGAGGAGTGGCAGGCTCTGGACGACGGTCGCGTGTTTTCACGCTGGGCCGAGGCCGGCGAATCCCCCGAGGTGCTGTGGCAGGACCCCGAGCGGGTGCGCGAGCACTATGCCCGTGCGGTGGCCTACTCGCTGGAGGCGAGTCTCACCTGGATCGCCGAGCATGTCGCCGACGACAGCTTGGTGATCCTGCTCGGCGATCATCAGTCGGCACCCCTGATCACCGGCGACGCCGCCAGCGACGGGGTGCCGGTGCACGTCATCGCCGGCGATCCGGCATTGCTCGCCCCCTTCCGGGCTCGCAGCTTCGTGCCCGGCCTGCTGCCCCCCCAGCGAGACAGCCATCCCGGCATGCACCGGCTGCGCGACTGGCTGCACGAGGAGTTCGGCTCATGATGACCCCGGTGATCCTGGCCGGCGGCGCCGGCACACGGCTGTGGCCGCTGTCGCGCCACCAGCGCCCCAAGCAGTTTCTCTCGCTGCTCGATGACGCGCCCCTGCTGGCCGCCACCCTGGGACGGCTCGAGGGGCTGACTCACGCGCCGCCCATCGTCATCTGCCACGAGGATCACCGCTTTCTCGCCGCCGAGCAGCTGCGCCGGGCCGGCGTGGCCGATGCCACCCTGCTGCTCGAGCCGGAAGGGCGCGGCACCGCCCCGGCCATCGCCCTGGCGGCGCTGCTCGCCGAGCGGCGCGGCTTGTCCCGCCCCCTGGTGGTGCTGCCCGCGGATCACAGCATTCCCGACCGCGCCGCTTTCCAGGCGAGTCTCGCCCAGGCGCTCGAATTGGCCGAGCGGGGTTGGCTCACCACCTTCGGCGTCGTGCCCGACCGCGCCGAGACCGGCTACGGCTACATTCGCCCCGGTGCACCGCTTCCCGAGGGTGGCCGACGGGTGGCGGCCTTCGTGGAGAAGCCCGATGCGGCCACCGCCGCGGCGCTGCTCGCCGAGGGCGAGTGCTGCTGGAACAGCGGGCTCTTCGTGCTGCGGCCGGACCGCTACCTGGACGAGCTGGCCCGGCAGGCGCCGGCGATGCTCGACGCCTGTCGCCGCGCCATGACCGCGGCCGCCGTCGACCGTGACTTTCTGCGGCCTGGCGCCGAGGCCTTCCGGGCGAGCCCCGAGAGCAGTATCGACGTGGCGGTGATGGAGCGTACCGAGCGTGCCGCCATGGTGCCGCTGGCCGCGGGGTGGAGCGACATCGGTTCCTGGCAGGCGCTGTGGGAGGCGCTCCCCCACGACGCCGACGGCAACGCCCTGCACGGCGAGGTGCGTTGCGCGGCCAGTCGTAACCTGCTGGTGCATGCCGAGGGGCAACTGGTAGCCACCCTGGGGGTGGAGCACCTGGCGATCGTCACCACGGCGGACGCTGTGCTGGTGGCCGACCGCCGCCGCGGCCAGGAGCTGCGTCAGCTGGTCGACCGATTGGCTGCAGAGGGGCGAGCCGAAGTGGCCCAGCACGCCATCGTGCATCGCCCCTGGGGGCGCTACCGCATTCTCGAGGCTGGGCCGGGCTACCAGGTCAAGCACCTCACCGTGAAACCCGGCGCGCGGCTGTCGCGCCAGTACCACCACCACCGCGCCGAGCACTGGGTGGTGCTCACCGGCACGGCGCGGGTGACCTTGGACGACGACGCCTTCAGCCTGGCGGCGAACCAGTCGGTCGACATCCCCCTGGGGCGCGTGCACTGCCTGGCCAACCCCGGCGAGGGTGACCTGGAGCTGATCGAGGTGCAGTCGGGCGACTACCTGGGCGAGGACGACATCGTGCGCCTGGACGACCGCTACGGGCGCGACGCCCTTCAGTAGATCCGGAAGGCGCCGTGGTCGGGATGGCCCTCCTGCTCCTGGATCACCTTGCGGTAGCGCTTGTACTCCCACTGGTACTGGGCGGGGTCGAGGGCGATGGCGGCTTCCACGCAGGCGTTGACGCCGGTGGCCGACTCACCCTCGTCGCGGGCGTAGACGCGGTCGTCGGCGGCCAGGAAGTGGATGGCGAAGCCGCGGCCGGGCAGACGGCGCGCCACGCCGGTGACCACCCGCGCCTCGGTGCGCGCCACCAGCTTGGGCAGCAGGGTTGCGGTGTAGGCGAGCCGACCGAAGAAGGGAGCGAAGACGCCGCTGCCCCAGGAGGGCTCCTGGTCGGGCAGGATGCCCACCGCCTCGCTGCGCTTGAGCGCCTTGAGCAGCGCCGCCACGCCGCGCGGGTTGGTGGGGACCAGGCTCGCGCCCCGGCGTTCGCGGCCCTGGCGGGTCACGCTGTCGAGGGGGGCGATCTTGGGCGGCTCGTACATGGCGGTAAAGGGAAAGTGGCTGGAGAGCCAGAAGTTGAGCACCTCCCAGTTGCCGAAGTGGGGAGCGAGCACGATGACGCCGCGCCCCTCGGCGCGCGCCTCGTCGAGCAGTTCGCGGCCGTGCACCTCGAGGATGGCGGCCTCGACCCGCTCGGGTGGCGCCATCCAGGCCAGGCCCAGCTCGAGCATGGTGGCCGCCGAGTGGGTGAGGCTCTCGCGCGCCAGGCGACGGCGCGCCGCGGCGCCCAGCTCGGGGTAGACCTGGGCCAGGTTGACCTCGGTGACCTCGCGCTCACGCCGGCTGATGCCATGCACCAGGGGGCCGGCGAAGCGCGACAGGCGCCACAGGCTGGACAGGCGGCGGTTGGCCAGGGCGCGCCAAAGGGTAGTGATGGCGCGGGCCTGAAGGGCGGCGAGACGGGGATAGCGACGGGCCATGGGGCTCAGATCAACCAGGTGGCAACGTCGTCCGGGGCGCGCTGCTCCTGGAGCCGCTTGAGCCCCTTCACGCAGCGGATCACCAGCCAGATCACCGCTAGCAGCCAGGTGACGAAGCCGATGAGCACGAAGGTGAGCAGCCCCGAGACGCCGAAGTAGAGCACGCCGATCCAGAAGGTGCGGATCAGGAAACGGTAGTGCTCGTCGAGCCACGCCGGCCCTTCGCCGCGGTAGACATAGGCGATCACCACGCCCACCAGGGCGGTGAGACCGCCGCTGACGATGCCCGCCAAGAAGAGGGCGTAGACGACGATGGGCAGGGTGATGTCGGGGCGTTTGCCGGGTTCGGCGACCACCCGCTCGTGTTGCGTCGAATCGTTCATGGGGCTCCCGCTGCGACGACGATGACAGGCGCCAATGATACCGGCCGTGGGCGACAATGCCAGCCGGGGGCAGCGTCAGGACGTGGCGTCGGTGCTATTGCTGCGTGCCGGGCGGCTGATCTCCAGCAGGTTGCCGTCGGGGTCGCGCAGGTAGAGCGACTCGATGGGGCCGGTGGCGCCCTGGCGCTCCACCGGGCCCAGCTCCACGGCCACGTCGAGCGCCTCCAGGTGGCGCGCCACCTCGTCCAGCGGCAGCAGGCTGCGCAGGCACAGGTCGAGGCTGCCGGGGGTGGGCGTGGCGGCGCGCGGCTCAATGTCGGTGGCGGTCCAGTGCAGGCGCAGGGCGATGTCGCCGAGCATCAGGTCGACCCGCTCGCGGTCGCGGTAGCGCACCTCGAGCCCGAGCACCCGGGTGTAGAAGTCCACGGCGCGGGAAATATCGGTCACGGTGATGACCAGATGGTCCAGACCTGACAGCATTCGTTTCTCCTTGGAGGAAGGTTCTGGCACAGAGGATACGATGATGCAGACTTGCCCGCTATGCGCATCAAGCGACTGCCTACCCTATCACCGCGATGCGCGACGCGAGTATCACCAGTGCCGGTGCTGCGATCTGGTGTTCGTGCCGCCGGAATACCATCTCTCGCCGGCGGCGGAGAAGGCCGAGTACGACAAGCACGAGAATCACCCCGACGACCCGGGCTATCGGCGATTCCTGTCGCGGCTTGTCACGCCGCTCCGCGAGCGGCTCGCGCCCGGCGCGCGGGGGCTCGACTTCGGCGCCGGCCCGGGGCCGACGCTGTCGGTGATGTTCGCCGAGTCGGGTCACCCCATGGCGCTCTACGACCCCTTCTATGCGCCGGACGATCGCGTACTGAATGGCACGTACGACTTCATCACCGCCACCGAGGTGGTGGAGCACCTGCACGCCCCCGGCCGCGAGTTGACGCGACTGGCGGCGCTGCTCGTTCCTGGCGGCTGGCTGGGGATCGTGACCAAACGCGTGCGCTCCCGGGAGGCCTTTGCCGGCTGGCACTACATTCAGGACCCGACCCATGTCGGCTTCTTCAGCGAGGCCACCTTTCGCTGGCTGGCGGATCGCCTGGAGATGCGACTCGAGCTGCCGGCGGCGGACGTGGCGCTGCTTCAGAAACGCTAGATTCTTCCGTTTTTCCACCCTTCTCTGGCAAGAACCACCGTCCCCGTGCGGGGCATGCGCAAAGCTGATTGACAGCGGGGCCGGCGGGCGTATGATTCGCGCGCCCGGACGGATAAGGGATCGCTTGTTTGCCGAGCCGGCCGGGCGAGCGCTTTCTGGCCGTGTCTGCCACCCTTCCTTCTGATCGAATCCTGCTTCGCGAGGCCTCCTCATGTCGCGGCAACTGCTGGCCATGGCCCTGGCGCCCCTGCTGGGGCTGTTCATACTCGGCATCGGCAACGGTTTCCTGGCCACGGTGATCACCCTGCGCCTGGATGCCGCCGGCGAGTCGGCGGTGGTGATCGGCTGGGTCTCCTCGGCCTATTTCATCGGCCTGGCACTGGGCGCCATGCTCAACGACCGGCTGCTGCTGCGTATCGGCCACATCCGCGCCTACGGCAGCTTCGCCTCCCTGGTCGCGGTCACCGTGCTGCTTCAGGGGCTGGTGGCCGAGCCCTGGGCCTGGTTCGGCCTGCGCCTGATCGGCGGCTGGGCCACGGTGGGCGTCTACCTGGTCATCGAGAGCTGGCTGCTCACCGCCGGTGAGGCGAAGGTGCGCGGGCGGTTGCTGGCGCTCTACATGATCTCGCTCTATGCCGCCGGCGTGCTCGGCCAGCTGCTGCTCGGCGTCACCGAGTCCATGGGCGGTTCGGCGTCATTCATCGTCATCGGCATGCTGGCCTCGCTCTCCGTGCTGCCCATGGCGATGATCCCGCGTGTCTCGCCGCTGATCGACAAGGCCGAGCCGCTCTCGCCGCTGCGCCTGATCACCCTCACTCCCACCGGGGTGATGGGCAGTTTCGGGTCCGGTCTGGCGGTGGCCGCCGCCTATACGCTGCTGCCGCTCTACCTGCAGCGCGTCGGTTTCACGGTGGACCGCGTTGGCCAGATGATGGCCGTGGTGGTGCTTGGCGCCCTGCTGCTGCAGTACCCGGTGGGGCGCTGGTCCGACCGCCACGATCGGCAGATGGTGCTGATCCTGATCGGCGCCTTCTGCACGGCGATTGCCGCAGCCGTGCTGCTGATGCCGATGACGCCTTGGCTGCTGGCGGGACTGCTGTTCCTGCTCGGCGGCGGCATCTTCTCGCTCTACCCGGTGGCCGTGGGCCACGCCGCCGACCGTGCTCCCGCCGGGGCGCTGGTGCGCATGAGCCAGGGGCTGCTGCTGATCAACGCCATCGGCTCGGCGCTGAGCCCTTCGCTGATCTCGCCGCTGATGGTGGCCATGGGCGATGCCGGGCTGTTCTGGGCCTTCGGCGGCCTGGGGCTCTTCCTGGTCGCCTTCTTCGCCTGGCGGCGCAGCGTGCGCCCAGCGCCGGTACCGGTGGCGCCGTTTTCGCCGACCGCGCCCATGTCGTCGGCGGGAGCCGAGCTGGTGGTCACCGAGAAGCTGGTCCAGGGGGCCATCGAGCACGAACACGTGGAAGACCTCTCCCAGGCCGTGCCCGAGGTGGCGGTGGCCGAGCCGCTGGTGGGCCCACCGCCGCCCGACGAGGCGCATATTGCCTACTATGACCAGGCCGTCGCGCCGTCGAGCGAGGACGATGCCGGTGGGGAGGCGGAAAAAAACCTGTCAGGTTCATCCCCGACAACCCCGCGCGGCTGACCGGAACTCTCGGTGGCTGCGGATTCCCGACGCCCGGTGTCCTGCACCGGGCGTCGGCGCTTCACTCATGCGACATTGGGCTAATGGTTAACGCGAAGTAGGGAATCTACTATCGCTGCTATCATTTTCCCTGAGGTGTCGCCATGGTTCCCTTCTCTCCCCCCGTTCGTGACCTGCGTTTCGTGCTCGAGGAGCTGCTCGAGCACCGTTCGCTCGCGCTGCCCGACTTTGCGGAGGCGAGTCCCGACCTGGTCGAGGCGGTGATGGAGGAAGCCGCGAAGCTCGCCGGCGAGGTATGGGCGCCGCTCAACGCCAGTGGCGACCAGCAGGGCTGCGCCCGCCGCGACGACGGCGGCGTGACCCTGCCCGACGGCTTCGTCGAGGCGTACCGGGCCTACGCCGAGGGGGGCTGGAACGGTATCGGCGTGACCGAGGCGCAGGGCGGTCAGGGCCTGCCCGAGGTGGTGGCGAGCAGCGTGCAGGAGATGCTGCACGGCGCCAACATGGCCCTGGGCCTGTGCCCCATGCTCACCGCCGGCGCCATCGAGGCGCTGGCCCACCACGGCAGCGACGAACAGAAGGCCTCCTACCTGCCCAAGCTGGTCGAGGGCTCCTGGACCGGCACCATGAACCTCACCGAGCCCCAGGCCGGCTCCGATCTCTCCAAGGTGCGTACTCGCGCCGTTCCCGAAGGTGACCACTACCGCCTCACCGGGCAGAAGATCTTTATCACCTGGGGCGAGCACGATGCCGCCGAGAATATCCTCCACCTGGTGCTGGCCCGCACGCCGGACGCGCCCGAGGGCAACAAGGGGATCTCGCTGTTCCTGGTACCCAAGTTCCTGGTGAATGCCGGCGGTACCCTGGGTGAGCGCAACGACGTGACCTGCGCGTCCATCGAACACAAGCTGGGCATCCACGGCTCGCCCACCTGCACGCTGAGCTTCGGCGAGAACGACGGTGCCGTCGGCTACCTGGTGGGCGAGGAGGGGCGCGGCCTCAACCACATGTTCACCATGATGAACGAAGCGCGTCACAAGGTCGGCATCCAGGGTATCGGCGTGGCCGAGCGTGCCTGCCAGCACGCCTTCGCCTATGCCTCTGAGCGCGTGCAGGGCAAGGCGCGCGGTCGCGAGAGCACCATCAGCGAGCACCTCGACGTGCGCCGCATGCTGCTCTCCATGCGCGCGCGCACCGACGCCCTGCGTGCCCTGGCGCTCACCTGTGCCGCCGAGCTCGATGTGGCGCGCCACGGGGACGATGAGGAAGCACGTCGTGCCGCCCAGTCGCGAGTCGACGTGCTGATTCCGGTGGTCAAGGCCTTCTCCACCGATCAGGCCGTGGAGATCGCCTCGCTGGGTGTGCAGGTGCACGGCGGCATGGGCTATATCGAGGAGACCGGTGCCGCCCAGCTGCTGCGCGATGCGCGCATCGCGCCGATCTACGAGGGCACCAACGGCATCCAGGCCCTGGATTTGGCCGGACGCAAGCTGCAGCGCGACGGCGGTGCGGCACTGGCGAGCCTGATCGACGACGTGGAGCACACCGCCCAGGCGCTGGCCGCGAGCCCCGAACTCGCCTACCTGAGCCACGGCCTGGCCGCCGGTGTGGCCGACCTGCGCGCGGCACTGGCCCGGGTGCTGGAACAGGGCGCCAACCCCGACCACGGCCCGGAGGCCGTGCAGGCCTATGCCACGCCTTTTCTGAGCCTGGTCGGCCATGTGTTGTGCGCCTGGCAGATGGGGCGGGCCGCCTTCAAGGCCGAGGCGGCGATCCAGGCCGGCAACCGCGATCCGTTCTACGCTGCCAAGCGGGCCAGCGCCGACTACGCCATTCGCCACTGGTTGCCGCTGGGGCGTGCCAACCGGGCGGTGATCGAGGCCGGCATGGAGACGCTCGTCGCCTTCGATGCCGCCGCCCAGTGACCCTTTTTCCGCGCCGACTCCCATCGGCGCTTTTTTCCGCTGACTTCCCCCCAAGCCATTGACGCGCTACGTCAACGCCGCGACAACCGGAGCCCACCCACCATGAACGACAGCATCTTCGAGCAGGGCCTGCCCAAGACGCAGGCCAACCATGTGCCGCTCTCGCCGCTCACCTTCATCGAGCGCAGCGCAGCCATCTATCCCGACTATCCGGCGGTGATCCACGGCGAGATCCGCCGCGACTGGGCCGAGACCTGGAGCCGCTGCCGTCGGCTCGCCTCGGCGCTCGAGAAGCGTGGCCTGAAACCGGGCGAGACGGTGGCGGCGATGCTGCCCAATGTGCCGGCGATGTTCGAGGCGCACTTCGGCGTGCCGTTGGCCGGCTGCGTGTTGAACACCCTCAACATCCGCCTGGATGCCGAGGCCATCGCCTACATGCTCGAGCACGGCGAGGCGCGGGCGGTTCTGGTCGACCCTGAGTTCGCCCCGGTCATCGAGCAGGCGGTGGCCCAGCTCGCCATCAAGCCGCTGGTGATCGACGTCGACGACGCTTTGTTCGAGGGCGAGGCGCGGCGCATCGGCGCGGTCGAGTACGAAGCCCTGCTCGCCGAAGGGGATCCCGAGCACCCGTACCGACTGCCCGATGACGAGTGGCAGGCGATCTCGCTCAACTACACTTCCGGCACCACCGGCAAGCCCAAAGGCGTGGTCTACCACCACCGCGGCGCCTACCTGAACGCGGTGAGCAATATCCTCGAGTGGGCCATGCCGCACCATCCGGTCTACCTCTGGACACTGCCCATGTTCCACTGCAACGGCTGGTGCTTCCCCTGGACCATCGCCGCCAATGCCGGGACGAGCGTCTGCCTGCGCCGGGTCGACCCCAAGAAGATCATCAGCCTGATCGCCGACGAGAAGGTGACCCACTTCAGCGGTGCGCCCATCGTCCTCAACGGCCTGGTCAACCTGCCGGCCGAGGACAAGCGCGACTTCGACCACCCGGTGAAGGTCACCACCGCCGGCGCCGCGCCACCCGCCTCGGTGATCGCCGGCGTCGAGACGATGGGCATCGAGGTGACCCACGTCTACGGCCTCACCGAGGTCTACGGCCCGGTGACGGTGTGTGCCTGGCGCGAGGCGTGGGACGAGCTGCCGCTGGAGCAGCGGGCGAAGATCAAGGCGCGCCAGGGGGTGCGCTACCACATGCTCGAGGCGCTGTGCGTGGCCGACCCCAACACCCTGGAACCGGTACCCAAGGACGGGACGACCATCGGCGAGATCCTGATGCGTGGCAACAACGTCATGAAGGGCTACCTCAAGAACGAGGCGGCCACCGAACAGGCGCTGGAGGGCGGCTGGTACCACACCGGCGATCTCGCCGTCTGGCACCCGGACGGCTACGTGGAGATCAAGGATCGCTCCAAGGACATCATCATCTCCGGCGGCGAGAACATTTCCACCATCGAAGTGGAGGATGCCATCTACGGCCATCCCGCCGTGGAGGAGGCCGCCGTGGTGGCCAAGCCCGACGAGAAGTGGGGCGAGACACCCTGCGCCTTCGTCAAGCTCAAGACGGGCTACGGCGAGATCACCGAGGCGGACATCATCGCTCACTGCCGCGAGCACCTGGCCGGCTTCAAGGTGCCCAAGACGGTGATCTTCACCGAGCTGCCCAAGACGTCCACCGGCAAGATCCAGAAATTCGTGCTGCGCGAAGAAGCGCGCAAGCAGTAAAGGGGAGAGACAGCATGAGTCAACAAGCGATCGGCGTCGTCGGCGCCGGCACCATGGGCCAGGGCATCGCCCAGGTTCTGGCCGCCAGCGGCTTTCCCGTCCAGCTCTACGACGTGGCCGACGAGCAGCTCGCTCGGGCCCGTTCAGCCATCGACAAGGGGCTGGGCAAGCTGGTGGCCAAGGAGAAGCTCAGCGAGGTGGAGCAGCGCGCCGCCCTGGAGCGGCTCGCCACCACTACCGCCCTGGATGCGCTGCGCGACTGCGCGGTGATCATCGAGGCCGCTCCCGAACAGCCGGCGCTCAAGGAGAAGCTGTTCGGCGACCTCAGCCGCCTCACTCACGAGGCGATTCTGGCCTCCAACACCTCGTCGCTGTCGCTCACCCGCCTGGCCGCGGTGTGCGAGCGCCCCGAGCGTGTGGTGGGGATGCACTTCTTCAACCCGGTGCCGGTGCTGAAACTCGTCGAGGTGATCCGCGCCGAGCAGACCAGTGACGCCACCGTGGCGCGCATCGAGGAGCTGGCCAAGGCGCTGGGCAAGACGCCGGTGGCCATCGCCGACTCGCCGGGGTTCGCCGTCAACCGCCTGCTGGTGCCGATGATCAACGAGGCGGCCTTTTTGTTGCAGGAAGGGGCCGCCACGCCCCAGGCCATCGACGAGGCGATGAAGCTCGGCGCCGCCCACCCCATGGGGCCGCTGGCGCTGGCCGACCTGATCGGCCTGGATGTGTGCCTGGCGATCATGGAGGTGCTGCAGGAGGGCTTCGGCGACCCGAAGTACCGCCCCTGCCCGCTGCTCAAGCGCATGGTGGCCGCTGGGTATCTCGGGCGGAAGAGCGGTCGGGGCTTCCACGTCTACGAGTAGGAGAGCGTCGATTCACGACGGCGCTCGACAAAAGAGGGGATTGCCGACCAACCAAGCGTTCGCTAGGGTTGAGCGGCACTCTCCCAACAACGACCCCAACAACGACGGCAGGAGCCCCCATGAGCGAGAATCTGATCGAAGTGGTCGATAACGACGGCGTCGTGCGCCTGACCATCACCCGCCCCAAGGCGCTCAACGCGCTGAACAGCGCCGTGCTCACCGAGCTCGAGCGCGTGCTCACCGAACTGGAAGCCCGTGACGACCTGCGTGCCGTGCTGATCACCGGCGCCGGCGAGAAGTCCTTCGTCGCCGGCGCCGACATCGCCGAGATGCGCGAGAAGACCCCGGAGGAGGCGCGCGCCTTCGCCAGCCAGGCGCTGCGCACCATCAAGCGGCTCGAAACGCTCCCGGTGCCGGTGGTCGCCCTGGTGAACGGGTTTTGTCTTGGCGGCGGCTGCGAACTGGCGCTGGCCTGCGACTGGGCGGTAGCCAGTGACAACGCCGTGTTCGGCCAGCCCGAGGTGCTGCTCGGGGTGATCCCCGGCTTCGGCGGCACCCAGCGCCTGCCGCGTCGCGTTGGCCCGGCCATGGCGCTGGATCTGTGCACTACCGGGCGCAAGATCGACGCCCAGGAAGCGCTGCGCATCGGCCTGGTCAACCGCGTGATGCCTCAGGCTGAGCTCGAGGCGTACGCCGAGGAGCTCGCTCAGCAGCTCGGCGGCAACGGCCCGCGGGCGGTGCGTGCTGCCAAGCAGGCAGTGCACGACGGCATGGACCAGGACCTCGACAGCGCCCTGGCCTTGGAGACTGCGCTGTTCGCCTTCTGCTTCGCCGGTGACGAACAGAGCGAAGGCATGGGCGCCTTCCTGGAGAAGCGCAAGCCGGACTTCTGAGGCGAAGGTAAGACTGCCGATCCAACAGGGCCGTGGCGATACAGCCATGGCCCTGTTCTATCTGACGTGAGACGTCTCAGGCTGTGTCGCCGCCCTCCAGCGACGCCATGTCGATGACGAAGCGGTAGCGTACGTCGCCCTTCTCCATGCGCTCGTAGGCCGTATTGATCTCCTGAATATCGATCATCTCCACGTCGCAGGTGATGCCGTGCTCGGCGCAGAAGTCGAGCAGCTCCTGGGTCTCGGGGATGCCGCCGATCAGCGAGCCGGCCAGCACGCGGCGCTTGAACACCAGGTTGAAGCCTTCCAGGGCCGGTTCGATGGGATCGAGTAGCCCGACCAGGATGTGGGTGCCGTCGTACTTGAGCGCGGCCAGGTAGGGATTGAGATCGTGCTGCACCGGCACGGTGTCGAGCATGAAGTCGAAAGTTTCGGCCACGGCCGCCATCTGCTCGTCGTCGGTGGAAACGACGACATGATCGGCACCATGGCGCCGGGCTTCCTCGACCTTGGCGTCAGAACGGGTGAACACCGTCACCTCGGCGCCCAACGCCTTGGCCAGCTTGACGCCCATGTGGCCGAGGCCACCCATGCCGATCACCCCCACCTTGTGGCCGGCCTTGACGCCGTAGTGCTTCAGCGGCGAGTAGGTGGTGATGCCGGCGCACAGGATGGGCGCGGCGGCGGCGAGGTCGAGGCCCTCGGGCATGCGCAGCACGAAGTGCTCGCTGACCACGATGCGGTCCGAGTAGCCGCCCTGGGTGAAGGTGCCGTCTTGCCGGTCGTCGCTGCCATAGGTCATGGTGAAGCCCTCGAGGCAGAACTGCTCGACGCCGTCGCGGCAGGGCTGGCAGTGACGGCAGGAGTCGACCATGCAGCCCACGCCGACCAGGTCGCCGACCGCAAAGCGCGTCACCTCGTCGCCCACGGCGGTGACGCGGCCGACGATCTCGTGGCCGGGCACGATGGGATAGCGGGTCATGCCCCAATCGTTGCGGGCGAAGTGCAGGTCGCTGTGGCAGACGCCGCAGTAGAGGATCTCGATGGCGACGTCGTCCGGGCGCGGTCGACGGCGCTCGAAGGCGAAGGGGGCCAGGGGCTGGTCGGCCGCGTGGGCCGCATAGGCGCGGGTCTGGCTCATGCGGAAGTCTCCTCTCGATGGGTGATACTTCGGGGCGAGGCAGTGGCCCCATTATTGGTCGAGAGGCGCAGGGCGACGACCAACGATCCTCCGGGATATTTGCTCATTCCTCCGAGGGCGTGCCGGTTTTTGGCGCCAGGGCCGAGAAAACCGGCATAATTCGACGCGAGCCGGAAATCGGTCCGGAAACAGGGAGAGCCCAGCATGCAGGCATCGCAGGCCCAGACCAACGAGCTGGCCGAGCTAATTGCGCCGCTGGTCGAACGCGACGGCTACACCGCGACCCCGCTACCGGCGGTATCGCTGATGGCCCTGCACGGGCCGCAGCCGCGAACCCCGCTGCTCTACGAGCCGAGCCTGATCGTCGTCGCTCAGGGGCGCAAGGTCGGTCATCTCGGCGACCGGGAGATCTACTATGGTCCTGGTCATTACCTGGTGCAGACGCTGCCGTTGCCTTTCGAATGCGAGACCCATGCCTCCGCCAAAGTGCCGCTACTCGGCGTGTCGGTGCGCCTCGATCCGGCGCTGCTCAGCGAGATGGTGATGACCATGGGCGAGGCCTCCCAGCCGGCCGGCGACAGCGCCGTCCCCATGGATGCCGTCGTTATGACGGTGGGTATGCAGGGGGCGGTTCAACGCCTGGTGCAGTCGCTGCATGATGCGGCGGAAACGGCGGCGATGGGCGAGGCCCGGGTGCGCGACGTTGTCTTCGAGGCGTTGAAGGGAGAACAGGGCGCCGCCATGAAGGCACTGGTACTCAATCAGGGGCACTATTCGCGCATTGTCCAGGTGCTCTCCCGGTTGCATGCCAACTACGCGGAAGCGGTCTCGGTGGAAGCACTGGCCAGCGAAGCGAACATGAGCCCCTCGACCTTTCACCAGCACTTCAAGCGGATCGCCCACGCCTCGCCACTGCAGTACCTGAAGCGGCTGAGGCTGATCAAGGCGCAGCAGCTGCTCGTCCAGGAGGCCTGCAACGTGAGTCAGGCTGCCGCGGCGGTAGGCTATCGCAGCGCGGCGCAGTTCAGCCGCGACTACCGGCGCTATTTCGGGGTTCCGCCACAGCAGCACCGCCGGGAAGAGCGGGCGCTGCGCGTTTCTTGATAAGCGCGGTCAGGGCGCCGGTTCACGCGTCTCGCGCCGCAGCCGGATCATCCGCGTGGCGATGGCGGTGCCCGCCAGGGTGATCGCCATGCCGGCGAGCACCTGCAGGCTGAGGCGCTCGCCGAGCAGCACGAAGCCCCATACCAGCGCGCTCACCGGCACCAGGAAGGTGACCGTGGAGGTGGCGGTGGCACCGGCGCTGGCGATCAGGCCGAAGTAGAGCAGGAAGGCCGCGGTGGTGCTGAGCACGGCCAGTGCCAGGGCGTTGGCCCAGGCCAGGCCGCTGACCGGTTCGGCGGGCCACAGTATCAGCCCCGGCACCAGCAGGATCAGCGCCGACATGGCGGTGCTGCCCGCGGCCAGCACCCGCACCGGCAGGTGGGCGAGGTAGGTCTTGGAGTAGTTGCCGGCGATGCCGTAGCAGAAGGTGGCGCCCAGCACGGCGAGGATGAACCAGCCGTCGCCACCCAGGGCGAAGTCGAGGCGGTCGGCCGAGAGCACGTAGACTCCGAACAACGCCAGGGCCAGGCCCAGGTACTGCTGGCGCAGGATCGGCGTGGCGAAGAACAATGCACCCAGCAGGGCGGTGAAGATCGGCGTGGTGGCGTTGATCAGCGAGGTGAAGCCCGCCTCCAGCCGCGTGGTGGCGAGTGCCAGCAGCGAGAAGGGCAGCACGTGGTTGACCAGCCCCAGCAAGAACAGCCGGCTCCGGTTTTCCCACACCAGCCGCAGGTAGCGCACGCTGAGCAGCAGCGGCACCAGGAAGAGCGCACCCACGCCCATGCGCACCAGGATCAGCGGCACCGGTCCGAACTCGGGCACGGCCACACGCATGAAGATGAAGGAGAGCCCCCACAGCGAAGAGAGCAGCAGCAGGCGCAGCGTATCGGCGGGTGACATGCGACGTCCTTGTTGAGAGTGGGGAATAAGGATAAGCAGGTTAGGCGTCTCTGGCGAGAAGTGGTAGCCGAAGGGCATGCGCCGCCGTTATCGGTGATCACGGTCCGGCTGTTCTCACCCTTGATCGGTCTGTCGGTTTGTCAAGGAGCGCCTACAGTGGGAGAGGGTGTCTGGCAAAGGGTGGCCGGGATGGTGTGGATCGAAATGCTGGGCTGGCTAGCGGCTGCCCTCAATCTCTGTGCCTATGGCGTGAAGACAATGCTGCCGCTGCGGATGCTGGCGGTGGCATCGAGCCTCTGTTTCCTGGTGTACAGCGTGGTCAATAGCATCTATCCGACCATGATGATGCACCTGTTGCTCCTGCCGCTGAACAGTGCCCGGCTGTTTCAGTTGCTGATCCAGTACCGCAAGGCCCGCCGTGCCTGGCAGGAGGAGGGCACCCTCGACTGGTTGCGTCCTCTGCTGCGCCCGACGTACCTAGCGGATGGGGACTATGTCTTCCACAAAGGCGATGCTCCCGAGTACCTCTACTACCTGGATGTCGGCAGCGTGGAATTGGAGGAAATCGGGGTCGTGCTCGAGGCGGGTGAACTCTTCGGAGAGATCGCCTTTTTCACCGATGCCCGCGAGCGCACCTTGTCGGCTCGTTGCCGCGGGTCCTGTCAGATCATGCGTATCAACGAGAATGACTTCATGCGGCTGTACTATCAGAATCCGGCATTCGGCGTTTTTCTGACCTGATTACGCATAAGAGTCAGCCATCTTCAGGAACCGGTACGGCATCGGCGGCGTTCT
>NZ_WHMA01000042.1 GCF_010994375.1 Halomonas sp. NO4
GTAACGCACGTTGATCACCTCTCAATCCGTTTAGGTGACAACTACGTTGACGCATAGGGATTAACAGGCCCAGGCAGAAGGCATCGTACTCTATCCGAAGGGTGCCGGCCCCGGGGTAGCACAACGCGCTCAGCGGCATCTGAGTGATTCCGTCAACGTTAGGTTGGCATCTACACCAAGGTATTATGATGTTCATGCATAGCCGATGGTGATATTTGTGACACTGTAGAAATAGCTGTTCACAGATGGGTTGATCAGCGATTTATTAATTTGGAAAATCATCTGATGCATCAGAGTGTGTTTTTCTTATGGCGAAAAAAAAGATAACGCTTATCTGTTTGATTGATAAGTCATATCCCCCGGACCACTCTTTTGTAACGGGCATGCTGGCGCAGGCACTTCCACTTTATAGTGACGTGCGCGTAGAGTTGCTGGTAATGGCGCCGCCAAGTGGACCGATCGCTCCGGTTCGGTATTTTCATTCTGTCTGTCTTCCTGTTATCCCAGATATTTCACGCGGGGGGCGAACTAGGATATTTGCAATGATTGCTGTTCGTAAAGTTGCTGGCATTCTGATAGATAAGGCTCATCGACGAGGAGAGAAAGCCATCATTTTTGTGCGTAATCATCCTGCGCTTTTATTAGTGGGAGCTAGCCTGCGGCATAGGGCCGATGGTTTTATTTTTCAAAGCAGCTTTCCGCTGGAGTTGCAAGAAAAAAATTATTTGGAGCGATTCGCATATCGAACTGTTATTCGTGTGGGAAGTTTTAGTGTAGATGGTGTGCTAGCGGTCAGCCCTTTGGGGCTGCAAAGAGCAAAAAAACTGTGTTCGCGAAAAGCTTCAGGTCTTGTGGTACCTCTACTGACCGATCTGCCAGCGGCATCCACTATTGAAGAAGATGTATGGGGTGGTGTTACCGAGTCAATACGGTTTATCTATATTGGTACGCATGCGCCGCGACGGAATTTGGACGTGGTAATGGAAGGTAGCGTCAGCGCTCTGGATTCGGGTGTAGATGCGGTGTTCTTGTTCGTGGGCGGAAAGCCTCAAGAGATTAATGCGCTCCGAACTATTTCAGGAGTGAAAGAATGGGAGAATAAAGGTCGGATTCGATTTGCTTGTTCTGTTCCGCGACGGAAGCTTCCAAGTTTTTTACAGGGTGCTGATGTTGGTCTGAGCTTGATACCAGCGCTTCCTCAATATCGCGAAGCATCTCCTACAAAGTTAGCAGAATATATGGGCATGGGTTTGGCTGTGCTCGCCAGCCGTGGAATTGAGTTGCAGGAGTCCTTTGTAAACGATTCTAGCGCAGGTCTTTTGGTAACGTTTGACAAGGCCTCTATCGCTGAAGGTGTTACTTTGATGGCGAAGAATCCAGAATATCTGGAAGCTTGTAAAGCTAATAGTTTGCTATTTGCTATGGAGAGGCTAAATTACTCAAGTTATGTTGAACAGTTTAAACGTATGCTGGAAAGCAATCCATCGTGATATCGGCTACTGACTTTTATGAGTAGACAACCCAACTTCTTCATCCTCGGTGCACCGAAGTGTGGAACCACCTCTCTAGCGCATTGGCTAGAAGCCCACCCACAGGTGTTCTTATCGCCGATTAAAGAGCCTCACTATTACAGCACGGATTTGGCAAATCGCAATATCACAGATAGCCGGCGGTATGCTAGGCTTTTCAAAGGAGCAAGTGATACACATCGAGCCATCGGTGAAGCGTCAACCTGGTATCTTTTTTCAAACGAGGCAGTAGCGAATATTGAACGAAAGCACACGGATGCTCGTTATATTGTGATGACAAGGGATCCGGTGGCTATGGCGCACTCTCTTTACCACCACAACCGTCGAGTCCTTCATGAGGATAATGATTCCTTTGAATCTGCCTGGAATCTGCAGAAGGAACGAGCGGCAGGGAGGCAATTGCCAAGAAATTGTAAGGAGCCTGCGTTCTTGCAATACCACGCCGCATGCAGCTTGGGTTCGCTGTTGCAGCGACTCTACCAGCACGTGCCGACGGAGCGTGTACTCCATGTGCCATTGGAATGGATGCATGAAGATCCTGCACGCGAGTACCGGCGCGTTTTGTCGTACCTAGAGGTGGAAGATGATGGTCGTGATACTTTCCCGCCAGCCAACGAAGCGCGAGGTCATCGTAGCCGGTTCCTTCAGCGGTTAATCCGGTGTGGGGGTGAGGTGCGCATGGCGCTAGGCATCAAGAAAGGCTATGGTCTGGCCCGGTTGAATGATAAGCCACAGCCGAAGGAGGAGCTTTCCACTACATTCCGGGAAGAGCTTGAGTCGGCCTTTTCACAAGAGAGGAACAAGTTGAAAACGATGATGGAGAGTCAGGCTTGAAGGCGATGTTTCGGCGCTCGCCAGATAGCCCCTTCGTCGGAATGACTCCGGCTGAACGTATAACTGCTGTCTGTGTTATCTTGTCGATTGGCTTGATAGGGGCGCCATTTGCTCTGAGCACAGAGGACGCAGGACGTGCGGTGCTATTTTGTGCTTTCTTGGCTTATCTGGGCGCGCTGGCTCTTCCGTTTGTCTGGCCGCTTTTTAAGGCTGGAATCTTTCATCCGATAGTCTTCTACGTAATTTGGGTGGGTGTCCGAGGATTACTCGAGGGCCAGGCCATACTTGCAGCTACCGGGCTCGATTATCACCGTGCCCTTGGTGCGCTGAGTAGCAGAGAGCTTAACGGGCTTGTGGCAAAAGCCTTCTTGCTGGAAGCCGTTGCGTTACTAGCTCTTTACATGGGTTACACTCTAGCGCCGCGACTTTGGACTTCATCAATGAAATTGCCACGGACAGGAGGATTATTCTTTAAAACGGCGGCGTGGGTCGGCGTCTCAGGAGTGGCACTACTTGTGCTCGCAAGTGTCGGCGGTGGGTTGGAGACAGTGCTAATGCAGCGAGGCATTCCCTCGGATCAACGGATTGCAGCTTTGATAGGAGGCCACTGGAATTATTTGGCCACTATCGGAGGAGTTGCGCCACTGGTTTGGTTAGCCTGTGAAGTTCGTGCGATCCGGCGTCCAACATTCTGGTTTCTGCTGTTTACAGCTCTCGCTATCAAGTTTTCAGTCACCGGGTCACGGGGAGGTACCGTGATTCCGTTGGTGATGGTTGGCACACTTTGGATGATGCACCGCAGGCAGGTGCCTTATCGAGTCATCGTTCTGGGTATCGTCGTTACTCTCGTGGTGGTAGGGGGGCTGGGTCAGTATCGATCTGCGACACAGAAAGTCAATTCCTTCGGAGAAGTAAATGTACAAGGGGGGCTTAGTGATTGGGTGCTGACCACCGTTGAAGAGCTTCAAAGTGGAGGCGGGGAAAATAGCGGAAAGATCGCCGTTCTGGGACGGGTGCCGACGCAGGTCCCCTATCTTTGGGGGGAGTCCTACCTCTCGATTCCTTTTATATTTATTCCAAGCGCTATGTGGGGAGAGAAACCCGATGCTGCGGGAAAACTGAACGCCATTCGAATCTACGAGAGACCCCTCACCGCTATTCCGCCTGGTCCTATAGGCGAGGCTTATTGGAACTTTTCATATGCAGGCGTACTCATGGTATTTTTAATTTACGGTGCTCTGTTAAAAGTTCTGTCCGCCTTCTACCGCACCAATTCCGGCCATCCACTGGTGATAATCATCTTCCTGTACGCGCTGTTTTATTTGCAACCGCACAGCCCTTCGGTTTATGCGTTTTTCCACGCCGTAGTACCGGCTATGGTGATCCTGGCTACTTTTATCATGCCGCTTGATCGGCGCCTTCTAAAACATGGTGCTAGAAGCCGAAATGCAGTGACACATTCAATATGACACGACTCCTTGCTTATATGACCACGCCGGGCGGGCTTACAGGGGCTCCTCGAAGATTACTGACGCTTGCCTCGGCCCTGAAGAGTCACGGTATCGACACATGCATTGCCAGCCGGTCAGGCAGCGAATTCCTACAGGTTGCAAACGCAGAAGGCCATGAGACAGCAGTGGTCGAAGCATTGGGTGTGCTTGGTTTGCGTCAGCGGGCATTATTCTCTGGTGGACTGTGGTTCAGGCTGAGAGTGGCTGTCGATCTTTTGCGACAGAATTACAAACTTTTTCGTTGCATCTGTAAGATGCAAAGTGATGTGGTTTGGGTGCGCGGCAGCAAGGGCATTGCTTTTGGAGCAATTGGGGCGTTGCTGAGTCGTCGACCTCTTGTTTGGGATGTGGACTATGAACTTCCTTCGAAGGGCGTTATCCGCTGGCTTCACCTGTTTGGGCTCTGGGCTAGCCTGTACGTGGTGTTCCAGTATGCTGCTGCGCCTAATAAAATATTCGGGGAAAAATTAGCAAGCCAGTATCAGAATAAATTTAGAGCAATTATTCCAGGTATTGATTTGGCTTCTTTGAAGCCTTTTCGTGATATGCGTGCACAACAGAAGAAGCCTGAAGATTCTCCTTTTGTGATTCTTCAGGTGGGGACTATTTGTGATAGAAAGAATCAGATGGAAATCATAGAGGCTTTGCGGTTGGCTATAAATAGAGATGTGTTGTTTTCATGTGAGTTGTGGCTTGCTTATGATGATGTTCAGGATCTCCAGTTTTTAGAGCGCTTACATGAATACGGTCTAGAAGAGAATGTTAGCCTTCTGGGCTGGCGTGAAGATGTAAAGGATCTCATGACACAAGCTGATGTGCTGGTTATGCCCTCTAGAGATGAGGGAGTGCCTAATGCGGTTCAAGAAGCGATGGCGATAGGGTTGCCTGTGCTTGTGAGCAAGGCCGGCGGTATGCCTGAAATTGTTCAAGAAGGTGTCACAGGCTGGGTTATGGGCATTGATGATCCTGGAGCATGGGCTGAGAAAATCTTGTACTGCCAAAAAAAACCGGTGCTCTGTGAGCAGGTTGGAAGAAACGCAGCAGATTATGCCTTTAAAAATTTCGGTACCGACCATTGGGGCCGAGAATATGCCCGAGTACTTAAGGAAGCTATTGCTCTTCCAGCATCACGAGGGCATCGCTAATGTGTGGACTCGCAGGGTTCTGGGGGGAAAGCCGATCTGCACTTTCCATTGCTGAGAGAATGGCGTCCAGTATCGAGTCGCGTGGTCCTGATGATTCCGGAGCCTGGTTCGATGATAGCGCTGCTTTGGCTATGATACACCGTCGACTATCTGTTCTGGACCTCTCCCCCGCTGGGCACCAGCCCATGCACTCGCCTTGTGGCCGTTTCGTTCTCGTCTATAATGGCGAACTCTACAATCATAGTGAACTCCGCGTAGAGCTGGAACGACAGGGCGCTGTCTTTGCCTGGCGCGGCCACTCGGATACGGAAACTCTGCTAGCCGCTCTTCGCCACTGGGGTATTCAACACACTCTTGATCGTCTCAATGGGATGTTTGCCTTTGCACTTTGGGACCGGGCTGAGCGAACATTGTGCTTGGCGCGAGATCGGATGGGCGAAAAGCCTCTTTACTATGGACGCAGTGGAGATGTCTTTCTCTTCGGATCTGAGTTGAAAGCGCTTTCTGCACATCCTGCTTGGCGGGGTGAGGTAGATCGGGATGCCTTGACGCTTTACCTGCGTCACAATTATGTTCCAGCCCCTTGGAGTATCTATCGGGGCATCGCCAAGTTGCCACCAGCGCATTACGTTATTATTCGTGAGAACGGTCGCGATGTTGCAGAGCCGGTATGCTACTGGAATCTGAGTCACATAGCGGAACAGGGTGTTACTAGCCTAGCGAGTGGACCAGAAGTGCTAACGGATGAGCTGGACGCTCTCCTGCGCGATGCGGTCGGCTGTCGCATGATGGCTGATGTTCCGTTGGGGGCTTTTCTGTCAGGAGGCTATGACTCAACGACTGTGGCTGCCCTAATGCAGGCGCAGAGCGAGAATCCTGTGAAAACCTTCAGCATAGGCTTTCACGAAGAAGCTTATGACGAAGCTAAACATGCCAGGGCAGTGGCCAAGCACTTGGGGACGGATCATACTGAGCTTTATATCACGCCTGAACAGGCGATGGCTGTTATCCCTAAGTTGCCCGCGATCTATGACGAGCCTTTCTCTGATTCCTCTCAGATTCCTACGCTTCTCGTTAGCGAGCTTGCCCGGCGGCATGTGACTGTCAGCTTATCCGGGGATGGGGGCGACGAGCTATTTTGCGGCTACAATCGCCATATCGTTGGTCCCAGAACTTGGTCTAGAGCGTCACGGCTACCTAGGTCGTTACGTAAATTGCTCGGACGTGGTGTTGAGTGTTTGGCACAGTATGATATGCAGCACTGGATGCAGTCTCTGCCGCAAAAAAGGCGCATTCCCAACATATCGAATAAGTTAGAGAAGCTGGGAGAAGCGTTAAGCGCCCAAGATGGGCTTGATTTTTATCGCTCCTTGGTATCCCACCAAAAAAATCCGGCATCGGTCGTCTTGAGGAGTACTGAGCCCGGTAGGTTAACCCGCTTAACTGATCTTCCTTCTTTACCGGGCCTTCGTGAGCAGATGATGTATCTTGATCAGACGACCTACCTGCCCGACGACATCCTCACCAAGGTCGACCGCGCGAGCATGGCGGTGAGCCTGGAAGCGCGTGTACCTCTGCTCGATCATCGATTGGTCGAGTTCGCCTGGAGGGTTCCGACCGAATATAAGTACCGAGATGGGCAAGGTAAGTGGCTGCTTAGGCAAGTGCTATATCGCTACGTGCCGCGTCAACTGATGGAGCGCCCGAAGATGGGCTTTGGTGTACCTATCGAGCATTGGTTACGTGGTCCACTAAGGGAGTGGACTGAAGAATTGCTCGGGGAGCAGCGCCTGCGTGAGGAAGGATATTTCGATCCATTCCCCATTCGGAAAATGTGGAACGAGCATGTTTCTGGAAAGCGTCGCTGGCACTACTATTTATGGGATGTGTTGATGTTTCAGGCTTGGTTGGAGTCGACAAGGAAAACCCTTTGATTCATATAAGGAACAATACCGCTCTTTTTGCCGCCAACCGTGGCTATGCCCTCAAAAGCTCACGCCAAGATATAATTCGCCACTTTCTCGACCAAGGTTGGCAAGTCGTTCTGGCCTCGGCGGATGATGGTGAATGCCACGACCTGGTTGCGCTAGGTGCGACTCTTGAGCCAGTCACCTTTAGCCGCGGTGGCTTCTCTTTGACGACTGACATTCTTGCCTATCGGCGCTTGCGTGAGATTTATCGACGCTATCGGCCTGCGCTGGTACACCACTTTCATGCCAAGCCGGTCATACTTGGTTCGCTCGTGGCTCGCCAGCAACTGGGTGATCAGGTGCGTGTCGTCAATTCCATCACCGGCCTGGGCCATGCCTTCGTCAAAGGCGGTTGGGTCACTCAGCTGGCGAGTGCGGGGTATCGGTGGGCCTTGCCGAAATCCGATATGACGGTATTCCAGAACCGCGATGATCAGGCACTCTTCCAAACCAATGGCTGGGTGATGCCAGTGCGTCAGCGGCTGATCGTGGGGTCTGGCATTGATCTTTCTCTTTTCGACTTCATGGATCGTTATGATCATGATCCAGAAACGCCAGTCATCATCATGCTGGGGCGGTTGCTGGGGCAGAAGGGTACTGCTGAGTTTGCCGCAGTGGCGCAAAGGGTGCGTGAGCAGTACCCGAGGGCACGGTTCGTCTGGGCAGGAGAGGAAGATCCGGTACACCCTGACGCCGTGCAGGCTGAATGGCTGTTTGCGCAGCCTGGTGTGGAGTACGCTGGGCGGCTTGCCGATGTGGTGCCGCTGATGCGTGAAGCCGATTTGCTGCTATTTCCCTCCTATCGTGAAGGCGTACCCCGTGCGGTGATGGAAGCGGCGGCTACCGGGCTGCCAACGGTAGGGTTCGACGTGCCGGGCGTTCGCGAGGCGGTACGCCATGGCGAAACGGGGTATCTCGTGGCTGAGCGAAATGTCGAGGCCATGACGCAGAAGGTCATCGAGTTGATTGCTAGCCCCGAACAACGGTTGCGCTTCGGGCTGCAGGCGCGCGAACTGGCCGTTAGAGAGTTCGACATGAGACAGATTCAGGCCGCCTATTTCACGACCTACCAAGAGCTTGGTATCGATATTCCTCAACCTGAGTGATCCATTTTGCCTTTTTCACCAGTTATCATCGTAGGGGCTCCACGAAGTGGGACCAACATGCTGCGCGACGTGTTGTGCTCATTCGAGGGTGTGTCCACCTGGCCCTGTGACGAGATCAACTACCTGTGGCGGCACGGCAACGTGCGCTACCCCTCCGATGAGCTACCGGCCGAGCGGGCCACGCCCGCGGTGCAGGCCTACATGCAGAAGCAATTTGCCTGGGTTGCCCAGCGCTACCAGGCACAGACCGTTGTCGAGAAGACCTGCGCCAACAGCCTGCGGGTGCCTTTTGTGGCACGCACCGTACCGGATGCCCGGTATGTGTTCATCCACCGGGACGGGATCGATACCACTGGCTCGGCCAAGCTGCGTTGGCAGGCCGAGTTGGATATCCCCTACCTGATGCAGAAAGTGCGCTTCGTACCGCTGACGGATTTGCCCTATTACGGGGCCCGATATCTGTGGAGCCATGTGTATCGTCTGTTCTCTCGCGAAAAGCGCCTGGCTTTTTGGGGACCGGCGCTCGATGGCATGCCGGAGATTCTCGAGCGGCATAGCCTGAACGAAGTGTGCGCCTTGCAGTGGCAGCGCTGTGTGGAGAAGGCCGAGGCGGCGTTGGCCGAGCTGCCCCAGGAACGGGTGATTCGCGTGCGCTATGAAACCTTCGTGCGTAACCCGCAAGCCGAGTTGGCACGTGTGCTGGATTTTCTCGGCATCCAGGCGGCGCCTGAACGCATCGAAGAGGCCGTGGCGGGTGTATCCAGCCGCAGCATCGGCAAGGGACGGGCCTCGCTCGAGGATGCCGACATCCACCGTCTGGAAGCCCTGGTGGGAGAGACATTGGACCGATATGGCTATCGCGATTGAATCTCAGGGTTTGAGCGAGGGGCAGGCGCTGGTGAAGCGCACCTTCGATTTCGTGCTGTCTGCCTTCGGGTTGGTGCTGACCGGTTGGTTGATTCTGTTGGCCTGGCTGGCCGCCAGTCTTGATACCCGCAGCAACGGTTTTTTTACCCAGCAGCGGGTAGGCAAGGACGGCAAGCGGTTTACCGTGGTGAAGATCAAGACGATGCGCCCCAGCCGCGAGTTGACGACCACGGTTACCCGGTCGGGCGATCCTCGCATCACACCGCTGGGGCGGATCTTTCGCAAAACCAAGATCGACGAGTTGCCCCAGTTGTGGAACGTGTTGCTGGGCGATATGAGCTTCGTGGGCCCGCGGCCGGACGTGCCCGGTTTTGCCGACAAGCTGACCGGCGAAGAGCGGTGCTTGCTGAGCATTCGCCCCGGTATTACCGGCCCGGCAACCCTGAAATACCGCAACGAGGAAGCCCTGCTAGCCGCAGCGGACGATCCGGAAGCCTACAACCGCGAGGTGATCTGGCCCGACAAGGTGCGTATCAACCTCGAGTACATTCGCGACTGGAGCCTGGCCGGTGATCTGCGCTACATCTGGCAGACGGTGGTGGGATAACGGCTGCGGGCTGTGCCTCGTTCTCTGCACATGAGTTGAGTGGATGTTGAAATGCTGAACGGACCCTTTTCGCCTTGGCCTTCCTTCACCGAGGAGGAGGCCGAGGCGGTTCGGCGTGTATTGCTGTCGAACCGCGTTAACTACTGGACCGGCACCGAAGGCCGCGAATTCGAGAAGGAATTCGCGGCCTTTGCCGGTACTGAGCATGCGGTGGCCGTGGCCAACGGCACCACGGCGCTGGACCTGGCCCTGAAGGGGCTGGGCATCGGCGAAGGCGAGGGCCGGGGGCGCGATGAGGTGATCGTCACCTCGCGTACCTTCCTGGCTTCGGCGTCGAGCATCGTCACGGCGGGGGCCGTGCCGGTGTTCGCCGATGTGGATCGCGACTCCCAGAACGTTACGGCCGAGACGGTGGCCGAAAAGATCACCCCGAACACGCGGGCGATCATGGCCGTGCATCTGGCCGGTTGGCCATGCGAAATCGAAGAGCTGATGGCCCTGGCCGAGCGACACGGGCTCTTCGTGATCGAGGATTGCGCCCAGGCCCACGGTGCCACGTACTGGGGGCGCAGCGTGGGCAGCATCGGCCATGTGGGCTGCTGGTCGTTCTGCCAGGACAAGATCATGACCACCGGTGGCGAGGGCGGCATGGTCACCACGAACGACGAGGCGCTGTGGCGGCGCATGTGGGCCTACAAGGATCACGGCAAGAGCTGGGCAGCGGTGTACGAGCGCGAGCATCTGCCGGTCTTTCGCTGGCTGCATGAAAGCTTCGGTACCAACTGGCGGCTCACCGAGATGCAGGCCGCCATCGGGCGCATTCAACTGGCCCGCATGCCCGAATGGAAGGCGGCACGCCAGGCCAATGCCCGGCGCATCTGGCAGGCGGCGGGCGAATGCCCCGCACTGCGCGTGCCGGCCATTCCCGAGCACCTTGAGCATGCCGCCTACAAGTGCTACGTGTTCGTGCGCCCCGAAAGCCTCAGGCCGGATTGGAACCGCGACCGCATCATGGGTGAGATCGTCGCCCGCGGCGTGCCGTGCTTTTCCGGCTCGTGCTCCGAGGTGTATCGCGAGAAGGCCTTCGAAGGCACCGGTTGGCGGCCGGAACGGCCTCTGCCGGTGGCCCGCGAGCTGGGCGAGACGAGCCTGATGTTGCTTTGCCACCCCACCCTGACGGAAGCCGAGATCGACGAGACCTGCCAGGTACTGACAGACGTCATGTCGAAAGCAACTCTGTAGCTGTCAGTTGCTGTAATTTGATTCCGAAGCCCGGCTATTGCCGGGCTTCGGTGCTTCTGGGGCGCGATCAGTCGCGGCTGCCCCACACCACAAAGTGCGGATTGAGTGTCTCACTCGGGGTGGCGTAGGAAAGCGGCTCGCCCTCCAGGGTCTCCACGCGGCCACCGGCCTGCTCGACCACCGCCTGGGCGGCGCCGGTGTCCCATAGGCAGGTTGGCCCCAGCCGCGGGTACGCATCCGCCGTACCTTCGGCGACTAGACACAGCTTCAGCGAACTGCCCATGGGGACCATCTCATGGCTGCCGAGCTTTTCCAGCCATTCGGCCAGGTCGGGGCTGGGATGGGAGCGGCTGCCCACCGCCCGCCAGGTAGCCCCCTCTGCCGGCTTGCCGGCCACGCGGATCGTCCGCCGCTCACCGACTTTTCCTGCACCCCACTCGACCTTGAAAGCGCCCACGCCCTTGGCGGCGAGATAGCTCACTTCAAGCGCCGGGGCGACGACCACGCCGAGCACCGGCCGGCCATTCTCGATCAGCGCGATGTTGACGGTGAACTCGCCGTTGCGTTTGATGAACTCCTTGGTGCCGTCCAGCGGATCGACCAGCCAGTAGCGCCCCGCGCCATCAGGATCCGAAAAGCCCTCGGCATCTTCCTCTGAGAGCACCGGGTAGCCCTCCGGCAGAGCCTGCAGGCCTGCCACGATCACCTCATGGGACGCCTTGTCCGCCTCGGTGAGCGGGCTCTTGTCTTCCTTTTCTTCGACTGTGAACTCGCGGGAATAGACCTGCATGATGGCGGCGCTGGCGTCCAGGGCGATTTGCTCGACGCTAGAGAGCAGGTTGGAAAGGTTAAGTGTCATAGGGGCCTCTCAGGCGATGATATGGCGCTCACGTAGCATCTCGACGATGGCGTCGGCGGCGTCCTCGCTGCTCATGCGGGTGGTGTCCACGCGCAGCTCAGGATGCTCCGGCACTTCATAGGCGGAGTCGATGCCGGTGAAGTTCTTCAGCTCGCCGCGCCGGGCCTTCTTGTAGAGGCCTTTGGGGTCGCGTTCTTCCGCCACATCGAGCGGCGTGTCGACGTAGATCTCGATGAACTCGTCGTCACCCATCAGGTCGCGTGCCATCTGCCGTTCGCTGCGGAAGGGCGAGATGAAGGCGGTGAGCACGATCAGCCCGGCATCCACCATCAGCCTGGCCATTTCGCTTACGCGGCGGATGTTCTCCACCCGGTCGGCGTCGGTGAAGCCCAGGTCGCGGTTGAGACCGTGGCGCACGTTGTCGCCATCCAACAGGTAGGTGTGCTGGCCGTTGGCATGCAGCTTCTTCTCCACCAGGTTGGCGATGGTCGATTTGCCGGCGCCGGAGAGCCCGGTGAACCATAGGACCGCGGGTTTTTGCCCCTTGGTGAGTGCCCGAGCCCGCTTGTCGATATCCACGTGCTGCATGTGGATGTTCTGGCTGCGACGCAGGGCGAAGTGCAGCATGCCGGCGCCCACGGTGTTGTTGCTCATCCGGTCGATGAGGATGAACCCGCCGGTATCGGCATTGTCCTGGTAAGGGTCGAACGCCACCGGCTTGTTGAGGCTCAGCGTACACACGCCGATACCGTTCAGATCGAGCTGCTTGGCCGCGATGTGATCCAGGTTGTTGACGTTTACCTGGTACTTGATGTCGCTGATGGTGGCCGAGACGGTCTGCGTGCCCAGCTTCATCAGGTAGGGGCGGCCTGGCAGCAGCGGCTGCTCGTGCATCCATACCAGGGTGGTCTCGAACTGGTCGGCGGTCTGCGCGGGGTGCTCCACGCCGGCGACGATATCGCCCCTGGAGATGTCGATTTCGTCGTCCAGCA
This sequence comes from Halomonas sp. NO4, assembly GCF_010994375.1. Classification (GTDB taxonomy): domain Bacteria; phylum Pseudomonadota; class Gammaproteobacteria; order Pseudomonadales; family Halomonadaceae; genus Halomonas. The sequence goes on from NZ_WHMA01000042.1 coordinate 12,663, forward strand.
GCAGGGTCACGGACTGCCCAGCGATCGCCTCTTCCAGATCGCCGTCGAAGGTGTAGATGCGCGAGACCCTGCTGGCCTTGCCGGAGGGCTGGACCCGGATGGCATCCCCGGGCTTCACTCGGCCACTGGCGATCATGCCGGTGAAGCCGCGGAAGTCCAGGTTGGGGCGGTTGACCCACTGCACCGGCATGCGGAACGGGGCGTGCTGCAGCCGCTCTTCGTCCACCTCGACGGTTTCCAGGTAGGCCATCAGCGTCGGTCCGTGGTACCACGGCATGTGAGGGCCGTGCTCGATGACGTTGTCGCCCTTGAGCGCCGACATGGGGATGAAGGTGATGTCCTCCAGGCCCAACTGCTTGGCAAACGCTCGGTATTCCTCGACGATCTCGTCGAAACGCGTCTTGGCGTAGTCCACCAGGTCCATCTTGTTGATCGCCACCACCACGTGGCGCATGCCGATCAGCGACATCAAGAAGCTGTGCCGCCGCGTCTGGGTCAGGATGCCGTGACGGGCATCGACCATCAGGATGGCGGCGTCGGCGGTGGAGGCACCGGTGACCATGTTGCGGGTGTACTGCTCGTGTCCCGGCGTATCGGCGACGATGAACTTGCGCTTGTCGGTGGAGAAGAAACGGTAGGCCACGTCGATGGTGATGCCCTGTTCGCGCTCAGCGGTCAGGCCGTCGACCAGCAGCGCAAAATCCATCTCGCTACCCTGAGTGCCGTACTTCTTCGAATCCGCCTCGATGGCGGCCAGCTGATCCTCGAACAACAGCTTGGACTCGAACAGCAACCGCCCGATCAGCGTGCTCTTGCCGTCGTCGACGCTGCCGCAGGTGATGAAGCGTAGGAGGCCCTTGTGCTCGTGCGCCTTCAGGTAGCCTTCGATGTCGCCGGCGATCATGTCGGATGCGTGTGCCATCAGAAGTATCCTTCCTGCTTTTTCTTTTCCATGGAGCCTGTGCTGTCGTGGTCGATGACACGACCCTGGCGTTCGGAGGTTTTGGTCAGGAGCATCTCCTGAATGATGGCCGGCAGGGTGTCGGCCTCGGATTCGATGGCGCCGGTAAGCGGGTAGCAGCCTAGGGTGCGGAAACGCACCTTGCGCATCATCGGCACCTCGCCGGGCTCCAGCGGCATGCGTTTATCGTCGACCATGATCAGGGTGCCATCGCGCTCCACCACCGGGCGCTCGGCGGCGTAGTAGAGTGGCACGATGGGGATATCCTGCAGATAGATGTACTGCCAGATATCCAGCTCGGTCCAGTTGGAGAGCGGGAACACGCGGATCGACTCACCCTTGTGCTTGCGGGTGTTATAGAGTCGCCACAGCTCGGGGCGCTGGTTCTTGGGGTCCCAGCGGTGCTGGGCGGTGCGGAAGGAGAATACTCGCTCCTTGGCACGAGACTTCTCCTCGTCACGACGGGCGCCGCCGAAGGCGGCGTCGAAACCGTACTTGTCCAGCGCCTGCTTGAGGCCCTCGGTCTTCATCACGTCGGTGTGGATCGTCGAGCCGTGGGTGAAGGGGTTGATGTCTTTCTCCACCCCCTCGGGGTTGATATGCACCAGCAGGTCCATGCCCATTTCCTTGGCCATCTGGTCACGAAACTCGTACATGGCGCGGAACTTCCAGCGGGTATCCACGTGCAGCAGGGGGAAGGGCGGCGGCGCCGGGGCGAAGGCCTTGCGCGCCAGGTGCAGCATCACCGCGCTGTCCTTGCCCACCGAGTAGAGCATCACCGGGTTCTCGGTCTCGGCGACCACCTCGCGCATGATCTGGATGCTCTCGGCTTCCAGCTTCTGTAGATGGGTGAGTGACGTCATGTCATTGGCCTGTCTGGGTAAAGGAATCAGAGCCCGTTAGCGGGGGGAACGTTGATCAGATGGAAATCGGGATGCGCATCCAGCCATTGGCGAATCTCGGCGCTGGCCTGGAAGTCGGCGCCGTGAAACATCAGCGCCACCGGCTTGTCGGGAGCGTGATCGCGCAGCCGCTGAAACAGGGTCAGGTAATCATTAACCTTGGGCGGGGCTGTCAGGCAGCGGGTATGAAGCGCCCCGCGCTTGCCGTGCAGGTAGAGCTGGTAGCGGGGCAGCTCGGGCACTCCACTTACCGGCTTGGCCACTCGCACGCCGCCCTTCCAGACGCTGCCGCCTGATTCGCGAACCGCACCGAGCACCGGTTGCACCCGCTGGCGATACCAGCGGCCGGCCTGGGTTCGCTGGCGTTCAAGTTCGTCCAGCGCCCGTGGCTTGGGCTTGAGGTCTCGCGCCTCCAGCCAGTGCTCGATGGCACGCGGCGATACCGTCTGGCCCCGCGCATTGAGCGTCTCGGCCAAGGCACGAGCGCTCCAGGCCGGCTCGTCGTCGTCCGGCTGAGTCGCCAGCAAATGCACCAACACTTGCTGGGCGGACTCGTCCAGGCGCGTAGCCTGGCCAGTCTTGCGACCACGCTGGCGTACCGGCACCGCTTCCCAGCCGCCTTCGCGAAAGGCCTTCCAGGCAGCCGACACGGTAGGCGCCGAGAGTCCGGTGCGTTCTGCCGCATCGGCCACGGTATAGCCATCCAGGCGCAGCCTCACCGCCTCGAATCGGCGTGGGTTAAGCGCTTCAGGCGTTAAATATTTAGTGGCCAAAAATATATCAACACGTTGTATTAAAAGGTTTTTAAATCTAATTGATGGCGGCTGAAAACCGCGCGTTCGACATCATCATAAAAGGCTGCGTAGAATCCCACAAGCCACGAACCTTTTCCTCTTCGAGCCTTCAAGGACGACGCGCGATGACCTGGGCGGTACTGCTTTCCATTGCCGGACTCATCGGCCTGCTGATCTCGGGATGGGTTCGCCCGGCAATAGCTTTCGTCAGCCTCGCCGGTGCCTACCTGCTACTGGGGCTCGTGGATACCGCCACCTTGCTGACGCAGTACACCAACCCGGCACTGGCGACACTGCTGCTGCTGCTGTTGGTCTCTCTGGCCCTGGAGCGTACGCCGCTGCTGGACTGGCTCTCCCAGCGCCTGCTGAACGGGCGCGAAAGCAGCGCCACCGTCCGCCTGATGGGCACCAGCGCGCTGCTCTCGGCGTTTCTCAATAACACGGCAGTCGTTGCCGCGTTTCTGGGCGCCATTTCGCGGCAGAAGCGAATCACACCCTCGCGACTGCTCATTCCACTCTCCTACGCCTCGATACTTGGCGGCATGACCACGCTGGTGGGCACCTCGACCAATCTGGTCGTCAGCTCCTTCGCATTGAACAGCACCGGCAGTGAGCTGGGCATGTTTCAGTTCGCCCTGGTCGGCCTGCCCGTGGCGCTTTTCAGCTTTGCGGTGTTGCTCTGGCGCGCTCGCTCCTTGCCCCATCACCGCCCGGAAGACACCGAGGACAAGCTCTCCTATTTCCTTGCCGCCGACCTGCAGGCCGACTCTCCGATGGTGGGCAAAAGCATCGAGGCCAACCGGTTGCGCAACCTGGAGGGGCTCTACCTGCTGGAGCTCGAGCGAGAAGGCCGCCTGATCAGCCCGGTGGGACCCGAGGAGATTCTCCAGGCCGGCGATACCCTGGTATTTACCGGGGAAGTGGGCAAAGTGCAGGCGCTGCAGCGCTTTCCCGGGCTCAAGCTGTTCGGTCACCGGGCCGATGATTTGCTGGCCACCAACCTGGTCGAAGTGGTGGTGTCGCATGAATCGGAACTGGCCGGGCAGACACTGCAGGAGGTGGACTTCCGCAGCATGTTCAATGCCGGCGTGGTGGGGATTCGCCGCGGTGGCAGGCGGCTGGAAGGGCAGCTGGGTCAGATCCCTTTGCGGGTGGGCGACTGCCTCGTGCTGGCCGTGGGCAACGATTTTCGCCAGCATCGCAATATCGACCGCAACTTTCACCTGCTCAGCGGAAGCTTCACCCGCCCTCAGCTCAGCCGCACCGAGAGCTGGCTGACGCTCGGTGGTTTTGGCGCGGCGATAGGGTTGGCGGCCATGGACGTGCTGCCCCTATTCCATGGTCTATTGCTGCTCATGGCCGGGCTGCTGGCCGGGCGGGTATTGAGTCCCGCCGAGCTGAGACGGCGCTTTCCCTTCGAGCTATGGATGATCATCGGTTCGGCGCTGGCTATCGCCCAGGGCCTGGAGAACTCTGGCGCTGCGGCCCTGCTTGCGGAGGGCATGCAGTCGCTGTTCGCCGGCTATGGCGTATTTGCCGCCTTCGTGGGCTGCTACTTGCTGACATTGCTGTTGACCGAAACCGTCACCAACAATGCTGCTGCCGCGCTGGCCTTTCCGGTCGCCTGGACCACCGCCCAGGCCTTCGGTGCCGATCCCATGCCGTTCATCATGGCCGTGGCCTATGGGGCTAGCGCCTGTTTTCTGATTCCCTACGGCTATCAGACCCACCTGATGGTCTACTCGCCGGGCCGCTACCAGATCAGCGATTTCCTGAAGACCGGCTTGCCGGTCAGTCTGGCGTACTCTGCCGGCGTGCTGGCACTGACGCCGCTGGTGTTTCCTTTCTGAAGTGATGGTTTCTGTTGATTTCCACCACCCGTGTGGGCAGCGACGCCGGCGTGAGGAGTGGAGGACTCCAATGCCATTGGTTTCGATGCCCAGTAGAGGCGGTTACGCTAGGTCGGCAGCACGGCAGGTCACGATGACATGGAATATATAACGCTGACTGATAGCAGCGCGTTAGTCAGAGTGAGGCTCCAGTGATAGACATGAGACCGCCTCTTCCTACTTCGGTAGAAGTAGCCAGTCCGGGAGAGGGCATTCTCCAGCCGCTCTCCCGACCAGTGTCGTCAGGCCCTTCGTAGCACATCAGAGTGAATGATCGAAAGGGTGTGGGCATAGTGCTGTAGCGTCGTGCCTGAATGTTGGTGACCAATCCACTTGGCAACCACTTCATACAGGTTGCCTCGCTGAAGAATGCCTTCGCCCTCAGTTGAGCAGAAATGCTCCAGCGCTTCCAGACATCGGTCGAGCTGGAACAGTTCATCAAAGCGAAAGGTGAGGCTCTCGGCGAAATCCGGATGCTGGGCGGCGTGCAGTCTCAATAATAGCCAACTCGCCGCTGCATGGCGAAGACTGTGAAAATCGACGCGCTTCCCGAGGTAGTCCTTCAGGAGCGGTTGAATCGCACGACTCAGGGCCTCCTTGCGGTATGCTTCGGGATGGTTCCGCGGGCCGAATAGTGCGATGTTATCCAGCGGCTTCTTGGGGCATTGACGGCGACGCTCTTGTACCCATTCCTGCATGCTGGGAATCACCTCCCGGCATGCCAACACATGCAGAGGAATACGACGTCTGGCGGCAGGGCTCTTGCCACCTTGTACGATGATCCAGCAGGCCAGCGTAAGCCCATCATGCCCTGAGTCAGGGTCTTTGGTGTCCATCAGGTTGTCAGAAAATGCTACCCAGGGCTCGATCTGGACATCCTTCAGGGTCAGGTTGGCAATTTCGGAAATACGCAGTCCACCGTAGCAGCCCAGCGCCAGCAACAGGGCATACATGTGATGCGTCGATCCGGTCACATTGTTGTGCGTCAATAAGTTCCAGAGGAGCTCAGCTTCTCGTGGCGTGATGATCTCCGTGCGCAGGGTGCTCATGGGGACATCAATATCGATCTGAGGCAAATGGAGGCCTTCCAGCAGACCGAGCTCGGCACAAAAGGTGAAAAACCGCTGCATCAGATTCAAGGTCTGGGAGCGAGTGGTGGATTCTAGGCTTTCCTGACTATGCAGTGTGCCTTGAACTTCCTCGATCGTGTCGTCATCCCACTCCTGCATGTCCAGTATGGCGGGGAGTTCCAGCAGGCTAATATGACTCAACTTTGAAAGATAGGTCCTTACCGTGATCCATTTACCGCCTGTCTGGCAGCACAGCAGGTCATAGCACCAGTCCAGCAGCAGGTGCACATAGCTGGTTTGCGTGCCAGTCAGCGCCGTCAGTGTATGTTGATATTGCTGAACGATCGACTCAACAGCTTGCCGATTGGCGCTTGTGGTATAGGGTGTGCCGACTTCAGACTGTATGGTATTCAGGAATTGATTGACCGTATTTTTCAATTGTCGTGGCCAATCCTCGGGCAGCGAATCTGTCTCTCTTTCCCAGCTACCCGGTTCCTGAGTCAAGGTTTCCGGAGCTTGGACACTGACAGATGACTTGGCAAGCGTGGTATTGAGGATGTCCGGCTCGCTTCTCCATCGGGATGAGCCAAGTAGCGAGCGGGTTGTGCCGGTGGGCAGTGGATAACGAGCGAGGAGCGTTGCCCACAGGGGAGGGACATTTGTGAACACCGGGAGATAGCGCGCCGCCCTGGCCAGGCTATACCAAGTTCCGCAGTGTGATGGGGACATGAGTTTGTCGTCACACTGTGACGACTTGTAGTAGACCTGAAACGCCTTGTGCAGGCGTTTGCGCAGTTTGGCCTCTCGCTTGACCAGTGTGGTTTCTGCATCACGCTCGGAGAATAACAGCAGTGTGTCGGGGGAACTGGCCTTCGCACGGGTACGAATCGCACGCAGTGCCTGCCATACATCATGGGGAACACGCAGTGAATACCACCCGACCTGTGGCAGTTCGATCGGTTGGGAGGGAATTGACAGCCATGAGTCCTCTGCCACCATCGCCTGGCGGAGCATAGCCAGCGTCGAGACGATTACCCTTTCGCCCATTCCCAGCCTAGCCGCCAGTGATAGCGCCAGGATCAATAGCCAGCCATCGGGATGTTGGCGTTGGCGACACCATTGGAGAATATGGGGGCGGAGCGATTGCGCTTCCTTGATATCCTGCAAGAGCTCCCCCCGCTGGGGCATGGCCGTCGGGCGATGCAGCACCTGGGGCGAGGTGGGCAGCACATTGTAACAGTGAGGGAGGCTATTGAGTGCTTCGAGTACCTGGGTCACGCGCCGACGGCACTCTTCCCGTCGATAGGTCTGCCCGGCTGCCTGACGCGCCGATCGGTAGGTCTGAATCAGCTGTTCGACCTGATCGCTATCGAGAGCGATGCGATCATCAGCCTGGAACGGCATGATCATATCGAGAATCCGCTCGGTTTCCTCACGCCGATTTACACCGCATACGGTTGCCTTGATCGCGATCAGCTGTCCCATCAGCAATGGGGCCGATAGGCTCATCCCCATGGCAGATCCTCCATATTCATTGTCCGGTACCCGGTTGACTGTAGCCATGAAGAGATCGCTTCCTGACAATCTTTCCACTGGTTGATGGGCGCGTTGGCGCGAGGATGGCAGCGATCTCTGCCGATTCGAGCATGACCCACTAGGGCATCCAGTGAGGCCTCGGGAATCACTGAATGCAGCGCGGTAATGACGCTGTGCCGCGTGGCGTTGTCTGCGGGGAGAGGAGCGTCGCATGAACAGCCTGGAACAACCAGTCGGGACAGCATCTCACGATAATCGGCATGGTGGAGCGATCGCACTCGACAGCGAGGTCGCCGGGGCTGGGTCACTTCGATCCACGCTGGCCATTGCTGATTCGGTTGTCTCTGGTCATCGATAGGGTGGCCGTTCCGTTTCAACAGGATAACCGTCTGCTCCATCAGTGCATGATGTGATTGCAGTTGCTCGGCAATTGCCGGGAGGATCGGGATGACGCGGCTCTCCCTGCCTCGACGTGAATTCTTGTCGCTGATCCAGGCTAGAGTGTCCGTGATGCGTGTTCGGGTCGTGGCTGAGACCGGTCGTGTGCCAGTGGCCAGTAGCCACCCCAGATAGCTATAGGCTGCTGACAGTTGACAATACTCAACCACGGCATGAAGTGGGAGCGGATCGGGGCGCAGCCATTGCTCGAGGGGGCGGCGAGCCTGTTGTATGGCATCACGCAGAGCTGAATGCCATTGTTGCCAGGAGGGTGCCGGAACGGCTCGACTAGAGCCCATTCGACCCTTACTGGCGTGTGGTGGCGGTGAGGGTAGAGCGGAAATGCCGCAGCGACTTAATCCTGCATCGAAGAGATTCTGCAGGGACGCACGATCGATTTGTCGGTAGGCCGCCGGTGCGGATTCCAGGCGACCATATTCCCCTCGCAGGGTATGGACGAGGTGATTGTCGGGCGCCAAATCACGCATGAAAAGCCATGCTGTTGCGCTGAGCCGCTGGGCTGTCGGAGTCAGGCCAGGCTTATCACGAAAGGCGCTTCGCAGCCGTCGATTGAGGCGATTGACACTGCCGGCAAGCGGTGTCGCTGAATCGACACTGAGCAGTGCTTTGTTCACTGCTGGTGGCAGATGCAGTGTCACCCATTGATGAGAGGTATTGCCGTCCTGAGCCGAGCTGGGCCCATCCCGGCACCGGTAGCGCCATGTGAGAGAGTCAGGGTTCCACTGCGGTGATTCAGCGTTGGATTCATCACATGGCTCGCTGTCATGCGACGAGCGTGTCAGCGAGATAAGCCGATTGACCGGCATTCCGGTGACGAGAAGCAGACACACGAGTGCCCACTGGCATGGGGGTAATTCGAGCAGGAGGGTCTGTCGAATCTGCCAGGGGGTCAGGCGGTGAACATCCTCCTGCGTTGGCAGCGTGTTGGTGGCGGCCATCTGCACCGCCTGGCGCGTCGCCCTGCGGTCGTCGCTCGGCGTTAGCTGAGATGGAGTCGAACGCTCGATTGTGGGAGCTTCCAGCTCGGGTTCATCGGCTTTTGATAGACGAGATGCCCCTTTCGTGTATCGGAAACCGAGTTCGGCAATTGCTGAGTCGAGTCCATCCGCAGAGGGAGCCCTGTCAGAGAGAACCCTATCGGTGATCCGCTGCTGGGTAGCAGGCGTGGCATCGGCGATCTGCTCACGTCGTCGGACCTGGTAGCGGTTGAGCTGCCTGGTGCGGCCTGAATTATTCCCGGTCCGCCGATATCCAGACAGATCGTGACCGACTCGCAGGCCAGGCTGTCGCTGCTGTTCATACAGCGCACAGTAGGTTTGATAATGGCGTCCCCAGGTATGTCTGAGATCACTCATCGTGGGGTGCCCCATGGCCTTGATTACGTCCTGATGACTGGACAAAGAGACGCCATGGGTAGCTCTGTTTTCGAGTGCAACGACGAGAATGTCTCGGACTTGTTGGACCTGAGTTCTATAGATGGAAGGTTCCGCGTGACGCACCGTTTTTGTGAACCAGCTAGTCAGGATTTGTCTGGCATGAAATGCGTCTTTACTCGTCCGGTTCAGAAAACTAGTTTGACTGATCGCATACCATAGAGGGTACTGCGTTCCTGGGTCCGTGCAGGGCGATGAGGTGAGAAAATCTAGTCCCGTGAGTGTCTCAGACAGCTCGGAAGGAAGGGCCGCGTGATCTCTGGCATATAGCTGGCAGGCCAGCTGTAGCTCGGGTTTTGTAGGAGGTGGAAGTGTATATTGAATGATCGCTATAGCGAGATCTCGTTCTTGGCTCGACAGGTTGAGCTGCTGGAACTGATGTTGGTAGCGGTCGATGATCCATGCTGGGAGTTGAGCGGTTTTGTTCATAAATAGCCTTCGTAACTGGTTGAATGATTTTGACAAAATTTGCGATAAATTAAAAGGAAATAATGGTGGCGAATTTACGATATATGGCGACACAGGCTAAGGTGTCGTCGGGATATGATGAGTTGCTGATTGTCTTAGCAACTCACCGGATCATGATAAACTCTCAGTTTGGGTGTTAATTTATGGCTCTTCGTCGTTGGGTGTGGAATTCGCCCCCTGAGCTGGGCCAGGATATGACCTCCA
>NZ_WHMA01000043.1 GCF_010994375.1 Halomonas sp. NO4
GATCGTCTCGGTGGGCATGGTCAGCGAGGGCGTCGACATCCCGCGGCTCCGGGTGTGCTGCTACCTGAGCCACATTCGCACCGAACAGCACTTCCGCCAGGTGCTGGGACGCATCATTCGCCGGACCGGCGCCGACGACAGCGACTGTGTCTTCTACGCCCTCAACGAGCCGACCCTGCGACGCTTCGCGAGGCGGCTGTCCGACGACCTACCGCAGGACCTGGCCACGGTGGCCTCCCTGGCCCCTCTGCCGGCACCCACCGGGGTGTATGGTTCAGCACCCGACGGAAAGGCGCCGACACCCGCGTCACCACCGGAGCCTGGCGATGCCGAGACGCCCAGCGGTGACGCGTCTCGCTCCACGGAGTCGAGCCCTCCGTCGCTGTCCCTGGGCGCGCCCAGCAGCACCGTGAGCTCGGATCCCGATGTGGCGTTTTCCGAGGCGTTCTTCGAGCGCCTGGTCGCGCTGCGCCTGTCGCCCTGACCCTCCAGCGTGGCCAGGGTCCGCCTCGTGCCGATGGTCCGCTGGGCAGAATCCCATCACTGTCGAACCGATGTATCGACTGTGCCAAGGCCCTGCCCGGAGAACGGTGCCACGATATCGGTGGGGACCTGCCCGTTCAGCACCGGTCAAGTCAGGTCAGCCACACCTGCATGCCCTCATTGCCGCTCAGGTGTTCAACAAGGCAAGGCAGTAGAAAGGATTGTTCTCGTGGGAAAAAGTAGGTCAACTGCTGACCATGCTCCCGTTACCGCGAGCAAAGCTTGTTCACCGAGCATCGCTTTCAGCGAACCTGATGATTGTGAGGCCGGATGCGTCAATCGTGCACATCCCAATCTATGGTGGGCCGGGCTGGACAATAGCTCAGCCTACCCAACCGATCACGGTGGATGGTGGGAAGCGTGCTGCTGTCAATATGCCTCCTGTCCGTGATGTGAATCGTGTCTCAACGCCGGTCGTGTCGCGCTGGAATATTTTCGGCATGCCAAGCTACTAGCCGGAAAAGATTTCCGAACTTTGGCCGAGAGCAAGCTCGGCCCGTTAGAACATGGTCAGGCGGTCAAGAGCGCGGGCAGGTGGCTGCTTACCTCCCGGTGGTCGGCAACCTCTTCTCGTTTTATGAGCTGGTGGACGTCGAGGATTGCCAACATGCGTCGGAAGCCAGTTGGAAGGGACTGCTTACGGGCCTACGAGAGCCTGGCCTGGCTAAGGATCGGGACGAGCAGCTAGCGTTCTACGACTTTCCGGCAGAGTACTGGGTGCACATACGCACTACCAACCCGATCGAATCGACCTTCGCCTCAGTCCGTCTGATGGCCAAGCGCAGCCGGAGCTGCGGCTCCCGGGAAACGACCTTGGCGATGGTCTTCAAACTGCTCCTGTGTGCCGAGAAGCGCTGGAATCGCATAACGAGGTTGAAGAAGCAGGCACTGGCCGTCAACAACGACATGCTCCAGAACGGAGAGCAGCTGACCAATCAGTCAGATAGAGGCGCTGCCTGACTGCCGTACACAAAATTTGACAGAGCTCAACTCTTCACCTATTTCGCACTCACTTCTGATGGACATGTGACTCATGGAGGGTTGATCCACGTTGATAAGTATGAATATATTGTTGGCTCATTAAGATTAGGAGTCCTCGCCATGGTCCGTAAGACCCGTAGTGATTGTCGTGTGGGTACCTTCGAAAGAACACGTGGCCTACCTGCTGGCACAGTGCGCAACCCTGATGGACGTGATGCTCGATCTGACAAAAAGATCGGCTCTTTGCGTGATGATTACGCCAAGAAGGGGAGATGAGAAGTCTTCTTAACTAACCGCCGACAATTGAAAACCTGACACGGGGCTCGGCCCTCGACTGTCTGATAATGGCAGGAGAGAGTAGTTCGGTTTCACCGGATGATGACTTGGCTGATGCGGCCATGCAAAGTGAGCACTCGTTTCGGCATCGAGCTGCCGCGATTGTGTCGGGACTGCCTTGGGAAACGCACTTGTAGCCCACCAACATCCGAGGCATTGGTGATCACAGTCTACAGGATATCGCCATCAGCAGGCAGCCTGGCAGAGTATGTTGCATCAACTACCCGGGGGTCCGCCTCCATCATTCATTTACATCAAGGATGAACCATGTCTCAAGACATCGCACCTACCGACACCACACAAAGCACACCTGGTGAGAGCAACAGCACAGCAGCCGAACCAAGCAAGTCTAGTCTCGCTTCCTCACTGAAAGAGGGGAGCATGGACAAGAAAATTGCTCTCGCGTCTTATGTGCTGATGTTGGTCACCCCTCTGCTGTGGTTTACCTCGCTGGTGGCCTTGATTATCTCGTACGTGCAGCGTGGGGATGCCTCGCCGCTGGTCAAACAACACTACTCCAACATCATCAAGACTTTCTGGATCTCCTTTATCTGTTCAGTAGTTCTGTTGCTCTTCTACTTCATCCTGACGATCATCATGTTTTCTGCAGTCGGGTTTGGATTCGGAGGAACGCTGTTCATCTGGATTCCCGGGCTAATCCTCACGATCTGGTTCTACGTGCGGATGGTCAGCGGTGTGCTGAAACTCCTGCAAGACAAGCCCTGGAGGAAGTAGCACCTTCGGGTAATGAAAGGTATGAAGTCCGGGGTATGCGCCCCGGTCTTTATTGCGCATACTATTAAATAATACTTAGGTTTGTTAACTGCTTCATTGTGATCCCGGTTTCATTTCTTTCCCTCGGCGCACTAGCTGCCACGCTGCTGGCCGCATGCGGTACCGATTTCGAAGATCATTACGCCGAGGCAAACCTCAACTCCGGTCCCACTATTTTGTTAAGGATGGCTTGCTTACGCCCCGGGGAGTAACACATGTTGATCACCTATAAGCTGGCTTAGGTTACAACTCGGTTGACAGACAGTGGAACTCGCCGGCCACGAAGATGGGGCCTAGGTGGTGGTCACAGCGAGGTGCTTTTGCGCCCCCTACTTCAAGGCTATCGCCAAACCTCAGGAGAAACACTATGTCATCTATCCTTGCATATTCTCGTTTCAAGAAGCGCTCGCTCCAGGGCCTGGCCCTGGGTGTCCTTGGGCTCTCCCTGTCAGGCTGTGGCCTGTTCGAGGAAGATCTCAGTGATCGGCCCTATGTCATGTCATGTACCGGCGGCAATCTTATCGGCCTGGGAGAGGACCCTATCAATGATGAGCGCACCCCCGAGCGATTGGCTGGCGTGGATATCCCGGATCAGGCGATCTCACTCGATTTTCGAGAAGCCTTAACACAGGAGATAGGATTCACTCCTGATCGCACGGCGTTGGCTGGCAATCGCGCGGTCATGCCCGTCTCGAAGCTACGAGGCGATATTCTGTATCGCGACACCGGTGAGGTTCTGGTTTCGGCGGCGTCTTGGGGGCAACCCGAGTACCGGTGGACTACCGTCGGCGAGGTCGAAGTTGAGCATTTCTACCTTACGCGTGGAGGCGAGCTGAAATCCGTAGAGGGCTTCCATATTGCTCGCTACGCCTATGGGTATACCGAGGAAACAGCATATAAGCCTTTATACCGAACCGTCGCGGCGGTACTGCCGCCGGACGCCGCATATGCGGTGTTTCGTATCTCAGGCAACACTGATGCGTATGAGCCGGTAATGGGGGATCCGTTGCCTGCAATGGCCGGCGCTATGTCTTACTGGGTGCAACCGCTTGAACGAGCTCACCGCTACCAGCCCCGGGATACATCACGCGGCACGCCTCCCGAGAGGTCGCTAGGTGCATATGTCGGGAACAAAAGTGCCCTCAATTATGGTGATTCCGGAAGCGATCTCGATCGTGGGTCTAGCCTGGCGAAGCCTCACCGCCGCGCCAGTGATGATGAGGAAGTGGTGGACACTGCGACCTGCTTCATGCGGCCTGGCGGAACCCTGCAGTTCCAATACTTCTACGATGTTGACGCTGAACCGGACAGCGAGGGCTTTCAGCCGCCCCGAATGGGCAAGAACCCCTATGACGTCTACTACGTGGGCTCTGAGGACGCGCTTTACGACCTGCCGAGCGATCCTGACGACTTCGACATAGCAGGTGCCTAGTTAGAGCCTAATGTCGGACACCAGCGAGGGGGCTACGCACTGTTCATGGCTCCCTCCTCTCAAGATTTGGAGCCTCCGGGAGTCCCGGGACAGTTCAAGGGGCAATTTCTGTAAAGGAAAATGTAACCATGTTAAAAAGGACACTCACCCGTCGCCGCTTGCTCCAGTCGCTTGGCATGACCGCGGCTGCCGGACTTCTCACCGGCTGCAAGACGATACCGGATATCGGCGGCACTTTGGGCAATGGCTTGAACCGTGTAACCAGCGGCCGGCGCAATCAGGTCAACCACGAACTCAATGGTCTTAAGCCGCTCTCGCCGGAGGATCGTCAGGCCGCCATGCGCGCCGAGCATCTGCTGAAGCCCGTTTTGCGCAATCAGCAGGTACCCCTTGTTGCCTCAGAGCTTGCCCATCCCGACCGCCTGCTCGAAGTCGAGGCCGAGTGGGAGCGCAACCTTTCCCGCTACGAGGAGCAGGGCTACACCAGCATCAACGACCATCTCACAATGGCCATGCTGTCGATGCCCCTTGTCGGTCAGGGACTGGCGCAGAAGGCCAACGAACTGCCGACCCCGAAAGCGCCCAGCCAACAAAATGGCCGTCTGATTGTGCCGCCCGGAACCCGAGTCACCCTGCGCCTCAATGGCGCCTGCATGGATGATGAGCTGCCAGCGCCCGAAGTTGGAGAAAAACTCACCCTTCGCCCGTCGAGCGATTATATTGCCGAACCTCTGCTACCGGTCTATCGCGGCCTGAGCGAGATGCACGGGCGCGGCGACATCAACAAGAAGGACTTCCAGCACCTCATCTGGGCCATCCGCAATGTCGACACACCCGAGTCGGCGCATATCCAGAAGCTGGAGCAACGGCACATCGAGCAGTTGAACCGTGCCGCACCCGGCGGACATCACACCCTGATCAGCACTCATCAACGAAGCACAATGAGCCCGCTCAACGAGCTGGGCAGTGAGCTTGGCAATCTCCTCAATGACAGCTTTCAGGTGAATCTCAACGGCCAACGCATGGGGTTGATGGAACTGTTCGAACAAGGCGGCAGTGAGCGGGCAGTCGATGCACTGCTTGGCGACATCATGCAGCGCCCGGTGACGGGTGGCGGACGCATCCCCGACGATAACAGCCACCTCACGATGCTTGGCGATTCCGTCGCGGCCATGACCACGGCGCACGGCCGTCTGGACCCAGAGATCACCCTGATAAATGCGGGCATGACGCCTTTCGTATTCAATCCTGCCGATTACATTGCCGAATCTCGCCGGGATACCCAGCGAGTGGCACTACCGACCATTAATGGTGATGTGAACTTCACTTACCAGCCCGTTGGCCTTGCGCCCAACCCCCACGTCAACCGGGTGGCCGACAACTTCCTGACCGACATTGCCACCAAGTTTTCCCTGCACCCGGCAAGCACGACATCTCCCGATTCCGATCTGATCACCACGCCGGTTGCTGGCCTCTGGAGTCCCGCCGAGGCAGCCGGGAAGCTGTCCGGGAAGCTCCTTCATTTCCTGCGCACCAACCCGACTGGCAACTTCGCCGGGAAGGCGGCACTGGACTATGTGCCGGTGGTTAGCAGCCTGGCTTCGCTCTACGAGGTGATTGCAGGGCATCACTTGCTCGAACCCGATAACCCCTCCACCCTTGCCGAGCGTGGCTTGGCAGCGCTTGGCATTATCCCCGGCGTCAACTATGTGATACGCGCCAGCCGGCTGACCGGGCAGGCCGCACCCGTCATCACTCGGGAACTGACGCGCCGCGCCTCGATCATGCTTGAGAAGTTCGAGAACTCCCACGTAAGCAAGATAATCGACAAGGTTGACGGGGCCTTCAGTGCACAAGAAGCACTAGCGGATCTGGGGTGGTGGAACAAGCCGGAGAACGTAGCCCTTCTGGAAGAGTCCGAGCCGGCCACGCACATCGATCCGCGCTACAAGTCGGACTGGGAGGAAACTGTCAACTACGCTGCTTCACTTTGAACTCTTCATTCACAAGGTGTTAATGAAAAGTACGCTTTGTTTTGCATAGAAATATTTACACAACTTCTTTACGAAAAACCGCCCCTTTAGGGCCTCTTGGAGGGGCGGTCAGCGCGCAAAAAACGACCATATGATACACAGCTGCTATCGGCCAGGAGCGGCCATTGATAGCTTGCTTATATATAACGCCAGTGGTAATGGGCGCCAACGGAGCGCAGCGTAGATGGCGTCGCGTTAACCACATTGTTAAGTTTTCTTTCAATACCCAGTCGCATGTCGTTGTCGAATAGCTTCTTCCGACTCACCGATTATCTCACTTAGAATCTTAAAATCAGGATCTGGTGACTTTTTCAGCAACTCGAGAATGAGCGGGTTTTCGTTATTGGAGTGCATCAGAACAGATCCATAATGCTTCAAGCGCTTGGTTTGTATCTTACTCTTCGCATATTTGGGAAACTCTATTAAGAAATTATCGAGTTCTATAATGATGTCGTCGGTTAAACTAATCACACGTTCATTTAAATCGGTAAATGTGGCCAAGAACGCTTGGCCAACGGCCTGAATCACGTCGTCTTTTGATAACGTCATCCTCGCGTTATCCCCATGCACATCGAAGACACGTGATTTGAACTGTTCATTGAGCGTATTCCGCTGCTCCCATAGCTCTATCAGGTAATTGTAATTGGAAACCATGGCCCTAACTCTGGGGATCTGACTCCACTTGGGGATCTCGTCTTTGGTATCGTCTCTTACTGGAACGATAAATGAAAGCCCCTGAAAATCCTCTGTCAGAGGTTTCGCTTTAAATAAGATGCTTGGAATAGAGATGATACGCTGGAAAGGGTTTTCGTTTAGCTCCCCATGATAATTTCCCTTGACTGCAAATAGAGTGCTTCGCGCTTCCTCGGCATTTAACGTCCACTTATTCGTCGCATCCATTTTTTCTTTTTCAATCTGAACACCTTCCTGATGTCTCAAAGTGAAATAGGCTATTGATGCACCAAGAATCGAGGTGAAAAAAGCGCTTGCGATGGGAAAAACATAGTCTTTGAAATAATTGGGTTCAGATTTCAGGCTTGTGATTGCCTCTACTAAAAGCTCAGTCTCTTGGTCCATATGTCACCTTATGTTTTAATGCCTTGGGTAAGCCGCCAAGACGGAGCGCAGCGTAGTACCTGTCAGTTTCACCCACTGGTTAGCTGAGGCCGAGCTCTGCGAGGTACTCCTTGGTATGCAATACCTTGGTTTGAATTCCATATATTGAGAAAACTGCCTCAGCTCTATTTTTCATTCCTTTGTCCCGTGTCACGAGGGAGTGACAGTGGGCGCTGTTAAAAACGTGCTGACTATCGGGGTAGCGCGACCCTTTCCGACAGACCTTTTCCGTATCTGGCCAATAACCAAATGCCTCCAATAAGGAAAAGGTACTGTGTAAATCAGAACCAATCGTCATATGCTCTTCGGACGTCCCCATGGCTTCCCACTGTTGGGAAAAGGTTTGACGATTCAAAATCTTTGAATAATCAACAAGCTCCCTGAGGGAGGAAGGCCCCGAACCGGATCCGGTTACAGAATCCGACAATACTCTATCAATAATCTCAACCGCAGCTTTCCCTGACAAATTGTTCAACTCTTTCGGATCTATACCCAATTGGGCTCGCATCTCTTTAATTAGATCAAAAGGCACCAGCTCTGACAGGAATTGTTTCTCGTCGATACCCAGCGTTGCTTCGTTTATGGTTTCCCATACTTCAAAGGGAGACTGAACTCTGAACTCATAGTCATAAACGCTATGCACGAAATATAAGCCTTGGCTCATTTCATTGATGAGTTCGAGGCGTTCACGACACCGGTCGGTTAAGGGGTTGCTCGTTATTTCCGAAACTTGTGCTGCGCTGAAAGGAAACACCACGTCAGAAGACTTTGCCGTCTTCAGGACATAGGACTTAAGGCCATCTAGCCTTCCCTCACACATATCAATGATGACATTTGAATCCAGATAAATGAGTCTTTTCATACCCTATTCAGCTAACGCTAAAGGTAACTGGCGCCGAAGGCGTCCGGTTGACCGCCTTGTTAGCGGCTTTGCTTGGCAGGGCTCTGGCAGGTAGCGTGGCCAAGGGACATCCTTGCCGCATCTCGCACTCTCCGTCAGTCTGACTCATTCAGCACCCTGTGCCACGCGTTCGTCTGCTGCCGTTGGGCATCAAGAAGCCACTGTGGCCGCGAGGGCGGATAGGGTCTCAGTTCTCGTTCGCCAAAAGCAAACACCACAATGTCGCGGTCGCCGACGTACTGCTCAAGCAGGTCCTCGCGGAGGTACAACACGTCTCCCTGGAGACCATCGACCCCACTGAGTGTGATGCTCGCTCTCCTGCCGTCAGCCAGGCACTGGTCAAAGCCCTGCGGCACGCTCCTAAGGTCGAACTGCGACGAGAAGCGTAGAGACGGAACTCGCGCACTCCCGGCTTGGTTCATTTCGCTGTGGTAGCTCTCCCATGCATAGTCATGGGCGAGCACCTCGACCCCGACCGCTTTCGCCCCGCACCGAACATCTTCTCGATACGCGCCATCCGTGCCCGACTCCTCGAGCGCAACGGCCGCGAATCTCGGGTGCCACGGAATCTCCCCCGCGAACGTGTAGTGGTCACTTGGAACATCGCGGGCGACCCACGGCCGCGCACCGCCCTCAAGGGCCGCAACGAGGTCGACCTTGCCACTCTTCTCGACCACCAGCGTGGAGATGAACGCCCAGGCCTCTCGCCCGAGCAGTCTGTCCTCTGCCTTCAGGAAGCCGTGGACGAGAATCCAGGGCCCTTCGTGCTCGCCGATCTTTTCCCGAACGAGCAGCTCGCGAGGGAGTGAAGTCGAGTTACCGCAGACCCAGCTCTCGTGGCTTTCAACCTCTGGTGACAACCACGCCGATGGCACGTCACCGTGCCCGTCGATAGGCGCTTCCTCGGGGAATGAGGGGTCGATGTCCACGTCTGTGAATGGCCGGCCCTCGCGCGGGAAGCGTCCTGAATCGTCGAGTAGGCCTGCATAGGTGAAGAAGCCGATCCAACTGTACTTCTTGCCGTAGCGTTCGGCGGGGGGGCGATGTCCTCGGCCCCGATACTCATCCTCAGCAATGCGTCGGTCGAGGGCCTCGAAGGTATCTGCCCTCCATCCGAGGTCCCAGGTGACACCGAGAACATAGGCCACAGCAGCCTTGTGGCCCTGGTGGTTCATGTCGTAGTTCGCCCGGTCAGCGCAGAGTCTGCCGAGCGTGTAGTTCTCGAAGTCCATCTGAAGGGTGTGCTTCAGCTCATCGGCTCGCGGGTCGCCCTCCGAGATGGGCGTCACCTGCGCGGGGGCAGCGAACGCCCAATCACCCTGCAATCCAGCGGGCAGCGTCGCGGAGCAGAACTTGGCTGCGAACTCGACGATGCCCTTCGCGTACATCCTGGAGAGGTAGTGCAGCGTCGGAGCTGTCGCCGACGGTCCGACGAGCGCGTTCTCTAGACCGACAAGGAACACCTGTAGCACCTGTGCCAACGCAACAGCCGCCTGCTGTTGGCTCATCACCACCCCGTATGAGGCAGCCAGCATTCGCTCACCGACGTAGGCGTCGTTCACGGAGAGCGCGTCGACCGTCAGCTCAAAGAGGCTGCCAGGATCGGCTCGACCAAACCAATAGAGCGCGGAAGTCGCCTGGTCTCTCATCCGTCGAACGCTAGTCGTCAGCGTCCACATGACCCAGCGAGCCCGGAGCTGGTCGCCCGCGCGCACTCCTCCGTGTTGCCAACGTTGCGCGAGGTGCTCGAGATCCTTGAGAACGTCGTTTTGGTTCCGGCGGAGCCACTCTGTCCATCGCAGGTCCCGCTCCGCCACACCCATCGGTCGAAGGGCTTGTTCGAGCGAGCCTGCGTTGAGGGGGTGACTGGCTGCGCCCCGCGTTTCCCGAAGCAGCCGGAGCAGCTCCGGGTCCCCTGAGCGCACGAGGTCGAGCAGCGCATCGACCGTTGCCGCGTCGAGATAGGCAGCCTCGAGCCTCGCGGCGGTTCGGAGGGCTCGGGCGCGAATCGGTTCGTCGACCAGCTGCCACAACTGTTTCGAGTAGAAGCGCCGTGGGATCTGCCCAACCAGCGAATACACGATGTCGTCACCGAGAGGATGTCGCTCGTCGTGGTCGCCGGCCAGCAAGGCCGTGGTGTTCGACTCGCGGATCCAGGTATCGAAGCCTGCCTGACCGTGCTTTGCGAGCAAAGTGGTGGCGATGATGTGCCCCCCGAGGCGGTCGTACACAGGTACGTACGCGCCGCCACTGTCGGACGGCATGCGCAACAACACACCCTCATGCTCCAAGGCGCGCACGAGGCTCTGGTCCCAGGGGCGCCCGTCATCGCCGAGAGCGCGGCGGAGCTCGGACAGGTCCACGGAACGCGCGCGCGATTCCCACAGGAGCTGTGCAAAGGTCGTCAGCGCGGCGCGGACATCTTGCGCGTAGTACCGCTGTGTTCGTGGAGCCAGGTCCGCGATGCGGTCACCGACCTGATCAAGGTAGCGGTCGAACAACGCCGTCAGGGAGCCGGGCATCGCGTCGATGCCAACCACCTTCTCACGAGTGGGGTTCGTCACCTCGCAGAACAGCCTGAGGGTTAACGGATGGCGAAGAAAGCCTGGCAGCGAAGCATCGGTTGCGTCGATCTTCCAGTGCCGGAAGTAGAGCCGGATCGCATCAATCGCGTCTACACCGTAGTCGGTGATCTCCACGCTCCGCGTGCCATCGGGAAGAGCTTCGTCCTGGAACTCTGGCCGAATGGTGCAGACAAGCAGCACGTACGGGTGTTTCGCAAGTACCGCCTCTAGCGATGCAAGCTGCGCTTTCCACACCCGTGGGTCTTCTGATTCGTTGAGTCCATCGATGACCACCGGCAACCGGTGGCGAGCGCGCTGACCAGCGGCATCCACAGCTGCGAGGAGGAGCTCCATGGTCTGAACGGGCTGACCAGCAACGGTCACTCTGCGCGCCAGGTCGTCGAGCGTGTGCATAGCGTGCATGTCACGACCGTGCAGGAGTACACCGTCGGGGCGGTTGTCTGTGGCCGCCGTCAGCTGTGCAGCGAGGTGCGTCTTCCCGCAACCTGCCGGGGCGACTAGAGCGACGACGCGGGACGAAAACGCTTCCTCGACCTCGGAGAACAAGTCCAGAGTCTCGCGACATCTAGCAACGGCGTTCGTGACGTAGAGCCCCGCCTGGTGGTTGCCGGAGCGCAATCTTCGTGGCGCAGTCGCCACTTCAGCAGTCAGTGCGCGCGGCTGCGAACAGAGCTCGTCGCGTAGGAGGTCGATGTCCCCGTCTCGGACCGCGTCTGCGACGCGCTCGAGCGCATCAGCGAAGAGCGTCGCCTTCTCGACCACGCACGACACGCTGGGTGCTACGGGGGCCGGTACCGCTGGTGCCGACTCCGTGGCATTGACCTGCGTGCGCATTTCTTCAGCCACAGCACGGAGGGCGTCCCACGAGTCTGACTCCCCGAGCATCCGCCGCAGACCTCGTTCAGCATCAACGACGTGATGAACCTCCGGCTGCCACCGTGCCCGTATCGGGGCTACGGACTGCTCATGCCGTTCACGCAGAAAATCAGGCGTCAGAATCAGGTCCCCGAAGTACGTGCTGCGGAAGACGCTTGCTTGGCCTACCAAGAGGTTATCGACCTCGTCCGCCGTCCAGAGATGCAGCGTCATCTTCGACGAGAGCCCTTCGAACCAGTTCTGGTCGGCTTTTGTCAGCGTCTGGCGGGTCCACAACACCCAGTCCGTGATCCCTGGGACGTGCTTCTCCGTCTTGCGGATGCCCTCTTCGATCTTCTTCCGTCTCGTCGAGCCAAGCGCACCGCTCGCTGGCAGGTCGTACCACTTGCACTGCCAACCCCAACACCGGCCAGGGTCTCCGAGTGCATCGCTGCACCGCTGGATCTTCAGGTGAAACTCGATGCCAGGTTGATTCGCGAGGGCACGAAGGACGCCGTAGCTGCCATAGTTGTGGCGAACGATACCCCTGCATAGCAGCTCGAAGTTGATCTCCGCACTCCCAGGCAAACCCCTAAACACGTCCCAGTTCAATCTTGGCATGACAGCTCCGCGGCACTATTGTCCGCGTCCATGACCGGTACCCGGGTGGTCGTGCGCGGAGTAGAGCTCGATCTTTGCCCCTCGGAGAAACAGGACCTTGAGAAACGAGGCGATGTCCAGTTCGTCGGTGGTGAAGATGAGCTTATCGCCCTCCACCTCGATGTTGACCTCATAGGCGAACTGCTCCAGCTCACCTGGCCCGATCGAGGCCACGTTGAGTTGACCCAGCAGGTCAAGCATGTCTTTACTGTAGCGATCGGAGGGGCTGCCGAAGACAAGCTCGCCGGAATCCTGGTCCCTCGCAACCTGATCCGTCAGTGCGTCTATGATCTCTTTCGCCTTTGTCGCCTCTGTAGCATCCTCGAAGTGCCCGATCATGACGAGGTTCGCCGAGTGCTCCGAGCCGTGTTCATGCCAAATCTTCATGGCCGGTCCTCCGTCACGTCCCCGGCGAGTAGATCGAGTGCTTCCAACACGCCGCCTTCACCTACGGCAATACCGGTCGCGTGATAGGAAGTTGGCTTGACGGCACCTGTTGCGTCGATGTGCGCATAGGCGCGAAGGCCATGCTCCGCGACTAACGGATCGCAGGTTGGAAAGCCCTCGGCGTGAGCCTCGTTGATACAGAGTTTCAAAGGGCCGCCGTACCCGTCAACCCAACATTGAAGCTCTCGCATAGTTGCAGCTGCGATCGCCGATACGGTGTGCGTCCGCTCCTGGGGCAGAAGGAGCAATTCTGCGGCCCCGGAGTCGGCGGCCACTTCAGCGACCTCGTCGAGATCTCCAATAGTGCGCTCATTGACGACGACGTTGACTCCAAACTGCGAGATTCCCTGGATGACCTTCAGACGGCCGCGCAGAGCCTCGAATGACCGTCTCCGGATGGATTCGTATGTACCGTTCACGCCATCCATGCTCACGCGGATGAAGTGCACGTTTCCATGGAGGCTGTCAGCCATCGCGTGGTCGATATGGTGCCCGTGCGTTGTGAATGACACCGAGAGCGTCGTCTCGCGGGCAGCGTGCTGGCACAGCTCAGCAAACCTCGGGTACAGGGTCGGCTCCCCTCCACCGAAGCCCACTCCAAGTGTACCGTTTGCGTCAAGCTCGCAGAGCCACCGCGTGATGGTGTCGAAGGGAAGCGCGTCGCGAGACTTCGGCGCAAAACAGTGGACACAGGCGAGATCACATCTGTTCGTGAGCGCGATCGAGACGTTGCGGGGTGCTCGTGACCATAGCGCAACTGGAACGGATATTTCGTCGTCGAGGATATTCAGACCAGTAGCGCGATTGAATACATGGAGCCCCGCTGGGCCACCGCGCAACTTCCAATGGTCAGCCTGATGGTTGTTCGTAAAGTTTTTCACTACCGAACGACGCCTCCTTTCAATTGGCACTGTTTCCAAGATAACGCCCCATCTACCCGCGTTTCACGCCCCTACTGAAACAAGGCGTCCTCTGCGCCGCTACACCGATAATCGCGCATGCCACATACCCCCGATGAACGCGCCCGCTGCTTTTGCCTCCATGGCCGCTTTGGGTCGAAAGCTATCCGTCAGCATAGACTAATATTCTCCATCCGGCCAAGACCTGACATTCAGGCGATTATAATGTAAACATCAAGTCAATCTACCGAAAAAACGCGTAGCGGTTTATAGGTCGGCTGGATTTTCTTGTTTGAGCTAACTACCATTACTGTACACACCGTCAGTCCCCCATCAGCCGTTCCAAATCCTTCATACCCTCTTCATAATCCTTATCAGTTATGGCCATCTCGCACTCCATACGAATTTCCATATACATCATTTCGGGGTCATAAGCGTATTTGGTGCTTCTGTACCAAGCATAAGCATCGTAAACCATCATTCTTCTAATTTCGTTATAAAATTCCGCGCCTTGCTGCACTGCATCACGTTTTTCCATCAGTTCATCAAGGTCTTCTCTAGATAAATCCCTTGGCGCCTCTGATGAAATAAACTCTTCAACACCATCTGTAACATAGGTTGCGTATTGTACGCAGTCTGTCGTGCTGGATGGTGAGCCAGGATGGCTGTAATCCATCGCAATAGCTGTAGAGGACACCATTAAGAGCCCTCCCAACAGTAATCCTTTACGCATACCGTCACCCCTCCTATTGCCCGAAGACAACATTCCTCTATGAATAAACTCTGAGAACTTCATTTGCCACCCCCTCCCTGTCAATATTTCATACATCTCCCATAACCCAGTGTTGAGCCACCTGTCACTCTCACACTATCAGGTTCATGACTGGAATAGAACGCCACAGCTCCATGTCTGGCTCACAAACGGGACCACAGAGGAATGCACGCCTCAAGCGGTGAAAGGATCTCAGCGGGATTGTATCGGCCTCTGGACCCGAAATCGGTCAGGAGCGGCCATGTAGATTTTCCTGATGTATAACGCCCAGCGCAGTCGCAACCAGCACGGAGCGCCTTTTATGTTAATTTTGAGCGATAGCGAGTAACACAAAAGGCGTGGAGTGTTGGCTGTCGTACTACCATTTCTTTTTAGAAAAAAACTGCCTGGGTAAGGTGATATTAACATAGCGATGCTAGCGCGCTAGACGGTGACCAGCTCGGCGAGCTTGTCCGCGACATCCGACATCGAACCTTCCGCCGTGCTCAGACCACTTCGCGAACCAAGTAGCGGGCTGACATCGCGGAGTGCTTCATACGTCGTGTCGTGCACTATAGGAACGAGAAGGTCGCGAGCCAAGAGTGTTGAAAGCTCTTTGTCAGCGATACCTTCTGCTTGAATACGGCTAAGAAACGCAGGAGTTACCAGAACGACCCCGACTCTCGACCTGGCTAGTCCTTTGTCGATTTCGCGGAGTAACGGTGCGCCGAGCATGACATCCTTTTCGCTGAACCATACTGAGACATCGAGCAACTCAAGTAAGTCGTGAAGTTCCTTTGCAGCCCCTTTCCGGTCGTCCCATGCATGGCAAAGAAATACGTCCCGACGTTCAGGCAGCTTCGCTCGCTCCTCGACGCTGCGCCGGATTGGCTTAAGTGCTTGCACCTCGGAAGGCGTGTACCCAACAGAGGAACCAGCTGGTGACCAGCTAGGCCTTGTGCTACGGGCGGAGCCTCCACTATTACTCCGACTGCTCCCCGACGAGGAGTCATAAGACGGGGATGGGTATGACCTGTAGCTGCTATAGCCATGGTAGCGGCCACCGCATGCGGGACAGGCAGCTGCAGCAGCCGCTGAGCGATGACCTTGTACTGGTGCAGTGCATCTTGCCATGTTATTTGCCTCTTCATTTTAAACGAATCGGTTCTAACGCCTAAGCTCAGTCGCCGCTTTAGCTGTCGGCTGGAGCGCCTGTTTACTATTTACTGGGCCAATGTTTGACTTGCTTGATTATCTATTCGATCGGCTATTCCACCGATTAATTCGATACAGTTTCGTGCTTGTGTGCGATGCACTCTGACTGTTTTTCCTTGGTGGACAATTTCATGGCGCTTTGTTGTCCACTCCTCTAACTCTTCCGCTGCATTTGCAAAGCCGCAACCATTCAGAGCACTCCACAAATTCTGCGCTTTTCCGCCAAGCAACTCAATTGTTCTAGATGCAGCTTTTTTTCCGTGATTACTAACCCTGTTGTGAAAGTGGTCCGCAACCGCCTCTTGGATTCGATGAACTCGGTCTTCATGATTTGGCACAAGCGCAAGCTCAAGCGGGAGTGTCGGAATTTCGTTTTGAACACGTTTTAGTATGTCTCTGATTTGTGCCTCGGGCAGATCTCGCTGTAAAAGTTTAACTATCACTTCTGCTGACACGTCGGACAGATACGAGTCGAATCCGCCAATCGCAAACACAACTGCAGCTCTCGGCAACTCTCGCACCGGATTGCGAGGAGCGCCTTGCCCACCACCATGTACTGACTCATGCAAATCTAAAAAGTAGCCCGCCCTCGTCAAATTAAGATCTAGAGTGGCTTTTGTTTCCGTTGGCATATTTATCCCTTTATTGCTAACAATATTATGATTCGAACTCGACCACCTTTTATCCTATTGATAATGCCTCGCAATTATGTATAAATCGGCAGCATAACACTAATCATCATGCATGCCGCATATCCCCAATGAATGTGCTCGCTGCCTTTTCCGGCATGGCCGCTTCGGGTCGAAACCGGCCAAACTGTCGATTATCACCATCATCACGCGACCTCCTGTACCGTCCGGCATTTGGGGTAGCCGGAGCATCCCCAGAACTGCCTTCCGGCGCTGTCACCCCGCCTGGCCGTGCGCAACACCATCTCACTGCCGCACTTGGGGCATTGGCGCTGAGCGTTGGGGTCGGAACGGGCCTTGAGGCGGGCGACGTGATCGCGGTGGGTCTGGCGCGTCGGCGCCAGCCGGCCGGAACAGATGCCAGCAAGCGCCTCCTGAACCTGGGCCTCTGTCAGCACCTCGTCTTGGAACGACCGGATGTAGTCGACATAGCCGCCGCCGACGGTGACGTTCGCCGGCATCCGGGTCTTGAACGTCGAGCCGCCGGTGAAAACCACGACCGAACGGATGACGTCCGCGGGGAGCTCGAGCAAGGCTTCCAGAGCCTTCACGTGCTTGTGGTTCTGCCGCAACGGATTCTGGAACGGGAAGGATTGACGACGAAATTTCTGGGTCCACCGCGACTGATGCTCGCTACCGAAGATCCACCCTTTCATGTGCTTGGTCTCGATGACGAAGATGCCGAATCGGGAAACGATAACGTGATCGATCTGGGTGGTACCGTCTGGAGTGGGCAGCGTGACGTTGTGAATCCGATGATACTTCCCGGCCGGAAGCCGAAACCGGGCGATCACCCTGACTAAGGCCTCGCCGACACAGCCCTTGAAGCCGGGCGAGTTGACCAGGCCGACCAGCAGGGCCATCGGGATCAGCCACCAGAACCGGTGAATGGCTTCATTGAAGAGCAGCGAGGCATCCATTCTCTCTGGTCACCTGTACAGTGGCGGGAAGGCCGGCGATCCTGGGCAGCGCGTCCGTGGCGTTCTCCAGCAGTCCTTTGAGTCCACCGCAGTCAGGCCGCCGCGTCAAGTCGACTTAGGCGCATGAGGCTACGCCGTTGCGGGCATGCTCGAATGGGCAAAGAGGCTCTCGCTTATTGCTACTGGGTCTGCACCAACTCGTCTTTCACCCGCGAGTCGTCGCTCGCGGTCATGAGGGGTTCTGGTTGAGAATATCGATATAGGCCCGGTAGGCGTAAATCCGGTTGCGCCTCTGTCCGGTGACCTCGTCGACGATGCCGAGCTTAGCTTCCATCGCCGTCAGCAGCTTGCCCACCGTGGCCGGAGTCAGCCCCGTTTGCTGACAGAGGTGGTTGATATTGGCAATGGGCAGCCGGAACAGGGCATCGAGCACCAGACCCGCCGATCCTGCCTGGCGCCCGAGTTCGGCCAGCCGAGTCTTGTCCTGCTCTCGCAACCGATTGAGCTGCCGGGCGGTCGTCACCGCCTGGGAAGCGGTATCGGCTACGGCGTCAACGAAGAACAGCAGCCAGGCCTCCCAATCGCCGGTTACCCGTACCTGCTGCAAGCGCTCATAGTAGACCTGCCGATGTTTCTTGAAGAACACCGAGAGATAGAGCAAGGGTTCATTGAGGATGCCGGCCTCGACCAGGATCAGGGGGATCAACAGGCGGCCCAGGCGCCCGTTGCCGTCCATGAACGGGTGGATGGTCTCGAACTGCACATGAGCCAGAGCCGCCTTGATCAATGGATCCGTGGCCTCAGGAATGTCGTTGATGAATCGCTCGAGAGCCGACCAGCACTCTGCAAGATGTTGAGGTGGTGGCGGCACAAAGACCGCCTCATCGGGGCGATGGCCGCCCAGCCACACCTGGTTGCTGCGAAACTGACCTGGCCCCCGATGGATGCCACGCCCCGAGGTCATGAGTGCGGTATGCACCTCCATGACCAACCGATGGCTGATGGGGAAACCCTCGCGGATGCGCTGGACGCCCAGCATCAGGGCATTCACGTAACAGGAAACCTCCTGTACGTCATCCATGGGCACCCCGGGTAAGCCCTTCATCTCGTAGAGCATCAGGTCGCTGAGCGAAGATTGGGTCCCCTCAATCTGCGACGACATGACCGCCTCTTTGCGGACATAGCTATAGAGGAAGAGCGATGCTTCTGGTAGCAGAGTACTGATGGCATCGAGACGACCCAGCGCCAACATGGCGTGGTTGATGCGTCCCTGCAGCTTGCCGTTCAACACCAGCGGAGGTTGGGGCGGCAGCGGCTCAGGAATGAACGCCTGACAGCGTACGCCGCCGGCGATGGTATCGATGTAATGGCCTGTGAGTCCGCGTTCCATGGAGCGTCGCCTGACCGCGCGAAAGCGGCGATAGATAAAATAGGGTTATTGCGTATTTTAATCTAGGTTCAATATTAAAATAAGGCATCGTGTTATTTTAATTTTGGCCGCCACTATGGAAGCCACAAATCTTCGCCGAGACACAGCTAGATGCCTACTGGGTCTGTACCCTCTGGTCGTACCCGGTATTCTCATCGAGCCAGCGCACGATCTCCCGAGCGCCGAGGTGGGCAACAGCAACGTAGCGCCCATGCCGCCACCTACCGCCTCACCATGCTCAAGCGAGTGCGTAGCAGGCAAGGCATGGACCAAGTGCTACTGTGCTCGACGCGTGGCGAGCGGGATGAAGCCTTTGCTCAGGTCGGGAAGGCTTCGCTCAACCACTTGATGAAATTGCGTTTCTGCTTGAACTCGCTGCTCAAACGGGCCAGGGCCTGGTTAAAGGCTTCACGCTGGGCAGCGGTCTCGAGGCTGTCCCGCAGCTCCTGCAGCAGGGCGATAGCGTTGCGATAGCTTTGATTGTTGGTCTGGCTGACCTCATGACGCACCAGGCGCAGATACAGCGGCTGGCTCTCGTCGGGATCAGGCAACGCCCGTGCCAACTGGTGCAGCAGCGTCAGCGACACCGGCCGCTCGGCGCATAGCGCCAGGGCCTCGGCCAGCGCCCCCTCGTG
Organism: Halomonas sp. NO4; assembly: GCF_010994375.1. GTDB lineage: Bacteria > Pseudomonadota > Gammaproteobacteria > Pseudomonadales > Halomonadaceae > Halomonas. The sequence goes on from NZ_WHMA01000043.1 coordinate 19,202, forward strand.
CAGATAGATGGCCAGCAGACAGTCCTCGGCCCGCGGGGCCCAGCCGAAGCGTGGCTTGGAGGCCGATTCAAGCCGCTGGGTCAGCCACTCCAGGGCACGCTGGCGATAGTCGATGGCCAGGCCATGCGCGGATGCCATCTCGACCAGCTGGCGATAATCCTCCAACCGCTGGGTGCGCTGGTAGATGCCCCACTGCAGCTCCGCCGCGGATTCAGCCTCGCCGCGATGCAGGCGCAGACGCACCTCGAGCCGCTGCCGTTCAACGTGCTGCTGGGGAAACTTGCCGGATGCCGCCTTCTCCGCTCGCCTCAGCCACGGTTCCACCTGATCCCAGGCCTCATGGGCGATGCACAGCTCGGCGGCATCCAGGCAGTCCCGCTCGTGGCTGGCGGTTTTCTCGTAGAGCGCCAACCTGGTCGGCAGGTCACCGGCGGCCTCGGCGCGCTCGAACAAGGGACGGCGCAGACGAATGTAGCGGTATTGCTCCGTCCACCCCGCCTGTTCCGGTAGATCCGGCAGGCTGTCCCAGGCCTGCTGAAGGTAGGCATGATAGGCCGCCATGCCCGCTTCGCCCAGCGTCTCGGCATAAGCGTCGGGAATCTCCGGGTACATGTCCTCGCCGCCGCCAAAGGCCTTGTCATAGAGATACGCGGCCAGCCTGTCGCGCGACCAGTCGAGCCGTTTCACGGTCTGGACATGCAACGTCTGAAGGTTGGCTTCGCAATGGAAGCGGAAGCCACCGGAATCATCGATGGTTTCCAGTGCCCGGTCCATGCGAGACAGCGCATAATCCACCAGCGCCAGGCACTGCTCCGGGGGCAGTTGCGACGCCTGTTCGGCAAGCTGCTCGACGACGGCTTCCGCCTTGGCGAAGTAAGCGTTCACTTGACCGTAACGGTAGAGGTCGCGGTTGATGGGAAAGGCCGCGGTAATGCGCTTCTTCAGCGCCTTGTGATCCAGTACGCCGAGCACCGCGTCGGCTCGCAGCGACCACTGCTGATGGAGCACCGGGTCACTCTCGATAATTGACTGTAGCGCCTCGATCAGCGACGCCTTGTCCATCTGCTGCAGGTAGGCATGGATACGATCCGTCGCATCGCCTTCCGTCAAGCGCACCTGTTCGGCCTGATCCGACCGGTAGGCCATGGCAACGGCCACGCAATGCTTGCAGAAGTCGATACCCTCGGAGGCCGGGCAATCGCACCCGCCATCCAGGTCTCGCTTGCTCAGGTTCAGCACGACGCGATAGCGCTCGTTGCCCTCCACTTCTGCGGTGATCGTACTGCCCTTCTTGTTCCAGCCAAGCACCATGCCCTGCCTGAAATAATCCATGCCGCGGCCAAAGGCCGCCTCGCCGGCGAGCATGACAAGCTGCCGATCGGAAAGAAGCGCCGCCTCGTCCTGAGTGGATGCCATTGTCAGCCTCTGTCTGTTACTTACCCGCCTGCCTTGCCTTGCCCCGCATCTGAAGTGCGCATACCTTGGCGAGGTTGCAGCCATGCATCAGATCTACGTTACCCGTGCCCCCAGGAAACCGACAAATGTCAGCATCAACAGTGACCTGCTTGAACTTAAAAAAGCCAGGAGCCTGAGCCTCGACCTCTTCGCCACTCTGGAAATCGCCCTCGCAGCGCAGGTCCGTGCCGAGCAGCGCGCCCAGTGGCAACGGGAGAATGCCGACGCCATCCAGGCGTACAACCAATACGTCGAAGAGAACGACACGTTCGGCGACGGCGAAAGCACGCTGTGTCCGAAGATCTCCTACATTGGCACGGAAAGATTGTTCTCTCCCCTACAGTCCCTGTGAGCAAGAAATCTTTGTTTCCTATAGGGTGAGTCAGCCGCGAATGAGCCGTGCGCCGGGTGGAACCTGATAGAGGAGCTCGGAATAGTCACCGGGAGGGGGTTACTGTCCCGTCGGCCGATCCGGGTACCAGATGCGGCACTCGCCGGGAGGTGGAAGATGCCCCCTCGGCACTCCCTGGCTACGTTCGTACCCGGAATGCCCGGTTCCATACCCGTAGCCATCGGCGTAGACCGCACAGCCTGACAGCGCGGTAACCGCCAGCAGTGAGGCCGTTGCTCGGTACAGGGGCTTTATATGCATCTCCTCATACTGTGCCTGATGGAGCTCTGACGAGCTCAGCATGATGCGCGATACCGTCCCGACTTGCCCAGCATCAATGGTCCTCTTGATAGGTAAGGTCTTTCCGTGAGTCTACCTACGATTTTGCGAAGCTCCACCACCCCATCCTTACCAGCTCCTCTCGCAACTTGATGAAGTTGATGCGTGAATGCCGTTGAGTGCTGCTGTGTTGCGATGTCACTGGCCCTCTCGGCATGGTGGCAGACTAGGTCTCGCCACTCCTTCGAGACATTATCTGTCTGCCACCCGATGAGGATCGCCATGTCGACGCTATTCGACCGCCTCAAGGACGTTTCTTCGCCCGCCATCGGCCTGGGCGCCATGAACCTCTCCCATGGCTATGGCAGGCCGGTTCCCGAGCCCGAGGCGTTGCGAGCCCTGGAGTCGGCCTTCGACATGGGCTATCGCCACTTTGATACCGCTACCCTCTATGGCGCCACCAGCCAATGAGGCATTGCTGGGTAAGGCAATGCAGGGCAAGCGGGACCGGGTCTTGCTGGCCAGCAAGTGCGGTC
>NZ_WHMA01000044.1 GCF_010994375.1 Halomonas sp. NO4
ACACGGGAAGGTCTCATGATCAGCTTATAGAGAATAGGCTTAACTGACTGGCATTACACCCGCTCGGGTGCCCTTTTCCATTACTGCTTTTCCATTACTGCTATTGTGGCGACACCGCCACTTACCAGCCGGTGACGGCCTTCAGGGCGTCGCCGATCTCGGCCAGCGAGCGCACGGTCTTCACGCCCGCGGCTTCCAGGGCGGCGAACTTCTCGTCCGCGGTGCCCTTGCCGCCGGCGATGATGGCGCCGGCGTGGCCCATGCGCTTGCCCGGAGGGGCGGTGACGCCGGCGATGTAGGAGACCACCGGCTTGGAGACATTCTCCTTGATGAAGGCCGCGGCCTCCTCTTCGGCGGTGCCGCCGATCTCGCCGATCATCACGATCGCCTCGGTGGCCGGGTCCTTCTCGAACTCGGCGAGGATGTCGATGAAGGTGGAGCCCGGGATGGGGTCGCCGCCGATGCCCACGCAGGTGGACTGGCCGAAGCCATGATCGGTGGTCTGCTTGACCGCCTCATAGGTCAGAGTGCCGGAGCGCGACACGATGCCCACCTTGCCCGCCTTGTGAATATGGCCGGGCATGATGCCGATCTTGCACTCGTCCGGGGTGATCACGCCGGGACAGTTGGGGCCGATCAGGCGCACGCCCAGCTCGTCGCACTTCACCTTGACGTCGAGCATGTCCAGCGTGGGAATGCCCTCGGTGATGCACACGATCAGCTTGATGCCGGCGTTGGCGGCTTCGAGGATCGAATCCTTGCAGAACGGCGCCGGCACGTAGATCACGCTGGCCTCGGCGCCGGTCTTCGCCACGGCCTCCTTGACGGTGTTGAACACCGGCAGGCCCAAGTGCTCCTGGCCGCCCTTGCCCGGCGTGACGCCACCGACCATCTTGGTGCCATAGGCGAGCGCCTGCTCGGAGTGGAAGGTCCCCTGCCCGCCGGTGAAGCCCTGGCAGATGACCTTGGTGTTCTTGTCGATCAGGATGCTCATTACTTGCCCTCCGCCGCTTTGACCACCTGCTGAGCCGCATCGGTCAGGCTGGTAGCAGCGATGATGTTCAGTCCGCTGGACGCCAGCTTCTCGGTGCCCAGCTCGGCGTTGTTACCCTCGAGACGCACCACCACCGGCACGTTGACGCCGACCTGCTCGACGGCTCCGATGATGCCCTCGGCGATCATGTCGCAGCGCACGATGCCACCGAAGATGTTGACCAGCACGGCCTTTACCGAATCGTCGGAGAGGATCAGCTTGAAGGCTTCCGCCACGCGCTCCTTGGTGGCACCGCCGCCCACGTCGAGGAAGTTGGCTGGCTGGCCACCGTTGAGCTTGATGATGTCCATGGTGCCCATGGCCAGGCCGGCGCCGTTGACCATGCAGCCGATGTTGCCTTCCAGGGCGACGTAGTTGAGCTCCCATTCGGCTGCCTCGGCCTCGCGCGGGTCCTCCTGGGAGGGGTCGCGCATGGCCTGCAGGTCGGGATGACGATGCAGGGCGTTGCCGTCCAGGTTGATCTTGGCGTCGAGACAGTGGAGGTTGCCCTCGTCGGTGATCACCAGAGGGTTGATCTCGAGCAGCGCCAGGTCCTTGTCGTGGAACAGGCGCGACAGGCCCAGGAAGATCTTGGTGAACTGCTTCACCTGGTCGCCCTTGAGGCCCAGGGCGAAGGCCAGCTCGCGCGCCTGGTAGGGCTGAGCGCCCACCAGCGGGTCGATCTCGGCCTTGAGGATTTTCTCGGGGGTCTCCTCGGCGACCTTCTCGATCTCCACGCCGCCCTCGGTGGACGCCATGAACACCACGCGGCGGGTGCCGCGGTCGACGACGGCGCCGAGGTAGAGCTCGGAGGCGATATCGGTGCAGTTCTCGACCAGGATCTTGGTGACCGGCTGCCCCTTCTCGTCGGTCTGGAAGGTCACCAGATTCTTGCCCAGCCACTGCTCGGCGAAGGCCTTGGCCTCCTCAGGGCTCTTGATCAGCTTGACGCCACCCGCCTTGCCGCGACCACCGGCGTGGACCTGGGCCTTGACGACCCACATCTCGCCACTGATCTTCTTGCACGCTTCGGCGGCTTCCTCGGGGGTGTCGACGGCGAAGCCCTTGGACACCGGCAGGCCGTAGTCGGCAAACAGCTGCTTGCTCTGATACTCGTGAAGGTTCATCGATTCATGCCATTGGTTGCATGTGACTCGAACGGCAACCCGGCCGGCGCCGGCATGGCGCGGCGTACGGGTCACCACCGACCGCTCCCGATACATGGCCGGAAGCGATGCGCCACCCGCAGGTGGCGCTTGTTGTCCTTACTTGCGTTTCTTGCGATTGGCCATGTGGATGGCATGACCGTCCACCGCCAAGGCCGCCTCGTGGATCGCCTCGGAGGTGCTGGGGTGCGCGTAGCAGGTCAAGGCCAGATCCTCGGCGCTGGAGCCGAACTCCATGGCGATCACGCCCTGGGCGATCAGCTCGCCGGCGTGCTGGCTGACGATGTGCATGCCGAGGATGCGATCGGTCTCGGCATCGACGACGACTTTCGCCAGGCCGTCCGGGGCGTTGTTGGCCAATGCCCGGCCGTTGGCGGAGAACGGGAAGGAGCCGGTCTTGATCTCGATGCCCTTGGCCTTGGCTTCCTCCTCGGTCAGGCCCACCCAGGCCACTTCCGGCGAGGTGTAGATCACGCTGGGCACGGCGTCGTAGTTCATCTCCGCCTTGTGGCCGGCGATGATGTCGGCCACCATCACGCCCTCTTCGGAAGCCTTGTGGGCCAGCATCAGGCCGCGCACGCAGTCGCCGATAGCGTAGATGCCCGGCACGCTGGTGCGGCACTGGTCGTCGACGTGGATGAAGCCGCGCTCGTCCAGCTCGACGCCCACGCCCTCGGCGACCACGCCCTTGGTGTAGGGCCGGCGGCCGACGCAGACGATCAGCTTGTCGAAGGTGATCTCCTGCTCGCCGTTGCCGTCGGTGTACTTGACCACGACCTCCTTGCCCTTGACTTCGGCGCCGGTGACCCGGGCGCTGAGCTTGATGTCCAGGCCCTGCTTCTTGAGCAGCTTCTGGGTCTCCTTGGCCACGGCCTGGTCGACCGCGGGCAGGAAGGAGTCCAGGGCCTCGAGCATGGTGACCTGGCTGCCCAGGCGGCTCCACACGCTGCCCAGTTCCAGGCCGATCACGCCGGCACCGATCACGCCCAGGCGCTCGGGCACCTCGGTGAATTCCAGGGCGCCGGTGGAATCGACGATCAGGTCCTCGGTCAGCGGGGCCGGCGGGATCTCCACCGGCACGGAACCGGCGGCGATGACGATGTTGTCCGCCTCGTAGGTGGTCGCCTTGCCGTCGAGACCGGTCACCTCGACCTGCTTGCTGCCGGTCACCTTGCCGGTGCCTTCCAGGGCGGTGACGCCGTTGGCCTTGAACAGGGCGCTGATGCCGCCGACGTTCTTGGCGATCACCTGGTTCTTGAACTCGAGCATCTTGGCGACGTTGGGCTTGATCTCGCCCACCTCGATGCCGATCTCGTCGTAGTGGTCACGCGTCTCGACGAACTTGTGGGAGGTCTCGAGCAACGCCTTGGAGGGAATGCAGCCCACGTTGAGGCAGGTGCCGCCGTGGACGACCTTGCCTTCCTTGTTGACCCACTTCTCGACGCAGGCGGTGTTCAGGCCCAGCTGGGCGGCACGGATGGCGGCCACGTAGCCGCCCGGGCCCGCGCCAATGACGATCACATCGAATTTATCGGCCATGTGGTTTTCCTATTGATCGGTTCGCGTTGAATCAGGGACGTCGGCAGGCTCAGATGTCCAGCAGCAGGCGTGCCGGATCCTCGAGCAGCTCCTTGATGGTGACCAGGAACTGCACTGCATCCTTGCCGTCGATCATGCGATGGTCGTAGGAAACCGCCAGGTACATCATCGGGCGGATTTCCACCTTGCCGTTCACGGCCATGGGGCGTTCCTGGATCTTGTGCATGCCCAGGATGGCGGTCTGCGGCGGGTTGATGATCGGCGTCGACATCAGCGAGCCGAAGATGCCGCCGTTGGTAATGGTGAAGGTGCCGCCCTGCATCTCGTCAATGCCGAGCTTGCCGTCACGCGCGCGCTTGCCGAAGTCGACGATGCCCTTCTCGACATCGGCGATCTTCATGCTGTCGGTGTCGCGCAGTACCGGCACCACCAGGCCGCGGTCGGTGGAAACCGCCACCCCGATGTCCTGGTAGCCGTGGTAGACGATGTCGGTGCCGTCGATGGAGGCGTTGACGTCCGGGAAGCGCTTGAGCGCCTCGGAGGCCGCCTTGACGAAGAAACCCATGAAGCCGAGCTTGACGTCGTGGGCCTTGAGGAAGGTGTCCTTGTACTGGGCACGCAGGTCCATCACCGCGCCCATGTCCACCTCGTTGTAGGTGGTGAGCATAGCCGCGGTCTGCTGGGCCTGGACCAGGCGCTTGGCGATGGTCTGGCGCAGACGGCTCATCGGTACGCGCTTCTCGGGGCGCTCGCCCTCGACCACCGGCGCCGCGGCAGCGGCCTGCTCGAGGGTGCCGGCGGCGGCCTTGGGCTGCGTGGCGACCTTCTTGGCACTGCCATCCTTCACAGCCTTCTGGACGTCCTCCTTGAGGATACGCCCGCCCTTGCCGGTGCCTTGGATCTTGTTGACGTCGAGGTCGTGCTCGGCGACCAACTTGCGTGCCGCCGGTGCGAGGATCTTGTCGCCGACCGTCTCTTCCTCGGCACCCTCGTCGGCCCCTGAAGCCGTCTCCTCGCTGGCTGCGCTCTCACCACCGGCACCTTCGGCGAACAGGGCCAGCACCGCCTCGGACTCCACCTGGCTGCCCTCCTCAGCCTGGATCTCGGTGAGTGCGCCGTCGGCCGGCGCGACGACCTCGAGCACCACCTTGTCGGTCTCGATCTCGGCCAGCACCTCGTCACGCTTGACCGCCTCGCCGACCTGCTTGTTCCAGCTGGCCACGGTGCCTTCCTGGATCGACTCGGGGAAGGTGGGGGCCTTCACTTCGTGCTGCTTGCCGCCGGCGGCCTTGGCATCGCCTTTCTTCTCGGCCGGAGCCTCGGCTTTCTTTTCCGCCTTGGCGTCGGCTGGCTTGTCGTTCTTGTTCGCGCCGCCAGCAGCCTTGCCTTCACCGATCTTGCCCAGCACCTGCTCGGACTCGACGGTGTCGCCCTCTTCGGCCGTCACCTCGGTCAGGGTGCCGGCTTCGGGAGCCACCACCTCGAGCACCACCTTGTCAGTCTCGATCTCGACGATCAGTTCGTCACGCTCGACGCTGTCACCGGGTTTCTTGTGCCAGGCCGCCACGGTGCCTTCGGCAACGGATTCCGGAAAGGTGGGCGCTTTGATGTCGGTAGCCATGTCGTTTCCCTTGTGTGTTCTCTCGTCCCGGTGGATTCACTTAGACGGTGAAGGCGTCTTCCACCAGCTGTCGCTGCTGTTCGATGTGCACGGACATGTAGCCGCAGGCCGGGGCGGCGGACGCCGGGCGGCCGGCAAACTTGAGCTCGCCGCCCAGGCCCTCCTTGAGCATGTCGGCCACGGCACGCATGTGGTGCTGGCTGGGATACCAGGCCCCCTGGTTGAGCGGCTCTTCCTGGCACCAGACGAGGGTCTCGAGGTTGACGTACTCCTTGAGCGCCTCGTAGAGGTCCTCCTTGGGGAAGGGGTAGAGCTGCTCGATGCGCAGGATGGCGGTATCGTCGCGCTCGTTCTCCTCGCGCCAGGCGGCCAGTTCGTAGTAGACCTTGCCGGCACAGAGCACCGCGCGCTTGACCTTGCCGGCCTCCAGTTTGCCCTGGTCGGGCAGCACCATCTGGAAGTTGCCGTTGGCCAGGTCGTCGAGGCTCGACACGGCCTCCTTGTGGCGCAGCAGGCTCTTGGGCGACATCACGACCAGCGGCTTGCGCAGCTTGCGGATGACCTGACGACGCAGCAGGTGGAATATCTGCGCCGGGGTGGTGGGCACACAGACCTGCATGTTGTGCTCGGCGCACAGCTGCAGGAAGCGCTCCAGGCGTGCTGAGGAGTGCTCGGGGCCCTGGCCCTCGTAGCCGTGGGGCAGCAGCATGGTCAGCCCGCACAGGCGCTCCCACTTGGTCTCGCCGGAGGAGATGAATTGGTCGACCACCACCTGGGCGCCGTTGAAGAAGTCGCCGAACTGCGCTTCCCAGATCACCAGGTCATTGGGGGCGGTGGTGGCGTAGCCGTACTCAAAGGCCAGCACGGCTTCTTCCGAGAGGAAGGAGTCGTGGATGGTGAAGCGCGGCTGGCCGTCACTCATGTGCTGCAGCGGGACGTAGGTGGTGCCGTCCTTCTGGTTGTGCACCACGGCATGGCGGTGCGAGAAGGTACCGCGCCCGATGTCCTGGCCGGTGAGGCGCACCGGATGCCCCTCGTCGACCAGGGTGGCGTAGGCCAGGGTCTCGGCGAAACCCCAGTTGAGGGCCATGCCGCCGGCCTGCATCTTGCGGCGATCCTCGTAGATCTTGGCCACCTGGCGCTGCACTTCGACGCCGTCGGGAATCTCGCACATGCGCGCCGCCAGGCGCTGCAGACGCTTCATGTCCACGGTGGTGTCGGCGTAGCCTGACCACTCGTGGCCCAGGTAGGGCGACCAGTCGACGAACAGGGACTTGTTGGGCTCCTGAACCAGGGCATTGGCCACGTGGTTGCCGGCCATCAGGTCCTCGCGATAGGTCTCGACCATCGCCTTGGCCTCTTCCTCGGAGAGCACTCCCTGCTCCACCAACCGCTGGGCGTAGAGAATACGCGAGGAGGGGTGCTCCTTGATCTTGCGGTACATCATCGGCTGGGTGCCGGAGGGCTCGTCGGCCTCGTTGTGGCCACGGCGGCGATAGCACACCAGATCGATCACCACGTCCTTGTGGAACTGCTGACGGTAGTCGAGCGCCACCTGGGTGGCATGCAGCACCGCATCCGGGTCGTCGCCATTGACATGGAAGATCGGCGCCTGAACCATCTTGGCAATGTCGGTGCAGTACTCCGTGGAACGGGTGTCCTGCGGATGCGAGGTGGTGAAGCCGACCTGGTTGTTGATGACGATGTGCAGCGTGCCGCCCGTCTTGTAGGCGCGGGTCTGGGACATCTGGAAGGTCTCCATGACCACGCCCTGACCGGCGAAGGCGGCATCGCCGTGCACGTTGATCGGCAGCACCTTGTCGCCGGCCGAGTCGTCGCGGCGATCCTGGCGGGCGCGTACCGAGCCCTCGACCACCGGGGCGACGATCTCCAGGTGCGAGGGGTTGAAGGCCAGCGCCAGGTGCACCTCGCCACCCGGGGTCATGACGTTGGAGCTGAAGCCCTGGTGATACTTGACGTCACCGGAGCCCCGCTCGACGACTTTCTTGCCGTCGAACTCGTCGATCAGTTCGGAGGGGTTCTTGCCGAGGATATTGACCAGCAGGTTGAGACGGCCGCGGTGGGCCATGCCGATGACCACTTCCTTGGTGCCGTAGCCGCCGGCGCGCTGGATCAGCTCGTCCATCATGGGGATGAAGGTCTCGCCCCCCTCCAGGCCGAAGCGCTTGGTGCCGGGGTACTTGGAGGCCAGGTAGTTCTCCAGCCCCTCGGCCGCGGTCAGGCGCTCCAGCAGGTGCTTGCGCACCTCGTTGCTGTACTTGGGCGCCGAGCGCACCGATTCGAAACGCTGCTGCAGCCAGCGCTTCTCTTCGGTGTCGACGATATGCATGATCTCGCAGCCGATGGAGCGACAGTAGGTCTGCTCCAGCGCGTCGACGATCTCGCGCAGCGGCGCCCTGTCCATCCCCAGGAAGAAGGAGCCGGTCTGGAACTCGGTCTCCAGGTCATCCTTGCCCAACTGGTGGAAGGAGAGGTCGAGATCGGGAATGGGGGTCTGGCTGCGCAGGCCGAGCGGGTCGATGTTGGCCTTCTGGTGACCCCGGAAGCGGTAGGCGTTGATCAGCTGCAGCACCTTGACCTGCTTGCGGTTCTCGCCGGCATCGGCGGCCGGAGCCGTGGTGCCGCGGCGCGCGCGGGCCAGCTGGTGGAACTGCTCGCGGATGGGGCTCAGGGGAACATCCTGGGAGGCACTGCCATCGGGGTTCGGCAGCTGATCGAAGTAGGTTCGCCACTCGTCGGGGACGGAACCGGGGTCGGCGAGGTATTGCTCGTAGAGGGCTTCCACATAGTGAACGTTGCTGCCGCTCACGTGGGAGCTACTCCACATCAACTCCATTATGCCTTGTTGCATCTCTCGGTCACCCTGCACTGATGGGGTGTAGTCGGCGCCGTCACGGCCCAGCCGCGGCGGCCTGGGTGGTGCCCTGCCGGTGGGGCGTCTTCATCGCCGGCGTCTCGGGCCCTAAGGAGCCGAGACCATGAATTCTGCATGGTCAAGAGCCGGTACCCAGGGCACCGGCTCTTGTCTTGCTGCTCGCACGCCGGCCGCGACAGGTTGTCGCGGCCGCAAAACCGGTTGCCATGATAGCAAGCCGGGCGCCACGATTTAAGTGGCATCGGCGAGCAGCATCTCGCGGATCTTGCCGATCGCGCGGGTCGGGTTGAGCCCCTTGGGGCACACCGCCACGCAGTTCATGATGCCGCGGCAGCGGAACACGCTGAACGGGTCCTCGAGATCGGCCAGGCGCTCGCGCGTGGCCGTGTCGCGGGAGTCCGCCAGGAAGCGGTAGGCCTGGAGCAGGCCGGCCGGCCCCACGAACTTGTCCGGGTTCCACCAGAACGACGGGCAGGCGGTGGAACAGCAGGCGCACAGGATGCACTCGTAGAGGCCGTCGAGCTTGTCGCGCTCTTCCGGCGACTGCAGGCGCTCGATGGCCGGTGCCGGCTCGTCGTTCTGCAGGTAGGGCTGAATGCGCTCGTACTGCTGGTAGAACAGCGCCATGTCGACCACCAGGTCACGAATCACCGGCAGGCCGGGCAGCGGCCGCAGGGTAAGCTTGCCCCCCTTGACCACCTCGGAGAGCGAGGTGATGCAGGCCAGGCCGTTCTTGCCGTTCATGTTCATGCCGTCGGAGCCGCACACGCCTTCGCGGCAGCTGCGACGGTAGGCCAGGGTGGTGTCCTGGGCCTTGAGCATTTCCAGGACGTTGAGGACCATGAGGTCGCGGCCCTGGGTGTCCACCTGGTACTCCTGCATGTAGGGTGCGGAGTCGGTTTCCGGGTTGTAGCGGTAGATGGCTACCTGAAGCATGGACATCGTGACTCCCCCTCAGTAGGTGCGGACTTTCGGCTCGAAGGTGTCGACGGTCTTCGGCTTGAAGTTCACGTCGCGCTTGCCGACTTTCTTCTCGGCCGGGAAGTACATGGAGTGCTTCAGCCAATTGACGTCATCGCGGTCCGGGTAGTCGTAGCGCGAGTGAGCACCACGGCTCTCCTTGCGATCCAGGGCGGCGATGGCGGTGGCCTCGGCCACTTCCATCAGGTTGTCGAGCTCCAGCGCCTCGACCCGCGCCGTGTTGAAGGCGCCAGACTTGTCGGCCAGGTGGGCGTTAGCGATCCGCTCGCGCAGCTCGGCCAGCTGGCCCACGCCCTTCTGCATGTTGTCCTCCTGACGGAAGACGCCGAAGCTGTTCTGCATGATGCCCTGCAGCTCGGCCTTCAGGTCGGCCACCGACTCGCCGCCGGTGGACTCGTTCCAGCGGGTGATGCGCTTCATGGCGGTGTCGACGTCGGACTCGGAGGCGTCGAGGTAGTCGATGCCCTCGTTGAGCGCGCTCTCGATGAAAATGCCCGCCGCGCGACCGAACACCACCAGGTCGAGCAGCGAGTTGCCGCCCAGGCGGTTGGCACCGTGCACCGACACGCAGGCCGCCTCGCCGCAGGCGAACAGCCCGTTGATGATCTGGTCCTTGCCCTTGGCGTCCTGCATGATCGCCTGGCCGTGCACGTTGGTGGGCACGCCCCCCATCATGTAGTGGCAGGTCGGCACCACCGGGATCGGCGCCTTGACCGGGTCGGCGTGGGCGAAGATCTTGGAGAGCTCACTGATGCCCGGCAGGCGCTTGTTGAGCACCTCCTCACCGAGGTGGTCGAGCTTGAGGTAGACGTGGTCGCCGTTCTCGCCGCAGCCGCGCCCTTCGAGGATCTCCATGACCATGGAGCGCGCCACCACGTCGCGACCGGCCAGGTCCTTGGCGTTGGGGGCATAGCGCTCCATGAAACGCTCGCCGTCCTTGTTGATCAGGTAGCCACCCTCGCCGCGACAGCCCTCGGTGACCAGCACCCCAGCGCCGTAGATGCCGGTGGGGTGGAACTGCCACATCTCCATGTCCTGCATGGGGAAACCGGCGCGCAGCGCCATGCCGATGCCGTCACCGGTGTTGATCAAGGCGTTGGTGGTGGAAGCGTAGATGCGCCCCGCCCCGCCGGTGGCCAGCACCGTGGCCTTGGACTTGACGTGCACCACTTCGCCGGTCTCGATGTCCATGGCGATGCAACCCACCACGTCGCCGTTGGCGTTCTTCACCAGGTCGACGGCAAACCACTCGTTGAGGAAGGTGGTGTTGTTCTTGAGGTTGTTCTGGTAGAGGGTGTGCAGCAGGGCGTGACCGGTACGGTCGGCCGCCGCGCAGGTGCGCGCTGCCTGGCCGCCCTCGCCGAAGTTCTTGGACTGGCCGCCGAAGGGGCGCTGGTAGATGCGACCGTTGTCGAAGCGCGAGAACGGCAGGCCCATGTGCTCGAGCTCGAACACCGCCTTGGGACCCTCGGAGCACATGTACTCCGCGGCGTCCTGGTCGGTGATGTAGTCACCGCCCTTGACGGTGTCGTACATGTGCCAGCGCCAGTCGTCGTTGGGGTCGGCGGAGGCGATGGCACAGGTGATGCCGCCTTGGGCGGAGACGGTGTGCGAGCGGGTCGGGAAGACCTTGGAGAGCACGGCGGTCTTCTTGCCGGACTTGGCCAGCTCCAGGGCGGCACGCAGGCCGGAGCCCCCGCCGCCGATGATGATGGCGTCGAATGTCAGACTACGCATATTGGACATCTATCAGGCCCCCCACAGCACTTGAATACCCCAGACCAGGAACACGAAAATGGCCAGGATGATGACGATCTGGGCGCCGACGCGCACGCCGGTCGACTTGAGATAATCCGTGGTCACGGTCCACAGCCCGACCCAGGCATGTGCCGCGATGGAGATCAACGCCAGCAGTGTGAAGATACGCATCCAGGTCTGGGCGAAGAGCCCGCTCCAGGTGGCGTAGTCGAGTCCCGGATTGAAGAGTAGATAGAGAACGATGAACAGCGTGTAGAGGGCCAGGATGACAGCCGAGACACGCTGGATGAGCCAGTCTGACAGGCCGCTGCGACCCAGATTGGTGATATTGGTTACCATACCCAGACTCCTGCCAGAATGATCAGGACGGCACTCACCACCACGGTGATCTGCGCCTTCTTGACGCCCCCTTCGAGGGTCACGCCGATGTTCATGTCCATCAGCAGGTGCTTGACGCCGGCCACCAGGTGAAAGGCCAGGGCTGACAGCAGCCCCCAGGCGATCAGCTTGACCAGAAAGTTATTGGCCAGGGCGTCGCTTACGGCCGCAAAGCCAGCGGGGGAAGACAGCGAGGCATCGAAGGCCCAGAAGGTGAAGATGAGGCCGATGAAGAGGATGACGCCGGTGATGCGGTGGGCGATCGACGTCAAGGCGGGAAGTGGGAAATGTATCGTGCTGAGATCTAGGTTGACGGGTCGTTTGCTATTCACGGCTCTATACACACTCTCTTGGCTCGCTTCGATTGCGGCCTCCGGCTGGCTGACCGGGGTGAAGCAAGCGGTGGTTTGAGGTAGGGGGCTCGCCGCTGCCGTGACGGGCATGACAACGAGTACCTGCCAGTCGCGCGGAGAGGATTATAGGGACATGAACCCCCAGTGACAAATGAACCACTGCCGGACTCGACCATGGTGCAAGCCCGACACCTGGCCGCTGCCCCGCTTGGCAGCGGCCCTTGACAGTGCCCGCGCCAGCGCGCTTCCTCTATGGTGCAGAGCACCATTCCCTGAGCACAAAGCTGTACGCTATCTAGCTAATTGTACAATTATTGCGTCGCGATGGGCTAATTGACAATCCCGGGAACGCTTCTATAGTGGGCGAACCTTTTTTCGCGGGCCGTGTTGTGGACGACCCGAGCAGTTGGAAACACCGTTTGCGAAATAACGACTTAACGATTTCATTCGACGACGAGAGGAGGCCATCATGGCTGACAGGAAAGCGACACTGACGGTAGACGGCCTGGACAAGACGATCGAGCTGCCGGTCTACTCAGGTTCCCTGGGGCCTGACGTGGTCGATGTGCGCGGACTCGGCGCCGAAGGCCTGTTCACCTACGACCCCGGCTTCATGGCGACCTCCTCTTGCCAGTCCGCCATCACCTATATCGATGGTGGCAAGGGGGTGCTGCTGCACCGCGGCTACCCCATCGACCAACTGGCCAAGGCGTCCAATCACGTCGAGCTCTGCTACCTGCTGCTGTTCGGCGAGCTGCCCGACGATGCCCAGTACGAGGACTTCAAGGCGCGGATCACCAATCACACCATGGTCCACGACCAGATCCACAACTTCTTCAAGGGCTTCCGGCGCGATGCCCACCCGATGTCGATCCTGTGTGGCGTGGTCGGCGGCCTGGCGGCCTTCTATCACGACCACCTGGACATCACCAAGCAAGAAGACCGCGAGATCAGTGCGATCCGCCTGATCGCCAAGATGCCGACCATCGCGGCGATGTCCTACAAGTACAACATCGGCCAGCCGTTCAACTACCCGCGCAACGACCTGAACTATGCAGAGAACTTCCTCTACATGATGTTCAGCAACCCCTGCGAGGAGTACAAGATCAATCCGGTCTACGCCAAGGCCATGGACCGTATCTTCATGCTCCACGCGGATCACGAGCAGAACGCCTCCACTTCAACGGTGCGCCTGGCGGGCTCCACCGGTGCCAACCCCTTCGCCTGCATCAGCGCCGGCATCGCCGCGCTGTGGGGACCGGCCCACGGCGGTGCCAACGAGGCCGTGCTCAACATGCTCGACGAGATCGGCGACGAGTCCGAAGAGAACATCCAGCGCTTCATCGACCGCGCCAAGGACAAGGACGACCCCTTCAAGCTGATGGGCTTCGGCCACCGCGTGTATCGCAACTTCGACCCCCGCGCCAAGGTCATGAAGGAGACCTGCGACGAAGTGCTGGCCGAGCTGGGCATGGCCGACGACCCGCAGCTCAAGATCGCCAAGCGCCTGGAGCAGATCGCCCTGGAGGACGAGTACTTCATCGAGCGCAAGCTCTACCCCAACGTCGACTTCTACTCCGGCATCATCCTCAAGGCCATGGGCATCCCGAAGAATATGTTCACGGTAATCTTCGCCGTGTCCCGCACGATCGGCTGGATTTCCCACTGGCACGAAATGATCAGCGAGAGCTACAAGATCGGCCGTCCGCGCCAGCTCTACATCGGCCACGCCCAGCGCGACTACCCTGCCAAGTAAGGCGGCAGGCCGCGGCCACGCCGCACCCTATGCAGAAAGCCGCCTATGGGCGGCTTTCTGCATTCGGGGCCACGCCATGTCGCCACCGCCCTGCACGCCCGAACGAGATGGGCTAACGCCTCCGCCACCTCGAGCGTCCCGGGCGAAAGGGGCGGCGTTGCCACGGCCGTCACCTGGCCAGGGTCTGCGCACGAAGGTAGTAGAAAGATCATCACCAAGCGTGACAGTGACCATTCCGCAAGCATGAGAACCCTCCCTCCCACGGGCGTCGGGCGTTTTCCACACATTCTGTGGATAACCCTGTTCACAACCACTCGAAAAGGTCGCGGAATCGCCATGGGCAGCGGGCTGCCCTTAAATTGATCACTTTTTGATCAAGTATAACTCATTGAATAAAAACACTTTTATCCAAAAGCCCGGTAACACGGCAAGTTACGCACCGCCCCTCGCCATGGCCCAACCGGAACGCGACCCACGTGGACAAGTCAACCCCGAAACGCTGCTGACACAGCACTTCAATGCCTTTTCCACGCACCGGGAAGCAGGTCGACTCGAGAAGGGCGACAACGAAAAAAGACGCCTGATGGCGTCCGATCATCGCGGCCGAACGGCCTGCGAGGGGGAGAAGATGGAAGTGGCGTCCCATAGGGGGTTCGAACCCCTGTTCCCGCCGTGAAAGGGCGGTGTCCTGGACCACTAGACGAATGGGACGCAAGTGTTCGCGGGCAGGATGGTGGAGCCTAGCGGGATCGAACCGCTGACCTCGACACTGCCAGTGTCGCGCTCTCCCAGCTGAGCTAAGGCCCCGTACTCGCGAAGACGGGGCGTATACTACTGATTCACCCCGCCTTCGTCAACAAGAGATCGCGCTTTTCTGGCCTTTATTGCAGCTCGCGATACTCCTTCTCGAAGCGCTTGGCCTGTTTCTTGGAGACGCCGCCGAGCACCTCGATGGCGTGGCGCAGGCGGGCCCGGGTCATGTCGGAGCCGAGAATCGCCATGGCATCCATCACCGAGGTGCTCGACGAGGAGCCAGTGATCGCGATGAAGACCGGGGCCAGGAACTCCTTCATCTTGAGCTGGAAATGCCCGGCCAGCGCCTTCACCTCGGCCAGCAGGACCTCCTTGTGCCAGGCCGGCACGGCCTCGAAGCGCCACACCAGGAACTGCAGCAGCTTGAGCAGGTCCTCGCGCCCGAGCTTGACGCCGTCGAAGTCGCGCTCCTCGATGGCCGGCAGTCCGGCAAAGAAGTGGCCGGCGAGCGGCGCCACCTGGGAGAGCGTCTCCACCCGGGTGCGCACCTGAGGCAGGATCTGGGAGACATACTCCTCGTTGAAGGCCCACTCCATCAGCGCTCTGAGGAAGGCGGCATCGTCGAGATCTTCGCGGATGTAGAGGCCGTTGAGCCAGGTGAGCTTGTCCAGGTCGAACACCGGACCGCCCAGCGATACGCGCTGGATGTCGAAGTGCGCCATCATCTCGTCGAGGCTGAACTTCTCGCGTTCGTCGGGCATCGACCAGCCCATGCGACCCAGGTAGTTGGTCACCGCCTGGGGCAGATAGCCCATGCGCCGGTAATAGTTGATGGAGGTCGGATTCTTGCGCTTGGAGAGCTTCGACTTGTCGGGGTTGCGCAGCAGCGGCATGTGGCACAGCACCGGCATCTGCCAGCCGAAGTACTCATACAGCAGCTGGTGCTTGGGCGCCGAGTTGATCCACTCCTCGCCGCGCAGCACATGGGTGATGCCCATCAGGTGGTCGTCGACCACGTTGGCCAGATGGTAAGTGGGCATGCCATCGGACTTGAGCAGGATCTGGGCATCCACCTGGGCCCAGTCGACCTCGATGGGGCCACGCAGCATGTCGTCGATCACGCAGGTCCCGCTGGCGGGCACCTTCATGCGCACCACGTGGGACCAGCCCTCGCGCTCACGGCGCGCCTGCTCCTCGGCCGGCAGCGCCAAGTCGGCGGGCTTGAGCGCCAGATGCATACCGGCCGCCTTGCGCGCCTCGCGCAGTTCGTCCAGCTCCTCGGCGGTGCGGTAGCAGCGGAAGGCATGACCGGCCTCGATCAGCTGGCGGGCATACTCGGCGTAGAGGTCACCGCGCTCGCTCTGGCGGTAAGGGCCGTGAGGCCCACCCACGTCCGGGCCCTCGTCCCAGGTGAGCCCCAGCCAGCGCAGCGAATCGAGGATCATCTGCTCGGACTCGGCAGTCGAACGAACTTGGTCGGTGTCCTCGATGCGCAGGATGAACTGGCCACCGTGCTGGCGAGCGAAGCAGAGGTTGAACAGGGCGATATAGGCGGTCCCGACGTGGGGATCGCCGGTCGGAGACGGCGCAATACGAGTGCGTACGGTCATGTCGTCCTTGGTCCAGTCGGTGGAATCGGGCCCTGTCGCCAGGGCGGTTGGGCGCATTATACGCACCTGACCGACAAGCGGCAGCCGCCCGGCATCATTCACGGGCACAACCCTCTTTCACAATGCTATACTTATGTACAAGAAACGTAGAGGGTTTCCGGGTGCCCGGCATCCCGCTCGAACTTGGGCATCCAAGGCCGCCTTCGATCCCGGCCTCCGGGCGGCGCGGCACCTAGCGCATCAGCGAAGCCGAGGGAAATGACAGCCCCGAAAGGTTGTTTTATCGTTGATGCGCCATATTTGCACAGCACCAACGGATCATCGACGATCCCTCTCCCCGATAACCACTTGCCGGCAGGAAGACAAGATGGACTCACTGGGCCCACGCATCAAGCAGTTACGGCAGAAAGCCAACCTCAACAAGGCAGCGCTGGCCCGCAAGGTCGGGGTGTCCGACGTGACGATCTCCTATTGGGAATCCGGCGCCATCAAGCAGATCGGCCACGAACGCCTGGTCGCGCTGGCGGAGGCCCTGCAGTGCCCCCTGAGCCAGCTTCTGGAAGGCGACGAGGCCGCCCGCATCGCCCCGCTATACCTGACCGGCAAGCCGCCGGCCCCCTGGCTCAACCCCAAGACACACCGCATCACCTTTCCGGGCGAGTTGCTCATCGACAGCGACTGGGGAGGCGACTGCTACCTGATCACCCCGGCCCCGGGCGAGCGGTTCGACTTCCTGGACGCCGGCGACCTCGCCGCCGTAGGCCCCACCGAGGTGTTCGACCACGCCGGGCGCTATCTCGTCGAGGACGCCGACGGCCTGAGCATCGCTCACCTGGAGCGCGACGATCAGGGCAGGCTGCAGCGGCGCAGCGAACACAGCGCCGCACGCCCCCTCGAGGAAAGCGAACGGGTGGTGGGCAAACTGCTCACCCGCTGGCGACCCGAGCGGCCCTGAGTCGGCTCACTCGACTTCCAGGACCTCGACCTGGTCGGTGGTGCGACTCGGTTCGCTGCCGATGAGGTAGCGCTCGGAGTAGCTGACCACCTGCCCCAGCCCGTGGCGCGAGGTCGTCACCAGGGGGCCGCTGAGGTGCTCGCCCTCCTCACCGATACGGGCCCTGACCGCTTCGGGCTGGACGGTGGATTCTTGCAGATTGACGCGAATGGTGTAGCTGCCATCCGGAAAGCCGCTCCCCGGCCCCAAGGGGCCCACGGCGAAGCGCCCCGATGCCACCGCCGTGCGCGACTGCCAGCGCACACCGCTCGCCTCGCGCTCCACCACGATCCGCAGCTGTGCCCCCTCGGGCAGGTTGGTCTCGCCCTGCACCCTCAACCGCCGATCGGGGCGCAGCGAGGCCGTGGTATCGATCCGGGCCGGTTCGGAGAACGGCGCCACGGCCGGGGGTTCCGCCCGCTCTGCCTCGTCGGGCGCCGGCTCGGCTTCGGGCTGTGCCACACCACCCAGACGCTCCGTCTCGTTGGGCGCGGTCTCTTCGCCCCCGTTACAGCCTGCCAGCCACAGCAGCGCTGCCCAGCACGCCATCGTCCTTGCCTTCATGCCGACCCTCCAGCCCTTGCGATGGGCTTCCAGCCTAACACCCTGCCCCGCGCGGCACACGGCTCCCGGCACCAATGGCGCGCAAGGCTGAAGGCCGCCCGATCGGCTGGTAGACTATCGCCCCCTTTAACCGCACAACCCCGGATGCCGATGCCTCAGCTCGACCGCACCTTCGCCGTGGCGCCCATGATGGATTGAAGGAAAGGTCGATAACCACGAGCTTTGACAGCGCCGAATACCAAAAATGTCACACCTCGAGAGAGCCGGCTGCCGATCGCAGCCGGCTCTTTGCGTCAGTTCCCCGGCCCAGACCAACCGCCTGTGCATAAGTGCAGAAAACTGCATGAAAACGTATGGCCGGAAAGCGCCTCTCAGCGCTGCCCGAGCCCAGTCACGGAGGGTCTTGGAGCCGGGGCGCACGAGTGCATGAAAACCGACACGTTTAGCGCGTAGGCAGGGCGGGGTGTCGACGGTGCCCGGCGGGGCGCTGCCGGGGGTGGTGAGGGGCCAGGCTGGCAGCCTGCGGCGCGTTCGCGGATCGAGCCGCAGGAAGGAGCGGCAGCGGCCGGCAGGCGAGCGCACAGAGCGATGGACGCACTACGACGATCGAAGGCGCCTCGGCCGAGTCTACCCGCCTTGCCTACCTGGTTATCTCCTTCCTGATCGGCTACCTGGGCGGGCCATCGAGGGCGTCAAGACAATGGATCTCAAGGCCTGGCTGGGAGGCAACAAATGAGCGCCGCCGACCTGATCGCCCTGCCCGCCGCCTTGATCATCATCGCCCGTCTGCTCACCTATCGCCGCCGCCGGCACCCGGCCCGATACAGCAGAGCCTGATGACGTCATGCCCGACCGAGCTGCCGAGGCTGACTGGCGGCACCGGCGGCGATGTCGCGCTCACCATGCGCAGCTGGGCCAGGGAGCATCACCACTGCGCCACGCGCCACAACGGACTGGTCGAGGCCCTGGAGAAACGCCGATGAACAAGCTCCAATCCCTGCGCGCTCATATGCTGGGTGCCGTGCCCGAATTGAAGCGCGGCCCCGAGCGGCTGCTGACGTTCGTGCAGGATGGCATCATCCGCTTCCACCGCGGCCGACACCTCAGCCACGAGTATCGCGTCGACGCCCAGCTGGTGGTCACCGACTTCAGCGGCAGCCTCGAGGGCGCCGAAGTGGGGTTCGTAGGCCGCGTGACACGCATCGCCCGCGTGCACCAGAAGGGCCTGCGAGCCAAGGTCGATCGCGACGGCCCTCGGGTCGACTCCCCCGAACGCATCCTGGTCGGCTTCAGCGCCGAAGACCACCGACTGTTCCAGGACTCGGTGCTACAGCACCTGGACGTACCGGAGGGCTGACGCCGATCACGTCAGGTCGCTCAGCTCCACGTTCAACGCGTCGGCGATGCGCTTCAACACGCCCAGGGAGCCGGTCTTCTTGCCGGCCTCGATCTCCGACAGATAGCCCTGACTGATGCCCGCCCTCTCGGCGAGTTCGCCCGCGCACAGCCCGCGATACTCGCGGAACACCCGCACCGGCGCCGTGCCGTCGAGCAACGCTTCGACGACACGGGACGGAAAGGTCTCCTCGCCCGCATCGACGCGGGCGTGAATCGCATCCGCCGCCTAGATGTCGTCGATATCTTTCCGGGTGTCGCAGCCTTCCCCCATAGCCTCAATGCGCCTGGTTCATGTCGTTCACGGCCCGTTCGATGAGCTCGGGCGCCACACCGCGGGCCTTCAACGCCTCGACCAGCCGCTGCACGCCGTCGTCGAGATACTGCGCCTCATCACGGCGCAGCCCCTCGCTGACGTACGCCTTCAGCAGCGTCTGGTACCCCTGAAACCCTTTCAGCGGCGCAATTTCCTTCAGCGACTCCACCACATCGACTGGCATCCGCAGGGTCACGGTCGTCATGGGGCGGTCCTTCGCCAGGCGCTTTTTCAGTGTGTCATCGAGCATAGATCGCCTCCTCTCTTCGCGTGGCCCGGCGCGCCGAAACGATGCGCAGACCGCTTTCCTGAATTTCGACATACACCACGAACAGCAGCCGCGTGTGAACGTCGAAGCCGATCACGGCATCGCGTGGCTGATCGTTGCGCGACGCGTCCTGCACCACCAGCAGCGGATCGTCGAACACCGTCGCCGCCTCCTCGAAGCTCACGCCATGCTTATTCAGGTTGCTGCTGGCCTTGGCGGCGTTCCAGACGAACGTCGTGCCACGGTATTGAAAATGGATGTCCATTCGACCTCCCTGTAAAGACATTGTATTTACAGCATCGAGACGAGACAAGTTCCCTACCCCTGGCGCCCTCGACTCAGCGACGACCCTCCCGGTTGTAAACCCACCATCCACAACGCCCCCCGCTCGCCACTCGCCCAGGGCCGCGCAACCATCGGCGGCATGAACCAACGCCCCCTGCACGGCACCGCCGAGCTCCTGCGCCTGATCCACAACCTCATCCGCCTGGGCACCATTGCCGAGGTGGATCACCGGGCCGCGCGCGTTCGCGTGCGCGCCGGCAAGCTGCTCACCGCCTGGCGGCCGTGGATCGAATGCCGCCCCGGCACCACCCGCGACTGGGACCCGCCCACCGTGGGCGAGCAGGTGGTGCTCCTCTCCCCGGGCGGCGACCCCGCCGGCGCCGTGGTGCTGGCCGGCCTGTTCTCCAGCGCCCACCCCGCCACGGCGGATCTCGCCACGCTGTGCCGCCGCCTGTTCCCCGATGGCGGCCTATTCGAGTACGACCACGAAAACAGCGTGCTGCGCATCAAGTTGCCCGGCCGCATCGAGATCGAAGCGCCGGGCGGCACCGCCTGGCTCGGCGACATCGACCACCAGGGCGACATGGCCCGCCAGGGCAGCTACGCCCAGCAGGGCGGCGAGCTCACCCACAACGGCGTGAACGTGTCGGCCACGACCACCCGCACAGCGGCGTGGTGCCCGGCAGCAGCCAGAGCGGAGGGCCCGTGCAATGACCGGCATGAACGCCACCACCGGCCGCCCCCTGGACCGCCTTGAGCACATCCGTCAGAGCGTCCGTGACATCCTCACCACCCCCCATCGGCCTGGAGATCGCTGACGCCCAGGGCAACATGCGCGCCCTGCCCGAGATCCTGCGCGACATCAACGCCTCCACCGCCGAGCTCGGCAACGTCGAGCGCAAGGCCATCCTGCAGGACATCTTCGGTGCCGAAGCCGGCTCCGGCATGGCTGAACTGGTCAACGCCATGGGCGAGGGGCAGCTCGACGAGATCGTCCAGGCCCTGGGCGAAAACTACGGCGAGAACGCCCGCATGGCCCGCACCATGGCCGACAACATCGGCGGCATCACCCGCCTGCTGCTCGACTGGTCGCCGCTGGGCGTGCTGTGGCGCGGCATCAGCACCGCCCTCGAGCTGCTCGGCGTGGAGATCCCCAAGGGCTTCACCTCGCTGGGTACCTTCATCGTCGACGGTCTGATCGGCGGCATTGATGCCAAGTGGCAAGCGCTGAAGGACACGATCGGCAACATGGCCAGCGGCGTAACCGGCTGGTTCAAGGAGAGGCTCGGCATCAACTCGCCCACCAAGGTCTTCGAAGACTTCGGTGGCAACCTGGTCGAGGGGCTCGTCAACGGCATCGACGAGAAGTGGAACGCGCTGAAAGACGCCATCGGCGGCACCGCCACCCTGCCCGCCGCGGCGGACGTACCCATCGACACCCGGCCGCCGCTGCAAGCCCACGGTGGAGGCGGCATCACCATCCAGGGCGGCATCAAAATCGAGGTCAACGCCAGCCCCGGCATGGGCGAGCAGGCCCTGGCCCGCTACGTCGCCGCCGAGGTACAGCGCGCCCTGGCCGGCGCCGAGCGGGATACCGCCGCCCTCCGCCGCTCAGCATTCCACGACATCGACTGAGGGCTCCATCCATGATGATGACCTACGGCATGTTCGTCTTCGGCCTCTCCACCGCTGCCTACCAGGAGCTGCAACGCCAAACCGCCTGGCGGCGCCAGCCCCCACTGTCAAGCTAGTTGGAGTATCAGCGGCTGTTAGACTCTGAACGATGTGGGGCG
>NZ_WHMA01000045.1:0-3233 GCF_010994375.1 Halomonas sp. NO4
ACGCGATCAGCGATTAGAAGCCGCCTGACTCCAGGTTCCAACAAGCTTGACAGGCATCGCGGCGCAGTCGGCGGGGCATAGCCCGTGCCGAGGGCGCCTGGTAGACGTGGTAGGCTATCGCCATACGGTCGGGGAGCGGAGCCTGGCCAACTATCATGATACGGGTTACAAGGAGCTGTTCAGCCACCCGGAGTTCGTGCAGCAACTCATCGAGGGCTTCGCGCCGGCCGAGATCTCGGCGCTGATGGATTTCTCGACGCTGACGAATCACAGCGGCAACTACATCACGCCGTTGTTCGAAGAGAAGTTCGAAGATGTGGTGTGGTCGGTGGAGATCACCTGGCAGGGCGTGACCCAGCGGGTTTTCCTGTACATCTTGCTGGAGTTCCAGTCCTCGGTGGATCACACCATGCCCATCCGGCTGCTGCACTACGTGGCCTGTTTCTACGATCACCTGCTCAAGAGCCGAGTCACCACGCCCGGGTGAGGGCTTGCCACCGGTGCTGCCCATCGTGCTCTACAACGGTTCCCGGCGCTGGTCGGCCGAGCAGGACATCTATTCCATGACCCGTCCGGAACCGCCGAGTTTTCTGCAGGTCTACCAGCCGCACCTGCGCTACTACCTGATTGACGAAGGGCGTTACACTGATGAGGAGCTGGGGCTGCGCCAGAGCCCGCTGAGCGGCGTGTTCGGCGTGGAGAACGCCGGCCAGAGCTGGGAAGCATTGCAGCAAGCGGTGAACCGGATCGTGGCGATCATCCAGGCCGA
Organism: Halomonas sp. NO4; assembly: GCF_010994375.1. GTDB lineage: Bacteria > Pseudomonadota > Gammaproteobacteria > Pseudomonadales > Halomonadaceae > Halomonas. Next base: position 770 of record NZ_WHMA01000045.1, read on the forward strand.
TCCCAACAAGGAACGTATCGACCGGATCATCACCCGCTGGCTCAAGCGCCATTTGCATCGACTCGAGGCCGGTATCGACCTGGATCGGCTCGAAAGCCTGGTGGAGGACAAAGCGATGTTGGCAGAGAACTTAGAGAACTTGGTGAAGAAAGAGCGCCAGGAAGGTCGCCAGGAAGGTCGCCAGGAAGGTCGCCAGGAAGGTCGCCAGGAAGAAGCCCGGCGCATTTTGCAGCGTTTGCTGACCAAGCGCTTCGGCGAGTTGCCGACGTGGGTTCACGCGAAGCTGGAAACGGCGGAGTCGGTGCAGCTGGAAGCCTGGACGGATGAGATCCTGGTTGCCGAAAGCCTGGAGGCGCTGTTCGGCGAGTGACCGATACGGCAGCCGAAGGCGTAGTTTCTTCTTCGTGCGTAGATAGGGTGGCCGCGGTTTCGAGCCTTGCCCAGCATGCGGCTTCTGCCACCCCACCCTGACCGAAACCGAAACCGAAACCGAAACCGAAATCGACGAGACTTGCCGGGGGCTGGGCGAGGTGATGGTTGAGGCTGAGAGAGAGTACAGGTCGCCTAGCGTGCGTGGCGGAGCTGCATGCTACACTTTGAAAACCATCTTACTGTATATTTGACCATGCAAGGCGTGTTAAGGCGATGGCGCAGGCACTGATCAATTCCCGTATGCTGAGCTGGGCACGCGAGCGTGCGGGACTCAGCGTGCCTGCACTGGCAGGGAAGCTAAAGCAGTCTGAAGAGAAGATCTACGCCTGGGAAGTTGGGGAAGACAGGCCTACCTTCCGGCAGGCTCAACTATTCGCGCATCATGCTCATGTGCCTTTTGGCTACCTCTTCTTGCGCGAGCCTCCGCAGGAGGATTTGCCGATTCCCGATCTGCGCACGGTGGGGGATCATGGGCCACGAGAGATCAGTCTCGATCTGAAAGATGTGTTGAGGGATGTATTGCGGCGGCAGCAGTGGTATAGCGATTATCAGCGTGCCATGGATGAGCCCCCTGCGGCAGTGGTAGGGCGTGCGAAGGTTTCCATGCCGGTGGCCGAGATCGTGGCCGATATGCGGCATTGGCTCGAAGTGCAGCATCACCCTGAGCGGGGCAGCTGGAAAGACTATTTTCGAGACTTGGTTCGCCGTATCGAGAGGCTGGGCATCTTGGTTATGCGCAGCGGTATGGTGGGTAACAATACTCGTCGGCTGCTCAGTGTTGAGGAATTTCGCGGTTTTGCCATTGCAGACGACCTGGCGCCGGTGATCTTCATCAATGCGGCAGATGTCCCCGAGGCGCGGTTGTTCACTCTCCTGCACGAACTGGCACATATATGGCTTGGTGAGTCCGGAATTTCCGACGTGGATCCGGCCAACCGCAGGCGCACCGAGCGACTTTGCAATGCAGTGGCCGCTGAGTTCTTGGTTCCTGAAGGCGAGTTCACTCCCTTGTGGTACAGTACCGAGCGTTGGGAAGACAATCTTCCACCACTGGCGGCTCACTTTCATGTCAGCCAATGGGTCATTGCTCGGCGGGCATTGGAGTTGGGAAAGATCACGGAGTCTGAGTATCGTCGCTACGTGACGAAACGCCTCAAGGCCCACCGCGAGCGTAAACAGCAAGGGAAGGCCAGTTTTACACGGGCCGTACCGGGCCGTGTGAGTCGGCGCTTGGCACAGGCGGTGGCGAGTGAAGCACTCAGCGGACGGCTACTATTGCGTGATGCTTACCATCTGATTGGAGTCAGGCCACATCGGCTCAAGGAGTTTGCTCGCAAGGAGCTCGGATTGTGAAATACCTGCTGGATGCCAATGCCTTCATTCAAGCCAAGTTGCTACATTACCGCATGCATGTGGTGCCTGGTTTCTGGGAGTGGCTGGATCAGCAGTATGGAGAAAAGCAGATTGGTAGTGTGCGCAGCGTTTACGATGAGATCACCAGTAGCGACGACGAGTTGAGTCATTGGGCCAAGCAGCGGCGCTATTACTTTCTGGCCGTTGATGATGAGGCAACGCAAAGTGCCTTCGGTGAAATTGCCGAGCATGTGGCTTCTCATGCCTCGTACCGGGATCCTCATGTCGGTACTTTCTTGGATGGAGCCGACCCTTGGTTGGTGGCGAAGGCCAAGGTGATCGGTGCTCAGGTCGTCACTCATGAGTCGAGAGTGGGGCCTGGTAGTAGAAAGGTTAAAGTCCCCAATATTTGCGATCACTTTGGGGTCGAATGCTTCGATACCTTCGATCTTCTGGATACGCTGCAGGCACGTTTCGTTCTGCCTTGACCTCTACAGTTTGACCGCGTATCCGGCGTTATCGCGCGAGCATGCCCAAGCTGCTGCCGATGGCCCGCGAGCTGGGCAAGACGACACCTGCTCAAGAGCCGAGTCACCACGCCGGGTGAGGGGCTGCCACTGGTGCTGCCCATCGTGCTCTACAACGGTTCCCGGCGCTGGTCGGCCGAGCAGGACATCTA
>NZ_WHMA01000045.1:3243-20701 GCF_010994375.1 Halomonas sp. NO4
CTACACTGACGAGGAGTTGGTGCAGTACCAAACCGATATGTGACCACTTACTTCGCGTGAATCGCTTGATCAGCGCACTGCGACGCCCCGAGCCTGCAAAGAATATCAAGTCGCCAGTCTTAAATTTAGCTATCCCAAGTCCAAGCGCCTGCATCGTTTTCTCTTATTCGTTTTTCGTTTATGAAGACATAAGCGTACCACATTAGTTGCCGGATAACTCATTAAGCTGTCCCGCAGTCCTGTCTGGCAGGCAGGGCTTCGGGCTCTCCAACATCCGCTACCCTGCGATGGCTTCGCGCTTGATCGTGGCAGCCCCTTATCGCGCTATCGGAAGCTTCTTGATATGAGCTTCGATGGCCTCGCGGACTTGCTTTGTTATCGGGAGATTGTGCTTCTCGGCCTGCCAGTGCTGGTGGAAGAGTGCGACAGTCTCGTGAGCCGTATCCAGGGCAAGCTTTTCGGGAATGGCGGCTTTGGCTGCCAAATGCTCAAGCTCGTCGTTGGTCAATTCCGAAAACGCACGGGTCCGGCTAATCCTGAGTCCCATATTGTCGTTGGGGATATAAGGGATGGTCGAGACAAGATCGTAAGCCGGAGCCAGCGCGGCGTTTCGCCGGTCGGGATAAATGAGCGACCAGTTTTTCATGTGCATGTCACCGTTTCCGGTCAGAACGCAGAACACCAGCCGCCGGATGAACTCGGCGATATCGGCGTCGATGGTCTCGGCAGCGAGCACTTGCGCGATATTGCGTAAGGTCGCCGTTTTGTATTTTTGCTCGGCATAAACGTCGAAGACCTGCGCGAAATCCTCGGTATGGACGGAGCTGCCGTTAGACAGCCTGTCGAACCGCTCGATAATGTAGGCCTTTTGGCCGATCTTCTCGATTCCTTCGGGCAGATTCTTGATGCTGCCGACATCGACAAGATCAATCGGCGGGACATCTATTCCGGTGAGGCGCGCGAGCGTCATCATCGAAAACTCGTTTTCGGGAACGCCATCGAACTCACGCGATGGGAGTTTCACAATCCATGAGCCACCTACGCCGGATGCAGGAATGGTCAGGCCGCCTGCCGGTGCGAGAACCGCCGAGAACTTGAGCTGCACCCCTGCAAGCGAGAACCGCAAGGCGTTCACGCGGCGGTCGCCCTCGGTGTCACCGCCATCGGTACTCTCACCGCCAGCCGGCGGCCATGCCTCGCCATCAGCGGGTTTGATCGTGACTGCACCGGGCAGGTCGTGACCAAGCGCCCAAAGTAGATGAAACTCGCGCTCGGGATTTACGCCTGCGTTCTCCGCAAGGTATTTGCGCAGATGGCCTTCAGGCAGAAGGTTCGAGAAAAAAGGCATCACGCGCTTCTGATAGGCGCGGAATTCCGTAAGCAGCGCGCCGAATTCGTCCTTGAAGGCCAGCCCCAGGGTAGGCCTGTCAAGGTTATCGATATAGGCGTCGTTGAAGGCAAAAATCGTCCGGTCTCCACCGACATTGGTAAGAGTGCCTATAGGCTCCCCATAGAGCAGAACATCAAGGACAGAGACATCAGCCATCTTGATCCTCCTCCAGCCTATAGGCCGGCCTTGGCGGGCGCGGCTTCTCATGGGACGCGGCGCGGTGGGCAAGCTGGTTACGCAAAGAGCGGATGTTTTCGACAGCCCGATTGACGGCCTCATTGCTGCCCGAGGACTCGATAGCCTCGATGGTGCGCCGTATCTTTTGCAGAATTTCGGGGTCAATCTGGCTCTGGATTTGGGTGATCTCACGGATGCGGCGCTGAAGATTTTCGATGTTCGCGCCGGATGCACGGGAGGCGAGGGCATCGACCGTCTTGCGGATGCGGTTGAGTTCCCGCTGTGTTTCCGCGTTGATGACCGGCGCGCTGGCGACGCTGCGGGTGATTGACTGGACAGCCGGAAGAGCCTTGCGGGGAACGAGCATTAATTCCAGATCCAGCGCGTGGGCGATGGAAGAAAGGCTTGAGACGCGCAGGTCAACCGCATTATTTTCTATTTTCGAGATGTGCGACTGCGGCACGCCGGCAAGCGCGCTCAACTCCCGCTGGCTGAGCCCTTTAGCTTCTCGTGCGGCCTTGAGACGTGCGGCCAGTTCTTCCGTCACATAGCTCATTTGATCTACTTTGCTATATCATGTAGTAATTCTGATCTTTTAAAGTATATCACGCTGTGCGGTTCAGCTCAAGAATTGCCGATCTATCAAAGCATATCAATAAGAGATTTTGATCTATTTTGATAGATCGTTAATTGTCATCGACACTATCGAACCTCACCTATTCTCAATATCTCTATGGCAGTATGCACTTGAGAGCTGGGGTGTCGCTTCGCAGGGTGAAGGTTGTCGGAATTTAGTCGGTAACGCTGTGACCTGTATTAGCTAGAATTCCCAGATCGGATAGCCGGTGGGAAAAATGCATTTCCATTATAATGCAACGATTTAGCTTGTTTTCTGAGGTTATACATGCTGCCGATAAATCTGCGTAGAGCAGCCGAAAAGGGGCGTCATGGGCACTATTGTTTCACGGGGATCGCGAAAGAAACTAAGCTAACAAACCGACAATATTCGCGTAGTAAACACATCCATTTTATACTGCTGTGAGATAGTTACCCAGTATTATAGGTGCTGATTATCTTTTTTTATGGGGTGTTTTCGTCAAGTCATAAAGGGCTTTCTGTTTCGATATCTAAGGCAACAATTTGCCGCTCCTCGCGGGAAAACTCCACCCCGATCATGTGGATCGGCTTGCCTGTGCCCCGATACTTGTCGGCATAGCCTCGGGCCTTGATCTGCTGTAGGGCGCGGCCTTCGGGAAGTTGCTCCACCACCTTGAACTCGAACAGGTAAAGGTGGCCGAAGGCATCGACGGTCATGTCCACGCGCCCGTGGTGGCTGGCGTCGTCCACGGTCACGCCCACGCCGAGGGCGGCAAAGTGGCTGTAGAAGACGCTGGCATAGTGGCCTTCGTATCTGGCGATGGGGTTGTTGCGGTACCAGTCGTGGGGCAGGCCGGCGAAGAGCGCCTTGAGGTGGGCTTCCAGCCCGGCGAGGTCGTGGGCGTGCAGGTGGGTGAAGAGCGTCTTGCGTTCGCGCGGCGCGTTTTCCACGCCCAGCGCGGGCAGCAGCGACTGGTTGAGACTGGTTTCCACCTCCTGGTTGGGATAGCCCAGGGTATAGAGCCAGTAGCCGGTCATCGGCTCTTCCACCTCGTGCACGGTGAGATAGCCGGTCTGGAAGAGCAGGGCTTCGGTGGCGATGTGATCGACATCGAAGCGGCCGAGCAGCTCGGCTTCGGTCTGCAGCCTCTCCAGCTGCGGCGTGAACACGCCGCGCTGGCTGAGGATCTCGACGAGAAAGGTCGGCGTGGCGCTCTCGAACCAGTACGGCGCGAAGCGACGATCCTGGAACAGCAACAGCACGTCGAAGGGATTGTAGACGGCAGTGACCTCCTGGCCGCCCCAGCGGTAGCCGTTGTACCAGCGGCGGATCTCGTCGCGGTCGAGCCCCGGCAGTTCGGCGGCGAATACCGTGTCGAGATCGGCATCGGTATAGCCGCAGATGCTGGCGTAGCTCGGTAGCAGGGTGATGTCGCGCAGGTTGTTGAGCCCGGAAACAGGCTCACCTTGCTGAACTTGGAGACGCCGGTGAGCAGCACGAAGGCCAGGTGGGGGGCGGCGTCCTTGAGTACGCTGTAGAGGTTCTTGAGTCCTTCGCGCAGCTCGCGGGCGCGCTCCGGCGCCATCAGGTTGTCGAGGATGGGCTTGTCGTACTCGTCCACCAGCACCGCCACGCGCTGGCCGTACTTCTCATGGGCGCCACGGATCAGCGCGGAGAATTCGCCGGCAATGTCGGTCTGACGATGCAGCGGTACGCCGAGCCGCTCGCGGGCGATGAAGAGCTGGTCGCGGATGCGCTCGTCCAACTGCGGGCGGTTCTGCATCACGCCATCGGCAAAACTTAGGCGAATCCCGGGTGCTTGGCCTGCCAGTCCCACTTGTCGTGGATGTAGAGCCCCTGGAACAGTGCTTCGTGCCCTTCGAACAGGCAGCGCAGGGTGTCCACCAGAAGGCTCTTGCCGAACCGCCGCGGCCGCGAGAGGAAATAGTACTTGCCCTCTTCCACAAGGCGGTGGATCGGCTCGGTCTTGTCGACGTAGTAGTAGCCGCCAGTGCGGATGTCCGAAAAGGTCTGTACGCCGATGGGCAGCTTCTTGCGGGGAGCGCTTGGCACGGTGTCCTCCAGCCAGGGAGCCTGGAGCTATCGTAGCATGAGGACGGTTCGTACCCGCATGCATCGAGCTGGCAACACGACCGCCGTTGCGGTTTCCTGTGAGCACGGGCGACGTTCACGAGGAGTGCGAGGATGGAAATCCCCCATCAGCGGTTGATCTATTTCCAGCTGACCGTGGAGACCGGCTCGGTGCGGGGTGCCGCAGCGCGGCTGGACATCGCCGCCTCGGCGGTCAGCCGGCAGATCGGTCTGCTGGAGTCGGCGCTGGACACCACGCTGCTGGAGCGTCGCCGCGACGGCGTGCGTCCCACGCCGGTGGGAGAGATGCTGTTGGACTACTGCGAGCAGCGTACCGCGCTGGATCGCCGCTTCAGCGACGAGCTCGATGCCTATCAGCGGCTCGAGACCGGGCAGATCGCGCTGTGCGTGGGCGAGGGGTTCGTGGGCGATTTGATCGACCATCCGCTGCGCGAGTTCACCGAGGCGCATCGCGGCATCCGTCTGGAGGTCGATACCGGCAGTACGCGGCAGATCATCGAGGCGGTGGTCAACGACGAGGTGCACATCGGCCTGATGTACCACGAGCAGGTGCATCCGCACCTGCGTTTCTGGCACTCCACCTGCCAGCCGCTGGTGCTATTGATGGCGCCTGAGCATCCGCTGGTCGAGGCATCGGGACCGCTCACCCTGGATGCGCTGGCCGACTATCCGCTGGCGCTCTGGCATCCGGGACATGGTGTCAGGCAACTGGTGGACATGGCCTTTCAGGAGGCCGGCAAGCGGCCGCTCGTCGGCATTCAGACCGGCTCGCTGGAGGTGTTGAAGCATTCGGCGCGGGCCGCGCTGAGCGTGACGCTGCTACCGCGATTCGCGGCCGCCAGGGAGCTGGAAGAGGGCACCCTGGTGGCTCGCGATGTGGTAGGTCGGCACTTCAGCCAGGCCAATGCGCACATGGTCACGCGAGTGGGAAGGCGCATGCCGAGGGCGGCGCTGCAGCTGTTGCGCCACCTGCAGCATTGGATGAGCGCCTTCCGCCACGAGCCTTTGTAGCTGCTGCCCGGGCCTAGCTGCTGCCGTACCCCGCCGTCACGCTCGCCTGTGGCGCCGTCTCGACCCAGACGCTGCGGGTGGTGGTGTACTCGCGCAGCCCGTCCGGCCCGCTGGAGCGGCCGTAGCCGCTGTCGCCGAAGCCGCCGAACGGCGACATCACGTTGATGCTCTTGTAGCCGTTCACCCAGACGGTGCCCGCCCGCAGCTGGTGAGCGACGCGCAGGGCCTTGCCGGTGTCCTGGCTCCACACGGCGCCGGCCAGGCCGAAGCGCGTGCCGTTGGCCAGGGCGATGGCTTGTGCTTCGTCGCGGAAGGTCAGCACCGAGAGCACCGGCCCGAAGATCTCTTCGTTGGCGACGCGCATCTCGGGGGTGACGTCGCCGAGAATCGTCGGCGCCAGGAAGTAGCCCTGCGCGTCGTCGGGAAGCTCTGCGGGGCGCTCGCCACCCGCCAGCAGGGTAGCGCCTTCGGCGAGGGCCTGCTCGATGAGCTGCTGCACCCGCCGGTATTGCGTGGCGTTCTGCAGCGGCCCCATGCGGGTCGCCGGGTCGTCGGGCAGGCCCACGCGAATGCCTTTCACCGCCTGCGTGAGACGTGCCAGGAATGCCTCGGCCACGCTCTCCTGCAGCAGCAGGCGCGAGCCGGCGACGCAGCTCTGGCCGGCGGCGGCGAAGATCGCCGCCTGGGCGCCGGCCACGGCATCGTCGAGGTTGGCATCGGCGAACACGATGTTGGCCGACTTGCCGCCCAGCTCGAGCACACTGGGTACCAGCCGGCTGGCACCGGCCTCGGCGATACGCCGGCCGGTCTCGGGCGAGCCGACGAAGACCAGCTTGGCGATGGCCGGGTGCGAGGTCAGCGCCGCGCCGGTCGACGGCCCCAGGCCGTTGACGATGTTGATCAGTCCCGGCGGCAGCTCGCCGGCGCGTTCCAGCAGCCGCGCCAGGATCGCGGAGGTGATCGGAGTCAGCTCCGAGGGCTTGAGGACCACGCCGTTGCCGGCCGCCAGCGCGGGAGCCAGCTGCCAGCCGCAGGTGAACAGCGGCGCATTCCAGGGCGTGATCTGGCCCACCACGCCGAAGGGGACGCGCTGCACGTAGTTGAGATGAGAGGAAGGCACGTCGATGACCTCGCCGTGCTGCTTGTCACACCAGCCGGCGTAGTACTCGAACATCTCGCGGACCTTGCCGATCTCGCCGAGGCAGTCGCGCTGCGGCTTGCCGGCGATGAGGCTTTCCAGCTCCGCCAGGCGCTCTTCGTGGCCATCCAGCCCGGTAGCGGCCCGGTAGAGGCGCCGGCCCCGCTCGCTGGCGCTGAGCGCCATCCACTCCCGCTGGGCGCGCTCGGCCGCCTCGCCGGCGGCTTCCACCCGTGCGGCGCCGGCGTCGCGATAGCGGAGCAGGGGGGCGTCGGTGACCGGATCCATCAGCGTGATGGGGTCGCCCTGGCCTTCGACGAAGCGGCCGTCGATCCAGTTGGCGGCCAGCGCATCGGCGGTCAGGCCGTAGGCGTCGAGCCGCTCGGCCAGCCGCTCGCGGGCTTGCTGATTCAGTGCGTTCATGAGCGGGTCTCTTCTTCGCGATTCGGGGCGTCTTGTTGGGACGGCGGCAGCATGCGCCGGACGATGCGGTTGAAGTCGTCGCTGTCGTCCAGCGCCGGCTCGTCGGCGTGCCAGGCCTCGACCACGGCGCGCATCAGTCCTTCCGGCATGCCCAGGCCTTCGGCGGCCTGGCGCGCCAGACGCAGATCCTTGCGCATCAGCCCCATGGTGAAGCCCGAATCGAAGCTGTCGGAGAGCACCCAGCGGGGGAAGTTGACTTCGCTGACCGCGCTACGGCCCGAGCCGCTGTTGAGGCCCTGCAGGCAGGCTTCGGGGTCGACCCCGGCGCGGCTGGCCATGGCCACGGCTTCCGCGGTGGTCAGCAGGTGCGCGGCGCACAGGAAGTTGTTGGCGAGCTTGACCACGTGGCCGCTGCCGGCGTCACCCACGTGGGTGATGCGGGCCGCCAGGGCCTCGAGCAGCGGGCGGGCGCGTTCGAGCGTTTCGGGCTGGCCGCCGATCAGCATGCCGAGCTGGCCGCTGTGTGCGCCGCTGGGGCCGCCACTGACCGGGGCATCCAGCCACGCCAGGCCGGCGTCGGCGACCTTGGCGGCGAGCTCGCGGCTCTCCGCGGGGTCGCTGGTCGAGGTGTCGACGACCAGGCTGCCGGCCGGTGCCCGGCTCAGCAGACCGGGGCGGCTCTCCAGCACCTCGCGAACCTGTGCCGAGGTGGGCAGCGAGAGCAGGTAGGCGTCGGTGGCGGCCAGCGATTCCATGGGCGCCGTGGCGATGCCGTCGGCCTCCAGGCGCTGGCGCGCCGCTTCAGCGATGTCGGTACCTTGAACCTCGAATCCGGCGCGGTGCAGGGTCAGGGCCATGCCTCGGCCCATGTTGCCAAGGCCGATCACGGTAATGCTCTGGATCATGGGTCACTCCGGTCAGCGGTGGGCGCCGTGGCGGTCGAGCAGGGAGGTGACCAGCTCGACCCAGTACGCCACACCGAGGGGAAGCAGGTCGTCGTTGAAGTCGTAATGGGGGTTGTGCAGTGCTGCGCTGCGCTCGCCGTTGCCCAGCCAGATGTAGGCGCCGGGGCGCTCGTTGAGCATGAAGGCGAAGTCCTCGGAGGCCATGCTCGGCGCCAGGTCGCGATGCACCCGGGCGATGCCCGGCAGGCCGTCGAGCACGTCGGCACAGCGCTGCGCATGCTCCGGGGTGTTGAAAGTGGCGGGGTAGCGCGGCTGGTAATCCAGCTCGGCCCGGAGGCCGTGCAGGCCCGCCACGCTGTCCACCACGTCCCTGAAGCGCTGTTGAAGGCGCTGGCGTAGGGGCTCGTCGAAGCAGCGCAGGGTGCCGCGCAGTTCCACACGCTCGGGGATCACGTTGAAGGCGTCGCCGGCGTGGAACTGGGTGACGCTGAGTACCGCCGTCTGGTGGGCCGGCGTCTCGCGGCTGATCAGTCCCTGCAGCTGGTTGACCAGCTGGCAGCCGGCGAGGATCGAATCGCTGCCGAGGTGGGGCATGGCGGCATGGCAGCCGTTGCCGTGAAGGGTCAGCGTGAACACGTCGAAGGCGGCCATCACTGCGGTGTCGTGCACCGCGGCCTCGCCGACCGGCAGCCCCGGCCAGTTGTGCACGCCGTAGACCGCTTCCATGGGGAAGCGCTCGAACAGCCCCTCCTCGACCATCACGCGGCCCCCGCCTTCACTCTCCTCGGCGGGCTGAAAGATGAAGTGTACCCGGCCGGCGAAGTCGGGCCGCCGGGCAAGCTGACAGGCGGCGCCGAGCAGCATGGTGGTGTGACCGTCGTGGCCGCAAGCATGCATCTTGCCGGGCACGCGCGAGGCGTGCCCGAAGTCGTTGAGCTCGGTGACGTCCAGGGCATCGATGTCGGCGCGCAGGCCGATGCTCGGCCCGTCGCCCAGCCGCCCCTGAAGCGTGGCGACGATACCGGTACCGCCGCCCAGCCCGCTCACGAAGGGTAGGCCTGCCTGATCGAGGATCTCGGCGATCCGCTGTGCGGTACGATGCTCCTCGAAGGCCGTCTCCGGATGGCGGTGGAAGTCCTGCCGCCACTGGCGAAGCGTGGCGGCATCGGTCGTCGGCGTGGCGGCATCGGTCGTCGGACAGTCGAAACGGTTCATGATCGTCCTTTCGGGTTACAGCAACAGGTCGGCGATGATGGCCGAGGCCACGAAGGTACCGGTGAACACCAGCAGGGCAAGGATCACGAGCTTCCAGCCGGCCTGGCGGAACATCGCCAGTTCCCGCTTGGAGAGCGCCAGGCCGGCGTAGGCCAGTACCGGCGTGACGATGGCCAGGAAGTTCACCGAGCTGAGCTGCTCGACGAGCCAGGCGCTGCCCGGCACCCACGGCAGGGTGGCCACGATGCTGACCAGCGAGACCCAGGCTACGCCCGGCAGATAGAAGGGGGCATGACGGGTGATCGCCAGGCCCACCATGGTCATGACGTAGAGGATCAGCATGCCCGGCAGGGCGGCGATGAGGCCGTCGCCGTTGACGGTGTTGGCGACCCAGGCCACGCCGCAGGCAGCCGCGACGACGACGGCGCTCTTGCCGAGGTTGCGCTCGGGGCGTTCCTCCTCAGGCACTTCGGAGGCTGTTGCCGAGTCGGTGACCTGGGCGCCGACCGGCTTGGCCTGGGGCTTGCCAGAAAGTGCCCCGTAGAGCTTCTCGGCGAGCGGCAGGGCCACGAACAGCGACAGATAGAGGCCAGTGGCGTAGGTCATCAGGTTGCTGGCGCCGGCGAAAGCGAGCAGCTCGTCTTTCATCTCAGGCAGTGAGCCAGCGACGGCGGCCGAGCAGGCGGCGACCATGCTGCCGCTGCCGACGCCGCAGGCCATGGCCAGAGCGCGTGGATCGAGGAAATCCAGCGAGGTCAGGTAGCCCGCCATCAGCGCGAACCACAGGGTGCCGAACATGGTGCCCACCACGTAGGTGCCCATCACGCCGATGCCTTCCGGCCCCTTGAGGCCGTACTTGTCGGAGATCACCGCGATGTTGGGCTCGCGGGCGATGGAGTAGGTGGCGCCGATGGCCTCGCGGCCCATCTTGAACACCAGCACGGCGACCGGCAGGGCAATCAGCATGGTGCCCAGGTTGCCCAGTTCCTGAAGGATCAGCGCCGGTCCGGCGTCGATCAGATCCTGAATGGCGGGGCCGATGGTGGAGCCGAAACGGGCGATGAACGGCATGATCGACAGCAGGATCAAGGGCCCTGCGGCCTGGCTCACGTGGTTGGGGATGACTCGCCCCGCCACGCGGCTGACGTTGGGGTTGACGAGTACGCCGACGATGAAGGCGTAGAACAGGGGCAGCAGCAGCAGCGTGCCGGGCCCCATGGGAATGCGAAGAATGCCAATGGCTTCGGAGAGTAGCGAGATCAGAATGACGAGCGCATGGAGGCGCCAGTCCAGGAGCTTGGAAAGGGGCATGGGTCATCCTTCCTGGTCGGTTTGTGGTTGTTGCTTTGCCAGCGGCTTGCCCCTCGGAGTATTGTCAGCCCCTGCGTGCTAATGAAAGGCGATAGGTGTTCTGATTTTGAGAACCAAGGAGCTCATCCTTGATATTTCTACGGCATGCTATGTCGGCAGGGGATAGAGACGGTCCTGGTATGAAGGCAGGGCTTGGTATCCTGAGATTCAAGAAACTGGAATGGCGTCTATACCTGTGACGTCAGGAGACTGGATGGCTATTGACAGAAGTATCCGATGATTGAGCCAGATACGGCGTTGGGGCGTGCGTTCATCAACATTTTCGATGTACTGGTGCGGTCTATGCTGGCTGCGAGAATGGGGTTAGTACTACTGTGTCACAAATGTCGCCATCGGCTATGCAAGATCGTCATGAGCCCTTGGGACGCGTGCCAGCGTAACGTGGTGATGGAATCACTCACGTGGTGCTGGGCGCGGTGTACGACCCCGTGGACGGTACCCTTCTGATAGGGCAGCTATTCGATCAGCAACCATTCTGGTCACAGTACTGCATGCCCCGTGCGACTCCCACGCGAACGGCGGCGAAGCGGGACGTCAACGGCCGGTTGGTCCCCTCCCGCCACGTCACGTCTCGGTAATCGGCGGCGTCCAGCGAGTGGGCCAGGACCTCCGCCGAGACCGGATCATCACCCGCTGGCTCAAGCGCCATTTGCATCGACTCGAGGCGGGGATCGACCTGGATCGGCTCGAAAGCCTGGTGGAGGACAAAGCGATGTTGGCAGAGAACTTAGAGAACTTGGTGAAGAAAGAGCGCCAGGAAGGACGTCAGGAAGGCCGCCAGGAAGGGTTTGCGGGCCTGCTCCGCATGCAGTTGGCTTTCAAGTATGGCGATTTGCCACCCTGGGTAGACGAGAAGCTCGCGGTGGCAACCGATGAGCAACTCGGCCGCTGGGGAACCCGAATGCTGACCGCGAACTCTCTCGACGAACTCTTCAGGCAATGACCTCTCGTCAGAAACCGCTATTGAGGTGCTCGCCACCTCGCGTATCTTCCCGGCCTCGGCTTCGGGCCTGATGTTTTTCTGCCGCCCCACCCCACCCCATCCCGCTGAGGCTCCAACCAGCTGACAGTGGGGGAGAGACTCCCGGCAAGGTAAAGAAAAAATCCGGTTTTCGTTGAGAACTGAAGATTTTCTTGGTGTAGTGAACGAAATATCTCGTTTCTGGGCGTTGTGATGAAAAATGTGGGCTACGCGCATCTGCATGAGCACCTGGCACTGGGTGTCCTGACGCCCTGGTGTCCGGCGCGCGTGCGACCGGTAACGCGTCTGATGCGGCTGGAAGAGGAACTGGCCGTGCCGCCCGAGCGTGCGCCTGCCGATGATGATCTGCTTTCACACCTACTTTTCTCCCTGAAGCATGAGGGAGTGGACTTGGCCATTCTCGCCGAGTCGCTGCCTCACCTGCCGGTCGAGGATTTTGTTGCGGCCTTGAAGGCGTCACCCAACGGCGTCTATCTGCGTCGCCTGGGCTATCTCTACGAAGCCTTTGTGGGCCGCCTGCCGATTGCCCCCTCGATCCGTGGTCGCGCCGTACCGCTGTTCGACCCCGAGCGCTACGTGACAGGCCCTGCCAAGCGCAACAGCCGCTGGCGCGTGGACTTCAACGGCCTGGGGACTCTCCGGTACTGTGCTGTAGTGCGGCGCACGCCCGAGATCGAGGCGCTACTGGAAGAAGACGTGCTGGCTGAGGCTCGTGCCTTCATGGGTTCCTTACCGCCGGGGATGCTGGATCGCGCCATCCAGTGGGCCTATCTCAGTGAGACACAGTCCTCGTTTGCTATTGAGCGTGACTCTCCCTCTCCCGACAAACAGCGGCGCTTCATGCAGCTGCTGCGCAAGGCACATGATGGCCAGCCGCTGGATGAGGGCTATCTGGTGGAACTGCAGAACAGCGTCGTCAGCAACCCCTTCGACAAGGCGGCGGCCTTTCGCCATGAGCAGAACTACCTGCATAACGGTCTGCCGGGCGCTATCGGCGTCAGCTGCCTACCGCCGCCTCCCGAGCTTTGTGATGGCCTGATGGAAGCCCTCATGGAGTGGGCCAATGGGCTGCCCGTGGTCCATGGCGAATCTCCTGCCGAGAGGGTGCCGGCACTGGTGTCAGGCACCGTGATCTCGTTCGGCTTCGTCTTCCTGCACCCTTTTATGGACGGCAACGGCCGCATCTCCCGGTTTCTGTTGCACCATACGCTGTGCCGATTAGGCGAGTTGCCGCGTGGCAATCTGCTGCCCATTTCCATCGCCATGAAGCGTCATGAGGCCGATTACCTCGCGGCACTCGAGGCGTTCTCGAAACCGGCCCGAGAGCAGTGGCGGGTCAACTGGATCGATGCCGACCATCACGATTTTCATTTCGAGGGTAGCCAAAGCCTCTATCGCTACTGGGATGCCACCTTGGCAGTGGCCTTCACGCTGAGGATGGCGCGCGAGGCGCTGAGGGAGGACTTGAAAGCGGAAACTCGCTATCTGGCCTGCTTCGACCGCGTCTATCGTGCTATCGACACGCGCTTCGATGTGCGTGGCAGCGATCTGTCACGCCTGGTGATGATGTGCCTGAGCCATGACGGGGCGCTATCGAATAATCGCCGCAAGCAGTTTCGCTATCAGGTGCCGGAAGAGGTGCTGAACGCCATTGAGGCGGAAGCCCAGAAGGCCCTTAAAAAGGGCACGGACGAGTCCCCCTGACACTCCCCGACCCTGTCGGGCGAGGGTTCTTGGGTCACCCCGAGAACCTTCCTGCTTCGACACGCCTTTCTAGGCAGCGGCTAGCCCGGATATTGCACCGGGCATGAAAAAGGCGGCTGAATATCGGTTATAATTCAAGCTCCTACACCAGAATCAACCGCATCAGCCGCCATGACAAAATGTACCACTCCTTCCGCCTCCTTTCCACGTTGCAAAGGCCGTCAGCTCATCGCTAGCTTCGATGGCGGCGATGTCACCTCCGACGGTGGGATTCTGCTGCTGCGTCAGCTGGATCGTGAGATGGGGCTGACCCGCGCCGTCGCTCGCCGGCTGAGCGATGAGCGTGACCCTCAGCGCTGCCAGCACCGCACGGAAACCCTGGTTCGGCAGCGCGTGTTCGGCCTGGCCCTGGGCTACGAGGATCTCAACGACCACCATGCGCTGCGCCATGACATCGCGTTGCAGACCGCCGTCGACACCGATGGCGTGCTGGCCAGCCAGTCCACCTTGTGTCGCTTCGAGCAGCAGGCCGAACGGGATTGGGCGGTCGCGATCCACGAGGAGATGATCGAGCAGTTCATCCGCTCGTTCCGCAAGCCGCCCAAGAAGCCGCTCTACCTCGACTTCGATGCTACCGACGACCGGGTGCACGGCCAGCAGCTCGGACGCCACTTCAACGGCTACTACGACCACTACATCTTTCTGCCGCTGTTCGTGTTCTGTGGCGATCAGCTGCTGGTCAGCTACCTGCGCCCAGCCTCGCTGGATGCCGCCCACCACGCCGGTGCCATCCTCGCCCTGCTGGTCCGGCGGCTGCGCCAGGCATGGCCCGATGTGACGATCGTCTGCCGTGGTGACAGCGGCTTCTGCCGCCCGCTGATCCTCAACTGGTGCGACCGCCACGGCGTCGATTACATCATCGGTATCGCCGGCAACAAGCGCCTGGCCAAGCTGGCGCTGGACATCGATTACGAGTCGGCCATCCGCTTCGAGAAGACCTGGGAGAAGCAGCGCGTCTTCGGCTTCATCAAGTACGCCGCCGGCAGCTGGAAGAAACGCCGACGACAGGTGATCGTCAAATCCGAAACCAGCCGGCGTGGCTTCAACACCCGCTACGTGGTCACCAACCTGCGCGGCTGCAGCGCCGAGTGGCTCTATGACCACCGCTACTGCGCCCGAGGCGAGATGGAGAATCGCATCAAGGAGCAGCAGTTCCTGTTCTCCGACCGCACCAGCTGCCACGAATGGTGGCCCAACCAGTACCGGCTGCTGCTCTCGGGGCTGGCCTACCTGCTGCTGGAGCGGTTGCGTCGGCTTTACCTCCGAGGTACCGCCTTCGCCCAAGCCCAGGTCAACACCATCCGCCTGAAGCTGTTGAAGATCGGCGCCGTCATCACTCGCAACACGCGAACCATCCGGCTGATGCTGAGCAGCCAATACCCGGAGCAGGACCTCTTCCTGACGCTGGCTCGCAAACTGGTGCCCGGATAGCGTCGCGGCGTGCTGTCCCCGGCACAGAAAAAACATGGGGGTAGGGGGAAGTGCGTCCGAAGCCTATGAAATTGATCAAGAAATAGCCAATTTCATGCCCTGAGAGCCATCATGCCCACCGAGCCCGACATCTGGGTGCTTCTGGCCAGCCCGGTGCAATATCCGGGCTAGGCCGCTGCCCCCGCTCCGGTCGCTCCACAGGCTAACCCCGCCAGCCCGGCGGTTCGGATATTCCTGGCCGCATTGATGTCGCGGTCGATGGCTTGCCCGCAGTCATCACAGTGCCAGTGGCGCTGCGAGAGCGGCAGCTTCTCGACCTTGTGCCTGCAGCCGTGGCATATCTTGCTGCTGGGCAGCCACTGGCTCACCATAGCTCGTCCGAATTTCGGGGGCCACTTCAAGCCTCGCAGGAGCGATGATGTACGACAGTCTGAAAGTGCTGGTGGCCAACCTGGCGATGCCGATCCCGATCTGCCTCGGGTTGATGATCTTGGGGCTCTTCCTGTTGCGCTGGCGACGGCAATGGGGCGCTGGGCTGCTGGGTCTGGGCATCGCTCTCATGCTGCTTGCCAGCTGGCCGCCGGTAGCCAATGGATTGTTGCAACCTTTGGAGACACGTTATCCGGCGCTAACCGCCCTGCCCGACGATGAGACCCTGGCCGCGGTAGTGGTGCTGGGCGGCGGCTGGCAGCCCGAGGCCCCACGGTCCAGCATTGGTCGCCTGGGAGAGAGCTCGGCGATTCGGCTGATGGAAGGTGTTCGCTTGTGGCGTCAGCGGCCTGAGCTTCCCCTGGTTGTCACCGGTGCCAACCGTGACTCCGAGATCCCGCCTATGGCCCGGGGCTATGCCGATGCCGCTTCCGAAATGGGCGTGCCTGAAGGGCAATTGCAGGTATTGGACTGGCCAACGGACACCGGCCTGGAGGCGAGGGCAGTACGCGACTCCTTCGGACAAGGAGCCCGGGTCGTGCTGGTCACCTCCGCCTCGCATATGCCGCGCGCTATGCGCCATTTCCGCCAAGTGGGTTTGGCGCCGATTGCCGCGCCCACACACTATCTGACCGAGCACCAGCTCACCGGACAGCTCAGTGACTGGGTGCCCGCTGCGGAACACTTACGCAAGACGGAGCGAGCTGTTTACGAGGCAATGGGATTGCTGATGGTAGGCGCTGAGCACTGATTTTCGCTCAGCACCTCACACGGCTATTGCCAACGTGCTTGCGAAGAGAAAGCAGCCGCCGCCTGGATTAACCGCGACGGCGGCTGTATCGCCTCAGGGCCTGCGCCGGTCCTATATGCTGAAAAAGTCACCGGCGTTATCTTCGAAGGCATCCGCGATGCGGATATAGCGCTCGAATGTCCGCTGGTCGCGGTGGCCGCTCACCCGCTTGATCTGCACATCGCTCTTGCCCCGCAGATGCGCTTCGGTGATGAACCCCGCACGAAAGCTGTGCGGCGTATAGCCTTGCGATGTCAGCCCCGCCTCCTTTAGTGCCTTCCTCATCCTGGTATACAGCGTTTGTGCGGTGAGCCTCCCGGCACCCAGGCGACCGTTGGAGCTGATACGGCGAAAGATGGCTCCCTTGGTGATGCTCGATGTCGCTAGCCATTGCTCCAGCATGGCTACTGGACAATACTCGCTTCCCGCCGGGGCTCGCATCAGGCTCTTGGTTTCAATGCGTCCGGATCGGTTGGTCTTGCTGTGGTGCAAGGTGATGATGATTCCCTCGGGTCGCCACTCGATATCCTCGTAGCCGATGACCACGATCTCGCTGCGACGGAACGCCCCGTAGAAGCTCAGCAGAAACATCGTGCTGTCCCGCAGGCCATGCAGCGTTTCCTGGTCCATCACATCCAGCATCTGATGGAGTTCCTTGAGGCGCAGGGCCGGCGACGAGGCCTGGCGCATATCGCGGCTCTTCTTGATGCCACGCAGTACGCTGCGCACCGCCATGGTCTTCACCGGCGAGGGCAGGTTCATGTAGCGATGCCACATGTGCAGCGAATTGGCGTAGCGCTCCAGCGTGGCCGGTTTTTTGCCCAGCGAATTCTGCGCCGACAGGTAGTTGGCGATATCGGTCTCGGTGGCGGGGAGTGGTCCTCCCGCCTGCTGATAGACGCGGATGTCCGCGCGCATGGCGCGCACCGTATTGGGGGCAACGCTCTGGGCGAGCAGGCGGCGCGCCTCTCGGGTCAGTCCTTCCTGGTTGACGGTGAGATCGCCCGGCTCAGGGCGTGAAAAGGGGGCTGCTACTGCACGGCGTCGACGTATCACTGTCATGATGAATGTCCTTGTGCAGGCGTGGCCGGACCGGGCCGGTAGGGGCATGCCCCCACCGATATCGCGGCACCGCTCGCCGGGAAGACCCTTGGCCCCGTCGACGCAACGGCTCGACAGGGACGAGATCCTGCCCGGCGGACCATCGGCGGGAGGCGGGCCCTGGCCACACCGGAGGGTCAGGGCGACAGGCGCAGTGCCACCAGGCGCTCGAAGAACGCCTCGGAAAACGCCACATCGGGATCCGAGCTTACGGTGCTGCTGGACGCGCCCAGGGACAGCGACAGGGTGCTCGACTCCGTGGAGCGAGACGGGTCGTCGCTGGGCGTCGCGGTATCGCCTGGCTTAGGCGGTGACGCGGGATTCGGCGCCGTCCTGTCGGGCGCCGAGCCATCAACCCCTGTAGGTGTCGGCGAAGGGGCCGGGGTTGCCACCGTGGCCAGGTCCTGCGGCAGGTCGTCGGACAGCCGCCTCGCGAAGCGTCGCAGGGTCGGCTCGTTGAGGGCATAGAAGACACAGTCGCTGTCGTCGGTGCCGACCCGGCGAATGATGCGTCCCAGCACCTGGCGAAAGTGCTGTTCGGTGCGGATATGGCTCAGGTAACAGCACACCCGGAGCCGCGGGATGTCGACGCCCTCGCTGACCATGCCCACCGAGACGATC
>NZ_WHMA01000046.1 GCF_010994375.1 Halomonas sp. NO4
GACGCCCTCGCGGTCGCTGGCCGGTCCCAGGGTGGCGACGATCTTGGTGCGGCGGATGGGGGTATGGCGTGGCTGGCTCGACATGCGGTGTGCCTCCTGCGGAGTGAAGAACTGCTAGACTACAAGAATAGTCGTCATAAGGTAAGTTTACTACATTGCAGGCCTGCTCCAGGCCCCGCCGGGCTGCCGGGCCAGCCAATGAATCCACTGGAAACCCATTCCGCGCAGTAATGGCTGTTGCGGCGGTGCCGCCGGGGAGCAGCAGCAAAGGACGGCTGATATGTTGTAAAGTTACTAAAAAACCCTTGAGTCCGTGATCGGATTACGTCACATTGTTGTCCTACGCCATGAGCCGCGGGCCACCATGCTGGTTCCCACGCCACGCGCCGGACCTCAGCCAGCCGGCTCTGCCGAGACACTCCAACAAGACGCCACTGGAGGAGAGAGGACATGCCGCTCAAGATTGCTATCAACGGGTTCGGCCGTATCGGCCGCAACGTACTTCGTGCCCTTTACGAAAATAACTACGGTGACCGTGTCCAGGTCGTGGCCATCAACGACCTGGGCGATCCATCCCTCAACGCCCACCTGCTGCGCCATGACACCGTGCATGGTCACTTCCCTTTCCAGGTGGAGCATGACGAGGAGAGCCTGAGCGTGGATGGCAGTCGCATCGCCATCTTCTCGGAGCGCGACCCCTCTGCCCTGCCCTGGCAGTCACTGGGCGTCGACCTGGTCATGGAGTGCACGGGCCTGTTCACCAAGCGCGAGGCGGCGGCCAAGCATATCGAGGCCGGTGCCCAGCGCGTACTGATCTCCGCGCCGAGCCCGGACGCCGACGCCACCGTGGTCTACGGGGTCAACGAGGACGTGCTTACCGCCGAACATCGCGTGGTCTCGAACGCCTCCTGCACCACCAACTGCTTGGCGCCGGTGGCCCAGGCGCTCCACGACGCCGTGGGCATCGAGAACGGTCTGATGACCACGGTGCACGCCTACACCAACGACCAGAACCTCTCCGACGTCTATCACAAGGATCCCTACCGGGCGCGCAGCGCGACGCACTCCATGATCCCCACCAAGACCGGCGCCGCCGCGGCGGTGGGACTGGTGCTGCCGGAGCTCAAGGGCAAGTTCGATGGCCTCGCCGTGCGCGTGCCGGTGATCAACGTCTCGTTGGTGGACCTGACCTTCACGGCCAGTCGCGAGACCACCAAGGAGGAGATCAACGCCATCGTCGACAAGGCGGCGGCGGCCTCGCCGGTGCTGGCAGTCAACGCCCAGCCGCTGGTCTCCATCGACTTCAACCACGACGCCAACTCCTCGACCTTCGACGCCAATCACACCCGGGTGAGCGGTCGCCTGGTGAAGGTCATGGCGTGGTACGACAACGAGTGGGGCTTCTCCAACCGCATGCTGGATACTGCCCTGGCCATGCACGCCGCCAGCCGCTGAATGGGCGTGACTTGACCCCCTGCGGGCAGGGGTAGCCTGAGAACCAACGCCGGGGCGGATTGCCGTCCCGGCGTTCACGTGTCGGCGTGCGACTGGTGGCAAAATCGCCGGGGGGAGGCAAAAGACAACGCCACGACCCCGAGGCCGTGGCGTTTCGTGGCTGCCGTCTGATGAGGCGGCGACTCAGCTCAGCCGCTGCATGTAGTCCACGTAGCCGAAGCTCTTCACCGTGCGCACCGCGCGGCTCGCCTCGTCGACCCGACAGATCGACGGCAGGCGGATGCCGTTGAAGGTGGTGTTCTTGACCATGGTGTAGTGGGCCATGTCGGTGAATACCAGTCGGTCGCCGATGGTCAGCGGCGTGTCGAACGAGTAGCTGTCGATCACGTCGCCGGCGAGACAGGTGGAGCCGCCCAGCCGATAGGTGTGGGCCTTCTCGCCCGGCTTGCCGGCGCCGATGATCTCGGGCCGGTAGGGCATCTCCAGCACGTCCGGCATGTGCGCGGTGGCGGAGGTGTCGAGGATGGCGATGGGGCCGTCATTCTCGACGATATCCAGCACCGAGCAGACTAGGTAGCCGGTGTTGAGCGCGATGGCCTCGCCCGGCTCCAGATAGACCCTGAGGTGCGGGTGGCGCGCCTTGAAGGCGCGGATCACCCGCACCAGCCGCTCCACGTCGTAGTCGGCGCGGGTGATGTGGTGGCCGCCGCCGAAGTTCATCCACTGCATGTTCGCCAGGTAGTGGCCGAACTTCTTCTCGAAGGCCGCCAGGGTCCCCTCGAAGGCGTCGCTGTTCTGCTCGCACAGGGTGTGGAAGTGCAGTCCCTCGAGGCCCTCGAGGTCCTCCGGCTCGAGGTCCACGGCGCGGGTGCCGAGCCGCGAGCCCGGCGCGCAGGGGTCGTAGAGCGGCACCGCGCCGGTGGAGTGTTCCGGATTGACCCGCAGGCCGCAGGAGACCCGGCGCGGCGCCGCCGCGACGGTGTCGCGGAAGCGCTTCCACTGCCCCGGCGAGTTGAAGCTCAGGTGATCGGCGTAGCGTAGCACCACGTCCATCTCCGCATCGCCGAAGGCCGGCGAGTAGACGTGTACCTCGCCGCCGAAGGTCTCGGCGCCGAGGCGGGCCTCGTCCTGGCCGCTGGAGGTGGTTCCCACCAGATACTGGCTCACCAGCGGAAAGGTGTCCCACATGGCGAAGCCCTTCAGCGCCAGCAGGATCTTGGCGCCGCTCGCCGCCTGGACCTGCCCCAGCAGCTCCAAATTCTTGCGCAGCAGGGCGTCGTCCACGACGTAGGCCGGCGACGGGCAGGCGTGAATATCGAAGGGATAAGCCGTGTCTGCCATCGCGGGTCAGGCCAGCGGATCGGAGTCGGGGTCGAGCTCGACCATCTGCCAGGGCAGGCCCATGTCGCCGATGCGCGCCATGAAGGGGTCGGGGTCGAGCTGCTCGACGTTGAACACGCCCTCGCCCTTCCAGATGCCCTCGAGCATCAGCATGGCGCCGGTCACCGCCGGCACGCCGGTGGTGTAGGAGATGGCCTGGGACTTGACCTCTTGAAAGCACTTCTGGTGGTCGCAGATGTTGTAGATGTAGACCTTGCGACGCTTGCCGTCCTTGATGCCGTCGAGGATCACGCCGATGTTGGTCTTGCCCTTGGTGCGCGGGCCCAGCGACGCGGGGTCGGGCAGCACCGCCTTGAGGAACTGCAGCGGGGCGATCGGCTTGCCCTCGAACTCGATCGGCTCGATGCTCGTCATGCCGACGTTCTCGAGCACCTTCAGGTGGGTGATGTACTTCTCGGAGAAGGTCATCCAGAAGCGGATGCGCTTCAGCCCCTTGATGTTCTGAGAGAGGGATTCGAGCTCCTCGTGGTAGAGCAGGTAGAGGTCCTTCTCGCCGATACCGTCGAAGTCGAAGGTGCGCTTCTCGGCCAGCGGCGCGGTCTCCTTCCACTCGCCCTCTTCCCAGTAGCGGCCATTGGAGGTGATCTCGCGGATGTTGATCTCGGGGTTGAAGTTGGTGGCGAAGGGGTAGCCGTGGTCGCCACCGTTGGCATCGAGGATGTCGATGCGGTGGATCTCGTCGAACAGGTTCTTCTGGCCGTAGGCGCAGTAGATGTTGGTCATGCCCGGGTCGAAGCCGCAGCCCAGGGTGGCCATGTTGCCGGCCTTCGCGTAGCGCTCCTGAAAGGCCCACTGCTCCTTGTACTCGAACTTGGCCTCGTCGGGGTGCTCGTAGTTGGCGGTGTCCAGATAGGGCACGCCGGTGCGCAGGCACGCCTCCATGATGGTCAGGTCCTGATAGGGTAGCGCCACGTGGATCAGCACGTCCGGCCGGAACGACTCGATCAGCGCCACCAGCGCCTCGACGTCGTCGGCGTCGACC
Source organism: Halomonas sp. NO4 (assembly GCF_010994375.1). Lineage (GTDB taxonomy): Bacteria > Pseudomonadota > Gammaproteobacteria > Pseudomonadales > Halomonadaceae > Halomonas. The sequence goes on from NZ_WHMA01000046.1 coordinate 3,839, forward strand.
TGGGCGGTCTGGATGGGACGCTCCAGCTGGGCAGCGATGGCCTGGCACTTCGCCTCGTTGCGGCTGGCCAGCAGGATCTCGCCGAAGACCTCCGGGTGCTGGGCACACTTGTGGGTGACGACACCGCCGACGCCGCCGGCGCCGATAATCAGGACTTTGCTCATGGGTTCGAATCCAGATCGGGTAAAGTGGAAGTGTCTTGACCTCGCCCTGGACCCCGTGGGCCGGCGAGTGGGCGCAGATAATGGCCCCCCCTGAGGCTGGCCGCAAGGGGTTTTCGCGTCAAGGCTAATACGAAAGTCGGGGCAGCCTGGCCAGTGGGGGTATCGCTGGGGCTACAAACGAAAAAAGCACCCGTAGGTGCTTGATTCGTCGACTTGATTGGTGGAGGCGGCGTCCCTCAAAAGCACTCTATAAATATTTGATATATAATAGATATTTCTTGTCTTTAATGAAGTGTACCCCCAAATATACCCCCAATTTTCGCAGCTCGCTGTTCATGCGGCTTGTGGGCCTGAAAAACGCCTTCGAGCGCCTGGGCGAGCGGAGCTGTTTCCCCACCTGCTGCCCTCGAGATGACTGCTGCTGGTCCTCGGTGCAGGCACCTGCAATGGCACCACCTGATCGCCGGCGCGATAGGTATGCCCCTTATGGATGGTAAGGCAATGATGAGCGAACCATCCAGGAGGGAATCATATGGCCAAGCTTCGACAGCATGAGGTGCTCGATCGCTGCGCTATCAGCAGAACCACGCTATATCGGCTCGTCGAGGCCGGTGACTTTCCACCACCGATCAGGCTTGGTGGCCGAACTGTGGTCTGGACTGAGGAGGCAATCGATCAGTGGATCATGCGGCTCATCCGTGAGCAGCGCGGTGAATAGTATGTAGGGCCATTGCCAGCCTGCCGAACATACGCTGTATCTGGCACCAATATACGACGAGTCAGTCATCGCTGTGCCCCTTATAGAGTGTGAGCAAAGAACAGCTCGCCAACGAACTGGGAGGTATAGAGATGAAATTGATCCGCCGTAACGTGGTGCTTGAACGCTGCTCCATCAGCAACACTACTCTGCACCGGCTCATCGAAGCTGGGAAGTTTCCCCCGGCGGTAATGATTACGAGCCGCAGGGTCGCTTGGGTAGAGCATGAAGTGGATGAGTGGATAGCCCAGCGTATCCGCGAGCAGCGTGGCGAGGATCAGAATCGTGAATGAGTAGCCTCCATCTTCGCAGGCTTGTAACCCTCGGCTGGCTGAAAGGCATGCCTATATAGCCAGAGCATTTCATTGCAGTGCTTGCAGCCCTGGCCCTGCTGTTGTGGCCGCTCCTGCCGCGCGGCGTGTGGCTCGCCCTGGTGGCCGGCTACGCCTCGCACCCGGTGATCGACATGACGATCCCGGCGGGCGTGGAGTGGTTCTGGCCGGCGCGGTGGCGCTGTGTGCTGCCCGGCAACGAGCGCTACCGGATACGCGCCATGGGGTGGGGTGAGCTGGCCTTCGCGGTGATCCTCACCGCGGCGACGCTGCCGCTGTTCGGGATGGCCAAGCCGGGCACCGGCAGCGTGATTGCCGCCGCCATCGGCGACATCGCCGCCGCCCGTGCCCGCTACGACGCCGAGAAGGGCGCGCACCGCTGGGCGCTGCGCCTCGAGGGGCGCGACAACCTCACTCTCGCCGACGTGAGCGGCGACTACCCGATCATCGGCCCGTGGAAGGCGTCAGGCTTTCTCGTCGACACAGCGGACGGCCCCCAGACGGTGTGCCTGGGCGGCGAGTGCGGCTGGTACGCCGACAGCGCCGTGGCGGTGAAGGGCGATCCCCAGGCGACCGCCACCCGCCAGATCGACGCCGAGCGCACGTCTCCGGCGGCACTGGCCGCCGCCCTGGCGCCGCTGGAGGCGACGGGCGAGGTCTGCCTGATCGGCAGCCTCACCGCGCGCGGGATCACCGCCCAGGCGCCCACCGTGGCCGTCAGCGGCGACACCGTGAGCCTGACCTACGCCGAGCCGGGGGTGATCGACGGCTGGGGATCGCGCCCGCTGCGCGAATTGCTGCTGACCGTGCAGGTGCGCCATGCGCCGGGTATGACCGTGCCCGAGGTGACGCTGAGCGAGGAAAGGGCGGGCGTGATACCCGCCGAATTGCGCCCCTGGGTGCTGGAAGATGACAGAATCTCTCGTGACAGGTAGAGAAGATGAAGAAAACGCAAGTAAGAACGGCGATCCGGCTGGCGACCCGGCTTATCCGGCGAGGACGGCACAACCGGATGACGCTGTTCTGGGCCGTCGCCGCCATCTCCCTCACCGCTCCCTGGCTGCTGACAGACCTCGGCGGCAGTGGCGCGCCCTGGGCTGGCAGCACTGTCGCCGAAAGGTTGAGCTGCCGCGTGGAGAGCATCTACGACGGCGACACCATGACCGTGCGCTGTGCCGGCCAGGAGGAGAAGTTGCGCCTCCACTGCATCGACGCTCCCGAGATGGGGCAGCAGCCGTGGGGTCGGCGCAGCCGCGACCACCTGCGCCGCATCACCCCGGAACGGGTGGAGATCGTCGCCCGCGACCGCGACCGCTACGGCCGCCTGGTGGGCGAGGTGATGGCCGAGGGGCGCAGCCTCAACCTTGCGATGGTCGATGCGGGGCAGGCGGCGGTGTACGACCGCTACTGCAGCGACGGCCGCTACCCGGCGGTGGAGCGTCAGGCGCGGCAGATGGGGCGGGGCGTGTGGGCGGAGCCGGGGCTGCAGCAGCGGCCGTGGGAGTGGAAGAAGTAGCAGGAAATTATTTTCAAATATTGGGTATAGCTGATGTAGCTCGATCTAACAGTATCACCCTTTTGAAGAGGGGCAGTTTTCGGCTTCAGGTCAACAGGCTGCACCTTGTCATGCGGGTCAAGTTCCATTTAACTTGCACGATGCAGAGAAATCCAGTCAGTGGTCTTTGAATGGGCTTCCCGATCAAGGGAGCGCGCAGCGATTGCGCGTCGTATGGCAAGGAGTGTTCCAGTATGTCGAGTACGCAGGTCGACAGGTTTGTCAGGCAGATTCGGGATAAGCTGCCTGTTTACGGCAATCCCGAGGAGTGTGCTGAAAAGGTCAAAGAAGATGCTGAAGCGATTATTTCACCCTTGCCGGAAACAGTCCTTCAAGACATCAATGCAGCATACCAGGTTGTCAAGGAATCTTTCCGCGAAGTCGAAATCCTTCGACCATCGTCGATCATCAAGCCTCGTGAAGACTGGTATCACGGCCCTCAGCCTCACCACAAGCATTGGCCGGCTCTCGACGGTTACCTGCGTGAGGTGAAGGGCTGGGAGGCCGATGCAGTAGATTCCATCGGCAAGACCTCGAACGAGGTTGTGTCCCTGCTGGGGAACCCTGCCAAGAAGTCTTTCAGGGAACGTGGACTGGTAGTGGGTTATGTCCAGTCCGGAAAGACAGCCAACATGACAGCCGTCATTGCCAAGGCGGTGGATGCTGGCTACAACCTCATTGTCCTTCTGGGCGGGATGACCAACAAGCTCCGAGCGCAGACGCAGCTTCGCCTCGAGAGCGATATTGTGAATCGCCACCGAGAACTTTGGCAGCTCTATACGACCTCCGAAGACGAAGGTGATTTTGTCATCCCAAGGAACGGGTCCTTCACAATGCCCGTTGCTGGACGAGCCCAACTGGCCGTCCTTAAAAAGGTATCTTCTCGGCTTGAACAGTTTCTCAAGACCATCGAGCGTACACCTCCGAAGATTCTTCAGGAGCTGAAGGTTCTGCTGATCGATGACGAGTGCGATCAGGCATCCGTCAATTCTGCCAAGAGCGAGTATGACATGACGACGATCAATGAGTTGATTCGTCGGATCATCCGGAAGCTGCCTTCGGTGTCATATGTCGGCTACACTGCGACTCCCTTCGCGAATGTCTTCATCAATCCTTACCCGCCGGGAAAAGAAGAACTGGACGACCTCTATCCCGAGGATTTCATCACGGCACTTCCCAAGCCGGAATCCTATTTTGGCGCTCGGGAAGTGTTCGGTGACGAGCCTGTTGACCCCGGCGAAGAAGTCGAATCTGGCCATGACATGATTCGCCTTATAACTGACAAGGAGGAGCTCTCCCGACTCCGCGTCGAGAAGGCTTCGGACAAGGACAGTTTCCATCCTTCCGTGACCCATAACCTCGAGCGAGCCATCCTCTGGTTCATCGGCAGTTGCGCGATCCGGCGTCGGCGGGGTCATGCCGATCGTCACATGTCCATGCTCGTTCATACCTCCCCGTGGATCATCCAGCATGATCGAATGGCAGATGCTATCGAGGCCTGGCTGGAAAGACATGGTGACGATTTACGGCATGGCCGGGGTCAGATCTTCGACGACCTTTCCCGGGTGATGAAGGAAGAGCTGGATCGCGTGGAGCCCTACCGGGACATGCATCACATCCGTCCTGAAGCCGAGGAGGTGGTTCCCGAGATCAACGAGGTGCTGGATGCGTTGGATGTTGTCGTGGAGAACGGCGAAAGCGACCGTCGCCTCGACTACACCGGAGATGAGAAGACCTATATCGTGGTGGGCGGTGCCGTGCTCGCTCGTGGTCTGACGCTCGAGGGACTGTCGGTATCATTCTTCCTGCGCACCTCGCGGCAATACGACACCCTGCTGCAGATGGGCAGATGGTTCGGCTATCGTCATGGGTACGAGGATCTGCCCCGCCTGTGGACGACTCCCGACCTCGCAGACAGCTTCCGTCAGCTTGCTCGGGTCGAGGAAGAGATTCGCGAGGATATCGAGAAATACCAGAAACATGATGTCACTCCGAAGGAGTTCGCAGTCAAGGTAAGGTCCATCCCCGGGATGGCCATCACCTCCGCTACCAAGATGCGCCATGCCTATCGGATCGCCATCAGCTTCGCCGGTCGGCACGTGCAGACCATCCGGTTCGATCACAGGGATGATGACACTGTACGTGGCAACTGGAAGGCCGGTGGCCGTCTCATCGATGATATCGGTGTGGCAAAATTCGAGGGCGAAGGCAGCAGGGTTGCCAAGGGTGTTGACGGGGACAAGGTCAGACAGTTCCTGGTCAACTACGACATCGCTTCTTCGCACTTGAGCCTCAAGAAGGCGCACCTGCTTGAGTACATCGACAAGCAGGAGGACCGGATGGTGAGCTGGAATGTCGGTATCATTCTATCTGCAAAGGGCGAGATCTCATCGCATGAACTTGGTGGCCTGGGACAGGTGACGACCGTGAATCGCTCTCGGCTCAAGGATACTCCGGGAGGGTACGCGGACATCAAGGCGCTGATGTCTCGCGGGGACATTCTTATCGATGCTGATAGTCGGCCCGACTCACTCAAGGGCAAGACATGGTCTGAGCTCAAGAAATACAGGCCCGATCTCCCGCTGCTGCTGCTCTATCCCATCAACGCCGAGTCATCACCGGATCCCAAGAACAAGGGAGCCGCCTCGAAGACACGCGAGCCTCTGGATGCTGTCGATGATCTGCTGGGGATTGCCATCGTCTTCCCGGGCGAAGAGCTGACGGCAGGCGACTATTATGCCGTCGAGCTCGACTCGCCGACACCCGAGGATCTGGATGGTGTCGATGAAGTGGAAGTGGTGGATGACATGGATGGAGCGGAGCTGATCAATGAGTGATGAGCACCGTGACCTGTGGAGCGAGCTCAAGGCTTCTGGCAAGGGCGATGGGCGTCTCGAAATCCCGAGTCTGGCAACAGGTGTGGATTCCGGCTACGGCAAGGTCCGCTACTCTCTCGGCGAGAATGGAGAGCGCCGTCTTCTAATCCCGGTCGGGAAGGCAGGATCCGGCAAGGGGGTTGGTGAAACTGGCAGCCTCAAGGTGCACATCAGTCGGCTGAGCCTGGCAGGTAGTAGCCAGCTGTTCATCGACCTGACCTGTACGGATCCCACCCTCGATCAAGTCTTCGGCGAGCTGGTAGACGACATCGTGGCACGCATTGCCGCCGGTACCGAACCTTTCGCGGCTGTCAGGGGAACACTGGAAGATTTCCGCGCGCTGCTGTTCCCGAAGAGGGCAACCGAGGTCAGCACCGATAGCCTGCTTGGGTTGCTCGGTGAGCTGTATGTGCTGTCCCTGCTGGCCGGGCGCGATGCCTGCGCCGTGGAGTGCTGGGTTGGGCCAATGGAGCAGCGTCACGACTTCAGAACCGAGGCCCGGGCCATCGAAGTAAAGACCACACGGCGCTCCGACACGACACACGTGACCATTCACGGCATCGATCAGCTCCTGCCACCCGCAGGCGGTCGGCTGATGCTGCTCAGGGTGACTCTTGAGCCTGCCCCCGATGGCTCGATCCAGCTCGAGGGGCTGTATCGCGAACTGCTAGCAGCCGGCGTCTCTCGTCAGGCACTGCGGGAACGTCTTCAGGAAGTCGGTTGCGAGAATCCACTCGACCCAGCCTGGAATGCCCGCGCCTTCTCCCTGGAGTGCTTGGCTGCATGGGAGGTCACGGAAGGTTTTCCCCGGTTAACTGGTGAAGAGCTCAAGCGTGGAGCATTGGATGCTGGCGTGTCCCGCATCCAGTATGTCGTCGATCTCGCCGCTGCTGATGGCCACCTGATGGACAAGACACAGCTTACCACCTGGTTAGATGAGATGATGGCATGACAAAGATGGAGCTCTACAGCGAACCGTTTGCCAGTACCGGCAATATTGCGGGTGAGGGATTCGGCAATCTCCTCGGCAGGCCAATGTTGGGTATGGTCCAGACCGTGATGCGGGAATCGATCCAGAACAGTATCGATGCGGCCCGTCTCGGTTCAGGGCCTTCCGTGCTGATTCGGATCCGGACCCTCGACCAGGAAGAGCTGGCTGCGCTTCGTGATGATGTGCTGACCCAGTTTCCCGAGGAGCGTGAATCTCGGCGCAAGCTAGAGACATGCCTTGCGGGCTCCTCTGTCCGGGTAATGGAAATCTGCGATTTCAACACGACTGGCCTTGGTGGGCCGTTGAGCGCCGACATACCCGCAGGCAGCGAATCCCCGGACTTCGTCAACTTCGTGCGCAACGTGGGTGTGCCACGAGACACGGACCAGGGCGGTGGCACCTACGGCTACGGCAAGACGGTACTGTATTCGATGAGCGGGTGCGCGACGATCTTGCTGGATACCATGACCAGCCACCGGGGCCTGAAGGAGAGGCGCTTCATAGGCTGCCACCTCGGTGACGCCTTTGACGGCAAGATGCCGGATGGTACCAGGCGCCGCTTTACCGGACGCTACTGGTGGGGTGATTGCCGCCAGGCCGGATCCGTTGATCCCGTGCGGGGTGACTCGGCTGTTGAACTGGCAGGACGGCTAGGCCTGCCGCAGAGAGATGAAGCTGATTCCGGCACCTCGGTGATGATCCTAGATCCACAGTTCGATGACGATGAGGACGATCAAGCCATCTGCGACGATCTGGTGGAGACGCTGCTCTGGAACTTCTGGCCACGGATGATCGCCTCCACATTGGACGAGCGTCGGTTGAACGTCACCATCGAGATCGAAGGTCGCACGCATCCCGTGCCGCGCCCGGAAGACTTTCCCCCGCTGGACCTCTATGCCTCTGCCCTGGAGCAGATACGTCACTCTCCGGAGCAGGCGGAAGCCATTCGCTGCGGGAAGCCAAAGGCAAATCTCGGCAGGCTGGCGTTCAGCAAGGGATTGAGGGGCGAACGCTGGGGGCCCGCCACCAGGGAGAACTCTAGTGTGCCGGCCCAGAATGCTGCCATTGCACTGATGAGACCGGTCGAGCTTGTGGTGCGATACATTGAGGGCACTCACTTTCCCGATGACCGATACGAGTGGGCCGGCGTGTTCGTATGCTCCGACGAGCCCGCAGTGGAACATGCCTATGCCCGTGCCGAGCCGCCGGCGCACGATGACTGGCTCTACGAGAACCTGCCAAAGGGCAACGACAAGACCTGGGTGAAGGTGGGACTGGAGCGACTGCGTGACAGGTCAAGAAACTATGCGATGCCGCACTCGAACATCACGGATGACCAAGAGTCGGGGCCTTCATTGGCCAGGACTGCCACCCTGCTTGGCAAGATGCTGGGCGAGGGTGAAGGGCAGGGTCCCGGTCGAAAGCGCAAAGCCAGAAGCAGCAGTCGCAGCAGAAAACCCAAGGGGCTGTCATCACCGGTCTTCGTGCGCCTGGAAGAGGACGAGGAGGTCGGTACCTGCGCTGTGTTCAGTGCATCGCTGAACTGCCACAGTGACAGTCAGCGGATTGTCGCAGAGCCCTATCTCGTCATGGACGGGGGGCAGACAACCGATGAAGGCCTCGGCAAGGAGTTCGAGGTGTCCGTCCTCGGCATGACCCTGGTGGATACCGGGAAGTCAGTCGACGGTGATGCCATGGAGGTCGGCGAGACCGAGGACACCCTGGAGGTTCGGGTCGCCATGCCTCCCAGTGCTGCGGTCAGTCTCAAGCTGACGCTCGAAGGGGGTGAGGCATGAGTCGACGAATCGCTTTCCCGTTCCTCACGCTTCCCGATCAGGTGGTCAAGATGGGAGAGTGGATGATCGGTGATATCGGTGAACCTCTCTTCCCCTGCAATACCATTCTTGACTTCTGGGACTACGACCGCGATCTGGAAGTGGCCCTGGAGCTCAGTGTCGATCTCCCCGCGGCCTCGGAAGCACTTGATCTTGGAGCCGATGATCTTGAGCTGGTGGCCATGCTCAAGGTGGGTACCGGCAGAGGGACCACTCCCCGCACCATTCTGCACTCCATGCCTGTACCCGTCGACGAGGCCGAGGGGGGAGCCACGCTGACCGCGAAACTGGATGGATTCCGTCTGTCTTCGCGCATGTGGCTCGAGGCGTCTCTGGTTCTGGCCGCTGAGCCGGGTAGTCCCGGAAGGCTCAGTCCGCGTCAGCCTGGAGCTCGACTGTGGAGTTCGTCGCTCAATGTGCTTCTGGAAGACGGTGGCGATTCTCGCCTGCCGATGGAGGCCGTGTCCTTCAGCCAGATCTTCAAGGACAGGCGGCACGAGGATGCTCTCTGGTACCTGGACTGGCGGCCCAATGCGTGGGATTCGGACTTTGCCGGGAACGTGCGGCTCTATCTGAACAAGGACCGTGAGACCTTCCTGCAGAAGGTGCTGGCCGGTGACCCCTTCCATCTTCACATGATCATGGCCGACGTGATGCTGCAGCTGGTCTCTGCCTACATCAGCTCGGAGGCCAGCGATTCACCCCATGACCACGGTGAGGGCTCTCTAGCCCGCCAGTCACACGACTGGCTGGCTCTGGCCTTCCCGGGGCTTTCCACCCATGCAGCACGGACGCTTCTGCATGACAAGCCGGGAGAGTTCCACGCTGCCATCCACGCCGCTGCCGAAGTCGAGGAAGAAGCATGAGTCGTGTCTATCTGTTGCCCCGTATCAAGAAGTTCAATGTCGACAAGCAGATAGAGTACATGCGAGAGACGGGTTTCAGTCCTGGCTATGCCCATCTTCGTGATGACCCGTACCTGTACTATGCGTCAAGCGGGGGCAGTCCCGACGATGCCCGTGTCGAGGACCTGGTGGACAGGATCAGGGAGGAAGCACGTCGGAAGGGCTTTCCGGCCAGCGCCGGCCGATCGGCACTGTCGGAATTCGACTCACGAGTGACGATGCTCCTTGCCCAGGAAGATTGGTTGAACACCGGTGAAGTCCTTCGGGATGACACCTGGGCTTATCTGACGACAATGCTGCTCCCTGATGTCGTGGCCTGGCGGTTCCCCGGTTGCAACCCGGAGCGCTTCCATGGCGGCGTCCGCAACACCCTTCAGCGGCTCTGGATGAGGGGGGTGGTGCTCGACCGTGGCTCGGAAGCCGATAATCGCTGGGAACTGGTTGAACGTCTGGGCGAAGATGCCTTGGTGCAGATCTTCGAACGCAGCGGCCTCTCCAACAATCCACGCCTCGCTCATCAGTTTGCCGAGGGCTACCTGTCCTGGCTCGACAATGTGGGAAAGGCCAGGATTGAAGACATCATGCGCGATGCAATGAAGGTGCTGCTTCTGCGTAACAAGATCATCGACCTGTCCTTCCAGGATGACAGTGTTCTACACCAGGAAGTCTGGCAGGCATTCCGGACAGCATGGGAGAGTCACAGGAGGGGCGGGGAGAATGTGCAGGATATCGAGAAGAAGCGAAAAAGGTTTCTTGGCGGGCTTATGTTCTGGAGACGGTGAAGCAGAATTTGAGACATGCCGGGCATGAACCCGGCATATTGGCTCAGGCCTGCATTGCCTGAGCCTGCTCCACTTCTTTTTCCTGTGCCCGGTCCAGAACTTCCATCACCTTGACGGCAATGCGCCGAGCGAGAAGGGGGGGCACGGCATTTCCCACCTGAACGTACTGCTCGGTGCGGTTCCCCTCGAAGTAGTAGTCATCAGGAAATGTCTGCAGCCGAGCTGCTTCTCGCACAGTCAGGCTTCTGCACTGTCTCGGATCGTAATGGATGAAATAGTGCCCATCCTTGGAAATGTGACTGGTGATCGTCTTGGATGGTTGTCCTTCGAGCACCACCTTGAACCTGTCGGCAAATTTGCCGGACTTCCAGTTGGCATGCTCGGGGGCGAGGGATTCGAGATAGATTTCCTTGGTGCCGATCGGCGAATGTTTCACGACCTTGGCAAAGGTCGCGCAGTAGAGGTATCTGGCCAGATCCTCTTCCATGTGGCTCCTGGCCTCATGGTTGTACCACAGCCCGTTCACGTTTGGACTCTGAGCTCCGTGGTACCACTTCTCGAGTTCTGTCGTTGGGCCGACAGGCCTGGGTTCCGCCTTGGGTTCGTGGCGTCTGTTAAGCCCTTTGTGCGGCCCCTTGGCAATCTCGAGGAGCTCTGCTGCAATACGCTTTCTTACGTCCTGCTTGATGTGCTCGCTGTGGTGCCGTTGCAGCTCTTCCGCGACCTTGGTGGCCACTCGTCTGATGGCTGCATACCATGCCTCGTCGGAATCATGACGGCTCAACCCGCTGCGAAGTGGCGGCAGCTCGGCAAGCACCTGCGCGACCGTCAGCTGTCTGTCGTCATCGGTTCTCGGCATCTGCAGGCTGCTGGCCATGGCCGGGGCGCCGACACGAGTGACAATGTCATCTCGGACCCCGACCAGGATGACTCGATGACGAGCCTGGGGTATGCCGTGTTCCTCGGCCTTGATCACGAAGGAGTTGTATTCGTCCTCCTCGAGTGGGTCGGGGGAGTCGAAAAGCCCTGTGGTTCTCGGGAAGTAAACACGGTCGTCCTCGAGAGAGAAGATCGTGTAGCCATCACTGCTGGGGACAGAGCTTTCCGGCCCCTCGGGTCCGGTAGCCTTGGCAGGATGGCGCAGGTCCTCCAGTATCTGCCCGAAGATCCTGTCCTTGCCGACCCTTGACGTCAGCATGCCTCTGACGTTCTCCATGACAAAGACAGCCGGCCGGAACTTGGCGATCACGTTCAGGTATTCTCGATACAGGAAGTGCCGCTTGTCTTCTTCAGGGCGATAATGCTTGTTACCACGGTTGCGGACTCGACCAACGACCGAATAGGCTTGGCAGGGCGGTCCCCCGATCAGCACCCAGTTGTCGCAGCCTGTCAACTCTTCCCGGAGACGGCCCTCCAGGGATCGGTTGCCATCTTCGCTTCCCAGCTCGAGGCAAAGCGCCTCTTCACTGGCCTGCTCCCACAGGTGCTGCACGTCTGCACGCTCTGAAGGGTGCTCGCCTCCCTGCAGGTAGTCATAGTACGCTGACATCCCCATGCCACTGTCATGCAGCAGCCGGTAGAACGCGCGCAGCGTCAGCGTGCGGTGGGCGGCGGGCTCCCTTTCCACGGACACGAGTGTCTGGAATTGACGACTGCCGTCGGGCCTCCGGATCGAGCTGAAGCCTTCGCCCAGGCCGCCCGGCCCGGCAAAGAGGTCAACCACGTGAATCGGCTTCGTCATCAATGAAAACCTGCAGTTCGTTCATGGAAAGTAGGGGCAATCAGCATGCCCGATGTTGTCGATAGCTCGACCCGCTCGCGCATGATGCGGGCGATAAAGGGCCGTGACACCCATCCCGAAATCACCCTGCGCAAGTACCTCCACGCCCAGGGATATCGGTTCCGGCTTCACCGCAAGGATCTGCCGGGGTCACCTGATCTCGTCCTGCCGCGTCATCACCTGGCCATCTTCGTGCATGGATGCTTCTGGCACCGGCACGCTGGCTGCTTCTACGCCACGACACCCGGCACCAGGACAGCATTCTGGGAGGCCAAGTTCGAGGCAAATGTCCGGCGCGACCAAGAGGCATGCGAGAATCTGAAGCAGCTGGGATGGCGTGTCCTCGTGGTCTGGGAATGCGGTTTCAAGCACTGCCGTGAGCAGTTGTCCGACATTCCGGAGCTGATCCAGACTGTCAATCTGTATCAGGAGTGGCCATCCCGCCCACCAAGGCTTCGCCCTGCCTAGCCTTGCAGTCCACCGAGAAGGAGACCCTAAACGGTCGCTACTGTCTCTGGCCGGCGTATGATACCAGGTTATCCTTGTGGGACTAGGATTACCAGGTCCGATAATGGCACTTGCAAGCACATGGGAACAGTAACTGCGGCGTGGCCCCATCTGCTTGCAGACAAGGTCCCTCGGGCAGGGAGGTAGATCATTCATGTGCGGCCGCTTCGCCCTCTACGCCGATCCTGTCGCCGTCGCCCGCGCGCTCCGGCTGCCTCCGCCGCCGGACGCCTGGACGCCGCGCTACAACGTCGCCCCCGGCACCTGGATTACCGGCGTGCGCAGCCCCGATCCCGATGCCGAGCCGTGCTTCGACAGCCTGTGGTGGGGCTACCGGCCGCACTGGGCGGGCGAGGGCGGCCCGGCGCCGATCAACGCCCGCGCCGAAAAGCTCGACACCAGCCGCTACTTCCGCGGCGCATTCCACAAGCACCGCTGCCTGATCCCGGCCAGCGGCTGGTACGAGTGGCAGCCGGGTGAGGCCGGCAAGCAACCGTACTTCTTCGCCTGTGAGGACGGCGCGCCGCTGTTCCTCGCCGCCATCTGGGAGCCGTTCGACGATGACACCGCCTGCTGCGCCATCATCACCGAGCCGGCGCGCGGCCCCGCCGAGCCCATCCACAACCGCATGCCCCTGGTGCTTTCTGACGACAGCCTCGACGCCTGGCTCGACCCGGCACTGACCGAGCGCGACGCAATCCGTGCCGCCGTGCATCACCTCGACGCCGATGCCCTCACCGCCTGGCCGGTGTCGAAGCGCGTCAATCGCGTCGCCAACGAGGGCGCCGACCTGGTCGAGCCCCTGTGTACCTGATGTCACCTCGAATCGACCATGACACACCGCGTTGTCGGCTGAAGCAGAAGACGCTCAGCTGAGGGTCACGAGTGGATCAAAACTAATGACCACTAGTAGGGGGCACTTCTGATGGCCATTGGCAGGGTGTAGCCAAGCGGAGAGCAGAATGTGAAACGCCGACCCACTGGGGCGGCGTTTCACCCTAACGGCCAGCGAACCGAATCGCTGCGCGAGAGGCCGACCCCAGGCAGATTCGCCGCCGCTTCTCGGTGGTCGCCGAGCGCATCGTCTGGGAGCTGCGCGGCCGGCCCGCCATCGAGCTCGACGACATGACCGCGCCGCGGAAGCAGATCATGGTGTCGCGCAGCTTTGGCCGCCTGACCGGCGATCCCGCCGACCTGCGCGAGGCCACGCGGCAGCACGCCGCCCGCGCCGGGGAGAAGCTGCGCCGCCAGGGCAGCGTGCCCAGCGCCGTCATGGTCTTCGTGCGCACCAACCCCTTCCTGACCGACGCGCCGCAGTACCGCAACAGCGCCGTGGTGCCGCTGCCCCGCCCCACCGACGACAGCCGCGCGATTCTCGCCGCGGCCCAGCGCGGCCTTGCCGCCATCTTCCGTTCGGGGTACCGATACCAGAAGTGCGGCGTGATGCTGCTCGATCTCACCGCCGACGCCTGCCGTCAGCTCTCGCTCGACGAGACCCCGCAGACCGAAGCCGAGCGGCAGCGCAGCCGACGTCTCATGGCCACCGTGGACAAGCTCAACCGCGAGCTGGGCCGGGACACCGTGCGCCTCGGTCTGCCGCGCCAGGGCAACGCCTGGGCGCTACGCTGTGAGAGCAGGACGCCAAGATACACGACGCGATGGGAGGAGCTCGTCAGGGTGTCGTCGTGACAGAACAGGGACTGCGGCTTGCCGGGGGAGTGGCGTGGAAGGCGAGATGTGATCGCCTGGTGGGCGATGCCCGGCATTGGAGTGACAGAGTGGGGACGCGGGCGATGATACAAGGTCACCACGTCGCGGTGATGGATGAGATCTGCGCATTTCTGAGGCAAATCGGAGACGCCGATGAACTATGACCAGGCGGTGGCGAGCATCTGGCGGCACTCCGAAGGGGGGCTGCCGCAGAAGTCCGCCCGGCTCAAGGAACTCGTTCGCTACGCCACCCTGGCACCTTCCGGGCACAACACCCAGTGCTGGCGGTTCCGGGTGGCCGATGAAGCCATTGGCATTCTGCCCGACCTCTCGCGGCGGACCCCGGTCGTCGATCCGGACGATCATCACCTGTACGTGTCGCTGGGATGCGCTGCCGAGAACCTGAGTCTGGCAGCCCGGGCATTCGGCCTGTCGGGCGATGTGGCGTTCAAGCCCGAGGGAGAAGGGGAGGTCGTCATCACCCTGGATGACTGTACGGCGGAGGCCTCCCCTCTCTTCGAGGCCATCCCGGAACGGCAGTGCACGCGCACCGAATATGACGGCACCTCGCTTGGCTTCGAGGAACTGCGCCGGCTGGAAGCGGCGGGAACCGGGCGTGGGGTATCCGTCATCCTGCTGACCGAGCGCAGGGACATCGAGAAGGTGCTTGAGCATGTCCTTCAGGGCAACACCCTGCAGGTCAACAACCAGGCTTTTCGCCAGGAACTCGAGACCTGGATTCGCTTCGGCGATCGCGAAGCGGTCAAGGCGGGGGATGGACTCTCGGCTCGGGTGATGGGCAGCCCATCGACCCCGCATTGGCTGGGGCGCTGGCTGTTTCGCGCCCTGTTTCGCGAACGCGCCGAGAATGCCAAGGTAGCTCGCCGGATTCGCAGCTCCGCGGGGGTTGCCGTATTCGTGTCGGATGCCGATGACCGGGCGCATTGGGTGGAAGCCGGGCGCTGCTATCAACGCTTCGCCTTGAAGGCCACGGCACTCGGCATCCGGAATGCGTTCGTCAACCAGCCAGTCGAGGAAGGGAGTGTCCGTCCGGCATTTGCCCAGGCGTTGGGTCTGGGTGGCGGGCGCCCCGATCTGGTGGTGCGATTCGGGCGGGGCAAGGCGATGCCGCGCTCCCTTCGACGGCCCGTGGAGCAGGTCTTGATCGAGTAGGCAGCTACGGCAGTGGTGGTATAGCGCCTGGGTAGTGCCGTAACTCCGGGCGCCTCGGCCTGCCGCGCCCCGGCAACGCCTGGGCGCTGCGCTGCGAGCGGTGAACGCAGAGGTACACGACAAGGTGGGCGGAGCTGGCTATGGTGAGGACATAAGGTAGTAGCAGAATCAGAAATTATACGGGATCGCACGGGTGAACTGGTTGGAGCACTTATGGAGCTGAAGAAAGCTGATGACATCTTGGGAATGTCTGTTGGGCAATCAATAACAAAGCGTAATCTTTATGATTTGATCCAATATTCGAAGGTTAAAGGGGTCGGGTAGACCGGGCGATTGCTCGTCCCGGCCCCCCTCAGATCCGGGCATGCGCGATTGACGCACCCGGCTCCTCAACCATCAGTTTCGCTATCAGGCAAAACGGTGAATGATCCTGGCGCGCGGTAACGGGAGAATCGACAGCAGCTGCGCTGCCTTTTCCCACGAGAACCATCCCTTCTGCGAGCGCCTCCTGAGCCACTTGATCCAGATACGCCGGACCGTGTTGACGAAGCGCTGCAGAGCTTCGATGTTGTTCGTGATCCCGTAGTACGCGTAATGCCCAGTGACCTTTCGACAGAGCTGACGGTGCTGTTCTCGCAGCAGCCGGTGACGGTTGGCTCGGCACCATAGCGAGATTCGCTTGAGGCCGCGCTTGTACCGATCCTTGGCCGTTTTCTGCTTGATGATCAGTCGACCGCGCCTGGACTTCCCCCAGTAGTAGGTGAACCCCAGGAAGTCGAAGGTCTCGGCACGCTGCTCCCGATGCGGACGGAACCGCACCAGCCGAGTCTTGGTCGGGTGCAGAGTGAGGCCGAAGCGCGCGAAGCGCTTGGGCAGCACCTCCAACACCATGCGGGCATCGGCTTCATTGCTGAACGCCAGGATAGCGTCATCGGCGAACCTCACCGAGAACGCTCGTCCTCGCAGCCGCGGCTTGACATCTTTCTCAAACCACTCGTCCAGCACATAGTGTAGGTAGACATTCGCCAGCAAGGGGGAAATTACCCCGCCCTGCGGGCTGCCGACTTCTCCCTTCTGCCACTGCCCGGCCTCCAATACTCCGGCCTTGAGCCACTTGCCGATCAGGCGAAGGATCACCCCGTCCTTCACTCGTTGCTGCAGAAACGCTCGCAGGTACTGGTGGTCGATCGTGTCGAAGAAGGCCTGGATGTCCAGGTCGATGACCCAGGCGCCTCCCATCGACATCAGGCTGTTCCTCACCGTCTCAACGGCCTGGTGCGCCGAGCGCCCTGGCCGGAATCCGTACGAACAGTCCAAAAAGTCGTGCTCGTAGAGCGGCTCCAGCAGGGCCACCACGGCACGCTGCAGGACCTTGTCTTCGAAGGTAGGGATGCCGATCGGCCGTGTGGTGCGCCCATCACCCTTGGGGATATGAACGCGCCGCACCGGCGGCGCCCGATAGCGACCACTCTTGGCCCCCTCCAGCAGGCGCTGGATGTTGGCCTCGAAGTCGCTCGCGAAGTCGTCCGCCGTCTGGCCGTC
>NZ_WHMA01000047.1 GCF_010994375.1 Halomonas sp. NO4
ATGCTTTTCAGCGTGCCGACCACCTGACGGTGGACGCGGGCCTTGATCGGCCCGAGCTTGTGCACCTTGATCCAGTCCTCGCCGACCTTGACGCCGACGCAGTGATAGCTGGATTGCTTGCCCCGTTTGCGCTTGAAGCGCGGATAGCGCGCCTTGAGCTGGGGATTGAAGAAGTTTTGGAAAGCACGATCCAAGTTCAGGCACGCCTGCTGCAACGCCATCGAATTAGCCTCACGCAGCCATCCGTACTGGCGCGACTTCTTGGCCACCGGCAACAGTTTCTTGATGTCGTGCTTAGCACTCAACGCCTGACCATGGACGCGATACCGATGGGAGAGGATGCGAAGGCCCATGTTGTAGACGAAGCGCACCGACCCAAACTGGCGGTGAAGAAATGCCGCTTGCGCCGGTGTGGGATAGATGCGAACTTTCGTGGCTTTCAGCATGGTCATTCATCGGTACTTGGACATATATACAGCCTATGTCGATTTGCCTCACCGGGCAAACCCAGCAGTGCTATCACACTGCCCGCTTTCCTCCCCGCCCGAGTGGGCGAGGGTTCTCGCGGATTTTTGCTGAGGGCGCCGATTCTCCCTTCCCCCGACGACGCACGCTCAATCGTGCACCGATAACGACAAGACGACATCGGGTGCATCGCAAAGCACCCGACAGGTTCGAATCGCTTGCGCCGCCGCTCGACGGACTGCCGGTAGGGCGCAGGTCTGGCAAGGAGAAGAGACGGATGAATTCGACGAGTGGCGCCATTCTGTTGGCAGTCGCAGCGGTCAGCTTGGCGCTGACCGCCTTGGCGATCTTCCTCTACCTGCGCCGTGCCCAGCCGGCTGACGAGCCGATTGCGGGCTCGGAAACAGAGCCCCCGCCGGCGCCGGCTGCCAGCGAGCCGGATCCGACAGTGTCGCCTAGCGAGCCGGCCAGCGCCGAGGCTACCTCGGTCTCCCACCGTTTTCAGGTCGTTCAGGGGGATGGCGTCCAGCAGTGCCTGTTCGTGGTGTTCGACTGGCCGGCGCTGGACACCAATCGCCGGCTCAACAAGCTCCTCGAGACCGAAGGTGCCGTCTACGATACCCGGCAGGGGGTGTACAGCCTACGCGATACCCGGGCCGGCTATCGACTGACGGTGGCCGATAGTACGCCTCCGGGACGCTTGCCGCCGCTGCACGAGCCGGGTCAGCACCCCATCGTGGGAGGTGTCTCCATTCTGGTTCACTTCCGCAACAAGAAACGCGTCGCCCAGAGCCCCGAGACACTGATCCGCTTGACCCAGTCGGTGGCGGCCATCGGCGGCCGGATTCTCGATGCCGATCGGCAGGCGGTCAGCGACGAGGATTTCGCACGGCTGCGCCAGGCGCCTCGCTGAGGGTCAGCGCCGCAGGATCCAGTAGCGTCGTCCCATCGCCCCCGGCCGCTCGTGGAGCATCGGCTCGCCCGTGGAGAACAGGGGCTCGATCGATGGTTCCTGGTGGCGCGATGGGGCCAGCGCCATGAGCCGCTGGACGCGCTCCTGGGTTGGCGGGTGGGTACGCAGCCAGTCGATCCACGCCGGCGGCTGGCGGCCGAACAGTGTCGCCAGCCACTGGCCCTGGTGATGCTCCAGCACCTGCAGCGCCGAGGCCAGGCCGTGTGCATCACCGGTGATGGCAATGGCCTCCAGGTCGGCGGTGTACTCGCGGTTGCGCGACAAGGCCAACTGCAGCAGCGTGCTCAGGGTCGGCGCCATGGCCACCAGCAGCAGCGCCAGCCAGGGGAAGGCCAGCTGGCCACTGAGGATCATGGGCAGCATCAGCAGGATGCTGACCTGCACTACCGTAGTGACCCAGACGGTGAGCCGGGTCATGGCGGCGGCGATCGACATCACCCGGGTGTCGCCATGGCGCAGGTGGCTCACCTCATGGGCGAGCACGCCGGCCAGCTCGCGCAGCGAGAGCGTGCGCAGCAGGCCGTCGGTGACGGCGATGCCGCCATCACGACGGTCGCCCACGGCAAAGGCGTTCAGTTCTGGCGAGGGGGCGTAATAGAGCAGCGGGGTGGTCTCCAGCCCAGCCCGCCGGTAGAGGGCATCGAGCAGCCGGTAGAGCGCCGGTGCCTGGTGGCGGCGCAGCAGGCCGGCGCCGCTGTTGGCCAGCACCCAGCGTGCCGGCATCCAACTGCTCAGGTAGACGGCGCACAGGACCATGGCCAGGCACAGCAGCACCCCGAAGGGGCCAGCCAGCAGGTAGCCGGGGATCGACAGCACCAGCGCCAGGCTGGCCATGATCAGCAGGGTCTGCAGCGCGTTCTTGAAGCGGCTGCGCCAGAGCCGTTGCGGAGGGTGGGCCATGTACGGCTCCTTGGCTGTCGTCCATGCTTCTTCGATCATCGCGGTTCGACGGGGCCGATACAACCGCGCGATGGGCGGCACCCGTCTGTTCGGCGGGGGCGTCGTCGTGACGCGTGACGGGCTCTTCCGGCGCTGGTAGACGGTGGTATGGTGGCGGAAGACGAGGCGGCGGAGAGAGGCCATGGATCAACGCGAGCGACGTGCGCTGGAAGCCGAGCACCGCCCGGAGGCGATCCGGCGTCGCCTCAGCGCACCCCAGCGGGCCGAGACGGTGCCCGATGCCATCCTGGGCGGCATCGACGGCTGCGTGACCACCTTCGCCGTGGTGTCGGGGGCCTTCGGGGCCGGTTTCTCGGCCACCGTGGCGCTGGTGCTGGGTTTCGCCAACCTGCTGGCCGACGGCTTCAGCATGGCGGTGAGCAACTACGAGTCGATCCAGGCCCAGCGTGAGCACATCCAGGGAGTCCGCGAGCGCGAGAACCACCATATCGACGCAGTGCCGGAGGGAGAGCGCGAGGAGATCCGCGAGATCTTTCGCCGCAAGGGGCTGGCGGGCGAGACCCTGGAGCAGGTGGTGGCGGCGATCACCGAGGATCGCGAGGTGTGGATCGAGACCATGCTCACCGAGGAGCACGGCCTGCAGCGCATGGGGCTGAGCCCGCTGCGCTCCGCGCTGACCACCTTCCTGGCCTTTCTCGTCGTCGGTGCCATGCCGCTTCTGCCCTACACGCTGGCGACCCTCAGCCTCACCCAGCAGTTCCTGGCGAGCCTTGCCATGGCCGGCGTGATGTTCCTGGGCATCGGCATGCTCAAGAGCCTGGTCTACGGCCAGCCGGTGGTGAAGTCGGGCCTGCGCACCCTGCTGATGGGTGGCGCCGCGGCGGGGCTGGCGTTCCTCACCGGGCATCTGGCCCAGACGCTGTTCGGCGTGGCGGCATGACCTTCGCCCGGTCCTGCCGGCTCCGACGAACCACCATTCACACGTAACGGGATCACACGGAACGGGAGACAGTGCGATGGATCCACACCTGAAGGCGGCCCTTGACGAAGCGCGCGGGGGCCTGGCGGAGGGCGGCATACCCATCGGCTCGGTGCTGGTGCATCGCGGCGAGATTCTCGGTCGTGGCCACAACCGTCGCGTGCAGTCGGACAGCGCGGTGCTGCACGGCGAGATGGATGCCCTGGAGAACGCCGGTCGCCAGCCGGCCGCCGTCTATCGCGAGAGCGTGCTCTACACCACGCTCTCGCCTTGCGCCATGTGCAGCGGTGCGATCCTGCTCTACGGCATTCCGCGCGTGGTGGTCGGCGAGAACCGCACCTTCCTGGGCGAGGAGGCGCTGTTGCGCGAGCGCGGCGTCGAGGTGACCGTGCTGCAGGATGCCGACTGCATCGCCCTGATGGAGCGCTTCATCGCCGCCTCGCCGGCGCTCTGGCACGAGGACATCGGCGAATAGCGAAAGCTCGCGAGGAGGGCGCATGAATGAACCGGCAAGCGTGACCCTGTGGCTCACCGGTGACGTCATGACCGGACGCGGCATCGACCAGGTGCTGCCAGATTCGGTCGACCCGCGCCTCTTCGAGCCCTTCGTGAGCTCGGCCCTCGACTACGTGACGATCGCCGAGCAGGCCAACGGTGCTATTCCCGCGCCGGTGGGCTACGACTACGTCTGGGGCGATGCCCTGGCGGCGCTCGAGCGGGCCGCCCCGGCGCTGCGGCTGATCAATCTGGAGACGGCGGTCACCACCAGCGACGAGGCCGAGCCCAAGGGGATCAACTACCGCATGCATCCGGCCAATCTCCCGGTGCTGACGGCACTGGGGGTGCACGGCTGCACGCTGGCCAACAACCACGTGCGGGACTGGGGCGAGTCGGGGCTTCGCGAGACCCTGGACGTGCTCGCTGGCGCGGGATTGACCTGTGCCGGGGCCGGGCGCAATGCCACCGAGGCCGCGGCCGCCCCCGACTTTGCCGTGCCCGGCGGCCGGGTGCGCCTGCACGCCCTGGGTGCGGCGAACAGCGGCATCCCCGACGAGTGGGCCGCCGGCGAGGACAGCCCAGGCGTGCACTTCCTCCCCGAGATGACCGGGGCGGCCGGCGAGGCGGCCATCGCCGAGGTGACATGGCAGCGCCGCCCTGGCGAGCTGACCCTGGTCTCGCTGCACTGGGGCGGCAACTGGGGCTATGCCATCCCCGAGGCCCACCGCGCCTTCGCCCACCGCCTCATCGACGAGGCGGGCGCTGACCTGGTGTGGGGCCACTCCTCGCACCATCCGCTGGGCATCGAGGTGTACCGCGGCAAGCTGATCCTCTACGGTTGCGGGGACTTCCTCAACGACTACGAGGGTATCTCCGGTCACGAGGCCTACCGCCCCGACCTGGTGCTTGGCTATCTGCCGCGAGTGCGCCTGGCGGATGGGGCTCTGGCCGGGCTGACGCTGCTGCCGTTCCGGCTGTGCCGTTTTCGCCTCGAGCGGGCGTCCCCGGCGGAGGCGAAGTGGCTGGCCGAGCGGCTGAGCCGCGAGGGCGAGCCCCTCGGCACGCGGTTGCACTGCGACGACGAGGCACGGCTGGTACTGGCGTGGGGCTGAGCCGGTCTCCCGCCGGCCGGCATGCCGCCGCGAGTGTTCCCCGTGCCCCACTGAACCTACCTACCGACATGACCGAAGGAGACGTTCATGAGCTTTCCTGGAGAGCAGCACCCCGGCGTGGAGACGCCGACCCGACATACCGAGGGCTTTCGCCTCAACCACACCATGCTGCGGGTGAAGGACCCGGAGAGGGCCTTGGCCTTCTACACCCGGGTGTTCGGCATGCGGGTGCTGCGTCGACTGGACTTCGCGGAGATGCAGTTCTCGCTCTACTTCCTGGCCCGCCCGGAGGTCGGGGAAACGGTGCCCGAGGAGGCTGGCGAGCGCACCGTCTGGACCTTCAGCCAGCGCGGGGTGCTGGAGCTGACCCACAACTGGGGCACGGAAGCGCAGGAGGACTTCGCCTACCACGACGGCAATGCCGAGCCTCAGGGCTTCGGTCACATCTGCTTTTCGGTGCCCGATCTGGCGGCCGCCGAGGCCTGGTTTGACGCCAACGACGTCACCTTCGTCAAGCGCTCGGATCAAGGCAAGATGCAGGGTGTGGTGTTCGTCAAGGACGTCGACGGCTACTGGATCGAAGTGGTCCAGGCGGACCGGCTCGCCGCCCTGGGCGACTGACGTCGAGCGCCCGGTTCAGCCGCCGTCGAGGCAGTCAGGCAGGCTGTCGCGCAGGGCGTGGGGCAGGATGTCGAGGGTGGCGAAGCCCGCCATGTCAGGGTTGGCGACGTTGTCGCGTGCCATGAGGATCACCTGGTCGCGGGTGAGGGGCGGCTCGGGAAGCACCCCCGCCAGCAGCGCTAGCCCGTGCCACACGGCGAAGGGCACCGGCACCAGCGGTCGCTCCCGCTCCAGATGAGCGAGCACCTGGTCGAGCACATCGCGGTAGCGCAGCACCTCGGGGCCGCCCAGCTCGAAGAGGCGCGGGGCGGGCGGATGGCTGCCCAGCAGCCGGTCCACGGCACGCGCCACGTCGATCACGTGCACGGGCTGCAGGCGCGTGGTGCCGCGGCCGAACAGCGGAATCGCCGGCAGCAGGGTGAGGCGGGCCAGGGTGGCGAGAAAGGCGTCGTGGGGGCCAAACAGGACGCTGGGTCGCAGGATCATGGCCCGCGGGAAGGCGTCGAGCACCGCGGCTTCGCCTTCTGCTCGGGCGCGCACGTAGGCGGAGGGCGAGCGGGTGTCGGCGCCGATGCCCGATATGTACACCAGCCGCTCGATGCCGGCGTTGCGGGTCAGCCGTGCCAGCTGGGCGGCGGCCGCGACATGGATGTCGGCGAAGCGCAGGTCACGGCGCTCCACGTAGAGACTGACGGCATTGACCACGCCCTCGGCCCCGCGGATGGCGGTTGCGACGCTGGCGCTGTCACGGATGTCGGCGGCGAGACAGGTCACCGGATCGCTGGCTTCCGCCCAATCGGGCATGGTGGCGTGGCGCGCGGCAATGCGTACGCCGTGACCGGCATCCACCAGTTCGCGCGCGATGGCACTGCCTAGAAAGCCGGTGCCGCCGAAAACCGTGATCGTTGCCATGGTCAGGGCTGCCAGGAAGGGCGGGGACAGCAATCACCCCGCGCCCAGGCGGCGCGGGGTGAGGGTCGGGCGAGGCGAGTGGCTCAGGCGTAGGCGTTGATCAGCGTGCCCAGATGCCCCTCGTCAGCCAGGTCCGGCTCGGCGCCGGCCGATTCCATCAGGGCGCTGACCTGATCCTTCTGGCTCTCGAGCGCTTCCTTGAACACCTGCATCTGTGCCTGCTGGGCACTTTGTGCCTGCTCGAGCATCAGCGAGGAACCGACCACGCTGTTGACGGCGGAATCCATGACACGCCTCCTTGATTTAGCGAATGCCTCTTCAAGCTACCAGCCCCGGGGGAGGGATGCAAAGCGACGGGGTCGCAGCACCTGTCGGTACCCTGAAGACGGCTCCCGCGCTGACGGCCAGATGGCTGCACCGCGCCAGGCCAGAGCCCGGTCATATCCGGGAAGTGAGGCCGCGGCGATGTGATAGTTACCTTAAATGAGAACGATTGTAAATTTCATTCGAAAAGCGACGAACGTGCCGCGAAACGGCGCCTTTACGGCGGGAAACGGCAGCGGGGGTTCACATCCCATCTATAGGGGACTAAAATGGTCCCCAATGCAGCGCGGGGTCCGTTCGGGGCGCCGGCGCAGCCTGGAGGAGTCACCATGCTCAAGCTTTCACGGCTGACCGACTACGCGGCGGTGGTGATGGCGCAGATCGCCCGCCACCCCGAGCAGCCGCACGCCGCGGCGGAGCTTGCCGAAGCCGTGCAGTTGCCGCACCCCACCGTCAGCAAGACACTGAAGATGCTGGTGCGTGCCGGCCTGCTCGAGTCGCGGCGTGGGGCCCAGGGCGGCTACTCCCTGGCGCGGCCGGCTTCACGCATCACCGCACGCGACATCATCACCGCCATCGAGGGGCCGGTGGCCATGACCGAGTGCAGCCAGGCGGACGGCGACTGTGACCTGGTGTCGGTCTGCGGTGTCGCCGACAACTGGCAGCGCGTCTCGCTGGCCGTTCGCACCCTGCTGGACAGCGTGACCCTGGCCCACCTGGCCGACACCACGCCAATCAAGCTGCCGATACAGTTGCCCATACAGACCGTGAGCGTGGCCGCGGACACGGCCTGAGCCGACAGCCGTTCGCCGCGCAGCGAATCATCATGACCCCGGCGAGTCGCGCTCGCCGTCCCAACCGCCCGGGAGGGGGAAGCACCATGGCAAGTCAGGAAATGGAACAGCTCGTTCGTCGCGAATACAAAGAAGGGTTCGTGACCGACATCGAGAGCGACACGGTACCGCCCGGTCTCGACGAGAACACCATCGCCTTCATCTCCAAGAAGAAGGGCGAGCCGGAGTGGATGCTCGAGTGGCGCCTCAAGGCCTACCGCCAGTGGCTGAAGATGACGTCGCCGTCCTGGGCGCACCTCGATTATCCACCCATCGACTACCAGGCGATCTCCTACTACAGCGCCCCCAAGCGGGATGAGGATCGCCCGCAGAGCCTCGACGAGGTGGACCCCAAGCTGCTCGAGACCTACGAGAAGCTGGGCATTCCGCTGCACGAGCGCGCGGCGCTCGCTGGTGTGGCGGTGGACGCGGTCTTCGACTCCGTCTCGGTGACCACCACCTTCAAGGAAAAGCTCCACGAAGCCGGAGTGATCTTCTGCTCCATGTCCGAGGCGATCCGCGACTATCCGGAGCTGGTCAAGCAGTACCTGGGCAGCGTGGTGCCCCAGGGCGACAACTACTTCGCCGCGCTCAACTCGGCGGTGTTCACCGACGGCTCCTTCGTCTTCGTGCCGGAAGGGGTGACTTGCCCCATGGAGCTCTCCACCTACTTCCGCATCAACGAGCGCAACACCGGGCAGTTCGAGCGCACCCTGATCATCTGCGAGAGCCGTGCCCAGGTCTCCTACCTGGAAGGCTGCACTGCGCCGCAGCGCGACGAGAACCAGCTGCACGCCGCGGTGGTCGAGCTGGTGGCACTGGAAGACGCCTACATCAAGTACTCCACGGTGCAGAACTGGTACCCCGGCGACGAGGATGGCAAGGGCGGCATCTATAACTTCGTCACCAAGCGCGGCGACTGCCGCGGCGACCGCTCGCGCATCAGCTGGACACAGGTCGAGACCGGTTCCGCCATCACCTGGAAGTATCCCTCCTGTGTGCTGCGCGGACGCGACAGCATCGGCGAGTTCTACTCCGTGGCGGTGACCAACGGCCGCCAGCAGGCCGACACCGGCACCAAGATGATCCATATCGGCGAGAACACCCGCTCCACCATCGTCTCCAAGGGGATCTCCGCCGGGCGCGCCAACCAGTCCTACCGCGGCCTGGTGAAGGTCGGCCCGCGGGCCAAGAACGCGCGCAACTTCACCCAGTGCGACTCGCTGCTGATCGGCGACCAGTGCGGTGCCCACACCTTCCCCTATCAGGAGATCGGCAACAGCACCGCCACCGTGGAGCACGAGGCGACCACCTCCAAGATCGGCGAGGACCAGCTCTTCTATTGCCAGAGCCGCGGCATCTCCGAGGAGGATGCGGTGAGCATGATCGTCAACGGCTTCTGCAAGGATGTCTTTCAGGAGCTGCCGATGGAGTTCGCCGTGGAAGCCGAGGCGCTGCTCAATGTGACATTGGAAGGTGCCGTTGGCTAAAGCCGACCGTCGAATCAACGCCATTTCCGACGCCGCTGGGCGGCGCGAACGAATCAAAAGGTAGTCATGATGCTCGAAGTCAAGGATCTGCACGTCACGGTCGAGGGCCAGAAAATCCTCAAGGGTCTCAGCCTCACCGTCAACGCCGGCGAGGTACACGCCATCATGGGGCCCAACGGGGCCGGCAAGTCGACCCTCTCGGCGGTGATCGCCGGCAAGGAGGGCTACGAGGTCACCCAAGGCTCCATCACCTTCAAGGGCCAGGACGTGCTGGAGATGGAGGTCGAGGAGCGCGCCCAGGCCGGCCTGCTGCTGGGCTTCCAGTACCCGGTGGAGATCCCCGGGGTGAAGAACATTTACCTGCTCAAGGCGGCGCTAAACGCCCAGCGCGCGGCGCGCGGCGAGGGCGAGATCCCGGCGCCGGAGTTCATGAAGCTGGTCAAGGAGAAGATCGCCTTCATGAAGATGGATTCGAGCTTCCTGCAGCGTGCCGTCAACGAGGGCTTCTCCGGCGGTGAGAAGAAGCGCAACGAGATCCTGCAGATGCTGGTGCTGCAGCCCAAGCTGGCGATGCTCGACGAGATCGACTCTGGCCTCGACATCGACGCCATGCGCGTGGTGGCCGAGGGCATCAACTCCCTGCGCAGCGCTGATCGCGGCATTCTGCTGGTGACCCACTACCAGCGCCTGCTCGACTTCGTGGTGCCCGATCGGGTGCACGTGCTGGTCGATGGCCGCATTGCCAAGAGCGGTGATGCCGAACTCGCCAAGGAACTTGAAGCGCGCGGCTACGACTGGGTGGTGGAGGAGTCTGCGGCATGAGCGATGTGCAAGCCCCCAACGCCGACGTTCAGCGCTTCCTCGAGCGACTTTCCGAGCGCAATGCCAGTCGCGCGGAATCCCAAGGGCCCGAGCCGACCTGGATCGCCGCACGGCGCCAGGCAGGTGCCGCCCGCTTCGAGGCAATGGGCTTTCCCCACCGCCGCGTCGAGGCGTGGAAGTACACCGATGTGCGCGCCATCGCCCGCGGCGACTTCGCCCTGACTGACGATGCCAGCTTCTCGCCGGCCACGGCGGCGGCGCTGACGCTGCCCCTCGAGGCGCACCGCCTGACCTTCGTCGACGGCGTCTTCTCCGCGGCCCTTTCTCAGCTCGACGAGCTGCCCAAGGGCGTGGCGCTGCTGCCCCTCTCCCAGGCGCTGGCGGAGAACCACGAGGCGGTGGGCGGCCCGCTGGGGCGGCTTACCGGGGTGGAGTTCTCCCCCTTCTCGGCGCTCAACACCGCCTTCATGGAGGAGGGCGCCGTGTTGCGCCTGGCGCCGGGCACGGTGGTCGACAAGCCGATCGTGGTGCAGTTTCTCTCGCGGGCCAATGAGGCGCCGGTGATGAGCCACCCGCGCATTCTGGTGGAGGCCGGCGCGCGCAGCGAGGCCACGGTGATCGAGCATCACGTGGGCGAGCAGCAGGCCGCCAACTTCACCAACCTGGTGGAAGAGATTCTCCTCGAGCGCGGCGCCATCCTCACCCATTACAAGCTGCAGGAAGCCGCGCTCTCCGACCTCCACGTGGCGAGCATCCACGTGGAGCAGGGGCGCGACAGCCGTTTCACCTCCTTCAATCTGAACCTGGGCGGTGGCCTGGTGCGCAATGACCTGATCACCGAGCTCAACGGCCAGGGCGCCGAGGCGGTATTCAACGGCCTCTTCTACGGTCAGGGGCGCCAGCACGTGGACAACCACACTCTGGCCAACCACAACGCGCCCCACACCACCTCCAACGAGAACTACAAGGGCATCCTCGACGACCGTGCCCATGGCGTGTTCAACGGCAAGGTGGTGGTCAAGCGCGACAGCCAGAAGATCGAGGGCTACCAGAGCAACGCCAACCTGCTGCTTTCCGACCGCGCCGAGATCGACGCCAAGCCGGAACTCGAGATCTACGCCGATGACGTCAAGTGCTCCCACGGCACCACCACCGGGCAGCTCGACGCGGAGGCGGTCTACGCCCTGCGCACCCGCGGCATCGACGAGCAGACCGCCCGCGGCCTGCTGACCCTGGCCTTTGCCGGCGAGGTGCTCGAGCAGGTGGGGCTGGATGCCATCGCCGAGCGCGTCGAGCGCGCCGTGGCCGGCAAGCTGCCCGAGCGCTTCAACCTGGCCGGGCTCGTGGAGACGGCCGCGGCCCTTGATGACACCGCCGGCGAGTGACAGGAGAAGAGAGATGACCGACCTGGCAACCAGAGATACCCTCGCGGTTCCGACCCTGGACGTGGCGGCCGTGCGAGCGGACTTTCCGATCCTGGCGCGCCAGGTCCATGGCCGGCCGCTGGTCTATCTCGACAACGCGGCCACCAGCCAGACCCCGCGGCCGGTGATCGAGGTGTTCGACGACTACTATGGTCGCTACAACGCCAACATCCACCGTGGGCTGCACACTCTGGCCGACGAGGCCACGGCCGCCTTTGAAGGCACTCGCGAGACGGTGCGCGCCTTCCTGAACGCCGCCGAGCCACGCGAGATCGTCTTTACCCGCGGCACCACCGAGGCGATCAACCTGGTGGCCAATGCCTGGGGGCGAGCCAACCTCAAGGCCGGCGACGAGGTGCTGATCTCGCGCCTCGAGCATCACTCCAATATCGTGCCCTGGCAGCTGCTGGCTCGCGAGCTCGGTTTCACCATCAAGGTAATCCCGGTGGACGAGCGCGGCGTGCTGGATCTCGACGCCTATGCCCGGCTGTTCACCGAGCGCACCCGGCTGGTGGCGGTCAACCATGTCTCCAACGCCTTCGGCACGGTGAATCCGGTGCGCGAGCTGGCGCGCATTGCCCACGATCGCGGTGCACTGATCCTCGTCGACGGCGCCCAGGCTGCGCCCCACCAGGCGGTGGACGTGCGTGACATCGATGCCGACTTCTATGCCTTCTCCGGGCACAAGGTCTACGGGCCGACCGGAGCGGGGGTGCTCTACGGCAAGGCCGAGCTGCTCGAGGCGATGCCGCCCTGGCAAGGCGGCGGGGAGATGATCGCCACCGTCTCCTTCGAGCGCGAGACCACCTTTGCCGCCATTCCCCATAAGTTCGAGGCAGGCACCCCGGCCATCGCCGAAGTGATCGCCCTGGGCGCGGCGCTCGATTGGGTGAGTCGGGTCGGTATCGCGGCCATCGCAGACTGGGAAGCACGCCTGCTGGCGCATGCCACCGAGCGGGTGTCGCGAATCGATGGCCTGCGCATACTCGGCACTGCGCCGGACAAGGCTGGGGTGCTCTCCTTCGTGGTCGATGGGGCCCACTCCCAGGATATCGGGCTGCTCATCGACCAACTGGGCGTGGCGATTCGCACCGGTCACCACTGTGCCCAGCCGCTGCTGCACCACTTCGGTGTCGACGCGACCTGCCGGGCCTCCTTTGCCGCCTACAACACCCTGGAAGAGGTCGACGTCTTCGGCGAGGCGCTGGAGCGCGTCATCGGTATGGTCAGATAAGGAACCCCATGAGCGATATCGAGCAGATAGCCACCCTCGAGAAGGGCCAGACGCTGCCCCTGCAGCGCGACGTGGCGGCGATCTCCATCCCCTTCGGCAAGACGGTCACTCTCGCCGAGGACAGCATCGTCAGCGTGATGCAGGCCAAGGGCAGTTCGGTGAGCGTCGGCCACGAGGGACGGCTCTACCTCATTGAGGGCAGCAATCTCGATGCGCTGGGGCTCGAGCCGCTGCCCCGGCCGACCCTGCCCGAAGACGCCTCGGACGAGGCGATCGAGCAGTTCGTGTGGGAGCAGCTGCGCACCTGCTTCGACCCCGAGATCCCGGTCAATATCGTCGACCTGGGGCTGGTCTATGGCTGTCGCATTGAGCGGCTGATCAGCGGCGAGCGCATCGTGACCATCCGCATGACCCTGACCGCGCCGGGCTGCGGCATGGGCGACGTCATCGCCGCCGATGCTCGCAACAAGATCCTGGGCGCCCCGCAGATCAGCAAGGTGCACACCGAGATCGTCTTCGACCCGCCCTGGAGCCGGGAGATGATGAGCGACGAGGCCAAGCTGGAACTCGGCATGTTCTGAACCCGGGGCGGGAAGGGTCATGAAAGTGGCGGCGGGGAAGGCCTTCAGAGTCGTATTGATGTCGTCGGGAGCGCTGGCGCTCCTGGCCGTCGTGCTGTTCGTGGCGAGCAACACCTGGATCCTGGCC
Organism: Halomonas sp. NO4; assembly: GCF_010994375.1. GTDB lineage: Bacteria > Pseudomonadota > Gammaproteobacteria > Pseudomonadales > Halomonadaceae > Halomonas. Next base: position 13,296 of record NZ_WHMA01000047.1, read on the forward strand.
AAGACCCAGGGACGCATCGAGGACGAGCTGCCGCTGTGCGGGCCCGAGCGGGTGGGGATCGTCTTCGGCACCTCTCACTGGACGCGCAGCGGGGTGCGCAACCCCCATTTCGATGCGCGCATGAGCGCCGCCTCGCGCCTGATGCGCCTGGGGCGGGTGCAGCATCTGCTGCTCTCCGGCGACAATCGTACGCGCTTCTACAACGAGCCCGTCACCATGTGGCGCGATCTGCGTGCTCGCTTCGTGCGTGACGCCGATATGACCCTGGATTACGCCGGCTTCAGCACCTTCGATACCCTGGTTCGGGCGCGCGACGTCTTCGGCGTGGATCGCGCGGTGCTCGTCACCCAGGCCTGGCACCTGCCGCGGGCGCTGTTCATTGCCGATGCCCTGGGGCTGGAGGTGATCGGCTGTGCCGCCCCGACCCAGCCGACGGAGGGCCGGTGGCGCCTGCAGGCACGTGAGTGGGTCGCTCGGGCGGCGACGCTGGGGGATCTCTACCTCTGGGGGCGCGAGCCCTATTTCCTCGGGCCGTTCGAGCCACTGGAGATCGCGCCGCGCCTCGGCGAGACCAACGACGATGGAACGGCGAACGAGTAAAGCGAATGCCGGCTAGCTAGCGGCGCTGCTTCTGGAGCTGGTATAGCTCGCGAATCAGCGCTCGGCAGCCTTTCCAGCAGCGCTCCACGCTGGCTTCCACGGGGTCGGGCAGGGGGTGGGTGAAGAGGGTGGCGAGCGCCTGCATCAGGACGCGTTCCTGCTCGAGCAGCTCGCCTATCACCACCTGGCTCTCGTTGCCGACAAAGCTCTTCAGCCGACTCCACAGCCACAGATAGTCGTCGCGTTCCACGTCGGCGTCACGGGGCAACAGGTTGAGGTGACGCCTGGCCAGTTCCCGCAGTTCCCGCATCGCCTTGCTGCGCGCTTCGTAGTGCGGCTTGAGCGCCTCGCGCAGCGACGGGCGCAGGCGCTCCAGGTTGTCCTGAAAATAATCGATGCTGTCAGCCAGCGCTTCCAGCACGCTGTCCATCGCCACCTGGCGATTGTCGAGAAACATGGGCGGTCACCTCCTCCGGTGACGCCGATTGTGGGGGTGTCTTAGCACTTTTGCCACCCCCGGCGGCGAGAAAATCGTGCCCTCGAAGCTCATCCTTTCGGCTTGGGTGGCGCCTTGCGCGGCGCGATGGCGTGCTTCTCCAGATGCTCGATGATCAGGCCGGCGATGTCCTTGCCGGTCGCGGTTTCGATGCCGCGCAGCCCCGGTGAGGAGTTGACCTCCATGATCACCGGGCCGTGGTTGGAGCGCAGCAGGTCCACACCGGCGACGCGCAGGCCCATGGCCTTGGCCGCGCGGATCGCCGTGGAGCGCTCTTCCGGAGTGATGCGAATCACGCTGGCGCTGCCGCCGCGGTGCAGGTTGGAACGGAACTCGCCTTCCGGCGCCTGGCGCTTCATCGAGGCGACTACTTTGTCGCCGATCACCAGGCAGCGGATATCGGCGCCGCGCGCCTCCTTGATGTACTCCTGCACCATGATGTTGGCCTTTAGGCCCATGAAGGCTTGGATCACGCTCTCCGCCGCCTGGTTGGTCTCGGCCAGCACCACGCCGATGCCCTGGGTGCCCTCCAGCAGCTTGATGACCAGGGGGGCGCCACGGACCATGGTGATGAGGTCGGGGATGTCGTCCGGCGAATGGGCGAAGCCGGTGATCGGCAGGCCCAGGCCCTTGCGCGACAGCAGCTGCAGGGAGCGCAGCTTGTCGCGCGAGCGGGTGATCGCCACCGAGTCGTTGAGCACGTAGGTGCCCATCATCTCGAACTGACGCAGCACGGCGCAGCCATAGAAGGTGATCGAGGCGCCGATGCGCGGGATCACGGCGTCGAAGGGCTCCAGGTTCTCGCCCTTGTAGTGGATCGAAGGGTGATGGGCAGCGATGCTCATGTAGCAGCGCAGGGTGTCCACCACCCGGATGCGGTGGCCGCGCGACTCGGCCGCCTCCACCAGGCGACGGGTAGAGTAGAGGTTGCGGTTGCGGGACAGCAGCGCGATATGCATCGAGAGCTCCGGGGCGAAGGGCCGAGGGCGTGTTCGGGGCGATTCAGGGCTCGCCGTGCAGGAAGGCGGCACCCGGGGCCACCAGCAGGCGACGCAGGGCGCGGCGGCCGAGCAGCATGGGGTGGCGCATGTTGCGGCGGTCGGCGAGCGTCAGCTCCACCATCATCTCCATCTGCCCGAGCTGCATGGGCGTGCGAATCACGTAGCGCCACTCCCTCTGGCCGTTGGAGCTGGTGACCCGCCGACGGTCGTGCAAGTGAAGCCGGAAGACATGGGGTGGCGTATTCGGCCCGCCGCTGCGGGTGGTGAAGCTGACCCACAGATGGCCCTCTTCCTCGAAGGCCTCGATATCCTCGGCGTGCAGCGCCGAGGTGCGCGCCCCGGTATCGGCCTTGGCGCACAGCGTCAGCCCCAGCTCGGGCAGCGTCACCATCTCGCGGCGGCCGATCACGGCCTTGGCGGTATAGGGCAGTTCCTTCATGACATGCGTCCCCTGTTTCATCCTTGGCGCGGTGTCGTGAACTCGGCGAGTCGGCGGCCGATGGCGGAGGTCGGCTCGGCCTCGCGCAGCGTCATCAGCACCGGCAGCCGCAGGCGCGGAATCAGGGCCAGGTCCCGGACCACGGCGGCGAAATCGACCTGGGGCGTCTCCGCCAGCCGGGCCAGAAAGCGCGGCAGGCGTGCGGCGTCCTCCAGGTGGTCCCAGCCGCGGCCGGCGATGGCAGCCAGCAGGTCGGGGCCGCAGGCATCGGCGTCGGCCAGCAAGGCATCGTACCAATCGCCGGCCAGGCGGCTATCCGCCCCGCTCGCGGCACGCACGCAGGCACAGAAGGCCTCGATATCGCCCCGGGCGGCCTCGCTTTCGCCTCGCTGGCGCAGGGCCTTGGCCAGTTCATCGGGAATCGCGACGTGCTCCAGACAGTAGCACAGCGAGGTGAGGACCTCGCCAGGCAGAGCGGGCAGGCGCTCGGCCAGTATCTGGGCCGTCTTCTCGACTTCCAGGCGCACGGCGTAGTCGGCCATGCCCTGCAGGCCGAGGAACTGCCAGTCCAGCGCCTGCTGGCCGCTCAGATAGGCCTCGACCGGCGCCAGGTGCTGGCTGGCCGAGGCTCCCCGGTCCCGGGTGGCCCGCGCATGCAGCATGGCCTGGAAGGGCAGCGAGGGGGTGAAGGCCAGCGGATTGTCCTGCATCAGGTTCTCGGCCTTGTCGGGCGAGGCGACATCCAGGCGCTGGACGTTGCGACCCAGGGTCTCGATCAGCCGCTGCAGGAAGGCATCGCGCGGGGCCGGGTCCAGCTGGCCCTGTTCATCGAGCGGCAGGGCGAGAAACCAGATCACCGGTTCCGGCATGTCGCCGAGGCGAAACACCAGCCCCAGGCGCGCCTCGCCCTGCCAGGGCGCGGGCCAGGCCTGCTCGCCGCGCTCGAAGGCAGCCAGTGTCTCGAGCGAGCAGGGTTCGACCCGTCGTCCCAGGTGGTAAGCGCGCACCTCGGCACCGGTGCGCTGGAAGAAATCGTGAAGGCTATGAATCGGCTGCATGGCGACTCCCGAACTGGAGCGTGCACTCTACCGTGCTGTGGCCGGCCTTGTCAGCCACTCACCCGCGGTGCGCGGGCTCGAGTGGCCAAATAGTAACCAGGAGGGCGAAAGGGCCGTCATCCCTGGGCAGGGGCCGGCTTTCCAGAGCTTATCCACAGCCTCTTTCAGCGAAGCTGTGAATTGCGCTGTGCATGCCATCCTCGGCCGCGGGGTGGTCAAGCCGGAGGCCGGCCCGGATAATGGGGCCCAAAGCACGTGAGGTAAACGAGATGACGGTTCACGACGAACTCGATGTGGCGCTGCGCCGGCTGGAAGCGACCATGAAGGCCACCAACCTGTGGCGCATGGAGTCTCCTGCCCCCGAGGCCTTCGAAAGCCGCCAACCCTTCTGCATCGATACCATGGCGCTGCCACAGTGGTTGCGCTTCGTGTTCATCGCGCGGCTGGATGCCTTGGTGGAGGCCCGCGGTCCGATGCCCGAGACCTGCGATGTGGCCCCGGCGGTGGACGCCTACCTGGCCCAGGAAGGAGCGCGCGCCAACGACCGGCTGCTGGTGTGCAAGGCGGTGGAGGAGATCGACCGCCTGGTGACGAACAACTGATCGGCAAGGAGCGACATGCCCTGGTATTTCGCCTACGGCAGCAACATGAACCCGGCGCGGGTGGCGGCCCGCATCGGGGCGACCCGGCGGGTCCTGTCCGGCGTGCTGCACGACCATGCGCTGCGCTTCGACAAGGCGTCGAAGGTGGCCGGCATCGCCCATGCCAACGTGGTGCGACAGCGGGGTGAGCGCGTCGAGGGAGCGCTGTTCGAGCTCGCCCACCCCGAGCAGATTCGCGACATGGACCCCTTCGAGGGCTATCCCCACGAGTACAACCGCCACCGCTTGCCGGTGGTGGCCGAGAAGGGCACCTTCGAGGCTTGGGTCTATATCGCCGCGCCGGGCATGACTGCCCCGTCGCTCAGGCCCGCGCGGGAATATCTGGCGCACCTGCTGGCCGGCGAGGCCTTTCTGAGTCGCGACTATCACGCCTGGCTGGAGGGTGTGGAAGCCGTCGCTGGGCTGGATGACGCCACTCTCGCCCAGCTGGGCCTGTCCCGCGACTCCCCCCGCTAGATCATTGCCCCTCTAATGCAGACGCAGCGAGGCCCGCCAGGGGCGGGCCTCGCTGCGTGCGGTCGGGCGAGCCAGCACTTAGAAGCGGTAGCTGGCGCCTACCATAAAGACCCAGGGGTCGATGTTCACCGTGCCGACCTCTGTGCCATTCACACTGGCATCGGTGTCGATATCCACGTACCAGGCGGCGGCGTTGACGGCCCAGTTGTCGTTGAGCAGCACGTCCAGGCCCAGCTGACCGGCGACGCCCCAGGAGTCGTCGAGGTCCAGGTCGACGTCACCGATGTTATTGAGATGCACGGTTGCCTTTTCATCAAAGAAACGTGTGTAGTTGAGGCCGATGCCGGCGTAGGGCTGCACCTGGCTCTCGGTGCCGCCCAACGGGTAGTACTGCAGGGTCACCGTCGGTGGCAGATGCTTGGTGGAGCCAGTCACCGCTCCATCTGCAATGTTGATGTCGTGCTTGAAGGGCAGGGCGGCCAGCAGTTCGACGCCCAGCTTGTCGTGGAAGCGATAGCCCAGGGTAAAGCCCAGGTTGGTATCGCTATCGACATCGACTTCTAGGTCTGTCAGCCCCAGGGCATCGATGCTCCCATTGTCGCTCTCGGGACTGACATGGGTCGCGCCAACGCGGGTGAAGAAATCCCCTTGGCCGTAGGCCAGGACCTGGGTGCTGGTGGTAACGGCGGCAGCGGCCAGGCCGGCGGCGAGCAGGGTGGGCAGGGCGGACTTGCGCATGGGTCGACTCCTTGTCGGTACGCGTTTCAGTAAGGGCGGCCTCGGCCGCTGCAGTGCAATAGCGGCAGTCTAATAATCCCGTGAAACGCTTTTCTTGATCCAGCGCAATAGTTTCTTTCGGCAACTAAAGAGGCATTTCAAATATTGGTTATGCTGTTTGCCCATAAAAACGCCGGGCAAGTGCCCTAATGCCAGTCAGTTAACGCTGACTGGCATTTCTCTTGGCAGGGTACTTCTGTGGTCGGC
>NZ_WHMA01000048.1 GCF_010994375.1 Halomonas sp. NO4
TTGGGTGGTGAACCCGGTGGGAGGGCGCTTCAGCGCGCGAAGCAGTGCGCAGCACTGCCAGAAGGCGCCGGTTCGACGCCTCGACAAAGCAGCGCTGCCAAACCTGCCTACGCCTCCCCCAGCAGGGCGAGGCTCGCCGCCGGGGCCTGGCGGCGCAGGCCGTAAGAGAGCGCGTGGCCGATGGCGCCGATCAGCACGGCCCCGCCCAGCGGCAGCACCAACCACAGCCAGGGGTGGGGGCGCGGGGCGAGGTCGAGCCAGGCGACGTAGAGCCCCGCCGTGGCGAGCTCGGCGAGCAGCGCTCCCATCAGCCCGCTGGCCAGGCCGAGGATGGCGAACTCGGCGCCCTGCACGCGGGAAATCAGCCGGTTGCCGGCGCCGAACACGCGCAGCAGACCGCTCTCGTGGGCGCGCACCGGCCGACTGGCGGTAAGGGCGGCGTAGAGCACGCTGACCCCGGCGAGCAGCACGAAGGCGAGTACCAGCTCCACGGCGCGGGTGACCTGGGTGAGGACATCGCGCACCTGGGCGAGGATTGCGTCGACGTTGAGCAGCGAGACGCCGGGGAACTGCCGCGCCAGCTGGCGCACGGTGTCGCTGTCGTTGTCGCCGAGGTGGAAGGCGGTGATGTAGCTGTGGCCGAAACGTTCCAGCACGCCGGGCGGGAAGATCACGTAGAAGTTGGGCCGGAAACTGTCCCAGTCGAGGTCGCGCAGGCTGGCGATCTCGCCGACGATCTCCTGGCTGCCAATGGTGAAGGTGAGGGTGTCGCCGAGCGTCAGGCCGAAGCGCTCGGCCAGGCCGTCTTCCATGGAGATGGGTACGCGCTCGGTGAGCGGCTGGGCGTCCACGGCGCTGAGCCAATCGCTGCCGGCCTGGTCGTTCTCGAGTTCATCGAACCACTCCCCGGCGACCAGGCGGTTGCCCTCGGGCAGCGCCTCCTGCCAGGTGAGGTTGAGCTCGCGACGCAGGGCGTTGTCGCCGCGCGACTCCGGCGGCACCGCCTCCTGGGGCGGCTGGTCGTTGATGGCGGTGATACGCCCGCGCACCATGGGATAGAGCGCGGTGCGGTCGTCGGCCGCGGGCTCCAGCGTCTCGACGAAGGCGTCGCGCTCGTCGGGCTGGATGTTGATGGCGAAGTGATTGGGTGTCTCCTCGGGCAGTTGGGCCTGCCAGGTGATGAGCAGGTCGCCGCGCACCATGGCGATCATCGCCATGGCGAAGAAGGTCACCGCGAAGGCGAGCAGCTGACCGAGGCTGGCGCTGCGCCGCCGCGCCAGTTGACGCCCGCCCAGGCGCAGCGCGCGGCGGGTATCATCGCCGGCGCCCTGGGGCAGGCGGGCGGTGAGGCGCAGCACCAGGCCGAGCAACAGCGCACCCAGGCCCCAGAGCACGGCGAGCATGGCGAGCCCCCCGACCAACAGCGCCGCGGCGAGCGCCAGGTCGCCGGAGTAGAGCCACAGCAGAGCGCCGAACACCAGGCTGGCCACGGCCACCACCAGCCACGCCGAGGCGGGCAACGGGTCGAGCTCGCGGCGCAGCACCTTGAGCGCGCTGACCCGCTTCAAGCGCAGCAGCGTGGGGCCGGCGAAGCCCACCAGCACGGCCACGGCGGTGAACACCCCGAGCGCCAGCGGCAGCCAGCCGGGGGGCGGCAGCTCCAGCGGCAGGAAGGCGGTGAGCAACCCCAGCAGCGCCGCCTGGCCGGCCAGGCCCAGCAGGGCGCCCAGGGCCGCGGCCGCCAACGCCAGCCACAGCAGCTGCAGCGCGAAAAGCCGCCCCAGCTCGCCCTGCGAGGCGCCGAAGCAGCGCAGCAGCGCGGCGGTGTCGAGGTGGCGGTCCACGTAGCGCCGCGTGGCCATGGCCACGGCGACGCCGGCGAGCAGCACGGCAGCAAGTCCCGCCAGGCTCAGGTACTTCTCGGCGCGCTCCAGGGCATTGCCGAGACCCGGACGGTCGTGGCGCACGTCGCGCACTTCCACGCCGTCGCGGCGCAGCCGTTCGAGTAGCGGCTCGACGCTGGCCACCGCCTCGGCGGGGCCGGCGGCGAGAATCTCGAACTCGACCCGCGAGCCCTCCTGCACCAGGCCGGTGGCCGCCAGGTCGTCATGGTGCATCATCAGGCGCGGGTTGAAGTTGGTAAAGCCGGCGGACTGGTCCGGCTCGCGCTCGATGAACCCACCCACGCGGAGTTCGCTCTCGCCGACGCGCACGCGCTCGCCCACTTCGACTTCGAGCAGCAGCGCCAGGCGCGGGGCGATCCACACCTCGCCAGGCACTGGGCCGCTGGCAATGCGCTCGACACCGCTCCCGCGGTCGACCCGCGCCTCGCCGTAGTGGGGGTAGACGGAATCCACCACCTTGAGACTCGCCGGTTGGAAGGCGCCGTCGTGGGAGACCATCGATACCATGTCGACCTGATCGGAGAGCGTCAGGCCGGCGTCCTCGAGAGCGCTACGCACCTCGTCGCCGAAGGGGCGCGACTGCTCCAGCACCAGGTCGCCGCCCATCAACTGCCCCGCCTGGCGGGTGAGGCCGCGGTCGAGACGGTCGAGAAAGAAGCCGATCATGGTCGAGGCGGCCACGGCCAGCGCCAGGGCCACGAAGAGCGCGCGCACGTCGCTGGCGCGCAGGTCGCGGCGCAGGCCGCGGGCGGAGAGGGCCAGCGCTCTCATGCCTCGACCTCTTCGCGGGCCATCTCGGTCAGGTGGCCGTCGGCGAGGCGCAGGCAGCGCCCGCAGCGCCGGGCCAGGGCGTGGTCGTGGGTCACCAGTACCAGGGTGGTGCCCGCCTCGCGGTTGAGGGCGAAGAGCAGGTCGATGACGCGGCCGCCGGTGGTCGGGTCGAGGTTGCCGGTGGGCTCGTCGGCGAACACCAGCTCGGCCCCGGTAACGAAGGCGCGCGCCAGGGCGACGCGCTGCTGTTCGCCGCCGGAGAGCTGCTTGGGCAGGTGATCGAGGCGCTCGCCGAGCCCCACGCGGCCCAGCCAGTCGCGAGCGCGGGCTTGGGGATCGCTGATATCGGTGAGCTCCAGTGGCAGCAGCACGTTCTCCAGCGCCGTCAGCGTGGGCAGCAGCTGGAAATTCTGGAACACGAAGCCCACCCGGCCGGCGCGCAGGGCGGCGCGGCCGTCTTCATCGAGCTCGGCGAGGTCGTGGCCGAACATCGCCAGCCGGCCGCTCGTCGCCGCATCCAGGCCGGCGAGCAACCCCAGCAGGGTCGACTTGCCGGCGCCGCTCTGCCCAAGGATCGCCACGCTCTCGCCGGGGAACACGGTGAGGCCCAGGTCGCTCAGAATGGTGAGCCGGCGCTCGCCGCTGTCGACCTCCTTGGTCAGGCCCGCGGCGTGTAGAATCGGCGCAGGATCCGCTGTGGTATGACGAGTCGAGGAGTGGGACATGGTGACAGGCTTCCCTGGTGATTGGGTTCGAACGTTCCTGGGCCGTATGGCGCGCGGCGGCCGCTGGCTGGCGGTGCTGGCCTTGCCGCTGTGGCTGGTCGCCCTGCCCGCCGCGGCGGACGAACCGCCGGTGGTGCTGGTGATGGGCGACAGCCTGAGCGCGGCCTACGGCATCGAGGCACAGCAGGGTTGGGTCAGTCTGCTGCAGCAGCGCCTGGGGGGAAAGGCCGAGGTGGTCAACGCCAGCATCAGCGGCGAAACCAGCAGCGGCGGCGCGAACCGGCTACCCGACTTGCTCGGACAGCACGAGCCGGACATCGTTCTGCTCGAGCTGGGCGGCAACGACGGCCTGCGCGGCCTGCCGCCCGCCCAGTTCGAGGCCAACATGGCCGACATGATCGAGGTGAGCCAGGAAGCCGGCGCCGAGGTGCTGCTGCTCGGCATCGACATCCCGCCCAACTACGGCCAGGCCTACCGCGATGCCTTCACCGGCGTCTACGAACGCCTGGCCGACGACTACGACCTGCCCCTGGTCCCCTTCCTGCTCGACAACGTGGCGCTGGAGGACGAGCTGATGCAGGACGACGGCATTCACCCCACCGCCGAGGCCCAGCCGCATATCCTCGAGAATGTGTGGCCTCAGCTGGCGACACTGCTGAAGCGGAATGGCCTTCAGCCTGCAGAGAACTAGCCGCCGGTCCATTCGTGGACTATATTTGACCCACGAAACCAATCCACCCAGGAGTGCACGATGCGCACCGAGACCATCAGCTACCTGAAGCAGAATGCTGCCACACTCGATGTCGAGGAGCCCCTGGTGATCACCCAGAAGGGCAAGCCCACCTATGTGGTCGAGTCCTATGCCGCTCACGAACGGCGCGAACAAGCCATTGCCCTGCTCAAGCTGCTGAGCCTGGGCGAGAAGAGCCGGCAGGAAGGCAAAACGATGACGGCCGATGAGTTCATGCAGCGACTAAAGGACGATGAGCGCGCTGAGCTGGGTGAGTCCTTGTGAATGGTGCCATCAGGCTTGAAGACACCGCTCTTCGATCACTGCGCAGCTGTCGTCATTTCCTGGTTGATCACTTGGAATGGGCCCCGACGGAAGCTCACGCCTACACCCAGCGGCTTGCCAACGCTGCCATGCAACGCCTCTCGGAAAGGCCCTTTACCTACCCCACCTGCCGGCAGGCCCTGGAACTCGGCATCAGCCACTACCGCGAACTGCTGATCGACGGCTACCGAGTGATCTACCGTCACTGGCCAGAACAAGAGGAAGTCTCCGTCTACCTCTTCTGCCACCAGCGACAGGACTTCAAGCAGCTCTTGTTCGAGTATCAGCTGCTCTCCTGAACCGCCGGCGCCGGGCTCTTTTGCCACTGCTGCAGCCCCAGGCCACCGAGAATCAGCACCAGGCCGACCAGCGTCGAGGGCAGGATCGGCTCGCCGACGACGAGAAACAGCAGCAGCAGCGACACCGGCGGCGAGAGGAAGATCAGGTTGGAGACCTTGGCGGTGCGCGACACTTGGTGAACCGCCAGCTGCCACAGCACGAAGGCGATGCCCATCTCGAAGAGCCCCACGTAGACACCCGCGCCGAGCCCGGCCCAGCCGTGCCACTCGAGCCCCGGCCCCGCCAGCAGCAGCACGGTGAGCACCGGCACCCCGGCGCTGAAGTTCTGCCACTGGGCCACCAACGGCGGGCGGTGATCGCGGGCGTTGAGCAGCCAGTAGAGCGCCCACAGCAGCGTCGAGGCAAGCGCCATGCCGACACCCAGCGGGTCGGCGAAGGCAACGTCGAACACCGCGCCGCGGGTGGCGATCGTCCACACGCCCGAGTAGGCGATCACGCCCGCCAGTACGTCGAGCCGGGTGAGGCGCTGACCGAGAATCGGCACGGCCAGAAAGGCCATGGTCAGCGCCCAGGTGTAGTTGAGCGCCATGGCCTCCTGGCCCGGCAGGCGGTCATAGGCGCCGAACAGCACCAGGTAATAGGCCACCGGGTTCATCAACCCCGCCCAGGCGGCAGTCCGCCAGCCGCGGCGGAGCGCCTCCCCAGCCAGCCCCTGGCGCAGCACCAGCACGCCCATCAGCGCCCAGGAGACCAGCGAAGCGAGCCACATCAGCTCCAGCGGCGACATGTAGCCAAGCGCCACCTTGAAGGCGGTGGCCACCGTGGACCACAACCCCACGGCACCCAGGCCGAAGAGCATCGCGCGGCCGTCTTGGGTCATGGCTCACCCGCCGAACGCTCTCTGACGATATGGTGCTGATGAAATTCACGACAGCGTTGCAGGGTGTCGGGCAGTACCGGGTAGCAACGCGCTGCCGCGTTGATGTTTTCGGCAATGGCTGCCGCATCCGTCAAGTACTCATGAGCGAAAGCGTTGCGCAGTAGACGAATTTCTAGCCAGTCGTCGATGCTGCCCAGCACGCCGAACTTTTCCATGCGATTGAGCGTATCCATCAGCGACACATCTTGGGCGGTGTCTTCGAGGCTGGCTCTGGCTAGGGCCCTGAACAGCTTTCCGGCCATGAAGTCCTGCAACTTGCCAAAGCGGCTCAGGAAAAGATCCAGGCGGTCGATGGTGTCATCATCCAGCCGGGACACCTGCTCAGCAGTGACAGGCAGGTCTGCCTGAATGGCCTTCCAGGAGCGTTGCAGGTGCCCTAGCATGCGCTCGGCAACCTCCAGCTGATCGACGAGAATCGCCTGTGGCGTAGTGTTCACAGCCTGACTCCTTGTTCCAGGGCATCACGGTGGATGGGCCGCAGGGACTCGGCATCGGTGCGGATCAGCAGATCGATGCGCTGAGTACCCAGCCGCTGCCACAGCTTGCGTAGCAATTTAGCCTGTAGCTGTGAGCGCGGTTGAGGCAACGAAGGCGTCTCGATGTAGATGTCGATATCGCCCCCCTTACGGCTATCATCCACCCGCGAGCCGAACAGGTAGATACGGGCCTCGGATCCGAGCAGCTCGGTCACCGCAGCATGAATGTGGCTAACCTGTTCCGCTGTCAGTCGCATGGCCAAGAGCCTCTCACCGATCCACATGTCCCAGGTCGCGGCCAGGGTCGAGGCGGTCGCGGACCTTCTGCTTGAGCGCCTTGCTGTCGGGGAAGCCGCCGTCGCGCTTGCGCTCCCAGAGCGAGTCGCCGTCGTAGAAGATCTCGAAATAGCCGCCGTGGGACGGCACCAGTTCGACGCCGTCGAGGTCTTCACCGAAGGTGGAGAGCAGCTCCTGAGCCAGCCAGGCGCTGCGCAAGAGCCACTGGCACTGGGTGCAGTAGTGGATACGAATGCGTGACACGGCGGCCTCCCTCGCGACATGGATGTCACGATGATACCAGCCCAGGGCAACGCCTGGGTGGCGGGCGGTGATTGTCAACGCCGCGCCGGCTGGCCATGATATAGCATCGATACCACTAAGCCGCGACAGGATGACCGTATGAAACGCCCCCCGCTGATCAGCCCGGAACTGCTCGAGCGCATCGTTGACGCCTCGGAGGACGGCATCGTGGTCGCCGAACAGGAAGGCGACGAGAACATCCTGATCTACGTCAACCAGGGCTTCGAGCGACTGACCGGCTACAGGGCCGACGAGATCCTCTATCAGGACTGCCGCTTCCTGCAGAACGAGGATCGTGACCAGCCTGGCATCGAGGCGATCCGCAAGGCGCTCGCCGAGCATCGCCCCTGTCGCGAGGTGCTGCGCAACTACCGCAAGGACGGCACCCTCTTCTACAATGAGCTGTCGATCACTCCCGTCTTCGACGAGCAGGACAACCTCACCTACTTCATCGGCGTGCAGAAGGACGTGACCGAGCGCATCGAGGCCCAGCAGGAGCTGGAGCGCCTCAAGGCGCAGCACGGCATCGCCTGAGGCGCAGAAAAAAATCGTCGAACGCTATTGCGCTTTCCCCTGACCGGCTTTATATAGCCGTCAGGTGTCGCCCCGGCACCCATGGCGCTTCCGGTCCGTCGCTTCGGACACGAAGCGAGTGTGCAAGACGCCGAACGCCCGTTGGGCAAGGCCATGGGAGGATTCGCATGAGCCATGAACCCCTTAACGCAACGCTCGACGACGACGATCTCTTCGAGGCCGTCAACGACGACGACTACGCCCGCCCCCGCCCGTCCAGCCGTGCAGACAGCCTGTTTGCGCGTCGCCGCGTCGAGGCCCTGCTGGAGGAGCGCCGCCTGAGGCGTGCCATCGAGGACGACTGGGCCCTCGACGAGGAAGAGTAAGGTTCGAGGGTCGAGGCTCACTCCCAGGACCCAGGGCAATCGCAGTTGATGGCACCCACGGCAGAGAGGGGCAAAGTGGGAGGCCGGCTCTGCCGGGCGAAGGCGCCGAAAGGCGCCCAGATCGGGCAGCGCTGCGCGCTGCTCGCTGCTTCGCGAGCTGAAGTCGAGGCGTCGAACCGTCCCTCCCACAAAATAACTGCGATAGCCCTGTCCCAGGACCCGAGGCGCTGGCCTTTGGCCTTCCTGGCCACTATCATCGTTGGCCACTGAACATCCTCAACCGACGGGTTCCCATGGCGCAATACGTCTACACCATGAACCGGGTGGGCAAGGTCGTGCCCCCCAAGAAGCAGATCCTCAAGGACATCTCCCTCTCCTTCTTCCCCGGCGCCAAGATCGGCGTGCTGGGCCTCAACGGTGCCGGCAAGTCGACCCTGCTGCGCATCATGGCCGGGGTCGACACCGAGTACGAAGGCGAGGCGCGCCCCATGCCGGGCATCAACGTCGGCTACCTGCCCCAGGAGCCGCAGCTCGACGACGAGAAGAACGTCCGCGAGACCGTCGAGGAAGCGCTGGCCGGCATCAAGGAAGCCCAGGAGAAGCTCGACGGCGTCTACGCCGCCTACGCCGAGCCGGATGCCGACTTCGACGCCCTGGCTGCCGAGCAGGCGCGCCTGGAGAACATCATCGAGGCCGCCGACGCCCACAACCTGGAGCGCAAGCTCGAGGTGGCCGCCGAGGCCCTGCGCCTGCCGCCTTGGGACGCCAGGGTGGGCAACCTCTCCGGCGGCGAGCGACGCCGCGTGGCACTGTGCCGCCTGTTGCTCTCCAGCCCCGACATGCTGCTGCTCGACGAGCCCACCAACCACCTGGATGCCGAATCCGTGGCCTGGCTCGAGCGCTTTTTGCACGACTACTCGGGCACCGTGGTGGCGATCACCCACGACCGTTACTTCCTCGACAACGTGGCCGGCTGGATTCTCGAGCTCGACCGCGGCCAGGGCATTCCCTTCGAGGGCAACTACTCCCAGTGGCTCGAGGCCAAGGAGAAGCGCCTGGAGCGGGAATCCAAGCAGGAGGCCTCGCGCCAGAAGGCGATCAAGCAGGAACTCGAGTGGGTGCGCTCCAACGCCAAGGGCCGCCAGGCCAAGAGCAAGGCGCGCCTCAACCGCTTCGAGGAGATGCAGTCCGGCGACTTCCAGAAGCGCAACGAGACCAACGAGATCTACATTCCGCCCGGCCCGCGCCTGGGCGACAAGGTCATCGAGTTCCACGGCGTCAGCAAGGCCTTCGAGGACAAGCTGCTCTACGAGGACCTCTCCTTCAGCGTGCCCAAGGGCGCCATCGTGGGTATCGTCGGTGGCAACGGCGCGGGTAAGTCGACGCTGTTCAAGCTGATCGCAGGCCAAGAGCTGCCCGACAGCGGCGAAGTGGTGGTCGGTGACACCGTCGACATCGCCTACGTCGAGCAGCTGCGCGACGCCCTCGACGACAAGCAGACCGTCTGGCAGGCCGTATCCGACGGCCAGGACATCCTCAACATCAACGGCTACGAAGTGTCGTCACGCGCCTACGTGGGTCGCTTCAACTTCAAGGGCAACGATCAGCAGAAGCGCCTCGACGAGCTCTCCGGCGGCGAGCGCGGCCGGCTGCAGCTGGCCCAGACGCTCAAGCAGGGCGCCAACGTGCTGCTGCTCGACGAGCCCTCCAACGACCTCGACGTGGAGACCCTGCGCGCCCTGGAGGAAGCCCTGCTCGCCTTCCCGGGTTGCGCCCTGGTGATTTCCCACGACCGCTGGTTCCTCGACCGCATCGCCACGCATATTCTCGGTTTCGAGGGGGAGTCCCACGTGGAGTTCTTCGAGGGCAACTACACCGAGTACGAGGCGGACCACAAGAAGCGCGTGGGTGACGACACGCCGCATCGGATGAAGTATAAGCGCATCGACGCCTGAGGCGCTGCTGACTTCGCCCTGTGGGAGGCCGGCTTCGCCGGGCGAAGGCGCCGCCAGGCGCCCGGTTTGGGCAGCGCTGCGCGCTGCTTCGCGCGCTGAAGCGCCCTCCCACATTGCTATGGCGCTAGTGCGCTCTGTAGGAGGCCGGCTCCGCCGGGCGAAGGCGCCGCAGGCGCCCCGGTGCCTTCTAGCAGCGCTGCGCGCTGCTTCGCGCTGAAGCGCCCTCCCACATTGCTACGGCACTAGTGCTCTCTGTGGGAGGCCGGCTCAGCCGGGCGAAGGCGCCGCAGGCGCCCCAGTGCCTCTCCTTCAGTAAAACCCCGCCTCGCCTTCCGGGCGCGTCTTGAAGCGACGATGCAGCCAGAGGTACTGCTCGGGGTGCTTGCGGATCGCCTGCTCGATGACGGCGTTGATGCGCGCAGCGTCGGCGACCTCGTCGCCGCTGGGGAAATCCTCAAGCGGCGGCATGTACTCCAGGGTGTAGGTGCGGTCATCCGAATTGCGATGAAAGATCAGCGGGATGACCGGGGCGCCGGTCATTTGCGCGATCTTCGCCGTCAGTTTGACGGTGGCCGCCTCGACGCCGAAGAAGGGCGCGAAGACGCTCGCCCTGCGGCCGAAGTCCTGATCCGGCGAGTACCACACTGCATGGCCCGAGTTGATGCGCCGAATGACGCCCCGCAGGTCGTGGCGATCCAGGGTGGCATCGAAGTAGTCCTTGCGCGCACGCCCCATGAAGCGGTCGAAGAGCGGGTTGTTGTGCGGTCGGTAGACCGCATCCGCCCGAAAGTACAGCGAGTGCAGCGCTGCCCCCAGATCCAGGGTCGAGAAGTGCACGCCGAGAATCAGCGCCCCCCTGCCCTCGGCCTCCAGGCGTGCCCGGTGCGCCTGCCCCTTGAAGGTCACCCGGTGGCGCAAATGCTCGGGGTCGCGGCACCAGCCGGTGGCGGTTTCGAGTATGCCGATGCCGTTGGCAATGAAGGTGTCGCGCACCAGGCGGCGCTGCTGCGCCTCGTCGAGCTCGGGAAAGCACAGGCGGAGATTGGTCTCGGTGATGTGCCGGCGCCGCTTTGCCAGGCACCAGGCCGACACGCCGATGGCCTTGCCCAGCCACAGTTTCAACCGCCAGGGTAGCCAGGCCGCGACATGCATGGCGCCGATGGCCAGCCAGACGTGCCAGTAGCGGGGATGGGCGAAGGAAGCCGGCCAGTGACGCTTGGACATGCGGGGTCTCGTCGGTAAAAAAGCCACATCATATCGCGCCGCCCACGCGGGCTGAAGGGAGGCACTCACACCTGGCAGGAATAGCGTCTCGGCACGCGCGGCAGCACCCCGGTGAGCAGCGTATAGCTGATGGTGTCGCAGTGGTGCGCCACCTCGTCGATGGAGAGCACCGCACCATTGGTCGCGCGCCCCCAGAGCACCACCTCGGTGCCGATCTCGGCCTCGGGGATGTCGGTGATGTCCACGGTGAGCATGTCCATGGAGACCTTGCCGGCCAGGGGCGCGCGCCGCCCGGCCACCAGCGTCGGGGTGCCGTCAGCGGCGTGGCGGTCGTAACCGTCGCCGTAGCCGCCGGCCACGGTGGCGATGCGCGAGGGCCGCGTGGCCTGCCAGCGCCGCCCGTAGCCTACCGCCTCGCCGGGTGCGATGTCGCGCACCGCAATGATCGCCGAGCGCAGCGTCATCACCGGCTGCAGGCCTTGGCTTGCCGCGTTGGGCACTTCCAGCGGGTCGCTGCCGTAGAGCATCACCCCGGGGCGCACCCAGGCGCCGTGGGCCTCGGGCCAGGCCAGGGTGGCCGGGGAATTGGCCAGGCAGAGCGGCGCCTGCAAACGGTCGGCGAGCGCCTGCATGCGGGCCAGCTGATCGCAGCAGGCGCGGGTATCCGCTTCATCGGCGGTGGCTAGGTGGCTCATCAGGTGCAGGTCGGTGGCCTGGCCGGGCGCGGCGGCCAAGCGTGCCCAGACGGCGGGCACCGCCGCGGGGGCAAAACCCAGCCGGTGCATGCCGGAGTCCACCTTGAGCCACACCGGGATGGGGCGCGCCGGGCGATAGGCGAGCAGCGCCTCCACCTGCCAGTCGCTGTGCACGGCCATCCACAGCGAGAGCGCCTCGACGCGCTCGAGTTCGGCGGCCTCGAAGATGCCCTCCAGCAGCAGGATGGGGGTGCGGATGCCGCCCTCGCGAAGTCGCTCGGCCTCCTCGAGGCAAGCCACGGCAAAGGCCGGAGGGCGCTCGCCGTCGGGCAGACCTTCCAGCGCCCGGGCGCAGGCCACGGCGCCATGACCGTAGCCATCGGCCTTGATCACCGCCAGGGCGCGGCTGCCCGGGGCCTGGGCCCGGGCGAGGGCATAGTTGTGACGAAAGGCGTCGAGATCGATATCGGCGACGAGCGGTCGGGTCATTCGAAGATGGCGTCCATCGACAGGCCCTGCTTCTCCAGCACACGCCGCAGCTTCTTGAGCGCCTCGACCTGGATCTGGCGCACTCGCTCGCGGGTCAGGCCAATCTCGTCGCCCACCTCCTCGAGGGTGGCGGCCTCATGGCCGCGCAGCCCGAAGCGACGCACCACCACTTCCATCTGCTTTTCGGTCAGCTCGGCCAGCCAGTCGTCGACGTGCTGGCGCACGTCGACATCGACCAGCGAGGACTCGGGGCCCAGGTCGTTGTCGTCGGCCAGCGTCTCGATGAGCGGCTTGTCGCTCTCGCCGCCCACCGGGTAGTCCACCGACGACACCCGCTCGTTGAGGCCCATCATCTTCTTGACCGTCTCCACCGGCTTGTCGAGGTAGTCGGCGATCTCCTCGGCAGTGGCTTCGTGGTCGAGCTTCTGGGTGAGCTCCCGCGCGGCGCGCAGGTAGATGTTGAGCTCCTTGACCACATGGATGGGTAGGCGAATGGTGCGCGTCTGGTTCATCAGCGCCCGCTCGATGGTCTGGCGGATCCACCAGGTCGCATACGTGGAGAAGCGGAAGCCGCGTTCGGGGTCGAACTTCTCCACTGCGCGGATCAGCCCCAGGTTACCCTCCTCGATGAGGTCGAGCAGGGTGAGGCCGCGGTTGAGGTAGCGCCGGGCGATCTTGACCACCAGGCGCAGGTTGGACTCGATCATCCGGGAACGCCCGGCCGGATCGCCCTGCTGGGCCAGGCGCCCGAAGTAGACCTCTTCTTCGGGGGTCAACAGCGGCGAGAAGCCGATTTCGTTGAGGTAAATCTGGGTGGCGTCCAGACTATGGTGATACTGCCGGTCTTCGCGGCTGAGGGCCTTCTCGAACGCCTCGTCGTCATTGTCTGAGACGTCCGGGGCGGCACCGTCGAGGGCATCGGCCTCCTCCACGTCGTTGAGATCCACGTCCTGAAGGTCCCGTTCAAGCATGCTCATCGTTGCTACCCCGTGGTTGCGCCAAGGTAGTGCCGTCGCGATCAGGGTTCGGTTTCGGCGGCACCCGCTGTTGTTGTTATGCGACTCTCACCTGGTGCGACTCTCACCTGGTGTGCGCCCGGCATCGAGGTGACCCGCGTCACACTCGATGGCCAGAACGCGTGATGGCCAGGGGCTCTGGGCACACTGCCGGACTACCGGGAAGGCAGGTACTCCAACGGGTCCTGAGGCTGACCATCCTTGCGAACCTCGAAATGCAGCCTGACACTCTCGGCATCGCTGTCACCCATGGTGGCGATGACCTCGCCGGCCTCGACCACGTCGTTTTCCGACACTTGCAGGCTCTCGTTATGGGCATAGGCGCTCAGAAACTGGTCGTTGTGCTTGATCAGCACCAGGTTGCCGTAGCCGCGAACCCCGCTGCCGGCATACACCACGATGCCTGGCCCGGCTGCCGTGACAGGTTGCCCCTTTTGCCCGGCGATATCAATGCCGGCGGTGATGCTCTCGCCCTCGCCGTAGGAGCCGATCACCTCACCGTCCACCGGCCACTGCCAGGGCACTTCCTCGACCGGCGTGTAGGTGCGACTGGCCGCGCCCGAGGAGCGCTCGGGCGCCCCCGCCACCTCAGTGCCGGCATCCGGCTCGGGCTCGGCTTCTGGCGAGCTCGGCTCCTGGGCGCCTTCCTGTGCCGATTGCTGCTGCGCTGACGCCTGTTGCGTCGATTCCTGTTGTGCCGATTCCTGTTGTGCCGACGCCTGTTGTGTCGACGCCTGCGGAGCTTCCTGGGTCCCCGCGTCCTCGGCGGCGGCAACCGTCGTCTCGGCGTCCGCTTCGTTGTCGGATGCCGCTGCCGTGGCGTCATCATCCTCGGCGGTCAAACGCCGGTTGCGGGCGATCGCCTCCTCGTCGGGCAGCAACCAGTCATCGTCGCCGCTGTCGGCCTGAGTGCCGCCCAAGGCCGTGGCGGTGGCCACGGCCCCGTCCTGGACCTGCGGCGTGCCCTCGTTGCCCGACGCGGCCTGTCCGCCCGGCTGCAGCCGCAGCTGCTGACCGGGCTGAATACGATAAGGGGGACCGATCTGGTTGAGCTGGGCCAGGTCGCGGTAATCCATGCCGTGGCGCCAGGCAATGCCGTAGAGGGTATCGCCGGCCTCCACGGTGTAGTGGGTTTCGGCGGCGCGCTCGCGGCTGGTCGAGAGATCTCGGACCTGGGGTGGCGCCGATTCCTGTTGGGCGGCACAGCCGGTCATCGCCAGGGCGATGGCGGAAACGAGAAAGAGCTTACGCATGGGAGCCATCCTCCTTGTCAGGCAGTCGCGAAGCGCCGGGCGCGTGTCGGGAACGAGACGCTCCCGCACCCTGCCAGTGGCTCAGCCAGAGCACCAGGGCAGCGCCCACCAGCATGATGGCCAGTACCGGCCACAGCAAGCTGGAATCCCCGGTCAACACGGCAAAGTCGCCGGGGCTCAGATAGCGATAGTCGAGGGGAATCATCTGGCCTTGGGGGCCAAGCTGGTAGCGGGTGAGCTCGCGCCAGGGCCACAGCACCGGCAACGAGCCGACGATGAAGCCGACCAGCAGCTGCAGGGTGGCAGTGTGGTGGCGATGGAGCAGCCAGGAGAGCAGCCGCGAGAAGCCGAACAGGCCGATGGCGCATCCCACGGCGAACAGGCTCAGCAGCTCCAGGTCGAAGCCGCGGATGCCCTGCATCACGGTACCGTAGAGCCCCATGGTGAGCAGCAGGAAGCTGCCCGAAACCCCCGGCAGCAGCAGCGCGCTGATGGCGATGGTGCCGCCCACCACCAGCATCAGCGCGGGGCTACCGAGCAGGGTGATCAACGGCATCAGCGAAGGCAGCCAGTGGGCCAGCAGCAGGCCGGCGATCAGCGGAATCAGGTGCCAGAACTTCCACTCGGCGAGGTGGCGCCTGACCACCAGCGCCGAGGCAGCCACCAGGCCGAAGAAGAAGCCGTTGAGCAGCAGCGGGTGGTCGTCGAGCAGCCAGCCCACCAGATGAGCGACGCTGACCAGGCTCACCGCGATACCGGCGAGCAGCGGCAGCACGAAGGCCAGGTTGAGATGCACGGCGAGCCCGGCCAGGCCGCCCTGCCGCCAGGCGGGAAAAGCGGAGGGACCGAACTGCTTGATGGTATCGATCAGCTCTTCGTAGATGCCGGTCACGAAGGCGATGGTGCCGCCGGAGACGCCGGGCACGGCATCGGCGGCGCCCATCCCGGCACCCTTGAGGAACACACTGAGGTGGCGCTTCAACGGCTGACTCCTTTCAACGAATGACGCCTTGCAGCAGCGGCACGAACCGGACCCGCTCGAGGCGCTGGACGTCGTACTGGTCGCCGCTGCGGCACACCCGGGTGAGCCACTGGGCCCCCTTGGCGTCGGCCAGCGGCAGGATCATCACCCCGCCCGTCTCGGCGAGCTGGGCGAGCAGCGGCGCGGGCAACTCGCTGGCACAGGCGGTGAGCAGGATGACATCGAAGGGCGCTGCCGCCTCCCAGCCATGGCCGCCGTCGGAGAGGCGCAGGTGGACATTGCGCACCTCGAGCAGGCGCAGGCGCGCCGCGGCGCGGTGATGCAGAGCATTGATCCGCTCCACGGACCAGAGTTCCGGGACCAGCCGGGCCAGGATCAGCGTCTGATAGCCGGAGCCGGTGCCGATCTCCAGAACGCGGGCGGGCGACTCGCGTAGCACCAGCTCGGTCATGCGCGCCACCATCCACGGCTGAGAGAGGGTCTGGCCGTGGCCGATGGGTAGCGAGGTGTCCTCGTAGGCGCGATGGGAGAGCGCCTCGTCGAGAAAGAGGTGGCGCGGCTCGCGCGCCATGGTCTCCAACACCCGCGCGTCGGCGATGCCCTGCTTGGCCAGGCGAGCCATCATGCGATTGCGGGTGCGCTGGGAGGTCATGCCGACCCCGCGAAAGCGCTCGGCCAGGCCGTCAGGTGAGTGCATTCAGCCAGTCCCGTACATCATCCAGAGCGGTGTGCCGCGTCAGGTCGAGCTGCAGCGGCGTGATGGAAACGAATCCCGACTCCACGGCGGCAAAATCGGTGTCGGGGCCGTCGTCGGCATTCTCGCCGGCCGCGGCGATCCAGTAGCGCAGCCGCCCGCGGGGGTCGCGCACCTCCATGGGGCGCTCGGCCGGGCCGCGATAGCCCAGGCGGGTGACGCGCACGCCGCGCAGCTCGTCCCAGGGCAGGTCCGGCACGTTGACGTTGAGCAGGCTGCGCGGCGGCAGCGAGAGCTGGTCGGCGATGCCCACCAGGCTCGCCGCCACGCGGCCGGCGGTGTCGAAGTAGCGCGAGCCGGCCAGCGACATGGCGATGGCCGACATGCCCAGGTTGCGCCCCTCCATGGCCGCGGCCACAGTGCCCGAATAGATCACGTCGTCGCCCAGGTTGCCGCCGTGGTTGATGCCCGAGATGACGAGATCCGGCTTCTCGTCCCAGACGCCGTTGACCCCCAGGTAGACGCAGTCTGCCGGGGTGCCGTCAACGCAGTAGAAGCCGCTGTCGAGAGCGGTGAGCGACAGCGGCCGGGAGAGCGTGAGCGAGTTGCTGGCCCCGCTGCGGTCGCGGTCCGGGGCCACCACACGCAGCCGTGCATGGGGCGTCAGCGCATCGAAGAGCGCGCGCAGGCCGGGGGCGTGCACGCCATCGTCGTTGGAAAGCAGCAGTCGGCGCATGGGTCTCCTCACTGGCCCGGCAAGGCCGTTTCGAAGGTCAGGGTCGGATGCGAAATCAGTTCACGCAGCACGGCCGTGGCAAAGCTGCCTCGCGGCAGGCGAAAATCGAGGCGCAGCCGGCCGTGCTCGCGGTCAAGGCGCGGCTCGCCCAGGCGAACGCGCAGCGGCCGACGCGCCAGGCGCACGCCGGCCCGCTCGAGCCCGGCGCACAGGGCCGGGTGGCGCGCC
>NZ_WHMA01000049.1 GCF_010994375.1 Halomonas sp. NO4
AGATCATCGTCAGGCACCTTATCCCGAAACCCCGGGCTCATACGAGCTCGGGGTTTTGCTGTTTTGGGTCTGAGATTTCGCGATCCGAGCCGGACTACAGCGGCCTTCAAAAACGTGGTCGACTGGCGGGTGAGGCACTAGGCTGGGGAGTGGCAGCCCGTTCGGTGGCTGCTGAACCGATCATCGCAAAGGAGGTCAGCGATGCCGCATGCAATCACGCGCAAGCTAGGACTGGTGCTCATGCTGGCCATGCTGGGTGTCGGTCTGGCGGCCTGCGAGGAGGAGCAGGGGCCAGCCGAGGAGGCGGGCGAGAACATCGACGAGACGATGGAAGAGACAGGAGAAGAGGTCGAGGAGATGGGCGAGGAGGTCGAGGAGTCCGCCGAGGACAACTGACCGTGTCGGTCCCGCTCAACCAAGGCCGGGTTGCACCCCGGCCTTGTCACGTGGGGCTTGTTGGGCAATCAGCTGCCGGGATTCTGCTCGATGCCCTGCAGGTACCAGGGCGCACCATCACGCAGTTCGCGGATCAGGTGCCAGGTCTCGTTGAATTCGGTCTGCTCGTCGTTCTCGCCCAGAATGCCATGGAAGATGACGTTGGCTTCCGCTTGCTGGTCGATTTCGCGGACATCGCCGAGCTCGGCGAAGAGTCGCACGATTTCGGTGCGGTTGTTGGCCGGCTGCCGTGCACGTTCCTCGCGCAGCAGGTTGTAGAGTTCGGGGGTGACGTATTCCTGGATGCCCGCGAAGTCATTGTTGTCCCAGGCGCGCTGTAGACTCATGAAGTGGCCCTTGGCATCGGTCAGGAAGCGCTCCCGGTCGAACCAGCTTGGCAGGCTACCGTAGGCCGGTGCGGATGACGCGGGGGTGGTGCCGCCGGGGAATGCCTGAAACGGTGTGACCGGCTCGCCCTGCCGCGCGGCGCCGGCCACAGCCGGGCGCCGTCGCGCCAGCAGACGAAAGAGCAGGAAGCCGAGGCCGGCGACCAGCAGGATGTCCATCAGGCGCAGTTCGTCGAAGGCGCCGCCAAAGAAGAGAGCGGCGAGCAGGCCGCCGGCGAGCATACCGCCCAGCATGCCGGGCATCCGCGAACCGGCGGCGCCTGGTTGTGCCGGTGCCGCCTGGTTGGGAGCCGCAGCCGGCCGGTCTGCCGAGCGCGAGAAGCTGCCGACACTGCTGCCGCCGCCGAAGCGGCGGGCTTCGGCGGCGTCCATGGCCGGGCCGAGGCTCAGCAGGCCGACGACCAGCATGACAAGGAGTTGGCGCATCGATAAGGTCTCCGAATGGGGGACGTCTGGGAAGGCGTCTCGTGATCGTCCATTCTACCCGCTATCCTGAAGGGCCACGACACTCATGATGCTGACAGCCACCGGATACCGGCAGCTATCCAGAGAGGAAGGTCCCATGCGCCTGAAACGCGAAGAGAGCCTGTTGCTGATCGTCGACCTCCAGGCCGGGTTGCTCCCGGTGATCGATGGCGGCGATCAGGCCGTGGCCGAAGCCGGCTGGCTGGGGGGCGTGGCCGAGGCGCTGGATGTGCCCGTGTGGCTCACCGAGCAGTACCCCGAAGGGCTGGGGGGCAGTGACCCGCGACTGATCGAGGCGCTGCCGCGCCATCGCCTGTGGCAGAAGGTGCACTTCGGTGCCCACGACGAAGCGGATTTTGCCGGTGCGCTGGCCGACAGTGGACGTCGCCAGGTGGTGCTCTGCGGCACCGAGGCGCATATTTGCGTGATGCAGACGGGGCTCGGGCTGCTGGCGGCGGGCTACGAGGTCTACTGGCTGGTGGAAGCGACGGCCAGTCGACGCGCCGCGGAGGCGGCGCTGGCCCAGGCGCGCATGGTCCAGGCGGGCGCCGTGGCGGTCAGCGCCGACATGGTCGCCTACGAATGGCTGGAGCGCTGCGACGGCGAGCGCTTCAAGTCGGTCCACCGCCGCTTCCTCAAGCCCCGTGCGGCGCGCCCCCTGCGTTGGTCCTGATCGTTAACCGGCCAGCACGGTTCAGCTCGCTCCTTCGGCACGGGTGAACACCAAAGTGTCTCCCTCGGAGAGAGTGGCGTTGAAGCGATAGCCGGCCACGTCGAACTCCTTCAGCCCTTCCGGGTCGTCGAGGCGCTGGCGGATCATCCACGCCGCCATCAAGCCACGCGCCTTCTTGGCGTAGAAGCTGATGATCTTGAGCTTGCCGTTCTTCTCGTCCTTGAACACCGGTGTGACGACCCGCGCCTCGAGACGCTTGGGGTCGATGGCCTTGAAGTACTCGTTGGAGGCCAGGTTGACCAGCACCGGGCTGCCGCTGGCGGCCGCCGCCTCGCTCAGCGCCTCGGTCAGCCGCGGCTTCCAGAAGGCGTAGAGGTCCTTGCCCGCCGGGTTCTCCAGCTTCGTGCCCATCTCCAGCCGGTAGGGCTGGATGAGGTCGAGCGGGCGCAGCAGGCCATAGAGGCCGGAGAGAATGCGCAGGTGCTCCTGGGCGAAGGCGTTGTCGGCCTCGTTGAAGGTATCCGCCGCCAGGCCCTGATAGACGTCGCCCTGGAAAGCCTGGACGGCCGGCTTGGCGTTGTCCGGCGTGAAGGGCGGCTGCCATTCGGCGAAGCGGGCAGCATTGAGGCCGGCGAGCTTGTCGCTGATGCCCATCAGTTCGCTGAGGCGCTGCGGCGAGTAGTCGCGCAGGATATCGACCAGCGTCTGGCTGCGGTCGAGAAAGTCGGGCTGGGTGTAGTGAGCCGTGGTGGGTGGGGTCTCGAAGTCCAGGGACTTGGCGGGCGAGATCACGCTCAGCATGGGGCGCTCCTGTGGCCGAAGAATCGGCGGCCAGTATACCAAGCCGCCCGACGGGCATGGCCTATCGGGACGATAGCGAGACCATGCCCGCCTGGATCAGGGGCAGGGGTTGGAGAGGCGCGCGTGGACTGCCTCGATGGCCTCCAGCACTTCATCGTCGAGCTTGAGGAACTCACTCTCCAGGTTGCTCTCGAGCTGCTCCATGGTGGTGGCGCCGATGATGTTGCTGGTGAGGAAGGGGCGCGTATTGACGAAGGCCAGCGCCATCTGGGCCGGGTCCAGGCCGTGCTCGCGGGCGATCGTCACGTAGGCGCGGGTGGCCTCCTCGGCGTGCGGACTGGTGTAGCGCTGAAAGCGCTCGAAGAGTGTCAGACGCGCGTTTGCCGGACGGGCGCCCTCGAGGTACTTGCCGGAGAGCACGCCGAAGCCGAGCGGCGAGTAGGCGAGCAGGCCCACCCGTTCGCGGTGGGCGATCTCGGCCAGGCCCACTTCAAAGGAGCGGTTGAGCAGGTTGTAGGGATTCTGCACCGAGGCGATACGGGGCAGCCCCTGGGCGTCGGCCAGCTTCAGGCAGCGCATCACGCCCCAGGGTGTCTCGTTGGAGAGGCCGATGGCGCGCACCTTGCCGGCATCCACCAGCTCCTTGAGGGCGGCGAGGGTCTCCTCGAGCGGCGTGGCGTCCTCCTCGTCGTCGTGCACGTAGCCGAGCCGTCCGAAGAAGTTGGTGCGCCGGTCCGGCCAGTGCAGCTGGTAGAGGTCCACGTAGTCGGTCTGCAGGCGCGCCAGGCTATCGTCGATGGCCTGGTGAAGGTGCTCGCGGGTCAGGCGTGGCCCGCCGCGGATGTGGTCGAGCCCGGGGCCGGCCGCCTTGGTGGCGATGATGACGTCGTCACGGCTGGCCCGGGCCTTGAGCCAGGTGCCGATGTAGGCCTCGGTACGGCCCTGGGTCTCGGCACGCGGCGGGACCGGGTACATCTCCGCCGTATCGATGAAGTTGATGCCGAAGGCCACGGCACGGTCGAGCTGTTCATGGGCCTCGGCCTCGCTGTTCTGTTCGCCGAAGGTCATGGTGCCAAGGCATAGGCGGCTGACCTCGATGCCCGTGTTGCCCAGCGGTCGCGTCTGCATCCGTCACTCCTGTGGAAGGGATCGTCGGTATCGCTTGGCAATGGTAGCGGGGCCCCGGCAGGGCAGCAAACGACAAGGCTTGAGTCACCCCCGGAGCGAGCGTATGCTGGCCACCCTCGAGAAGCGGCCCCGGCGGAGTCCGGAGGGCGAGCGACGACAGGCCATGGCAACGCCCAGCGGATGGTGCGCAGTGTCAGGCCCACCACCCTACGGGATGCAAGGTTGTTTGCCATGACGCAGGCATCGTCACTGTTCACCCGGCTGGAATACCGTCTTGCCCAGCAGCTGTTCCACACGCGCTGGCTGCCGCGGTCACCGCGCACGCAGCGCTTGACCCTGCACCTCTTCGAGCGCTGTGCCGATGCCGGCCACCCGGCGGCGCTGTCGCTGTACGGGCACATGCTCTTCCACCGCGGGGTGAGCCCCCAGGACAAGGCGCGTGGCGCCCGCTACGTGCTGGAAGCCGCCCAGGCCGGCGACCTCAAGGCACAGTACCAGGCCGGGCGGATCTTCGAGCACGGCTGCGTCCAGTACCCGCGCCGCGAGGACCGCGCGGTCACCTGGTACGCCCGCGCCGGCGAGGCGGGCCATGCCCTGGCGGCGAGCCGGCTGGCCAAGGCCTACCATCATGGCGAACTGGGCTTGCCCGTCGACGCCGACCAGGCCGCCCACTGGGAAGCGCTGGCCGCACGCCACCTGCCCCTCGACGAGGTCGAACTGGACAGCGGCCTCGCCGAGACGCGACACTGAGCCTCCCGCCGCCCTGTCGGCTTCGTACGCGCCCGTTTTCAAGGACCCTTGCCCCCCGTGACGCTTCCGACATTGCTGGATATCGAAGCGTCCGGGTTCGGGCGCGGTAGCTACCCCATCGAGATCGGCCTGGCGCGCGCCGACGGCAGCAGCTGCGCCTTCCTCGTCCAGCCGCTGGCGGAGTGGACCCACTGGGACCCCAAGGCGGAGTTGCTGCACGGCATCTCGCGGGCGCGCCTGGCCCGCGAGGGCCTGCCCATCATCCAGGTGGCGCGCTGGCTCAATGACGAGTTGGGCGAGATCGGCGTGGCCTACAGCGACAGCTGGGGCTACGACAACACCTGGCTGTCGCTGCTCTTCCACCATGCCGGCCTGCTGCCGGCGTTTCGTCTCGAGGCGCTGCGCCTGCTGCTCGACGAGCGCCAGCTCGCCCTGTGGCACGACACCCGCGAGGCGCTGGTCGCCGAGCTGGGCATCCACCGCCACCGTGCCGGTGACGACGCCCGCCTGCTGCAGCTCACCTATGCGCGTACCCGGGAGCTGGCCCGCGGCGCCTGAGCGCGACCCTGCCACGCCCCGCGCGGCGTTCCATCACGCATTGCCCGCCACCTCGAGCAGCACCTTGCCGATGTTGGCATCCCGCTCAACGTGGGCCTGGGCCGCCTCGGCCTCGGTGATGGGCCAGTGGCGGTCGACCAGCGGGCGGATCTCGCCGCGCGCCAGCCGCGGCCAGACATGGCGCTCGAGGGCAGCGAGAATGGCGCCCTTGGCCGCCGGTGGCTTGGCGCGCAGGGTCGAGCCGATCAGGCGCTGACGCTTCATCAGCAGCCGCCCCAGATCGAGCTCACCGCTGCGCCCGCCGAGCAGCCCGATCAGCACCAGCCGCCCGTCGGCATTGAGCACGCGCTGGTTGTCGGCGAGATAGCTACCGCCCACCGGGTCGAGAATGACATCGGCGCCGCCCCAGGCCTTCACCGCCTCGACGAAACTGCCGTGGTGGCGGTTCCAGCCGGCGTCGGCACCCAGGTCGCGACAGGCCTCGAGCTTGGCATCGCTGCCCACGGTGACGAAGCAGGGGTGATCGAAGGCGCAGCACAGCTGGATGGCCGCGGTGCCCACACCGCTCGCGCCAGCGTGCAGCAGTACGCGCTCCCCGGCGCCGAGCTGGCCCTCCATGAAGAGGTTGAGCCAGGCGGTGGCGAACACCTCGGGCAGCGCCGCCGCCTCGCGCAAGGCGATGCCGTCCGGCAGCGGCAGCACCTGGCGGGCATCCACCACCACCTCCTCGGCGTAGCCGCCGCCCGCCAGCAGGGCGCAGACCGGCGTGCCCGGGGCCAGGTGGGTGACGCCCTCGCCCACGGCCGCGACCCTGCCGCTGACCTCGAGACCGGGCACCTCGCTGACCCCTGGGGGCGGCGGGTAGTGGCCGGCGCGCTGCATCAGGTCGGCGCGGTTGACCCCAGCCCAGGCGACGTGGATCCGCACCTCGCCGGCGGCGGGGCCGGCCGGGGTGGGCATCTCTCGCCACGCCAGGCGCTCTTCGTCGATGACAATGGCGTGCATGGGCGATTTCCTCCGTGTCAGGCGTCAGCTGCTGGCCAGCCGAGCTTCCAGGGCATCCAGCAGGGCAGGCGGTGTATCGGCGTCAACGAGGCAGTCGCGGGTGGCAGGGTTGAGAAAGCCCTGCGCCACCGTGGCGTCGAGGAAGTCGAGCAGCGACGTGTAGAAGCCGGCGGTGTCGAGCACGCCGATGGGCTTGTCGTGCAGCCCCAGATACTGCCAGGTCCAGGCCTCGAACAGCTCCTCCAGGGTGCCGATGCCCCCGGGCAGGGCGATGAAGGCATCGGCATGGGCTGCCATGCTGGCCTTGCGCTCGTGCATGTTGGCCACGCGGATCAGCGTCGGCAGCCCCTGGTGGGCCTGCTCGCGCTCCACCAGGTGATCGGGCATCACGCCGATCACCTCGCCACCGGCGGCCAGCACCGCATCGGCCAGCTCGCCCATCAGGCCGATGCGGGCGCCGCCATACACCAGGCCGTGGCCGCGTCGGGCCAGCTCCTGGCCGAGGGCGCGGGCCGCCGCGACGTATGCCGGGTCCCGCCCCTCGCGGGACCCCAGATAGACACAGAATCTCGACATGCGCATCTCCTTGAAAGTCGCTCCATCCTAGCAGGCATGGCATGGCGACAGGAGAGGTCACGCCAGGCAGTCGGCCACTGCGTATTCGGCATCCAGCCACTGGCCGACGACGTTGTGGCCGCACAGATGGTGGGCGTACTGGGTGTGTAGGCAGCGCACCTGGTCCCAGTTGGCGATGCCGCCGATGCCGCGCTCGACGAGCACGGTTTCGTAGCCGCGTCTCGCCACCTCGGCGCGCTGGTCGGCGCTCATGTGGTGCCAACGTGTGCCGACATAGTCGCGGTGGCTGGCGTGGTAGGCCGCGAGGAAGTCGGCATCCTCGCGCAACCGGCTCTCCAACTGCTTGATCACGCCGGCCGCCTCGATGCGCGACAGCGCGATCTTGAGCCGGGTGTCGCACAGCCAATAGAGGGTGGGGAAGGGCTTGTCGTCGACGATGGGCGCCATGCGCAGCACCAGCGGGGTGCCTGCGCCGTCCACGGCGGCCACCGCCTCGATGCCGCGCGGGGCGCGCCCGAGCTGCTCGGTGATAATGGCGAGCTGGCGGGCATCAGGTTTCTGGTCGGCGTGGATCACCATCGGCAGGGTCTCGTACGAACTTGTTGGAGCGGCCCACGGCACGGAAGAAGGTGCGGTTGAGCTGCTCCGGCGTTGGGACATACTGCCACTGCCGCTCGCAATACTCGTTGGCCCGCGCCATCAGGACGTCATAGAGGCGATTGAACGGCGCATCATAATCGTAGGGATCGGCCCCGAACAAGCGGATATGGGGATAGTCGGCGAAGCGCTCCATGAAATAGCGCTCCAGGTCGGCTTCCACCGCGTGGTGCTGGGCAACGTTGTCCGGATCGAGCCAGAGGGTGTAGCGGATGGCCATGGGCGGCTCCTGACGAGGGAATGGCCCGCCTCACTGCGGGGCCTGTCGTTGGGACAGCGGTGGGGCGTATTCGGCTCAGGCTGTCTCGTGGCGAGTCAACGGGGCCAGGCGCGCCCCGGTCGCGCCCACCAGGTCGTCGGGGGCGAGCCGGATCTCGAGGCCGCGTCGCCCGCCGCTGACGTGGATGGCCGCCAGCGCCGCGGCACTGGCGTCGAGGAAGGCCGGCAGGCGCTGCTTCTGGCCCAGCGGGCTGATGCCGCCGAGCACGTAGCCGGTGGCGCGCTCGGCCGCCTCGGCCTCGGCCAGGCTGGCCTTGCGCGCCCCGGCGGCGCGAGCCAGCGCCTTGAGGTCGAGCCGCGCCAGCACCGGCACCATGGCCACCACCAGCCGGCCGTCGTCGAGGTGGGCGACGAGCGTCTTGAACACGCTCGCCGGGTCGAGCCCCAGGGCCTGGACGGCCTCCTCGCCGTAGGCTGCGGCGCGCGGGTCGTGGTCGTAGCGCAGCAGCATGAAGTCGATGCCGTCGCGCTCCAGTCGCTTGATCGCCGGGGTCATGCCTGTTCCGGCTCCTCGAGGGGCTGCAGGTGCGCCTCGAGAGCGGCGCGCAGTTCGCCGGCAATGGGCACGGCGCGCTTCTCGCCGTGGTCGAAGTGCACCAGCACGGTGTGGCCCAGGTTGGTGAGCACCCCCTTCTGCCACGCCTCCTGGGTCACGGTGAAGGAGCTGTTGCCCAGGCGCGAGAGGTAGGTACGCAGCTCGATCGTGTGACCGTAGTGCAGCTCGGCCCGGTAGTCGATCTCCATGCGCGCCATGATCAAGCGCCATTTGCCCGGATCGAGATCCGGCGTGAACAGCTTGAAGAGATCGTTGCGGGCGAGCTCGAACCAGGCCGGCAGGCGGGTGTTGTTGACATGGCCGAGGGCGTCGGTGTCGTAGAAGGCGGGCTCGATGGTGCGCACGAACATGGGCGGTATCCTGTCGTTTCTTTGTCGTTGGGAGGGGGCTCGAGGTCGTTGGGAGGGGGACTCGAGGCGATTGGCCGCTTGACAGCATTGCCCCGAGCAAACGCTAGGTCAAGTGCCGGCCAGGACGCGCCGGGCGTGCCAGGCCTGCAGTTGCGTCCAGCCGAACAGCCACAGGGTGGCCACACCGAATCCGGTCAGGGTGCCCGCGGCGAGGCCCAGCGGGGCATAGGTGAGCGACACGCAGAGGGTGTAGCAGAGCAGCGCCCCCAGTCCCGCCGGGTAGTGCTTGATTACCGTGGCGGCCGGGGCGGCCCCATGGGTGAGGTGCAGGATCACCAGCAGCGGGTACATGGAGATGGGAAAAGCGGCCAGCATGCCCGACCAGGAGACCGGCAGCAGGTGGGCCAGGGCGGTGATCAGGAAGACGATGGCCGTGGCGATCCCGGCGCGCAGCGCCAGGGCTGGCCAGCGGAAGCCGCCGCGCACCGCCGCGCGAGTGTCGGGCAGGTGGCGATAGAGCCAGGTGAAGGCGACGATGGCCGCCAGGGTGGTCAGGGTGCCGCCGAGCCGCGAGAAGTCGATGCGGGTCAGCAGCAGGCTCGCCAGCAGCCAGGCGGCGAGGCCCGAGGCTGTACCGCCCAGCACCCCGGGCAGCCCTTCGCGGCGCCCGCCGAGCAGGTAGCCGCCGCCCAGCGCCAGGGTGGCGGTGAAGCCGGCCAGGCTGAAAACGGCGCTCTCGGCGGCAAAGGCCGGCGAGATCTCCAGGCCGATGAAGAAGAGCGCGATGGCGGTACCCAGCGGGTAGCCGGCGAGCAGCCCGGCCACCCGGGTGCTGACCCGCTCGGCAATCACCGACAGGCCGAGTACGATACCGATGGAAACCAGCAGCTTGGCCAGCTGCCAGCTCAGGGGAACGTCCATATGTCATCCTTGCATAGGGTCGGGAGCTCGACGGGCGGTGTCACCGGTGCCGGTCACACCAGGCGCAGCCCCTGGCGATCGGCCCAGGCGGCACCGACGGCGTGGCCGAGGCGCTCGCGCAGGTGCTCCGGCAGCGCCGCACGGGCCGCTTCCACGCTCTCGAAATCGCGATTGAGCAGCCAGCAGTAGGCCCAGGCGCAGGCCTCTTCCTCGCCCTGCGGCACCGGGCGGGCCGGCATCTGCACGAGCAGGAAGGTGGCGGTGCGCGCCGCCCAGAGGGGGATGCTGTCCTGCGCGCCCGGCTGGCTCCAGGCCGCGAGGGTGGCGCCGTCGGGGGTCGCGTCCGGCTCGCCGAGGCGCGCCACCCGAGCCGTCTCGGCGAGGATCAAGGCCAGGCGGTCGGCATCGCCGCGGCCCAGGCGGCGCCACTGGTCGATCAGTGCCGGCATGCCCTGGCGTACCTTGGCATAGAAGCCGCTTTGCGGCATGGTCTCGGAAATCATTGGCGGTTTCCCTGAGTCGAGGAAAGAACATGGAGTTCGATTTTGCCACGCCCGTCGAGCGTCGCCACCCCACCGAGGGGGCCTGGCCGTCGCAGAAGTGGCACCGCTACGGCGATGCCGTGCTGCCGCTGTGGGTGGCCGACATGGACTTCCGCTCGCCCCCGGCGGTGATCGAGGCGCTGCGGGCGCGGGTCGACCACGGGGTCTACGGCTATGGCCTGGTGCCCGACAGCCTGCGCCACACCCTCTGCCAGTGGAGCCAGCACCACTACGGCTGGTCCATCGAGCCCGAGTGGCAGCACTGGCTGCCCGGGGTGGTGCCGGCCCTGCACCTGGCGAGCCTGGCACTCACCGAGCCGGGCGACGGCGTGCTGACGATGACGCCCATCTACCCCCCCTTCCTCAAGGTGGCCGAGCGCACCGGGCGGCGTCACCAGCAGGCGGCGCTGGCCGAACCGGGCCAGCCGGGCGGACCCTGGCGACTCGATTTCGACGCCCTGGAAGCGGCGATCACCCCCGAGACGCGGCTGCTGCTGTGGTGCCATCCCCACAATCCCACCGGCCGGGTGTGGAGCCACGAGGAGCTGGCCGGTCTGGCCGCGCTGGTCGAGCGTCACGACCTGCTGGTGGTCTCCGACGAGTTGCACTGCGACCTGCTGCTCGACGACGGCGTCTGTCACCGTCCGCTGGCGGCGGCCTTTCCCGACCTTGCCTCCCGCACCCTGACGCTCTGGGCGCCCTCCAAGACCTTCAACCTGGCAGGGCTGACCACCGCCTGTGCGGTGATTCCCGACCGGGCGCTGCGGCGCCGCTTCACCGCCGGGATTCGCGGGCTGGTGCCCGATGTCAACGTGCTGGGTGCGGTGGCGGCCGAGGCGGCCTACGCCCACGGCGATCCCTGGCGCCGGGCGCTGCTCGAGGTGCTGCGCCACCACCGTCAGACGCTGGTCGAGCATGTCGCTACCTGGCCCGGCGTGACGATGAGCACGCCGGAATCAACCTACCTGGCGTGGCTGGATCTGCGTGGGGCTCAGGGATTGAGGGGCGGCACGGGCTCGGCGCAGCGCGAACTGCTCGAACGCGCCAGCGTGGCCCTCTCCGACGGTGCCGATTTCGGCTGGCCGGGCTTTGCCCGGCTCAACTTCGGCACCACGGCGCTGCAGCTCGAGCAGGCCTTGACGCGCCTCGACGCCGTGCTGCGCGCCTGAGTCCGACCTGGCACGGCCCTGTTTCTCGAGACGGCCGTGCCTTTCTCAATGACTGTCTTAATAAAGCAGGGTGAACAGCTTGCGCCGATAGGTCACGGTCAGCGGGTGGTCGGCGCCGAGCGCGTCGAAGACGCGCAGCAGGGTCTTGCGCGCCGCGTCGTCGCCGTAGGCACGGTCGCTCTTGAGCAGCTCGAGCAGCCCCTCGAGGCCGGCCTCGTAGTCGCCGTCGGCGACCTGGCGCAGGGCCCGCTTGTAGCGCGCCTCGCTGTCGTCGCGGTCGCCGAGACTGGCGATCTCCTCGCGTGAGGGGGCCTCCTCGGTGAACTCGATGCTGGCGCGCACGCCGCGGGCCGGGGCGGCATCGCGCTCCTCCGGGGGCAGGCTGTCGAGGATGTTGCGGGCCTCGTCGTGGCGCCCCTCGGCCACCCGGACCCGCGCAAGCTCCACCTGGTAGGGGTAGTGCTGCGGGTACTGCTGCATCAGCTGCTCGTAGAGCGCGCCGGCGGTGGCGGTGTCACCGGTGGCGAGTGCCTCGGCGGCCTGCTCCTCGGGGCTCGCCGGCGCCTCCTCCGGGGCGGGGAAGTAGCGACCCAGCCACTCGCGGATCTCCTTCTCGGGCAGGGCGCCCTGGAACTGGTCCACCAGGCCGCCCTGGCTGATCAGCTTGACGTCGGGCACCGAACGCACACCCAGCTGGGCGGCAATGTCCTGGTTGTCCTCGATGTTGAGCTTGGCCAGCAGGAAGGTGCCGCGATACTCCCGGGCGAGCTTCTCCAGCACCGGTGTCAGGGTCTTGCACGGCTGGCACCAGGGCGCCCAGCAGTCGAGCAGGACCGGCACCTGCATGGAGAACTCCAGCACCTGCTGGATGCTGTTGCGGTCGACATCGATGATCAGCTGTTCATCGGGGATGTCCCCCTGGGCCGGCTGCTCGGCAGAGGTATCCTGCGTCAGCGGCTCGCCGCTGTTGGGGTCGACGATGGCCATGGGCAATGCGTTCCCTAAAGATGGATGTATCGCCTAAATGCGGGTGGTGGCACGGCGATTCAAGGCCGGACGGCGACTTTCGGCCCGCCGCGCGGCAAGGCCGACTCCCCTGTGGTACGCTCGTTGCCGGCCGAGGGACATGGGCCCGGGCGCCCGGATACGAGGAACCGTCGATGGCGACATACCGACTCAACCGCGATAGCGATCTGATAGACAACCCTTCCCCACGCTGCGCCTGCATGCTGGTGCTGGACACCTCCGCCTCGATGTTCGGCGAGCCCATGCGCGAGCTCAACGCCGGCGTGCAGGCGTTCATCGCCGCCGTCCAGGAGGACGACATGGCCGCCTGCTCGGTGGAGCTGGGGGTGATCACGGCGGGCGGCCAGGTGACCGAACAGCTGCCCTTCACCACGGCCATGAACATCTCTCAGTGCCGGCACTTCACCGCCACCGGCATGACCCCGCTGGGCGAGGCCATGGAGCTGGCCCTGGATCGCCTGGAGGCGCGCACGGCCGCCTACCGCCAGGCCGGGGTCGCCTACTACCAGCCGTGGCTGGTAGTGATCAGCGACGGCGTGCCCACCGACGCCTGGGAGCGGGTTGCGGCGCGCTCGCGGGCTCTGGCGCAGCAGCGCAAGACGGTGGTCATCCCGGTAGGCGTCGAGGAAGCGGACCTGGAGGCCCTCAGCGCCTTCTCCTCGCGCCCCGCCAAGCGGCTCGACGGGCTCAAGTTCCGGGAGTTCTTCCAGTGGCTGTCGGCGAGCATGAGCCGCGTCTCGGCGTCCGCCTCGACCACCGAGCAGGTCCGGCTGCCGCCCACCGACAGCTGGGACAGCATCTGAGCATGGCGGCGGGCGTGACGCCCTGCCCAAGGCGCGGCCGAAAGGAGGTGTGGCGGTGCGCGGCAAGATCGTGACGGATTCGCTGGGCCAGGCCCGCCAGCTGGGGCAGTGCCTGGCGCGGGGCGGCGAGGGCGAGATCTACGCCCTGCGCGGCCGTGCCGACGTCATCGTCAAGTGGTACTACCCCGAGGTGCTCGACAAGCGCGGCGCGGCGCTGCACCGCAAGGTGGAGGCCATGCGCGAGCTGCGTGACACCCACACCACCCGCGACGTCTGCTGGCCGCTGATCCGCGTCTTCGACCATGAGCAGCGCTGGATCGGCTTCGCCATGTACCGCGCACGGGGCGTCAAGATGGGCTGTCTGGCCCACTCCCTGCTCTATGCCCGCCACTTTCCCGACCTGGATCGTCGCCAGATCGTCGGCTACCTGCTGCGCTTCATCGAGATCGTCCAGCAGCTGCATGGCGACGGCATCTGCATCGGCGACTACAACCTCAACAATGTCTTCTGCGTGCCGGGCAGCGACAGCGTGACCCTCATCGACTGCGACAGCTACCAGTTGCGCGTGGGCGGTACTTTCTACCCCTGCCCGGTGGGCAGTCCCGACATGACCCCCAAGGAGCACCAGGGCAAGGCCTTCCGCGACATTGTGCGCACGCCGCGCAGCGAAGCCTTTTCGCTCGCCATCGTGCTTTTCAAGTGCCTGATGCTGGGGCGCCATCCCTACGATATCGTCGGCGGCGGCGACCCGGTGCGCAACTTGCGCCGCGGCCACTTCGCCTATGGGCGCGGCCAGCGCGGCGTGCCCCAGGGCGACTGGTACGCACTGTGGCAGGCACTGCCCGAGGCCATTCAGGAGCACTTCGTCACCACCTTCACCGAGGGCGCCGACCAGCCTGCCCGGCGGACCACGCTGGCCCAGTGGCAGGCGGCGCTGAGCGCCTACGGCGAGCGGCTCGACCGTGGCGAGTGCCCGCGGGAACTGGCCGGGGCCGGTCGGACTCCGGCCGGGAGGACGCGCCATGTCCGCTGACACCTGGGAGCCCGTTTCCGGGGAGACAGCATTGCGCTGGCGCGGCTTGTCCGCTGCGGTGGCGGGGCTCGCCCATCTGGAGGCCGAGCCGCCGCTGCCCTGCCAGGACGCGGCCCTGGCCGTGGTCGCGCCACGCCCGCTGCTGGTGGTGGCCGACGGTGCCGGCAGCGCGGCGGCTTCCGAACGGGGCGCACGTGCCGTGGTGGTCGCCCTGCGGCGCCTGGTCGTCACCCTGGAGACGCAGCTGGCGCCGCTGCTCGATGCGCCCGAGCCGCCCGACGAGGGGGCCGACCGGCAGCTGGCGCTGCTGCTCGTCAAGCACGCCCGCGGGGTGCTCCAGGACGTGGCGGCCGAGCAGCACCGCGAGGTGCGCGACCTGCGCTGCACGCTGCTGCTGGCGCTGGTGGGGCAGGCCCGGCTGCTCTGGCTCAAGGTGGGGGATGGCGCCATCGTCGTGGAGCACGCCGTGCCGGAAGCGGCGAACGAGACCGAGGCGGGCAACGTACTGGTGCCGGCACTGAGCCTGCTCGGCGAGGCGGGGCGCGGCGAGTTCGCCAACCAGACCACCTTCGTGGATGAACACCTGACGCCGGCGCAGGTGCAGTCGGGGTGCTGTGCCATGGAGGCCGTGACGGGGCTGGCGCTGATGAGCGACGGTGCCGCCGAGAAGCTGGTCGCCCACGACGGCAGCCGCGTCGCCGGGCAGCTCAGCCACTGGCTCGACGAGCTGCGCGATGGCCGGCTGCGCGCTCGCGAGCTCGTGCGGCGCTTCTACAGCGAGGCCTTCTGCCAGGGCACCACCGGCGACGACCGCGGCATCGCCCTGGCGGCCAGGAACCTTCCCCACTGAGCCGCAGCCATGGGGGGCGGCGTCCAAACTTCAATCCATGTTGCGCTGCACAAAAATCCCTGTTATTGTGCACTGCATCAGAGCGGGAGTCTCCCGTTCCATGACATCCAGAACCCCGGAGGTTCCCAGCATGACCAACGTATTCGCATTCGACGCCAAGCAGTTTGACACCGCCCAGCTCGACTCCGTGTTCTTCGCCCCGGCGCGCGCCTTCGCCGCGCTGTCCGTCGACGTCACCGAGAAGCTGGTCAATGCCCAGCTCGACGCCACCAAGGCCTATGCCGACAGCGGCCTGGCGCAGCTGCGTAGCCTGGTGGAGGTCAAGGACGCCGCCGGCCTGAAGAGCTACCTGGAAGGCCAGCAGGTCGTCGCCAAGGAGCTCACCGAGCGCCTGAAGGGCGATGCCGAGAAGGTCGTGGCCCTGCAGCAGGACTTCGTCCAGGAAAGCCAGAAGCTGACCGAGGGCAGCGTCAAGCAGGCCCAGGAAGGCCTCCAGCAGGCCACCGAAACCGCGACCAAGGCAGTCAAGGAAACCGCTTCCAAGGCCAAGTAAGCCTTGGGCCAGCGGGCCGCGCTAACGCAAGACCCCAGGCCGCCGATCCATGATCGGCGGTCTTTTGGTGTGCGCCAGGCATGGCGCGCAGCGCCTGACTGGCGCTGTTCCCGAGGGTGGTGCCTCGG
>NZ_WHMA01000005.1 GCF_010994375.1 Halomonas sp. NO4
AATCAACAGGATACGCCACCCTTCCTACCTCCTCCCATACACCAGACTTGAGCTTAACTCGGCCAGCCACCCAGAGCTCGCCGAAATTCTGATCACGGAGCACGGTGCGAAAGCAGGCCTGTGCCTGCTCCAGAATCTCCTTGCGGTGGGCGACTAACAGCAGCGGCACCCGACGTCCCTCCTGCTCGCAGCACCGTTGATAGTCCAGCGCCGAGATAACGGTTTTCCCGGTGCCGGTCGCCGCTACCACGAGGTTGCGCCAGGAGTCACGCTGACGCGCTGCCTCTAAGGCCTCCAGGATGCGCAACTGGAAAGGCCGCGGCGTGATCTCGGCGAAGAAAGCCGCCCCGCGGCGGTCGCGCTCCTTGTGGGCCGCGATCGCCTGCCTAAAGCGCGCGAAGTCGTCCAGAGTGTAGGGCTCGAACTCGTCGCTTTCCCAGTAGGCGGAGAATTCGGCGGCAAATCGGTCAAGGATATGTCCCATATCCTGCTCGGTGACCTTGACCGTCCATTCCAGGCCTTGGGTCATCGCCGAGTGGGACATGTTTGCCGAGCCGATATAGGCAGTGGAAAACCGGCTCGCACGCCGGAAGTGGTAGGCCTTGGCATGCAGCCGGGTGCCACCGGTGTCGTAGGAGACGCGCACGCTGACGTTGGGCTGATGAGCCAACCACTCCAGCGCCGTCGGATCACTGGCGCCCATGTAGCTCGTGGAGATCAGCCGCACCGGCACGTCGCGCTCGACCAAGCGCTCGAAGGCCGGCATCAAGAGCCTCAGGCCCGACCACTTGATAAAGGAGACCAGAATATCGACGCCGTCCGCCGTCGCCATTTCCGCTCGCAGCTCATGCTCCAGCGGCGGGTCATGGCCCAGGCCCGTCAGCAGCGTGCTAGTGGAGAGCGGGGTGGCGGGGCGCGGCAAGGAGCGGCTACCCTGCCCCACCTCAGTGAGCAGTGGTTTATCCGTGCTGAGCAGCCGCTTGCGGCTCACATAGTCGAGCCCATCCGTCGCCGATACCAGCTCGATGATGCGATTCAAGAGAGGAAGTCGCTGCTGGGCGTCAACGATGCGCAGCGCACGGTGCAGTAGCTGGCCGACAAACTGGGCGTAGGCATGGGGTGCCGTTTCATCATCCAGTGAGCGGAGCATTGGCTTCAGCTCGGGGTGCGCATCCAACTGCGCTTTCAGCTCTTCATCGAGTAGCCGTTCGTAAAGGCCTTCCGGTAGCCGATCCATGCCGTACCCTGATTTTCCTTTCGGATGCCGACCACGGTAGCAGCAATTGGCGAGTTATGGGGGCCTTTCGCTCAGCACAGCAGTGCTCCTTCAACGGAGGGCTCAGGCTCCAGAAAGCACACGGCCCCGCCTCTGGCGAGGCGGGGCCGTGGTGATGCCAGTCGTGACTGGGCGAGGAACGTCAGCTCAGCGAGATGGTGCTGTTGATGCCGCTGGAGACGTTCTCCGGCTCGTACCAGCGCGCGGTGACCGTCTTGGTCTGGGTCCAGAAGGCGATGGCCTGCTTGCCGTTGGGGCCCAGGTCGCCGAGCTTGGAGCCGCGCGAGCCGGTGAAGCTGAAGTAAGCCACCGGCACCGGAATCGGCACATTGATGCCCACCTGACCGACGTCGATGTCGGTCTCGAAGCGGCGCGCCACCCAGCCGGAGTTGGTGAAGATCGAGGTGCCGTTACCGTTGGGGTTGGCGTTGATGAACTCGATCGCCTCGTCCAGGGTGTCGACGCTGACCACGCAGAGTACCGGGCCGAAAACCTCTTCCTGGTAGATGGTCATCTCTGGCTTGACGTCGGCGAACACGGTGGGGCCGACGAAGTTGCCGTTCGGGTAGCCCTCCACCTCGCAGCCCCGGCCATCGACCAGCAGCTTGGCACCTTCCTGCTCGCCGGCTCCGATCAGGCGCTCCACCCGCTCCTTGGCCTGTGGCGAAACCAGCGGGCCGAGGTCGGCATCGGCCTGGGTGCCGGGGCCCACCTTCATGTTGCGGGCGCCCTCGACGATGTCGTCGAGCCACTCGCGGGCCTCGCCCACCAGCACCACCACGGAGTTGGCCATGCAGCGCTGGCCGGCGGCGCCGAAGGCCGAGCCCAGCAGGTTGTTGATGGCCTGGCTGCGGTTGGCATCGGGCATGACCACGCAGTGGTTCTTGGCCCCCATCATCGACTGCATGCGCTTGCCGGCGGCAGCGGCG
Organism: Halomonas sp. NO4; assembly: GCF_010994375.1. Taxonomy (GTDB): domain Bacteria; phylum Pseudomonadota; class Gammaproteobacteria; order Pseudomonadales; family Halomonadaceae; genus Halomonas. The sequence goes on from NZ_WHMA01000005.1 coordinate 2,206, forward strand.
CGGTTGTAGAGCAGCGAACCGACGTGGGTGGAGCCGATGAAGGAGAGCGCCTTGATGTCCTGGTGATCGGCAATCTGGTTGGCCACATCGGGACCGCCGTGCACCACGTTGAGCACCCCGGCGGGAATGCCCGCCTCGTGGGCCAGCTCGACGAGGCGAATGGTGGAGCTGGGGTCCTGCTCGGAGGGCTTGAGCACGAAGGTGTTGCCGGTGGCGATGGCCAGCGGGAACATGAAGCAGGGCAGCATGATCGGGAAGTTGAAGGCGGTGATGCCGGCGCCCACGCCCAGCGGCTGGTTGAGGGTGTAGACATCCACCTCGCTCGCCGCATTCTCGGCCAGCTCGCCGAGCTGCAGGGAGGTGATCGAGCAGGCGTGCTCCACCACCTCCAGGCCACGACCCACCTCGCCGGCGGCGTCGGGCAGCGTCTTGCCGTGCTCTTCGGTGATCAGGGCGGCCAGCTCGTCGGTGTTTTCGCGGATCAGCGCCTGGAACTTGAGCATGATGCGCTGACGCTTGGCCAGCGGCACCTTGCGCCACTCCTTGAAGGCTGCCTTGGCGCTGGCCACGGCGCGCTCGACCTCCTCGGCAGTGCAGAACGGCACCCGGGCGACCACTTCCTGGGTCGCCGGATTGACCACGTCGCGCCACTCCTGGCTCTGGGACGGGACGGCCTGGCCGTCGATGTATAGGGGAATCTCGCGAACGGACATGGTGGCGTGCTCCTCTCTCGAAAGGACTTGCTGTTGTTGTGGAACCTGTTGTGGAAACGGTTGTAGCGACTGTTGCGCTGACACGGCGTGCGATTAGACTTTATGTGTATAAAAACACGAACTTCGTTACCATCGAGTCTATCCAGAGGTCGGATGGCGTGACAACGGGCAGTCGGGCACATTGCTTGTGCGCCATTGCACAATAACGCCATGGGAGCCATGACATGCTCGACTGGCAGGATATTCACATCTTTCTCGAGGTGGCGCGCAGCCAGCGCCTCACCGATGCCGCCCGCCGCCTGGGGCTGGATCACTCCACGCTCTCCCGACGCACGCGCCGTTTCGAGCAGCAGCTCAACACCCAGCTCTTCGAGCGTAGCACCCACGGCTATCACCTGACCGAGGCGGGCCAGCAGCTGCTCGCCCATGCCGAAGAGATGGCCCGCCACGCCTTCGAGGCGAGCGAAAGCCTCACCGACAAGAACCATCAGATCAGCGGCCAGATCCGCCTGGGGGTGACCGAGGGTTTCGGCACCTGGGTGATCGCCCCGCTGCTCTCCGCCTTCTGCGCCCGCCACCCCGGCGTGACCCTGGACCTGCTCGCCCTGCCACGGGTGGTCAACCTGAGCCGCCACGAGGCGGATCTTGCCATCACCGTGGAGCGGCCGGCGAGTCCCGGCCTGGTCATCTCGCGGCTGTGCGACTACCGGCTGCGCCTCTACGGCAGCCGCGACTATCTCGCCCGCCACGGCAGGCCCGAGACCCTGGCCGCGCTGGGTCGGCATCGGCTGATCGGCTACGTGGACGACCTCATCTTCAGCGAGCAGCTCAACTACCTCGACCCGCTGCTCGACCCGGCGGTGGTCGGGCATCCCGGCCCGCACTTCGCCATGCGCAGCACCAGCGTGACCACCCAGCACGCCGCTTGCCTGCACGGCGCAGGGCTCGCCGTGCTGCCCTGCTTCATGGCGGAAACCAGTGCGCCGCTGGCCAGGGTGCTGGCCGACGAGGTGGCCATCGACCGCCAGTTCTGGATCACCGCCCGCCAGGAGCAGCGTCGCCTGGCGCGGGTACGGCTGCTGTGGGACTTCCTGCGCGATGCGCTGGACGCCAACCGCGCCTTCCTGATGGGCGAGGCACGCACCCTGGCGATGCCGGCTCTCGCTTCCAATAAACGATAGCTATCGACACGGTCGGTAATGTCACATTGAGCTAATGGACTGCCGAGGAGTAACTTGAAGTCACAGACCAAGACGCCCCAACCGTCACGCCGTTGGGTGACCGATGGTTGATCGGGCTCATTGTCCCGCAGGACTGCCATCGTCTATACACAGGTAGCAGTTCCCACAACGCAGCCAGATTGGAGAGCGATATGGGTGATCAGCAGAACGCCGGCAAGTGCCCTGTGATGCACGGCGCCATCACGTCGGAAAGTCGCGACAACATGGACTGGTGGCCGGAGGCGCTGAACCTCGACATCCTGCATCAGCACGACCGCAAGACCAACCCGATGGGCGAGGACTTCGACTATCGGCAAGAGGTCAAGAAGCTCGACTTCGACGCCCTCAAGAAGGACCTGCACGCCCTGATGACCGACAGCCAGGCGTGGTGGCCGGCCGACTGGGGCCACTACGGTGGCCTGATGATCCGCATGTCCTGGCACGCGGCGGGCACCTACCGCGTGGCCGACGGCCGCGGCGGCGGCGGCACCGGCAACCAGCGCTTCGCGCCGATCAGCTCCTGGCCGGACAACGCCAGCCTGGACAAGGCGCGTCGCCTGCTGTGGCCGATCAAGAAGAAGTACGGCAACAAGCTCAGCTGGGCCGACCTGATCATCCTGGCCGGCAACGTGGCCTACGAGTCCATGGGCTTGAAGACCTTCGGCTTCTCCTTCGGCCGCGAGGACATCTGGCACCCCGAGAAGGACACCTACTGGGGCGCCGAGAAGGAGTGGCTGGCCCCCTCCGACGAGCGCTACGGCAACGTCGACAAGCCCGACACCATGGAGAACCCCCTGGCCGCGGTGCAGATGGGCCTGATCTACGTCAACCCGGAAGGCGTGAACGGCAACCCCGATCCGCTCAAGACCGCCGAGCAGGTGCGCGAGACCTTCAAGCGGATGGCGATGAACGACGAGGAGACCGCGGCCCTGACCGCCGGCGGCCATACCGTGGGCAAGACCCACGGCAACGGCGATGCCGAAGCCCTCGGCCCGGAGCCCGAGGCGGCCGACGTCGAGGAGCAGGGCTTGGGCTGGAAGAACCCCAACATGCAGGGCAAGGCCGCCAACGCGGTGACCTCCGGCATCGAGGGCGCCTGGACCAAGTACCCGACGAAGTTCGACATGGGCTACTTCGACATGCTGCTCGACCACGAGTGGGAGCTGAAGAAGAGCCCCGCCGGTGCCAACCAGTGGGAGCCCGTCGACATCAAGGAGGAGGACAAGCCGGTCGATGCCAGCGACCCCTCCATTCGCCACAATCCCATCATGACCGATGCGGACATGGCGATGAAGATGGATCCCATCTACCGGGAGTACATGGAAGAGTTCCGCAAGGATCCCGAGTACTTCCAGGACGCCTTCGCCCGGGCGTGGTTCAAGCTGATCCACCGCGACATGGGGCCCAAGTCGCGCTACATCGGCCCGGAGGCCCCGGAGGAGGACCTGATCTGGCAGGATCCGGTGCCGGCCGGCAGCAGCGATTACTCCGTCGAGGCGGTCAAGAAGAAGATCGCCGAGAGCGGTCTGACCATCGGCGAGATGGTCGCTACCGCCTGGGACAGCGCGCGCACCTTCCGTGGCTCCGACATGCGCGGCGGCGCCAATGGCGCGCGCATCCGCCTGGCCCCGCAGAAGGACTGGGAAGGCAACGAGCCGGAGCGCCTGGCCAAGGTGCTGAATGTCTACGAGCAGATCGCCGCCGAGAGCGGTGCCAGCGTAGCCGATGTCATCGTGCTGGGCGGCAGCGTGGGCATCGAGCAGGCCGCTAAGGCCGCCGGCCACGACATCCTCGTGCCCTTCTCGCCGGGCCGCGGCGACGCCAGCGACGCAATGACCGACGCCGACTCCTTCCAGTACCTGGAGCCGCTGGCCGATGGCTTCCGCAACTGGCAGAAGAAGGAGTACGTGGTCAAGCCGGAGGAGCTGCTGCTCGACCGCGCTCAGCTGTTGGGCCTCACCGCCCCGGAGATGACCGTGCTGATCGGTGGCATGCGCATGCTGGGCACCAACCATGGCGGCACCCAGCACGGCGTGCTCACCGACCGGGAAGGTCAGCTGACCAACGACTTCTTCGTCAACCTGACCGACATGGGCAACGCCTGGAAGTCGGTGGGCAACAATCTCTACGAGATCCGCGACCGCCGGACCGACCAGGTGAAGTGGACCGCCAGCCGCATCGACCTGGTGTTCGGCTCCAACTCCATCCTGCGCTCCTACGCCGAGGTGTACGCCCAGGACGACAACCAGGAGAAGTTCGTCAAGGACTTCGTCGCCGCCTGGACCAAGGTGATGAACGCCGACCGCTTCGACCTGGAGAAGCTCCAGGGGTGATGACGGGCCAGGCCAGACGTCCCGCCTGGCCAAGCTGGCGAGACAAGCGAGACGCCCGGGTTTTCCCGGGCGTCTTTTTTTGCTTCATTGCAGAATTCAGGTGCCGCAGAAGGTGCGCAGCACCCGCTCCTTCGGCGCGGCCGGGCGGGTATACGCCTCTCGGCCGGGCTGCTCGGTGAAGGGGGCGGCCAGCACCTCGCGCAGTGTCTCGAAGGGGCCGAAGTCGTCCTCTTCGGCGGCAGTGATCGCCGCCTGCACCTGGTGGTTGCGGGGTATGTAGAGCGGATTGGCGGCCTCGAGGCGAGCGGCGATCTCGCTTGCCGCCACGTCTTCGCTTGCCAGGCGCCGGCGCCAGCGCACGAGCCACTCGCGGATGCCTTCCTCATCCGGAAAGAGCGTCAGCAGCGCCGGGGCATCCTCGCCCACCGCCTGGGCCAGGTAGCGGAAGCTCTGGGTGAAATCGGCCCGGGCGGTGTGCATCGTTTCCAGCAGCGCCTCGACCAGCTCGCGGTCGCCCTCCTCTTCACGCACGAGCCCCAGCTTGCGGCGCATCACCGCCAGCCACGCTGCCTCGTACTGCCCCTCATAGGCCTTGATCACCGCAGTGGCGCGTTCGATGGCGCGCTCCTGATCGCGGTCGATCAGCGGCAGCAGCGTCTCGGCAAAGCGCGCCAGGTTCCACTGGGTGATCCAGGGCTGATTGCGGTAGGCGTAGCGCCCGCCCTCGTCGATGGAGCTGAACACCGTCTGCGGATCGTAGCCCTCCATGAAGGCGCAGGGGCCGTAGTCGAGGGTCTCGCCGGCAATCGAGCAGTTGTCGGTGTTCATCACCCCGTGAATGAAGCCGAGCCCCATCCACTGGGCCGCGAGCGCCGCCTGGCGCTCGGCCACCGCCTCCAGCAGCGCCAGGTAGCGCTCGCCCTCCTCCCTGCCAGCCAACTCGGACTCGAGAAGGTGTGGAAAATGACGCTCGATGGCGTGGTCGGCCAGGGTGCGAATCGCCTCCTCGTCGCCCCGCGCGGCGAAGTACTGGAAGGTGCCCACCCGCAGGTGGCTCGCCGCCACCCGGGTGAGAATCGCCCCGGGCTCGGGCAAGGTGCGGAAGACCCGCTCGCCAGTGGTCACCGCCGCCAGGGCGCGGGTGGTGGGCACGCCCAGGGCGTGCATCCCCTCGCTGACCAGGTACTCACGCAGCACCGGCCCCAGCGGCGCCCGGCCGTCAGCGCCCCGCGAGAAGGGCGTGGCCCCGGCGCCCTTGAGCTGGATATCGCGCAGCCGCCCGTGGCGGTCGGTCACCTCGCCGAGCAGCACGGCGCGGCCGTCGCCCAGGCGCGGCACGAAATTGCCGAACTGATGGCCGGCATACGCCTGGGCGACGGGCTCGGCCCCGCGTGGAACCACGTTGCCGGCGAACCACACCGCCGCCTCCTCGGCATCGAAAGCCGCTAGATCGAAGCCCAGTTCCTCGGCCAGCGGGCGGTTGAAGGCGATCAGGCGCGGCTCGGGCACCGGCAGCGGCGTGAAGGGCGCGTAGAAGCGTTCAGGCAAGCGGGCATAGCGCAGGGTGAACTCGGGGAACATGATGGCTCCAGTCGGCAGCTGAGCGACAATCGATGGCTGAATAACCGAGTATATCGCTCGGGTTTGTCCCTATCGACCCATGACCCGGGGCTGCGGGTTCCCCGGCATGGTGCTCAGCCTTCGGGCGAGAGCTGCTCGCGGATCAGCTCGGCGAGCCGCCGGGCCGGCTCGGTGGGCCGGCGCGCCGCGCGGTGCAGGGCCAGTTCCACCGCCGGCAACGGCGGCAAGCCGCTGCTCTCGTCCAGGGCCCGCAGCGGCGGGCTGAGCATGTTGCGCGTCACCACCACGATGGCCAGCCCCGCCTGCACCACCGGGGCCAGGCCGGCCATGGACTGGCTGGTATAGGCCACCCGCCAGTCGCGGCCCGCGGCAGCCAGCGCCTGCTCGGCCACCTCGCGGAACAGGTCGGCGCCCGGGGAGTAGAGCGCCAGCGGCAGCGGGTCGGAGAGGGCGGGTTGACGCTCCAGCCCCACCGCCCAGGCCAGCGGCTCGCGGCGGATCATCTCGCCGCCCGGCGAGTGACGCTGGCGGGTCACCAGGGCCAGGTCCAGTTCGTCGGCGCGCACCTGCGCCACCAGGTGAGCGCTGGTGCCGCATGTCACCTGCAGGCGCACGTCGGGATAGAGCTGGTGGAACCAGGAGAAGACCGCGGTGAGCAGCGGCGCATAGTCCTCGGGAATGCCCAGATTGAGCTCGCCGGCGATCCGCCGCGCACGCATGTCGGCAAGTGCCTCGTCGTTGAGCGCCAGCAGTCTCCGGGCATGGCCCAGCAGTCGCTCCCCCTCGGCGGTGAAGCGCAGTCGTCGCCCCTCCCGCTCGTGCAGGGTCACGCCCAGCGCGCGCTCCAGCCGGCCAAGCTGCATGCTCACCGTGGACTGGGTGTAGGCGAGGCGCCGAGCGGCGGCGGTGACGCTGCCGGTATCGGCAACCGCCACCAGGGTGCGCAGCAGGCTCAGGTCGAGGGTCGGAGCGCGCATCGATACATCACCAGACTTGATGGATTAGATCAATAAAGATCGATTTTGTGATGATTGTGCACCGGTTAGGCTGGCCGCGTCATCCCAAGGCAAGGAGGTCACGCCATGCAGATCCAGACGCCCCTTCTCGACCGTTCCACCCGGTTCGGCGCCGGCGCGGCGGCGCTGGCGGTGGTGCTCTGGGCGCTGGTGCCGCTGCTGGTGACCGCCGCCGGAGCCGTGCCGCCCCTGCGGCTGTCGGCGCTGGTGCTGCTTGCCGGTGCGCTGGCCACCCTGCCCATGGCGCACCGCCATCGCCACGACGCCGCGCCGCTCCCCCGGACCCAGGGAGTCGTGATCTACGGGGGCGTCTCGCTGCTGGTGGCAGGGGCGGTGGGTGCCTGCTTCGCCAGCCTGTCGCTGGCGCCGGCCGCCGAGGCGGCGCTGATCACCTACACCTGGCCGGTGCTCTTCCTGCTGGCGAGCCAGTGGCTGACAGAGCGCCGCCTGACCCCGACCACCCTTGGCGGGGCCGGGCTGGCCTTCTCGGGCGCCGCCCTACTGGTGGCGCCCCAGGCGCTTGCCGGCGGGCTCTCCGGGGCCTGGGAGGGCTATCTGCTGGCGCTGGTGGCGGCGCTGTGCTGGGCGCTCTATTCGCTGGCCTGCCAGGTACCGGGGTGGCAGCTCGCCGCGCGCATGCCGCATCTGCTGCTGGTTGCCAGCCTGATCACCGGTGCGGCCAGCCTTCCGCTGGAGGGGGTGAGCGCGCTGCCCTCACCCGCGGCGCTGCTGGCCCTGGCCGCCCTGGGGCTGGGCCCCTACGGCATCGCCATGCTGGCCTGGGATCGCGCCCTGAAAGCGCCGCACGGCCAGCGCCTGGGCAACCTGGCCCACGCCGTACCGGTGCTCGCCACCCTCTTTCTGGTGCTGGCCGGGGTCGCCGCCCCCGACTGGCGACTGCCGGTGGCCGCCGGCCTGGTGGTGTGGGGCAGTCTGACGGCGACCCGGTAGGCCCCGGTTCCGCGTAAGGCCGGTTCAGCGGCCGATCAGGGCGTTGGTCAGCCACGGCTGCCAGGCCAGCAGCACCAGGGTGGCCAAGCTCGCCAGCAGGAAGGGCAGCAACGCGCGGAAGATGCGCAGCGGCGGGGTGCCGGTCATCGACGAGGCGATGTAGAGCCCCGCCCCCACCGGCGGCGTGAGCAGGCCCAGCACCAGGGTCAGGCACACCACCACGCCGAACTGGTAGGGGCTGACCCCGAACTGCTGCTCGGCGATGGGCAGCAGGATCGGCACCACCAGGATCAGCGCAGCAATGCCGTCGATGATCATGCCCACCAGCAGCAGCACGCCCACCAGCAACAGCAGGAAGAGGAAGGGGTCGGTGGTCAGGGCGGCGATCCAGGCCGCGGCGAGCTGGGGCAGCTCCTCGTAGACGATCACCCAGCCGAACACCCCGGCGGCGGCGATCAGCATGATCACCAGCCCCGCGTTCACCGCCGTGCGCTGCAGCACCGCCGGCAGGCTCGCCAGGCGCAGCTCGCCGTAGAGAAAGCGCCCCAGCAGCAGCGCGGCGAGCGAGGCCAGCGCCGCCGATTCGGTGGGGGTGGCCAGCCCCAGCAGGATGCCGCCGATGATGATCAGCGGGATGGCGAGCGCCGGCACACCCATCACCAGCGCCCGGCGCGCCTCGGCGCGGCTCGGCCAGCGCCCCTTGGGGTACTGCTGGGTGAAGCCCACCACGGCGATGGTGAGAAAGAAGGCCAGGCCGAGCAGCAACCCCGGCAGGATGCCGGCGATGAACATCTCGGCGATGGGCACCTGGGCCATCACCCCGAACAGCACGAAGAGCATCGAGGGCGGGATGATCGGCGAGAGCAGCCCGCCGGCGGCGGTGATCGCCGCGCTGTAGGGGCGGTCGTAGCCCTCCGCCTCCATGGCCGGGACCATGGCCCGCGACATGATGGCGATCTGCGAGGCCGCCGAGCCGACGATCGCCGCCATCATCATGTTGGCCACCAGGTTGATATAGGCCAGCCCGCCGCGAAAGCCGCCCACCAGCAGCCGCGCCAGGTCGATCAGCCGGCGAGTCACCCCGCCCTCGTTCATCAGCTCGCCGGCGAGCATGAACAGCGGGATCGCCAGCAGGCCGTAGCTCTCGATGGCGGCGAACAGCTGCTGGGGATACGACTCGAACAGCACCGTGTTGCCCGAGGCCTGGATGTAGACCATGGCGGTGAGCCCCAGCACCAGGGCGATGGGCACGGCGCCCAGCAGCAGCAGCACAAAGACGGCGATCGTCATGGCGTCGCTCCCGGCGGCCGGGGCGCGCGACTCGGGTCGCGCAGGCCACGCAGCGCCTCACCCAGGTTGACCAGGCCGTGGAAGGTCAGCGAGGCGGCGAACCAGGGTACCACCAGCCACACCCAGAACTTCTTGATGCCCAGGGTCTGGGTGTTCTCGGCGTAGATGAAGTTGAAAGTCTCGCCCTGGAAGGCGCCGACGTCGAAGCTCAGCCGGGCCAGGGTGAGCGGCTGGAACCAACGCCAGCACAGCCACAGCAGCAGGACGGCGAACAGTAGCACGGCGAGGTCCACGAACGCCGTCAGCAGGCGCTGACCGAAGCTCGGCAGCGCCTCGGCGAGCAGCGTCACGGCGATGCCGCGGCGCCGCTTGAGCACCGCCGCGGCGATCAGGAAGGTCATCCAGATCATGGCGTAGATGGCCAGCTCGCTGACCCAGTAGAGCGGGCTGCCCGCGGCGCGAAAGGCCACGTTGAGCAGGATCAGCAAGGTGACCGCCGCGGCCAGGGCAGCGGCGACGATCTCCTCCAGGCGCGCCAGGCGGTCGGAAAGGCGAGACAGCATCGGCTCCCCTTACTGGCGCAGCCGCTCGGCTTCCTCGCGCAGCGCCTCGAGCATCGGCGCCTTCTCGGCCCAGATGCTCTCCCACTCGGCGATGGCCTCCGAGAAGAACGCGGCGTCGGCCTCGACGATATTGAGGTCGAGCTGGCGAATCTCCGCCTCCTGGTCGGCATCCATCTGCTGGAAGCCGGCCAGCACGTTCTCCAGGTGCTCCGACATGGCGGTGTCGATCAGCTCGCGGTCGTCGTCGGAGAGCTCGCGCCATACGCGGCCGGAGACCACGCCCACCATGGGGAACATCATGTGGTTGGAGATCAGCAGGTTCTCGGCCTGCTCATAGAATTTGAGGATCAGGATGGAATCGAAGTCCATGTCGATGGCGTCCACCTGGCCGTTGGCCAGGGCGTCGTAGACCTCGAGCAGCGGCATGGGCGCCGGCGCCGCCCCAGCGGCGGTGTAGAAGTCGCGGATCGGCTCGAAGGGGGTGATGCGCAGGCGCAGCCCCTCGAGGTCCTCGGCGCGCTCGATGGGCTCGCGGGAGAGCACCTGGCGCATGCCCACCATGCCGTAGCCCAGCCCCACCAGGCCCACGCCCTGCGGCATCAACTCGAGCAGTTCACCGGCGGTGTCGGAGCGCAGCAGGGCCGCGGCGTGATCCACGTCGTCCACCAGGTAGGGGGCGTAGAGCGCACCGAAGTCGGGGATGCGGTTGGAGATTTCGGCGATGGTCAGAAAGGCCATGTCGAGCGCGCCGGTCTGCAGCTGCTGGACCATCTGCGCCTCGTTGCCCAGCTGCTGGGCGGGAAAGACGCTGACGCTGTGCTCGCCGTCGGAGCGCTCGGCGAGCGTCTCGGCGAAAGCTTCGGCCTCGGTGGACCACAGGTGCTGCGGCGGCGTGATCAGCCCCAGGCGGAAGTCCCGCGCCTGGGCGGTGAACGAAGAAGCGGCCAGGGCGGTGGCGGCCACGGCCAGGGTCAGCGTCTTGATGCGGTTCATGGCAGGAAGTCCCTTGTCGGTCCAGCTCGGCGGGCAGACATGCCCTTGTCGTTATCGGGACTTCGAGAGTACCGCAAGCCAGGCGTTGATGGCACCTGCCCCCTACGCACTCGCCCCGCCGCGAGGGCGACGGGGGCGAGTGCACCGTGTCGCGGCCCTGGCGAGCCGGACACTATTCGTCGGCGTCGTCGGCGAAGCTGGTGCAGACGGGCGCCTGCTCAGCGGGGTCGTGGCCCACCTCGAGGTCGACTGCCTCGCTGATGTCGGCCAGCGCCACGCGCCACTGGTGATCCACGTTCACCGGGTCGCAGCTGCCCTCGCTGCCGCCGCCGAAGTTGGAGTCGATCCAGTAGTGCACGTCGTAGAGCCGGCCCTCCTCGAGCACACCCTCGAAGCTGACGGAAAAGGCCGGCTCTGCGGTCTGCTCGACGGTGGTGGACTGGGTGGCCACCACCTCTCCGGCCGCCACGTCATACACCGCCACCTGGACCGTCTGGCCGCCGTGGGGCGTGTTGAAGGTGCCGTCGCCGGCGAAGGTGAGATCGTGGCCGTTGCTCGCCAGGGCCACCGGCGCCGCGCACAGCAGCGCCGCGCACAGCAGCGCGGCGGGCAGCAGGCGCCGCGCGCGGTGGCCAAGCTGGGGCAGCGGCTTCGTGGCATACGTCCTGTTCATGACATACCTCCTGTAGAAATTCCGGTGAACGGAAAGGCCGGGAAGGCCTGTTTCCTCAGCATAGTTCACAGTGCCCGCCATGCCTGACGCGCCACCAACGGCCGGAGCGATGCCCGCCCCCGGCATCACGGTCTACACTGCGAGAAGCCAATCCGGAGGCTCAACCATGACCGCGACGATCACCTACTACTACACCCACGCCTCGCCCTGGAGCTACCTGGGCCATGCGCGCCTCGGTGAGATCGCCGCCCGGCATGGCGCCCGCATCGACTACGTGCCGATCACCCTGAGCGCCATCTTCCCCAAGACCGGCGGCGTACCGCTGCCCAAGCGCGCCCCCGAGCGTCAGGCCTACCGCCTGGTGGAGCTGCGCCGCTGGGCCCCGCGCCTGGGCCTGCCCCTCAACCCGGAGCCCAAGCACTTCCCCACCGACGACCGCCCCGCGGCGCGCCTGGCGCTCACCGCCAAGGCCCGCGGCCACGACATCGCCGCGCTGTCGCTGGGCGTGATGCAGGCCTGCTGGGTCGAGGAGCGCGACATCGCCGACCCGGCCACCCTGGTCGAGATCGCCAACGCCTGCGGGCTGGAGGGCCAGGCCCTGCACGACGAGGCGGAGAGCGAGGCCGGCCAGCAGCGCCTGGACGCCGCCTGCCAGGCCGCCCTGGCCGACGGCTGCTTCGGCGCGCCCTGGTACATGGTCGACGGCGAGCCCTTCTGGGGGCAGGACCGCCTCGACATGGTGGAAGAGGCGCTGCGCACGCCTTGAACGCGGCCCGGTCGCGCGTCGGCGCTCCGGCGCGCGTCATCGCCAGGCCCGATTCCGGCGAGTGGCGGCGAGAATGCGCGATACACTGGGGACATGCCGCCCACTGCGCAGCGAGTCGTCCGCCATGCTCGACCCCGATCTCTGCCGCCGTGCCCGTCTGGCCCGCGATGCCCGCTTCGACGGCCGCTTCGTCACCGCGGTGCTCACCACCGGCATCTACTGCCGGCCGATCTGTCCGGCCACCCCGCCTCGGGAGCGCAACGTGCGCTACTACGAGAGCGCCCTCGCCGCCGCCGCGGCGGGCTTTCGCCCCTGCCTGCGCTGCCGCCCGGACAGCGCCCCGGACTCCCCGGGCTGGCGCGGCACTCAGACCACCCTGGAGCGGGCCCTGCACCTGATCGACGAGGGGGCCCTGGAAACGGGCTCGCTGGGCACGCTCTGCGAGCGGCTGGGCATCGGCGAGCGCTACCTGCGCCGGCTCTTCCAGGAACGCGTCGGCGTCTCGCCCAAAAGCTACGCCCTGCACCGGCAGTGCCTGTTCGCCAAGCAGCTGCTCCACCAGACGTGCCTGCCGATCACCGAGGTGGCCTACGCCAGCGGCTTTCGCAGCCTGCGCCGCTTCAACGACGCCTTTCGCCGCCACATCGGCCGGGCCCCGCGGGAGCTGCGACGCCGCGCCGGAACCCCGGACGAGGCGCTGACGCTGACCCTCGCCTATCGCCCGCCCTACGCCTGGGCGGCGCTGCGCGACTTCCTCGCCGGCCGGGCCATCGACGGCCTGGAGTGGGTCGGCGAGGGGCACTATGGCCGCACCCTCCGCCGGGGAGAGGCCCGCGGACACTTCACCGCCGAGCATTGCCCCGAGCATCACGCCTTTCGGGTGCGGCTCGCCCTGGATGACCTGAGCGCCCTGGCCCCGGTGGTACGCCGCATCCGCCGCCTGCTCGACCTGGATGCCGACACCGCCACCATCGAGGCCCACCTGCATCAGGCCGCTCCCTCCCTGCCGCTGATCGAGGGGCTGAGGCTGCCCGGCACCTGGAGCCCCTTCGAGGCCGGGGTGCGCGCCCTCCTCGGCCAGCAGATCTCGGTCACGGCCGCCCGGCGCCTGGTCGAGACGCTGGTGACGACCCTGGGCGAGCCGCTGGCGAATCACCGGTGCTTTCCCACGCCCGAGGTCATCGCGGCGAGCGACCTGGCCTTTCTCGGCATGCCCGAGTCCCGCCGCGCCACCCTGCGGCGCTTCGCGGCCTGGTATGCTGCCGGTGAGGCCGGCGATGACCCAGCCGCCTGGACGACGCTCAAGGGCATCGGGCTCTGGACGGCCCACTACGCCGCCCTGCGCGGCACCGGCCATCCCGACATCTGGCTGGCCGGCGACGCCGGGGTGCGTCGTGCCCTGCCGCGCCTGGGGGACGCCGACCCGACCGCGGCCGCCCCCTGGCGCAGCTACCTGACCCTGCAGCTCTGGTGTCACGATCGGGTGTCAAGAACCACCATGGAGCCAACACCATGACCACCGAGGTCTCTTTCGCCAACGCTCTCGCCAACTCTCTCGATAACCCTATCGACAATGCGCTGGACTACTACCGTCCGCCCTGTGCCGATGCCCTGGGCTGGATCCGCCTCCGCGCCAACGCGGCCGGCCTCACCGAGGTCGAGTTCGTCGCCGCCGAGGACGAAGCCCCACGCCCGAGCGCGCTCACGGCACGAGCCAGGGCGCAACTCGAGGAGTACTTCGCCGGCACTCGCCGCGCCTTCGACCTGCCGCTCGCCCCCCGGGGCACCGACTTCCAGCGCCGGGTATGGGCGGCGCTCGCCACCATCCCCTTCGGCGAGACCCGCAGCTACGCCGAGATCGCCGAGCAGCTGCGCTGCAAGGGCGGCCAGCGCGCCGTGGGCGCGGCCAACGGCAAGAACCCCATCGCCATCGTGGTGCCCTGCCACCGGGTGATCGGCAGCGACGGGCGCCTGACCGGCTACGCCGGCGGCATCGGCCGCAAGCAGTGGCTGCTGGCCCACGAGGCCGGTGAGGTGCCGCTGGGGCTGGTCTGACGATTTGTGGCACCATGCTCCTTCGCCATCGCGAAGGAACCGCTCCATGCCCCTCACCACTCTCCAGGGCCCCGAACTCGAACCCGGCTTCATGGTCATTCACGGCAACCGCCTGGAGGCCCTGCGCGGCCTGGCGGAGGAGTGGATGACCCGCCACCCGCTGGGGCCGCTGGAGAACGAGACGATCCTGGTACAGAGCAACGGCATCGCCCAGTGGCTGAAGCTGGCCCTGGCCGAGGACGCCGCCGACGGTGGCGCGGGCATCGCCGCCGCGCTGGACGTCACCCTGCCGGCGCGCTTCCTGTGGCAGGCCTACCGCGCGGTGCTGGAGCAGGCAGAAGGCAGCGCCGAGGCGGTGCCCGCCACCTCGCCCTTCGACAAGACGCGCCTGGTGTGGCGGCTGCTGCGCCTACTCCCGGGCCTGATGGATGAGCCCGCCTTCGCACCCCTGGCACGCTTCCTGGCGGACGACGCCGACCTGCGCCGCCACCACCAGCTCGCCGAGCGCCTGGCCGACCTGTTCGACCAGTACCAGGTCTACCGCGCCGACTGGCTGGACGCCTGGGCGGCGGGCGAGGACGTGGTGATCTCCGCCCGCGGCGAGGCCCGGCCGCTGGACGAGGCCCAGCGCTGGCAGCCGGCGCTATGGCGAGCCATCTGCCACGATGTGGCAGAACAACAGCGGCGCGCCATCGGCGACGACGTGGCTGCCACCCACGGGCCGGCGGGCATCGACGCCAGCCGCGCCCGGGTGCATCGGCGCTTTCTCGCCGCCGCCGAATCGCTCACGGCGGAGAATCGGCCCCGCGGACTGCCGCGTCGGGTGGTGGTGTTCGGCATCTCCTCGCTGCCCCAGCAGACCCTCGAAGCGCTGGCCGCCATCGCCCGGGTCAGTCAGGTGTTGCTGTGCGTGCACAACCCCTGCGAGCACTACTGGGCCGACATCATCGAGCACAAGGAACTGCTGCGCGCCCAGCGCCGCCGTCAACGGCGCCGTGCCGGCATGCCCGAGCGCCTCGACGTACTGGGCGACGGCGACGGAGAAGAGGCGTTGCACCTGCACGCCCAGCCGCTGCTGGCCGCCTGGGGCAAGCAGGGCCGCGACTACCTGCGCCTGCTCGACGAGCACGACGACGCCGGCGCCTACCAGGGGCTGTTCGAGCGCGAGGCGCTGCGCATCGACCTCTTCGAACCCTGCGTGCCCGACGATGGCCCGGGCCTTCTGCTGCAGCAACTGCAGGACGACATCCGCGCGCTGCGCCCGCTGGCCGAGACCCGCGACACCTGGCCGGCGGTGGACTCGAGCCGCGACGACTCCATCGTCTTTCACGTCGCCCACGGGCCACAGCGCGAAGTGGAGATCCTCCACGACCAGTTGCTCGACGCCTTCAGCAAGGATCCGACGCTCCGGCCCCGGGACGTGATCGTCATGGTGCCGGACATCGACCACTACGCCCCGCACATCCAGGCCGTCTTTGGTCAATACGGGCATGACCAGTACGCGACCGACGACCCGCGCCATATCCCCTTCACCCTCTCCGACCAGGCCGACCGCCACCGCGCGGCGCTGCTGGTGGCCCTGGAAACGCTGCTGCGCCTGCCGGAGTTGCGCTTCGCGGTGAGCGACCTGCTCGACCTGCTGGAGGTGCCGGCGCTGCGTGGGCGCTTCGAGCTCGCCGAGGCGGACCTGCCCACGCTGGCCCGCTGGATCGAAGGGGCCGGCATTCGCTGGGGCCTCGACGCCCGCCAGCGCGGCAGCCTCGACCTGCCCGAGGGCATGGAGCAGAACACCTGGGCCTTCGGCCTGCGCCGGCTGCTGCTCGGCTATGCGGTGGGCAACAGCGGCGGCGCCTGGCAGGGCATCGAGCCCTTCGACGACATCGGCGGCCTGGAGGCGAGCCTGGCCGGCCCCCTGGCGCAGTTGCTGGAGACCCTCGAAGTCCAGTGGCAGCGGCTGCGCGAACCGCACGACGTGGACGACTGGGTGGCGATACTGCGCGAACTGCTGGAGGCCTGCTTCCAGGCCGACGACGCCGCCGACAGCCTGCTGCTCTCGCGTCTCGAGCAGGGCCTGCAGACGTTCCAGGAGAGCGCCCACGAGGCCGGCCTGACCCGCAAACTGCCGCTCTCGGTGGTCCGCGAGCACTGGCTTGCGCAGATCGACGAACACAGCCTGTCGCAGCGCTTCCTGGCCGGCGCGGTCAACTTCGCCACCCTGATGCCGATGCGCGCCATCCCCTTCCAGCGGGTCTGCCTGCTGGGCATGAACGATGGCGACTACCCGCGCAGCCAGCCGCCGCTGGACATCGACCTGATGCACGGCGACTACCGCCCCGGCGACCGCTCGCGCCGCGAGGACGACCGCTACCTGTTCCTCGAGGCGCTGCTTTCGGCGCGCCGCCAGCTCTACGTCAGTTGGGTGGGGCGCAGCATCGTCGACAACGCCAAGAAGCCGCCCTCGGTGCTGGTCGGCCAGCTGCGCGACCACCTCGCCGCCGGCTGGCAGGTCGAGGGGGAAGCGGAAAGCGACGGCCTGCTCGCCGCGCTGACCACCGAGCACCCGCTGCAGCCGTTCAGCCGCGCCTATTTCCCGACCCCCGAGGAAGCGGCTCAACGCAGCGTTTCCCAGCGACGCCTGTTCACCTACGCCCACGAGTGGCGAGACGTGCATGGCGATTCCCAATCCCCTGCTGCGCCACGCGAGAAAGCCGCAAACCTGGATGACATCGAGCAGGAGAACCCGCTCACCCTGGCCCAGCTGGGCAATTTCCTGCGCGACCCCGCGAAAGCCTTCTTCAATACCCGCCTGAAGGTCTTCCTCGAACGCGAGGACATCACCAGCCTCGACCACGAACCCTTCACCCTCGACGGCCTGACCCACTGGCAGCTGCAGGACGCCCTGATTCAGGCCCAGCGCCGCGCCATCGACGCGGGCGAGCCTCGCGAGCCGGCGCTGCACGACACCCTGGCCCGCCTGGAAGGCCAGGGGGTACTCGCCATGGGCGCCTTCGCCAACCGCATGCGCGAAAGCCTCGCCGAGCCCATGGAAGCGCTGTTCCAGGCCTACCGAGAAGCGCTCGACGCCTGGCCCCATGCGGTAGAGGAGCCCGAGGCGGTGCGTCTCGACCTGCCCACTCGCACCGCCCCGCCGCTGGAAGACTGGCTGGACCAGCTGCGCAGGGACGACGCAGGCCGCCGCTGCCGCCTGCTGCTCTCCAGCAGCAGCCTGATCAGCCAGAGCCGCGGCCGGGGCCAGTACCGCTGGGCCCAGCTGGTGCGCCCCTGGGTCGCCCACCTGGCCGGCAACCTCGCTGCGCCGCTGACCACCGAGCTGCTCTCCAAGGCCGGCCACGTCACCCTGCCGCCGCTGGAAGCGGAGACGGCACGAGAACGGCTCGGCCAAGTGATCGCCGCCTGGCAGGCCGGCATGCGCCAGCCGCTGCCACTGGCCTGCGACACCGCCTTCGCCTGGCTCGGCAAGGTCGACAAGCACGACGGATCCCAGTCGGCCAACGGCCCCGACAGCGACGCCTGGCAGGCCGCCCGCAAGGCCTACGAGGGCGACGGCTTTTCCAGCGGCGAGGGCGAACGCAATGCGTATCTCGCCCGCCAGTGGCCCGACTTCGCCGCCCTGATGGCCAGCGCATCGGACGATGGCGACGACTTCGCCGCGCTCGCCGCACGGCTGCTGGCGCCGCTCTATCTGGCAGTCAAAGGGAATGGCAACCGGGGAGGTGGCCAATGAGCAGCCTGCAACGCAGTGATTCGTCCGCGCAGCCCGTAGAGCTGGATGCATTGACGTTTCCGCTCCATGGCAGCCGCCTGATCGAAGCCAGCGCCGGCACTGGCAAGACTTTCACCATCGCCCTGCTCTACGTGCGCCTGGTGCTCGGCGCCCGCTCGACCGAGGACGAGACGGCCTTCTCAAGCCCCCTGACACCGCCGGAAATCCTGGTGGTGACCTTCACCAACGCCGCCACCCAGGAGCTCCGCGAGCGCATCCGCACGCGCCTGGTGGAGGCGGCCGAGGTGTTTCTCGCCGAGACACCTAGCACAGAGATCAAGCAGAACGCAGGGGCGCCGGGGGCAGCTCCATCACCTCACGACCCGCTCTTGGTGAAGCTCCGCGACCAATATGACCCGGCCAGTTGGCCCGCCTGCGCCCGCCGCCTGCAGTTGGCCGCCGAGTGGATGGACGAGGCCGCCGTCTCCACCATCCACAGCTGGTGCTACCGCATGCTGCGCGAGCACGCCTTCGACAGCGGCAGCCTGTTCTCGCTGGAGCTGGAGACCGACCAGAGCGAACTCGAGCAGGAAGTGGTGCGCGACTATTGGCGCAGCTTCTACTACCCGCTGGACGCCGAGGCGCTGGCCGAGATCACCCAGTACTGGGATGCCCCCACCGAGGGCCGGTGCCCGCTCTACGCCGCCGTGCGCCCGCTGCTGCCCCATAGCGAAGCGCTTTATAGAAATAGAGACGACGCCCTCGATCACGACGCCCCGCCCCCCGCCGAGACCCTGGCCGCCGCCCGGGCCGAGCGCGACGCGCGCCTGGCCGAGCTCAAGGCGCACTGGGCCGCCTGGCTCGATGAACTCGAACCGGCCCTGGAAGACGCCGCCCAGCGCAAGGCCTTCAAAGGGCAGAGCTTCAACGCCAAGAGCCGCGCCAACTGGCTGGGCGCACTGCGCGAGTGGGCCGAGGGCGAGGCGATTCGCCCGGCGCTGACCCCCGCGGCCTGGAGACGCCTCACCCCCGAAGGCATGACGGAGATCTGGAAAGAAGGCACGCCGCCCGTGCCGGAGGCCTGGGAGGCGCTGGCCGCCCTGCCCGAAGCGCTGGCCACCCTGCCCGAACCTCGCGCCGACCTGCTGATCCACGCCGTGCAATGGTGCCGGACACGCCTGGAGCGCGAGCAGGAGCGCCGCGCCGAGATGGGCCCCAACGACCTGCTCATCCATCTCGACCGGGCCCTGAATGGCCCCAGCGCCGAGGCCCTGGCCCAGCGCATTCGCCAGCAGTTCCCGGTGGCGCTGGTCGACGAATTCCAGGACACCGACCCGGTGCAGTACCGCATCTTCGACCGGGTCTACCGCTTGGCCGAGAATTCGCCGGAGACCGGCGTCTTCCTGATCGGCGACCCCAAGCAGGCGATCTACGCGTTCCGCGGCGCCGACATCCACACCTACCTGCAAGCGCGCCGCGACACCGCCGGCCGCCATGTCACCCTGGGCACCAACTACCGCTCCAGCGCCGCCATGGTCGCCGCGGTGAATCGCTGCTTCGAATTCGCAGAAGCTCACCCGCCCGGCGCCTTCCTGTTCAAGGAAAGCGATGGCAACAATCCCGTTCCTTTCACAGAGGTGAAAGCCAAAGGCAGACAGGACGCCCTGGTCGTCGACGGACAGCCTCAGCCGGCCATGACCCTCTGGCAGCTGGAGGCCAACGCTCCCCTCGGCAAGGGCGCCTACATGGGAGAGATGGCCGAGCGCTGCGCCTCGCGGATGGTCGCCCTGCTGGAGCGGGGCCGACGCTTCGATGCGGGCTTCGATGACGGCGAACGCTTCCGGGCGCTGGCTCCCTCGGACATGGCGGTGCTGGTCAACGGCATCAACGAGGCCCGCGAGATCCGCCGCGCCCTGGCCCGGCGCGGGGTGAAGAACGTCTACCTCTCCGACAAGGACAAGGTGTTCGCCTCGCCCATGGCCGGCGAGCTCGAGGCCTGGCTGCGCGCCTGCGCCGACCCCGAGGACGACCGGCTGCTGCGCGCGGCCCTGGCCACCCCCAGCCTGGGGCTGGATCTCGCCGACCTGGACCGCCTGCAGCAGGACGAGCTGGCCTGGGAAGCGCGGGTGCTGCAGTTCCGCGACTACCACCGGCTGTGGCAGCGCCAGGGCGTACTGCCGCTGGTGCGCCGGCTGATGAGCGACTTCGAGGTGCCCGGTCGACTGCTGGCCGCTGAGTCGGCGGGCGACGGCGAGCGCTACCTCACGGACCTTCTGCATCTTGGCGAGTTATTGCAGCACGCCAGCCAGGAGCTGGACGGCGAACACGCGCTGATCCGTTTCCTGGCCGAGGCCATCGCCGACCCCGACGACCAGGGCGAGGCCCACAAGCTGCGCCTGGAGAGCGACGCCCACCTGGTGCAGGTGATCACCATCCACAAGTCCAAGGGGCTGGAGTACCCGCTGGTGTTCCTACCGTTCATCGGCAACCACCGCCCCACTAAACCCGACGACTCGCCGCTGCGCTGGCACGACGCCGAAGGGCAACTGCGCCTGAGCCTCACCGCCGACGAGACGACGCTCGCCATCGCCGAGCGCGAGCGCCTGGGCGAAGACCTGCGCAAGCTCTACGTGGCGCTGACCCGCGCCCGCCACGCCACCTGGCTGGGCATCGCCCCGCTCAAGGGGCTGGAAGCCAGCGCCCTGGGCCAGCTGCTCAGCAACGGCGAGTCGCTGACGCCGGAGAATCTCGGTGACAAACTGACCGCTCTCAGAGGCAACGAGCCCGCCATCGCCATTCAACCGGCACCGCCGGCCACCGCCGAGCGCTTTACCCCGGCGCAGGGCGACGGCGAGCTGGGCGAGGCACGGCTGCCCACACGCCCGGCCCGCGAGCAGTGGTGGATCGCCAGCTACTCGGCACTGCGCATCGGTGGCACCCTGCTCGAACCCCAGGCCGCCCCAGCGAGCACTGACTCACTCCACAGCGCCCCGACCATGGCGCCCGAGAGCCCCGATGAGAGCGAGACGCTCCCCGAACCCACCACCCCGCTGGAGGCTACCGCCTTCGAGGTGATGGACGAGCCCCGCGACGCCGCCGCGGCTCTGCAGCACCCGCCCCAGGTCCATAGCCTCCACCGCTTTCCGCGGGGCCCCGGGCCCGGCACCTTCCTCCACGGCCTGCTGGAATGGGCCGGCCAGCACGGCTTCGCCCGCGCCGCAGAGGACGCCACCCAGCGCGAGGACATGCTCGCCCGCCGCACCCAACTGCGCGGCTGGACCGGCTGGCTGGAAACGCTCGACGGCTGGCTGGGCGGGCTGCTTTCCACCCCGCTGCCGCTGCCCGACGCCGGCCCGATGCGGCTCAGCGAACTCACCGACTACCAGGTGGAGATGGAATTCTGGTTCGCCGCGCACCGCGTTTCGACTCAGGCGCTGGAGGCCCCCGTAAGCGCTCACACACTCGCCGGCGCCCCGCGCCCGGCGCTGGATGCCGACACCCTCAACGGCATGCTCAAGGGCTTCATCGATCTGGTCTTCGAACACCGGGGGCGCTACTACGTGCTCGACTGGAAATCCAACCACCTGGGGCCGGACGACGACGCCTACACGCCCGACGCCATGCGGGGCGCCATGGCCGAGAAGCGCTACGACCTGCAGGCCGCGCTCTACCTGCTGGCCCTGCACCGGTTGCTCGCCGCGCGCCTGCCGGACTACGACTACGACCGCCACATCGGCGGCTCGCTGACCGTCTTCCTGCGCGGCATCGGCCCCGCCACGGCCAGCGACGGCCGCGGTGTGCACGCCGAGCGCCCACCCCGCGCACTGATCGAAACGCTGAATGCGCTCTTCCAGGGCCACGGGCCAACAGCGACCGCTCACTCCACGGACGCGGAGGCGCCGGCATGAAAGAGATGAACGACCTGTTCGACGACCTGCCCGAGCCACCCGAGGCCCACCCCGCCCTGGAGGACACCGCAGCATTGCTCGCCCTGCTCGAGCGCTGGGTAGCGCGCGGCTGGCTGCGCGCCCTGGACCGCGCCCTGGCGCTGTTCCTGCAGCGCGAGGTACCCGACGCCCCCGCGCCGCTGCTGCTCGCCGCGGCACTGGCCAGCCACCAGCTCGGCCGCGGTCATGTGTGTCTCGACCTGGCGGCGACCCTGGCCGCTCCCGACCTCGCCCTCTCGATGCCGCCGGAGGGCGACGACCTCAGCGACCCGCCGCCGCTGCCAAGCGAGGTGCTCGGCGGTCTGACCCTGGAACGCTGGCAGCAAGCACTCGCTCACCCCGAACTGGTCGCCGATGCCGCCCAGGGCGCCCCCGGCCACACCCCTCTGGTGCGCGGCGCCGCCACGCCCGATCATCCACACCAAGGCCCCCGCCTCTACCTACGCCGCTACTGGCAGTACGAGCAGGAGATCCGCAGCCGCATCGCCGCCCGGCTCGGCCGCACCGAAGCTGCACCGGATGCCGACACCCTGGCCACCGCCCTGGACGCCCTCTTCTCCACCAACGTGGAGATCGACTGGCAGAAGGCCGCCTGCGCCCTGGCCGCCCGCTCGCCCTTCGCGGTGATCACCGGCGGCCCCGGCACCGGCAAGACCACCACCGTGGTCAAGCTGCTCGCCCTGCTTCAGGCGTTGGCCCTTGGCAGCCCCGAGCCGGACAGCACCCGAGCGCTGCGCATTCGCCTGGCCGCCCCCACCGGCAAGGCCGCCGCGCGCCTCAACGACTCCATCGCCGGGCAGGTCAAGGACCTCTCGCTGGTGGAACTGGCCGGCGCCGTGGGCCAACAGGGTGTGGATATCCCAACCCTGCGCAGCAGCATCCCCACTGAAGTCACCACGCTGCACCGATTATTGGGCTCGCGCCCGGACACCCGCCACTTCCGCCACCACACCGACAACCCCCTGGCGCTGGACGTGCTGGTGATCGACGAAGCCTCGATGGTAGACATCGAAATGATGGCTGCCGTGCTCAGCGCCCTGCCCAGCCGCGCGCGGCTGGTGCTGCTCGGCGACAAGGACCAGCTCGCCTCCGTGGAGGCCGGCGCCGTGCTCGGCGACCTGTGCCAGCGCGCCGAAGGCGGCCACTACACCCCGGCCACCTGCGACTGGCTGGAACGAATGACCGGCACGCCGGTTCCCGAGCGGTACGAGGACGCAGGCGGCCAGCCGCTGGACCAGGCCATCGCCATGCTGCGGGTAAGCCACCGCTTCGATGCGCAAAGCGGCATCGGCCGGCTCGCCGAAGCGGTCAACCGCCCGCTTGGCCTCCAGGATCAACAAGAGTCACAGAACGAGAAAGCGGCGCAGAAAGCGAAGAAGCGCGCGGTGCGCGAGATCTTCCAGCAGGGTTACGCCGACATCGCCCGCCTTGCCCTGGCGGACGCCGACGACCCGGCGCTGGATCGCCTGGTGGTGAGCGGCGACCCGGCCGGCTTCGCCAACAGCGGCGAAGGCCGAACCGACCGCCGCGGCGAGCCCATTGCCCCGCCGCTGGGCTACTGCCACTACCTGGAAATGCTGCGCAGCAAACGCCCCGACTCGAGCACCTTCGGCGAAGGCGAAGCGCGCCAACCCTTCGACGACTGGGCCCGCGCCGTGCTCGAAGCCCACGGCCGCTTCCAGCTGCTCTGCGCACTGAGAAAGGGCCCCTGGGGCATCGAAGGCCTGAACCCACGCATCGGCCGCGCCTTGCGCCGTGCCGGCTGGCTCCAGGCCAGCGACCAGAAACTGGAACGGGGCTGGTTCGAAGGCCGCCCGGTGCTGGTCACCCGCAACGACTATGGCCTGGGGCTGATGAACGGCGACATCGGCATCGCCCTCGCCGTGCCCGACGCCCGCCAGCCGGGCAGAAAGCTACTGCGCGTCGCCTTCCCGGCCTCCGATGGCAGCGGCAAAATCAAGTGGGTGCTGCCCAGCCGCCTGCAAGCGGTGGAGACCGTTTTCGCCATGACGGTACACAAGTCCCAGGGCACGGAATTCACCCACACCACCCTGCTGCTCCCCGACGCCCCCAATCCCATCCTCACCCGGGAGCTGGTCTACACCGGCATCACCCGCGCCCGCGACTGGCTCACCGTGGTGGAAACCGGCCGCGGTATGTTGGATGAAGCGGTGACCAGGGAAGTGATGCGGGTGAGTGGGTTGGGGAGGTTGTAGATGAGCTGACATCGCCAAGGGTTGAGATATCAGCTATCGGGCAGTGGGTGACTGTTTCGGAGGGATTCAGCAGATCCATCCGTACGTCGTCGCGGGGAATGTACTGGCGCGGCGGATAACCGCGTTCACGGAGCTCGATGGCGCGGGTGGTGTCGGCAAGCAGGGTGCCGTCGATGACGACACTCACCCGGCGGTCGTGCGGGTGCAGGGTGATGCGGGGCTCGGAGGAAGCCGGTGCCATGGTGCCATCCCTTGCGTACGGGTTGTGTCGTTATGGTGTTATGAGATTCAGCCTAGCACCGAAGGATGTTTTGCCCCATGCGTTGGATCAACGGAATGGCCGGGACAGTACACTCAGCGAGGTGACCCATGGCATGGCAAGCCGCGTCGATGAACCACACCATGGCTCCTGGAGATGCTAGGGTTCGAGTGAATCCTTCCCAATGGCTCAGCGACCATGTCCCACGTCGACATCACCGTGATCTCCGATGCCATCTGCCCATGGTGTTTCATCGGCAAGCGCCACCTCGATCTCGCCCTGGCCGAACTGCCCGAGGAAATCGGCGTATCGGTGGCCTGGCACCCCTTCGAGCTCAACCCCGACATGCCCGCCGAGGGCCTGTCGCGGCGCGACTATCGCACCGCCAAGTTCGGCTCCTGGGAGCGCTCCCAGGCTCTCGACGCCCAGGTGGAGGCCGCTGCCGCCCAGGCCGGTCTCGAGATCCATCACGAACGCATGACGCGAACGCCCAACACCTTCGATGCCCACCGGCTGATCTGGCTCGCCGGGGAACATGGCGTCCAGTCGGCCGTGGTCGACGCGCTTTTCCGGTACTACTTCGTCGAAGGGCAGGACATCGGTGACAGCGCGGTACTGGCCCACGCTGCCCGAGACGGTGGACTGGTGGATATCGACATACCCGCCTTCCTGGCGAGCGACCAGGGCCGCAGCGAGGTAAGAGCCGGCCTCGACGAGACGTGGCGACTGGGTGTGAGCGGTGTGCCCACCTTCATCATCAATGATGCAGTGGGTCTGGCGGGCGCCCAACCGCCCGAGGCCCTGTGCCAGGCGATTCTCGAGATGATCGGCAAGCGCTGAGGGCCCCGCATCCCGACGATCTCGAGGGCGACTTCCGTCGCTTATCGCGACATGGCCGCTTCGCCGTTGGGCTTCGAGAAGCCTGTTCCTGGCGGTTGGCGTTCATTGGTTCGCTTCGCTGTTGTCTTGTGAAGGGTTGCCGTCTTCGACGATCAGGTTCATCACCAGGCGCACCATCAGTTCCTTGGCCTTGGGGTCGCTCTCGGCGATCAGCAGGGTCAGGGCCGTCAGACCCTGCTCGTTCAGGGTCAGGCGCATGCCTTCCTGGCGCAGGTAGAGCAGGAAGAGGAAGGCACCGGAGCGCTTGTTGCCGTCCGAGAAGGGGTGGTTCTTGATCACGAAATACAACAGGTGGGCGGCGCGCTCCTCGCGGGTCTTGTACAGCGCCTCGCCGAACATGCTCTGTTCCAGGTTGCCCAGGATCGAGGCAAGCCCGTCGCTCCGGTCGCGTGCGAACAACTCGCTGGCCTCGCCACGGTCGCGCAGCTCACTGGCCAGGGCATCCAGGGCGCGCCGGGCTTCTTCCGCTCTCAGCACACCCCGGGCCGGCCGAGCCCCCGGAGGCATGCCCAGCGCGTCCTCGTCGTAGTCCTGCAGAAGCCGCCAGGTGCGGGCGTAGCCCAGGATCAGGCTCACCACCTCCTGGCCGAGGTCCGATACCAGTTCCTGCCGTGTGAGCGTCTGGCCGAGCAGCTCCACGGCCTGCTCCAGCTCGGTGAGGCCCTGCTGGGCCAGGCGGTACTCGTTGAGGCTGTAGCCCTGAGTCAGGTGCTCGCGGAGGACTCGGGTGGCCCACTGGCGGAAGCGCACGCCTCGGTGGGATTTGACCCGGTAGCCCACGGAAATGATGACATCGAGGTTGTAGTGCTCAATGGCGCGCTGGACCTGCCGCTTGCCCTCCTGACGAACTATCCGGAATTTCCGGATAGTTCCCTCTCGGTCCAGCTCGCCCTCTTCGTACACATTACCGATGTGCTCGCTGACGGTGCGCAGATCCTTGCCGAACAGCTCTGCCATCTGCTTCTGGGTGAGCCAGACCGTCTCGCCTTCCAGGCGGACCTCCACCGGCTGGCGGGCATCCTCGAAAATCACGATCTCACTCATACAGCCCCCTGCGGTTCATGCCGGCGCAACCGTCTCGTGCTTTCACGCCCAGGTTGCGGGTATCCACCGGGAACGGCATGCGCTTGGCTCCGGCGTGCTTGAGCAGGCGGTAGATGCTGGTGAGAGCGGTGAAGGTCTTGCCCGCGCCGATTGAACGTCAGCCTAGCACCGAAGCATGACTTGGCCCATAGGCGGTTCGGTCGAGGCGCCAGCGACGGCTCGCCATCGCACATCAGTATCCTCAGGCAGTAAACTGAGCCCAAGAGACCCATGACAAGGCAATCCGCATCGATGAAGAACTCCCGTACCCGTGACTCCCAAGCCCTTGCAACCGAGGCGCCCCAGTTGACGACACTGGGCGGCCGCCACGTGCTTTTCGTGATGGCGGCCGAGGCCGAGTACGGTCCGCATCTCAGGCAGCGTTTCACCCCGCTCATGACCGGCGTCGGCCCCGTGGAGGCAGCGGTGGAGCTTACCGCTGCGCTGGCCGCCCTCGCCCAGCAGGAGCGCCTGCCGGACCTGGTGGTGTCGCTGGGCTCGGCGGGCAGCCGGGTGCTGGAGCAGACCGAGGTCTATCAGGCGACCTCCGTCGCTTACCGCGACATGGACGCCACGCCGCTGGGCTTCGAAAAGGGCGTCACG
Organism: Halomonas sp. NO4; assembly: GCF_010994375.1. Lineage (GTDB taxonomy): Bacteria > Pseudomonadota > Gammaproteobacteria > Pseudomonadales > Halomonadaceae > Halomonas. Next base: position 29,092 of record NZ_WHMA01000005.1, read on the forward strand.
CCCTTTCTCGATCTGCCGGCGACGCTGCCACTGCCCCTACGCATACCCGGCATTCGCGAGGCGACGCTTTCCACCGGCGCCGATATCGTCTCGGGCGCAGCCTATGACGCCATCGCCGCCGAAATGGTGGATATGGAGAGTTACGCCTGCCTGCGCGCCTGCACCCGCTTCGACGTGCCGCTGGTGGTGCTGCGCGGCATCTCGGACGGCAAGGCGGAGCTGCACCACGTGGATGACTGGACGGAGACCCTGCATATCATCGACGAGAAACTCGCCGCCGCCGTGGATCGCCTTGACGACGCCAGGTCATGACTACAGACACGGCATTTTTCACTGAATACAGGACAGGGAGAGTCGGCCTTTGTCGTCGCCAATAACGAGAGACTCGCTCAACTGGCTGACCGGCCAGTTTCGCCAGCCAAGCAGGGAAGCGATGTATCGGCGTGACATCGATTCCAGAGTTCGCCTCGAAACCTGTCTGGCCCTCAGCGTAGCTGCCCTGGTTTTTGGCATGTTTGCCATTTCGGACTACTACTATACCGGCGTGAGCACCGAGCTTTACCTGCTGCTTGCCATGCGAATCCTGGTGGTCGTCTCATGCCTGGCTCTGGCATTCATGATCGGGCGCTGGGGAAACTATTCACGCAAGGTCTGGCTGCATGCCTTGCCACTCTGGATACTGGCGACGGGCATCATCTTGATCGTTCCCTTGCGTCCCGAGAGCCTCTCAACACAGGTCACCGCTGTGGTGGTAGCCACCATGGCTTTCTACCTGCTGATCCCCAACCTGCTCCCCGTCGTGGCAATCGCCAGCCTCTATTTGAGCCTGGGCTTCCTGGCCTCAGCGGTGATGGTGGCCGATATTCCTGCCGTGGTCGCACTGCGCATATTGCTGTTGCTTATCATGACCAATGTCGTGGGTTTCTTCGCGTTGCTGCGTCTTGAAAAACTGCAGCGAAAGCAGTTCGCGCTCCTGCAGGAAGAACGTGTTCAAAACCACCAGCTGGTCGAGGAAATCTCTCACCGAAAATCGCTGGAAGCACAGCTGCGCATGGTCGCCGAGCGGGACGCGTTGACGGGTCTGGACAGTCGGAATCACTTCATGACGCGAGCCCAGGCGCTGCTGCTACGCTCGCAGCATGAAAATGCGCCCTTCAGCCTGTTCATGATCGATGTGGATCATTTCAAGGCCATCAACGATACCTGGGGGCACATCCAGGGGGATCGTGTGCTTGCCGCAATCGCGAAAACCTGCACAAGGTCCCTCAGGCCCCAGGATGTGATCGGGCGTTTCGGGGGCGAGGAGTTCATCGTGGCCTTGCCGGAGACCCACCTGAAAGACGCGAAAATGGTGGCGGAGCGCCTGCAGAGGAAGGTCACCGAACTGCCGGTGATGGAAGACATGCCCGACCACCGCCTCACCGTCACCATCGGTATCGCCGGGGTCCTCGACGAGGAGACCGACCTGGACGACCTGATCCAGCAGGCCGACCGGGCCCTGTACGCCGGCAAGCACGGCGGCAGGAACCGGGTCGTGATGAGCCACGAAGGAAGAAACGTGACTTGAGGGAAAGAGATGCTGCTTCATCACCCATCCTCACCCGGGAGCTGGTCTACACCGGCATCACCCGCGCACGGAACTGGCTAACATTAGTGGAAACCGGACGAGGGATGCTGGATGAGGCGGTGACGAGGGAAGTGATACGGGTGAGTGGGCTGGCCATAAATAAAACATAAGGAAAATAACACCAAATATTTAACCAGCCTGACTAAATCAAACACCAAGAATGCAAACACTCAAGCAACCAGGAAACATATGAGCAAAGACAGCGGAAGTGAAATCATAAAAACCATGTTTGGCGATTACACCCGAGAAGAAATGGAGAGCGGCGAATGCTTAATCATGTTCGACTACGACAGGAAAAATGAGAATAAAAAAACATCAAACTTAGAAACAAAAATAGGCATATTTGATACAATTTTCTGCGCAGCTATTACTCCATTTTCTGCACTCAGCCAATGGCTAGACGAACAGCTCGATGATGAAAGCAACACTGGCTTAGAGCTAGAAAGCGAAGAAGAACTGGCAGCATTGGTTGCTCTCGAACAAGAAGCAACTCACAGCACAGAGGACAAAACCTCCTCTCCGAAGCGGTCCCTATCATCCATTCCAGAAATCAATCTGACAAGCGACGACAGAAATAGCGATAGCGAACTATCATTTATCATTCGCTCATCACGGCTCGCAGAAAAAATACTAAAAGAAGATTTAGGCGCAACAGGCACTGGGCTTCATGAACTTATAACTAGTATCAGCGATACCTTGGGCGATCCTTTAGTAAAGCGCATGAGGTATATGGCAGCAATACGCAACAAAGCGGCTCATGAAGATTCATTCGAATTATCCGAAGAAGGATTTAAAAGTTATTATGAAGCGACCCTATGGATTTACAAAAATCTAGATGAGATGCGCTAAGAAGCGAAGCAGCTACCAAAAAGCAATAAGGTCAAGCGGATTGGAAAGTTTCAGGCATGCCGACATTACCATATTTGGTACTGTCGGCTTTTAGCTGTAGGGTCCTGCGAATGTAAGCGATCTAACATAAAAAGAAACGACGCTGTGTCCGACTTCCCTGCGCCTTTGCTAGTTATGCTTCAACCTTTGCGCCGACTCTTATCACCTCCTTTCTGAGCAGGTGTTCTGTCGTCTCCCTTGTTCGTTCTATGGTCGTGTCCACCATTGTTTTATTGCGACCAGACGTTATCACTCCACTGCGACCTCCTGATCCACCTTTGTCACCACCGGCCAGCTTATCAAACAAACCCATTTCAGATCTCCTTGGTAGTTTTTAAACATAGCACGGGTAAGCATGCTCTCGTGATTTTCCGCACAGGAACTTTGGGTCGACAACCGTCATTCGCTTGCTCCCTCATAAAACGCCAGCCTCCCAGCAATCGCCGCCATCCCCTCCAACGGCTGCTCATAGCTCCACGCGATGTCTTGGTGCTCGCCGAACGAGAAATACGAAGCATCACCCTTGAACGGGCAGTGGGTCACCGTCTCGGAAGGCGTCAGCAAGTCCATGCGTACGTCGTCACGGGGTATGTATTGCCGCGGCGGGTAGCCGCGTTCGCGGAGTTCGATGGCGCGGGTGGTGTCGGCGATTAAGGTGCCGTCGATGATGGCGTGCACCCGACGGTCGTGCGGGTGCAGGGTGATGCGGGATTCGGAGGGCGCCGTTGCCATACTGCTGTCCCTTGCGTATCGGCAGTGTCGTTATGCTTGTCTGGTCTTCAGGTTAATACTGAAGGATGATTTGTCCCACGTGCCGGAGCAACGGAACCCGACGACGAAGAGGCGCTATGGCTCCGGGAAGCGTATTGCCTCCACCCGCGCGCGGAAGAAAGGGAAATAGCTCTCCGTGCCGAAGTGGTTGCCGCCGTCGATCGTCGTGGGCAGGGTGAAGCCGTCGAAGTGTTGGAAGTCGTCCAGGTAGCCGCCGAACGGCTGGTACCGCCATTCACCTTCCAGGTTCGCGTTGCTCCAGCGTTGGAGCTTCACCCAGAGCGGCCGGCCATCCTCGGCCACGGCGATCTCTATCGATTGCTCCAGACTGCCGTGCGTGATGACCGCCCGTGCCCGATCCGGCGCGTCGGTGTCTTCCCAGCGCACGCCATGCTGGGGGAGCAAGGCGGCCGGCGCCCAGAAGGAGGCTTCTGCCACCGCGCGACCGAACGATGAGTGCAGGTGATTCTCGTCGCTCCCGGCCCTGACGACGGGAAGCGTCCCATTCAGCCAGAAGCGGGTCCAGGTGCGGCCGTCCGCCATGCCGTCCGAGCCACTCATGCGCATGGCGCCCGAACCAGCCTTGAGCCGCCAGACGAAGCCATGGGGTGGCGCCAGTAGCTGGTGGGCCTGCATCGGGCGGTAGCCGGGGGCGGCCTTATTGCCAAGCCCGATCTCGCCCGTCATGCGGACCTCACTGACCACGTGGAGTGGCGTGCCCGGTGCGATGGTGTAGAGGAAATAGCGCCGTGCCGCGTCGGGCAGGTCGGCGACCACGGCCGGGTCGAAACCCTCGACGGAGGCTGGCGCCTTGGATTGCAGCCAGGCCCAAGCCGAATCCGCCGCCCGGTTATCGGCCAAACGCCAGGCCTGCACCGCCAGTAGTACGATCGACAGTAGGCCAACGACCACCCCCGCATAGGCCATCCCGTGTCTCCTGCGTGTCATCCGGTTGCGCTTCGTTCCAGTGAGGCATTGCCTGCCCAGCCGCTGTGGCCGCGCGCTCAAGACAGTACACTGCGACGAAGCAACCCATGGCAAGGCAAGCAGCGTCGATGAAGAACTCCCGTACCCGTGACTCCCTGGCCCCTGCAACCGATGTGCCCACGCTGACGGACATGGGCGGCAGCCACATCCTCTTCGCGATGGCGGCCGATGCCGAATATGGCCCGCATCTCAAGCGGCGAATCACGCCACTCATGACCGGCGTCGGCCCGGTCGAGGCGGCCGTCGAGCTCACCGCGGCCCTGGCCGGGCTGGAGGCGCGCGGGCGCCTGCCGAATCTGGCGGTGTCGCTGGGCTCGGCCGGCAGCCGAGTGCTCGAGCAGACTGAGATTTATCAGGCGACCTCGGTCGCCTACCGCGACATGGACGCCACCCCGCTGGGTTTCGAGGCGGGCGTCACGCCCTTCCTGGACCTGCCGGCGACCCTGCCGCTACCGTTGCGCATTCCCGGCATTCGCGAGGCGACGCTCTCCACCGGCGCCAATATCGTCTCGGGCGCGGCCTATGACGCCATCGCCGCCGAGATGGTGGACATGGAAAGCTACGCTTGCCTGCGCGCCTGCATGCGCTTCGACGTGCCGCTGGTCGTGCTGCGCGGCATCTCGGACGGCAAGACGGAGCTGCACCACGTGGATGACTGGACGGAGTACCTCCACATCATCGACGAGAAGCTGGCCACAGCTGTCGACCGTCTCGGCGAGGCGATTGCCGAAGGGCTGTTAAGGCGCTGATGCACCAGATGGTTGTACCCGCGTTGCCAGTGCAGGGTAGAACGTGGCGCGCTGGTTTGCAGCGGCCTTGCCCGCCACCGGTGAAGGTGTCATCGTCACTCGGATCCCCTTGCGCGGCCAACCACGAGGAGCGAGTACCGTGTTCATCGCCATGAATCGTTTTCGGGTCAACCCCGAGAGAACGGACGAGTTCGAGCAGATCTGGCTGGAGCGGGAGACCCACCTGCAGGGCCTGCCCGGCTTCGTCGAGTTTCACATGCTGCGTGGCCCCGAGGAGGAGGATCACGTCCTCTACGCCTCGCACACCATCTGGCGCTCGCGCGACGACTTCGAGGCCTGGACGCACTCCGAGGCGTTCCGTGCCGCCCATGCCAACGCCGGCCAGAGCCGCCGCGAGGGGCTCTACCTGGGCCCGCCGAAGTTCGAGGGCTTCGAGGTCATCCAGACGATCGGCGAGTCGAACGACGCCTGAACGCCCCGAGGCCTGCCAAACGGAAGCCTGCCATGCGAAAAATCGTGCTCGTCGATAACGGCTCCCTGCGCCCGCAGGCCACGCTCAATCTGCGTCGCCTGGCCCATGCCCTGAGCCAGGCCACCGGCGAGGCGGTCGAGGCCGCTTCCCTGCTGCACTCCTTCAAGATCCCCGCCGAGAAGCTCGACGGCCGCAAGGCCGTGTCGCTGGGGCCGCTGGCCGAGCGCTATGCCCAGCAGGGCGTTACCGAGCTGCTCATCCTGCCCTTCTTCTTCGGCCCCAGCCAGGCACTGACCGGCTACCTGCCCAAGCGCCTGGGCGAGGTGCAGGCCAGCTACCCGGAGCTCGGCGTCAAGGTGGCCCTGCCCCTGGTCGACAGCCAGACGACGGTCGACCTGCGCCTGGTACGGCTGCTGGCCGACAACGTGCGTGAAAGGATGGCGGGCCTGTCGCGGCCGAAGGTCGTGCTGGTCGATCACGGCAGCCCGAACCCGGAGGTCACGTCGGTGCGCAACTACCTCGCCGGCCAGTTGAGCGTGCTGCTGGCCGATGAAGCGAGCTGCGTCACCTTCGCTTCCATGGAGCGCCGCGACGGCGAGGCCTATCGCTTCAACGAGCCGCTACTGGTCGATTTGCTGGCCTCACCGGCGATGGCCCAGGGCGACGTGATCCTCGCCATGCTGTTCCTCTCCCCGGGACGCCACGCCGGCGAAGGAGGCGATATCGCCGAGATCTGCCAAGCGGCGATGGCGCGCTCGCCCGGTCTGAATGTGACCGCGACGCGGCTGGTCGGTGAGCATGACGCCATCGTGGATATCCTGGCGACCCGCCTGCAGCAGGCCCTGGCCGGCGAGCCGCTGCTGACTGAACTGCCGCCCGGCGGCGCCAGCCTCACACCGGACTGAGCCCCGACACCCCCACTCCCTGTCGTACTGCCCTGCCAGGGCTATCGCAGTTATTTTGTGGGAGGGACGGTTCGACGCCTCGACTTCAGCTCGCGAAGCAGCGCGCAGCGCTGCCCGATCTGGGCGCCTTTCGGCGCCTTCGCCCGGCAGAGCCGGCCTCCCACTTTGCCCCTCTCTACTCAACTGCGATAGCCCTGGCTGCCCAGCGGAATCGTTTGACACCGCTGGGTGCGCTGTACTTAGATAGGCCTACATTTAGATAGATCGGTCTATACAGGAGCATCCATCGATGCCCGCGTCCAAGCGCGACCAGCTGCTCGCCACGGCCGAGCGCCTCTTCTATGAGCAGGGATTCCACGCTACCGGCATCGACCGCATCGTGGCGGCTGCCGGGGTGGTGCGCATGACGCTCTACAATCACTTCGCCTCCAAGGAGGCCCTGGTGGCGGCCGTCCTGAAGGCACGCCATGAGCGCTTCATGGCCAGCCTGGATGCGGCAGCGGCCGCCGCCTCGCCGGGCCAGGCGACACGCGCCCTGGTCGAGGCGCATGGCCGCTGGCTGGAGCAGTACAGCCAGCATGGCTGCATCATGGCCAAGGCGATGGGTGAGTACGCCGAACACAGCGCCGAGATTCATGCCCTGGCGACGACCGCCAAGACCGACCTGCTGGCACGACTGGGAGCCGCCGTGGCCCGCGACGGGCTGGACCACCACGACGGCCTGGCACGACGCCTCTTCATGGTGCTGGAAGGCAGCAATACGGCAGTGGCGGTGCTGGGCGCGGAGACAGCCCTGGCCGACACCCGGGCGGTGGCCGACGCCCTCCTCGCAACGGCCCGGAGCGAGACCCCATGAAGTCCCTGTCCCCCCTCGGCATGGCGACCCTCGGCAGCGGGGTCATTGCCATTACCTACGGGCTGGCCCGGTTCGTGTTCGGGCTCTTCCTGCCCGCGATGCGCGACGAGCTGACGATCTCTGCGACCATGGCGGGGGTGATCGGCGCCCTGCCCTTTCTAAGCTTCGTCTTCGCGATCCTCGCCGCCCCCTGGGTGACGAGCCGCCTCGGGATTCGCCGCGCGGGGGTCGCGGCCGCCGGCCTCGCCGGGATCGGGCTGATGACGATCGCCCAGGCGCCGTCATCGCTGGCACTCGCCGCCGGCGTGCTGATCTGCGGGATCAGCACCGGGCTGTCGTCGCCGGTGATGGCGCAGGCGGTTCACCGGGTCGTGCCGCCCGGCCTGCGCGGGCGGGTCAACGCCATCATCAATGCGGGCACGAGCCTGGGGATTGCGCTCGCCATGCCCGCGGTGCTGGTCTGGGCGGAGGCCTGGCGCAGCGCCTATATCGGCTTCGCGGCCCTGGCGGTTCTGGGCGCCCTGGGGGCCTTCTGCTATCTGCCTCGGGATGAGCAACGCCCCTCACCCTCGCGGCTCAGCCCGGCCGCCGTGCCGGTGAGCCGGGCGCAATGGCTCGCGATCGGCCGGTTGAGCGGCATGGCCGGGGTCATGGGGTGCGTGAGCGCGGCCTACTGGGTGTTTGCCCCCGATGCGGTGATCACCGCCGGAGGGCTCGCGCCGAGCCAGACCGCCTGGATGTGGCTGGCGGTCGGCCTCGGGGGGCTGTCGGGTGGTGTCGCCGGAGATCTCATCGCACGCTTCGGGCCGGCCCTGAGCCATGCCGGCGGCCTCACCGTGATGTCCGCCGCCATTGCGCTGCTGGCCGTCGATCCTGCCAACTTCGCCCTCGTCCTGACCTCCGCGGCCCTCTTCGGCGCCGGCTACATGATCCTTACCGGCTTCTATCTGGTCAGGAGCACCCAGATCATGGCCCAGGCGCCCGCCTTCGCCCCGGTGCTGCCGCTGCTCGCCACCTCGGTCGGCCAGGTCGCGGGCTCTCCGCTGGCCGGCTGGCTGGTCGGGGCCGAGGGCCATGCCGCTGCCTTCGTGCTCTTCGCCATCCTGGGCGTCGCTGTCGCCTGGCTGGGGTCGTGGTTGCTGAACGAGCGGGTCGCCGCCTCGGCATCCGGGCCTCGGTCAGCCGAGACTGCTGACCGGGGATGACGACAGGGGCTGGAAACCGGTTCCCTCGCAGCTTGTTTTGCGCCGGCTCCACTATAAGTGACTAGGAAGGTCAACGCGTTCCGGGTCACCCTCCTTTCGGCCGCCCTTGGGACTACATGGTCGACGATCCGGCCACCCCCACCGAGGAGGCCCACTTCTTCGAGGCGCACTACGATCAGCACCTGTGGTTCCGCGACAACCCCAACGGCAACCTCGAGCCCTTCAACCCGACGGTGACCTGCAGGCACCACAAGTCGTGACACTCGGCGGCCGGGTCTCCCAGGGCCCGGCCGCAGCCTTCATTCGCCAGGCCGGCAAGCTTCCCGATGCGCACCGGCGCTGCCCCCAGCCGATGACCAGACGAGACGCGCCGCGCTCGCCCGTCAGGCCAGGGCGATGAGGATCAGCAGGCACATGGCGAACAGGCATAGGATGCCGACGCCCCCTTGAGCTTCACCTAGCCGGCGGCGATGCAGTAGTCGTCCTTCTGCGCCGACTTCACCCGGTACATCGCCATGTCGGCGCGGTGGATGATGTCGGTGGCGTCCATGCCGGGGTAGGGGAAGAGACACACCCCGATGCTCGCCCGTAGCGTCGGAGTGCCCGGCAAGCCGCAAAAGGGCTCTCTCAGCGAGGCGAGGAGCTTGCCGGCCAGGAGGTGGATATCCTGCTCGCCGGCCAGGTCGCGGGCCAGCACGAAGAACTCGTCGCCGCCGATCCGCGCCACCGTGTCAACGCCGCGCACGCAGCCGCTCAAGCGCGCGGCCACCTGCTCCAGCAGCTGGTCCCCCACCCGATGGCCCAGGTGGTCGTTGAGGTGCTTGAAGCCGTCCAGGTCGATGAAGAGCCCGCCCTGCAGTCGCCGGTGGCGTCGACCGGCGGCCATCGCCTGCTCAATGCGATCCCCCAGCAGCTCGCGATTGGGCAGCCCGGTCAGCGGGTCGTGCAGCGAGCGCTCGCGGTGGTACTGGCGCTCCTGCTCGAGTTCCTGTTCCCTCAGGTAGAGCAACCGCCCCTGACGCTCCACCAGGTAGCCGGTGGTCCCCGCGATCAGGTTGGCGGAGACGATGAAGACGTCGTGACCGAAGAGGATATGGCCGGGGTAGTCAAGCAGGCCGCTGAACACCAGGTTGTAGCCGACCAGCAGCAGGGCATCGATCGCCAGCGCATAGGGAAAACGCACGCCGATGAAGTTGTAGGTATAGAAGGTCACCATCACCATGGCCGGGTAGTAGTAGGCCGAGCTCTCGACCGGCACCTGGGACTGGATGGCGATCAGGCCAAAGCCGGCGGCCAAGCAGACGGCGGCGAGCAGCGCCTGGGAGAGCTGCCGAAAGACCGCGGTGAAGCTGAGCAGCAGCACCAGGGCCGGCACCGTCAGGGCGGTGAGGCGCGCCTGCCAAACCCCCGCCGCAGCCTCGGCCGGCACGTGCCAGATATCCAGCAGGCCGCACAGCAGGTAGACGACCATGCCGACGACGATCGCCATGCGCCCATGGGTGCGGATACGCGGCAGCGAGGCGTGCCGGTAAGCGCGCTCCAACTGGGGGTCGCGAAAGCGCAGCGTAGCGCGCTCTAGGGTGTGGGTGGCTCCCTGCTCGGTGGCCTTCATGGGGTCGGGGGCTCGCTCGTTCTTCTGCTCTTTTTTCGCTGTCGGGTCGGCGCGGGAATGCCACGCCCACGCCGCTGCCGCGCTCCGCGCATGGTCTGACCAATAGTGCAGTTTACGGATGACAGTGTCGAGTCCGTCGCCATCGCACGCGGAGCCTTTCCTCCATCCCCTGTCCCACCGCGATCTTGCGGCAGCCCCGGCGAACTATGCCATGCTGCTTAGCAGGCGTGCCCCTATCGGCTCGAAGGCTCGCCCTCTCGACGGTTCCCCTCTCTCAGACGAACACCCTCTCTCTCACGAACAGGAGTGCCCCATGAGCAACCGGGAAGTCTACGAGCAGAAGCTGCAGGCCAAGCTGGACGAGTGGCAGGCGGAGATCGACAAGTTGAAGGCGCGCGCCAGGGGCGCCGAGGCCGACGCCCGGATCGAGCACGAAAAGGAGATCGACGATCTCGAGGCGCGGCGCGACGAGGCCCGGCAGAAGCTCTCCGAGTTGCGCGAGGCCGGTGACGACGCCTGGGAGGACGTGAAGGCCGGCGCCGAGCGCGCCTGGGACTCCCTGAGCGAATCCCTCAAGAACGCGCGTTCGCGCTTCAAGTAGCCGCGCTCACAGCGGCAGGTGCAGGATGGCACCGCGCAGGCCGCGCGCGTCGGCCCAGAGCCGGCCCAGGGTGATCGGCAGGCGAAAGCGGCGCTTGCCGGCCGCGCCGGGGTTGAAGAGCAGCCGGCCTTTCTGCCACGCGTGGCGGGGCTTGTGGGAGTGGCCGTGGAGCACGGCGTCGCAGGGCGTGGCCGGGTCGAAGTCGTCCAGGCGATGGATCAGGTGCAGACGCCAGCCGTTGACGAGGATGTCGCGCGTGATGGGCAGCGCCTCGGCCCAGGCGGCGGTGTCGATATTGCCGCGCACCGCCTTCACCGGCGCCAGCTCCCCCAGCCGCTCGAGGATGGCGGCGTCTTCGTCCCGGCTGCCCACGTCGCCCAGGTGCAGGATCAGCCCGCAGCCCGCGAGCATCGTCAGCGCCTCGGGGCGCAGAAGCCCGTGGGTGTCGCTGACGACGCCGATCGGTCGCTCGAGGGTGATGGGCTGCATGGGCACCTCCCTCAGGCGAGCACCTCGGCGAAGGAGCGCTCGCCGTCGAGCAGCACGAACTCGCGGTCGACGAGGCCGCCGGCCTTGATCAGGTGCAGCAGGGCGTGGGCGACGTTGCCGCGCGAGACGCGGTTCTCGCCGCCGGTTTCCTCGAGCGAGGCGGCCACCCGCTCGGTGGCGGGCTCGTCGGTGAGCCGCCCCGGCTTGAGGATCAGGTAGGGCACGCCGGAGGTGCGCAGGTAGGCATCGGCGGCGAACTTGGCGGCCATGTACGGGCGCAGCTTCTCGGGGGCGGCCTGGGGATCCTCGGCGCGCATGGCGCTGACCATCAGAAAGCGTGAGACGCCTCGCTCGCGGGCCAGGTCGGCCGCGCGGATGGCGCCGTAGAGATCGATCAGCAGGGTCTTGTCGGGCCCGGTGTGCGGGCCGGAGCCGGCGGTGAAGAGCACCTGGTCGCAGCCGTCGAAGGCGTGGCTGAAATCCTTTTCCAGGTCGGCGATCACCGTCTCGATGCCGCGCTCCGCGAACCAGGGCTGCTGGGACGGGTCGCGAAGCATGGCACGGATGGGCTCGCCAGCATCCATGGCGAGTGCGCAGAACTGGCGGCCGATCTGGCCGTTGGCGCCGATTACCAGGGTCGTCATGGGGTCTCCTTGTCGTCGTGGGGGGCGGGGCGGCAGCGTCACCTAGCGTCAACCAAAGCCGCAGACAGGGGCTGGGGGCGTGCCCCTTAGGCGGCATCGAAAGGAATCGGCTCCACCGTATCCAGGTCGACCTCGCGGCGCGCCACCCAGAGATCGTACTGATCCTGCATGGCCAGCCAGCTTTCCGGTGAGCGTCCCAGCGCCTTGGAGAGGCGCAGCGCCATCTCGGGGCTGACCCCGCTGACGCCCTTGATAACCCGGGAAAGCGTCGAGGGGGAAACCCCGAGCTTTTCGGCAAGCTGGCGAGAACTGAGGCCAAAGGGCTCCAGGTAAACCTCACGGATGAATTCGCCGGGATGAGGGGGATGATGCATGGCCATTAGTGATAGTCCTCGTAGTCGAGCACGTAGGCGTTGCCATCTCGAAACTCGAAGGTCAGGCGCCAGTTGCCGTTGACCCAGATGGACCAACGCGCCTTGTCGCGACCTTTCAGGCGGTGCAGGCGGAACCCGGGTATGTCCATGTCATCAACTGACGCTGCCGTATGCAACGCAGCCAGCTGCATGCGCAGACGCTTGGCGTGCGAGGACTGGAACCCTGCCGTCGTGCCCGTTTCGAAGAACCGACGCAGTCCCTTGTGTCGGAAGGAGACGATCATGGTTCCAGAGTAGCCTGATGCGTGTTGCGCAACAAGCCATCTGAGATCAGCACGTCAACCCGCGCGCGACACCGCCCGGCAAGCAGCAGAAGGCGGTGATCATAACGCTCCCGACGAGGTGGGGATGGCGGGCTCTGGCTATCGGCTCATGGCCGTCGGCTGCCCGGGGAGGATCCCCGGGCGGCCAATGCCTGGGTGAACTCCTCCCGATACGCCGCCGCCTGTCGCCCCGGGTCAGCGGGAAAGCGGCCGAGTTCGACGGCCAGGTCGAAAAAGCCCTGCTGCGGCAGGTCGCCGCGACGGCTGACCACCAGTGCCGCGATGAAGGGCCGGCCCCGGTCGGCGTCTTCCCGCATCAAGGCCTCCAGCGCCCGGGCGGTGCGCTGAATGGTGCGCGGCGGCGCGAGGCCCAGCGCGTCGGCGAGCTGCTGGTAGGTCAGCGGCAGCGTGGCCTCGGGCGCCGCCTCCAGAAGGCAGCGCGCCCAGGCGCTGAGGGCAGCGTCGTGGGTCATGGTCGTGCCTCTCTCTCGCGGCGTCTCACGAGGGGTGCTTCTGCTGGTGACGGCCCTCCTCGGCCTTCTCCTCTTCGGGCTTGGCCGCGCCCTGATGCGCCAGCGCGCTGGCCTCGTCCAGCCGCGGGTGGTTGTCGAGGAATTCGCGGTGCGGATCGGGCAGGGCGTCCAGCGCCTGCAGGCTGCGCGTCAGGACGTGGATGGCGGCCAGCACGTCCTGGGTGTTGCCGCTCTCGGAGATGGTGTGCATGTTGCGGATCGGAAAGCCGATGGAGGTGGCGGCGCAGTCCACCGCGGCGAGCACCCCGGCCATGCCGTCGGTGCCGGTGTCCACGCCCACGATGTCGCGCTGCAGGGGGATGGCGTGCTCCCGGGCGGTGCTCTCGATGATGCGATTGAGCTGCTCGCTGGCGATCGAGCCCACCGACAGGGTGAAGCCCTTGCCCATCTCCAGCGGCTGCATGCGTCGATCGCCGATGCCGGGGGCCGCCACGTAGTCGTGGTTGACGTCCACGCCGATCACCACGTCGGGCTCGAGTTCACCGGCCAGCACCCGACTGCCGAAGCGGCCGATCTCCTCGTAGCTGGCGATGGCGAACAGCACGCGCACCTGCTCGGTGCCGCCCGCCTCGGCGATCAGCCGCGCCACCTCGGCGGTGACGAAGCAGCCCAGGCCATTGTCCAGGTAGGCGCCGTAGAAGGTGTCGGGGCTGAAGCCGGGGCGGATGGGCCGGTCGAGCAGGATGGTGTCGCCGGGGCGCACGCCGAGGTTCTCGACCTGCTGCTTCTTGTCCTCGCCGTGTATCTGCAGGTCGAGGTAGATCTGCTCTTTCTTGATGCCCTTGCTGCCATCGCGCTGTGCCGGGTCGGAGAAGTGGATGGCGCCCAGGGCTTCCACCGTGCCACCCTGAATGATGCGATAGCTGCCGGGCTTGGCCGGGTCTTCACTGAACAGCTTCACCTCGTGGCCGATCAGCACCGTGGGCAGGAAGGAGTCGGTGTTGATCCATATCTTGCCGTCGTCGCCGATGGAGCGCACCTGCATGCGGATCTTGTCGGCGTGGCCGATGATCATCACCTTGAAGAGGTCGTCGCGGCCGGGATGGGTATCCAGCACCACACCGGCGTGCCCCTTGAACTGGTGCAACTGCCACTCCTTCGGCGCGAAGCTCTCGAAGTGGGGCTTGAGCACCCCGTAGGTCATGGCACCTTCCAGGCCCACGGGGCTCGGGGCGTCCAGAATCCGGCGCATCAGGGCAAACTGCGATTCCGGCATGGGTTGGGTCCAGGGCTGATTCACATCGCTCATGGTGTCTCTCGCTCTGTCAGGGAAACGTGCCCCCAGTCTGCCAGATTCCGGCAGCGACGGTGCGACATCACACCCAGGACCGCATCCATCAGAAGAACGTGAAATGCTAGTGCCCCCTCAGGCGCCGAACACGGTATGCTGGGGCCTATTCCACCAACCGGGAGGCCACATGTCGAACTTCACCCTGAGACCGCATCCGCGCGGTGGCCGCTGGCCGGTGGTGCCGGCCTGGCTCGGCGTCGTCTTGCTGGCCGTCGCGGCACTGATGATGGGCGGTGCCGGGCCGGCCTATCGCCTGGGGGTGCTGCCGCTGGACACCGCCTTCGACCTGCTGCAGTTGGGCGCCTATGTAGCCGTCGGCGGGGCGGGGCTGGGACTTCTGGCCCTGCTGATCGCTGCCCTGTGCCGGCGCTGGCGACCGGCCCTGGTGGGGGTGATGGTGGTCGTGGCGGTGGGCGCCATGATCGTGGTGCCCTGGGAGATGATGCATCGCGCCCAGCGCGTGCCGCCCATCCATGACATCACCACCGACACCCAGAACCCGCCCGAATTCGAGGCGTTGGCCGAGGCACGCCGCGCCGCCCCCAACGCGGTGGCGTACCCCGGCGAGTCCTTCGCCCGTCGCCAGCGCAGCGCCTATCCCTGGGTACAGCCGATCACCCTGCCCATGCCGCTGGCCGAGGTCCGCGAGGCCGCGGAAGCCACGGCTCGCGAGATGGGTTGGGAGCTCGCCGTGGTGGAGGAGCGCCGCATCGAGGCCACGGCCACCACCCGCTGGTTCGGGTTCAAGGACGACGTGGCGATCCGGCTGACGCCGGTGGACGAAGGCGTACGCGTCGACGTGCGCTCCGCCTCGCGCCTGGGCCAGGGCGATCTGGGCACCAACGCCGGGCGCATCCACGACTACCTGACGGCACTCCACGCCCGAGTGGAGTGACGCTATGGTAGCCTGTGGCCACACTCGCAAGTCCGGACGAATCACGCCATGCTGCGCATCTCCAACGCCGTGGAACTGGGCGACTGGGAAATCGAGATCAGTCAGATCCGCGCCCAGGGCGCGGGCGGCCAGAACGTCAACAAGGTCGCCAGCGCCGTGCATCTGCGCTTCGACATCCCGCGCTCCAGCCTGCCGCCCTTCTACAAGGAGCGGCTGATGGCGCTGTCCGACCAGCGCATCAGCAAGGAGGGCGTGGTAGTGATCAAGGCGCAACGCTTCCGCACCCTGGAGCAGAACCGCGAAGATGCCCTCGAGCGCCTGCGCGAGCTGATCCGCGAGGCGATCCGGCAGCGCAAGGCACGCAAACCGACCAAGCCGACCAAGGGCTCCCAGCGCCGCCGTCTCGACAAGAAGACGCGCCAAGGCCAGATCAAGGCGCTGCGCGGCAAGGTTCGGGAGTGATCCCTGAGAGCGTGACGGCCATGACGACGACCCCCTCCCCAGAACGCCCCGCCTCCCCGTGCATCCATGTCTGCCGGATCGAGGAGACCACGGGGCTGTGCGCCGGCTGCCGGCGCACCCTGGAGGAGATCGCCCGCTGGTCGAACATGAGCGAGACAGAGCGCACCGCGGTATGGGCGCGCCTGGCCGGGGAGGATCACTCCGGCGTGTGATGCCCGCTGGTGATGATGTGGTGCAACCCGGCACAATTCACCAGCGGGTCCTCGCAGTTGACGACGATCTCCGAGCGGGCGAGCACATGGCTCTTGCCGGTGATGTTGTTGTCCACCACCTGGTGGGTGCCCTCGCGGTGCGTACCGGTGAACTCGCCGATGAAGCCGGTCTCGCGCAGCGAGACGGTCTCCAGCCGATCGCCCGGCTGGATACGCCCCTCGTGGTGCATCAGTGCCAGCCGCGCCGAGGTGCCGGTGCCGGTGGTGCTGCGGCAGATCACCCCGGGGTGCACGTAGGTGGTCGAGCGGGAGCGGTAGAAGTCGTCGGCCACCTGCTCCACCGGCCCCATGAAGTGCAGGAAGGGCAGCGGCCCCACGTCGCCCAGGGTGTAGTGGGAGAAGCCGCGCTCGGCCTGGATCGCCTCGACGATCTTGGAGGCGCAGGCCGCCAGGTCGCGCTCCTCGTCGCGGGTGAGGTCGAAGCCCAGTTCGGCGGCCTCGACCAGGGCATAGAAACCGCCGCTGTAGGCCACCGAGTAGGTCACGTCCCCGATGGTCGGCACGTGGATACTGGCGCGGTAGGTGTCGATGTAGCTGGGCAGCCCCTTGCAGGTAATCGCCTCGACCACGTCGTTCTCCACCAGCGCCTCGATGTGCACCAGGCCCGCGGGCGACTCCAGCACGAAGCGCTGGCGTCCCTCCTGCTTGGGCACCAGGCCGAGCTCCAGCACCGCCGTGGCGGTGCAGATGGTGTTGGAGCCGGAATAGATGGGATAGCCCATCACCTCCATGATGATGTAACCCACCGCGGCCTCGGGATGGGAGGGGGGCACGAGCAGGTTCACCGACATCTCGGGGATGCCGTAGGGCTCGTCGAGCAGCAGCTTGCGCAGCCCGTCGGCGTCGTCGCGCAAGTAGTGCATCTGGTCGCGCACCGTGGCGCCCGGCAGCCGGTCGATGCCACCGGTGACGATACGACTGACGTCGCCGCCGGCGTGAGTGTCCATCAGTTGGAAGACGAGTTCTTCCTTCATGCTTCTCCCTCGAGGGCAAAGCGCGCCCCGTGCGCGTCCCATTGGCTGTCGGGCACGATCACGATCTTGCCCAGGTAGTTGCTGCCGCGCGCGACGAAGTAACGCTCCGCCTCGTGCAGCTCCGAGAGCTTGAACGCCGCATGCAGCACCGGCTTGAGCTGGCCGTCGCGAATCCACGCCACCAGCTGCTCGGCCTCCTCGCGGGTGCCGTGGGAGACGCCGAACAGCTGCACCTGGTAGAGGTAGATGCGCGTCCACATGATCTCGCTGAGGTTGCCGCCGCTGGCCCCGGCGATGGAGAGCCGCGGGTAGGTGCTGCGCGCCTTCATGTCGGCGATCATGGTGTCGATGAAGCGATCGGTCATCTCGCCGCCGACCAGGTCCATCACCGCATCGATGGGCGCGCCGCCGGTGGCCGAGAGCGTGCGCTCGACGAAGGTCGAGAGGTCGCCGCGGTCGATCACCGCCTCGGCGCCCAGCGCCAGCAGCGCCTCGGCCTTCTCTGGCTGGCTCACCGCATAGGGAATCGCCCCCACGATACGGCACAGCTGGATGAGTGCGGTGCCCACGCCGCCGCTGGCGCCGGTGACGAGAACCCGTTCACCGGCGCTCACCCGGGCGGAGGTCATCATGTGGTAGGCGGTCTGGTAGGAACACATCCCCATGGCGGCGAGCTCGGCGTCGGCGAGCTGCGGGTTGGGCACGTGGTGAAACTGATCCGAGGGCACGGCGACATACTCGGCGAAGCCGCCGTCGGCACCGTGGCCGTAGTAGTCGGGCAGCAGGTTGAGGTCGCGCCGGGCATCGGGGTAGAGGTTGAAATCGAGCAGGCCGCGCTCGCCGATGCGCCCGGCATCGACGCCCTCGCCCACGGCCACCACCCGGCCGGCCACGTCGGCGCCCTGGATGCGCGGAAAGGTCAGGGTCGCCTCGCCGCCCATGGCGAACGAGGTCACCTCCCCCTTCTCCTTGGTCGGGTAGAGCCCCTCGCGCGCCTTGCGGTCGGTGTTGTTCTTGGCCGTGGCGGTGACCTGCACCAGCACTTCGCCCGGCCCCGGTTGCGGGGTGGGCACGTCCTGGCGATAGACCAGCTTGTCGATGCCGCCATGCCCGGTCAGCACCATGGCGGCCATGGTGTCGGGCACGGTGTCCGGAAGGGGTGCAGTACCCATGGGCTGCCTCCTCAGTGTTGAGCCGTTTCACTGCGCGACGATAGGGCACAGGGCCCGCCGGTGAAAAGAGCGGTTTGTTCTTGATTTGCCCCGTTTTCTCGTGACTTTTTCTGCTGCCGCCCGGCAGCGCCGGGTGACGAACCCGGGCTACAGCCAGCGCTTGCGCCGAAACAACCACAAGAGCCCCACCCCGATGGCCAGCATTACCGCCAACACCACGAAGTAGCCGTAACGATAGGCGAGCTCGGGCATGTGCGCGAAGTTCATGCCGTAGATGCCGGCGATGAAGGTCAGGGGCACGAAGATGGCGGTGATCACCGTGAGCACGCGCATGGTGATGTTGAGCTGGTGCGAGGAGAGCGAGATATAGCCGTCCACCAGGTCGCCGCAGATCTCGTAGTACATCTGGGTCAGGCTGTGCAGGCGCTCGAAACGCTCGTGCACGTCGTTGATGGCATGGAAGGTGTCCTCGTTGCCGCGCGGCAGATGCGCGTAGTCGTAGGCGGTGAGGTCCTGGGTGATGCCCACGTGGTAGTTGAACACCCGGCGCATCTTCACCAGCCGCGAGCGGTAGGCGATGATGCGGCGCATCAGGGCGTCGCTGCCCTCATCGAGCAGGGCGTCTTCCAGGTCGCTCAGGGCGTTCTCGAACTCGAGCAGGCTGTCGAGGTAGTAGCCGGCGGAGAGATACATCACGCGCAGCGCCACGTGCTCCGGCGAGCGGCGCAGCAGCACGCCGCCCTCGGCGCCGAACAGGCGGTCAATGCTCAGCGCCTTGCCGGGATGCAGGGTGATCAGAAAGCGCTCGCCGAGAAAGAAGGCCACCTGCTGGGGCGTGTAGTCGAGCTCGGCATCGAAGGAGGAGATGCCGCGGTAGAGAATCAGGGTGTGGTTCTCGAACTCCTCGATCTTGGGCGGGTGACGCTCGCGGTGGGCGTCCTCGATGGCCAGGGGGTGACAGCCGAAGGCCTCCAGCAGCTCGCGCTCCCGCGCCATCGGCTCGCCCTGCAGATCGATCCAGATATGCCCCTGCGGGGCCGCCTGCCAGGCGGCGATCAGTTCCTCGCCGCCCAGCTGTTCCCGGCCGTCTACGTCCAGCAGTCGCGTGCGTATCATCGTGGCTCCCTCCTTGTCGCACCCTGTCCGATCGAGCGTGTGTGCGGCGTCCGCCCTCAGTGGTTCTTCACCCGCCAGATCCGCCATGCCAGCAGGCCGATGATCAGCACCCCGAGCGGCCCCAGCACGGCGGCGGCGGTATAGGGGGCGATTTCGATGCCCAGCGCGCCGAGACTCTCCAGGGAGAGCTTGAACAGGCTGAAGATATAGTAGCTGATGACGATGATCGACAGCCCCTCCACGGCCTTCTGGATCTTCAGCTGGCTGCTGGCGCGCTCGTTGAGGCTGTGCAGGATGGCCGAGTTCTGCTCTTCGATCTCCACCTGGGCGCGGGTGCGCAGCAGGTCGTTGAGGCGTGCCACGCTCTCGGCCAGGCGCGACTGGCGCCGGTCGATCGCCGCGCAGTAGCGCACCGTGGGGCGGAAGCGGCGCAGGATGAAGGTGCCGAACCGGGGGCGATCGCCCACGCGGCTCTCGCGCAGCTCCTCGATGCGGGTGAAGACGATGCGCGCATAGGCCTCGGTGGCGCTGAAGCGCTGCCGCGAACGGGCACCGCTGCGCTCCAGGCGCGCCGACAGCGCCGAGAGATCGGCAAGCAGCGGGCGTGAGTCCTCCTGCTGGCCCTCGGCATTGCGGTCAGAGAGCTCGCCGAGCTCGCGCTCGTGCGCCTCCAGCTCGACACCCAGCTCCTTGGCCAGGGGCAGCGACAGCGAGGCCATCATGCGGTAGGTCTCGATCTCCAGCAGGCGCCGCACCATACGCCCCAGGCGGAAGTCGTTGAGGGCCTGATTGACCAGCAGCAGGCGATTGACGCCATCCGGCGCCAGGCGAAAGTCGCTCCACACGGTGGCGTCGCCGCCGCCCACCAGCGAACCCGCCGGGTCGTTGAAACCGTAGGCCACGGTCTTGCCCAGCCAGCCCTGCTCCGACTCGACGAGGACCAGGGTGGCGCTGATCAGCGCCGCGTCATGGGCGGCGATGAGGTCTGCCAGCGGCGGCGGCGGTGCCGGCCACAGCTCGCCCCCCGCCGGTTTCGGTACCAGCAGGGTGAGGGTGAAGAACTCGGTATGCCGCTCCCACTTCAGGGTCTGGTCGCCGAAGGTCAGGATACCCTGCACGGCGTCGGGGTCCGGCGGGGTGCCCGTGATCTCGGCGAGCAGGTCGTCACAGCTCCCGGTCGTGTCGAGGAAGGCGTAGTGGTGCAGGTGCGCCGGTTCCGAGAAGTAGATCGACGGACGCGCATGCAGTTCGTTGTGCAGTCGTTCGCGCTGGGGATGCATGTCAGGGGCCAGGTGGGTAAGGGGAAACCCCGAGACTAAGCGCTGCTGCCGGACTCGCCAAGCCCGCCGCTCAACGCCCGCCCTACCCTCGGCCGAGGCGAGATGGCAGACGCCGAGCCCCCAACTGCGCTAGGCTTGAGTAGCCGTGTTCGACTGTCAGGGAGTTCTGCGATGAGTGAGCGCGTTTCGCTCGTGATCGTGCCGGTGGACGGGTCTCCCACCGCCACGGCCGCCACACGCCATGCCGCCATGCTGGCCCGCCTGCTGGACGCTCGCCTGCAGCTGCTGCACGTGATGCCACTCAACCCCGCCGAACTCAGCGACGTGCCGGCCAACCGCCAGGTCGAGAGCGACCACGATCGCGCCCGTCGCCTGCAGTCGGCCAGCGACGCCTTTGCGCGGGCCCGCGAGGCGATCGACCCACCGATGAGCCCCGCCCCCGAGGAAGTGACCCTGGAGGATGACACCTTCGTGCGCCACCCCGCCCGCACCATCGTCGGCCACGTCCGGGGCCAGCGCGACAGCCTGCTGGTGATCGGCGCGCGCCACCTCAGCGACATGGGCAAGTTCGTCGAGGGCAGCGTCAGCAACGAGGTAGTGCACCGGGCGAACTTCCCGGTCACGGTGGTGCACGCCGAGTCGGCGCCCGAAGACGTGCAGCGCATCGGCCGGGTGCTGCTGCCGGTGGACGGCTCGCGCCACAGCGACCAGGCCGCGGTCCTGGCGGGCGACCTGGCGCGCAGCGCCGGGGCCGGCGTGGAACTGCTGTTCTGCCACCCGCCGGGGCTGGCAGCGAAAGGCGATGCCACGCCGGACGACGAGGCCGAGCAAGTCTTCCAGCGCGCCCGTAAAGCGCTCGGCGAGGTGTCGGCCGGCGTGGTGGAGCAGGTGCTCTCGGGCACCGACTACGCCGGGGCGATTGTCGCCCAGGCAAGCCGCTACGAAGACTACCCGATGATCATCATGGGGCGCCGCGGACTGGGCACCTGGCGGGAGAAGCTGCTGGGCAGCGTGAGCCATCGGGTGATCGACCAGGCGCCCTGTCCGGTGACCGTGGTGGT
The DNA here is from genome assembly GCF_010994375.1 of Halomonas sp. NO4. Taxonomy (GTDB): domain Bacteria; phylum Pseudomonadota; class Gammaproteobacteria; order Pseudomonadales; family Halomonadaceae; genus Halomonas. The sequence continues at coordinate 50,651 of NZ_WHMA01000005.1, forward strand.
GTAGGGGTTAGACTCCCGCCTCGTAGGCCGCCTTGAGGCGATAGAACTCGGTGACCACCTCTTCCATGGCGGCGGGGTCGTAGTCGCACAGCCCACTCACCACCAGCTTCTTGGTACCGCTGCCCACGGTTTCGCCGGCGTCGGTGATGCGGAATTCCAGGCGCACGTCGCCGCGCTTGCCGTTGACCGCAAGCGACGAGTCGACGAGTTCCAGCGCCGGGCGTTCGAGGTCGAGCCGCTCCAGCGAGAAACCCATGCTGTCGTAGACCACCAGCGGGCGCCGGGGGTTGAACATCACCCCCTCGGCTTCCATCAGCGGCTTGAGCACGTGGGGAAAGTTCCTGCCCGAGAAGGCCACGTAGCGCCGGGTGAAGGCCTCGATCACGCCGGCGTCCGCGGTATGCTCGCCGCGACGCGCCACTTCCAGGTACCGCTTGCCGTCGTCATCGCTGACCTCGATGTGGGCGTCGTCGAGCGCCTCCAGGCGCAGCGGCACCTCGGCGCCCACCATGCTGCGGAAGCGAAAGTCCATGTGCCGGGAGAGCCCGAACCGCGACAGCACCAGGGCGAAGAGCAGGTCGCCCGGCACGCAGAAGCGTCGGGCGTCGGCGTCATGGATGGGATTGAAGTCGCCGGCGACTCGCTTGGCGAAATCGCTGGCCTGCCGTGCGGAGATACGAACCCGCGACGCCGTCCGCGTGTGGTAGGGATCGAGAAACATGCCTGGTCTTGCCTGCTCTGGAGTAAGTTAGCGCCCGGGGCCGGACGCCAGTACAAGGCCCGATGATGCCACAAATCACCACCGGACGTATCCATGACCCACTGCAGCAAAAAAGATGTTGCGCCGCAATATTATTGATATAATTAGGCCGCTTACTACCCCCCCCTCCCTCCCCTGACGGAATTCGGACTCCATGGCTACCCTGCGACGCTTCACTCCAGGCCATCGGCACCCTGCCCGATGGTCTTTTTGGTTCATCGCTCTCGTTCTCTCCCTGGGTCTCACCACGCCCCTCCATGCCGCCACCGGCCCGCTGGACCTGACCTCTTCGGCGGTCGGCGTGTTTGCCGTGGCGCTCTTCGTGCTCGCCTACCTGCTGGTGATGGCCGAAGAGAAGATCCACATGCGCAAGTCCAAGCCGGTGCTGGTCGCAGCCGGCATCATCTGGGCGTTGATCGGCTGGGTCTACGTGAATGCCGGTCTCTCGACCGAGTCCGAGCACGCTTTCCGCGAAACCCTGCTCGAGTTCACCGAGCTGATGCTCTTCCTGCTAGTGGCGATGACCTACATCAACGCCATGGAGGAACGGCGGGTGTTCGATGCCCTGCGCTCCTGGATGATCCGCAAGGGCTTCAGCTACAAGCAGCTGTTCTGGCTCACCGGTAGCCTTGCCTTCGTCATCTCGCCGGTGGCGGACAACCTCACCACGGCGCTGCTGATGTGTGCGGTGGTGACCAAGGTCGCCGAGGGCGACAAGCGCTTCATCAACCTGTGCTGCATCAACATCGTGGTGGCGGCCAACGCCGGCGGCGCCTTCAGTCCCTTCGGCGACATCACCACGCTCATGGTGTGGCAGGCCGGCATGGTGGAGTTCTACGAGTTCCTCTCGCTGTTCGTGCCCTCGCTGGTCAACTTCCTGATTCCGGCAGTGGTGATGAGCCTGTTCATCAACAACCGCAAGCCGGAAGGGGTCTACGAGGACGTCTGGCTCAAGCGCGGCGCACGCCGCATCATTGCCCTCTTCCTGCTCACCGTGGCCACGGCGGTAGCCGGCCATACCCTGCTCCACCTGCCCCCGGTGCTGGGCATGATGACCGGGCTTGGCTACCTGCAGTTCTTCGGTTTCTACCTGCGCCGCAGTCTGCCGCGCTCGCTGGAGCGCAAGCGCGTGCGCTACACCCGCCGCGGCGACTACAAGAAGCTCGAGCAGCTGGGCAGCGTGGTGCCCTTCGACGTCTTCACCCGGGTGGCGCGCGCCGAGTGGGATACCCTGCTGTTCTTCTACGGCGTGGTGATGTGCGTCGGCGGCCTGGGCTTCATGGGCTACCTGGCACTGGTGTCGGAACTGCTCTACACCCAGTCGGACGCCACCTGGGCCAACATCGCCCTGGGCCTGATCTCGGCGGTGGTCGACAACATCCCGGTGATGTTCGCGGTGCTCACCATGGAGCCCGAGATGTCCCACGGCCACTGGCTGCTGATCACCCTCACCGCCGGCGTCGGCGGCAGCCTGCTGTCGGTGGGCTCGGCCGCCGGCGTGGCGGTGATGGGCCAGTCGCGCGGCGCCTATACCTTCATGGGCCACCTGCGCTGGATGCCGGTGATCCTGCTCGGCTATATCGCCAGCATCGCCGTCCACCTGTGGCTCAATGCCGCCAGTTTCACGGTCATGCACTGAGCCTTTCTGCACTGCCCCACCCTCGCACCCGGCGGCCCTGCCGCCGGGTGCGCGCAAGCCTCCTTCCGATAGCTACCCTTGCGGCGTGCCGGAGCCTCGTCGCGGCTTGTCGGGGCGAATCATGCGCACGCGCACCTTGGGTCGCCCCGGCTCGGCCGGCGGCCGCGATGCCTCGCCGGCGTCATCGGGCGCCCCTTTCCGACCCGCCCCACGCGGCTCGACCGAGCGCGGTATCACCACCCAGGCGAAGGTCGGCAGGGCAAGCCGCCAATGGATCGCCGCCAGGCGCAGGCCCAGGGTCACCGCCAGCCCCGTCAGGATCGGCACCAGCGCGGGCGCGCCCAGGGTTTCGAGCACCACATACGCCATGCCGCCGGCGATCGACGCCGTGGCATACACCTCCTGCCTGAGCACCATGGGCACGCGACGCGCCAGCACGTCGCGCACCATGCCGCCGGCTACCCCGGTGAGCAGGCCCATGAGCACCGCCACGATACCCGGCGCCTCCAGCAGCAGCGCCTTGTGCGCACCGATCACCGTGAACAGTGCCAGGCCGAAAGCATCCGCCACCGGCAGAAAGCCCCGTGACAGGCGATGGATGTAGTGGAAGCCGAGGATCGACAGCGCCACCGTGGCCAGGATCACCCACAGGTAAGTGGGATCGCTGACCCAGAACACCGGCCGCACGCCCAGCACCAGGTCGCGCAGGGTGCCGCCCCCGATGCCGGTCACCGCCGCCAGCACCAGCATGCCGAAGGGGTCCATGCGCGAGCGGCAGGCGAGTATCACCCCCGACAGGGCGAAGACGATCACCCCCGCCATGTCCAGCCAGTAGACCAGCGCCGTCACTTACTCGCTCCTCCTTGCCTCACTGGTAGGTCACCACCAGAAAGCCCACCAGCTCGGTGTCGCCGGTGTTCTCGATGGTGTGCTCGAGGTCGGCATGGTAGTGGGCCGAGTCCCCCGGGCCGAGCTCGCAGCGGTTGTCGCCGGCCTGGATGCGCGCCCGCCCCTCGGTGACCGTCAAGAGCTCCCGGGTGCCCTCGAAGTGGGGAGCGCTCGCCAGCCGCGCCCGCGCCGCGAGGCGCACCTCGTAGAACTCCACGTTCTTCTCCAGGTGCAGCGGCGAGAGCGTGCGGATGCGGCACTCGCGGTCGTCGCGGAACAGCTGGCTGGCGTCGTCGCTGCGCACCACCTCGATGCGCGACGCTGCCCAGGGCTGGTCGACCAGCTCGCCGATGTTGAGCCCGAAGGCCTGGGCGATGCGCAGGGTGACGGCCAGGGTGGGATTGGCCCGCCCGCGCTCGATCTGGCTGAGCATGGAGCGACTCACCCCCGAGGCCGCCGCCAGCTGCTCCAGGGTGAGGCCGCGCTTCTTGCGCAGCTCGATCACCCGACTCGACAGCACCTGGCTGCCGGCATCGCCGACCGCCGGCCCCGTCGCCGTTGTGTCGTTCACGGCCACTCTCCTCTATACCGATACAAGGCAGCGACCCGGCCGCTGCCCGCAATATTCCATGATGAAGGAATTATTTCTTGAATGATGGAATGTTTCTGCGATACTGGAAGCTATTCCTTCATCCTAAACACATTGCCGTGAATTGCCAGGGGCCCGCCCCGGGAGCCATCGACACAGGCCGTCAGGAGGCAGCATGCAAGCACTGGTCAAGAGAGAGGCCGCACCGGGCCTCTGGCTGGAAGAGGTACCGATGCCCGAGATCGGCATCAACGACGTGCTGATCCGCGTCAAGCGCACCGCCATCTGCGGCACCGACATGCACATCTACCAGTGGGACAGCTGGGCGCAGAAGACCATCCCCGTGCCCATGGTGGTGGGACACGAGTTCGTCGGCGAGATCGTCGAGGTCGGCTCCAACGTCAACGACTTCCACCCCGGCCAGCTCGTCTCCGGCGAGGGCCACGTGGTGTGCGGGCGCTGTCGCAACTGCCTGGCCGGGCGTCGCCACCTGTGCGCCCACACCAGCGGCGTCGGGGTCAACCGCCCCGGCGCCTTCGCCGAATACGTGGCCCTGCCCATGTCCAACGTCTGGGAGCACCGCCCGGGCATCGACCTGGACGTCGCCGCGCTGTTCGACCCGCTGGGCAACGCCGTGCACACGGCCCTGCAGTACGATCTGCTGGGCGAGGACGTGCTGATCACCGGCGCCGGCCCCATCGGCGTGATGGCCGCGGCGGTATGCCGCCACGCCGGGGCGCGCCACGTGGTGGTCACCGACCTCAACCCCGGCCGCCTGGCCCTGGCCAGCCGCCTGGGGGCCTCCCGCACGGTGGACGTGCGCCACGAGAACCTGGCCGAGGTACAGCGCGAACTGGGCCTGGCCGAAGGCTTCGACGTGGGCCTGGAGATGTCCGGCAGCCCCGCTGCCTTCCGCGACATGCTCGCCAACCTGTGCCACGGCGGCAAGGTGGCCATGCTCGGCATCCCCACCGAGGCGATGCCCATCGACTGGCACACGGTGATCTTCAACATGCTGACGATCAAGGGCATCTACGGTCGCGAGATGTACGAGACCTGGTACAAGATGTCGGTGATGGTCGACTCCGGCCTCGACATCGCACCGGTGATCACCCACCGGCTACCCTACACCGAGTTCCAGCGGGGCTTCGACGCCATGCTGGCGGGCGAGGCCTGCAAGGTGGTCCTGAACTGGGAGTGACGACATGTACGGAGCCTTTCGACAGCACCTGCGCCACGAGCTCGACGCCATCGAGTCGGCCGGGCTGACCAAGCACGAACGCATCCTCACCACGGCGCAGGGCGCCCACGTCGGCCTGCCCGAGGGGCGCGAGGTGCTCAACCTCTGCGCCAACAACTACCTGGGGCTGGCGCAGCACCCCGATGTCGCCGCCGCGGCCCGCGAAGGCCTCGACCACTGGGGCTACGGCATGGCCTCGGTGCGCTTCATCTGCGGCACCCAGTCCCAGCACAAGCGCCTCGAGCAGGCCCTCAGCGACTTCCTGGGCACCGAGGACACCATCCTCTACCCCTCCTGCTTCGACGCCAACGGCGGGCTCTTCGAGACCCTGCTCGGCCCCGAGGACGCGGTGATCTCCGATGCGCTCAACCACGCCAGCATCATCGACGGCATCCGGCTCAGCAAGGCCAAGCGCTACCGCTATCGCAACCGCGACCTGGCCGACCTGGAGGCGCAGCTCAAGGCCGCCGACCGCGACGGCGCGCGCTTCAAGCTGATCACCAGCGACGGCGTCTTCTCCATGGACGGCTACATCGCCCCGCTCGACGCCATCTGCGACCTGGCCGAGCGCTACGGGGCACTGGTGCATTTCGACGATTGCCACGCCACCGGCTTTCTCGGCGCGGGCGGGCGCGGTACCCACGAGCACCGGGGCTGCATGGACCGGGTGGACATCACCACCGGCACCCTGGGCAAGGCACTGGGCGGGGCCAGCGGCGGCTACACCAGCGGCAAGCGCGAGATCATCGAGTTGTTGCGCCAGCGCTCGCGGCCGTACCTGTTCTCCAACACCGTGGCCCCGCCGGTGGTCGCCGGAGCGCTCAAGGCGGTGAAGCTTGCCGCCGAGTCGCACGAGCTACGCGACCGGCTTCACGACAACACTGTTTTCTTCCGCGAGGGGCTCGAGCGCCTGGGCTTCGAACTGCTGCCCGGCGAACACCCCATCGTGCCGGTGATGCTGCACGACGCCGCCCTGGCCAGCCGCTTCGCCGACGCCATGCTCGAGGAGGGCGTCTACGTGATCGCCTTCTCCTACCCGGTGGTGCCCAAGGGCCAGGCGCGCATCCGTACCCAGATGTCCGCCGCCTTCACTCGCGACGACCTGGAAGCGGCGCTGGCCGCCTTCGCGCGGGTCAAGGAAAAGCTGGGGGTGTGATAGGCTCGAGACCGACCTGATGAATGGAGCCTCTCCATGGAATGGACCCCTGCCCTGATCTGGCTGGCCCTCGCCCTGCTGCTGGGCCTCGCCGAGCTCACCTCCGGCGCCCTGGTGCTGCTAGCGCTGGCCATCGCCGCCACGCTCACCGCCGCCGTGGCGACCCTGGAGCTGTCGCTGGCCGGGCAGCTGCTGGCCATGGGAGCCTTCTCCGGCGTGCTGGTACCGCTCGCCGTGTGGAAGATCCGCCCCTGGTTCTCGCCACGCGGCGTGGCCTACGGCACCACCGGCAGCGGGGTTGAGAAGGGTCGGCGCTACACCACGCTGACGCGCGACTTCGACGGCGCCACGGGTATCAAGATCAACGGTGATTTCTACCGCCTGCGCGTGGCCGCCGACTCTGATGAAAAAAGCGGCGAGACCGTGCTGCCGGCAGGTACCCCAGTCATCTTCGAACGCTTCGACGGCACCACCGCCGTCGTCCGGCTTTCCCAGCCCGCGTCTCACCAGGACGCACCCCACGACAAGGAACAGTGACCATGAATGCGGACCTTCCCGTCAGCCCCGGGCTGATTCTCGCCCTGATCGTCGTCGTCATCGGCATCCTGATCATCGCCAAGGGCCTGGTGATCGTACGCCAGTCGGAGGTGATGGTGGTCGAACGCCTGGGGTCGTTCAATCGGCTGCTCGAGAGCGGCATCAACATCGTCATCCCCTTCATCGAGCAGCCCCGCGCCATCACCATGATCCGTTACCGCAAGATGGGCGATGACTATCACGCAATCACCAGCGACGAGATCCGCATCGACCGACGCGAGACGGTGATGGACTTCCCCGGCCAGCCGGTGGTGACCACGGACAACGTCACCGTGACCATCAACGGCGCCCTTTACTACCAGATCATCGATCCCAAGCGCGCCGTCTACGAAGTGGAGAACATGAGCCAGGCGGTGGAGGTGCTGGCCAAGACCACCCTGCGCTCGGTGGTCGGCAAGATGGAGCTCGACAAGCTGTTCGAGTCGCGCGCCGACGTCAACAACGAGATCCAGGCGGCCATGGAGGAGCCGGCCTCCAAGTGGGGGGTGAAGATCTCGCGGGTCGAGGTCCAGGACATCGCCATGCCCGGTGAGGTGGAGGAGGCGATGCGGCTGCAGATGGCCGCCGAGCGCAAGCGCCGCGCCACCGTCACCGAAGCCGAGGGCGAGAAGGCCGCCGCCATCGCCAAGGCCCAGGGCCAGCGCGAGTCGGCGATCCTCAACGCCCAGGGCGACAAGGAGTCCGCCATCCTGCGTGCCCAGGGCGAGCAGGAGTCGATCAAGCTGGTGCTCAACGCCATCGGCGACAGCGAAGAGAACAAGCGCACCGTGGTGGGCTACCTGCTGGGCCAGAGCTACATCAAGGCGCTGCCGACCCTGGCCCAGGAGGGCGAGCGCATCTTCGTGCCCTACGAGTCCTCGGCGCTGCTCGGCTCCATGGGCATGTTCCGCGAGCTGGCCGGCTCGCCGGAGGACCTGGTGGCGCAGCACCTGCGGCCGGATACCAACCGCAGCGGCCTGCGCGGTGGCGTGGTGGGCAGTGCGGCCAACGGCGGCTGACCAGGCCGCAAGCCGTCAGGCCGACTCCGCCCGCATTTCCCCGTTCTGGGGCCCCTCAGGCGCCGGCCATCTGAAACGGATAGACCGAGCCGATCTCGAGCAGCCGGCTGAGTTCGTCCAGGGCCGCCAGGCTCTCCGCGGCGAGCTGCGGGTCGGCGAGATCCTCCGGCGCCAGGCGGTCGCGGTAGTGGCGCTCCACCCAGGCGACGAGCTCGGCGTAGAGGGCGTCGTCGAGCAGCGCGTGGCCGGCGAGCGCGGCGCGCTCCCCACTTGAGAGCACCACGCGCAGGCGCAGGCAGGCGGGTCCGCCGCCGTTGCGCATGCTCTGCTTGACGTCCTGGACCACCACGTCGCCGATGGGGTTGTGACCCGCCAGCAGGTGATCCTGGAGGGTGCGCCACACGCTCTCGTTCTCCTGACACTCCCCCGGCACTACCAGGGTCATGCTGCCATCGGGGTTGGAGAGCAGCTGCGAGTTGAAGAGATAGGAGCTTACGGCATCGGCGAGGCTCACCGCCTCGGCGGGCACGCGCACCGGGATCAGCGGCGCGGTGAGCTTGTTGCGCAACTCGTCGAGGGTGCCCGGCTCGTCGAGGAAGGCCAGCTCGTGGTAGAGCAGCACCGGGCCATTGCCCACGGCGATGACGTCATTGTGGAAGACCCCGGCGTCGATGGCGTCCGGGTGCTGCTGGGCGAACACCGTCTGCAGCTCGCCAAGGCCGTGCTGGCGCGCCACCGCCTGGCTCGCCTCCAGGGTCTGGCGCGCCGGGTAGCGCTTCGGCGCCACGCTCGCCTCGCTCTCCCAGCCGAAGGCCTGGCGGCCGTAGACGTAGAGGTGTACCCCCGGTTCGCCATGGTCGGCGCACAGGCGGGTGTGGTTGGCCGCCCCCTCATCGGAGAAGGCCGGCGTAGCGGGCAGCGCCGGATGGTGTGCGAAGTGTGCCGGATCGCGAAAGATCGCCGCCAGCACCCGCGCCGTGGTGGCCGGCTCCAGGAAGCGGTGAAAGCTCGACTGCAGGTTGGCCGGCGTGACATGCAGGCGACGATCCGAGGCGTCACGGCTCGGCGTCAGCGTGGCGGCATTGGCCGTCCACATGCTCGAGGCGGAGCACACCGCGCGCAGGATCTGGGGCGCCTCGCCGGCGGCGCGCGCCAGCACCCGCTCGTCGCTGCCGGCAAAGCCCAGTGCGCGCAAGGCGCCGAGGTCCGGACGCTGCTGGGGCGGCAACACGCCCTGAGGGTAGCCCGCCTCCATCAGCGCCTTCATCTTGGCCAGCCCCTGCAAAGCTGCTTCCCTTGGGTTGGCGACCAGACCGCCATGGCTCATGGAAGCCACGTTGCCCAGCGCCAGGCCGGCGTAGTTGTGGGTCGGCCCCACCAGGCCGTCGAAGTTGACCTCGCGATAGTCGGTCTTCATGGGCTCGCTCACAGCCTGACTCCCGGCGGTAATTGATCGGGCAGATGGAGCACCTCGCTCTCCATGGAGGCGACCGGATAGGCGCAGTAGTCTGCCGCGTAATAGGCGCTGGGCCGGTGGTTGCCGCTTTCGCCCACCCCGCCGAAGGGGGCGTCGCCGGAGGCGCCGGTGGTCTGGCGGTTCCAGTTGACGATCCCGGCACGGATGCGCAGCAGGAAGTCGTCCCAGTCGGCCCGCTCCCCGCCGATCAGCCCGGCGGAGAGCCCGTAGCGGGTGTCGTTGGCCAGGCGCAGCGCCTCGTCCCAGTCGCGGTAGCGGTGCACCTTGAGCAGCGGGCCGAAGTGCTCCTCGTCGGGCACCGCCAGGCCGGTGACGTCGATCAGCGCCGGCAAGAGCAGGCTGGTGCCTTCCGCCAGGCGCTCCATGCGGGTGAGCACCGTGCCGCCCAGCGCCTCGAGGTCGTCCTGGGCGGCAAGCAGGCCATCGGCGGCCGTGGCGCTGACCAGCCCCGCGTAGAAGGGGGCGGGCTCCGCGAACTGGCCGGCCACGCGCAGCCCGGCGATGGCGTCGCTCAGGGCGTCGAGCAGGTGGTCACCCACCTGGCCCTCGGGCACGATCAGCCGACGGGCACAGGTGCAGCGCTGCCCGCCGGAGAGGAAGGCCGACTGCAGGATGGTCAGTACGGCCGCCGCCTGGTCGGGCACGTCCTTGACCACCAGGGGGTTGTTGCCGCCCATCTCCAGCGCCAGGATCTTGTCGAGCTGGCCAGCGAACTGGCGATGCAGCAGCCCGCCCACCTTGGCGCTGCCGGTGAACAGCAACCCATCGATGCCCGGGTCGGCAGAGAGCGCCTGGCCCACCGGCGCGGCCCCCTGCACCAGGTTGATCACCCCGTTCGGCAGCCCCGCCGCCTGCCAGCACTGCAGGGTCAGGTCGGCGGTCAGCGGCGTCTGCTCGCTGGGCTTGAACACCGCCGTGTTACCGGCGAGCAGCGCCGGGACGATATGCCCGTTGGGCAGGTGGCCGGGGAAGTTGTAGGGGCCGAACACCGCCATCACCCCGTGGGGGCAGTGGCGCAGGACCGCCGTCGCCTCGCCCAGGTCGCGCTGGCGCTCGCCGGTGCGCTCCTGGTAGGCGCGAATCGAGATCGCCACCTTGCCGATCATCGCCCCCACCTCGGTGCGCGCTTCCCACAGCGGCTTGCCGGTCTCCTGGGCAATGGCCGTGGCCAGCGTCTCCCGGCGGCTCTCCAGCACCTCGCGGAAGCGCTCCACCAGGGCCTGGCGCTCGGCGAAGGGCGTCCGCGCCCAGGCCGGGAAGGCGCCGCGGGCCGCCGCCACCGCCGCGTTCACCTGGGCCTCGCCGGCAGCCCCTCCCTGCCACAGCGTCTCGCCGGAGACGGGGTCGCGCTTGTCGAGAGCCGCTCCGTCGCCCGGCTGCCAGGTGCCGTCGATGAACAACTGCTGCATGGCCTTCATGCTGCCTCCTTGGTGTCCAGAATGCGCAGGGCGTCGCCCGGGGCGACCTCGAGGCGTGCCGCCTCCGTCTCGCTCAGGGTGAGTACATCGTCGGCGTCGGGGCCGCGACTTACCCAGGCGGCGCGAAAACGGGCCATGTCGGTGGTGGCCGCCAGCCAGCGCGGGCGCTCGGAGGCCGTCGAGGCGGTATTCGAGGTGACCTCCACGCGCACCCGCCGCGAGGCGCGCACCGCGCGCACGTCGTCGATGTAGGCTTCCACGGTGGGGCCGCCGTCGAAGATGTCGATGTAGCCCTCCCAACGCAGCCCCTCCTGCTTGAGCATGGCCAGTGCCGGGCGGGTCTGCTCGTGCACCTGGCCGATGCAGGCGCGCGCCGCCTCGGAGAGAAAGGGCGTGTAGATGGGAAACTTGGGCATCAGCTCGCCGATGAAGCTCTTCTGTCCCAGGCCGGTGAGCCGGTCGGCCTCATCGAAGTCGAGCGGAAAGAAGTGGCTGCCCAGGCACTCCCAGAAGGGACTCTTGCCGCGTTCGTCGAACAGTCCGCGCATCTCGGCGAGCACCTTGTCGGGGAAGCGGTCGCGGAACTCGGCCATGAACAGCCAGCGCACCTGGGAGAGCAGCGCGCCGTTGCGCTCGTGGCGGCGCTCGCCGCCGCGGTACTGGGGGCGCAGGAACAGCGAGGCCACCTCGGCGTCGCCGGTGTGATCGGAGCTCAGGAAGAGGGTGTCGATGGTGCGATGCAGGTCGAGCTGCACCGAGGAGTGGGCGAGCGTGCCCAGGCGGTAGTGGTAGAAGGGCACCTCGCGCCCCACCTGGCCCTCGATGGCGCAGCAGCCGGCCAGGGCACCGGTGTCTTCGTCCTCGAGCACGAAGAAGTAGTTGCGCCGGTCGACCGGGCGGTGCTCGGCGAAGGCGTCTTCCGTGGCGGCGATCTTGTCGGCGAGGAAGTCGCGGTTGTCGGGCAGCGAGGTGAAGCCCACGCCGGTCTCGCGGGCCAGCGCCTGCAGTTCGGCCAGGTCGCCCTGGGCAATGGGTCGAATGCGCATCACAGCTCCCCTTCATCGTAGCCCGGGTCGGGCTCATCGGTGCCCGGCAGCGCCAGCGGCGCGGCGAGCACCGCGCGACCCTCCTCCACGCCGAGCACGTCGGCGTGTTCCGGCGACAGCATCAGCTGCCCGGTGGGCGAACGGGCGTAGCGGGCCACCACGCAGCGGAAGTCGCTCAGCTGCTGGTTGGCGACCATGGCCGGCTCGGCATCGGGCAGGGTGTGGGCGGGGCGGATGCGCACCGGGTGCCAGGCCGCGCGCTGGAAGCTCGCCAGGCGCTCGAGCTCGCCCTTGATGATCGGGCCGGCATCGAAGAGGTCGACGTGCCGCGAGCGCAGAAAGCCCTCGGCGAGCATCTCGGCCAGGGCGCCTTCATGATCGGGATGCTCCCGGCCGATGGCGGCGCGGGCCTGGGGCGTGAGCAGCGCCAGGTAGAGGGGGAACTGCGGCATCACCTCGGCAATGAAACTCTTCGAACGCACCCCGGCCAGGTAGTTGATCTCGTGGTAGTCGCGGGCGAAGAAGTGGCGCCCCACGCTGTCCCAGAAGGGCGAGGCGCCCGCCTCGTCCAGGTAGCCGGGGAAGGCCATGGCGAGCAGCTCGGCGAAGCGCTCCGGGTACTGGGCGATGAACATCAGTCGCGCCCGGCGCAGCAGGCTCTCGGCGCTGGAGCCCTTGTAGCGGGCGTCCAGCGACAGCGCGCACAGCAGGCTCGCCTCCGACACCTCGTGGGAGAGCGCCAGGGTCTGCACCTCGCGGCGCACGTTGAGCTGCTGCGAGGCGTGGATCAGTGTCTCCTGACGATAGGTGTAGTAGGCCTCCTGGGCGCCGGCCTGGGCGCGCACGGTGGCGGTGCCCACCGCCTCGCCGCGCTCGCGGTCCTCGAGCACGAAGGTGTAGTGCTCGTCGCCAGGGAAATCGACCTCGCCGGCAAACGCCTGGCGCGAGCGGGCGATGCGCTCCTCGAGGCGGTCGCGGTGCGCCGGCAGGTTGGTGAGCCGCGGCGTGGCATTGCCGGCCAGGCGCTCCAGGGCCGGCAGGTCGGCCGGCCGGACAGGACGAACCACCATCATGGCAGGGTCTCCGAGGGGTGGCGGCGGGGCATCCGTCATGGCGCGGCGGCCCTCACTGCGCATCGACCAGCCGCGCCACGGCGCGCTCAAGGCGCGCCATGCCCGCGTCGATGTCCGCCTCGGGGATCACCAGCGAGGGCGCCAGGCGCAGTACGTTGGGCCCGGCGATCAGCGCCATCACACCCTCCTCGATGGCCAGCGGCAGGATGTCCTTGGCACGCCCCTCGTACTCGGGGGCCATCTCGGCACCGATCAGCAGCCCCATGCCGCGGATCTCGCGGAATACGCCGAACCGGGCATTGATGCGCTCCAGGTGCTCACGGAAGCGAGCATGGCGCCGCTTGACCCCGTCCAGCACCTCGGGCGTGTCGATATGCTCGATGGCGGCCAGCGCCACGGCCGAGGCCAGGGCGTTGCCGCCGTAAGTGGAGCCGTGGGTACCGAAGCCGAAGGCCGGGGCGACGCGGTCGGTGGTGAGCATGGCGCCCACCGGAAAGCCGCCGCCCAGCGCCTTGGCGCTGGTGAGGATGTCCGGGGTGACGCCGTACTGCTCGTGGGCGAAAAGCGTGCCGGTACGCCCCACGCCGGTCTGCACCTCGTCGAAGATCAGCAGGGCGTCGTGGGCATCGCACAGCGCGCGCAGCCCCTGGAGGAACGCCTGGGTGGCCGGCACGATGCCGCCCTCCCCCTGCATGGGCTCGACCACCACCGCGCAGGTGTCGTCATCGATCAGGTCGCGCACGCTGTCGAGGTCGTTGAACTCGCCATGGACGATGCCGCCGGGCACCGGCCCGAAGCCCTGGGCGTACTTGGGCTGGCCGCCGACGCTCACGGTGAACAGGGTACGGCCGTGGAAGGACTGCGAGAAGGAGACGATGCGATGCTTGTGCTCGCTGACGGTGTCGTGGGCCCAGCGCCGCGCCAGCTTCAGGGCCGCCTCGTTGGCCTCGCCGCCGGAGGAGCACAGGTAGACCTTGTCGGCGAAGCTGCGCTCGACCAGCGCACGCGCCAGCTTGAGTGCCGGCTCGTTGGTGTAGATGTTGGAGAGGTGCCACAGCCGGTTCGCCTGGGCGGTGAGCGCCTCGACCAGCACCGGGTGGCAGTGCCCCAGGGCGTTGACCGCGATGCCGCCGGCGAAATCGATGTACTCGCGCCCCTCCTGGTCCCACAGGCGGCTGCCCTCGCCGCGCACCGGTATGACCTGCTGCGGGGCATAGTTGGGCACCATGTAGCGATCGAAATCGGCGCGGGTCGGGGTCTGGCTCATGTCGGTCTCCACTCCATCGGCAAAGGGTCAAGGTAGAGACTCGAGTATAGGGACCCGCCAGGCACATGGCTTTCAGCAATGGGACGGCGACTTGTAGAAAAGGCTGGCGGAACGGCTTACAGGCGCTCTTCCCGCGGCGTGGCCCCGAAGTGGTTGCGGTAGGCGGTGGAGAAGTGCGCCGGCGACGAGAAGCCGGTCTTCATGGCGATCTCGCCGACGGGCAGGTCGCTGTCGCGCAGCAGGCGGCGCGCCGCCTGCAGACGCAGGTCGAGGTAGTAGCGCCCCGGCACCGCCTGCAGGTGCTTCTTGAACAGCCGCTCGAGCTGGCGGCGCGAGATGCCCAGGTGGGCGGCCAGCTCGTGGGTGGTCAACGGCTCCTCGATGTTGGCCTCCATCAGCTGCACGGCGTCGCGCAGGGCAGCCGGGGCATTGTCCCGCTGCGAGCGCAGGGGGAGCGGCGCCGGGTCGTCGGCCATGCGGATGCGCTCGAGCACGAAGTGCTCGGAGACGCGCTCGGCCAGCGCGCTGCCGTGATGGGCGGCGATCAGCGTCATCATCATGTCCATGGCCGCCGTGCCACCCCCGCAGGTGAGCCGACTGCGATCGATCTCGAACAGCTGGCGCGACAGGCGCACCCGGGGATGGTCGCGGGCGACCTCGGCGAAGCACTGCCAGGGCAGGGTGGCGCGATAGCCGTCCAGCACGCCGGCCCGCGCCAGCAGCTCCGCCCCGCCGCCCACGCCCACCAGCGTCACCCCGCGGCTGGCCAGACGCTCCGCGCAAGCCGTCACCACCGGCTCGTGGCCGACCGGCAGCGGCGTGGGGGCGCAGAGCACCAGCAGATCGAGGGTGTCGGGCAGGTCGGCGAGCGGGGCGTCGGGTGCCAGACAGAGCGCAGCCTGGCTGGCCACCGCCTCGCCGGAAGGCGTGAAGACATCGACCCGATAGAGGCGGCGCCCGGCCAGCTGGTTGGCCACCATCAGCGGTTCGATGGCGCACGCCTGGGCCAGCAGCGAGAAACCCGGCAGGGTGACCACGCCGACCCAGCGGGTCGGTGCGGTGAAACGGGAGGCGTGGGGAGACTCGGGCATTCAGCACGGCGCCTGGCACAACGGGCCTGTGATCTTACTCGATCGAGCCCGTCGCGCCGAGTGGGCGCCGCGCCTGCCCGTGGTTCAGGGCGCGGCGACGCGACCGTCGCCCCGCCGTCCGGTCAGGGCCAGACGAGGGTGAAGAGCAGGATGGCGCCGGCCAGCAGGGCCGCACCGAGCAGAATCCAGTGCAGCCCGTGCGGCGACTGGCGAGCCTCCGGCTGCTCTTCGTCCGGCTCGGGGTGCTCGAAATCTTCCGGCTGACGCACCGACTTGAGGTGCTCCCGTTCCTCTTCCTGGGTCTTGCTTTCGCGGGTGTCCATCGCCTACCTCCATTGCCTGCGATGCCCCGGCGACGGACAGGGTCACCTCACCGGGGGCTATACCGTGACGACATCGAAAGTCACGTCCGGGTTCACATCGGCACCATAGTCCACGTCGTCCCGCCCGAACCCGAAGAGTTTCAGGAAGTCGTGCTTGTACCCAGCATAGTCGGTGATCTCGAAGAGGTTCTCGGTGGTCACCTTGGGCCACAGCGCCTTGCATGCGTCCTGGACTTCGTCGCGCAGCTCCCAGTCGTCGAGGCGCAGGCGGCCGACCTCGTCGGTGGCGCAGCCCGTGCCGTAGAGGCATTCCCCGAACAGGCGGTTGAGCTGGTCGATGGGCTCCTCGTGCAGCCCCTTCTCCTTCATCACCTGGTAGACCATGGAAATATAGAGCGGCATCACCGGGATGGCCGCGCTGGCCTGGGTCACTACCGACTTGAGCACCGCCACGTTGGCGCCACCGCCGCTCGCCTTGAGCGCCTTGTCGATCTCGCCGGCGGCGCGATCCAGGTCCTCCTTGGCGCGGCCCAGCGCGCCGTGCCAGTAGATGGGCCAGGTGATTTCGGTGCCGATGTAGCTGAAGGCGACGCTGCGCGCGCCGGGGGCGAGCACGCCCGCCTTGTCCAGGGCGTCGAGCCACAGTTCCCAGTCCTCGCCGCCCATCACCGCCACGGTATCCTCGATCTCCTGCTCGGTGGCCGGTTCCACCTCGGCCTCGATGATGGTGTCCTTGTTGGTGTCGATGGCGGTGGCGCGATAGGGCTCGCCGATCGGCTTGAGCGCCGAGCGCTTGAGCTCGCCGGAGTCGGGGAGTTTGCGAACCGGCGAAGCGAGCGAGTAGACCACCAGATCCACCTGGCCCAGGTCCTGCTTGATCAGCTCGATGGCCTTGTCGCGCACCTCATGGGAGAAGGCATCGCCGTTGATCGACTTGCTGTAGCGCCCCTCGGCCTTGGCGTACTTGTCGAAGGCGGCGGCGTTGTACCAGCCGGCGGTGCCGGGCTTCTTCTCGCTGCTGGGCTTCTCGAAGAACACGCCCAGGGTGTCGGCGCCGTAGCCGAAGGCCGCCGTGATACGCGCCGCCAGGCCGTAGCCGCTGGACGCACCGACCACCAGCACCTTCTTGGGTCCCTGCGCCGGGTCGAGGCGGCGCGCCCGGGTCGCCTCGATCTGTTCGAGAACGTTCTTCTCGCAGCCCACGGGGTGGGTGGTGGTACAGATGAAACCGCGAACCTTGGGTTTGATGATCACGTCATACCTCTACTGTCCATGGCCGGGAGTCTCCTGCCTCGCCGGCCGAATGAGCCGTCGCCGCCTGGCCGCGCCAGGGGCGTCGTGCGAACCGTGGCAACATTCTAGCGGTCGCGTCCGTCCCTGTCCGCCCTTGAGCGCGGGGCGGCACTGGGGCAGGATGCCCTTCCCGGGGCACAACCTGGCAGGAGGATAGGATGGATGCACAGACGCTGGTCGACCAGCGCGGCGACCTATGGCTGGCGCTGGCCCCGCTGTGGCTGGACCGCGAGCCGAGCGAGCGCGACTACACGCGCATGGTGGCGGTCATCGAAGAGCACGGTCTCACGCTCGAGGAGCTCGAGTGGGTGTTCCGTCTGGAGCTGGCGCCGGTGCTGTCGCGCCACCAGATGTCGGTGGCCGGTACCTGGCATCACTTCAACGACTACCAGCTCATGCAGCAACTGGTGTCGCACAACCTGCGCCTCAAGGGCTGGCGACGCAAGGGCTGGGCGCTCTTCTCAGGGCTCACCACCATGATGACCCGGCACCGCTGGAACGAGCTCATCGAGCGGGTGGCGGTGGCCCGGGGGCATCTGCCCCACTGAGGTTCAGAACTCGTCCAGGGCCTGCTCGAGCTCCCGCTCGATCGCCGCGCCGGACTCGTTGGGGCCGAAGCGCCGGATCACCCGCCCGTCGCGCCCCACCAGGAACTTGGTGAAGTTCCACTTGATCAGGGAGGTGCCGAGCACCCCCGGCGCCTGCTGCCTGAGCTCCACGAACAGGGGATGGGCACCGGGCCCGTTGACCTTGACCTTCTGCATCAGCGGGAAGGTGACGCCGTATTCGCGGCCGCTCAGGTCGCAGAAGTCGCGGGCCGATTCCGGCGACTGACGGGCAAACTGGTTGCAGGGGAAGCCGAGCACGGTGAAGCCGCGCTCGCGATGGCGCCGATAGAGGCGCTCCAGCTCGCGCAGCTGGGGCGTGAAGCCGCAGCGGCTGGCCACGTTGACGATCAGCAGCACCTGCCCCTGCAGGGCGCGAAGGTTGAAGGGTTCGCCGCTGTGGGTGCGACATTCGTGCTCGTGAATGGCCATGGGTCCCCTGCCTTGCTGTCATCCGTCACGATGCCATGCTCGCCGCACGGAAACCACCCTGGCGAGCGGGGCGCGTTGACCACGGCGACGTCGCTGTCCATGCTGCGAGTCAGCCCCCGCCGCCGGAGTTCCCCATGACCGACCGGGCCCCCCGCACGCAGCTGGCCACCCACCGGGTGACCAATCAGCCACCCCCTTCCCACGACCGCGACTTTCTGGCCGACGACCCGCCCCTGCGCGAGGCGCTGGGCCGCGCGGCGCCGGCCTGGGTGAGTGCACGCCTCGCGCCCCTGGGGCGCGCGGTGGGCAGCGACCACGTCCAGGGCCTGGGCGAGGCGGCCAACCGCCACCCGCCGCAGCTGCGCCTCTTCGACCGCCACGGCCGGCGCCTCGACGAGGTGGCCTACCATCCCGCCTACCACGAACTGATGGCGCTGGCCTGTGAAGGCGGCTGGCACGCCGTGGCCTGGCAGGAGGAAGGCAACGGCGGCCATCAGGCCCACGTGGCGGCGCTCTACCTGCTCACCCAGGCGGAACCGGGCTTCTGCTGCCCGGTGACCATGACCCACGCCGCCATGCCGGCGCTGCGCCACGCCCCGGCGCTCGAGGCCGCCTGGGCGCCCGGCCTGCTGGCCCACGCCTACGATGCCCGCTCGCTGCCGGCCCCGGAGAAGCAGGGGCTGACCCTGGGCATGGCCATGACCGAAAAGCAGGGCGGCAGCGATGTGCGCGCCAACACCACACGCGCTCTCCCCGTCGCCGACGGCTGGCGGCTCACCGGCCACAAGTGGTTCTGCAGCGCCCCCATGTCCGACGCCTTCCTGACCCTGGCCCACAGCGACGACGGCCTCGACTGCTTTCTGGTGCCGCGCTTCGTGCCGGACGGCGAGCGCAACGCCATCGAGCTGCAGCGACTCAAGGAGAAGTGCGGTAACCGCGCCAACGCCTCGGCGGAGATCGAGTACCGCGGCGCCTGGGCGGCGCGCCTCGGCGAGCCCGGGCGCGGCGTGGCCACCATCCTCGAGATGGTCCAGCAGACCCGCCTGGATGCCGCCACGGCGCCGGTGGGCCTGATGCGCCAGGCCTTGCGCGAGGCCTGGCAGTATGTCCGCGCCCGCCACGCCTTCGGCCGTGCGCTGGCCGAGCAGCCACTGATGCGAGCGGTCATCGCCGACCTGGCCCTGGAAGTGGAGGCGGGGGTGGCG
The DNA here is from genome assembly GCF_010994375.1 of Halomonas sp. NO4. Taxonomy (GTDB): domain Bacteria; phylum Pseudomonadota; class Gammaproteobacteria; order Pseudomonadales; family Halomonadaceae; genus Halomonas. The sequence goes on from NZ_WHMA01000005.1 coordinate 69,748, forward strand.
CTGATGCTTCGCGCCGCCCGCGCCTTCGACGGCGCGGCGCGCGGCGAGGCCCATGAGGCGGCCCTGGCGCGCCTGCTCCCGGCGCTCGCCAAGTACTGGCACAACAAGCGCGGCCCCGCCTTCCTGGCCGAGGCCATGGAGTGCCTGGGTGGCATCGGCTACGTGGAGGAGGCGCCGCTGGCGCGGCTCTACCGCGAGGCGCCGGTCAACTCGATCTGGGAGGGCTCGGGCAACGTGATCTGCCTCGATGTGCTGCGCGTGCTCGCCCGCCACCCCGAGGCCTTCGCCGCGGTGCAGGCCGAGCTCGGCGCCGTGCGCGGCCGCCACGACGACTTCGACCACGCCCTGGCCGAACTGGAACGCGAGCTGGCCGCCCCCGCCGAAGCGCTGGAGGCCCGCGGGCGCTGGCTGGCCCAGCGCTTGGCGCAGTGCCTGCAGGCCGCCCTGCTGCTGGGCCAGGCCCCGGCCGAGGTCGCCGAGACCTTCTGCCGCACGCGCCTCGGCGCCGAGGCCGGCATGGCCTACGGGGTGATGCCCACCGGAGCGCCGCTGGCGGCCATTCTCTCGCGGATCGAGGCCTGAGCTCGGGCGAGCGTCGGGATCGCCTCGGCCGCCACCGGGCGCGACAGACCGAAGCCCTGCACGTGGGTGCAGCCAAACCGCTCCAGCAGCGCCACGCTGGCCCCCTCCTCGAGTCCCTCGGCTACCACGCGCAGCCCCAGGCGGCGCCCCAGCAGCGCCACCGCCTCGACGATGGCCGCGTCCTGGGGGTCCGCATGCAGATAGCGCACGAAGCTGCGATCCACCTTGAGCTCGCTGATCGGCAGCATCTGCAACCGCGACAGCGACGAGAAGCCCACGCCGAAGTCGTCCACCGAGATTTCCAGGCCGTTGAGGTGCAAGCGGGCGGCGATCTCCGAGCCGAGCAGCTCGTCGTCCATGGCCGCCGTCTCGGTGATCTCGAACACCAGCAGCGGCGGCTCGCCCGGGCCGCGATGGCGGGTCAGCGCCAGCAGGTCCGGCGCCATCAGGTCGTCGGCGGTGACGTTCACCGACACCGACAGTGCCAGCCCCTGACGCCGCCAGCGCTGGGCATCGGCCAGCGCCTGCTCCAGTACGTAGGCAGTGAGGCGCCGGCTCTGCCCGGCGGTCAGCAGGGGCAGGAAGTTGGCCGGGCCGATCAGCCCGATCTCCGGATGCGCCCAGCGCACCAGGGCTTCGACGCCGCTCAGCCGCCCGCTGGCCAGCTCGAACTGGGGCTGGTAGTGCACCGCCAGCTCGCGGCGTGCCAGAGCCCCTTCCAGCTCGCTGGCGGTAAAGAAAGGGTCGGCGCGCGGCACCCCGGGCGCCTGGCTGCCCAGGCGCAGGTCGCCCAGGCGCTCACGCAGCTCGGCCAGGCGCATGGGCGTGTCCAGCGAGCCGAGCATCTGCAGGCCGAGGGTCTGGCCCACGCGCTCGGCGATCCGCGCGATCTTGGGTTCGACCCCACCGAGCAGCAGCACCCAGCCGCGATACTCCTGCTCGGCAAGCAGGCGCAACAGGGCGATGCCATCGGGCTCGGCAAAGTCCAGCCCCACTACCACCAGCTGCGGCCGGCTGCTGGCCACCTCCTCCAGCATGCCGGTGGCGCTGCGGTGGTAACGGCTCTGCAGGCCCAGCACCTGCAGCTGCAGGGAGAGAATGGCCGCGACATCCGGGTCTTCGCCGAGCACCACGGCGAGCGCGCGGGCGTCGCTTGCAAGGTCGTCCATCGTCAAGGGTTCCGGTCGATCGTCGATACAGAGGCTAGCAGCCCCGCCCGCCGGGCACCGGGGCAATTCGGCGTTGCAGTCAACGCTGGCGAGTCATCCCAGCGGGCCGAGGGCGACCCGCAGAGCGAGCCCCAGCAGCATCACCCCGGTGAGGCGATGGATCCAGTGGGCGCGTGCCTGCAGCCAGGGCAGCACCCGTGAGTGGGACAGCGACACGGCGACCAGCAGGTACCAGCCCCCGTCGATCAGCATGGCGGTCGCCACGATGATCGCCTTGGCGGCCAGGCTCATCTCCGGGGTGACGAACTGGCTCAGCAGCGCGATGAAAAAAAGGATCAGCTTGGGGTTGCCGAGCGCCACCAGCAGCCCCTCGCGCAGGGCCTGACCGCGGGTGGTGACGACGGCCCCCGCTGCCAGGGGGCCGCCGCGACCGGCGCGCAGCGCCTTGACGCCCAGCCAGGCGAGGTAACCTGCTCCCGCCCAGGTAATGAGCTGGAAGAGCAGCGGAAAGCGCACGATCAGCGCCCCCAGCCCCCAGACGGTGAGCAGGGCATAGAGGCCCACGCCCACGGCGTGGGAAAGCGCCGCGGCCATGCCCGGCACCCGCCCGCCCCCCAGGGTATGGCGCAGCACCAGCGCCAGGCTCGGCCCCGGCGACATGGCGCCCATGGCACAGATGGCGGCAAGGGACATCCACAGCGACAACGGCATCTCAATTTCCTTCGGTGATGGTAGACGGCGCTTCCTCAGCGGTGAAACTGCCCCTCCCGTTCCGGCTGCCACAGGATGGCATCGATCCGCAGCTGCGTCTCGCCGCCGTCCGGCAGCGGCCAATCGATGGTATCGCCGACACGCAGGCCGATCAGCGCCGCACCCACGGGCGCCATCACCGAGATCCCGTCCTCGGTGGCCGCCAGCATGTGGGGGTAGACAAGGGTGCGAACCAGCTGGCGACCTCGGGTCAGGTCGGTGAACTGAATCTGGCTGTTCATGCTCACCGCATCCGCCGGGATCGCCTCGGGGTCGACCACCTCGCCCCGCGCCAGCTCCTCTTCCAGCAACTCGGCAACCGCGAGCTCTTTGCCGCTGGCCGCATCGATGAGGCGCTGCAGCCGTTCGGCATCGAGCCGATTAATGATGATGGGGGGACGGGCCATCCTGCTTTCTCCATGTTCCGATCAACGCTTTCTGGACGCAAAGCCATCCATACAACGAAAAACAGCCCTCCACCCGCGGAGGGGCGAAGGACTGGCGTTTTCCTGCATCATAGGCCGTCGGCATCGGCTTTTATAGCCCCCACGACTTCCGTTTGTTTAGCACCCATCCGCCAAAGCGTTTTAATATAGTTTAAAAGATAAAGTTAATATTTCATAATGGTGCATAGATTTTCGGGGATTTAAAGGGATTTCGCTTCATATCAATGTCTAATCTATGCATGGGCTATGCAATTGCTGCATTTTGGTGCATTGATATATAGTGGAAACCGATTTCAAGCACCCCGTGGCCACCGCTACATTTCTTGGCACCACCACAGGAAACGCCCATGCCGTACGTTCACGACACTCTCGCCCGCCTTCAGCAGAGCAGCCCCGCCCAGACCGAGTTCTACCAGGCCGCCGAGGAGGTGCTGGAATGCCTGCGCCCGCTGTTCGAGCGCCGCCCGCACTATCACGACCACAGCATCATCGAGCGCATCGTCGAGCCCGAACGCCAGATTCTGTTCCGCGTTGCCTGGACCGACGATGCCGGGAAGGTCCGCGTGAACAAGGGATTCCGCATTCAGTTCAACTCCGCGCTCGGTCCCTACAAGGGCGGACTGCGCTTCCACCCCAGCGTGACCGCGGGCACCATCAAGTTCCTCGGCTTCGAACAGATCTTTAAAAATGCCCTGACCGGCCTACCAATCGGTGGCGGCAAGGGCGGTTCGGACTTCGATCCCAAGGGCAAGTCCGACGGTGAGATCATGCGCTTCTGCCAGGCCTTCATGAGCGAACTGTATCGCCATATCGGCCCCACCACCGACGTGCCAGCCGGCGACATCGGCGTCGGCGCCCGCGAAATTGGCTACCTGTACGGTCAGTACAAGCGTCTCACCGGCCGCTACGAGGGCGTTCTCACCGGGAAGGGGCTCAATTGGGGCGGATCGATTGGCCGCAAGGAAGCCACCGGCTACGGCGCGGTCTACTTTGCCCAGAACATGCTGGAAGCACGCGGCGACAATCTCGACGGCAAGGCCTGTCTGGTGTCCGGCGCCGGCAACGTGGCGATCTACACCATCGAGAAGCTTCATGAGTTGGGCGCCAAGGCGGTAACCTGCTCGGATTCCAGCGGCACGATTCACGACCCCAACGGCATCGACCTGGCACTGCTCAAGGAGCTCAAGGAGGTCAAGCGGGTCTCACTGGAGGCCTATCTAGGCACACGCCCCGGGGCCCACTACATCCCCCGAGCAGCGTACCCAAGCGACGGCCATGCCGTATGGCGCATCAAGGCTGACGCAGCGTTCCCTTGCGCCACGCAGAACGAACTGACCAGTGCCGATGCCGCCGCCCTGCTCGACAACGGCGTCAAGTGCATCAGCGAAGGGGCCAACATGCCTTCCACCGCGGAGGCCGTTGACCGCTTCCTGGAAGCCAAGATCGCCTACGGCCCGGGCAAGGCGGCCAATGCCGGCGGCGTTGCGACCAGTCAGTTGGAGATGGCGCAGAACAGCAGCATGCAGCAGTGGTCGCTGGACAAGGTCGATGCCAAGCTCAAGGAGGTCATGGCCAATATCCATCAGCAGTGTGCCGATACTGCGGAGGAGTTCGGCGAGCCCACCAACCTGGTGCAGGGTGCCAATATCGCCGGCTTCCGCAAGGTCGCCGACGCCATGATCGACCAGGGCGCAATATAAGAGCGAGAACTCGTCCGGCCAGAACCTGCGCGCGACAAGTTGAAGAACAGTGTTTACAAACACCGTTCTTGTACTAGCCTGGGAAATAGGGGCAACTCACGCCGCAGAGTCACTGCCCGAAGAGGCAGTTGCCGTTCGGTAGATGGCAAGCGCTTCAGCCGCCGATAGGGAAGGCGCCCTGTGCTAGGGCGCCACAACAGCGACGCCGAGGAGGGACAGCCGTCATGAACATGACCCTTGCCGCCCCGCTCCCGCCCCACTGGCGGCATATCCATGCCGACTGGTGGCAGGACGACCAAGGCAACATCATACATCGTGTCGAGATCGACGACGACGCCCTCTACTACTGCCAGTTCGCCGGTTCGTTGCTGCCGTGGAATGCGGAGGCCACAAGCCTGGACGAAGCCATGGCGATCACATCGGGGGTGCCGACGCACTGAATCAGGGGCACGCTTGGCGCTACACTGACGGCGAACCCAGCCAGAGAGTGCCCCATGACCGTACGCACCTTCGCCTTTGCCCTCATGGCCCTTGGCCTGGCCCTGCTGCTGGTCGGCTGGCAAACCGTCAGCCCGGCCGGCTTCGTGGGTGTGGCCTTGATCGCCCTGGGCGCCATCCTGCTCTGGACCCGCCGGACGCCTCGCCATGGACGCTGAGCCCCCCGAAGCCCCACCCACCGACACCTCCCGGGAGCCGGTCGCCAACCTGGCGGCACTGGTGGAGCGGCTGAAACACGCCGGCCGGCACGCCGACAGCGTGAGCCTGGAGGCCATTCTCGACTGCGTCGGGCGACGCACCTTCGCGCCCTTTTTACTGGTCGCCGGCCTGATCACCCTGGCCCCGCTGATCGGCGACATTCCCGGCGTGCCGACCCTGATGGCCAGCCTGGTGGCACTCTCCGCCGGTCAGCTGCTGCTGGGCCGCGACCACGTCTGGCTGCCCGCCTGGCTGCTGGCACGCCGCGTCCCGCGCCAGCGCTACGTCCAGGCGTTGCACTGGCTGAAGCGCCCGGCCCGCTGGATCGACCGCCTGCTCAAGCCGCGCCTGCAGCGCCTGACGCGCCCGCCGGCCCATCTGGCGGTGGCCCTGACCTGCCTGCTGATCGCACTCGCCATGCCGCCCATGGAGCTGATCCCCTTCACCGCCAACGGCGCGGGCCTGGCACTGACGCTCTTCGGGCTGGCACTGTTCGCCGAGGACGGCCTGATGGCGCTGCTGGGCTACGCCTTGACCGGTGGCACCCTCGCCGTGGTGCTACTCAGCCTGGGCTGAGGGGTGGCCAGCTCGCCCTGCGCTACGGGAGCCGCCATGCCGCACCACGTCACCTCCCTCAAGCAGGCCCTTTCTTTGGCGGCGCGCGTCGGCTACGTCGCCAAGGGGATCGTCTACCTGCTGATCGGCGGCCTGGCCTTGCTGGCGGCGGCCGGGCTGGGTGGCGACAACATTGGCTCGAAGGAAGCCATCAACCAGCTCATCGCTCAGCCCTTCGGCGATCTCATGATCGGATTGCTGGGCGCCGGGCTGCTGGCCTATGCCCTGTGGCGTACGCTCCAGGCCCTGGTGGATACCGAGTCGGTGGGCCTGGGGCTCAAGGGCATCGGGACCCGCCTGGGGTTTCTGGCCAGTTCGGCCGTACACGCCAGCCTCGGGGTCTACTGCTTCGACCTGCTGCGCCACGCGGCGATGGCCTCGGGCGAGAGCGAGGCACAGGACCGCACGGCGGTGCTGATGAGTCATCCGGGCGGAGTCTGGCTGGTCTTCGCCGCCGGCCTGGTATTCCTGGGCCTCGACCTGCGCCAGCTCTGGCGCGCCCTGCGGCGCACCTACCTCAAGAACTGGTACCGCCGGGAGATGAGCGCCGCTCAGCGCCGCCTGTTCGAGGCCATCACCCGCTGGGGGCTCTCGGCCGGGGGGTAGTCTTTGTGATCGTCGGCCTGTTCCTGTGCATCGCCGTCTGGCGGACTGATCCTAGCCAGGCCCAGGGCCTGGGCGGCGCCCTCAGCGTCCTGGCCGGTCAGCCCTTCGGGCCCTGGCTGCTCGGCACCGTCGCCCTGGGCCTGGTCGGCTACGGGGCCTATTGCCTGATCAATGCGGGGTTCCGGGACACCAGCATCGATTGAGAAGGAGAGACATCCGCCCACTCAGGAGGCGTGATGCGTCAGGTCATGAAAGTGAATGCCAGTCGCCTTGATGACGGCGGTCATGGTCCGCAAAGTTGGATTTCCCTTGGGGGAAAGCGCCCGATAGAGGCTCTCGCGGGAGAGCTTGGCACGCTCGGCCACGGCAGCCATGCCGCCTTGCGCTTCCACCACATGACGCAGCGCCATTAGAAAGGCAGACTCTCCGCCTTCTGCGTCCAGCTCGTCGAAGGCGGTGCGCAGGTAGTCAACGGCCATCGCCGGGTCATCGCGCAGCATCTCGATCACGGCATCGTCGTGGCTTTTCATCTCCGGGCTCTCCTTCGGTGGTCCGCCAGAAACGCCTTGGCCTGCTCGATGTCGGCCTGCTGGCGCTTCTTGGTGCCCCCGATCAACAACATCACCAGGCGCCTGCCCACCTTGGCGTAATACACGCGGTAGCCAGGACCGTAGTCGATTCGCAGCTCCAGCACTCCATCACCAACGGCCTTGGCGTCCCCGGCATTTCCAACCGCCAGCCGGTTTAGGCGGGTCAGCACGCGCATGGCCGCCCGGCGATCCTTCGCCTTGGTGGCATCCAGCCAGGCTTAGAACGGGTCATGGCCATCAGCGGTGAGGTAGTGCGTCAGCTCCATCATTGGGTACATTGTAGCCTAAAAGCTACACAATGGCATTGGCCGGATCGGCAGGGCCGACGACAACATGATGGGACCGGGAACCACGGGGAAGGGAGGGAAGAAACGCAAACAGCCGCCCGTAAGCGACTGTTTTTGAAATGGTACCGGCGGTCGGACTCGAACCGACAAGGGCTTGCACCCGGCGGATTTTGAATCCGCTGCGTCTACCAATTCCGCCACGCCGGCAGCGCGAAGCATTATACGTGGGGTGCCCGGCAGGTCAATCGTGACGCCTGACTTCGCCGAGGTGACGCGGTATCCTAGGCGGCTTGTCCAGACGGTCCAACCGTCCTCGTCGAAACTGTCGCCATCCCGAGTCCCGAACCGCATGCAGCGTGCCGATTTCCACTACGAGCTTCCCGAGGAGCTGATCGCCCGTTATCCCTCCGAGCAGCGCAGCGATTGCCGCCTGCTGTGCGTCGACGGCGCCAGCGGCGCTCTCGACCACCGCCGCTTCCCCGACCTGCTCGACCTGCTCGCGCCCGGCGATCTGCTGGTGTTCAACGACACCCGGGTGATTCCCGCCCGCCTGCACGGCCACAAGAAGAGCGGCGGCCGGGTGGAGCTGCTGCTCGAGCGCCCCCTGGACGCCCACCGCGGCCTGGCCCACCTGCGCTCCAGCAAGTCGCCCAAGCCCGGCACCGAGCTCCTCTTCGAGGGGGATGTTCGCGCGGTGGTGGAAGGGCGTGAAGGGGCGCTGTTCCAAGTGCGCTTCCTGGGCGAGACGCCGCTCGTCCAGCTGCTCGAACGGCACGGCCACATGCCGCTGCCGCCCTATATCGACCGCGAGGACGAGCTCGCCGACCGCGAGCGCTATCAAACCGTCTACGCGCGGCGCGACGGCGCCGTGGCCGCCCCCACCGCCGGGCTGCACTTCGACGAGCCGCTGCTCGCCGCGCTGGCCGCCAAGGGCGTGGAGAGCGCCTTCGTCACCCTCCACGTGGGCGCCGGCACCTTCCAGCCGGTGCGCGTCGACGACATCCGCGAGCATACGATGCACAGCGAGTGGATCGAGGTCACCCCCGAGGTGTGCGAGCAGGTGCAGGCCGCCCGGGCACGCGGCAACCGCGTGGTGGCGGTGGGCACCACCAGCGTGCGCTGCCTGGAGAGCGCCTGTGCGGCGAGTCCCGACGGGGCGATCGCGCCCTTCACCGGCGAGACCGACATCTTCATCTACCCGGGGTATCAGTGGCGCTGCGTCGATGCCCTGATCACCAACTTCCACCTGCCGGAGTCGACCCTGCTGATGCTGGTGTCGTCCTTCGCCGGCTTCGATACCACCATGGCCGCCTACCGGGAGGCGGTCGAGGCACGCTATCGCTTCTTCAGTTACGGCGACGCCATGTTTCTGACGCGCCAGCCGATGTCCGCCTGATCCCAGAGAGCCCCATGCGCAACGACTGCTTCATGACCTTCGAGCACCTGGCCAGCGACGGCCGGGCCCGCCGCGGCCGCCTCACCTTCCCGCGCGGTACGGTGGAGACCCCCGCCTTCATGCCGGTGGGCACCTACGGCACCGTCAAGGGCATGACGCCCGCCATGGTCGAGACGATTGGCGCCGAGATCATCCTCGGCAACACCTTCCATCTGTGGCTGCGCCCGGGCACCGAGGTGATCGAGGCCCACGGCGACCTGCACGACTTCGCCCAGTGGGAGAAGCCCATCCTCACCGACTCCGGCGGGTTCCAGGTCTTCTCGCTGGGCGACATCCGCAAGATCACCGAAGAGGGCGTGCACTTTCGCTCGCCGGTGGACGGCGCCAAGGTCTTCATGGGCCCCGAGGAGTCCATGGCCGTGCAGCGGGCGCTAGGCTCCGACGTGGTGATGATCTTCGACGAGTGCACCCCCTACCCCGCCGACTTCGCCACGGCCGCGGCCTCCATGGAGCTGTCGTTGCGCTGGGCCAGGCGCTCGCGCGACGCCCACGGCGCCTCGCCCTCGGCGCTGTTCGGCATCATCCAGGGCGGCATGCACCCCGAGCTTCGCGAGCGCTCGCTGAAGGGTCTGCTCGACATCGGCTTCGACGGCCTGGCCATCGGCGGGCTCTCGGTGGGCGAGCCCAAGGAGGAGATGATCCGGGTGCTCGACTACCTCCCCACCTGGATGCCGCCGGAGTCCCCGCGCTACCTGATGGGGGTCGGCAAGCCCGAGGACCTGGTCGAGGGGGTGCGTCGCGGCATCGACATGTTCGACTGCGTGATGCCCACCCGCAATGCCCGCAACAGCCACCTCTTCACCGCGGAAGGCACGGTGAAGATCCGCAACGCCAAGCACCGCCATGACACCCGCCCGCTGGAAGCCGATTGCGACTGCTACACCTGCCAGCACTTCTCACGCGCCTACCTGCACCACCTGGATCGCTGCAACGAGATGCTCGGCGCCATGCTCAACACCATCCACAACCTGCGCCATTACCAGCGCCTGATGGCCGGTTTGCGCGGTGCCATCGAAGCGGGTACATTGGCGAACTTCGTGGAAGGCTTCTATGCGCAGCGCGGCCTGCCAGTTCCTCCCGCACCGAATTGATCCCCAGCCGGCGGCGACCCGCAAGGCCACGCGCGCCGGCTAATGCCATCTTTCACCCGTCTTGTCACACACCCAGGAGACCCCTTCACCATGCTGGACTTCTTCATCTCGCCGGCCTATGCCCAGGATGCCCCCGCCGGTGGCGGCATCGCCCAGATCGTCATGCTGGTCGGCTTCGTTCTGATTTTCTACTTCCTGCTCTGGCGCCCCCAGTCCAAGCGTGCCAAGCAGCACAAGGAGCTGGTCAGCGGCCTCTCCAAGGGTGACGAAGTGGTTATCGGCGGCGGCCTCGTGGGGCGCATCACCAAGGTCAGCGACGAGTTCATCAGCATGGAGATCGCCGACAACACCGAGGTCAACGTGCAGAAGAGCGCCGTGGCGGCCGTGCTGCCCAAGGGCACCATCAAGTCCATCTGATCCGACGACGCTTCGCCCGACACCCCGGCCTGTGCGGGGGCCTCGCGGCGAGAGTCGTGCCACGCCCGATGCCCCGCCGTGCCCGCCACCGGGGCATCGTGCCGTGCCGACGCCCCTTCGTCCCCCTTTCTGCAACCTAGGGCAGGGCTCCCATGCTCAACCGTTACCCTCTGTGGAAGTATCTGCTGATCCTCGTCGTGCTGCTCCTCGGCCTGGTCTACTCGCTGCCCAACCTCTTCCCCGAAGACCCCGCAGTGCAGATCAGCAGCGAGCGCGGCGACAGCACCGTCGCGGGCGAACGTCTGACGCGCCTCGAGCAAACCCTGCGCGATGCCGGCATCGCCATCAAGGCCGTGGAACGCGAGGAGAGCCGCGTCCTCATCCGCCTGGAAGACGACGACGACCAGTTGCGCGCCCGCGACCTGATCGCCGAGCGGCTGGGCGATGACTTCGTGGTCGCCCTCAACCTCGCCGAGTCGACCCCGGGGTGGCTGGAGGCGTTGTCCGCCTCGCCGATGACGCTGGGCCTCGACCTGCGCGGTGGCGTTCACTTCCTGCTGGAAGTGGACATGGACGCCGCCGTGGAGCAGCGCCTCGAGGTCAATGCCAGCGCCATCCGCGAGCAGCTGCGCGGCGAGCGCCTGCGCTATCGCGACACCCAGATCGAGGATCGCACCCTCACCCTCACCTTCGCCAGCGAAGAGGATCGTGACACCGCGCGCAGCCTGATCAGCCGCGACTTTCCCGACTTCGACTACGCCAGCGAAGAGGAGGGACGCGCCGCCCTGCTGGTCATGACGCTCACCGACCAGGCAGTCACCGAGATCCAGGACTACGCCATCGAGCAGAACCTGACCACCCTGCGCAACCGCGTCAACGAACTGGGCGTGGCCGAGCCCCTGGTGCAGCGCCAGGGCCCCGACCGCATCGTGGTCGAGCTGCCCGGCGTGCAGGACACCGTCGCCGCCAAGCGCGTGGTGGGCGCCACCGCCAACCTGGAATTCCGCCTCGAGGCACGGCCGGACACGCCGGACAGCGAGACCCAGACGTTCCCGTTCCGCAACGACCCGAACCGCACCGCCGACCTGATGCGCGACGTCATCATCACCGGAGACAGCGTGTCCAGCGCCAACCGCAGCTTCGACGAGAACGGCCGCCCCCAGGTCAACATCGACCTCGACGGCACCGGCGGCACCCTGATGAACCGCGCCACGCGCACCAACATCGGGCGCAACATGGCGGTGCTGTTCATCGAGCACAAGACCCGCGAGCGCACCGTGCTCGAGGACGGCGAGGAGGTCACCGTCCGCGAGCCCTACACCGAGCGCGGCATCATCAGCCTGGCCACCATCCAGAGCGCGCTGGGCAACAGCTTCCGCATCACCGGACTCGACTCGCCCACCGAGGCCGCGGAACTCGCCCTGCTGCTGCGCTCCGGCTCGCTCGCCGCGCCCATCTACTTCGCCCAGGAGCGCACCATCGGTCCGAGCCTTGGCGCCGAGAACATCGAGCGCGGCGTGATGTCCGTGCAGATCGGCCTGCTGCTGGTGGTGGCCTTCATGCTGGTGCGCTACAAGGTATTCGGCATCTTCGCCAACCTGGCGCTGGCCTTGAACCTGACCCTGCTGGTGGCCGCCATGTCGCTGCTCGGCGCCACCCTGACGCTGCCCGGCATCGCCGGCATCGTGCTCACCCTGGGCATGGCAGTGGACGCCAACGTGCTGATCTTCGAGCGCATCCGCGAGGAGCTGCGCACCGGGCTCTCGGTGCAGCAGGCCATCCACGCCGGCTACGAGCGCGCCTTCAGCTCGATCATCGACGCCAACATCACCACCCTGCTGGTGGCGGTGATCCTGTTCTCGATCGGCACCGGGCCGGTCAAGGGCTTCGCCGTGACCCTGTCGCTGGGGATCATCACCTCGCTGTTCACCGCCCTGATGGTGACCCGCGCCATGGTGAACCTCGCCTACGGCGGCAAGCCGGTCAAGAAGCTCTGGATTTAAGAGGTGACAATGAAGACCCTCATCAATCGACAGTTCGACTTCATGGGCAAGCGGCGGATCGCCTTCGCGATCTCCGCGGCGCTGCTCCTGATCTCGATCGCCTCGCTCCTCGTCCAGCAGCTCAACCTGGGCCTCGACTTCACCGGCGGCACCCTGGTGGAAGTGGCCTACAATACGGCGCCGTCGCTGGACGCGGTGCGCCAGACGCTGGAGGGTGCCGGTTTCCGCGACGTCTCGGTGCAGACCTTCGGCGCCTCCACCGAGGTGCTGATCCGCCTCCAGCAGGCCTTCGACCCCGACGTGGGCGAGCAGGTGGTGGAGCTGCTGCGCCGCCAGGGCGAGAGCGTGGAACTGGTGCGCGCCGAGTTCGTGGGCGCCCAAGTGGGCGACCAGCTGCGCGACCAGAGCGGCATGGGCCTGCTGGTGGCGTTGGGCATCGTGATGCTTTACGTCGCCTTCCGCTTCCAGTACAAGTTCGCCATCGGCGCCCTGCTCGCGCTGGTGCATGACGTGATCATCGTGGTCGGCGTCTTCTCGCTGTTCCAGTTCGACTTCGACCTCACGGTGCTCGCCGCACTGCTGGCGGTGATCGGCTACTCGCTCAACGACACCATCGTGGTCTACGACCGCATCCGCGAGAACATCCGCAAGTCGCGCATCGACGACATGCCGACCATCTTCAACGAAGCGATCAATGCCACCCTGTCGCGCACCCTGGCGACCTCCGGCACCACCCTGCTGGTGCTGCTGGCCCTGTTGCTGCTCGGCGGCGACATGATCCACTACTTCTCCGTGGCCCTGATCCTCGGCATCGTGGTGGGCACCTTCTCCTCCATCTACGTCGCTGCGGCGCTGCTGATCGCGGTCAAGCTGGGACGCGAGGACCTGATTCCGCCCAAGAAGGAGGCGGACGAGGAGGAAGAGCAGCTACCCTGACAACTGGAAGCTGGAAGCGACCCTGAACTGAAATCGCCCCCGCAGCATAGCGCTGCGGGGGCGGTTTTTCTTCCAGCTTCCAGCTTAAAGCTGATGGCTTAAAAGTGCGGCTTGAGCTGCTGCACCAGCGCCTTGTAGAGCCGCGGCCCAGCGGCCATGAGCCGGCCCTCGACCGCGGCGGCGGGCTGGCCGTCGGGGGTGCCCATCAGCGCACCGCTCTCCTTGAGCAACAGGCTGCCCACATGCAGGTCCTGCTCCTCCAGGCCCAGCACGAAGGCGGCATCCACGCGCCCCGCGGCGAGCTCGGCGAGGTCGAGCAGCCCGCTGCCCGAGGCGCGCAACAACTCCACCTGAGGGCCGAGCTGCTGCACCAGGGTCAGGTAGCCGGGCAGATGACGGGCGCGCAGCCAGGTCTCCGGCAGGCTCATGGCGATGCGCGTCCCGCCCACGGCGGTGGGCTGGGAAACGCGGATGCGCTTGCCGTTGAGCTGGGCGCCCCGGCCGCGGCTGGCCAGGTACTCGTCGTCGCTGAAGGGGCAGATCACCACCGCATGTTCCGGGCGGCCCTTGACCAGGCAGACGACGGAGAGCGCGAAGCCGGGGGCGGCCACGCGAAGGTTGGAGTAGCCGTGGAAGGGTTCGATGCACCACAGCACGTCGCGCCCTTCCCCTTCCCCCGCGCGGTGCGGGGTGTAGCGGCCGACCACCCCGTGCTGGGGGTAGCCGCGGGAGAGCTGGCGGGTGATCAGCGCCTCGGCGTTGCGCGCAGCCTCTTCGAGGGTGCGCTGGAGGTTGTGCTCTTCGTTGGCATTCTCGATTCGCTCGCGAATGCGCAGAAACTGTTCGGCGGCGCTGCGCGAGGCGCGCAGCGCAAATTGGACCATCGGATGCATGATCGGGCCTTGGAACTCGGTGATGTTAAAGAACGGGGGCGAAAGAACGGTCGGCTCGCGTGGAGCCGGTGGCCGCGAATCCTAGCAGACCCGGACCGATAGCGCCACGCACCCGGGCCGCGCGGTCGCTCCGCATGCTAGACTCTGGGCCCTTCGTGTCATCCGCCCCAGGGAAACCCACCATGCTCGAGCGCATCCGCATCGTCCTGATTGGCACCAGTCACCCCGGCAACATCGGGGCCACCGCCCGCGCCATGCACAACATGGGGCTGGCCGACCTGGCGCTGGTGGCGCCACGCTGCGAGCCGCTCACCGCCGACAGCATCTCGCGCGCCTCGGGCGCTGACCACCTGGTGCACACCGCCCGCGTGCACGAGAGCCTGGAGGCGGCGGTCGCCGACTGCACCCTGGCGGTGGGCGCCAGCGCCCGCTCGCGGACCCTGCCCTGGCCGATGATCACGCCCCGCGAGCTGGGGGAGCGCCTGCCCACCGAGCTGGCCGGCGAAGGCGCCCGGGTGGCGCTGGTGCTCGGCCGTGAGGACAGCGGCCTGACCAACGCCGAGCTGCAGCGCTGCCACGCCCATGTGCACATCCCCACCAACCCGGACTTCAGCTCGCTCAACCTGGCCGCGGCGGTGCAGGTACTGGCCTACGAGTGCCGCCTGGCCTGGCAGGCGCACCACGAAGCGCCGGGCGGGGCCGAGGCGGAGTCCGGTCCGCCGCTGGCCAGCCACGAGGAGCTCGAGCGCTATTTCGCCCATCTCGAGCGTACCCTGATCGCCATCGGCTTCCACGACCCGGCCACCCCGCGCCAGCTGATGGCGCGACTGCGCCGCTTCACCCTGCGCGCCCGCCCCGAGCGCCTGGAGCTCAACATCCTGCGCGGCATCCTCACCGCCACCGAGCAGCAGGCTGCCCGTGCCGGGCAGGACGACGGAACCGAGTGAGCCGCCGACCGCTTGAAGCCCGCCGCCGCCGCCCCCAATAATGAGGGATGACTTCCCGGTGGCCGCCGCCGATCGTCCGCCACCCTGGCTATCCAAGGACCCCCGCATGTTTCAACGCCTTCGCGAGGACATCAACAGCGTATTCGCCCGCGACCCGGCGGCACGCAACTTCCTGGAAGTGCTGACCAACTACCCGGGCCTGCACGCCCTGCTGATCCATCGCCTCAACCACTGGCTGTGGCGCAAGAATCTCAAGTGGCTGGCACGCACCCTCTCCACCTTCGCCCGCTGGCTGACCGGCATCGAGATCCACCCCGGGGCGACCATCGGCCGGCGCTTCTTCATCGACCACGGCATGGGCGTGGTGATCGGCGAGACTGCCGAGGTCGGCGATGACGTCACCCTCTATCAGAGCGTCACCCTGGGTGGCACCAGCTGGCACAAGGGCAAGCGCCACCCCACCCTCGAGGATGGCGTCATCGTGGGTGCCGGGGCCAAGATACTGGGCCCCTTCACGGTGGGTGCCGGGGCCAAGATCGGCTCCAACGCCGTGGTCACCAAGGAGGTGCCGGCCGGTGCCACGGTGGTGGGCATTCCCGGCAAGATCGTCAAGCGCGACGAGCCGGATACCGCCGAGGCGCTGGCCGTGGACCCCAAACGGCGCGAGGCCATGCGCCGCAAGTTCGGCTTCGACGCCTACGGCGTCAGCGAGGACATGCCCGACCCGGTGGCGCGTTCCATCCAGGCGATGCTCGACCACATGCACGCCGTGGACGAGCGCATCGAGCGCATGTGCCACACCCTGCGCAAGCTCGACGCCGGCTACCGCGACGGCCGCCTGCCCGAGCTGCGCGACGAGGACTTCGCCGAGATCCTGGCCGACGTGGAGAGCTGCTGCGGACCGACCCACCGCGAGCGCGACGACGACCCGGCCCGCGACACGCGCGACGAGACGCCGCACGGCGGTACCGGCGGGAATGGTTGACCCCCGCGCTGGGTCTTTCCATAATGGCGGCTCGACTCGGCGGCCCGCCGCCGAGGGTCGCCCGCGATGCGTTTGCCGAGCCCGCCATGCGCCTGACCACCAAGGGACGCTACGCCGTCACCGCCATGCTCGACCTGGCCCTGCATGCCGACCGGGGGCCGATCAGCCTGGCCGATATTTCCCGCCGCCAGGAGATTTCGCTGCCCTACCTGGAGCAACTCTTCGCACGCCTGCGGCGTGCCGCCTTGGTGAAGAGCGTGCGCGGCCCCGGCGGGGGCTACCTGCTGGCCGCCCCGGCCGAGGAGATTTCCGTATCGCGGGTCATCGATGCCGTCGACGAGTCGGTGGACGCTACACGCTGCCAGGGGCTCTCCGACTGCCAGCAGGGCAACACCTGCCTGACCCACCACCTGTGGTGCGACCTCTCCGACCAGATCCGCGGCTTCCTCGACGGCATCACCCTGGGGCAGCTGGTTACGCGCGGCGACGTGCAGCGCATTGCCGCCCGCCAGCGAGACCGCCAAGGCGATGATACCATCGCCTCGACCTCGCCCTGAGGTCGTCACGACCGCGACCCACAGCATGGAGACGTCCGCGAGCCCATGAGCGCCCTCGTCTATCTCGACTACGCCGCCACCACGCCGGTTGACCCGCGCGTCGCCGAGGCGATGAGCCGTCACCTCACCCTGGACGGTATCTTCGCCAATCCCGCCTCGCGCAGCCATATGCTCGGCTGGCAGGCGGAGCAGGCGGTGGAGAGCGCACGTCGCCAGGTGGCCGATGCCATCGGCGCCGACCCGCGCGAGATCGTCTGGACGAGCGGCGCCACCGAGGCCGACAACCTGGCGCTGATCGGCTTTTTGCGCGCCAATCGCGCCCGCGGCCGTCACCTGGTGACCTCCCGCGTCGAACACAAGGCGGTGGTGGATACCGCCACGGCGCTGGAGGCCGAGGGCTTCGAGGTCACCTGGCTCACCCCGGGGCGCGACGGCCGGGTCACCCCCGCACAGCTGCGTGAGGCGCTGCGCGAGGACACCGTACTGGTCTCGCTGATGGCGGTGAACAACGAGCTGGGGGCCGTCCACGACCTGGCTGCACTCGCCGAGGTCGCCCACGCCGGCGGTGCCGCCTTCCACGTCGACGCCGCCCAGGCCGTGGGGCGCATCCCGCTCGACGTCACCCGGCAGGGCATCGACTTGCTCTCGCTCTCCGGCCACAAGGTGTACGGCCCCAAGGGCATCGGCGCGCTCTACGTGCGGCGCAGTCCCGACATCCGGGTGGAGGCGCTGATCCACGGCGGCGGGCACGAGCGCGGCATGCGCTCCGGCACCCTGCCCACCCACCAGATCGTCGGCATGGGCGAGGCCTTCGCCCTGGCTGCCGCCGAGGGCGAGTCCGACCAGGGGCGCATCACTGCCCTGCGCGACCGCCTGCTCGAAGGCCTTGCCGACATCGACGGCGTCCACCGCAACACCGACATCGCGGTGGCCGTCCCCAACATCCTCAACCTGGCCTTCGAGGGCGTGGACGGGGAATCGCTGCTCATGGCGCTGCGCAATGTCGCCCTGTCCACCGGCTCGGCCTGCAACTCGGCGAGCGTCGAGCCGTCCTACGTATTGAAGGGCATCGGCGTGCCGCGCCGACTGGCGCTCGCCTCGTTGCGCTTCAGCTTCGGGCGTTTCACCACCGAGGCCGATATCGACCAGGCGCTGTCGGCGCTTCGCCACGCCCTCACCGGCCTGCGGCGCTAGCCGCTCCATCCACCCTTGCAGGAGAACCACCATGGCGCACCTTTCGATCACCGATGCCGCCGCCGAGCAGATCCGCCAGGTGCTCGAGGAGCGCGGCCACGGCCTGGGCCTGCGGGTCTCGGTCAAGCCCAGCGGCTGCTCCGGCTACAGCTACGTGCTCGACTTCGCCGACGAGGCGGCCAATGACGACGTGGCCTTCGAGGAGCGCGGCGTGACCGTCTATGTAGCCCCCGACGCCCTGGAAATGCTCGACGGCAGCGAGGTCGACTACGTCAACGAAGGGTTGAACCGCTTCTTCCGCTTCAACAACCCCAACGTCAAGGACCAGTGCGGCTGCGGCGAGAGCTTCAGTGTCTGACCCCCGTCACCGCGTCACTGTCCGATTGTTCAACGCCCGCCGGGGGCGTTATACTCTGCGCCCACTGCATTTGCGCTGAACCGTCTGCGCTGGTCTGGCGACCGACGCCAACGCATCTTCTTTCGAAGCGCCGCGCCTGCCGACTCCGCGCGAGTCCCGGCAAGGCGTGGCGCTATCCTCATCTGCACCGCCCACGGAGACTACGCCCATGGCAACCGAACGCACCCTGTCCATCATCAAGCCCGACGCCGTCGCCAAGAACGTGATCGGCGAGATCGAGAGCCGCTTCGAGAAGGGCGGCCTGGCCATCGTTGCCGCCAAGATGCTGCACCTGAGCCGCGAGCAGGCCGAAGGCTTCTACGCCGAGCACAAGGAGCGCCCCTTCTTCAACGACCTCGTCGGCTTCATGACCTCCGGACCGGTGGTGGTGCAGGTGCTGGAAGGCGACAACGCCATTGCCCAGAACCGCGAGCTGATGGGCGCCACCAACCCCAAGGAAGCCGCGCCGGGCACCATCCGCGCCGACTTCGCCGAGACCATCGATGCCAACGCCGTGCACGGCTCCGACTCGCCCGAGTCCGCGGCCCGCGAGATCGCCTACTTCTTCCAGGAGAGCGAGATCTGCCCCCGCGGCTGATTCCCGTTGGCAGCGACTCTGCCTTGCGGGGGCGTCGGCCCCCGCATCCAGCCCAACCCCAAGCGTGACGCCATGACCGCCGATACCGCCCCCCAGAAGACCAACCTGCTCGGCCTGTCTCGCGAGGCGATGGAAGCCTTCTTCCTCGACCTCGGCGAGAAGAAATTCCGCGCCGCCCAGGTGATGAAGTGGATTCACCACGAGGGATGTGACGACTTCGCGGCCATGACCAACCTCTCCAAGGCGCTGCGCGAGCGCCTCGCCGAGGTGGCCGAGATCCGCGGCCCCGGGGTCGTCTACGAGGGCACCTCCAGCGACGGCACCCGCAAGTGGGTGCTGGAGGTCGAGGACGGCAGCTACGTCGAGACGGTGCTGATCCCCGCAGACAACGGCAAGCGGCGCACCCTGTGCGTGTCGTCGCAGGTGGGCTGCTCGCTCGACTGCAGCTTCTGCTCCACCGGCAAGCAGGGCTTCCAGCGCAACCTCACCGCCGCCGAGATCATCGGCCAGGTATGGGTGGCCCAGCGCAGCGTCGGACCGCGCAAGGACACCGCCAACCGCCCGGTGACCAACGTGGTGATGATGGGCATGGGCGAGCCGCTGATGAACTACGACAACGTCGTGCCGGCCATGAAGCTGATGCTCGACGACAACGGTTACGGGCTCTCCAAGCGCCGCGTCACCCTCTCCACCTCCGGGGTGGTGCCGATGCTCGACAAGCTCGGCGACGAGCTCGACGTGAGTCTGGCCATCTCGCTGCACGCCGCCAACGATGAACTTCGCAACGAGCTGGTGCCGCTCAACCGCAAGTACAATATCCGTACCCTGCTCGACGCCTGCCAGCGCTACCTGGCCAAGTGCGACGACACCCGCATGATCACCGTCGAGTACACCCTGATCAAGGACGTCAACGACCAGCAGGCACACGCCCGCGAGCTCGCCGACCTGCTGAACGAGCTGCCCTGCAAGATCAACCTCATTCCGTTCAACCCGTTCCCCCACTCGGGGTACGAGAAGCCGTCGCGCAACCAGGCCATGCGCTTCCAGCAGTGGCTCTATGAGCTCGGGTACACGGCGCCGATCCGCACCACCCGCGGCGACGACATCGACGCCGCCTGCGGCCAGCTGGTGGGCCGGGTCAAGGATCGCACCCGCCGTCACGAGCGCTACATCCGCTCGATCCAGATCGACGCCGACTGACCCGTGCCCGCCTTGACTTCAACTCGGCACGGCGCTTTGATGGACAGGTTTTTCGCCAGGGTCGGCCGGCATTGCAACCTCAGCGCCGCCGCCCGCTGACCCCCTTGAGATGCACCCTTGAAGAGGATGCCATGACGCGTCGCCCCTCCCCGCCACCTCGCCGCCAGACCCTGCACCTCGCGGCACTCCTGGTCGGGTCGCTGTGGCTGGGCGGCTGTGCGGGCCTGGACGAGCGCAGCGCGGGGGGTGACGCCGAGGCGGCCGAGGCCTACACCCGACTGGGGGTGGCCTACCTCGAGCGCAACAACCTTCCGCGGGCCATGTCGGCCCTGGATCGTGCCCTGGAGCATGCGCCCTCCTCTCCCGAGGCACTCCAGGCCATGGCCGTGGTCTACCAGCGCCAGGGCGAGGCCGAGCTGGCCGAGGAGGCCTTCCAGCGCGCCCTGAACGCCGACCCCGACCTGACCCGGGCGCGCAACAACTACGCCGCCTTCCTGTACGGCCAGGGGCGTACCGCCGAGGCGTGCGAGCAGCTCGAGCGCGCCGTCCAGGACTCCCAGTACGCCCGCCGTGCCCAGCTGTTCGCCAACCTGGGCCGCTGCCACCGCGAGCAGGGCGATGTCCGCGCCGCCCGCGCGAACTTCGAGCGGGCCCAGAGCCTCGACCCGCGCTACGCCGAGAGCTACCTGCGCCTGGCCGAGCTGGAGCTGGCCCAGGGCAATCCCGTGCAGGCGCAGCGCCAGCTGGAGCGCTACGTGCAGCTGGTCGGCGAGACCGCCGAGGCCCGGGCCCTGGCGCGAGACATTGCTGCCGACGCGGCGCCCCGAGACCCAGGCGCCCTCTGAACAACGTTTATCACGAAGGATGCTCAGCCATGAGCGACACCCACTACAACGATGCCGCCGATCTCGCATCCCAGGCCTCTCCTGGCGAGCAGCTCAAGCGCGAGCGCGAGTCGCAGGGCCTGAGCCGCGACGACGTCGCCACCGCGCTCAACCTGCGTCCCGCCGTGGTCGTGGGCCTGGAGGAGGACCGCTACGACGAGGTGCCCATCGCCGCCTACCGTCGCGGCTACCTGCGCGCCTACGCCCGCCTGCTGGGCATCGAGGAGCGCCCAATCCTCGACGCCTATACCCAGCGCTTCGGCCACGAAGAGCCGGCCCAGCACACCACGCCGGTGCAGGTCACCAAGCCGCCGTCGCGGCTCGGCGCCTGGCTGTTCAAGCTCGTCACCCTGCTGGTGATCGCCGGCCTCATCGGTCTCACCCTGATGTGGTGGCAGAGCCGCGGCGGCAGCGAGCCGCCGGATGTCGGCGACAATAGCCCCGTCTCGGTAGACGGCCTCGACGGCACGCCCTCGGTGGTCGAGTCGTCCGTCGACGAAGGCCTGCCGCCGCTCCCCGAGGAGGGCGTCGAAACCCTGGGCGGCGAAGCCGCCGCCGAGCCGGATGCGCCCGCGGCGCCGCCGGCCAGCGACGAGGCGGCTGACTCGGCCACCAACGAGGCGCAGCCGGCCAGCGCCCCGTCGGACGAGGCGACACCGGACACCCAGGCCGTCGACACCGCCCCCGCCGAGGAGGCCGCGCCGAGCGACGCCGCCGGCCTGGCCGCGACCGAGCCCGCCGCGGAGACCGAGACGCCCGAGCCGGCCCCCGCCGAAGCGACGGAGGCCGACGAGCCCGCCCCCGAGGCGACCGCCGCCGAAGCCGACCCGCGCGTGCTCTCCTTCACCTTCAACCAACAGTCCTGGACCGAGGTGTTCGATGCCAGCGAGGAGCGCATCTTCGTCGGCCTGCAGGAACCCGGCACCAGCGCGCGCGTCGAAGGCGAACCACCCTTTCGCCTGACCGTGGGCAACGCCACCGGCGTCGAGCTGGTCTGGCGCGGCGAGGCCGTGGACCTCGGCGCCCGCGCCGGCGCCAACAACGTCGCCCGCTTCACCCTGGGAGAATGATTCCGTCGCCATGCACGCACAATCCCCCATCGTTCGCCGCCAGTCGCGCCAGATCCATGTCGGTTCCGTACCGGTAGGGGGCAACGCGCCCATCTCCGTGCAGAGCATGACCAACACCGACACCCTGGACGTGGCCGCGACCGTGGCGCAGATCCGTCAGCTTCAGGCCGCCGGGGCCGACATCGTGCGCGTCTCGGTACCCGACATGGACGCCGCCGAGGCCTTCGGGCGCATCAAACGGGAAGTGACGGTACCCCTGGTCGCCGACATCCACTTCGACTACAAGATCGCCCTGCGCGTCGCCGAGCTCGGCGTCGACTGCCTGCGCATCAACCCCGGCAACATCGGCAAGGAAGAGCGCGTGCGCGCCGTGGTCAGCGCCGCCCGCGACAACGGCATCCCCATCCGCATCGGCGTCAACGCCGGCTCGCTGGAGAAGGACCTGCAGAAGAAGTACGGCGAGCCCACCCCCGCGGCCCTGGTCGAGTCCGCCATGCGCCACATCGACCACCTCGACCGCCTCGACTTCCCCGACTTCAAGGTCAGCGTCAAGGCGTCGGACGTCTTCATGGCGGTGGCGGCCTATCGCGACCTGGCCACGCGCATCGAGCAGCCCCTGCACCTCGGCATCACCGAGGCGGGCGGGCTGCGCTCGGGGACAGTCAAGTCGTCGATTGGCCTGGGCATGCTGCTGATGGACGGCATCGGCGACACCATCCGCGTGTCGCTGGCCGCCGACCCGGTCGAGGAGGTCAAGGTCGGCTTCGACATGCTCAAGAGCCTGCGCCTGCGCAGCAAGGGCATCAACTTCATCGCCTGCCCCAGCTGCTCGCGCCAGAACTTCGACGTCATCGGCACCATGAACGCCCTCGAGGAGCGTCTCGAGGACATCATGACGCCGCTCGACGTCTCGGTGATTGGCTGCGTGGTCAATGGCCCCGGCGAGGCGAAGGAGAGCGACATCGGCCTGACCGGCGGCAGCCCTGCCAACCTCGTCTACCTCGACGGCAAGCCCGCCTCCAAGCTGCGCAACGACCACTTGGTCGACGACCTCGAGCGGCTGATCCGCGACAAGGTGCGCGAGAAGGAGCAGGCCGACCAGGACGTGATCGCCCGCGGCAAGTAGCCCGGACGACGACAAGGAGCCAGCATTGAGCCAGTCCCAAGCAACCAACCGATCGCCAGCCAAGAAGCTCCAGGCCATCCGTGGCATGAACGACCTGCTACCGGGCCAGTCGGCCCACTGGCAGTACGTCGAGGGCCTCGTCGCCTCGCTGATGCAGCGTTACGGCTATGCCGAGATTCGCACGCCCATTCTCGAGCAGACGGCGCTGTTCGCCCGCTCCATCGGCGAGGTCACCGACATCGTCGAGAAGGAGATGTACACCTTCGCCGACCGCAACGGCGACAGCCTCACCCTGCGCCCCGAGGGCACGGCGAGCTGCGTGCGCGCCGCCATGGAGCACGGTCTGCTGCACAACCAGACCCAGCGCCTGTGGTATCAGGGGCCGATGTTTCGCCACGAGCGCCCCCAGAAAGGGCGCTACCGGCAGTTCCACCAGTTCGGCGTGGAGGCCTTCGGCCTGGAGGGCCCGGACATCGACGCCGAGGTGATCCTGCTCTCGGCGCGCCTGTGGCAGGAGCTGGGCCTGGCCAAGCACGTCACCCTGGAACTCAACTCCCTGGGGTCCAGCGAGGCCCGGGCTGCCTACCGCGAGCGGCTGGTGGCCTACTTCGAGGCGCACTACGACGTGCTCGACGAGGACTCGCGGCGGCGCCTGGCCAGCAACCCGCTGCGCATCCTCGACTCCAAGAACCCCGACATGGCCGCCATGCTGGCCGATGCCCCGCGGCTCATGGACCACCTCGACGCCGAATCCCGCGCCCACTTCGAGGGGCTCACCGCCCGCCTCGCGGCCGCCGGCATCGACTACGTGATCAATCCGCGCCTGGTGCGCGGGCTCGACTACTACGGACGCACCGTCTTCGAGTGGACCACCACGGCGCTGGGCAGCCAGGGCACGGTGTGCGCCGGCGGGCGCTACGATGGCCTGGTGGAGCAACTGGGCGGCAAGCCGACCCCGGCGGTGGGCTTCGCCCTGGGCGTGGAGCGCCTGATCCTGCTGCTCGAGACCCTCGAGCTGATCCCCCCCCGCGCCAGCGACGCCCTCGACGTCTACCTGGTCCCCCTCGACGAAAGCGCCGAGGCGCCGGCGATGCTGCTCGCCGAAGAGCTGCGTGGCGCGCTGCCCGCCCTGCGCCTGCAGCTGCACTGCGGCGGCGGCAGCTTCAAGAGCCGCATGAAGAAAGCCGACAGAAGCGGGGCTCGCCTGGCGCTGCTGCTCGGCGAGGACGAATTGCGCGAGCAGCGGGTGGCCGTCAAGTTCCTGCGCGAGGCGCGCGACCAGCAGAACCTGCCGCGCGAGACGCTGGCCACCTGCCTGCCCGAGTGGCTGGCCGACGCGCCCGCCTGACCGGCCGCGCGCCGCGAGATGCCGTAGCCCACGGCGCACCCCATAGCCGCAGTCAAAGGAGACCCCCGTGGCGGAGCTGAGAACCGAAGAAGAACAGCTGGAAGCGCTCAAGCGCTGGTGGAAGGAGAACGGCCTGGCGCTGGTCGCCGGGGTGGCCCTCGCCATCGCCGGCGTGGTGGGCTGGAATGCCTGGCAGAGCTATCAGGAGAACCAAGCCGCCGCCGCCTCGATGCGCTACCAGCAGCTGGTCAACCTCGCCGGGGTCGACGACCTCGAGCTCGCCAACCTCGAGGAGGCCCGTGCCCTCGCCCAGGAGATCGTCGCCGAGCACGACGACCGCCTCTATGCTGACCTGGCGCGGCTGATCGAGGCGCGCCTGGCCGTGCAGCAGGACGACCTCGACGGCGCCCGTGCCGCCCTGCAGGCGGTGATCGACGCCGACCGTCACCCCTTCTTGCCGGGGCTGGCGCGGCTGCGCCTGGCGCGTCTCGAGCTCGCCGCCGGTGACGCCGACGCGGCCCTGGCCACCCTGGAATCCGGCATTCCCGAGGCGCTCGCCGCCCAGCGCGCCAACGTGCGCGGCGACGCCTATGCGGCACTGGAGCGCCGCGACGAGGCCCGCAACGCCTGGCGCGAGGCCATGGCACTGGCAGAGGAACGCGACCAGCCGCTGTTCGGCGTGGAGCTCAAGCTCGATAACCTCGGCATGGAAGAGGCCACCCTATGATTCGCACCAAGACACCCCTCGTTCTCGTCGCCACCCTGGCCGCCGCCCTGCTCGCCGGCTGTGCCAGCCAGCCGGAATCCGGCCTCACCGCCAAGGAGCTGCGCGATTTCGACGCCAGCACCGCGCTGCACACTGACTGGAGCCAAGGCGTGGGCGACGGCCTGGGCCGCGCCCGCTACCCCATTGCCCCGGCACTGGACGGCGATACCCTCTTCGCTGCCGATGCCCGCGGCCGGGTGATGGCCTTCGACGCCAACAGCGGCAGCCGCCGCTGGCAGACCGAACTCGAGGTCGGCGTCTCCAGCGGCCTCACCGCCGTGGCGGAGCGTGTCTATCTGGGCACGCGCAACGGCGAGGTGCTCTCCCTCGACCAGACAAACGGCGAGGTCGAGTGGCGGGCGCGGGTGGCCAGCGAAGTGCTCGCGGCCCCGCAGCCCACCAACCAGCTGCTCGTGGTCCAGAGCGTCGACGGCACCGTCACCGCCCTGGACCGCGCGAGCGGCGACGAGCGCTGGGTGCACAGCGCCACCGAGCCCGCCCTGACGCTGCGCGGCACCGGCACCCCCACGGTGATCGACCCGGTCACCTTCGTGGGTCTGGCCAGCGGACGCCTGGCCACGCTGGACAACCGCAGCGGCCAGCCGGTCTGGGAGCGACGCATCGCCGTGCCCCAGGGGCGTAGCGAGATCGAGCGGCTGGTCGACCTGGACGGCCAGCCGGTGCTCACCCCCGATGGCCGCCTCTTCGTCACCAGCTACAACGGTCGCCTGGTCGCCCTGGAAGCGACCAGCGGCGAGCTGCAGTGGGAGCGTGAGCTCTCCAGCTACCTGACGCCGGTGCTGGTGGGCGACCGCCTCTTCGTGGTCGACGAGGCCAGCCACGTCATCGCTCTGGATGCCGACAGCGGCGCCGAGCTGTGGCGCAACAACGCTCTGGAAGGGCGCTGGCTGTCCGCCCCGGCCTTCGCCGACGGCAACCTGGTGGTCGGCGATTTCGAGGGCTACCTGCACCTGATCGACACCCAGAGCGGCAACTTCACCGCCCGCACGCGGATCGACCGCTCCGGCATCAGCGTGCGCCCGCTCACCGACTACCGCCGCATCTACGTGCTGGCCGACGACGGCCATCTCGAGGCCCTGGAAATCCGCGAATGACACCCGTGATCGCCCTGGTCGGCCGCCCCAATGTGGGCAAGTCGACCCTGTTCAACCGCCTGACGCGCACCCGGGACGCCCTGGTGGCCGACTTTCCGGGGCTCACCCGCGACCGCAAGTACGGCAACGGGCTGCTGGGCGGCAAGGCCTACACGGTGATCGACACCGGCGGCATCAGCGGCGACGAGGAGGGCATCGACGCCGCCATGGCCGAGCAATCGCTGGCGGCGATCGACGAGGCCGACATCGTGCTCTTCATGGTCGACGCCCGCGCCGGCCTGCACGTGGCCGACGAGGCCATCGCCAACCACCTGCGCGTCAACCAGAAGAAGACCTGGCTCGTCGTCAACAAGACCGACGGTCTCGAGGAGCACGGCGCCATGGCCGAGTTCTGGGAGCTCGGCCTGGGCGAGCCGCATCCCATTGCCGCGGCCCACGGGCGCAACGTCACGGCGGTGATCGAAACGGTGCTGGCGCCCTTCCCGGAGCGCGACGAGAGCATTCCCGCCGATACCGGCAGCAAAGGCATCCGCATCGGGGTGATCGGCCGGCCCAACGTGGGCAAGTCGACCCTGGTCAACCGCCTGCTCGGCGAGGAGCGGGTGGTGGTATTCGACGAGGCCGGCACCACCCGCGACGCCATCGAGATCCCCTTCGAGCGGCGCGGCAAGCCCTACGTGCTGGTCGATACCGCCGGGGTGCGGCGGCGCAAGAACGTCCGCGAGGTGGCCGAGAAGTTCTCCATCATCAAGACCCTCGAGGCGATCAAAGAGTGTCACGTCGCCGTCATGGTGCTCGACGCGCGCAGCGGGCTGGTCGAGCAGGACCTGCACCTGCTCGACTACGTGCTCACCACCGGGCGCGCCCTGGTGCTCGCCGTCAACAAGTGGGACGGCCTGGAGCAGGAAGCCAAGGAGAAGATGCGCGCCGAGATCAAGCGCCGCTTGGGCTTCGCCGACTACGCCGACCTGCACTTCATCTCGGCGCTGCACGGCACCGGCGTGGGCGACCTCTACCCGTCCATCGAGCGTGCCTTCGCCTCGGCCAACGCCCACTGGTCGACCAACCGCCTCACCACCCTGCTGCAGGACGCCGTCGGCCAGCACCCGCCGCCGCTGATCCACGGCCGGCGCATCAAGCTGCGCATGGCCCACCAGGGCGGCAGCAACCCGCCGATCATCGTCGTCCACGGCAACCAGACCGACGCCCTGCCCGAGGCCTACAAGCGCTACCTGACCAACACCTTCCGCAAGGTGCTCAAGGTCAAGGGGACGCCGATCCGTTTCGAGTTCCGCTCGGGCAAGAACCCCTACGACCCGCTGGCCGGCGCCAGCGACCGCGAAATGGCCAAGCAGCGCGAGCTGGGCCGCACCCGCGAAGCGCGCAGCAAACGACGCTGACGTCGCCCGGCGGCGACACCCCGCGTCGCCGCCCGTCCACTCTCGACGCCTGGGCGATTCTCCTCGATAGTACGCACGGCCGGTGCTCTGGCGCCGGCCGTGCCGTACCGGCCACGCCGGAAAAACCCGCCGCAACCCCCTACGCCTGTCGAGAGTCGCCATGTCCCGCTTGTCCCTGCACCACGCACGTCGCCTGCTTCCCTGGTCGCTGGCCCTGCTGCTCACCGGTTGTCTGGCCCTGCCCCAGACCGGCCTGTTCGCCTTCCGCCTCGCCGTCACCTCGCTGGGCGTCGAGGAGGTACGCATCGGCCCCTATGCGGTGGATGCCCGCCTCGACACCAGCGACCTCATGTCGCTGGCGCTCTCGAGCCTCGGCGCCGGCAGCCTGCCGGTGCAGGCCACCCTGGCGCTGGGCCTGGGCCTGCCCACCGGCATGCCGGCGGTGGAGATGGCCGGCTTTCGCTGGACCCTCGACGTGCCCGGCGCCGAGCCGGTCAGCGGCGACTACGAGGAGGAGGTCACCCTGACCTCGGCGGACGACGCCACGTTGCGCCTGCCGGTGGCCTTCGATGTGCTGGGTGCCGACCGCGACCGCCTGGCCCCGATGGTGGAGCTGGCCACCCAGCTGGCCCGACGCGGCGAGCTGCCGGCCGGCAGCGAGCTGGCCATCACCCCCGGAGACCTGCGCGGGCTGGGCGTGACCCTGCCCGCCGGGCTGTTCACCCCCACCATCCGCCTCAATGTGGGCGAGGATGGCACGCTGCGCCCGCAGCGCTGATCAGCGCGTCTCGGCCAGCCGGCGCCGCCCCACCCACTGGCAGGCGAACTGCCAGGCGCCGCGGCCGCTGCGCCCGCCGCGCAGGGTAGCGAAGCGGATCGCCTCGGCGCGCGCCTCGGCGTTCCAGTCGTGGGCGTGGCCGAGCTGGGTCACCCAGTGGCAGCACGCCTCCAGGTAGGTGTCCTGGTTGAAGGGGTAGAAGCCCAGCCACAGCCCGAAGCGGTCGGAGAGCGAGATCTTCTCCTCCACGGCGTCGCCGTGGTGCAGCTCGTCGCCGACCAACTGCGAGGCCTGGTTGTCGTCCAGCGATTCGGGCAGCAGATGGCGGCGGTTCGAGGTTGCGTAGAGCAGGACGTTCTCCGGCGGGCCGGTCAGGGCCCCGTCGAGCACGCTCTTGAGCGCCTTGTAGGCGTCGTCGTGGCCCTCGAAGGAGAGATCGTCGCAGTAGACCACGAAACGCCGCTCGTAGCGGCGCAGCTGCGAGACCAGCAGCGGCAGGCTGCCGAGGTCGTGGCGGTCGACCTGCACCAGGCGCAGCCCCTCCGGGGCCAGGCTGTTGAGCAGGGCGCGGATCAGCGACGACTTGCCGCTGCCCCGCGAACCCCACAGCAGGGCGTGGTTGGCCGGCAGGCCTGCCAGGAAGGCACGCGTATTGTCGATCAGCGCCAGCTTCTGGCGCTCAATGCCCAACAGGTCGTCCAGCGCCAGGGCGTCGCGCGGCGGCACCGGCAGCAGGTGGCCGCCCAGGGTGTGGCGCTGCCACAGCGCGGCCACGTCGCGCGACCAGTCGACCTCCTGGGGTGCCGGCGGCAGCCAGTGCTCCACGCGATCCAGCAGGCGGGTCAGACGGCGGGTGAGTTCGGCATCCATGGCTTTCTCCTTGTCCGTATCGGCGGTTGACCTGGCAGGCGTTCCGGGTATCTTGTGGCGAACCTCGATGCCCGTCCAGAGTCTCTGTTCCAGGTCATAGTGAACTGGAATCGATAGGAGCCCCTGCCATGCGCTGGATTCACTGCCTTGCCATTGGCGCCCTGAGCGTCGCCCTTGCCGCCTGCACCACCTCGCCCACCGGGCGCTCGCAGCTCACCCTGATGTCCGAGCAGCAGCTCGACCAGATGGGGGAGCAGGCCTTCGCGCAATACCAGCAGGAACTGCCCGCGGTCGGGGGCGCCCCCCAGCGCTATGCCGAATGCATCGCCGGCGCCATCGTCGCCGTGCTGCCCGAACGCGAGCGCCAACAGAACTGGCAGATCCGCGTCTTCGAGTCCGACCAGGCCAACGCCTTCGCCCTGCCCGGCGGCTACATGGGAGTCAACACCGGGCTGCTTGAGATCGCCGAGACTCAGGACCAGGTGGCTGCGGTGATCGGCCACGAGATCGCCCACGTACTGGCTCGCCACGCCAACGAGCGCGCCTCCACCCAGATGGCCACCCAGGTCGGTCTCTCGGCGCTGGGCTCGGCGGCCGGCCTCGAGGGACCTGGCGGCGAGCAGATGATGGCGGCGCTGGGCCTGGGTGCCCAGTACGGCATCCTGCTGCCCTTCTCGCGGCGCCACGAGAGCGAGGCCGACGTGGTCGGCCTCAACCTGATGGCGGATGCCGGCTTCGATCCGCGGGCGAGCCTCGCGCTATGGCAGAACATGGCCGCCCAGGGCGGCGGCCAGCCGCCGGCCTGGCTGTCGACCCACCCCAGCCACGGCCAGCGCATGGGCGGTCTGGAAGCGCAGATGGGCGAAGCCCTGTCGCGCTACGAGCAGGCGCGCAGCGCGGGGAGGACGCCCAACTGCCCACGCCCTTAGGGAATCACTGATTTATTTTTTGGAAAGCGAATGCTGAAACTCGGACTGCTGCTGTTGATCGTGCCGCCGCTGGCGCTGATGGGCCTCTACTTCCACGAGCTGTCGGCGGTGCGCGAATGCACCCTGGTCGAGGGCGGCCACTGGGACTACCTGGAAGGGGTGTGCCGCGACACGCGCCAGCCCTTCGTGCCCTGGGTGGAGCGCGCCCCCTGGCTGGTCAACGGCGGCATGCTGCTGTCGGTGGTCGGCCTGGTGATGGTGATGGCGCGTTTCTACGTCAGGAAGCGCTGAGCGAGCGCCTCAGCATGTCCCGCACCGGCGCGGTGTCGGGGCGCTTGGCGCGCCACTGGAAGAACGATTCCGCGGCCTGCTCCACCAACATGCCCAGGCCATCGAGGGGGCGGGCGCCGCGCTCGGCGGCCCACTGCAAAAAGACCGTGGGCTCGGCGCCGTACATCATGTCGTAGGCGGTGGCGCCCGGCGCGAAGAGCTCATCGGGCAGCGGCGGCAGGTCACCGGCGAGGCTCGCGCTGGTGCCGTTGATCACCACATCATAGGGCCCCGCCACGGCCTCGAAACCGCCACCGCGGACCTCGCCCAGGTCACGGAAGTCCTCGGCCAGCGCTGCGGCCTTCTCGGCAGTACGGTTGCCTACGAAGAGACTGGCCGGTGTCTCGGCGAGCAGCGGCTCGAGCACGCCGCGCACCGCCCCGCCGGCGCCCAGCACCAGGATGCGCGCCCCGCGCAGCGCGACTCCGTGACTGGCCAGGTCGCGCACCAGGCCCACGCCGTCGGTGGTGTCGCCATACGTCTCGCCGTTGCCTCCGAGGATCAGGGTGTTCACCGCCCCGGCGCGCCTGGCCCGCGCGCTCAGGGTGTCGCACAGGCGGTAGGCCTCCTCCTTGAAGGGCACGGTGACGTTGGCCCCGCGGCCGCCCTCGGCCGTGAAGCGATGCCAGGCGCCGGCGAAGTCGTCCAGCGGCGCCTCGATGGCGGTGTAGGCGATGGCCTCTCCGGTCTGCTCGGCGAAGGCGGCGTGGATGGCCGGCGACTTGGAATGGGCCACCGGGTGGCCGAATACGCAGTAACGATCGGTCATGTTCAGGCCTCCTCTTCCCCGAGCCAGTCGCGGGGGCGCAGATAGTCTCGATACAGGGCTTCTTCCGGGCTGCCCGGCTCGGGTTGCCAGTCGTAGCGCCAGCTCACCAGCGGCGGCAACGACATCAGGATCGACTCGCTGCGCCCGCCGCTCTGCAGGCCGAACAGGGTGCCACGGTCCCACACCAGGTTGAACTCCACGTAGCGCCCGCGACGATAGAGCTGGAAGTCGCGCTCGCGCGCGCTCCAGGGCATGGCACGGCGGCGCCGCAGGATGGGCAGGTAGGCGTCGAGGAAGGCGTCGCCCACGGCGCGCTGGAAGGCGAAGCAGCGCTCGAAGCCGCCCTCGTTGAGGTCGTCGAAGAAGAGCCCGCCCACGCCGCGCGGCTCGTCGCGGTGCTTGAGATAGAAGTAGTCGTCGCACCACGCCTTGAAGCGCGGGTAGACGTCGTCGCCGAAGGGCGCGCAGGCGTCGCGGGCGACGCGGTGCCAGTGCAGCACGTCCTCGAACACCGGGTAGTAGGGGGTGAGGTCGAAGCCGCCGCCGAACCACCAGACCGGGGGCTCGCCGGCCTTCTCGGCGATCAGGAAGCGCACGTTGCCGTGGCTGGTGGGCACGTGGGGGTTCTCGGGGTGCAGCACCCAGGAGACCCCCACGGCGTGGAAGCTGCGCCCGGCGAGCTGAGGCCGCGCGGCGGTAGCCGAGGGCGGCAGGCGCTCGCCGAACACATGGGAGAAGTTCACCCCGGCCTTTTCGAACAGTGCGCCGTTCTCGATCACCCGCGAGCGCCCGCCACCGCCCTCCGGGCGCTGCCAGGCGTCCTCGCGGAAGCCGTCGCCGCCGTCCTCGGCGGCCAGGGCCGTGCAGAGACGCTCCTGCAGGTCGAGCAGGTAGCGCTTGACGTCTTCCAGGTTGGCGTGGGGCATGTCGCCTCCCGAATGCCGAGGGTCAGCCGCGCAGCACCCGGCCGCTGACCAGATCACGGATGGTGCTGGGGCGCTCGTTGCCGCCGAGCTCACCCTCGACCACGGCATCGATGTCGTCGCCGAATATCTCGCGGATCTCGGCGGCACTCATCGCCGGCGGCTCCCCGGCGCGGTTGGCCGAGGTGGAGACCAGAGGCCCGCCGAAGGCCTCGCACAGGGCGATCACCCCGGGGTGGTCGCTGACGCGCAGGGCCACGCTGTCGTGGGCGCCACGCACCAGCGGATGGGTGCGGCCGTTGTCGGGCACCAGCCAGGTGTTGGGGCCGGGCCAACTGGCCACCAGCGGGGCATGCAGCGCCGGCGGCAGGCGCTCGAGCCAGGGCGCGAACTGAGCGATGCTCGCCGCCACCAGGATCAGGCCCTTGGCCGGGTCGCGCTCCTTGAGGCGCAGCAGGTGCGCCACCGCCGCGTCGTTGTCAGGATCACAGCCCAGCCCCCAGACGGCCTCGGTGGGATAGGCGATCACGCCGCCGGCGTGCAGCGCGGAGACGGCGGCGGCAAGGGAGGAAGCCTCAATCATGCGGGGTCACACCTCGAATCGCTGGCCAAACGCCGTACCGCCCTGGCACGGCGAGGACATGCTATCACGACTGCGCCACGCCCGGCAGACGCACCCAGCCGCCGGGCGACTGGGCGACACGACCGGCGAGCTCGAGTGCCAGCAGCCGCCGCTGGCACTCGGGTACGCCGAGCCCGGTGAGCGCCACCAGGGCGTCGAGCGGCGCCGGAGCGTCGCTCAGCCAGCGCAGCAGTGGGTCGCCCGTCTCCTCGGTGGTGGCGCTGGCCGCCGGGGCCGGCACGTGCGCCGCCGCCCAGTGGGAGAGTTCCTCGAGGATGTCGTCGACCCCGCGCACCAGCACCGCGCCCTGGCGTATCAGCTGCAGGCAGCCCCGCGCCTGGGGGTTGTGGATGGAGCCCGGCAAAGCGAAGACCTCGCGGTTCTGCTCGGTGGCCAGCCGCGCGCTCACCAGCGAGCCGCTCTTCTCGGCGGCCTCCACCACCAGCACGCCCAGCGAGAGCCCGGTGACGATGCGGTTGCGGCGCGGGAAGAAGCCGGCCCGGGCGCGGGTGCCGGGCGGATGCTCGGCGAGCAGCAGGCCGCCCTCGGCGAGCAGGCGGTGGTAGAGGGTGGCGTGACGCGGCGGATAGATGACGTCGACGCCGCAGCCCAGCACGGCCACGGTACGCC
The DNA here is from genome assembly GCF_010994375.1 of Halomonas sp. NO4. GTDB lineage: Bacteria > Pseudomonadota > Gammaproteobacteria > Pseudomonadales > Halomonadaceae > Halomonas. The sequence continues at coordinate 103,423 of NZ_WHMA01000005.1, forward strand.
CGCCCGCATCGAGGACGGCGCGCTGGGCGGCGCCGTCGATGCCCAGCGCCATTCCGCTGACCACCGCCCAGTCGCGGCCGGCGAGCTCGCGGGCGAAGGCGGCGGCGTTGGCGAGCCCCTCGCGGGTCGGGCGTCGCGAGCCGATGATGGCGAGCGCCGGCGGCGCCAGTGCGGCAAGGTCGCCCTCGGCCCACAGCAGCGGCGGCGGGTCGGCGATCTGCGCCAACAGGACCGGCCAGGCGGCATGCCCCGGATGGAGCAGATGACGCGGCGGGCCAGCCTCGCACCACGCCAGGCTGGCCTCGACACATGGGGTCAGGGGGCTGCGCGCCGGGTGATCGAGCCACAGGCGCAGCGCCGTGGCCGCTTCACGGGGCAGACGTGCCAGCCAGCCGTCGGGCCAAGCCGGCGCCGCCTCGCTCAGCTCGGCGAGGCGGACGCTGCCCAGGCCGGGCAGGTGAACGAGCGCCAACCAGTCGCGCAGCGCGGGAAGCGCCGCCTCGCTCAGCTCGGCGAGGCGGACGCTGCCCAGGCCGGGCAGGTGAACGAGCGCCAACCAGTCGCGCAGCGCGGGAAGCGCCGCGCTCACCGCGCCACCTGCGCCAGCAGGGTCTCCGGGTTGTGCACCCGGTCACCCACCTCCAGGCTGTTGGTGGCACGCATCACCAGGGCGTAGCTCAGCTTGTCGTAGGCGCGGAAGACCATCACCAGGCCCGCCCGGGTGCCGGGTAGGCGCAGCAGCTCGCCGGTACGCGGATCCGTGACCTGCTCGCCGAGCTGCTCCACGGCCAGCACGTGTCCGGGCGCCAGGCCGTCGCGCCGGCCGCGATCCAGGGCGACCACCTGCAGGCGGCCGGCGAAGCGCACCCCGCCCGGCACGGCGAGAATTCGACCGTCGACCTCGATATCGGGCGGGCGCGGCAGGAACTCGCGCTCCAGCTCGCGCGCCTCCAGCGGCAGCACGATGTCGTCGTCGCGAATCTCGCGGCTGGCGGCGGTTACCTCGAGCACGGCGATCTCATCCTCCTGCCGCTCGAGGCGCACCTGACCGATGCTCTCCAGCTCGAGGCCCAGGAATTCGCCACGGGCACTGACGTAGCGCTCGCCGCGGCGGTAGACGCCGTAGCGCGCCCCGCCGGCCAGTTCGCCGCGGGCGTAGAGGCGATCGCCGGCGCCGCTGATGATGCGCCGGTCGTCGCCGGCCACCACGTAGGCCAGCTCTTCCAGGCTCTCCGGGTCGTCGACCACCCGATGGTCTCGCAGGAAGTGCTGCACGGCCTCCAGCGGAATCGGCGTGATCGCCTCCCGGGGCGGGATGCGCCGCACTTCCGGCGACAGGCGCACCACGTTCTGGCCGCGCTCCAACCCCAGGCAGGGGCGGCCGTTGCAGTCGTAGAGGTAGATGACGTCGCCGGGATAGATGAGGTGAGGGTTGGCGATCTGCGGGTTGACCCGCCACACCTCGGGCCACTGCCAGGGGTGGCGCAGAAAACGCCCGGCAATGTCCCAGAGGGTGTCGCCTCGCACCACGGTGTAACGCTCGGGCGCCGTGTCGCTCAGTCCGCTCGCCCAGCTCGGCGCCTGGGCCCAGGCCGTCGTCACCCCCAGCATCAGGGCCATCGCCAGCCCTGCCATGACCGCCCGCAGGCCGCTGCTTGCACTCCCCGTCATCCCTGCCGTCCCCCTGCTCACCGGGACGAGCGCCACGGCCCAGCTGGCCGGGAACCTCGTCCGCTCGTTCCGGTCGGTATGTTATAGTCCACTACTATGGCCTGGTTGCGAAGCCGGCGGTTTTCCCGCCGAACTCGACGTCCTAGAATAAGGCCATCCCCTGAATCAAGCATAACGGTGATACCAACGCCATGGCCAAATTACCCATCCTCGAGTTTCCCGACGAGCGGCTGCGCACCATGGCCGCACCGGTCGAGGCGGTCGATGACGCAGTACGCCAGCTGGTCGACGACATGCTCGAGACCATGTACGACGCCAACGGCATCGGCCTGGCCGCCACCCAGGTGGACGTCCACCGGCGGGTGATCGTCATGGACGTCAGCGATGCCCGGAATCATCCACTGGTGCTGATCAATCCCGAGTACACCCCGCTCGGCGACGAGCGCGAGCCGATGTCCGAGGGCTGCCTGTCGATCCCCGAGTACTACGCCGAGGTGCCGCGCGCGCTCCGGGTCCACCTCAAGGCGCTGGACCGCGAGGGCAATCCCTACGAGCTGGAGGCCGACGGCCTGCTGGCCCACTGCATCCAGCATGAGTGCGACCACCTGGAGGGCGTGCTCTTCGTCGACTACCTCTCGCCGCTCAAGCGCGAGCGTGTGCGCAAGAAGATGGAGAAGCGCCACAAGCAGATGCAGCCCGCCTGAGGCGCGGCTCACCCTGTGACAGGCCGGGATGCGTCCCGGCCTTCTTCGTTCGGGGCTCGCTCCGGTATCATGGGGTCTTCGCCCACAGGCAAGGCCCGAGACCATGTCCCGACCCCTGCGCGTCATCTTTGCCGGCACGCCCGACTTCGCCGCGGCGAGCCTGGCCGCTCTGCTCGACAGTCACCATCGCGTCGTCGCCGTCTACACCCAGCCCGACCGCCCCGCCGGCCGTGGCCGCCAGCTGACCGCAAGCCCGGTCAAGCGGCTCGCCGCTCGCCATGCCCTGCCGGTCCGGCAGCCGACGACGCTGAAATCGCCCGAGGTGCAGGCCGAACTGGCTGCGCTCGAGGCCGACGTCATGGTGGTGGTGGCCTACGGACTGATCCTGCCCAAGGCGGTGCTCGACACGCCGCGGCTGGGCTGCCTCAACGTCCACGCCTCGCTGCTGCCGCGCTGGCGCGGCGCCGCGCCGATCCAGCGCGCCATCGAGGCGGGCGACACCGAGAGCGGGGTGACCATCATGCAGATGGACGAAGGCCTGGACACCGGCGACATGCTGCTCACGCGCCGCACGCCGATCACCGCCACCACCACCGGCGGCGACCTCCACGACACCCTGGCCCGACTCGGCGCCGAGGCGCTGGTCGAGGCCCTCGACGCCCTGGCGGCCGGCGAGCTGGCCGCCACCCCCCAGCCCGAGGCCGGCGTCACCTACGCCGCCAAGCTCTCCAAGGCCGAGGCAGAGCTGGACTTCTGCGAGCCCGCCGAGCCGCTGGCCGCGAGAATCCGTGCCTTCAACCCCTGGCCGGTGGCCTGGTGCGCGCTGGACGACGCCCGCCTGCGCCTGCTGATGGCCGCGGCCAGCGCCCGCCGTGACGATGAGGCGCCGCAGACCCCCGGCACCCTGCTCGCCTCGGATGGCGAGGCCCTGCGCATCGCCTGCGGCCCCGCCGGCGACGAGGTGCTGCGCGTCACCCGGGCGCAGCTGCCCGGCGGCAAGCCCCTGCCCGCCCGTGACCTGCTCAACGCCCGTCATGACCGCCTGGCCCCGGGCCGGCGCCTGGGCGCGGCGCGCGAGGAGCGCCAGCCATGACCCGCTCCACGCCACACTCACGCAACGGCTCGCGCCAGGGCAACCTGGCCGACGGCGGCCAGGCGGTGCGCGCCAGCGCCGCCCGGGCCCTGGCGCCGGTGATCGCCGGCAAGGGCTCGCTCAACGAGCTCGACGACCACCAGGTGGTGGCCCGCGACCGCGCCCTGTTCAAGGCGCTGTGCTACGGCACCTGCCGCACCCTGCCGCGTCTCGAAGCGCTGGCGGACCGCCTGCTCAAGAGCCCCTTCAAGACGCGCGACGCCGATGTCCAGGCGCTGCTGCTGCTGGGCATCCACCAGTTGCTCTACCTGCGCATTCCCGCCCATGCCGCGGTGGGCGAGACCGCCGGCGCCGCTCGCCTGCTCGGCAAGGAGTGGGCGACCCGGGTGATCAACGGCTGTTTGCGCCGCCTGCAGCGCGAATCCGCCGCGCTGCAGGCCGAAGTGGACCGCGACCCTGCCGTGGCGCTGCTCCATCCGCGCTGGCTGCTCAAGGCGCTGCGTCAGGCCTGGCCCGACGACTGGCGCACCATTGCCGAGGCCAACAACGTGCCGGGGCCGATGACGTTGCGCGTCAACCGCCGCCGTGGAGACCGCGAGGCCTACCTGGCCCGCCTTGCCGATGCCGGCATCGAGGCGCGCCTGTGCACGCATTCCCCGGACGGCCTGGTGCTGGCCACGCCCTGCGACGTTCAGGCGCTGCCTGGCTTCGCCACGGGAGACGTCAGCGTACAGGACGAGGCCGCCCAGCTCGCGGCCGAGCTGCTCGGCCCCAGCCTGGCGCCGCGCCCCGGGGGCCGGGTACTGGATGCCTGCTGCGCCCCCGGCGGCAAGACCGCCCACCTGCTGGAGCTGTTCGACATCGAGCTCATCGCGCTCGACAGCGACGCCGTGCGCCTGGCCCGGGTCGAGGATACCCTGGCACGCCTCGGTCTCTCGGCCACCCTGATGCATGCCGATGCCACCGCTCGCGACTGGTGGGACACTACCCCCTTCGACGCCATCCTGCTCGACGCGCCCTGTTCCGGCACCGGGGTGATCCGCCGCCACCCCGACATCAAGCGCCTGCGCCGCCCCTCGGACATCGGCAAGCTGGCCGAACTGCAGCGCCGCCTACTCGACAACCTCTGGGGTCTGCTGCGCCCCGGCGGCGCGCTGGTCTATGCGACCTGCTCGGTGCTCCCGGAGGAAAACAGCGACCAGGTCCGCAGCTTCCTGGCGCGCACGCCGGATGCCCGGGACACCATGCCCACCGACCTGAGCTGGGGGCAGCAGGCGGGCGTGGGGCGTCAGCTGCTGCCGAGCCCCGATCATCACGATGGCTTCTTTTATGCCAGACTGAGAAAGGCAACCGACTGAACCCACTGGACCGGAAGCCACGGGAGGCACGCATGAGCCAGCATACCTACAAGCACATCGAACTCACCGGCTCCTCGGAGCTGGGCATCGAGGACGCCATCAACAGCGCCATCGTCAAGGCCTCGGAAACGCTGCACGGCATGCGCTGGTTCGAGGTCACCGACACCCGCGGCCACATCGAGCACGGCCGTGTCGCCCACTGGCAAGTCACCCTGCGGATCGGCTTCACCCTCGACTGAAGCCCGCGGGCCGGGTGGGCCTGTTCCCCACCGGGCGGCTGGTTTATGCTAGTCGCTAATGTGTTGCGGCGCACAAGGTGCGCCGCTGTCGATTCCGGCGCCCGGACAGCGGACAGCAAGCCCCATGAAAATCATCATTCTCGGTGCCGGCCAGGTCGGCGGCACCCTGGCCGAACACCTGGCCCGCGAGGAGAACGACATCACCGTGGTGGACACCAACGGTGACAAGCTGCGCGAGCTGCACACCCGGCTCGACATCCGCACCGTGGTGGGGCCGGGCTCCTACCCCGTAGTGCTGCGTCAAGCAGGCTGCGAGGATGCCGACATGCTGATCGCGGTGACCAGCCGCGACGAGGTCAACATGATCGCCTGCCAGGTGGCCCACACCCTCTTCCGCACCCCCACCAAGATCGCCCGGGTGCGCGCCACCGCCTACCTCACCCGCAAGGGACTGTTCGCCCACGAGGCGATTCCCATCGACGTGCTGATCAGCCCCGAGCAGGTGGTCACCGACCACATCCGCCGGCTGATCGAGCACCCCGGCGCCCTGCAGGTGCTGGAGTTCGCTGGGGGCCTGGTGCAGCTCGTCGCGGTCAAGGCCTTCTACGGCGGCCCCCTGGTGGGTCAGGAGCTGGGGTTTTTGCGCCGCCACATGCCCAGCGTCGACACCCGGGTGGCGGCCATCTACCGCCGAAACCGTCCGATCATCCCGCGCGGCGACACCACCATCGAGGCCGACGACGAGGTGTTCTTCATCGCCGCGCGGCGCGATATCCGCGCGGTGATGAGCGAGCTGCGCCGGGTCGACCGCGACTTCCGCCGGGTGATGATCGCCGGCGGCGGCAACATCGGCGAGCGCCTCGCCGAGCACCTCGAGCACAGCCACCAGGTGAAGATCATCGAGCACGGCATCGAGCGTTGCACGGTGCTCTCCGAGCGCCTCGACCGCACCGTGGTGCTGCACGGCAGCGCCACCAGCAAGCGGCTGCTGGAAGAGGAGAACATCGAGGACTGCGACATCTTCTGCGCCCTGACCAACGACGACGAGGTCAACATCATGTCGTCGATGCTGGCCAAGCGCATGGGCGCCAAAAAGGTGCTCACCCTAATCAACAACGCCGCCTACGTCGATCTCGTCCAGGGCGGCGAGATCGACATCGCCATCTCGCCGCAGCAGGCCACCATCGGCAGCCTGCTGACCCACGTGCGCCGCGGCGACATCGTCAACGTTCACTCGCTGCGCCGCGGCGCCGCCGAGGCCATCGAGGCCATCGCCCACGGCGATACCCAATCCTCCAAGGTGGTGGGCCGCGCCATCGGCGAGATCGACCTGCCCAAGGGCACCACCATCGGTGCCATCGTGCGCGGCAAGGAGGTGCTGATCGCCCACGATGACGTGGTGGTGGAATCCGGCGACCACGTCATCCTCTTCGTCATCGACAAGCGGCGCATCCGCGAGGTGGAGCGTCTCTTCCAGGTCGGGCTGACGTTCTTCTGATGCGGTTACCAGCTCTGCCGACGCTGCCGAGCCGCGAGCCGACGTGGCGGACCGCAACGCCTGCGCTCCCTGCCCTCGAGGGAACGCCATGAGCCTGCGTATGATCCTGCGCATCCTGGGCCTGCTGCTGATGATGTTCAGCCTGACCATGGTGCCGCCGATCCTCATCTCCTGGCTGTTCGGCGACGGTCAGTCGGAGGCCTTCATGGTGGCGATCGGGATCACCGTGGCCACCGGGGCGGTACTTTACCTGCCCAACCGCCGGGCCCACCGCGAGCTGCGCACCCGCGACGGTTTCCTGATCGCGGCGCTCTTCTGGAGCGTGCTGGCGCTGTTCGGCGCGCTGCCGCTGATGTTTGCCGGCGAGGCGGCGCTCGCCTTCACCGATGCCGTCTTCGAGTCCTTCTCGGGGCTGACCACCACCGGGGCCACGGTGATCACCGGCATCGAGCATTTGCCCGAGTCGATCCGCTACTACCGCCAGCAGCTGCAGTGGCTGGGCGGCATGGGGATCGTGGTGCTCGCCGTGGCGATCCTGCCGACCCTCGGCGTGGGGGGCATGGCGCTCTATCGTACCGAGATTCCGGGGCCGCTGAAGGACTCCAAGCTCACCCCGCGCATCACCGAGACCGCCAAGGCGCTGTGGTACATCTACGCCGCCCTCACGCTGACCTGTATGCTGGCCTACATGGCGGCGGGCATGGACTGGTTCGATGCCCTGGGCCACAGTTTCTCCACCGTGGCCATCGGCGGCTTCTCCACCTACGACGCCAGCATCGGCCACTTCGACAGCGCCGCCATCGAGCTGATCTGCGCGGGCTTTCTGATCGTCTCGGCGATGAGCTTCAGCCTGCACTTCCTGGCCTGGCGCGGCCGCCAGCTCAAGCATTACGTGCAGGATCCCGAGGCACGCTTCCTGCTGCTCTTCCTGGCCGGGCTGACGGTGATCACCGTGGTGTCGTTGTGGCTCACCGAGCAGTACGGCATCGAGCGCGGGCTGCGCCACGGCTTCTTCGAGGTGGTCTCGGTGGCCACCACGGCGGGCTTCGCGGTGGCGGATTTCTCCGCCTGGCCCGGAGCGCTGCCCTTCCTGCTCTTCGTCACGGCCTTCGTGGGCGGCTGCTCCGGCTCCACCGGCGGCGGCATGAAGGTGATCCGCATCATCCTCATCCTCAAGCAGGGCATGCGCGAGGTGATGCGGCTGATCCATCCCAGCGCAGTGATCTCGGTGAAGGTGGGCAAGGTGAGCGTGCCGGACGGCATCGCCCAGGCGGTGTGGGGCTTCTTCTCGGTCTATCTGCTGCTGTTCTTCCTGATGCTGGTGGGCGTGATGGCCACCGGCGTCGACCAGGTCACCGCCTGGTCGACGGTAGGCTCGGCGCTCAACAACCTGGGCCCGGCGCTGGGCGAGGCGAGCGCCCACTACGGCGACCTGCCGACCGTCACCAAGTGGATCCTGGTGGTGGCAATGCTGCTCGGCCGCCTGGAGATCTTCACCGTGCTGGTGCTGTTTACCCCGGCCTTCTGGAGAAAGTAGGCCGGGTTTGGCCCGCCGGGCCACTTCATGGATAATCGGCGGTTCCAGCCTTCACTGCGAGCGCCCATGAACGCCCCCCAGGACCCCGTGACTGCTTCCTCGTCCGCCAGTGCCATCAGCGGCCCGCACCGCGTCATCGAGGTGGGGGGGACACGCTATACCCTGCTGGGCACCGCCCACGTCTCGGCCGAGAGCGCCGCGGACGTGCGCAGCCTGATTCGCTCCGGCGAGTTCGATGCCGTGGCCATCGAGCTGTGCGACTCGCGCCACCAGAATCTCAGCAACCCCGACGCCCTGGGCGAACAGGACCTCTTCGCCATCTTCCGCCAGGGCAAGGCCGGCATGGTGGCGGCGAGCCTGGCGCTGGGCGCCTTCCAGCAGCGCGTGGCCGAGCAGTCGGGCATCGAGCCCGGCGCTGAGATGCGCGCCGCCCTGGAGGAGACGCGCCGCGATGGATTACCGCTGCTGCTGATCGACCGCGACGTGGGCATCACCTTGAAGCGCATCTACCACAACGTGCCCTGGTGGCAGCGCTTCTCGCTGTTCTCGGGCCTGCTGGGCAGCGTGCTGTCGCGTCAGGAGGTGTCGAGCGAGGAGATCGAGCGGCTCAAGGAGGGCGATGTCCTGGAGTCGACCTTCAGCGAATTCGCCGCCCAGTCCGAGGCGCTGTTCACGCCCTTGATCACCGAGCGCGACCGCTACATGGTGCTGCGCCTCGCCGAGCAGGCGCCACCGGGCTGCTATCGCCACGTGCTGGTGGTGATCGGCGCCGGCCACCTCAAGGGCATGGCCGAGCAGCTCGAGCAACCGCTGCCCAAGGCGCCCACCGTCGAGCGCGAGGCGCTGGAAACCACGCCCCCGCCGTCTCGCCTGTGGCATGCGCTGCCCTGGGTGGTCACCGCCCTGGTGCTCACCGGCTTCGCCATCGGCTTCTCGCGCAACACCGAGCTCGGCTGGCAGCTGATCGGCGAGTGGTTCGTGATCAACGGCGTGCTCTCGGGCGTGGCCACGCTGTTCGCCCTTGCCCACCCGCTGACCGTGGCCGCCACCGTGGTCGCCGCGCCGCTCACCTCGCTCAACCCCACCATCGGCGCCGGTTTCGTGGCCGCCGGCGTGGAGCTCTTCCTACGCAAGCCCAAGGTGCGGGACTTCTCGACCCTGCGCCACGACGTCACCGCGCTCAAGGGCTGGTGGCGCAACCGCGTCTCGCGCACCCTGCTGGTATTCCTGTTCGCCACCCTGGGCTCCGCCGCCGGCACCTGGATCGCCGGTTTCCGCATCGCCGAGGCCCTGCTCAGCCTGCCCGGCTGAGCCCGGGACTTTCTTTCTATCCCCACTCTCCTCGCCGCGCCAGCAGGCGTTGCATCGCAGCCGTCGGCGTCCCGAGCTTCTCGAAGCGCCGGCTGGCGGCGTAGCTGTCGTTGAAGACGTCGAAGTAGTCGTCGAGCACCTGACCCGCCAGCCCGTCGCCAGACTGGTGCAGCAGCTCGGCGGCCACCTCGGCGGTGCACAGGTGGTCACTGGAGGCCGGCTTGCGCAGCCGGTAGCGGGTCTGGCGCCGAGTGCGCAGGGGCAGTACCGGCAGGCCGTCGAGGTAGGGGCTCTTGCGGAAGATGCGCCGCGCCTGGCGCCAGGTGCCGTCGAGCAGAATCAAGACCGGAATTCTGTCCTCCCCCTTGGCGCGTGCCACGCTGTCCATGCCCACCACGCGGTCGGCATAGTCCGGCTGGTCGTCGGGGAAGATCACGAAGGGCGCATAGCGCGAGTCGGCCAGCAGCGCCAGCAGGCGGTCATCCGGCGCCGTGCGGTACCAGGTGAAGACCTCGGTGCCGGGCAGGACGTCGCGGATCAGCCGCCCGGTGTTGGTCGGCTTGTGGTGCTCCAGGGGATGGGTGAGCAGCCATACCCGCGCCACGCTCTCGGCAGCAACCCGGTAGGGACAGAGGCAGTTGAGTGCCGGCAGGTTGCAGTCCGGGCAGCGCTCGACGAAGCTGCCGCGCGCCTTGAACTCGCGCCGCGGCGGGCGCGGATGACCGGTGGCGGGGTCATGGGAAAGCCCGGTGGCGGGGTCATGGGAGAGCCCGGTAGCGGGGGCATGGGAGAGCCCGGTGGCGGGAGGCTCGGCGAGGGCATCCGGGGAAAAGCGATCGGACATGGGACTCGTTTCGTCTCGACAGGGGGCGGCATTCTAACACGCCTGACCACCGGGTCAGTGCTGAGTCGCGATGTAGCCAGTGGCGCCGGAGCAGCCCCTTGCTCCTCGCCCCTCGTTCCTCGTCCCTCGTCCCTCGTCCCTCGTCCCTGGTCTACTCGAGCAGCGTCTCCGGCACCCAGAGGCGCCCCTCGCGCTGCCAGTGACGCGTCAGCGCCGGCACGCCCTCGCCCGCCGGCCGGTCGAGACGCGTGACGCCCGGCGGTGCCAGGGCGTGGGCCTCGGGGTCGACCAGCACGCAGGGCGCTTCCAGCCCCACCCGGTCGAGCAGCGAGGCCGCCGGCATCACGGCGAGCGACGTGCCCACCACCAGCAGCAGGTCGGCCGCCGCGGCAATCTCGCACGCCTCGCCGAAGCGCGGCACGCTCTCGCCGAACCACACCACATCGGGGCGCAGCTGGCTGCCCTTGTCGCACACATCGCCCAGGCGAATGCCGCCACGGCGCAGCGGATAGCGCAGGCGCGGGTCCACCGAGGAGCGTGCCTGGAGTATCTCGCCGTGCAGATGCAGCACATCCCGCGAACCGGCGCGCTCGTGCAGGTCGTCGATGTTCTGGGTGATGATGCTGACCCGAAAGCCGGCCTGCTCCAGGTCGGCCAGGGCCTTGTGGGCGGGGTTGGGGCGGGCGCGGCGCACCTGGTCGCGGCGCATGTCGTAGAAGCGCAGCACGCGCTCGGGATCGCGTTGCCACGCCTCGGGGGTGGCCACCGCCTCGATGGGGTGGTCGGCCCACAGGCCGTCGCTGGCGCGGAAGGTCTGTATACCGCTCTCGGCGCTGATGCCGGCACCGGTGAGCACCACCAGATGGGGCTGCTGCGACTCGCCCACTGCGCACTCCTCGTCTTGCTTGGCCGCGTCTTGCCGCGTGGCCGTGATGATTCAGTAAACCAGGCCATTGCCCTCGCTGGCGGCGAAACGCTGCTTGTTCCGATAGGGGTAGACGTCGATCACCCGCCCATCGCGAATGGCCTGCTGAAGCCCCTTCCAGTAGTCGGCGTCGAACAGCTCCGGGTGCAGTTCGTAGAAGAGCTTGCGCAGGCGCACGTCGGCGAACAGGAAGGGGCCGAACTCCTCGGGAAAAATATCATTCGGCCCCACCGAGTACCAAGGCTCGTCGGCCAGCTCTTGCTCGGGGTACATGGGCTCGGGGATATGGCGGAAGTTACACTCGGTGAGGTAGCAGATCTCGTCGTAGTCGTAGAAGATCACCCGGCCGTGGCGGGTCACGCCGAAATTCTTGAGCAGCATGTCGCCGGGAAAGATGTTGGCGGCCGCCAGCTGCTTGATGGCGTTGCCGTAGTCCTTGAGCACGGCGTGCGTTTCGGCGGCGTCGCACTGTTCCAGGTAGAGGTTGAGCGGGGTCATCATGCGCTCGGTGTAGCAGTGCTCGATGATCACCTTGTCGCCCCGAAGGTAGACGGTGGAAGGCGCCACGCGCAGCAGCTCCTCCAGGCACGCCGGGTCGAAGTGGTCCTGGCGGGCGATGAAGTGCGAGAACTCCTGGGTGTCGGCCATGCGCCCCACACGGTCGTGGCGCTTGACCAGGCGGTACTTCTCGCGCACGTCCTCGCGGCTCATCTCCTTGGTGGGGTCGAAGCGGTCCTTGATGATCTTGAACACGGTGCGAAAGGAGGGCAGCACGAACACCGCCATCACCATGCCGCGCACCCCGGGGGCGATGATAAATCGGTCCTCGCGCTTGGCCACCTGCTGGTTAAGGGCGCGGAAGAACTCGGTCTTGCCGTGCTTGAAGAAGCCGATGGCGGCGTAGAGCTCGCCGGCGGGCTTGTCGGGCATCAGCTCGCGCAGGTAGTTGACGAACTCGCCCGGCACCGCCACCTCCACCTGAAAGTAGGCGCGGGTGAAGGAGAAGATGATCGACACCTCGTCCGACTCGATCAGCACGGTGTCGAGGTGCAGGCCGGCCCCTTCGTCGTGGAGCACCGGCAGCACCAGCGGCACCTGCGTACCCCCGCCACGGATGCGCCCCACCAGGTAGGCTCCCTTGTTGCGGTAGAAGACGCTCTTGAGCAGCTCCACCTCGGCATCGGCGGCATCGAGGATGGCCGCCGGCAGATGGCCGCGCAGGAAGTCGCCGCCCTGCCCGGCATCGTGCTCCAGGTCGTCGAAGGGGGTCTCGAAGGGCGCCTCCGCCAGGGCCCAGCGCACCGCCGCGTTCCAGTCGCCATGGACGGCAAAACGCCGACACAGCTCGATGCCGGAGCGGTGCGCGGCAGTGTCCCGGGAACTGTAGACGAACATCCAGTCATTGCGGATGTGGCGGTGGTGGAACACGGAGCAGAACAACGAGTTGAAATAGGTCTCGGCCAGCTCGTAGTCGAGGCGCTGGCTGATCAGCTCGGCGTAGTGCTGCTTGGCCTCGCGCCAACACTCGCAGTGGGTGAGCTCCTCCTCGCTGAAGGTGGTCTCGAGGCGCTCCAGGGTCTCGTTCACCTTCTGCTCGTAGAGGTTGATGCGCTCCGCCGAGGCCTGCTGCGCCTCGCGCCAGGCGGCGTCGCGAAAGCGGCGGCTGGCGTCGGCGGTGATCGCCTTGAAGCGCGAGCGGTACTCGTCGAAGCCGTGGAGAATGGTGGCGGCGAGGCGGTAGGCGGGCGACAGCTTCATGGCGGACTCCGGGCAGCGTGACCCCTCAGCATCGCGGATTTCGCCGGCGCCGGCGAGCCGACCATGGTGGATCAGCGTGTAGCGATATGACAAGACGCCCCTGGCTCGGCCGTGGGGCCTGCCCTGTCATGGTTTTATCACGCCGCTGTCGCCGCGTCGTCATGGCGGCCCGGCACCCTTGGGGTCGAGACCATCCCGGCCGACCGACGACGAGGAAGCCCCATGCGCATCTGTCTGGTCAGCGAGACCTGGCCCCCCGACATCAATGGCGTCGCCCACACGCTCAACCACCTCGCCGAGGAGCTGCACGGTCGTGGCATCGCCCTGCAGCTGATCCGGCCGCGGCCACGCCTGGCCCGGCACCGGCAACGGCGCGCCGGCATGCAGGCGGAGCTGCAGGTGCGCGGCCTGGGGCTGCCCGGCTACCGCGAAGTACGCATCGGCCTGCCCGCCCCGCGTCGCCTGCTTCGCCTGTGGCGCGAGCAGCGCCCCGATGTGGTCTATCTCGCCACCCAGGGGCCGCTCGGCTGGTCGGCGCGACGCATTGCTCGCCGCCTGGGCATCCCGGTGGTCGCGGGCTGGCACACCAACTTCGATCACTATTGCCGTGCCTACGGCCTGCCCTGGCTGGCCCCGGCCATGCTCGCTGGCCTGCGCCGCTTCCACAATGGCTGCGCGGCGACGCTGGTCCCCACCCACGCCCAGGCAGAAACACTGGCCGAGCGCGGCTTCGCCAACCTGGCGGTAATGGCGCGCGGCATCGACGGCGAGCGCTTCTCACCGGCCCATCGCGACCCAGAGTTGCGCGAGCGCTGGGGCGTCGATGCCCATACGCCGGTCGCCCTCTACGTGGGCCGGCTCGCCTGGGAGAAGAATCTGGCGCTGCTGGAGACGTGCTTTCTGGCCCTGCGGGAGGCGCGGCCGGAGATGGCGCTGGTCATCGTGGGCGACGGGCCGGCGCGGGCCCGGCTGGAGGCGGCACTGCCCGAGGCGCACTTCACCGGTTTCGTGCCGCGCGAGGCGCTGGCCCGCCACTACGCCAGCGCCGATCTCTTTCTCTTCCCTTCGCTTTCCGAGACCTGGGGCAACGTGGTGCTGGAAGCCATGGCCAGCGGCCTGGCCGTGGTCGCGTACCGCCATGCCGCGGCGGCAGAGTTGTTCACCCCGGAACGCAACGGCGTGGTCGTGCCGCCAGGCGACGACGACGCCTTTCGCCGGGCGGCCGTCACCCTGGGTCAACAGCCGGCACGCTATGCCCGGCTGGGTCGCGCCGCACGCCAGCGCGCCCTGGAATGCCGCTGGTCGGCCATTGCCGACACCTTCCTCGCCGTTCTCGACCACGCCCGGGAGAGCCCCCATGAAACCACGCGCGCCTGCGGTGTTTGAGCGTCTCGACCTGCTGGAGTGGCAGCTCTGCCAGCGCATCGCCCGCTTCAGCCTCTATCGCCCCTGGCTCGCCACCCTGCGCCTGGCCAGCAAGCTCGGCGACTGGCCGGTGTGGGTGGCACTGATCGTCGCCCAACCCTGGCTGCACGACGCGGCGGGCCTGGCCTACCTGCTGCAGTACAGCCTCACCGCCCTTCTCGCCATTGCCGTGTATCGCCTGGTCAAGACGCGGCTGTGCCGCGAGCGCCCTTTCATCACCTTCGGCTCGCGCATCACCTGCCGCGAGCCGGCCCGCGACCGCTACAGCTTCCCCAGTGGCCACACCATGCACGCGGTGCTGTTCTGCGTGCTCACCGCCCATCACGCCCCGGCGCTACTGCCGGTGCTGGTGCCGCTGACGCTGCTGATCGCCGTGTCGCGGGTGGGGCTCGGCCTGCACTACGTCAGCGACGTGATCGCCGGCGGCGCCATCGGCTACGCCTTCGCCGTGGCGAGCCTCACGCTGGCGGGGTGACCAGCGGCCGCCATCCTGCCCGCGCACTCAAGGCACCAGCCCCGCGTAGCCATCGTAGCGGCCGTGCTCGCTGGGGTACTCGTCCAGCGCCGGCTCGTAGCAGTGGATCATGGCACCCCAGCCGTGGCGCGCCATCGGCTGGCTGGTGGCCGGGGTCGTCTCGCCCTCCTGCGCCTCGCCTTCGGGCCGGCGAATGCCGTACTTGGCACGGGTTTCCCGCTCCACGGCGCGTACCAGGTCTTCGCCCAGCGCCAGGCCGTCGAGCAGCCGCTGTTTCACTTGGTAGGTCAGGTGGGCCCGCGCCTTGGCGTTCTCGCCCGCCTCGAACAGCCCCAGGGCACGCTGCTCGACACTGGCCCGTTCGGCGATCAGCTCCCGCTCGAAGGCCTCGAGTTCGGCGGTCACCGGGCGCAGGAAGTCGGTGGGGTGCTCGCAGGTATGGTAGAGCAGCCGCTTGAAGGTGCGCGTGGCGTAGCGCGTGGCTTCCAGCGGGCCGTAGTCCGGGTCGATGAAGTGGGAATCCGCGTCCTTGGTCATGTAGCGGTGTTGCTGGAACTCCGGCGGCACCTCCTCGGTACCCACGGGAATGCCCACGAAGGGCGTGGTGATGGCACTGGTCACCGCCACCCACAGGGTCTGAAGCTGGGGAGGCACGTCCGGGCGCAAGTGCGCCACCTGGCCGTAGCCCGAGAAGTCGGTGGACCAGCGCGGATCGCGCACGTAGGCGAGCATGTCGTCCAGGCTCACTGGCGCCATCTCGCGCAGTTCCCGTTCCCGCTCCGGCGGGTTGCGTCCGGCCGTGTAGAATGCCGGGTAGAAGTCGCCCGGGTCCTCGGCCGGAAACGGCTGACCGTAGACGGCCTGGACGTTGAACGACTCGCCCTCGCCGTCCCACCAGCCCTGCTCGCGGGCAACGGCGACGAAGTTGTCGGAGGCCAGGTAGTCGTCGCTCGACGCGTGGTCGACGGGGAAATCGTGGATATACCCCGGGTACATCACCCGCACCTCGTCCGGGCCCAGGCGCTCGGCGACCCAGAGTCCCTCGCCGCCGGCGTAGTTGATGAACGCCCAGCCCTCCTCGGCATCGGCGATCAGGTGAGAGTTGCCGCCATAGGTCGAGAAACCGTGCTCGTCGATCAGGCCCCCGATGATCTCCACGGCCTCGCGGGCCGTGGTGGCGCGCTCCATGATGGCCTTGGCCAGGTCACTGTACTGCGGGCCGGTCTGCGGGGACTGCTCGGCGGCGGTTTCCGACCTCTCCACCAGCTCCGGGCGCGACGGCGACCAGATATCGCGGGCCGCCACGCCGTGCTCGTTCAGCCCGCCGTTGGTCAACGGCGGCGGAAAGCCGGCGAACTCCGAGTAGTTGGAGCTGATGTATTTGTAGGTCACCTCGGCCTGGGGAATCTCGATCAGCTCGCCGGGAATGCGCGCCTGGTCGGTCACGCCTACTTTCCAGGTCGCTCCCTGGGGATGGGCCTGGCGCGGCACGATCTCGATCCAGTGGCTGGAGGGCTCATGGCCGAAACCGGCCAGCAGGGTCGAACCGTCCTCGGTCAGCTCACTGCCGATGTAGATGCCGAGGCTCTTCGCGTTGGGATGCCCCATCTCCGATGGTGCTGGATTCCCGGCCAGTGCTGGGACTGATACCGCGGACACCAGCAGCGACATCACCACCCCCCGCCATTTCCTTTCGGTCGTGCGTTTCATGATGACCTCCCGCGGCCTGTGTTCACGTCGGCACAGTCAACACGGGCGGTGGACCGCGCGCTGGCCAGTAAACTAGGCCTAGCAGGGGGACCGGGGTTGTCAAATCAGCATCTGCCGAATCGGAGCGATCCGGAGCAGACTGGCCATCGGTGCGGAATCGACCAGGGTTTCGCTGACCCTGCCGGTCAGGCCACGCTCGTTTGCGGCACTGCCTGCCAGGGACTTGGCCCACCGTCGCGCCCGGGTGGCAGTAATCACCACGCATGACGGCGCCGTCATCGCGACTTCATCGCGACTTCATCGCGTCGTCACCTCCCTGACCCGGCACTGTCACACGCTCGCTCCAGCATGACGCCTGTGTTCCTTATCCCAACACAGGTGAGCCCCATGCCATTCGTACTCCGCAACCGCCTCTTGCTCGGTACCACCATTGCCGCCACGGCCTTCGCAGCCGGCATCACCACTGTCCAGGCCGATTTCGCCTTGAGCGAGCGCTACACCGACAACGACGGCGACCTGGTGGCCGATATCCCCGAGGACGAGTCACAGTGGCTCGACCCGGACACCCTGGTGTTCGCTTACACCCCGGTGGAGGATCCCGCCGTCTACGCCGAAGTGTGGGCCGGCTTCCTGGAGCACATGGAGGAAGTCACCGGCAAGGCCGTGCAGTTCTTCCCGGTGCAGTCCAACGCCGCCCAGATCGAGGCCATGCGCGCCGGGCGCCTGCACGTGGCCGGCTTCAACACCGGCTCCAACCCCCTGGCGGTGGCCTGCGCGGGCTTTCGCCCCTTCGCCATGATGGCCGCCGAGGACGGCAGCTTCGGCTATGAGATGGAGATCATCACCTACCCCGACTCCGAGGTGCGTGAGGTGGAGGACATTCGCGGTCGTACCCTGACCCACACCTCCGAGACCTCCAACTCCGGTTTCAAGGCACCCACCGCCCTGATGGCCTCGGAATTCGGCATGACCTCCGGCGAGGACTACGAGGTCGACTTCTCGGGAAAGCACGACAACTCGGTGCTGGGCGTGGCCAACCAGGACTACGCGGTGGCCACCGTCGCCAACTCGGTGAAGAACCGCATGATCGACCGCGGCGTCATCGACGCCGACCAGGTGGAGGTGCTCTATCAGTCGGACACCTTCCCCACCACCGGCTACGGCACCGTCTACAACCTGACGCCGGAGCTTCAGGAAGCGGTCCAGGAAGCCTTCTTCAGCTTCGACTGGGAAGGCAGCGCACTGGCCGAGGAGTTCGGTCGCAACGGCGAGGAGCAGTTCATTCCCATCAGTTTCCAGGAGCACTGGTCGGTGATTCGCCAGATCGACGAAGCCAACGGGGTCGAATACGACTGCAACTGAGCCCTCTCTCCATGCGAGATCGCGGGCGGCCTGGCCGCCCGCCTTTTGCGTTCATTGCGGAGACTTCCGTGCTAGACATTCAACGACTCTCCAAGACCTATGGTTCCAGAAGCGGCGCCACCGGCGACAGGGCCCTGCGCGACGTCTCCTTCCGCGTGCCGCAAGGCCAGGTGATGGGGCTCATCGGCCCCTCCGGCGCCGGCAAGTCGACGCTGATCCGCTGCATCAACCGTCTGGTGGAACCCTCGAGCGGCGCGATCCGCCTGGGCGAGACCGACCTCGCCGCTCTGGGTAGCCGCGACCTGCGCCGTGCGCGCCGACGCATCGGCATGATCTTCCAGGAGTACGCCCTGGTGGAACGCCTCACCGTGATGGAGAACGTGCTCTCCGGTCGGCTGGGCTACGTGCCTTTCTGGCGCAGCTTCACGCGACGCTTTCCGGGCCGCGACATCGAGAACGCCTACCGCCTGCTCGACCGGGTGGGGCTGCTCGACCACGCCGACAAGCGCGCCGATGCCCTCTCCGGCGGCCAACGCCAGCGAGTGGGCATCGCCCGCGCCCTGGCCCAGGAGCCGGAGCTGCTGCTGGTGGATGAGCCCACGGCCAGCCTCGACCCCAAGACCAGCCGTCAGATCATGCGCTTGATCACCGAAATCGGCGCGGAACGCGACCTGCCGACCATCGTCAATATCCACGACGTGCCCCTGGCGCAGCAGTTCATGGACCGCATCGTCGGCCTGCGCGGCGGCGAACTGGTGTTCGACGGCAGCCCCGAAGCGCTGACGGAAAGCCAGCTCACCACCATCTACGGCGCCGAGGACTGGACCGCCATGCGCCACGCCCATGAAGAGAACGAGGCCGCCGAACAGGCCAATCGCCTGACGCTGGCGGGAGGTGCCGGATGAATGGAGTCGGCCACTATCCGCGTCGCTGGCGCCGCCCCCCGCAGATCGTCACCGACCGCGGCTGGCGCCAGGCACTGCAGCTGGCCATCCTGGCCTATCTGGTGCTGGCCGTGGGCACGCTGGAGGTCGACGTATCGCGGGTCGTCGAGGGCCTGGAGCGCGGCGCGCGTTTCATGCAGGGCTTCTTGCAGCCCGACTTCGTGAGCCGCTGGAGCGACATCCGCCAGGGTCTGATCGAAAGCCTCACCATGACCCTGACCGCCACCGTGGTGGGCATTCTGGTCTCGGTGCCCATCGGCATCGGTGCGGCCCGCAACCTGGTACCGCAACCCGTCTACCTGGTGTGCCGCTCGATCATTGCGGTGAGCCGCTCGCTCCAGGAGATCATCATCGCCATCTTCCTGGTGGCCATGTTCGGCTTCGGCCCCTTCGCCGGCTTCGTCACTCTGGCCTTCGCCTCCATCGGCTTTCTCGCCAAGCTGCTCGCCGACGACATCGAGGAGATCGACGCCAGCCAGGCCGAGGCGATCCGCGCCACCGGGGCCAGCTGGTGGCAACTGATCCACTACGCCGTGCAGCCCCAGGTGATGCCGCGGCTGATCGGCCTGTCGCTCTACCGCCTGGACATCAATTTCCGCGAGAGCGCGGTGATTGGCATCGTCGGCGCCGGCGGCATCGGCGCCACCTTGAACACCGCCATCGACCGCTACGAGTACGACAGTGCCGGCGCCATCCTGCTGATCGTCATCGCCATCGTCATGCTGGTGGAGTACAGCTCCAGTCATCTGAGGAAATATCTGCAATGACCCGACTCGATCCGATCGCTAACGAGCCGACCCACTACGCTCAAGTGTGGTCCTTCCGCACGCCCAAGGCGCGGCTGGCGCTGTGGGCCGGCTGGCTGGCCCTGGTGGCACTCTTCGTATGGTGCTGGCAGGTGATGAACGCCGGCACGATGTGGGTCTTCGTCGCCGACGCGCCGAGCCAGGCGGCCGACATCGGCAGCCGCATGTTCCCGCCACGGCTCGACTACCTGCCCGAGCTGCTGGCACCGCTGTGGGACACCCTCAACATCGCCACCCTGGGCACCCTGGGCGGCGTCATCCTGGCGGTACCGGTAGCCTTCCTGGCGGCGGCCAATACCACCCCCTCGGCGCTGCTGGTGCGCCCCATGGCGCTGTTCGTCATCGTTGCCTCGCGCTCGATCAACTCGCTGATCTGGGCGCTGCTGCTGGTGGCCATCATCGGGCCGGGCCTGCTGGCCGGCATCGTGGCCATCGCCCTGCGCTCCATCGGCTTTGTCGGCAAGCTGCTGTATGAAGCCATCGAGGAGACCGACGTCCGCCAGACCGAGGCCGTCACCGCCACCGGTGCCAGCCGCTCCCAAATCATCCACTACGGCATCGTGCCCCAGGTGCTGCCGGCCTTCTGGGGCATCTCGGTGTTCCGCTGGGACATCAACATTCGCGAGAGCACCATCCTGGGCCTGGTGGGCGCCGGCGGCATCGGCATGAAGCTACAGTCGTCGATCGACACCCTTGCCTGGTCTCAGGTGGCCACCATCCTGATCGTGATTCTCGCCACCGTGGTGGTCAGCGAAGCGGTCTCGGCGCGAGTGCGCCGGACGCTCATCTAGTCAGGCCGCGCCGGTCGACGAAGAGGCTGTTGCCGGCGCGCTTCTTGGCCTGGGCCTTGAGCTCGGAAAGCTCGGCGGCGATGCCGAGGGCATTGCCCCCTTCGCCCTTGGCGACGGGACGCGCCCCCAGGGACAGGCTGACGATGGGGTAGAAGGTCGCCACCCCCTGGCGGTTCTCCACGCGGATGCCGCCGGCCTGCCGGTCGAGGGCGTCATAGAAGTCGGGAGCCAGGACGGCGAAGGCGTCGAGAATGCGCCGGCAGGTGTCACGCCAGCAGGCCTGATCGAGAAGCAGCACGAAGTCATCGCCGCCCACATGGCCGACGAAGTCCTCCTCCCCCACCTGGGTCTGGAGCAGGTGCGCCACGGCGACGATCACCCGGTCCCCGCGCGCATAGCCATAGGCGTCGTTGAACGCCTTGAAGTTGTCCAGGTCGCAGTACACCGCCGCGAAGGGCGCCCCGCTCGCCAGCCGCCGGGCGAGGGTTTCGTTGATCAAGATATTGCCCGGGAGACCGGTCAGCGGGTTGGCGTGGCGCGCCTGGCGAACCTGGATGGCGGTGATCTCGCGCAGCAGGTCGACGATGGTGCCCATGCCCAGGTAAACGCCGAGATCGTCTACGATCACGAAGTCCTCTTGCTGGAGGTCGTGGCGGTCGGTCAGCTCTTGGCTGAGCTTGGCCAGCGGTGTCTCCTGGGCGGTCACCAACACCTGAGTATCGAGGAGCTCGCACACCTGGCGGCGGGCATAGAGGGCGTGGCTGAAGGGGTTGGTGAACAGCGTCAGAAAGTCGTTGCGGCGCACCACGCCCAGGGGACGACCGTCCCGCTCCACCACCGGCACGCAGCGCAGCCGGGGCTCGCCACGAAAGCGCTCGACCAGGGCCGGCACGGGCAGCGTCGGCGCGACCGCCTCGACGGGGCGGGTGATGGCACAGGCACAGCGCACCGGCTCGCTGCACAGCGGCGCCGGGGCGGGCAGCAGGTGGTCGACGCTCAACGGCGGCATCGCGCTGGGTCGGGCGAAGAAGTAGCCCTGCAACAGGGAGAGCCCGCGGTCGAGCTCCCACAGACAGCGATGCTCCTGCTCGGTCTCGATGCCCTCGGCGATCAGCTGGCAGTCGAGGCTGCGCGCCACGTCGAGGATCGAGCGCAGGAACTCGCGCTTGGCCGGCGCCTGGTCGATGCCGGCCACGAAGTGGCGGTCGAGCTTGACGAAGTCCGGGCGCAGCTCCGACCAGTGGCGCAGGCTGGAATGCCCGGCGCCCAGGTCGTCGAGCGCCACCTGGAAGCCCATCTCGCGGTAGTGGGCCACCGCCTGGCGCATCAGCGCGTAGTCGTGGATGGGCATGTGCTCGGTGAGCTCGATCACCACCCGACTGGGGGCCAAGTCGGCCTCGTGGAGGAAGCGCAGGGTCAGCCCCTCGCGAAAGTCGCGCTCGACAATGGTGGCGGGCATGACGTTGAGAAAGAGCCGCCCGGGCAGCCCCAGCGCTGCGAAACGCTGGATCGCCAAGCGCCGGCACAGCAGGTCCAGCTCGACCAGCGAGCCGGCCCGGGTAGCCAGGTCGAAGAGCGCCACCGGGGAGCGCAGAGGGGAGCCCTCCGGGCCGCGGATCAGCGCCTCGTAGCCGTGGATCGTCTGCCGCCCCACGTCGACGATGGGCTGGAAATACACCCGTAGCTGCTCGCCCTCAAGGATGGCCCTGAGTGATTGCCCCTCCTGTGCCGTCATTGCGCCTTCCGTTCACCGCCCTGTTATAAGACGAGGATGCGACATCGCCATGACAAGAGCGTGACAGCGACGACGGTTGCCTGGCATGGCAACCGGATGACATCGGGTGGCGTTTCCGAGCGAGCGGCTGCCCGGGGCCTACCAGGGCAGCGCTTCGCCGTTGCTGTGCCAGAAGGTGCCAGTGGTCTCGAGGGTCAGCGCCGCGATGCGCTCGGCGATGCCGGCGGCGGCCTCCTCGGGGGGAATCAGGCCGCCGAAGTTGACCATGCGCGTCTTCACGTAGCCGGGGTGGAGCTGGATCACGGCGATGCCGCGGGGCGCCAGGTCCATGGCCAGCGACTTGCCGAAGGCGTTGAGTGCCGCCTTGGAGGCGCGGTACCCGTAGCGGCCGCCGGAGTCGTTGTCGGCGATCGAGCCCATGCGGCTGGAGACGTTGGCGACCTTGCTGCCCTCGCCGAGATTGTCGAGCAGCGCCTCGGTGAGGCGCAGCGGGGCATAGGCGTTGATCTCCATCTGCGTGCGGATGGTGTCGAAGTCGAGCGCGCCCAGTGATTCATCGTGAAGCAGGCCGGCATTGTTGATCAGCAGGTCCAGGCGGCGGCTTGCCAGCTCCCCGGCCAGGCGTGCCACGTCCTCGGGGCGGGTCACGTCGACGCCTTCGATGAGCGTCTCGGACACCTCGGCCAGCTCGTGGGAGGCTTCACGGCAGACGCCGATGACGCGCCAGCCGGCGGCGTGATAGTGGCGGGCCAAGGCCAGGCCGACGCCGCGGTTGGCGCCAGTGATCAGTACGGTGGAAGACATGGCGACTCCTGCTCTCTGTGTGGTGACGGGTTACCCACCACGTTGGGGGGCGTCGGCGTCACTTCAAGCCGCAGCGCCATCGCGCGGCCAATCGATGCTTGCCAGGCTAACCGCATCGGATGACAGCTCAGCCCCCAACGGCGACAATGGCGGGCCTTTCGCAACACGCTGAACCGGTATGCCGGAACCGCTGACGATTCTCCATCAGGACGACCACCTGGTCGTCGTGCACAAGCCCGCGGGGCTGCTGGTGCACCGCACGGCCCTGGCGCGCGGCGAGCGCGAGTTCCTGGTGCAGCGGCTGCGGGACCAGTTGGGCCGGCGCGTCTATCCGGCCCACCGCCTCGACCGCCCCACCTCGGGGGCGATGGTATTCGGCCTCGACCCGGCGATCGCCACGCGGCTGGGCGAGGCCTTCACCGAACGCCGCGTCGAGAAGCGCTATCTCGCCGTGGTGCGCGGCCTCGGCCCCGAGGATGAGCGGCTCGACTATGCGCTGCGCGAGGAGGACGGCCATCGCCCCAAGGCCGAGATGCCCGCCCAGCCGGCACAGACCGCCATTCGCCGGCTCGACAGCGTGGAACTGCCGGTCGCCGTGGACCGCTACCCGACCAGCCGCTATTCGCTGATGGAGGCGCACCCGCTCACCGGGCGTCGCCACCAGATCCGCCGCCACCTGTCGCGCCGCGGCTACCCGATCATCGGCGACGCCAAGCACGGCAAGGGCAACCACAACCGCTTCTTCGCCGAGCGACTGGCCTGCCCGCGCCTGCTGCTGGCTGCCGTGGAACTCGCCTTCGACCATCCCGTCGAAGCGTATCGCCTGGTGGTCAGCGCAGCCCTGGATGCGCCCATGACGCAGCTGTTCCGGCGCTTCGGCTGGGCCGGCCACCTGCCGGTGAACGCCGCTCGTCACGCGCCTCTCCGTACTCCCCAAGCCGAACCGATCACGCCATGACCGACCTGACTGCCACTCCCGCCCTGGACGACCATGAGCTGCGCTTCGGCGGCATCCGCCGCCTCTACGGCCGCCGGGCCTTCGAGCGCTTTCGCACCGCCCACGTGGTGGTGGCCGGTGTGGGCGGCGTGGGCAGCTGGGCGGTAGAAGCGCTGGCGCGCTCGGGGATCGGCAAGCTCACGCTGATCGACCTCGACGACGTCTGCGTCTCCAACGTCAATCGCCAGCTGCATGCCCTGGACGGCACCATCGGCCGCCCCAAGGTGGACGTGCTCGCCGAGCGCTGCCGGGCCATCCAGCCCGGCATCGAGGTGGTGGCCGACACCGCCTTCGTCACCCCCACCAACCTGGCCAGGCGGTTGCCCCTGGATGCCGACCACGTGGTGGACGCCATCGACAGCGTGGTCGCCAAGGCGGCGCTGATCGCCTGGTGCCGGCGCCACAAGCTGCCGATCACCGTGACCGGTGCCGCCGGCGGCCAGACCGACCCAACCCGCATCCGCATCGCTGACCTAACCCGTACCGAGCACGACCCGCTGCTCGCCAAGGTGCGCGCCCGGCTGCGCCGCGACTACGGCTACTCGCGCAATCCCAAACGCCGCTTTTCCGTGGAATGCGTCTACTCTGACGAACAGCTGATCTATCCCGGCGCCGACGGCGAGGTGTGCGCCACCAAGCCCGGCCAGGGCGAGGCGACGCGCCTCGACTGCGCCTCGGGCTTCGGCGCCGCCACCTTCGTCACCGGCAGCTTCGGCTTCGTCGCCGCCTCACGGGTGCTTACGCGGCTGGCCAAGCAGGCCGCCGCGGCGGCCGATGAAGACGACAAAGCTGATCCATGACCCTCAGGCTGGAGTTCCCGATGCCCCCTTCCCTTCCCGTCCCCGGCATCTACTGCCACTACAAGGGCAACCACTACGAGGTGCTCGGCGTGGCCCACCACAGCGAAACCGAGGAACCGCTGGTGGTCTATCGCGCGCTCTACGGCGAGTATGGCCTCTGGGTGAGACCGCTGGACAACTTCACCGAGACCGTGGAGGTGCAGGGCGAGCCGGTGCCGCGCTTCGAGCTCGAGAAGGCGTTCTGAGCCGCCTAGCGCTGTCCGCGGTGCGCCCACCCCGTCATCCGCTTCTCCAGCGCCGCGAACAGCTCGTACATCACCATGGCCATGGCGCTGATCACGATCAGCCCGGCGAACACCAGCGCCATGCGCATCTGCGAGCCGGCGCTCATCATCAGGTAGCCGATGCCCTGGTTGGAGGCCACCGTCTCGGAGACCACGGTGCCCACGAAGGCCAGGGTGATGGCCACCTTCAGCGAGGCGAAGAAGTAGGGCAGCGAACGCGGCAGTCCCACCTTGAGCAGCACATCCATCCGCCGCGCCCCAAGCACGCGCAGCACGTCCTCGAGCTCCGGCTCCAGGGTGGCGAGCCCGGTGGCCACGTTGACCACGATGGGAAAGAAGCAGATCAGAAAGGCGGTGAGAATCGCCGGTATCGAGCCGATGCCGAACCACACCACCAGGATGGGCACGAAGGCCACCTTGGGAATGGCGTTGAAGCCCACCAGCAGCGGATAGCAGGCGTGGTAGAGAAAGCGCGACGAGCCGATGAGAAAGCCCAGCGCCAGTCCCACCACCACGCCCAGGCCAAACCCGGCCAGGGTGGTCCAGAAGGTCTGCCAGGAGTGCACGCCGATGGGCCCGGCGAAGGCCACCAGCGCCTGAGCGGTGGCCGAGGCGCTGGGAAAGATGAACTCGGGGACATCCAGGGCGCGCACCGTCACCTCCCAGACGACCACCAGCGCCGCCACCGCGATCCAGGGGGCCAGGCGCTCGCGCAGCTTCTCGTTGCGGGTCATGCTCTCTCCTTCGACTCAGGCACTGCGAATCTCGCCGATCTGGGTACGCAGCTCCTGCACCAGGGCGGTGAAGGCCGGCTCGTAGGTGCTGGCCAGCTCGCGGGGGCGCGCCAGTTCGATCTGGCGCCGCTCGATGAGACGCCCCGGCCGACGGCTCATCACGTAAACGGTGTCGGCCAGGAACGCCGCCTCGCGCAGGTCATGGGTCACCAGCACCACGGTGAAGCGCTGCGCCTCCCAGAGATCGCGCAGCACGCACCACAGCTCCTCGCGGGTGAAGGCGTCGAGCGCAGCGAAGGGCTCGTCGAGCATCAGCAGGCGCGGACGATGAATCAGCGCGCGGCAGATCGAGGCGCGCTGCTGCATGCCGCCGGAGAGCTGCCAGGGGTACTGGTCTTCATAGCCCGCCAGGCCTACCGTGCGCAGCAGCTCGCGGGCCCAGCCGACGAACTCCGCACGGCGCTTGCGAAACTGGCTGCGGTAGGGCTTGACGATCTCCAGCGGCAGCAGGACGTTGTCCAGGGTGGTGCGCCAAGGCAGCAGGTTGGCGTTCTGGAAGGCCATGCCGGCGATCTTCAGCGGCCCGCTCACGGCCTCGCCGTCGACCCGCACCGTCCCGCCGGTGGGCGCGTGCAGCCCGGTGCACAGCTTCATGAAGGTCGACTTGCCGCAGCCCGACGGCCCCACGAAGGCCACGAACTCCCCCTCCTCGATGGTGAGGGAGATGTCCTCGATGGCGTTGCCGGAGTCGTCGTAGGCCAGGCTGACCCGATCGAAACTGACGAAACTCATTCGTTCTGCCCGGGGAAGATCATCCGCTCCGCCTGGGGCGGCAGGTAGGCGTCGGTGAACACCTCATCGGCGCTGGGTACCTCGGGCAGATCGTAGGCGTCGGCGACCAGTTGGATGGCGTTGGCCAGGCGCGCCTCGTCCACGGCCCCCGCCCCGTTGGCCCGCGCGTCCGGTGTGTCGATGCTGCCCTCGATGGCCAGCTTCAGGCGCCGGGTCTCCAGGTCCACGTCGATGAGGGGGTCGCGCTCCTGCACGTAGGCGATGGCGCCTTCCGGGTCGGCCAGGGTCGCTTCGAGGGCGCGGTTGAAGGCGCGCAGGAAACCGGCCACCGCCTCGGGATTCGCCTCGGCGAACACCTCGCGCACCACGATGGCGTTGCCGTAGAGCGGCACGCCGTACTCGGGAAAGGGCATGATCGTCAGCGCCTCTTCGCCCATGCCACGGCCTTCCAGGTTGAGCAGGCTGGTGAAGTAGAAGCCGGTGATGGCGTCCACGTCGCCGCGCACCAGCAGCGTCTCGCGCAGGGTGGGGTCGACGTTCTGCCACTCGACGGCGTCCGCGTCGAGGTCGTTGGCGTCGGCGAAGATCCCCCAGGCGCGGTAGCCGGTGTCGAAGGCGGGGGCAGCCAGCGACTTGCCGGCCAGGTCCGCCGGTGTCTCGATGCCGCGATCCTTGCGCGCGAAGACTGCCGCCGGGGTGCCGTCGTAGACCACGTAGACGCCCTGGATGCCGGGTGCGTCGGGATTCTCGGCCAGGAACTCCACCAGGGCGTTGAGATCGCCGAAGCCCATCTCGTAGGCCCCCGAGGCGACCCGATTGATCGCCCCGGCGGAGCCGCTGCCCGAGTCCACCTGGACCTCGAGCCCCTCCTCGGCGAAATAGCCGCGCTCGACCGCCATCAAGAAGGGCGCCGAGGGCCCCTCGAAGCGCCAGTCGAGCTGGAAGCGAATGGGTGTGGTGTCGTCCTGGGCCGCGGCGCTGCCCACTAGGGTCAGGAGCAGACAGCCGGCGACCAGGCTGGCCAGTCGGGAGAGAAAGCGACTCATGATGGTGCCCTCATGTCTTGGAGTTGTCGTTGTTGCCATGCAGGTTTCCTGCCAGCCTGCCGCCGCCACGGCCCGGCACGCCATGGTGTTGCGCTGCGGGGCGCTCAGATCGCCATAACGGTGCACGAAAGGCGGCGAAGCCGGTCCTTGTGCACCAGCGTAGATCATCGGGTGACGTTTCCCAGGGCAGCGGCACGCCGCAACGACAGCGCCCGCACCGGCAGGGCCGATG
Organism: Halomonas sp. NO4; assembly: GCF_010994375.1. GTDB lineage: Bacteria > Pseudomonadota > Gammaproteobacteria > Pseudomonadales > Halomonadaceae > Halomonas. The sequence goes on from NZ_WHMA01000005.1 coordinate 131,298, forward strand.
CGGGCGCATCACGTTCCGAATGGCTGGCAGGCGTTACTCGTCGCCGGCCTCCTGCATCTGCTTGTGCAGGTAGTTCTCGATACCGACCTTGTCGATCAGGCTGAGCTCGGTCTCGATGTGATCGATGTGACCCTCCTCGTCGGAGAGGATGTCGCGCAGCAGATCGCGGGTCACGTAGTCCTGTACCGACTCGCAGTAGGCAATCGCCTCGATGTAGCCCTGGCGCCCCTCGTGCTCGAGCTTGAGGTCGCACTCGAGCATCTCGCGGGTGTTCTCGCCGATCAGCAGCTTGCCATAGTCCTGCAGGTTGGGCATGCCCTCGAGGAAGAGGATGCGCTCGATGAGCTTGTCGGCGTGCTGCATCTCCTCGATGGACTCGTCGAACTCCCACTTGGCCAGCTTCTGCAGGCCCCAGTCCTTGTACATCTTGGCGTGCAGGTAGTACTGGTTGATGGCCACCAGCTCGGCGCCCAGGGCCTTGTTGAGATGTTCGATGACCTTGGCATCACCTTTCATGATCTCTCCCTCTTCATCACGGAATGGACGGTCCTGAGTGATCAGGATAGCAGCCGTGTCGGCAATGGACCGCACGGCAGGTGCCCCCAGTATTGTCCACCGAGGGCCAAAAGTCCAAACACGACAATAGCTTGGGAGAATATCAACAAGAATGAGAAGGATTGGCTATCGACGCCGCGGCGAAGGGGTGTCGGCGGGGAAGGAGCTCAGACGGCGTAGGCCAGGTCGTCCACCGAGGCCGCCATCTCGTTGACGATGGCCTCGCGGGTGATGTGCTTGGCCACGCAGGCACACTTGCCGCACTGGGTGCCGCAACCGGTCTCGCCCTGGACCTCGCGCCAGCTGCGGGCGCCGCCCTCGACGGACTCGCGGATCTTGTGGTCGGTCACGCCCTTGCAGATACACACGTACATTGCAGCACCTCGCCGTTCGTCACGAGATCGAATGTAAATGATTCGCATGGCGTGTCGCAAGGGGAAATCGAAAATTTTCTGACTGGAGTCATGCACGGTGGCTATCGACCCCGCGCCGCTTTGGGCAGCACCACGGTGCGCGTACCGGAGGCGATGTCGGGCCAGCTGCGCCGTTCAGCATCGAACAGCACCCACAGGTAGCCGAGGCCGAAGGCGGCCAGGGACAGCCAGGCCACGGCAAAGCGGATCAGGCTCTGGGCGAGCGAGATGGGTCGGCCGTCGCGGGTCTGCACGCGCAGCCGCCACACCTGCATCCCCAGCGTCATGCCGGCACGCTTCCAGCAGAAGGCGAAAAAGGCGAAGGCACTGGCAAGCAGCAGGGCTTGCAGCGTAAGCCGCTGCGCCAGGCCGGTTCCCACCGCCTCGGCGCCGATGCCGATCACGAAGCGGAACAGGGCCAGGTGGGCCACGGCCACCAGCAGCCAGATCGCCGCCACCAGGAAGCCGTCGTAGAGCATGGCTCCCAGGCGCCGGCCCAGTCCCGCGGGCCAGGCGTCGTCGAGGTGGTCGAAGCGTCGCGGCATGTTCTTTTCTCCTTATCTCTACAAAAGGGGCACTCTCAGCCACTGCGGCGCAGCATATAGAGCCCCAGCGCGGCGCACAGCAGGGTGGGCGCCAGCACCGCCCAGGCCGGCGAGAAACCGAATACGGTGGAGGCCGGGGCCAGCAGGTCCTGCAGGTACTTGAAGGTGAGGCCGGTGATCACGCCGTAGAAGACACGGGTGCCCGCCGCCACCGTGCGCAGGGGACCGAACACGAAGGAGGCGGCGACCAGCACCAGCGAGGCCATGGTCAGCGGCATCAGCAGCTTCTGCCAGAAGTAGAGCAGCGGCTGGGTGGCATCCAGCCCCTGGGCGCGCAGGTAGCTGGCATGGGCCCACAGCTCGCTGGGTGCTTGACTCTGCACCTCGCGCAGCAGGCGATCGAGCTGGTCGGGGCTGAGCTGGGTGTCCCAGGGCCGGGTCGCGTGGCGCTCGACCTCAGTGCGCCCCTCCAGGAAGCGGGTCGTGGCCACGTCCTCCAGCTGCCAGGCGCCATCCTGCCAGACCGCCCGCTGGGCCACGGTGGCCTCGCGCAGCGCATGCCCCTCGAAGCGGTAGCGGGTCAGGTCGAGCACGGTGTCGTCGGCGCGGATGGCGCCGAAACGGTAGATGCTGTCGCCCTCGCGCTGCCAGGCGCCACGCTGGGTGAGCACGGCGCCCTCGCCCTGCAGCTTCTCGAGCCGCCAGGCGCTGGCGAACTGCTCGGTGCGCGGGCTCACGTACTCGGCGATCAGCAGCAGGAGCACCACCACCACCAGCACCGGTTTCATCACGCCCCACAGGATGCGCACCAGCGAGCGGCCGGCCGCGCGCATCACGGTGAGTTCGTTGCTCGAGGCCATGCTGCCCAGGCCGATCAGCGCGCCGATCAACACCGCCACGGGCGCGTACTGGTAGAGACGCCACGGCAGGCGCATGAAGAGGTACTGCAGCACCTGGAAGGCGCCGTAGTCACCGGACACGTCCTCCAGGTCGTTGATGTAGGTGATCACCAGGTCGAGGCCCAGCAGCACCACCTGGACGACGAGGATGGCGCCGAGCACGTTGCGCGCGATGTAGCGGTCGAGGCGATCGACGATCATCCCGCCATCCCCTGGCGCTGGGCGCGCACCATCAGGCCGAGGCCGAGGGCCAGGAAGGCGGCATGGATGGGCCACATCCCCACCGCCACCGGCAGCGCGCCACGCCCGATGGCGTCGAGGGCCGCGAGCAGCAGGCTCAGGTAGCAGACGTGCAGGAACACCGCCGGCAGCAGCTTGGCAAAGCGCCCCTGACGCGGGTTGACCCGGGAGAGCGGCATGGCCAGCAGGGTCAGGATGAACACCATGACCGGCAGCGACAGCCGCCACTGCAGCTGCGCCTGGGCTCGTGCCTCGTCGCTGGCCAGCAGCGAGGCAGTGGAGACCAGCTCCGGCGATTCGAGGTCGGAGCGATCTCCGGCCTGGGAGAGGCGCACCGCGTAGGTGGCGAACTCGAGACGCTCGGCCACGTGGCGCCCCGGCTCGACGCTGTAGCGCTCGCCCTCGCTGAGCACCAGAAAGCGGCTGCCGGTCTCCTCGTCCACGGTCTGGTAGCCGCTGGCGGCACGGGTCACGGCGCTCTCCGGCGTGCCGTCACGGCGCCGCTGGCGCTCGCTGATGAACACCTCCTGCATGTGGCTGCGATCATCATCGTACCCCTCGGTATAGGCAGTGCGCCCGCCGCCGAAGTCCTGGAAGCGCCCCGGCGCCAGCGCCGTGAAGTCCAGGCGGCTCTGCTGCTCTTCGAGCAGCTGCTCGTTGTGCAGGGCCCCGGCGGGGGTCAGCCACAGGCTGCACAGCCCCACCAGCACGGCCACCACGGTGGCCGGCACCAGGCTCACCTGCAGCAGGCGCAGGGGGCTGGTGCCACAGGCCACCAGCACGGCGATCTCGCTGTTGAGGTAGAGCTGGCCGTAGGCAAGCAGGATGCCCAGAAAGAAGGCCAGCGGCAGGATCAGCTCGAGAAAGCCCGGCAGGTGATAGAGCATCAGGGTGCCGAGAATGCTGACCGGGATCTCCCCCTCGGCCGCATTGGTGAAGTAGCGGATGAAGCGGCTGCCCATGATCACCAGCAACAGCACGCCGGCCACCGCCGCCATGGTCATCAGGATCTCGCGGGTCAGGTAACGGAAGATGATCATGCCGTTCGTCGATGTGCCGCTCGTTTATGCATTGGGGCCATGCCTTGGGTACACTGGGGTGATTGGGCACGCGCCACGCGCCGTGCCGGCATTATCCAGAATCCCTCAACGCTTGTAACCCCAATCGCTCGTAACCCCAACGCTTGTCTTGTGGAGTCGCCATGGAATTCCCCGTTCAGACGGCCAATCCCGCCAAGGTCGAGACGGCCTGCCTTGTGTTACCGGTATTCACCGACGGCGAACTGCTGCCGGCAGCCGCCAAGCTCGACAACGCCAGCGAGCGGCTCATCGGTCAGCTGATCGAGCGCGGCGACTTCGAGGCCAAGCTGGGCAACGTGCAGCTGATTCCCTTTGCCCCGGGTCTGGGCGCCGACCGCCTGCTGCTGGTGGGCCTGGGCAGCCGCGACAAGTGCCAGGAGGGCGCCCTGCGCAAGGCGCTGGACGCCGCCTTCGCCTCGCTGGCTCGGCTCTCCGTGGACGATGCCGCCGTGGCCTTCACCGACGTGCCGATCGCCGACCGCACCTGCGACTGGAAGGCCCGCATGGTCGCCGAGGCCGCCCACCGCGCCGTCTACCGCTTCAGCGAATTCAAGTCCGAGCCGGAGCCGACTCCCAGCCTGGCTCGCGTGACCCTGCTGGTGAGCGAGGGTGGCAACCGTCAGGCGGCCGAGGCCGGTGCCCGCATCGGCGACGCCATCGGCCAGGGGGTCAACCTGACGCGCACCCTGGGCAATCTGCCCGGCAACGTCTGCACGCCCCGCTACCTGGCCGAGCGCGCCGAGCAGCTCGGCCAGGCCTCGGACGGCGCCCTCGGCGTCGAGGTGCTCGACGAGGCGGCGCTGGAGCGCCTGGGCGCCCACAGCCTGCTCTCGGTGGGTCGCGGCAGCGACGAGCCCTCGCGGCTGATCGTCATGCACTACCGGGGGGCCGAGAGTGACGACGAGGCACCGCACGTGCTCATCGGCAAGGGCATCACCTTCGACACCGGCGGCATCTCGCTCAAGCCCGGCGAGGCCATGGACGAGATGAAGTTCGACATGTGCGGCGCCGCCAGCGTGTTCGGCACCGTCCAGGCCATCCTCGCGCTCAAGCCCAAGCTCAACCTGGTGGCCATCGTCGCCGCCGCCGAGAACATGCCCGACGGCCGCGCCACCAAGCCCGGCGACATCATCAAGACGCTCAAGGGGCTCTCCGTGGAGGTGCTCAACACCGATGCCGAAGGGCGCCTGGTGCTGTGCGATGCCCTCACCTACGCCGAGCGCTACCAGCCCGCCAGCGTGGTGGACATCGCCACCCTCACCGGCGCGGCGATCATCGCGCTCGGCCACCACGCCACCGGCCTGCTGGCCAACGACGACGACCTGGCGCTGGACCTGCTCGACGCCGGCGAGACCGCCTGGGACCGCGCCTGGCACCTGCCGCTGTGGGACGAGTACCAGGAGCAGCTCGACTCCAACTTCGCCGACCTGGCCAACATCGGCGGCCGTCCGGCGGGCACCATCACCGCCGCCTGCTTCCTGTCACGCTTCGCCGATCAGTTCCCCTGGGCACACCTCGACATCGCCGGCACCGCCTGGCAGAGCGGCAAGCAGAAGGGCGCCAGCGGCCGCCCGGTGGGGCTGCTCACCCAGTACCTGCTGGACCGCGAGGAGGAGTCGCGCAGCGTGGAGAACGGCAACGAGCTGTGACCCGCATCGACTTCTACATCCTGCCCGACACAACGCTCGAGGCGCGTCTCGGCTTCGCCTGCCGGCTGGCCGAGACGATCCACGGCAAGGGCTACCGGCTGCACCTGCACGCCGAAGACGAGGCCATGGCACACGACCTCGACGAGCGGCTGTGGACCTTTCGCCCCGACGCCTACCTGCCCCATGCGCTGCTGGGCAGCGATCTGGCCGACAGCGTCGCGGTGACCATCGGCCACGCGGGCCCGCCCGAGCCCGACCGGGGCATCCAGGCACTGCTCAACCTGGCCCCGGACATTCCGGAGTGGTTCTCGCGCTTCGAACGAGTCGCCGAGATCATCAACCAGCACCAGCAGGTGCTCACCGCCAAGCGCGCCTGCTGGCAGACCTACAAGCAGCGCGGCTATCCGGTCCAGGCGCATCAACTGCGCAGCCAATCGGACTGAGCCCACTCCCCGGGCACATGGCAGTGGCTGCTTTCTACCTTGGGTAGCAAATCAGGGTGGGAGGCCGATTTATCGGGCGAAGGTGCCGCCAGGCGCCCGGTTCTGGCAGCGCTGCGCGCTGCTTCGCGAGCTGAAGCTCCCTCCCACGCTAACCGCGACAGCCTTGGTATCGACACTCCTCGCCCATGACGCCGGCCGACGCAACAGGCTATAATCGAACCCATTTTTCGCACCCGCACCGCGACACCGCCCCGGCGGGTCGCGCCGTGCCGCGCTGCCACCTTCTCTTCGACCCGGAACGCCCATGGACAAGACCTACCAACCCGAGCAGATCGAATCCCGCTGGTACGAGCGCTGGGAAGCCGACGGCCATTTCGCCCCCTCCGGCGAGGGCGCGCCCTTCTCCATCATGATCCCGCCGCCCAACGTCACCGGCAGCTTGCACATGGGCCATGCGTTCCAGGACACCATCATGGACACCCTGATCCGCTGGAAGCGCATGCAGGGCCACAACACCCTGTGGCAGGTGGGCACCGACCACGCCGGCATCGCCACCCAGATGCTGGTGGAGCGCAAGGTCGCCGCCGAGGAGGGCAAGACGCGCCACGACCTGGGGCGCGAGGCCTTCATCGACAAGGTGTGGGAGTGGAAGCACGAATCCGGCGGCCACATCACCCGCCAGCTGCGCCGCATGGGGGCCAGCGTCGACTGGTCGCGCGAGCGCTTCACCATGGACGACGGCTTCTACAAGGCGGTGCAGGAGGTCTTCGTGCGCCTCTTCAACGAGGGGTTGATCTACCGCGGCAAGCGCCTGGTCAACTGGGACCCGACCCTGCACACCGCCATCTCCGACCTCGAGGTAGAGAACCGCGACCAGCAGGGCCAGTTCTGGCACTTCCGCTACCCGCTGGCGGACGGCGTAACCACCGACGCGGGCCTCGACCACCTGGTGGTCGCCACCACCCGCCCCGAAACCCTGCTCGGCGACACCGGGGTGGCGGTCAACCCCGAGGACCCGCGCTACGCCTCGCTGGTGGGCAAGTTCGTCGAACTGCCGCTGGTGGGCCGCCGGATTCCCATCGTCGCCGACGAGCATGCCGACATGGAAAAGGGCTCGGGCTGCGTGAAGGTCACCCCCGCCCATGACTTCAACGACTACGAGGTCGGTCGCCGCCAGGGGCTGCCGCTGATCAACGTCTTCACCCAGGACGCCGCGATCCTCCCCCAGGCGGAAGCCTTCGACATCCAGGGCCGGCCGCTGCCCGACATCGACACCACCCTGCCCGAAGCCTACGCCGGGCTCGACCGCTTCGAGGCGCGCAAGCGCATCGTCGCCGACATGGAAGCCGCCGGGCTGCTCGAGCAGGTGGAGACGGTCAACAACACCCTGCCCTATGGGGACCGCTCAGGCGACGTCATCGAGCCGCTTCTGACGGACCAGTGGTTCGTCGCCGTGGAGAGCCTCGCCAAGCCCGCCATCGAAGCCGTGGAGAAGGGCGACATCGAGTTCGTGCCGAAGAACTACGAGAACATGTACTTCTCGTGGATGCGCGACCTGCAGGACTGGTGCATCTCGCGCCAGCTGTGGTGGGGGCACCGCATCCCGGCCTGGTACGACGTCGACGGCAACGTCTTCGTGGCGCGCAACGAGGTCGAGGCGACCCGCCAATACCTGCTCGAGCTGGCCGACTTCATCGAGCACGAGCAGGACGATTTCGACACCGCCATGCGCCTGCGCTCCTTCGACCAGCTGCTCGGCAACACGCCCCAACTCACCAGCGACGCCCTGCTCACCATGGAGCGGCTCGGCGTGCCGCGCCTCACCCAGGACGAGGACGTCCTCGACACCTGGTTCAGCTCGGGCCTCTGGACCTTTGCCACCCTCGGCTGGCCCAATCGCGGCGAGGACTTCCGTACCTTCCACCCCTCCAGTGTGCTGGTCACCGGCTTCGACATCATCTTCTTCTGGGTCGCGCGGATGATCATGCTGACGCTGAAGTTCACCGGCGAGGTGCCCTTCAAGCAGGTCTACGTCCACGGCCTGGTGCGCGACGCCCAGGGCCAGAAGATGTCCAAATCCAAGGGCAACGTCCTCGACCCCATCGACCTGATCGACGGCATCGACCTGGATAGCCTGGTGGAGAAGCGCACCGGCAGCCTGATGCAGCCGCAGAAGGCCAAGGCCATCGCCAATGCCACCCGCGACGAGTTCCCCGAGGGCATCGAGCCCCACGGCACCGACGCGCTGCGCTTCACCTTCCTCTCCCAGGCCACCACCGGGCGCGACATCAAGTTCGACATGGGCCGCCTGGACGGCTACCGCAACTTCTGCAACAAGCTGTGGAACGCCTCGCGCTACGTGCTGATGAACGCCGAGGGCGAGGATTGCGGTGCCGAGGGCGGCGAGGTGGAGCTGTCGCTGGCCGACCGCTGGATCGTCTCCGAACTGCAGCGCACCGAGGCGCAGGTGACCAAGGCGATGCAGGAGTACCGCTTCGACCAGGCCGCCCAGGCCCTCTACGACTTCCTGTGGGGCGAGTACTGCGACTGGTATCTGGAGCTCTCCAAGCCGGTGCTGTGGGACGAGGCCGCCAGCGCCGAGGCCAAACGCGGCACGCGCCAGACGCTGGTTCGCGTGCTCGAGGCGATCCTGCGTCTCGCCCACCCGATGATGCCCTTCATCACCGAGGAGATCTGGCAGCGCGTGGCGCCGCTGGCCGGCAAGACCGCAGGCGAGGGGCGCGACTCGATCATGGTGCAGCCCTGGCCGCAGCCCGAGCCGGAGAAGATCGACGAGGCCGCCGGCCGCGACATCGCCTGGCTCAAGGGCGTGATCGTCGCCGTGCGCAACGTGCGCGCTGAGATGAACATCGCCCCCGGCAAGCCGCTGGAGGTGCTGCTCACCAAGGGCAGCGCCAGCGACCGTGAGCGCCTGGAGGCCAACCGGCCCTTCCTGGCCAAGCTGGCCAAGCTCGAGCGCGCCGAGTGGCTCGACGACCCCGAGCAGGCGCCGCTTTCCGCCACGCAGCTGGTGGGCGACATGGAGGTGCTGGTGCCCATGGCCGGGCTGATCGACAAGGAGGCCGAGCTCGCCCGCCTCGCCAAGGAGATCGACAAGCAGGACAAGCTGATCGGCGGCATCGAGAAGAAGCTCGCCAACGAGAGCTTCGTCGCCAAGGCGCCCGAGGCAGTAGTGGAGAAGGAGCGCGGCAAGCTGGCCGACTTCCAGGCCGCCCGACGGGTATTGGTTGAACAACGCGACAAGATCGCCGCGCTGTAGGAAACACTGATTTGTTGCTGCGCTCGATATCCTGGCCGCCGGCAGTGCTCGCCATCCTCATGTAGCAAGCTACACTCCGGTGGCTGCGCTCCGGCGGCAACCAGCCTCTCTTCGCTCGCGACACAAAGCAGTTGTTTCCCCGGTTCTTATTAACGCCAATGGCCCGCTCAAGCGGGCCATTGGCGTTTCAGCGTTGCGGCTGGCTCAGTCGGCGCGTCGCCAGCCCCCCAGCACCCGCTGGTCGGGGCCGAAGAACACCATCCGGTCGTGGTCGATCAGGTAGCGGTAGGCGTTCTCCAGCATGGCGGTGACGCGCTCGGCATCCTCGGCCTCGGGGCAGGCGCGCCGGGTGGTGGCCAGCTCGGAGAACTCGATGCGCTGGTTCTCCCCCAGGCGGACCTGGCCGGTGAGCCGGTTGCAGCCGTCGCTGCCGCTCACCCGACCCTCACCGGAGACCGTGAAGTGGGGCGTCTCGGGCATGGACAGCCGCTCGTCGGTGCCCACCAGCAGCAGGTTCCAGCGCGGTCCCACTACCGGCCCGGCTACGTCGTCATCGTCAGCCGGCAGGCGGGCATCGGGCGCCGGCCGGCCGCCGCAAGCGACAAGCAGCAGGGCCGTCACTACCAGCAGGACCAGCCCCGCGGGGCGCAGCTTGATCATCGTTGGGTTCCTTCCATCGCTGGGTCCCGGCTTACCAGGTGCCGGTGTTCTCCATGGACGCCCACGGCTCCCTGGGCTCCTGAGGCTCGCCCTTCTGCAGCAATTCCACGGAGATGCCGTCGGGGCTTCGTACGAAGGCCATGTGGCCGTCGCGTGGCGGGCGGTTGATGGTCACGCCGTTGTCCTGCAGGTGCTGGCAGAGCGCGTAGATATCCTCGACGCGATAGGCCAGGTGGCCGAAGTTGCGACCGCCGGTGTACTCCTCGGGGTCCCAGTTGTAAGTCAGCTCGAGCTCCGGGGCCTTGAGCTCGGCAGAGCGCGCCTCGTCTTCCGGCGCGGTGAGAAAGACCAGGGTGAAGCGGCCCTTCTCGCTCTCCTTGCGGCGCACTTCCTTGAGGCCCAGCAGGTCACAGTAGAAGCGCAGCGAGGCGTCCAGGTCGCTGACGCGCACCATGGTGTGCAGGTACTGCATGGTCAACTCCTTTCTCGGGTCAGGGCACTCGCAGTGTGCATCCGAGACCGGGGCTGATCCGGCGGTAGACCTTCGCGGAGGCACTGTAAACCCGTCCTTGGGCGCTACATTCGCCATCCCTGGCGAATGACCTCCGCTTCGATCTACCCCCGGCGCCCCTCAGGTGTGCTCGACCGCGACTGCCCGGTTCTCGGTTGGGCTTATTGGGTGTACTCGTTGAAGATTGCCGGCGTACGCTCATCGCGCCGCCAGCTGAGCACGGCGTAGTCGTCAACGCGCCCGGTCTCCATGCCCGGCGTGCCGTGGGGCATGCCCGGCACGGCGAGCCCGGCCACGTCGGGCTTCTCCTCGAGCAGGCGCTTGATGTCGGCCGCCGGCACGTGCCCCTCGATAACGTAGCCCTCGACAGTGGCCGTGTGGCAGGAGGCGAGCTCGGGCGTGAGGCCGTGCTCGAGCTTCACGGCACGCATGTCCTGGGTGTCGTGAATCGCCACCTCGAAGCCGGCGGCTTCCAGGTGCTCGGCCCAGGCGGTGCAGCAACCGCAGTTGGGATCCTTGTGCATCTCCACCAGCGGCTCGGCCACCGCGGCGGAGGCAAACAGCAGCAGCGCGCCGGCCAGCAGCGGACGTGGCAGGCGGCGAACGGCGAATCGGGTCATGGGCAGCATCTCCTGCGCGAGTGAAGCGACGTGGCTGGGTGAATCCTGACAAGGCGCGAGCCGCTTGCCAATAGCCGCGGCGCCACGACCGCCGGCCAGCCATGAGACCGGCCCGCCCCGCGAGGGTTTCACCCCGGGAGGAACCGCCGGGCCACGCCTGGCATCATAGCGGACATCCGCTGCCACCGAAGGACTCCCGTGCGATGGACACCCTGACGCAAGCCGCCTTGGGTGCGGCCGTGGGCGGTGCCGTGCTGGGCCGGCGCCTGGGCCGCAAGGCGGTGCTGCTGGGCGCGGCGCTGGGCACCCTGCCCGACCTCGACGCCCTGATCGACTACGGCGACGCCGTGGCCAACGTGACCCGGCACCGCGGCTTCTCGCACTCGCTGTTCCTGCTCACTGGCCTGGCCACCCTGCTGGCGGTGCTCGCCCGGCGCTTGGCCGTGAGTCGTGACATTTCCCTGGGCCGCTGGTGGAGCTTCTTCGCACTCTGCCTGCTCACCCACCCCCTGCTCGATGCGCTGACCACCTACGGCACCCAGCTGTGGTGGCCGCTGGACGTGCGCCCCACCGCCTGGCCGGTGGTGTTCATCATCGACCCACTGGTCACCCTGGCCCTGCTGGTGGGCGTGGGCACGGCGCTTGCCACCGGCAATGGCCAGCGCGGGCCGCGCTGGGGGCTGGCGCTCACCGGTCTCTACCTGCTGCTGGCGGTGGGCGCCAAGGCCTGGGTGGAGCAGCGCCTCGAGCCCGTACTCGCCGCCGAGGGCCTCGAACACGCCCCGCGGCTGGTGCAGCCCACGCCCTTCAACATCCTGCTGTGGCGCGCCACGCTGATCGACGGCGATCGCCACCACGAGGCCCTGATCGGCCTTTTCGACGGCGACGTTCCGCCCGCGCTGGAAACCTATACCCGCGGTGCCGAGCTCGCACCGGCGGCGCTGGCCACTCGCCACGGCGCGCGCCTGGCATGGTTCGCCGGCCCCTTCCTGCGCTATGAGGTGCAGGCGCATGACGGGGAGCCGACGCTGGTCGCCACCGACCTGCGCCTCGGCTTTCCCGGCTTCTTTCCCTTTCGCTTCACGCTCGCCACGCGGGCCGATGAACGCTGGCAGCCGGTGGCCAGTTCCGAACAGCTGCCCGCCCCACGCCGCGCCGACCGCGAGGCCCTGAGCCGCCTGGCCGGCCGCCTGATCGGCAGCGAGCCGCGGCTGTGCACCAGCCACTTCGTCGCCCCGGAGTGGCGGCTCTCGATCCCCGAGGGCTGCTGAGCCGGCGGCTGCCGCACAGCACGAGGCCCCGCCATACGGCAGGGCCTCGTTGTCACCGAATGTGCCGCAGCGGCGCCAGCGATCAGCTGAAGTTCTGGGCCACGAAATCCCAGTTGAGGACGTTCCAGACATTCTCCAGGTACTTCGGCCGCGCGTTGCGGTAGTCGATGTAATAGGCGTGCTCCCACACATCGATGGTCAGCAGCGGGGTCTGGCCGTGGGCGATGGGTGTGTCGGCGTTGCTGGTGTTGACGATGTCCACGCCGCCGTCGTCGGTCTTGACCAGCCAGGTCCAGCCGGAACCGAAGTTGCCCACGGCATTGGCGGTGAAGGTCTCCTTGAACTTGGCGAAGGAGCCGAACTTGGCATCGATCGCCTCGGCCAGCGCCCCGCTCGGCTCGCCGCCGCCGTTGGGCGAGAGGCAGTGCCAGTAGAAGGTGTGGTTCCACACCTGGGCGGCCTGGTTGAAGAGCCCGCCGGAGCTGGACTGGATGATCGCCTCGAGGGACTTGTCGGCGTTATCGGTGCCGTCGATCAGCTCGTTGAGCTTGGTGACGTAGGCCTGGTGGTGCTTGCCGTAGTGGTACTCGAGGGTCTCGGCGGAGATGTGCGGTTCCAGCGCGTTCTTCTCATAGGGGAGTGCGGGCAGTTCGAATGCCATGCTCTATCGCTCCTTGCTTCACGGTCGATCCGGGGCCGACTGGTCCGCCGTACTTGCCTGCGGCGCGCCCCGGGGTTATTTTCCAAGCGAGCACTTAGATTAATTCCCGCAGGCGCCATGTCAAGCGATGCTAATGAAAAACCCGCCCCGTCCAGCACCGCCGAGCGGCTGCTGCACCTGCTGAAGACCGAGGGCCCCGACTCGGCCGCCGCCCTGGGCGAACGGCTGGGCACCACCGGCGAGAACGCCCGCCAGCATCTCATCAAGCTGGCCCGCCAGGGGCTGGTCACCCACCGCAACCGCAGCCGTGGCGTGGGCCGCCCCCAGGCGGAGTGGCGGCTGACCGAGGCCGGCCATCGCCACTTCCCCGATACCCATGCCGAGCTCGCCACGCGGCTGATCGCCAGCGTGCGCGACACCCTCGGTCCCGAGGCGCTGGACACCCTGGTGGCGGCCCGCGAGCGCGAGACCCTGGCCCACTATCGGCAGGCGCTGAAAGGACTGGAAACGCTCGAGGCGCGGGTGGCCGCCCTCGCGGCGCTGCGTAGTCGCGAGGGCTACATGGCCGAGTGGCGGGCGGAGAGCGACGGCAGCCTGCTGCTGATCGAGCACCACTGCCCGATCTGCAGCGCGGCCCGAGCCTGTCCCCGCTTCTGCGAGGCGGAGCTTTCGGTGTTTCGCGCCGTGCTCGGCGACGGCGTCAGCGTCGAGCGCGACGAGCACCTGCTCGCCGGCGCACGACGCTGCGCCTACCGCATCATCCCTCCATAGGGGCGATGCCCTGGCCACAGCCCCGGTAGGTTTCCCCGTCGATCGTCAGGGTCACCCGGGCCGGGAAGGGCTGACCGCTCATGGAGTCGAAGCAGGCCTTGGCTTCCAGCTCGAGGGTGAAGGGCCGGTCGGCGCGCCCGCTGGCCAGGGTCACCCGGCCGGCGCCGTTATCCATCTCGGTGACGCGATACGGCAGGGTGGCCTCGCGCTCGCCGTAATCCAGCACCAGCGAGAGCTCGGGCTCGTCGTGGGCCAGGCTCACCGTCCAGCCGGGCTCGTTGCCGCGCCCGTGGAACATCACTCCGGGGCGCTGGCGGCGCGTCAGGGCATCGCGGCTCAGCTCGGCGGTGCAGTCGAGCCGGCCATTGGCGCTCTCCACCATGGCCTCGTCGCCCTTGGCCCAGAAGCTGAGATCGCCCTGCTGGTAGCGCGAGCCGCTGGCCACCACGGCGGGCGACAGGCGATAGGCGCCATGAGCGGACCACAGGCGCAGGTCCTCCTCGGTCACCGCGGAGACCAGATCCTGGGCCGGCGTGCAGCGCCACGCCTGGAACTCGCTCGCCCCGCCGGGAAACAGCAGCGACGGCATCAGCGGCGCGGTGGGCGCCACCTCCCGGGTGGCACCGGGCCGTGCTGCCTGGCCGGCCTCTCTGACCTCGGGGACCGCCCGCTCGGCGGGGGCGGTGGCACAACCGGACACCAGAGCGGCGGCAGCGAGCATCAACGACAGGCGGGGGGCGCCACCCGGGCGCGGCGCACGAGCAGAGAACAGCGACATGACAGGCTCCTTGCAGGTCGGGATTCCAGCGCCGCCAGCATACCAGGCCGCCGCACGCTTCGCCGCGTCAGCCGTGGCGACGCCGCAGCACCCGCGCCGCCTTCACCATGTTGGCCAGCGCCGGCTCCACCTCGTCCCACTGGCGGGTCTTGAGGCCGCAGTCGGGATTGACCCAGAGCCGCTCGACGGGAAGGCGCTCGGCGGCCTTCTCCATCAGCGCCACCATCCCTTCGACCTCTGGCACGTTGGGCGAGTGAATGTCGTAGACGCCGGGGCCGATCTCGTTGGGATAGGCGAAGTCCCGAAAGGCGTCGAGCAGCTCCATGTGGGAGCGCGAGGTCTCGATGGTGATCACGTCGGCGTCCAGGGCGGCGATGGTGCCGATGATGTCGTTGAACTCCGAATAGCACATATGGGTGTGGATCTGGGTCGCATCGGCCACGGCGCTGGCGGCGAGCCGGAAGCACGCCACCGCCCAGTCGAGGTAGGCCTGCCACTCGCCCTGGCGCAGCGGCAGCCCCTCGCGCAGGGCCGGCTCGTCGATCTGGATGGCGCGGATGCCGGCCGCCTCGAGGTCGGCGACCTCGTCGCGCAGCGCCAGGGCGAGCTGCCGGCAGGTGGTCTCGCGGGGCTGGTCGTCGCGCACGAAGGACCACTGCAGCAGAGTCACGGGGCCGGTGAGCATGCCCTTGACGGGCTTGTCGGTGAGCGACTGGGCGTACGCGCTCCAGGGCACCGTCATGGGGCCGGGACGGCTCACGTCGCCGACGATCACCGGCGGCTTGACGCAGCGCGAGCCGTAGCTCTGCACCCAGCCGCGGCGGGTGAAGGCGAAGCCGTCGAGCTGCTCGCCGAAGTACTCCACCATGTCGTTGCGCTCGGCCTCGCCGTGGACCAGCACGTCGAGCCCCAGCGCCTCCTGGCGGCGCACGGCATCGGCGATCTCGGCCGCCATGCGCGCCTCGTAGTCGGCGGTGGCGAGTTCGCCGGCCTTGTGGGCGCGGCGGGCGGCGCGAATCTCGGCAGTCTGGGGGAAGGAGCCGATGGTGGTAGTGGGAAAGAGCGGCAGGGCCAGCGCGCGACGCTGGATTGCGGCGCGCACGGGATAAGCGCTGTGCCGTTCCTGGTCCGCAGCCTCGACGCCCGCCAGCCGCGCGGCGACTTCCGGGCGCTTCAGACGCGGCGAGTCGCGCCGCGCTTGCAGCGCCCGGGTGACGTCCGCCAGCCGCGCCCGGTCCGCCTCGGTGGCGCGACCGTCCAGCAGGCGCGCCAGGGTCACCGTCTCGTCGAGCTTCTGGCGGGCGAAGGCCAGCCAGCTCGTGAGTTCGTCGTCCAGCTCCGTCTCCCCGGCGAGATCCACCGGCACGTGCAGCAGCGAGCAGGAGGGCGCGATCCACAGACGCTGGCCGAGGCGCATGCGGGCCGCGGCCAGCCGCTCGCGCAGCACCGCCAGGTCGGCGCGCCAGACGTTGCGCCCGTCGATGGCCCCCACCGAGAGCACCTTGTAGGCGGGCAGGCGGTCGAGCACGGCGTCGAGCTGCTCGGGCGCGCGCACGACATCGATATGCAGGCCATCCACCGGCAGGGTCACCGCCACCTGCAGGTTGTCGCCCAGCCCGCCGAAGTAGGTGGCCAGCAGCAGCTTCACCGGGGCTCGGCCCAGCACGCTGTAGGCGGCCTCGTAGGCCTGCTGCCAGTCGCGTGGCAGGTCCTGCACCAGGGCCGGTTCATCGAGCTGCACCCACTCCACGCCCTGCTCCGCCAGACGGGCCAGGATCTGGCCGTAGACGGGCAGCAGGGCCTCCAGCAGGCTCAGGCGATCCAGCCCCGGGTCGCGGGTCTTGCCCAGCCACAGCCAGCTGAGCGGGCCGAGCAGGGTCGCCTTCACTGCATGCCCCTGGGCCTGAGCCTCGGCCACCTGGTCGAACAGCCGACTGCTGGCCAGGCGGAAGGTCTGGCCGGCGTGCAGCTCCGGCACCAAGTAGTGGTAGTTGGTATCGAAGAACTTGGTCATCTCGCAGGCGGCGGCCGGCGTGCCGCTGGGCGCCCGGCCACGGGCCATGCGAAAGGCGGTGTCCAGGTCCACCTCGCCGCGGGCGAGTTCCGCCTCGGCGCCGAACCGCTCGGGCACGGCGCCCAGGGACACCGAGAGATCCAGCACCTGGTCGTAGAAGGCGAAGTCGCCCACGGTGACCCGGTCGAGCCCGGCCTCGCGTTGGGCCTGCCAGTGGCGCGCCCGCAGTTCGCGGCCGGTGGCCTCGAGAGATTCGCGGTCGCTGTCGCCGCGCCAGTAGGCCTCGAGGGCGTACTTGAGTTCGCGCTGCGCCCCGATGCGGGGGTAGCCCAATACATGAGCGATGGTCATGGTGAATCCTTTGTTGGATGAATGATTCAGTAAAGTCTCGCTGGCCACCCCCGGTGAATCAAACTAAACTTTCTAATCTCCAACTTGAAGCGATTTCACTCGATGCTCGAACTACGCCATCTCCGCACCCTGATCGCCCTGCGCGACGCCGGCTCGCTGGTGGAAGCCGCCGAGCGGGTCCACCTCACCCAGTCGGCCCTCTCCCACCAGATCAAGGACCTAGAAGAACGGCTGGGCAGCCCGCTGTTCGTGCGCAAGACCCGCCCGGTGGAGTTCACCCGCGCCGGCCAGCGGCTGCTTGCCCTGGCCGAGCAGGTGCTGCCCCAGGTGCGCATGGCCGAGCGTGACCTGGCTCGACTGGCCGGCCAGGAGGCGGGACGCCTGCACATGGCCATCGAATGCCACAGCTGCTTTCAGTGGCTGATGCCCACCATCGACCACTTCCGCGACCACTGGCCGGAGGTGGAGGTCGACATCCCCGGTGGCCACCACTTCGACCCACTGCCGGCGCTCGCGCGCGAGCAGCTCGATCTGGTGATCACCGCCGACCCCCAGCCGCTCGCCGGGATCCACTACGAGCCGCTGTTCCGCTATCAGGGCCTGCTGGCGGTGGCCCGCCAGCACCCCTTGGCCGGCCGGACCTTCGTTACACCGGAAGAACTGGCCGAGGAGACGCTGATCACTTACCCCGTGGAACACGGCCGCCTCGATGTCTTCACCCAGTTCCTCGACCCGGCCGGCGTGCGGCCGCGGGAGGTGCGCACGGCGGAGCTCACCATCATGATGATGCAGCTCGTGGCCAGCGGCCGCGGGGTGTGCGCCCTGCCCAACTGGGCGCTGACGGAGTATCTCGCGCGCGACTACGTGAAGGCGGTGCCGCTTGGCGACGGCGGGGTGTGGAGCACGCTCTTCGCCGCCGTGCGCGAGGAGAGCCGCCCCCTGCCGTGGATGGAAGACTTCCTGCGCACCGCCCGCGAGACCTCCTTCGCCGTGCTGGACGGCATCCGGCCGGCGTGAATCTACGTCTCGCGGGGCGGGGAACGGCGCGGCAGCAGCAATGTGAAGCGCGCGCCGCCGAGCTCGGGGCTGTCGTCCACCATGGCGCTGCCGCCGTGCCAGGCCATGATCTTGTGCACGATGGAGAGCCCCAGCCCGTAGCCGCCGGAGCGGCGGGTGCGGCTGTCGTCGAGTCGGGCGAAGGGCTTGAAGACCGCCTGACGGTGCGCCTCGGGCACGCCGGGGCCGTCATCCTCCACGTCCAGGCGCACCGCGCGAGGCTCGGCCGCGAGGGTCACCCGTACCACCGAGCGGGCATGGCTGCAGGCATTGGCCACCAGGTTCTGCAGGGCGCGCTGCAGATAGCGGGGCTCGGCCTCGACCTCGACCTCGCCGTCCGCCACCAGCTCGATGCGCAGCTCGCCATGCAGCGGTGACAGCGCCTCCACCACCCGCCGGGCCATGGCGAGGCAGTCGACGGGCTCGGTCTCCATGGGCATGGTCTGGACCTGGTCGCCGCCCAGCCGCGCATAGGTGAGGATCTCGTCGATCAGCCCGTCAAGTTCCTCGATGTCGCTGTCGATGCCGACCAGCTGGCGGCGGACCGCCTGATCGTCGGTCATGTCCTCGACCATCTGCACGGCGAAGCGGATGCGCGCCACGGGGGTGCGCAGCTCGTGGGAGACGGCGCGGATCATCTCCTGCTGCGCGCGCAGCAGCGACTGCACCTGGGCGGCCATGCCGTTGAAGGCCATGCCCAGCCGCCCCATGAAGTCGCCGCTCTCCACCTTGACCCGGGTATCCAGGTGGCCGCTGGCAATGCGCGTGGCCGCCAGCTCCAGACGCGCCATGCGCGCCTCCACGCCGCGCACGATCACGTAGATGGCCCCGGCCAGGCCGAGCAGGATGATCACGGCGAGCAGGATCGACAGCGACAGCGGCATGGGCTCGAAGGCATTGAGCGGCCCCACCTGAACCCATTCTAAGCCGGCCGTCTCGGTGGGCAGGCGCAAGTAGAGGGAGAGCGCCCAGCGCTGGGGCAGCAGGCGGATGACCACCTCCGCATCCTGCAGGCGGGCCAGCTGTCCCGGCTCCAGGTCCTCCGGCGGCGTCTCGGTGAGCACCAGAGGGATGGCCGAGCCCTGCAGCTGCTCGAGGCGCTCACGGCGCGCCTCGCCCTGAACCTCGGACAGCCAGCGCCCCAGCATACCGGCGAGCCCCAGCAGCTGATGCTCGCTGAGACTGGAGAGCCGGGCGGTCAGCACGCGGGGCTCGCCAGGCAGCATGCGGTGCAGGACCCAGCCCCCCTCGTCCCCCGTTTCCACCAGGGTGCGACCGGCCTCCAGGCGCGCCCGCTCGAAATAGCTCAGCGGGTGGGAGGGCAGCGCGTGCAGCTCAAGGGCGATGTCGAGCTCGCGTCCCTGACGCTGCAGCCAGGCGGCACGCTCGGCCTCGGGCTGCGCCGCCAGCTGGGCGGTCAACAGCGCCATGGGCGAGGTGGCCAGCTGCTCGTGGTAGTGCTCGCGGCGCACCCGGTCGACGAGCAGGAAGCCCCCCACTGCCAGGCCACCGGTGAGCACCAGCACCAGCGCGATCAGGACATAGACACGCAGGAAGGTGTTGTCGACCAGGACCCGGGGAAGTGCCATCAGCCATCCTTGACGAAGAGGTAGCCCTTGCTGCGCACCGTCTTGATCCGATGCGGGTGGTTGGGATCGTCACCGATCTTGGGGCGGATCCGCGACACCCGCACGTCGATGGAGCGGTCCTGACCGTCGTACTTGATGCCGCGCAGCTGCGAGAAGATCTCCTCGCGGCTCAGCACACGCCCGGCGTTGCTGGCCAGCAGCCACAGCAGGTCGAACTCGGCGCTGGTCAGCTCGATGCGATCGCCGTAGAGCCACGCCTCGCGGGTGGCGCTGTCGATCTCCAGATTGCCGAAGGTGAGCCGCATGCCGCCCGCGGCCTCGCTGCTCTCAGAGCGGCGCAGCAGCGCCCGCATGCGCGCCAGCAGCACCCGCGGCTGCACCGGCTTGGCGACGTAGTCATCGGCGCCCATCTCGAGGCCCAGCACCTGGTCCATGTCGTCGGTACGCGCGGTGAGCATGAGTATCGGCCCGGAGTAGTCGGTCCGCGCCCGGCGGCAGATCGACAGGCCATCCTCGCCGGGCAGCATCAGGTCGAGAATCACCAAATCCGGCTGCAGCGCCACGATGTGCTCCACACCGCGCGCCCCGTCGGCCTCCAGCGTCACGCGAAAGCCGTTGGCCTCCAGGTAGTCGCGCGTCAGCGTGGCGAGGCGCTCATCGTCCTCGATGATCAGGACGTGTTCCCGGTCTCCGGGTTCCAGGTTGTCTACCATCCTCGTCATTCCCCGTACTGGACTGCCGTTACCGTACAACGACAATCTGTTGCATCATTACTGACTGAAGGATACCCGAAAAGCGGCCCGGTGCGCGCCAGGGATTGCCGCGGTGCAGGGAAAGGCGACGAGACCAGGCGACCGGCGAGGGCCGTGAGCGGCTCAGCTCGGGGCCTGTGGCGGCAGCAGTACCCCGGCATGGTCGGCCTGGAGCCGACGCGCCACGACGTCGTCCGGATAGGACGCCAGGTAGGCCGCCAGCCGCTGGCTCGCAGCGCTTGAGGCGCCCTCCTGAAAGAGTGCTGTCACCGCCTCGAACTCCTCACGCCCCGCCAGCAGCGTGGCGCGCCGGGCGTCGGGATAGACATCCAGGCACTCGTAGAGGGTCACCGCCTCTCTACGCCCGCGCAGCGCGACGCGCCCCAGACAGCGCAGCGAAACGCGCTCCCGCTGCCGAAGGGTGGCCACCGTGCCCTCACCCACCAGCAGATCGGCGCCATAGTGCTTGGTCAGGCTCTCCAGCCGCGATGCCGTGTTTACCGCATCGCCCAGCACCCCACACTGCATCTGCACCGGGTCGCCAATGGTGCCCAGGATGACCTGGCCCGACTGAACACCGATGCCGAACTGCAACTCGGGCAGCTCGCCACGCCGGTCGTTGTAGCTGGCGAGCCCCCGCGCCATGGCGATCGCGCCGTGCAGGGCGGCATCGGCGCTGTCGGGAAACAGCGCCAGCACGCCATCCCCCAGGTAGCTGCCGATGAAGCCCCCGTTGGCGGTGATGCCGGGCTGGACATGCGCCAGGTAGCGGTTGATGACGCGGATGGTCCCCCCGGGGCCGATCTCCTCGGAGAGGCGCGTGAAGGCGCGCAGGTCTGCGAAGAGCACCGTCATCTGCCGCTCGGCGGCATGGTCGAGCTCCACCTCGGTGATGCTCTCGTAGCCCAGGGACGCCAGCACCTGCTGGGGGACGAAGCGGTGATTGGCCTTGGCCAGGTGGGTCTGGTGCACCAGGGCCTCCTGGACGCGACGGTAGAGGCGCGCATTCTCCAGGGCGATGCCGGTCTGGGTGCCGAGGGCGCGGATCATCGCCACTCGGCCCGGCGGGAACGCCCCCGCGGCGGCATGGTTCTCGAGATAGATCGCCCCGGCCACCCGGCCGGCAATCGAGATCGGCACCCCCAGCAACGACTCCACGCCGGCGCGCGCGACGTGCGCGTTGTCCGCGACCAGGGCATCGCTGCGCGCCTGGTTGACCGCCACCGGCTCGCCGCCGCGCAGGGTCAGCTCGACCACCGGCCCTGCCACGGGCTCGAAGTCCGCCAAGGGGGTGGCCAGCCGCCGGATGCCCTCGCCGCCGACGGCTTCCACCTCGACGGTACGGGTCCCGGCTTCGTCCAGCAGCACCAGCAGCCCCCGGTCGGCGTTCCCAGCGCGCAGCAGCGTCGTCATCAGGCGCTCCAGCAGCGCATCCTGGTCGATCTCGCTGGAGATCGCGCCGACCGCGCCCATCAGGCCCTGAAGGTCCAGGTTGCCGCCGTCCGTGAGCGGCGACGCCGCGTCTGCCAGCGGCGCCTCCTCGGCCAGGTCCAGCGCCCTGGCCGCCTGATGCGCCAGCGACGGACTCCCCCAGCGGGCATAGAGGGCGACGACACGCTGGCCGAGGTGGGCCACCTCCGAGAGGTTGCCGGTCAGGCGCAGCACCTCGGCCAGCCGCTGTAGCGCCAGGGCCTGGAAGAACGGCAGCGCAGGCCCCGCCAGGGAGGCGGCATGATGCAGGGTCAGGACCGCCTCAGCGTGGCGGCCGGCCGCGATCAGCGCCTCGGCCTCGAGCAGGGCCACCCGATGCGCCAGGTTGTCGGGGGCATGCCGGGCCCAGCGGCGCAGTCGCCGCCGCTGCCGGGGCAGGTCGCGCCAGGCCCGGCGCGCCTCGGCGCCCGGCGCGAGGCGGTAGGTATTGAGGCTGCGAAAGAAGACCAGCGTCACCAGCAGGCTCTGCCCCACCAGCCCCTCTTCCTGCGCCGCGATCCGGCGGAAGCGCCGCTCGGCGCGCTCGTGACGCCCCGCCAGGACATCGAGGATCGCGGCCGGCAGCAGGCTCATCACCCGCTGCACCCGGTTGTCCTCACGCTCGAACTCCTGCATGCGGGCGGCGAAATCGAACCAGGGCCCCGAGAGCTCCTCGGGCAGGCTCTTGCGCTGCAGCAGTGCCATCAGCTGTGCCCAGGCCAGGAAGGAATGCTGCGTGTGCGGCTGATTGGCGTCACGGAGGTAGTCGATCACCTGCGGATGGCGGGCGGGAAAGTCCAGCGAGGCCCCTTCCGCCATCCAGGTGTAGACGGCCGCCCCGCCGCTGTAGACCGCGGTCTCCTCGTCGCCCGCCTTGCGACACCACTCCCAGCCCTCCAGCAGCTGAGCCGCCACCTCGCCGTAGGGACGCGTCCAGTGCAGGATGAAGGTGCGCACCACGAAGGCGGCCCGAGCCTGTTCCGGGCCGGGATAGCGACGCCCCACCGCCAGCGACAGCTCGCCGAATGCGCTGCCCCGCTCGATCCAGCCCAGGACACCGCACAGCACCAGCCCCCAGACCGCGAAGCCGTAGGCGGAACTCTTGTTGAGCCCGTGCACCAGGCTCAGCCGGGTGCAGAGGATGCCGATCAGCGGCAGCATGTTGGGATTGCTGAAATAGGCCGTGCTGGCCGAATTCGCCAGCAGCCGCACCGCCTCGATGATCTTGCGGTCCTCCGCCGGAGGCAGCGACGCATAGCGGGACGGCGGGGTGTTCCACTGGTCGAGAAGTGCCCTGACCGTGGCCATCAGCACATGGCCGCGGTGCGGCCTGCGGGCCAGCCTGACCCCCAGCGACCCGGCCGCCTCGACCAGCACGTCGCTGGCCTCCTCGAAGCGGCGCTCGGCGGCCAGGTATTGCAGGCGCAGCCCCTGCACCCAGGCCCGGTCCACCGGGTCGAGGGTCTGAGCGAGCATGTGCTGGGCCAGCGCTTCACACTGCCGCGCCTCCCCCAGGGCCAGCGCGCACTCGGCCAGCCCTTTGTTCAGGCCGAGCACCAGGCCGTGGTGCTCGCACCAGTCCTCGTCGGGCAGCAGCTCGAGGGCCACGCGGAAATAGCGCCGCGCCGTGGCGAAGGCCTGAGCCTGATAGACGGCCCTGCCGGCCTGCAGGCCGATTCGGGCGTAGCGCAGACGCTCGGCCGGCGCCTCGACCAGAGAGGCCCCGTCGATGACGTGGCTGAAGAGCTCGACCACCCGCCCCTTCCGTTCTTCGGGACTCAGCGCCTGCAGCAGCAGGCGCACCACGTTGAGGTGGCGCGAGGCGCGCAGCCGCTCGTCCAGCCGGTCGTGAACCGCCAGGCGAACCTGATCGTGGCGGAAGCGGTAACGGGCCGACTCCAGCCCGGCAAGCTCGGCCTCCGGCACCTTGAGCTGCCCCAGCGCCTGAAAGACTTGGTGGTCACCCCCGTGGGGCACCAGGATGCTCGCCGCAACGGCTGGCTCGAGCCGCGAGGCGGCCTCGCCCTGCGAGAGCAGGTGGACCTGGGCCAGGGTGCGCAGCGTGAAGGTGCTGCCGATGCAGGAGGCCGTCTCGAGCAGGTCCACGGTCGGGGCGGAAAGGCCGTCGATCCGCTCGACGAGAAAGCGCGTCACGCTCTCCGGCACCAGCGCCTCGCCCAGTCGCGCCAGATCCAGCCGCCAGCATCCGGCCGCGGCATCCAGCGTGATCAGGCCCCGCTCCTGCATCGCCTGGAGATACTCGCGCACGAAGAAGGGGTTGCCCCTGGCGACGTGATGGACATGGCGGGCCAGCTCGGCGACGTCGTCCCCATCGCGCGACAGGGTCCTGGCGAGCAAGGCCCGCACGGCCGCCTCGGGCAGGGGCCCCAGCTCGATGCGCTCGCAGTGCGCTACCTGGGCCCGCACCGCCTCGAGGCGGCGGCGCACCGGGTGCTCCGACCACAGCTCGTCGGAACGAAAGCCCAGCATCAGCACCAGGTTCTCCAGGTCGGGGGCCTCGACCAGGGTGCCGATCAGTTCCAGGGAGGCGGGATCGGCCCATTGCAGGTCGTCGAGAAAGAGCACCAGCCGCTCGACCTCATCGGCAAACACGCGCAGAAAGCGCACCACCACGCCGTTGAAGCGCCGGCTGGACTCGTTCGGGGAGGCCTCGTCCAGTTCCGGCTGCGGGCCCAACAGTCCGGCCAGTTCGGGGATGGCGTCGGTCAGCAGCCGACCATGAGGGCCCAGCGCCGCTGCCAGCCGCTCCTTCAGCCGCTGGACCTCGGCCTCTCGTCCCGACAACGCCTGCCGCAGCATGCCGCGGGTGGCCTCGAGGAAGGCGAGGAAGGGCTGATGCTGACGAAACTGGTCGAACTTGCCGGCCCAGAGGCGAATGCCGTGCTCGCGCAGCGAGTAGCGCAGGTGCTGGACCAAGGCCGTCTTGCCGATCCCGCTGGGGCCGGAGACGAGTACCGCCACGCGCTGCGTCGCGGGCGACCCGGTCAGCGCCGCCAGCACCCGCTCGACCTCGCGCTCGCGCCCGAACAGCTGATCCGGCAGCCGACAGTGCATTGCCACGTCGCGCTGCCCCAGCGCGAAGGCACGGATCGCTCCGGTGCGCTGGAACCGCCGCCGGCACTCCTCCAGGTCATGCAGCAAGCCCGTGGCACTGAGGTAGCGATCGTCGGGCTGCTTGTTGAGCAGGCGGGCGACGAGCTCGGCATAGGGGCGGGGCAGGTCCGCTCGCTGCTCGGTGAGCGAGGCGGCCACGCGTGTGGCATGCGCATGGACCAGGGCCGCCGGGTCGGCTTCCGCGAACGGCGGTGACCCGACAGCCAGAAAGTGGAAGATGGCGCCAAGGCTGTAGAGGTCGGAGGGGAAATCGGGCGCGATGGCCAGTTCGCTGCACGCCTCGGGGGCCGCAAAGGCGAGCGCGGCCGACCTCTCCCGGTCGACCGCGTCGAGCGCCCCCGCCTGTTCGGGGCGAAAGGCGAATTCCAGGGTGACGAGCCGGCTTCGCTCGGCCGTGGCGTCGAGCAGGAGGGTATCGGGACACAGGGCCAGATGGACAATGCCCTCGGCGTGCAGCGCCAGGACATTGCGGGCCACGGCGATGGATACCGCGAGCAGTGCGTCGAGGGGCAGACCGCCGGCGGGAACCTGCTGGCGCAGCGGGACCGCCGGCGGGTCACGCCAGACCATGGCGACCCCGGCATCGGTGCGCACGACCACCAACCGCTCGGGTGTCACGCCCGGCGGCAGCTCACCCGCCAGCTCGTAGGCGCGCTGGTAGCGGGCCAGCTGGCGCAGTTCCCCCGTTGGCTGCCTGGGGACTTCGATCAGCACCGCCTCCCCGGCGGGGGAGTGCCCACGATAGAGCAGGGTCGTGGCGGTTGCCGCCAGTCGCGCCTCGACGCGGTAACCGGGTAAGTACATCTCGCCCTCTGGCGACCGCAAGTCGCCTAAGCGTTCAATACTGGATGCTGGCGGGAATGGTGTGCGCGTACTGGTCGGGCGACTCCGCCTGGAGCGGCTGGAATTGCACGCCGCCGTACCGGCCCTTGTCGATGTCCGCACTCACCTGCCGCAAGTCATCATGAAACCGGTCCGCCGCGGCCTGCAGCCCCGAGTCGAGAAACGCATACTGCGTCTCCAGCAGGTTGGGCGGGATGGCCCAGGTGCGAAAGAACATCTCCTGGGCCAGCTCGGCACGCGCCAGGTCGTCCCCCGTGAACACCTCGCCGGGCTTGACCGGCGGTGCCTCGCAGTCGCGAGGCGGGGCCCGCCGGATACGCAGGCATTTGTTGACCGCACTGCGATAGCCGGTCTCGGGGTCACGGTGGGTGATGGCGGTGGCGAAATTCTCGTGATCCCCGCCATGGACGACCGAGTTGTTCCAGATGTAGATGGCCATGGCATGTGCCAAGATCTCGGGCTCGAGGCTCTCGCGGGCATCGGGGAAGCCCAGCACATGGGCGTGGCAGTAGCGGGCCCAGTTCGCCACGTAGCGGCTCTGCTCGGGCGAAGCGAGAATGTGTTCCGCCACGCGACGGGTGAAGGGCAGGAAGGCGTTGTCGAAGTAGCCCTTCAGCCAGGCGACGTAGCGCCCCGGGGTCTCGAGCTGGGGGCGCATGTAGTCGAAGGCGGGATAGGCATTGCCGTAGCGCGATGCCGGCAGGCCGCGGTAGCCCGCCCCGAACAGCTGCTTGACGTTGAAGCCGTTGGCCGTCAGCGGGTCGAAGCGCGTGCCCTGGGCGTTGTTGGCCACCACCGACTCGGCGCTTTCCAGCACGGCATGGTCGAGCGGCAAGGCGTAGGTGCTGTGCGGGGAGAACAGCTGAAACAGCGGATGCGCCACCGGAATCGCGGTCTTGGTGATGGCGTTGACGGCATCCATGGGAAAATGAATCGCCGGATGGACCACGAACAGGATGTGGTAGGAAGCCCCCTGCAGGGCGTAGAGCTTGGCGATGTCCCAGGCGCTGTCCTCGGGTTGAATCCAGACACCGGCCTGGCCCTCGTCATGGCCCAGCTGAATGCAGCGCACGCTGGGCGCCTGACTGTCCGGCTGCTGAATGAAGACCTTGGTCGCGGCGACATGGGTTCCGGGAATCGGGTCGATGAGGTGCATCGCCGAGAAGTCATACTTCCACCAGCGGCCCTCATCGAACGGCAGACCGACCGGGCAGGGCTCGCGATCCCGCTCCTCCAGCGGCCGGTAGAAGCGTGTGAACAGGGTCTCCAGCATCATCTCGTTGAAACGGGCATCGTCCACGCCGTGCCAGCTGTCCAACTGGCGAGCCGCCATCCGGGCCGCCACCGGCTTGAACTGCAGCTGCGCTTCGAGGTAGCGCTTGCCGATGGTCTGCTGGAACAGCAGATCTTCCATCGGCGGAATATGCAGGACCTCGTCAGCGCACTGAAGCGGGTAACTGGGCGATGGCTGCGGCCAGGGCCCCTTGCGGGCATACAGGAACTGCTCGGGAAAATCGCCTTCCTCGGGAACGGGAGCTTGCTGAGACATGGCCGAGCCACCTTCGTCAGGGAATGAGCCGTCGCGAGCCGGGCCGCCAGCAGTGAAGCGAGCCCCGCCTTCCGCCCATGGGAAATCACCACAGTCAAAACCAATAGTCGATGACAGTCAGTTACGTCAATTGACAAAGAGCCGGGCGATGGCCATGCCTCAGACGCCGCTCTGGAGCCGCTCATTGGCGGCCACCAGCTTCATCCGGGTGTCGAGGTAGAGGGTGTTGTCGAGCATCATGCGAAGCTCCGGGTCACGCCGGCAGAGCCGCAGAAGAGCCTCCGTGGTGATGATGAAGTAGCGCGACGGCTCTGCCAGCGTCACGGTGGCCGTTGCCGCTTCGCCGCTGAAGCAGGTCATCTCGCCAATGAAGCTCGGCGGGCGGCAGTGGCCCACCAGCCGCCCGCCCGACCAGACCTCGGCATGGCCCTGGGAGAGATAGATCAGTGCGCCGATGCGTTCCCCCTGGGTGGCCAGGGTGGTGCCCGCCTCGGCACTCTCCCAGCGCCCGGCCTTGAGCAGCCTGCGCGCCATGGGAGCAGTCATGCCGGGGAACTTGGCCTGAATGAACGCCTGCTCCTCGTCGTTGAGGCGCACCAGGTAGCGCAGTATCAACAGCCTCGCCAGGCCGGCGAGGCTAATCAGGATCCACAGGACCTGATTGATCACCGAAGAGAGGTTGAAATTCTGCGACAGCGAGGTCAGCACCAAGGTCGCCCCCAGCAGGTTGATCAGGGTGTAGGGGTAGTTGTTACCGCGCAGAAAACCGAGCTGCAGGCCGGCATAGGCGCCGATGAACAGGGCCACACCGGTCATGCCCAGAACATCGTGGATCAGACCCTCCGGGTAATCCAGCATCGCCCCTCCTGCGAGTCCCGGAACGGACGGCGCCTTGCGTCAACTGCGCCTCCATCGGCATATACTGAGGAAAGGTTAGCAGCATCACGGCTATGCTGCCGGGCAGCGGAATTGATTCTCACCCGCGCCAGGCGTAGCGTGATGAGACACATCCACAGGCAGGGAGGGCCGCTCCATGGCCGATGGGAAAAGCAAGAGCGTGATCAAGCGGGTGTATGTGCCGACGCATGTGAAAGTCGGGCCGAATGGGGAGCGGGTGATTGTGCCGGGGCATTATCGATGACATGCGCTCAAGTTTACTTCAAGGCTCATACCACTCCCCAATGAAATTACCTTCGAATATCAGGGTATCATCTTCTCTCTCATTTTCGAAGTGCCACTTATCTTTTGCTTCCTGGCTCAGCAGGTCAAATGCAGCATTCAAAGAAGCTTGGTCATATCGATAATCATTACCACCTCCCCCAGAAATATCAATTGACACTGGATCATATCCCAAATCGCCGTCTTCGCCACGACGGCTATATTTTGATGTTATGATGGATCCATCAAAATCGCTCCCTCCCCCACCTTTAACGGAATAGTCACCCAGAACAATTATCACGCCATCAAACCCGGGATCACCCTTAAACTCGATATCACCATCAACCACCAGAATCCCGCTACCTTCCACACCTCCTGAAAAATGCTCACTATCGGGCTCTACATAACTGCCTTCAGCATCGTACCCGCCAACACGAGCCACATAGCTGTCTCTACCTGTCAAGAAGTTAATGCCGCTCAACTCACCACTGAGTGAGTCAATCTTGTTGGCCTCGCCATAAACCATTCCAATAAACTCATGAAACCCAGAAATCTTGCTTTCCCTTAATATTGGCTCGGATATATTGCTATCTATACCACCTCGATAATTGCATAGCCGATAATTTTGACCACCTGTGTCTTTACAGGCACCATCGGGGGGAAAGTACACACCATCCTCGACAACGGGATCATCATCATTATCACCCAGCAATGAATCGATTATCCTTTCTGCTGAAGCAACATCCATGGTACTGATTGCCGCATTAGTTCTTCCATAAAGCTCTTCCTCTTTCGTGCCATCATATTCTGCTTGCGAGCTTACTGGGCTGAAAAAGTCGATAGGTGAAGGTATCGTTTTTGGCGAAAGGCCAAGGAAGCCTACTCCAGCCGGGTCAATGATTGCCACGACCTCACGGGAAGCTCCCACTCCACCTATCACCCCCTTGCCCTTGACGAAATGAACATTTTCCGAAACTGATTTACCTAATACATAATAGCAACTCGCCTTTTCCAGGCTGGCTGTACAGAGATCACCATCTTGTTTAAAATCCACACTTTCAATATCTGAAACCTCATGGAAATCCAGTGTCGTTAAACTTCTTTTATCTTTTATATCAGCAATCTTTTCTGAAACAGCCAACTCCGCTACCATCTGCGCTTCAGTTGTCGCCTTGTAATTTCCCGCCAGTCGCTCGTCAACCAGCGACGACTGCATACCGGAAAGGCCGAGCATCAGCGACATGGTCAGCATGGAGAGGACGACGACCAGTGCAGCACCATTTTGCTGTTTCATATGACACCCCATCAATTGGCAACGGCTTCCGTACGGTTCATGGCGTGAAATACAAACTCATCATAACCCTTTTCATTATTACTCTTCAACTTAAGCGTTATCACATATGGCCAACTCGATTCATCAACAATATCTGAATCATCGTACAGCCCATCAACAACCGGCTCGCCTTCGTAAACGATACTATAGCTATCACCATTCACCGAAGGAGATATAGTATATTTATCTGAATCATAATCTCCACGACGAATCTCACGAAGCAATACATCAGCAGCAAACGTTAGCGCCGCTTGCTTATCAGCCAATTCCTCTACTTTTCTGAAGTTCTGAAACCCTGTCAGAAAAAACTGGCCGGCACCCAGAATGATGACGAGGCCGATCAGCAGCGCCACCATCAGCTCGACTAGGGAGAATCCTCCCTGCTTCGCACTGCATGTCAGCGCCGGCCTTGTCTCATCCATTGCATTTACCCTGAGATATCCGGCAGACGGTATAGGTATTCAAAGCGTCCATCTCCTGCTTCAAGGCGGTTTTCTTCCCAGTTCACCGTTGCCTTGTATTCGCAGTCTTTTTCTTCCGAAACCTGACTATTTCCTGCATCCGACATGATTTTCCCGTCACCGAACCATTGCTCGACCCAATCGCTGGAGAGGGCTGAAATGTCCGAACCACTAGGACAGCCATTCAGTTCAGCCAATTTCGCCCATGTTCTTTCCTGGGCATCTATGGCAGCCAAAGTCGCTACGGATCTCTGATACCCCGCATGCGCACTCTGCAGCGACTTGATCTGCATGGCGGCAACGCCAAGAAGACCAATGGAAAGCACCACCAGCGCCACCAGCGCTTCGATCAGGGTGAAGCCGCTTTGCTGCTTCGTCTTCATGAGCCACCTCGACCGATTCTGCCGAACCCACTGATTTCGATGCTCTTGCTGTCACCAGTGTCATGGGTGACCGTCAGTGTGCATCCGCCATCGCAGTCGGAGCTCTCGACGATCCGCCCCAGCCTGTCGAACTCGACGACGTTGCCGTCCGAAACCGTCACCTCATCGCCGGTGGATTCACGAATGCGAATGGCACTACCGCTTCCGTCGTCTGTCACGTAGACCCGATACTCCCATGGCGAGCTGGCCATGACCTCGAAGGAAACTTCCTCCCTCCGCTTGATGGCCTCGCTGCGGGCGAGATACAGGCCGGAGAGGATCTGGTTGTAATCGCTGTTGAGCCGGTTGGTGGCCATCATGCTCTGAAACCCCGGAATGGCGATCGTCGCCATGATGACGATCACGGCGATGGTGATAAGCAGCTCGATCAGCGTGAAGCCGCGCTGCCACATGCCGTCACCAGCAACCGGATTGGGCTGCATCCGTCTCTCCGGTTTCATCGACGCTCAAGGTGCCGCATGCATCGCTCGTTTGAGAGCCCGAAGGAGTGGCCGTAACGTCGAAAGTGCTGCCATCGGCTGTGATCGAGAAGCTGTAGTAATCGCTCTGGGCATTGGCATTGCTCTCGGCTGTAGTGGCCGGAGTGCAGCTCGAATAGCTGTAGCTGTCCGTGTAGCAGCGCTCCAGCGCACCAGCGATATCCATCAGGAAGGACTGCGCTTCCGCTCGCCGACCTCTCTCCACATACCCCGTGTAACTCGGGTAGGCAATCGACGCCAAGATGCCGATGATGGCCACGGCGATCAGCAACTCGATCAGCGTGAAGCCGGCGCTTCGGCGTGCCGTGTGCGGCGGAGTTGGGGGCTGGCGTCGGCGGCGATGCATCACGCGGGGCGTCTCCCTGACTGGTTACGTTCGGTTTCAGTATGTGGCAACTCAGTCGTTAGTGCCAGGACCAGGATCAAGAATGCCGGGCATCGGCCCGGCATTCCTGTTGAAATTCGACTGACGGGTCTCGCCAGGCGAGAACCAACCTTGTAGCACCTGGAAGGACTAGGTGACTAGTCGCTGGCGGCTAATCACTGGCAATGAGGCGCTCGCGCAGCTCCCGCGGCATGGAGAAGGTGATGGTCTCCTCGCGGCCAGCGAGCTCCTCGGGCGCCGTGGCGCCGAGGCTTTCCAGGCGCTCGATCACCCCCTTGACCAGCACCTCGGGGGCGCTGGCGCCGGCGGTGACGCCCACCGAGGTCACGCCTTCCAGCCAGGCCGGGTCGATCTGCTCGGCGTTGTCGATCAGGTAGGCGGGGGTGCCGACCCGCTCGGAGAGCTCGCGCAGGCGGTTGGAGTTGGAGCTGTTGGGGCTGCCCACCACCAGCAGCAGGTCGCTGCCGGCGGCCAGGTCACGCACGGCGTCCTGGCGGTTCTGGGTGGCGTAGCAGATGTCGTCCTTGCGCGGCCCGTCGATGGCGGGAAACTTGGCGCGCAGGGCGTCGATCACCTTGGCGGTGTCGTCCATGGAGAGCGTGGTCTGGGTGACGAAGGAGAGGTGCGCCGGGTCCTTGACCTCCAGCGCTGCCACGTCCTGCTCGTCTTCCACCAGGTAGATCCGCCCGCCATGAGAGGTGTCATAGCGGCCCATGGTGCCTTCCACCTCGGGGTGGCCTTCATGGCCGATCAGGATGCACTCCTGGCCGCGCTTGGCGTAGCGCAGCACCTCCATGTGCACCTTGGTGACCAGCGGGCAGGTGGCGTCGAAGACCTTGAGGCCGCGGCGCTCGGCGTCCTCCTGCACGGCGCGGGAGACGCCGTGGGCGGAGAAGATGACGATGACGTCGTCGGGCACCTCGTCGAGCTCCTCGACGAACACCGCCCCGCGCTCGCGCAGGCTGTCGACCACGAAGCGGTTGTGGACCACCTCGTGGCGCACGTAGATGGGCGGGCCGAAGACGTCCAGCGCGCGGTTGACGATCTCGATGGCGCGGTCGACGCCGGCGCAGAAGCCGCGCGGATTGGCCAGCCTGATCTGCAAAGAATTAGCTTGCATGGTTACGTTGCCTTGA
This sequence comes from Halomonas sp. NO4, assembly GCF_010994375.1. Taxonomy (GTDB): domain Bacteria; phylum Pseudomonadota; class Gammaproteobacteria; order Pseudomonadales; family Halomonadaceae; genus Halomonas. The sequence goes on from NZ_WHMA01000005.1 coordinate 163,827, forward strand.
TGCTCGAGCATCTGCCTGTGAAAAGCGGGAAAGCGGCGTTGACTCAGTGTGTTTGAGCGGGTTTCACGTCTACGACTTCCACTTCAAACGTCAGGGTACGCCCTGCCAGCGGGTGGTTGAAGTCCACCTCCACCCGGGTGTCCTCGACCGACTTGATCACGCCGGGCAGCTCGCCGCCGGCGGGGTCGGCGAAGGACATCACCGTGCCCACCTCGGGCTCCATGTCCTCGAAGTCCTCGCGCTTGAGCACCTGGATGTTCTGCGGGTTGTGCTGGCCGAAGGCGTGCTCCGGGGTGATCTCGAACTCGCCGCTCTCCCCGGCGCCCATGCCCTTGATGGGATTCTCGAAACCGGGCGGCAGGTTGCCGTCGCCCACCGCAAAGGTGGCGGGCGCCTTGTCGCGGGTGGAGTCCACTACGGTGCCGTCTTCCAGCTTGAGGGTGAAATGCAGGGTGACTTCCATGCCCTCGTCGATACGATATTGCTCGCTATTCTGGTCGGTCATGGGATCTTGGGCTCAGTAAAGAAGATTAAGTTCGGTGGCCTCACTGAGGCCGGGCGACACCACCGGGGCGCCTGCGGCGCCATTCGCCCGGCAGAGCCGGCCTCCCACGGGTGGCCAACGGCCAGTAAAGGATAATTCTCTTATCGCTTGCTGGCGCGGCGCTTCTCGCCGAACACCGCCTCCCAGATCAGGCCCGCGGCGCCCAGGGTGATGCCGATGTCCGCCACGTTGAAGGCCGGGTAGTACCAGCCGGCGACGTGGAAGGAGAGGAAGTCCACCACGTAGCCGTGCACCAGGCGGTCGTAGAGGTTGCCCAGCGCCCCGCCGATGATCGCCGCCAGCGAGGCGCCGAGCAGCTTCTCGTCGGCCTTGAGCCGGCGCATCCAGATCGTCAGCCCGATGCTGGCGCCCACGGCAATGGTGGCGAAGAACCAGCGCTGCCAGCCGGGATGATCGGCCAGAAAGCTGAAGGCCGCGCCGGTGTTGTGCAGCAGCGTCAGGTTGAAGAAGGGCAGCACTTCCACCGGCCGGGCGTATGTCAGCCAGGCCGTGGCGGCGTATTTGGTGGCAAGGTCGAGCACCAGCACCGCCGCGGCCAGCCACAGCCAGCGCAACGGGCAGTGCATGGGCGGCACCGCTTGTTGGCCTTCAGGCATGGTGGCGCGTCTCACCAGGGCCGTCGGGCAGGTTGCTCACGCAGCGCCCGCACAGGTCCTCATGGCCGGGGTGGGTGCCCACGTCGGCGCGGTGGTGCCAGCAGCGCTCGCACTTGGTGTGGGCGCTGGCCGCCACGCTCACCTTGAGCCCCTCGAGCTCGGTAGCCTCGGCGGCCGTGCCGTCGGAGAGCGGCGCCAAGGTCACGTCGCTGGTCAGCATCACGAAGCGCAGCTCGTCGCCAAGCTTGGCGAGCGTGGCACGCAGGGCGTCGTCGACGTAGAGGGTGACCTCGGCCGCCAGGCTGCCCTTGATCACCTTGGCATTGCGGGCCTCTTCCAGGCGCTTGTTGACCGCCTGCTTGACCTCGAGCACCTGCTCCCAGAAGTCGCGGCCCATCTCGGCGTCGGCGGCAAGCGTCGCCAGGCCCGAGTAGTACTCCTCGAGCAGCACGCTGTCGCTGCGCTCGCCCGGGATGTGCTGATAGATCTCCTCGGCGGTGAACGAGAGGATCGGCGCCACCCAGCGGGCCAGCGCCTCCACCACGTGGTAGAGCGCGGTCTGGGCGCTGCGCCGCGCCACGGAGTCGCGCTGGGTGGTGTACTGGCGGTCCTTGATCACGTCGAGGTAGAAGCCACCGAGCTCGCGGGCGCAGAAGCCGTGCACCTGCTGGTAGACGTCGAGGAAGCGGTACTCCGCATAGGCCGTTTCGATGCGCGCCTGCAGCTGGGCAGCGCGGTCGACCACCCACTGGTCCAGCGCCAGCATGTCGTCGAAGGCCACGGCGTCGCGCGCGGGGTCGAAGCCGTGGAGGTTGGCGAGCAGGAAGCGCGCGGTGTTGCGGATGCGCCGGTAGACGTCGGCGGTGCGCTTCAGAATCTCGTCGGAGACCGCCATCTCACCGGCGTAATCGGTAGAGGCGACCCACAGGCGCAGGATATCGGCGCCGAGCTTGTCCATCACCTCCTGGGGCGCCACCACATTGCCCATGGACTTGGACATCTTGCGGCCATGGGCGTCCACGGTGAAGCCGTGGGTGAGCAGCCCGCGGTACGGCGGATGGCCGTCGATGGCGCAGCCGGTGAGCAGCGAGGAGTGGAACCAGCCGCGGTGCTGGTCGGAGCCCTCCAGGTAGAGATCGGCGCGCGGGCCGCTCTCGTGACCGTGCGGGTGCGAGCCGCGCAGCACGTGGCGGTGGGTGGTGCCGGAGTCGAACCAGACGTCCAGGGTGTCGGTGACCTTGTCGTAGTCGGCGGCCTCTTCACCCAACAGTTCGGCGGGCTCGAGACGGAACCAGGCGTCGATGCCCTCGGCCTCGACGCGCTGGGCGGCCTCCTCCATCAGCTCGACGGTGCGCGGATGCAGCTCGCCGGTGGCCTTGTGCAGGAAGAAGGGAATCGGCACGCCCCAGTTGCGCTGGCGCGAGATGCACCAGTCGGGGCGGTTGGCGATCATGCTGTGCAGGCGCGCCTGGCCCCAGGCCGGGGTGAACTGCGTGGCCTCGATGCCGGCGAGCGCGCGCTCGCGCAGGGTCTTGCCGTCCTTGCCTTTCACGTCCATGCCCACGAACCACTGGGCGGTGGCGCGGTAGATCACCGGGGTCTTGTGGCGCCAGCAGTGCATGTAGCTGTGGGTGATGCGCTTGTGAGCGAGCAGCGCGCCCACCTCCTCGAGCTTGGCGACGATCTGCGGGTTGGCCTTCCAGATCAGCTGGCCGCCGAAGAACGGCAGGTCGTCGGCGTAGACGCCGTCGCCCTGCACGGGGTTGAGCATCTCGCTGAAGTCCATGCCGTGGGCACGGCAGGTGACGAAGTCGTCGACGCCGTAGGAGGGCGCGGAGTGGACGATGCCGGTGCTGCCCACCTCGACCTCGACGTAGTCGGCCAGATACACCGGCGACAGGCGATCGTAGAAGGGGTGGCGGAAGCGGATGCCGTCGAGCCGCTCGCCGGTGGCGGTGGCGATGATCTCGCCCTCGAGGCCGAAGCGCTCGAGGCAGCTCTCCACCAGTTCCTCGGCCAGCAGCAGCAGGCGACCGCCGGCCTCCACCAAGGCGTAGGTGAACTCGGGGTGGACGTTGAGCGCCTGGTTGGCGGGCACCGTCCAGGGCGTGGTGGTCCAGATGACGATGGCCGCGGGCCCCGGCAGTTCGGCGAGGCCGAAGGCGGCCGCCAGCTTGTCGGCGTCCTCCACCGGGAAGGCCACGTCGATGGCGTCGGACTGCTTGTCCTGGTACTCCACCTCGGCCTCGGCCAGCGCCGAGCCGCAGTCGAAGCACCAGTTGACCGGCTTGAGCCCCTTGAAGACGTAGCCGGCTTCGACCATGTCGGCCAGGGCGCGGATCTCGCCGGCCTCGTTGGCGTAGTCCATGGAGCGGTAGGGCTGCCCCCAGTCGCCCACCACGCCCAGCCGCACGAAGTCGGTGAGCTGCGCCTCGATCTGCTCAGCGGCGTAGTCGCGGCACAGCGCGCGGGCCTGCTCGGGCGCGAGGTGCTTGCCGTGGGTGGTCTCCACCTTGTGCTCGATGGGCAGGCCGTGGCAGTCCCAGCCGGGCACGTAGGGGGCGTCGAAGCCGGCCAGGTTCTTCGACTTGACGATGATGTCCTTGAGGATCTTGTTGACGGCGTGACCGATGTGGATGCTGCCGTTGGCGTAGGGAGGGCCGTCGTGCAGCACGAAGAGCTCGCGACCGCGGCGTTCCTCGCGCAGGCGGTGGTAGAGGTCGAGCTTGTCCCACTGCACCAGCCGCTCGGGTTCACGCTTGGGCAGCATGCCGCGCATGGGGAAGTCGGTTTCGGGCAGGTTCAGCGTGTGCTTGTAGTCGCTCATATCCGGGGATCAGCCGTCGTCGTGGTCGGCGGGCAGGTCCGCCGAGGAGTCGGAAGTCACGGCCTCGCGCGCCAGCGGCGCCGATGCCAGGAAAAGGGTGTCGTCGCCCGCGCCCGGTGGAGGCTCGGCAAGAGCGCCCGCGGCGAGGGGTTGGCTAAAGTAGCCGCGCGCGCGGCGCTGGTCGGCGGCAATCTGGCGCTTCAGCGCCGCGAAGTCGTCGAACTTCACCTCGCCGCGCAGCTTGGCGCAGGGCGTAACCGCCAGCCGCTCGCCGTAGAGCTCGCCGTCGAAATCGAACAGGTGCACCTCGAGCACCGGCCGCTGGCTGCCCACCGTGGGCCGCCAGCCGATATTGGCCACGCCGGGGCGCCGGGCGCCGTCGGGCAGCTCGACCATCACGGCGTAGACGCCGCGCAGCGCCAGCGGCAGGGGCAGCAGCGGCAGGTTGGCGGTGGGCACCCCAATGGTGCGCCCCAGCTTCTGGTCGGCCACCACCCGGCCGGAGAGCCGGTAGGGGCGGCCCAGCATGCGCGCCGCCTGGGCGAAGTTGCCGCTGGCCAGCAGGGTGCGCACCCGGGTGCTGGAGACCCGCTCGTCGTCGAGGGTGAAGGTGCGGGTGTGCTCGACGCCGAAACCCTGCGCCTCGCCCACTGCCGTCAGCAGGTGGAAGTCGCCGCGCCGGTCGCAGCCGAAGCGGAAATCGTCGCCCACCACCAGGTGGCGAACCCCCAGGCCCTCGATCAGCACGCGATCGATGAAAGCCTCGGCGGTAAGGCTTCGCAGCGCGTCGTTGAAAGGCAGGCAGAGCACGTACTCCACGCCGCACTCCCCGAGCAGGCGCACCTTCTCGCGCAGCCGGGTCAGCCGCGGCGGCGCCTGGTCGCCCGCGAAGAACTCGCGGGGCTGCGGCTCAAAGACCACCACCGTCACCGGCAGGCCGAGCCGCGAGGCCTGCTCGCGACACTGCTCGAGGATCGCACGATGGCCGCGGTGCACCCCATCGAAGTTGCCGATGGTGGCCACGCAGCCACGATGCGCCTCGCGCAGGTTGTGCAGTCCTCGAATCACTTGCATGGGTCACCACCCGGACGGTGTAAGGTCGTCGATTATAACGGACCGCAGGCCCCTTGACAGCCGCGTCGGCTTGGTCTTGGGGTCTGGGCTCACGTCAGCGGTTCCTGCGCCCTGCCCTTCATGAGAACTAGCCCTGCGAACTAGCCCTTCATGCGAAAGTGGCGCAGGCGCACCCCGGTGGCGGCCAGCCAGGCGAAATAGAGCCCGGCGCCCAGCGCCACCAGCGCTGCCAGCCAGGCCGCGCGCGTCCACACAGACCAGCCGAGCCATGCCGGCCAGTCGGGCGCAAGCCACGCCAGCCCCGCCACCATCACCGCGCAGCCCCCCAGCAGCTGCACCGCATAGCGCTTCCAGCCGGGCTGAAAGACCAGCACGCCTTCGCGACGCAGCAGCCAGCCCAGCAGGCCGGCGTTCAGGAAGGCCGAAAGTGCCGTGGCCAGCGCCAGGCCGGCGTGGGCCAACGGCCATATGAGAATCAGGTTGAAGACCATGTTGGCGACCATGGCGATGATGCCCACCTTCACCGGGGTCTTGGTGTCCTGGCGGGCGAAGAAGCCGGGCGCCAGCACCTTGATCAGCATGAAGGCAACCAGGCCGACGGCATAGGCACGCAGGCTCATCGCCGCCATGGCGATGTCGTGCTCGGTCATGGCGCCGTAGTGGAACAGGCTGATCAGCAACGGCTCGGCGAGCACGACCAGTGCCAGCGCCGCCGGCAGGCCGAGCAGGAGCACGGCGCGGATCGCCCAGTCGAGCATGGCGCTGAAGTGCTCCCGGGACTGTTCGGCGTGGCGTTTGGAGAGCGCCGGCAGGATCACCGTGCCGATGGCGATGCCGAACACCCCCAGCGGCAGCTCCACCAGGCGGTCGGAATAGTAGAGCCAGGAGACGCTGCCCGCCGCCAGCAGCGAAGCGAGCACGGTGTCGAGAAGCAGGTTGATCTGCGACACCGAGACCCCGAACAGCGCCGGGGCCATGAGCCGGAGGATGCGCCGCACCCCGGCGTGGGCGAAATCGGGCCAGGGCCGAGGCAGCAGACCCAGGCGCGCCAGGAAGGGCACCTGAAAGGCGAGCTGGGCAAGCCCGGCGATCAGCACGCCCCAGGCCAGCGCCATGGCGGGCTCGGCGAACAGCGGCGTGAGCAACAGCGCCGAACCGATCAGCGCCAGGTTGAGCAGCACGGGGGTGAAGGCCGGCACCGCGAAGCGGTTCCAGGTGTTGAGCACGCTGCCGGCGAAGGCGGTGAGCGAGATCAGCAGCAGGTAGGGGAAGGTGAGGCGCAGCATGTCGGCAGTGAGCGCAAGCTTCGCCGGGTCGCGACCGAAGCCGGGGGCGAAGAGCCATACCAGCCAGGGGGCGGCAAGCATGGCCACCGCAGTGATCAGGGCGAGCACCGCCGCGAGGCTGCCGGCCACCGCATCGAGCAACTCGCGGACCTCGCGCTTGCTGCCGCGGGTAGCCACCTCGGAGAGTACCGGCACGAAGGCCTGGTTGAAGGCCCCCTCGGCAAACAGGCGACGCAGGAAATTGGGAATCTTGAAGGCGACGAAGAAGGCGTCCGCGCCATTGCCCGCCCCGAGCAGCGCGGCGATGACCACGTCGCGCACCAGCCCCATGACCCGCGAAAGCATGGTCATGGCGCTGACCACCAGGCCCGAGCGCACCAGCCCGCCGGCCTTGGGGGCCACGGCGCGCTCGTCATCGCCCGCGGGCAGGGGCGGCGTCTCGGGGTCCGGTGGCGAAACGGGCGATTGGCGGTCCGTCACGATCTTCCTCGGCAGGGATTACGTCAGGCGGGCAGGCACAAAAAAACCGGCCGCAGCCGGTTTTTTCTGGCGCCTCACCGGCTTACGCCGCGAGTGCCTTGATGCGCGCGTTGAGGCGGCTCTTCAGGCGAGCAGCCTTCTTCTTGGAGATCACGTCCTTGTCGGCGATGCGATCGATGATCGGCTGCGCCTTCTTGAAGGCGTCCATGGCCTGGGCGTGGTCGCCGCCGTTGATGGCCTTGATCACGCTCTTGACGTAGGTACGCACCGTGCTGCGCTGGCTCGCCTTCAGGACACGACGGCCCTCGGCCTGACGGGCGCGCTTGCGGGCTTGCTTGCTGTTTGCCACTGACTGTCTCCTTGGAGAAAGTTGTTGCCGCCGACACCGCGCGGCACATATTTAACCGTTTGATCCGACAGGAAAATGCGAAAATCCCCGCCGGCTTGGCCATCTGGCCGACCGCCTGCTGCGAAGCGATCGCTACGGGCCGTGTCTGAGAGGATGGCGCATCCTATCACAACCCTGCCGCGTCATGCCAGCGACGGCCAGGACGCCATTCACAACACGACCAGGTTGTCGCGATGGATCAGCTCCGGTGCCTCCATGAAGCCGAGGATCGCCTCGATCTGGTGGCTCGGCCGCCCCATGATCTGGCGGGCGTCCTCGGCGCCGTAGTTGACCAGCCCCTTGGCCACCCGCTCGCCGTGCTCGTCGACGCACAGCACCATGTCGCCGCGCACGAAGCTGCCCGACACGGCCTTCACCCCCACCGCAAGCAGGCTCGACCCCCGGTCGCGCAACACCTTCACCGCGCCGGCGTCCAGGGTCAGGCTGCCGCGTACCTGCAGCTGGCCGGCCAGCCAGCGCTTGCGCGCCGCCATAGGTGCCTGGTCGGGACTGAGCAGGGTGCCAAGCCGCTCGCCGTCGACCAGCCGGGTCAGCACCTCGAGCTGACGCCCACTGGCGATCGCCGTGAAGGCGCCGGAGCGCGCGGCCAGGCGCGCCGCGCGCACCTTGGTGGCCATGCCGCCGCGCCCCAGGGTGCCGCTGCCCCCGGCCACCGCCGCGAAGGAGGGATCGTCGGCGCGCCCTTCGTGGATCAGCTGCGCTTCGGGGTGATGGCGCGGGTCGGCGTCGAAGAGCCCCTCCTGGTCGGTGAGGATGACCAGGGCATCGGCCTCCAGCAGGTTGGCGACCAGCGCGCCCAGGGTGTCGTTGTCGCCGAAGCGGATCTCGTCGGTGACCACGGTGTCGTTCTCGTTGACCACCGGCACCACCCGCAGGTCGACCAGGGTGCGCAGCGCCGAGCGGGCGTTGAGGTAGCGCTTGCGGTTGGAGAGGTCGTCGTGGGTGAGCAGCACCTGGGCGGTGAGCAGGTCGTGCCGCGCGAAGTGGTGCTCGTAGCACTGGGTGAGGCCGTTCTGCCCCACGGCGGCGGCGGCCTGGAGTTCGTAGACCGCCGAGGGGCGCGCCTGCCAGCCCAGGCGCACCATGCCCGCAGCCACGGCGCCGGAGGAGACCAGCACCACTTCCACCCCGCGCCGGTGCAGCGCGGCGATCTGATCCACCCAGCCGCCGATGGCCGCCTCGTCGAGGCCGCGGCCGTCGTTGGTCAGCAGCGCGCTGCCGATCTTCACCACCACCCGGCGGGCGTTACGCAAGGCGTCGCGGCCCCGCCCCTGCTCTTCGAGCGTCATCTCATGCGCTCCTACTCCACATACTCGACCTCGACGTCGTAGTCGTCATCATCGAAATCGTCGTCGTCATCTTCATCACGCGGCTTGCGCTTGCGCCCCAGGCGCGCCTCGGCGCGGGCCACGGCCTCGGCTTCCATGCGGGCGCGCATCTCGCGCTCGTGCTCGGCGACGGTCTCGTCTTCGTGCTCGAGACGGCGCTGCTCGGTGAGCCAGCGGTAGACCGCCTGCACCAGGGCCTCCGTGCCCTCGCTGGCGATGGCGGAGATGCGGAAGACCGGCCCCTGCCAATCCAGGTCGCGCACGATCGCCTCGGCCACTGTCTCGCGGTCGGTTTCCGGCAGCAGATCGAGCTTGTTGAGCACCAGCCAGCGTGGCCGCTCGGCGAGAGCGGGCGAGAACTGCTCTAGCTCGCGGGCGATGGCCCGCGCCGCCTCCACCGGGTCGGACTCGTCGAAGGGCGCCACGTCCACCACGTGGAGCAGCAGTCGGGTGCGTGTCAGGTGCTTGAGAAAACGCAGCCCCAGACCGGCGCCTTCGGAGGCGCCCTCGATCAGCCCCGGCACGTCGGCCATGACGAAGTGCTCGTGGGTGCCGAGCTTCACCACGCCCAGGTTGGGCACCAGCGTGGTGAAAGGATAGTTGGCCACCTTGGGCTTGGCGGCAGAGACCGCGCGGATCAGCGTCGACTTGCCGGCGTTGGGCATCCCCAGCAGGCCCACGTCGGCCATCACCTTCATCTCCAGGCGCAGGTTGCGCCGCTCGCCTTCCGTGCCCGGCGTGGTCTTGCGTGGCGCGCGATTGGTCGACGACTTGAAGTGGATGTTGCCCAGCCCCCGACGCCCGCCCTGGGCCACCAGCACCTGCTGGCCGATCTCGGTGATGTCGGCGATCACCTCCAGGGTCTCCTCGTCGATCACCGTGGTACCCACCGGCACCTTGACCACGAGGTCGCTGCCGGCTCGGCCGCTCATCTGGCGCCCCTGGCCGGGACGCCCGTTCTCGGCGCCGTAGAAGCGCTGGTACTTGAAATCGATCAGCGTATTGAGGGAGTCGTCGCCCACCAGGTAGACGCTGCCGCCATGGCCGCCGTCGCCACCGTCGGGACCGCCCTTGGGCACGTATTTCTCGCGGCGGAAACTCAGGCAGCCGTTGCCGCCCTTGCCGGCGGCGACGATGATCGAGGCTTCGTCGACGAACTGCATCGGTTCTCTCTCCGGACGGCACCTGCCGTCATGATACAAGAAGGCCCCGCCTGAGCGGGGCCTTCCTGCGGCAAGCGCCAGGCGTCTCAGGCAGAGACGACGCTGACGAACTTGCGGTTCTTCGGACCCTTGGTCTCGAACTTGATCACGCCGTCGTTCAGAGCGAACAGGGTGTGATCACGTCCCAGGCCCACGCCGGTACCGGCATGGAACTTGGTGCCACGCTGGCGAACGATGATGTTGCCGGCGGTCACGGTCTGGCCGCCGAACAGCTTGACGCCAAGGCGCTTGGATTCGCTGTCGCGACCGTTACGGGTAGAGCCCGCTGCCTTCTTGTGAGCCATTGCAAATACCTCGCTGGTTCAGGGGGAACGGACCGCTTAGGCGGAGATCCCGGTGATCTTGACTTCAGTGAACCACTGACGGTGGCCCTGACGCTTCATGTGGTGCTTGCGGCGACGGAACTTGATGATGCGCACTTTCTCGCCACGGCCGTGGGAGACGACCTCGGCGGAAACCTTGGCACCCTCGACCAGCGGCGCACCGACCTTGACGTCGTCGCCGTCGGCCACCAGCAGCACCTCGTCGAAATCGAGGCTCTCGCCAGTCGGCAGCTCGATCTTCTCGAGTTTGAGGGTCTGACCTTCTTGAACGCGGTACTGCTTGCCACCGCTCTTGATAACTGCGTACATGCTTCTCTCTCCAGGACTCATCGGGGTTGGCTCTTCATCGGCCTGCTGCGAGTGGCGCCCCTTTCGGCAGCCATCTGACAGGGAGCATGATGAGTGGGGCGCGAATTATAACGGCCGGCGCCATGCCACACAACCCGCCGCCCGCGCGTGCTTGACGCCCCTGCGGGGGGCCCATAGCATGGCCGGCAACCCAAGGCCTGCGGCGCCCTGCGCCGGCCCCACTCGCGCAACGATACCGACCCATGCCCGCCAACGCCTCCACCACACCCGCCTCACCGACAGACGCCGCGTCGCTGCACGCCGCGGTCGCCGACGACTTCGCGGCGGTCAACCGCACCATCATGGCGCAGCTGGCTTCCCGCGTACCGCTGGTGGAAACCATCGGCCAGTACATCATCGCCAGCGGCGGCAAGCGCCTGCGCCCCCTGCTGGTGCTGCTCGCCGCCCGAGCGCTGGACTACCGCGGCGACAAGCACATCGAACTGGCCACCCTGATCGAGTTCATGCATACCTCGACGCTGCTGCACGACGACGTGGTGGACGAATCCCACCTGCGCCGCGGCAAGGCCACCGCCAACGACGCCTGGGGCAACGCCCCCTCGGTGCTGGTCGGCGATTTTCTCTACTCGCGCTCCTTCCAGATGATGGTGGCCGTGGGGTCGATACGCATCATGGACGTGCTGTCGGCCGCCACCTGCGTGATCGCCGAAGGCGAAGTGCAGCAGCTTACCAACGTCGGCAACCCCGACACCGACGAGGCCGCCTACTTCGAGACCATCCAGGGCAAGACCGCCATGCTCTTCGAGGCGGCCTCCCACAGCGGCGCCATCCTCGCCGGCGCCTCCCCCGAGCAGGAGAGCGCCCTGCAGCACTACGGCCGCTACCTGGGCCTGGCCTTCCAACTCGTCGACGACCTGCTCGACTACCAGGGCGACGCCCAGGCAATGGGCAAGAACGTCGGCGACGACCTCGCCGAGGGCAAGCCCACCCTGCCGCTGATACAGGCCATGGCCGCCGGCACCTCCGAGCAGCGTGACCTGGTACGGCACGCCATTCGCCAGGGCGGCCTCGACCATCTCGACGCCGTGCTCGCCATCGTCCGCGACACAGGCGCCCTGGACTACACCCGCGACCGCGCCGTCGAGATGGCCGACCGCGCCCTCGCCCAACTCGACGCCCTGCCCCCCAGCCGCTACCGCGACAGCATGGCCGAACTCGCTCGCCTCGCCGTCGACCGCCAGGCGTGACCGCCACGACGCCTCGCGGGGGCTTGCACCACGCAATGATTCAGGTATAGTACGCAACGCGTTGCCGGCAACGATCCTGGCAAGCGATCACGGAGTATAGCTCAGCTTGGTAGAGCGCTGCCTTCGGGAGGCAGAGGTCGTAGGTTCGAATCCTGCTACTCCGACCACCGGATCCTAAGGCCCTGCGTATCACGCAGGGCCTTTTTCGTGCATCCATGAGTTGCCGGCGCCTCCTGCCACACCCCCTACCTTTGGGCAACTCGGGTGATCCTCTCCCGAAAAGGCGGTATGCTGCGTCGACCATCGCCTCAGCACCAAGGGTTTCTGTTTTCAGACGCATCCCCCGAGACCCTTGTTGTAGAACAAGGAGAGTGCTCGTGACGTCCGACGGGCTCGATACCGCTCCAAGCCATTACACTCAGCGCATCCGGTCCCCTCGCGAGGTCTGGGCCGGCGTCGATATCGACACCCTGCGCGAGAAGTTCTACCAGCTCCATATCGCGGTGGAGCAGAGCCCGGCCGCCACCGCCATCACCGACACCGACGCCCGCATCGAGTACGTCAACCAGCGTTTTCTCGACGTCACCGGCTTCACGCGCGAGGAGCTCATCGGCAAGACCCCGGCGATGATCCAGTCGGGCATGACGCCGGAGCACGTCTACCGCGACATGTGGCAGACCCTGCGCAGCGGCCGGGTGTGGAAGGGCGAGTTGCAGAATCGCAAGAAGAACGGCGAGCTGTACTGGGAGTCCGAGGTCATCACCCCGGTGCGCGACGACCGCGGCCGCATCGTCAACTTCATCGCGGTGAAGGAGGACATCACCGAGCGCAAACGCCAGGAAGACGAACTCAAGGTGCTGGCCAGCGTCTTCGAGACGGGCCAGGCGACGCTGATCACCGACCCGGAGATGCGCATCGAGAAAGTCAACCAGGCGTTCACGGACATCACCGGCTACCGTGCCGAAGAGGTGATCGGCCAGACGCCGCGCCTGTTCAAGTCGGGCGTGCACGATCGTGCCTTCTACGCGCGGCTGTGGGAGGCGGTCCTGGCGACGGGACACTGGCAGGGCGAGATCTGGAACCGCAACAAGTACGGCGACATCTACCCGCTGTGGCAGTCCATCACCGCCGTTCGCGACGCAGCCGGCGAGATCCGCCACTTCATCGCCGTCTTCCACAGCATCGCCGAGCGCAAGCAGATGGAGAGCGAGCTGGAGCGCCAGGCCACGCGCGACCACCTCACCGGCACCCACAACCGCCGCGCCTTCGACAAGGCGATTCGCCAGGCCATCCGCCAGGCCGAACAGGGTGATGCCACCTTTTCGCTGCTGCTGTTCGACATCGACCACTTCAAGTCGGTCAACGACTCCTACGGGCACGACACCGGCGACGCCATTCTCCAACGCCTGGCAGAGCGCGCCAGCGAGGGGCTGCGCAGCACCGACCTGCTGGCCCGCTGGGGCGGCGAGGAGTTTGCCATCCTGCTGCTCGACACCCCGCTCAAGGGCGCCGCCACCTTCGCCGAGCGGCTGCGCCACCAGGTGGCGGCGTCGCGCTTCCAGGGCCTGGCCATCACCATCAGCCTGGGCATCACCGAATACCAGCCCGGCGACGATCTCGAGCGCATGCTCGCGCGCACCGACGACGCCCTCTACCGCGCCAAGCGCGGCGGCCGCAACGCCGCCGTGGTGGCCGACCAGCAAACCTGAGTCGGCGCCACTGCTTTCCGGCTCACACCGCCCAGCCGAAGCCCAGTACCGGCATGGCCAGGGCGAAGACCACCAGGGTGATGATCAGCACCCCGGCGAGACTCACCAGCGCCCCGGCCCGCACCATGTCGATCACCTTGAGCTTGCCGCTGGCGAACACCACGGCGTTGGGCGGGGTGGCCACCGGCAGCATGAAGGCGCAGCTCGCGGCCATGGCCACCGGCACCGAGAGCAGCAGCGGACTCGCCCCCAGGCTCACCGTCAGCGAGGCGGTCAACGGCAGGATGGCCGCCGCCGTGGCGGTGTTGCTGGTCACGTGGCTCATCAGCATCACCACCGTTGCCACCAGGGCGACCAGCCCCCAGGTCGGCCAGTCGCCGAAGGCGCCGAGTCCCTCGGCCACCGCCGCCGCCAGGCCACTGCCCTCGATGGCGCTGCCCAGGCTGAGCCCGCCGCCCACCAGCACCAGCACCCCCCAAGGCAATTGGCGAGCGCTCTCCCAGTCGAGCAGGAACTGGCGCTCGCGCCAGCGCGCCGGCACCGCGAACAGCAGCACGGCCCCCATCACCGCAATGCCGGCGTCGCTGAGCTCGAGGCCGGGCATCCAGCCCTGTAGCAGCGGCCGCGTCACCCAGGCCAGCGCCACCAGGGCGAAGATCAGCGCCACGCGACGCTCGGGGGGTGTCATGCGGCCCAGGTCGGCGGCCTGCTCCTCGAGCAGCGCCGCTACCCCGGGCAGGGGCTCGCGCGGCAGCGGGTAGACGACACGCGTGAGCAGCCACCAGGCCAGTGCCAGCAACGCCAGTGCCGGCGGCACGGCAAACAGCATCCAGCGGGCGAAGCTGATCTCGATGGCGTAGCTGTCGGCCATGAAGCCCGCCAGCAGGGCATTGGGCGGCGTGCCGATCAGGGTGCCCATGCCGCCGATGTTGGCGGCCAGGGCAATGCCCAGCAGAAGGGTCAGCGCCATGTGGCGGCTCGCCCCCACGCCGCCTCGCCGCTCCAGCAGACCCAGCACGGAGAGCCCGATGGGCACCATCAGCGCCGCCGTGGCGGTGTTGCTCACCCACATGCTGAGCGCAGCCGTGGCCAGCATGAAACCGCCCACCAGCTGATGGGGGCGATGCCCGCACAGCCGCAGAACCAGCATGGCGATACGCCGGTGCAGGTTCCAGCGCTGGATCGCCTCGGCGAGCAGGAAGCCTCCCAGAAAGAGAAAGATCAGCGGGTTGGCATAGGGGGCGGCCACCGCAGCGATGGGCGCGGTACCCAGCAGCGGCAGGATCACCAGGGGCAGCAGGGCAGTCACCGCGAGGGGCACCGGCTCGGCCACCCACCAGATCGCCATCCAGGCGGTCAGTGCCACCACCTGCCAGGCGGCCGGCGGCACGCCCTCCGGGGCCGGCAGGACAGCCAGCAGCAGGGCCAGCAGCGGGCCGGCGAACAGCCCCACCGCCAGCCAGGCCCGTTGCCAGCGCGCGCGACGCGCCCGCTTCGCCTTATCCTCATCCTCCTGCACCTCGCTCATCCCCTCCCTCCTTGCCGGTCTACAGCCAGGGCGCCAGGGGCAGCATCCGTCCCAGCCAGGCCAGGAAGTGCCGCCAGCGGCTGCCCGGCTCCTGCTCGAGCCGTTGCGGCACTCCCGCCACCCGGGTCTCCCAGGTGAGGCGTCCGGCCGGGCTCATCGCCACCCGATAGCTCAGCGCGGGATGGGTGCCGCGGTCGACCAGGGCGCGGAAAGCGCCCACCAGGCTGTCACTGCGTACCAGCAGGCCGATCTCGCTATTCCACCATACCGAGCGCGGGTCGGCATTGGCCGAGCCCACGAACAGCCACTCCCCGTCGATGGCCAGCGCCTTGATGTGCAGCGCCGAGGCGGACGCCCCCAGGCCGGCGTCGCGCTCGCCGAGGGTGGCCGAGGTGCTCTTCAGCTCGTGCAGGGCCACGCCGCGGTCGATGAGCACCGGGCGATGGCGCTGGTAGGCGCCGTGGACGAGAGGCACGTCGGTCGCCTCCAGGGCGTTGGTGATCACCGCGACCTCGACTCCCGCCTCGGCCAGGGCAGCGAGCCACTCGGTACCGCCCTTGCCGGGCACGAAGTAGGCGAAGATCAGCGTCAGGCGCATCGCCGGCGTGGGCGCCTGGGCGAGCAGCGCTCCCGCCAGGGTCCGCGCCAGCGGGGGCCGTCCCGGCCAGGCCAGCTTGCCGGGCGGGTCCCACAGCGCCACGGCTTCGCCCCAGTGCAGTCGCTCCACCGGAGCGGTGCGCTGGCCGCGCTCAGACTGGCGACGCAGCGCCGCCAGGTAGGGCGCATCGGCCTCGCGCCACGCCGCCAGGCCCTCGGCCAGCGCCCGCCAGGCCGAGGGCGAGGCCTGGTGGAAGCGCGCCAGGGGCTGGGCCAGGCCATGGTTCCAGTAGAGATCGAAGCTGCGCGCCAGCGACGGCACCACCGCGCCGATGGCCATCAGGTCGAGGTCGGTGAAATTGCGCGGCGCGCCGGCGCTGTAGTATTCGTCGCCCAGGTTGCGCCCGCCGACGATGGCCACGGCCCCGTCGGCGAGCCACAGCTTGTTGTGCATGCGTCGATGCTGGCGGCTCGCCTGGGGCAGCGAGGCGAGCACCCGCAGGGCCAGCGAGGAGCGCCCCACCGCCAGGGCATTGTAGACCCGCACCTGGATGCGCGGGTGGCTGTCCAGCGCCGCCAGCCGCTCGCCCTGGCCGGCGGCATCGAGGTCGTCGAGCAGCAGCCGCACCCGCACGCCGCCCTCGGCGGCCCCCAGCAGGCGCTGCAGCAGCAGGCGGGTGGTGAGGTCGTCGCCCATGGCGTAGGTCTGGATATCCAGCGCGCGCTCGGCCTGGTCAGCGAGCAGGGCGCGCAGGCGAAAGGCATCCTGGCCGCTGGCCAGCAGGGCGACACCGCTCTCACCCGGATGGCCGACCGCGTTCAGCGCGGCCCACTGCCCCAGCCAGGTGTCGCCGGCCTCAAGCGGGGTGAGCGCGGAGGCATGCTCGCGGGGTACCGGGGCCGCGCAGCCGGCCAGCACCAGCAGCGCCAGCAGCCACCCGCGCCAGCGCCGCCGGGCGCGCCGGCCGTCAGGCAGGGTCGTCGTCGTCATCATCGGCTTGGGCGTCGGCCAGGCGCCGATCCAGGGCCTTGCGTGCCCGATTCCGCCGATAGAGGCGCACCACGGCGATGACCAGCGCACACAGCACCATGGTCGCCAGCGTCCAGCCCTGCCAGGGCCGCGCGGCGTCGCCCATCAGCGTTTCCAGGGTAATGATGAGGATGAAGCCGAGCGCCTGGCTGGCGATGGCCAGGGCGCGCAGGGTATCGAAGGCTTGCTTGGCCATGGGGACTCCTGGCGGGTGACACGTCGGGCAACGCACAGTAGGCTTGGCCGGACATCGTGACGCAAGTCCGTGATTCTACCCGGTCCCGCCGCCCGCGCCGACCCATGACGGAGCCCCTCCATGGACGCCATCGCCCTCGGCCCCGTGCTGATTTCCGTGCCGCGCCTCTATGCCCTGGGCTGCGCGGTCCTGCTGCTCGCCGCCGCCTGGCTGCTGCTGGGCCTCTCGCCGGGCGCCCGGGCACGCTGGTTCAACGGCCTGCTGCTGGCCTGGCTGGTGGGCGCGCGACTGGGCCACGTGGGCCTCAACCTGGACGCCTACGCCGCCGCCCCCCTGGATGTCCTCAAGCTGTGGCAGCCCGGCTACCACGGCCTCTGGGGGCTGCTCGCCGCCCTGATCTGGACCGCCTGGGCCCTGCGCGACCACCTGCTGCGCCTGATCGGCGCCATGGCGCTGACGCTGGGCGCCTCGGTGCTCTGGCTGGTGCTGGTCACCCTGGCCCCGCTGGGCGGCGACGGCGGCCTACGCGAGCTGCCCGAACTCGCCCTGGAGAACCTCGAGGGCGAGACCGTCGAGCTGTCGTCGCTGGCCGGCGAGCCGCTGGTGCTCAACCTCTGGGCCACCTGGTGCCCGCCCTGCCTGCGCGAGCTGCCCCTGCTCGCCGAGGCCGACCGGCGCGACAACGTCACCGTGGTGGTGGCCAACCAAGGCGAGGAGCTGCTCCAGGTGGCGCGCTACCTAGACGACCAGGAGCTCAGCTTCCGTTATCCGCTGCTCGACCCGCGCCAGGAGCTGATGGTGCTCAGCGAGTCGCCGGGGCTGCCCACCACCCTGCTGTTCGACGCCGAGGGGCGCCTCGTCGAGCGCCATGTGGGCGAGCTGACCCGTGCCCAGCTCGATACCTGGCTGGACGATCACTGAACCGACGCGAGAGCGGAGCCCAGGCTCGCGGCACGCGGCACCGGCGGCCGGTCGAAAAGGCGCCACCCCGCCCTTAAGCCGCGCCGGCCTTTGCGTTAGAATCCCCCGCCCCATGCCCGCCCGCCGGTCCCACAATGGCGGCGCGCGCACCGTTACTACCGCATCCTCCGAGGCAGCATGAGCGACTTCTTCCCCGGCCAGCGCTGGATCAGCGACGGCGAGGCCGAACTCGGCCTGGGCACCATCCTGAACAGCGATGCCCGCAGCGTCACCGTCCTCTTCGGCGCCAGCCAGGAAACCCGAACCTACAGCAGCCGTCAGGCGCCACTGACCCGGGTGGTGTTCGGCAGCGGCGACCGTATCCAGGCTGCCGAGGGCTGGACCCTCACCGTCGACGACACCAAGGAGATCAACGGCCTGATCGTCTACATCGGCGAGGACGAGCGGGGCGAGCTCACCGAGCTGCCCGAGGCGAAGCTCGCTGACACCATGCAGTTCGACCAGGCGCGCGACCGCCTGCTTACCGGCCAGGTGGATCGCAACGACTGGTTCGACCTGCGCTTTCGCACCCTGCACCACCACCATCGCGTGGAGCAGAACCCCGCCCTGGGGCTGGCCGGGCCGCGCATCGACCTGATTCCCCATCAGCTCTACATCGCCGACGAGGTCGCCCGCCGTCGCGCCCCGCGCGTGCTGCTCGCCGACGAGGTGGGGCTGGGCAAGACCATCGAGGCAGGGCTCATCCTGCATCGGCTGCTGCTCACCGGCCGCGCCGAGCGTGCGCTGATCCTGGTCCCCGCGAGCCTGACCCATCAGTGGCTGGTGGAACTGCTGCGTCGCTTCTCGCTCCGGGTGACCCTGCTCGACGAGCAGCAGAGCGAGGCCCACGGCGATGCCAACCCCTTCGAGGCCGGCCAGCTGGTACTGGCCAGCCAGGAGTGGCTGTTCGCCAACCCCCACCGCCAGAGCCAGGCGGAGGCCAGCGACTGGGATCTGCTGATCGTCGACGAGGCCCACCACCTGGCGTGGAGCGAGCAGCAGGTGGGGCCCGGCTACGCCTGCGTGGAGCGCCTGGCCGCCGAGAGCGAGGGCGTGCTGCTGCTCACCGCCACCCCGGAACAGATGGGGCTGGAGAGCCACTTCGCCCGCCTGCGTCTGCTCGACCCCGACCGCTACCACAGCCTGGCCGCCTTTCGCGAGGAGGAGGCGCACTACGTGGAGGTCGCCGAGGCGATCGACGCCCTGGAGCGCATCCCCGGCGAGGAGGCGGACCGCGCGCGGGTCGCCGCGGTGTCTGACGAACCCGACAGCCGGGCGCTGCTCGACACCCTGGCCAGCCCCGAGGGCAGCGACGCCCAGCAGGCGGCCGCTCGCGACCAACTGCGCGAGTCGCTGCTCGACCGCCACGGCACCGGCCGGGTGATGTTCCGCAACAGCCGCCGCCACGTGGGCGGCTTCCCCGAGCGCCACCTACACGTCGCCGAACTGGAGCCCCCCGCGGCCTACCGCCGCGTGCTGCGCAAGCTGGCCCGCGACGAGGACTACCTCGACGAGCTGCTGATCGAGACCGGGCTCGACCACCCCGAGGTGCTGGTCCATCTGGACGCCATGTACCGGGCGCTCGCCGACGACCCCCTGAACGGCGAGCCCTGGTGGCAGATCGACCCGCGCGTGACCTGGCTGCTGGAGCGCCTGGCCGACGACGGAGAGGACGGCCTGGCCGGCGGCAAGGTGCTGGTGATCGCCCACCACCGCGAGACCGCCCAGGGGCTGGCCGAGGCCCTGCGGGTGCTGGGCGGCTACCACGCCCCAGTGTTCCACGAGGGGATGTCCCTGGTGGAGCGCGACCGCGCCGCGGCCGCCTTCGCCGACGAGGAGGACGGCAGCCAGGTGCTGGTGTGCTCGGAGATCGGCTCCGAGGGGCGCAACTTCCAGTTCTGCCGCCACCTGGTGATGTTCGACCTGCCGCTGCACCCTGACCAGCTGGAGCAGCGCATCGGCCGGCTCGACCGCATCGGCCAGCGCCATCCCATCGAGATCCACGTGCCGGTCTTCGCGGCCAGCCCCGGCGCGCGGCTGCTGCGCTGGTACCGCGACGGCATGGACGCCTTCCGCGCGCCCCACGGTCTGGGCAGCGAGCTCTTTGCGGCCTTCGGCGACGCTCTGGCCGACGCCCTGCTCGACGACGAGAGGCTGGACGAGGTGGTCGCCGAGACCCGGACGCTGTTCGAGAGCCGCCTGGCCGAGCGCGACGCCGGGCGCAACCGGCTGCTGGAGCTCAACGCCTGCCGCGGTGATCGTGCCGAGGCGGTGAGCGAGGCGATCCAGGAGCTGGACGAGGACCGCGCCCTGCCCCGCTACCTGGAGCGCGCGCTGGACATCTTCGGCGTCGACAGCCAGGAACTGGGGGGCGGACTGCTCCACCTGCAGCCCGGCCCGCAGATGCTCGACGGCCTGCCGGGGCTCGCGAAGGGCGAGGAGGGCTTCTCGGCCACCTTCTCGCGGCTGCGCGCGCTCTCCCGGGACGATGTGCAGCGGCTCTCCTGGGAGCACCCGCTGCTGCGCGAGATGATGGGGCGCATCCTCGACGGCACCATGGGCAACACCGCGCTGGCGCTGCTCAAGCACCCGGCGCTGCCCGCCGGCCGCGTGATGGTCGAGCTGATCTACCGCACCCACTGCCCGGCGCCCAGACGGCTGCACCTCAACCGCTTCCTGCCGCCCACCGCGGTACGCGTGCTGCTCGACGAGTCGGGCACCAACCTCACCGACAAGATCTCCTTCACCGGGCTTGCCAAGAACGTGCAGAAGATCAAGAAGGCCATGGCTCGCGACCTGATCCGCAGCCGCCTGGACGCGCTGCGCGAGCTGCTCGACCGCGGCGAGGGCGAGGCGCAGCGCGAGCTGCCCTCCATCGTCGAGGCTGCCCAGGCGTGCATGCGCGAGTCGCTGGACGGCGAACTCGCCCGCCTGGTGGCGCTGGCGCGTCGCAACCCTGCGGTGCGCGACGACGAACTCGACGCGCTGCGCGACGAGCGCGCCGCCCTGGACGCGGCAATCGAGGGCACCCGCCTGCGCCTGGATGCGGTGCGGGTGATCGTGACCGTGGGAGAGGAGACGCGCTGACGCCCTCGGTACAAAACGGTTCAGCCGAGGATATCGGCCAGGGCCGCCTCCAGGGTCTCGAAGCGGAACGTGAAGCCCGCTTCGAGCAGCCGCGCCGGGCGCATGTCGGCGCCGGTGAGCAGCAGCCGTGACATCTCGCCGAAGGCGGTCTCTAGCAGGATGGCGGGCACCGGGAAAAACGCCGGTCGCTTGAGTTGCCGGGCCAGGGCGCGGGTGAACTCGGCGTTGGTGACCGGGTGCGGAGCGCTGCCGTTGAAGGGGCCGTCGAGGTCGTCGCGCTCGAGCAGGAAGCGAATCGCCCGCACCAGGTCCTCGCGGTGGACCCAGGGCATGTACTGCCGCCCGCTGCCGAAGCGCCCGCCCAGCCCCAGTTTGAAGGGCGGCAGCATCTTCTTCAGGCTGCCGCCGCCCTGATCCAGCACCAGGCCGATGCGCAGCAGCGCCACCCGGGTGCCGTGCTCCGCCGCCTCCTTGGCGGTGTCCTCCCAACGCTTGCACAGCCGATGGGCGAACTCGTCATGGGGCGCCGTCTCTTCGGTCACCTCCCGATCCCCCTGGTCGCCGTAGTAGCCCATGGCCGACCCCGAGACCATCACCCGCGGCGCCCCAGCACCGCTCTGCGCCAGCTGCTCGCAGAGGATCACCAGGTCGCGGGTGACGTTGACCCGCGAGTCGATCAGGCGCTTCTTCTGGTCGTCGCTCCAGCGCTTGGCGGCGATGGACTCGCCGGCCAGGTTGACAATAGCTTGCGGCGGTGAGTCGATGAAATCCAGCACCGAGCGGCGGATGTCGGCGCCCGTCGGCAGGCGCGACCGCACCGCCTCGGGGTCGCGAGACACCACCTGCACGCGGTGCCCGTCCTTGGCGAGCCGCTGGCACAGCCGCTGGCCGACGAAACCACTGCCTCCCGTGATCAGCACGCGCATTGCGATTCCCTCCCATGGTGTCGACATGTTATACAGCTGTTATACATCTCTGCTAGTCTAGGGGCATCAGCCAACCGGTGCGAGACCGCCATGACAGCTGCCGTTCGCCCCACCACCGCCATCATCGGCGCCGGCATCGCCGGGCTCGCCTGCGCCCGCGCGCTGCAGGACGCCGACTGCCCGGTCACCCTGTTCGAGAAGGCCCGCGGCCCGGGCGGCCGCATGGCCAGTCGGCGCCTCGACCAGGCCGTCGTCGACCTGGGGGCTCAGTACTTCAGCGTAAGGGATGACACCTTTGGCCGCGAAGTCGCCGACTGGGCGACGGCCGGCCTGGTCGCCTCCTGGCCGACCCGCGGCTACCGGGTGGAGGGCACCACCTGGCGGCCCCAGCACAACGACCGGGCTCGCTATGCGGGGGGTGCCGCGCATGAGCGCCGTGACCCGCCACCTGGCCCGCGAGCTGTCACTGGTGACCGAGACCCGGGTGACGCGCCTCGCCGCCGCACCCGATGGCTGGTGGCTGAGCGACCCGGACGGCCTCGACCACGGCCCCTTCGACCGGGTGGTGATCACCGCACCCTCGCCCCAGGCCCTGGTGCTGGTCGAGCCCCACGACGCCGCCCTGGCCCAGGCGTGCCGCGAGGTCATCCAGCGCCCCTGCTGGATGGCCTGGGCACGCTTCGACGGTCCGCTGCCGCTGTTGCCCGACGTGGCCGAGGAGTGGCAAGCCGCCACGGTGGCCACCGGGCCGCTGCGCTTCGTCGCCCGGAACGACCACAAGCCCGGGCGCGCCCGCCAGGGCGAGAGCCTGACCCTGCTGGCGCGGCTCGCCTGGAGCGAGGAACAGCTGGAGGCCCCCGCCGACTGGGTGGCCGAGCAGCTGCTCGACGCCTTCTGCGCCAGCCTGCCCGAGGGCACGCCCCGGCCGATCCCTCGCGAGACGGGGGCGCACCGCTGGCGCTTCGCGCAACCCGATGTGTTTGCCCGCGGCGAACCCGTCAACCGCGACTACCGGCGCTCGACGAACGGCCTGGCGCTGTGTGGCGACGGCTGGCGTGGCCCGCGGGTCGAGGATGCCTGGCTGTCGGGCCACCATCTCGGCACGGTCCTGGCCGGCAGCCGATGACACTGATCCGCACTCGGAAATGCCCATGTCCTACTGCCTGATCCTGCCGGCCCACGGCTCCCCCGCCCCCAACGGGCAGGCGCTCTTCCAGCGTCTCGCCGAGGCCCTGGCGGCGGTGATCGCCGAACAGGCTGGGGAGGCGCCCCGTGACTGACTCACAGCGGTTGTACATCGCATGATTGGTGTACAATATTATGCGGCACAGGGCTCGAGGCGTTCCGCCGGGCCGCATTCGCGCAAGCAAGAGGCAACCCCCGCCATGACCGACACGAGCTCCCATCCGGCCGACACGCCGCTCTACCCCATTCGCGAAGTGTCCCGTCTCACGGGAGTCAACTCGGTTACCCTGCGGGCCTGGGAGCGTCGTTACGGCCTGATCCGCCCCCAGCGTACGCCCAAGGGGCATCGCCTCTACGCCCGCGAGGACATCGAGCGCGTCGAGCGCATCCTGCAGTGGCTCAATCGCGGCGTGCCGGTGAGCCAGGTCAAGGACCTGCTCGACCAGCCGGAAGCCGCCAGCGCCCCCGAGCCCGCCTCCGACGACTGGCAGAGCCAGCGGCGCCAGCTCACCGCCGCCGTGGAGACCCTCGACCTGGGGCGGCTGGAGACGCTGTTCAACCAGAGCCTGGCCCTCTACCCGGTGAGCACCTGCCTCGCCGAGCTGTGGCAGCCGGCGGTGCGCGAGCTGGAGGAGCACTGGGACGATCAGTTGGGGGCGCACCTGCAGCGCCTGAGCCTGGAGGCCTTCCTGCGCACTCGCATCGGCACGCGCCTCTACCACGCCAACCAGGTTTCGCTCGGCCCTACCTTGCTGGTCACCCCGTTGCCCGAGGACCCCGGCCCGCTGTGGCTGCTGCTCGCCGCCCTGGCGGCCAGCGACGCCGGCTACCGCGTGCAGCTCTTCGATGGCCCGTTGCCCTTTGCCGAGCTGCCGCTTGCCGTGGAGCGCCTCAAGGCCAGCGCCCTGCTGCTCGCCAGCGGACGTGCCGAACGCGCCGACCTGATCCGTCGCCAGCTGCCACGCCTCGCCGAGCAGCTCGAGGTGCCCCTGGCGCTGTGCGGGCCGGTGGCGCGCATTCGCGAATCGGAGCTCAGCGACAGCGGGGTGGCGCTGCTCGGCGACGACCTGCCCCAGGCCGTGGCGCGGCTGCGCCCGCTGCTGCGCGACGGCTGACCCGCAACGCCACCGGAGCCCCCCGATGCCGCCCGTGCTGGCCTGGTTTCGCAGCGACCTGCGCATCCATGACAACACCGCCCTGGCCGCCGCGGCGCGCCGCGGACCGGTGATCGCCGTGTTCCTGCGCGCCACGGCCCAGTGGCGCCGCCACGGCCACGGCGCCAACAAGCTCGACTTCTGGCAGCGCGGCGTGGCAGCCCTGGGCGAGGCGCTGGCCGGCCTCAACATCCCCCTGCTGCATCGCGACATCGACGACTTTCGCCACGCCCCCGCAGCACTGCTAGCCCTGGCCCGCGAACACGGCGTGGGCGAGCTGCACTTCAATCGCGAATACCCGCTCGACGAGCAGCGTCGCGACGCCGCCGTGGAAGCCGCCTTCGCCCAGGCGGGCCTCGCGGCCACCGGCCATCACGACGCCGTGGCCTTCGCCCCCGGCGAGCTGCTCACCGGCAAGGGCGACTTCTACGGGGTGTTCACGCCGTTCGCCAAGGCCTGGCATCGCCAGCTGAGCGCCGAGCGTCTGGCGCTGCGCGACACCCCCGCCCCCCAGGCGCCGCTCTCTCTCGCCGCCGACCCGCTCCCCGCGCAGCCCGCGCTCGAGGACACCCCGGTGGCCGCCAGCCGCTGGCCCGCCGGCGAAGAAGCGGCCGCCGACTGCCTGGCACGCTTCCTGCGCTTTCGCATCCGCCACTACGCCCGCCAGCGCGACTTTCCCTGCATTTGCGGCACCAGCGAGCTCTCGCCCTACCTGGCGCTGGGCATGCTCTCCCACCGCCAGTGCCTGCAGGCCGTGCTCGCCGAGAACCACGGCGCGCTGGCCGAGGGCAATGCCGGCCTCTCCGCCTGGGTAAACGAGCTGGTGTGGCGGGAGTTCTACCAGCACGTGGCGGTCGGCTTCCCGCGGGTGTGCCGCCACCGCGCCTTCCAGCCCCACACCGAGCAGCTCGCCTGGCGCAACGACGAGGCCGGCTTCGCCGCCTGGTGCCAGGGGCGCACCGGCTACCCCATCGTCGACGCCGCCATGCGCCAGCTCACCCGAACCGGCTGGATGCACAACCGCCTGCGCATGATCAGCGCCATGTTCCTGGCCAAGCACCTGCTCATCGACTGGCGCCGCGGCGAGGCCTTCTTCCTGCGTCATCTGGTGGACGGCGAGTTCGGCGCCAACAACGGCGGCTGGCAGTGGGCAGCCTCCACCGGCACCGATGCCGCTCCCTACTTCCGGATCTTCAACCCCACCACCCAGGCGCAGCGCTTCGACCCGGAAGGGGCCTTCATCGCCGAATTCGTACCGGAACTGTCCAAGATTTCCGCCCGCCAGCGACATGACCCACCCCATGCCGTACGTCAGCACCTGGGGTATCCGCTCCCCATCGTCGACCACAAGGCCGCGCGGCAGCGCGCCCTGGATGCCTTCAAGTCCCTGAAGACCGTTTGATTCCTCCCTTGCACAGATACGGAGAGCCCCGCATGGCCACCGACCCTGCGCTGGAAGCGTTCTGCGCCGTCTTCAATAAGCTCGACAATACCTGTACACCTGGACGCAGCACCTCGAGCATCCGCGGCTGGCCGGCGGTCGGCCGATCGCCGTGGCAGGCTGCTCGCGGCTGACCTTCGCCGCCGACGACACCCAGCGAGTGTGCCGCCACCGCGACCACTTCGACGTGGGCGCCATGCTCTACGAGCAGCCCCGCTGCTAGGCTTTGCCCGAATAGACGGCGCGCGATGCTGTCGCGATGGACAGGGCAGCGCTCAGGCGGTCGGCTGGGAGCCCAGGGCGCTGGCGTCGACACGCTCCGCGGCCGAGGCCTGCTGCCACTGCTCGATCAGCGCCGCGGCCGACACTGGACGGGCGAAGAGGAACCCCTGGATCAGCGAGCAGCCGGCCTCGCGCAGGAAATCGAGCTGGGCCCGGGTCTCGACGCCCTCGGCGATCACGTCCAGCTCGAGGCCGCGGGCCATGGCCAGGACGGCGCCGACGATGGCGGCATCCGCCGCATCCTCGGGCAACGAGCGGATAAAGGCGCGGTCGAGCTTGACCTTGTCCAGCGGCAGGTGCTTGAGGTAGGAGAGCGAGGAGTAGCCGGTGCCGAAGTCGTCGATGGCGATGCAGTGACCCCGGGCGCGCAGCGCCTCGAGGCGCGGCACGATGTCGCCGGCCCGCTCGTCGAGCAGCACCGATTCGGTGATCTCCAGGCCGAGCTGGGCAGCGGGAATGCCGTGGCGGGCGAGCCCCGAGGAGAGCGCCGACTCGAGCTCGCCCTGGAACATCTGGATCGCCGAGATGTTGATCCACACCGGCAGCGCCGGCAGGCCCAGCTCGCGCCAGCGCGCCATCTGGGCCAGCGCCTCGTCGATCACCCAGTTGCCCAGCGAGCCCATCAGGCCGTGGCGCTCGGCCAGGGGAATGAACTCCCCCGGCGAGACCATGCCGTGCTCGGGATGGCGCCAGCGCAGCAGCGCCTCCATGCCCACGGCGGCCCCGTCACGGGTGTGGTGCTGGGTCTGGTAGTGCAGTTCCAGCTGATCGCCGGTGGCCAGGGCGTCGCGCAGCGCGTAGACCAGCGCCATGTGCGGGCTGTCCTGGACGTCGAGGGCGGGCCGGAAGCGCTGGCTGAGGTTGCGGCCGTGGCGCTTGGCCGAGTAGAGCGCCGACTCCAGGCGCTGGAAGAGCACCCCGGACTCGCGGCCATCCTCCGGGGCCCGGCAGCTGCCGATAGAGAGCCCCAGGCGCAGCGTGCGGCTGGCCACCTCGAAGGGCTCGCTCAGGTACTGGCGTAGCCCCGCCACCCACTTGTCGTGGTCATCGAAGGTGGTGGTACGGATGACCAGGAACTCGTCGCCGCCCAGGCGGCCCACCACGCCGCCGGCCAGGTGGCGCGCCAGGCGCTGGCCGAAGCGCGCCAGCAGGCGATCGCCCTGCTCGACGCCCAGGCTGTCGTTGACCGACTTGAAGCCGTCGATGTCGATGATCGCCATGTCCAGGCTCTCGCCGGCGCGCAGGTGGCGCAGCCGCGAGGTCATCAGGTCGTGCAAGCGACGGCGGTTGGGCAGGCCGGTGAGGGGGTCCTCGAAGCCGATGCGGCGCAGGTCCTGTTCGCGGGCCTTGTGCACCGAGATGTCGGTGAAAGTGCCCACGTAGTGGGTGATGCGCCCGCGCGCGTCGGTGACGGCCTTGAGTCGCAGCCATTCAGGGTACTCGTCACCCTGTTTGCGACGGTTCCAGATCTCGCCCTCCCAGCGCCCCTTGGTGGCGAGCGTCTGCCAGAGTCGCTGAAAGAAGGCCGTGTCATGCCGGGCGGCCACCAGGCTGGTGGCGCTGAGGCCGCGTACTTCCTCCTCGGTGAAGCCGGTGATCCGGGTGAAGGCGGGGTTGACGGCCAGGATACGATTGTCGGTGTCGGTGATCTGCACGCCCTCCTCGGAGAGCATCAGCGCCTGCTGCATCAGTTCGGCATTGAGCCGATCTCGCCGCAGCTGACGCCAGGCATCCACGCCGCCCAGCACCACCACCCCGACCGCGACCAGGCGCAGGCCCGGCGACGGCAGCCAGACACAGGCCGGCAGGGCGGCCAAGGCAAGCCAGATCGGGGGGCGATTGAGGGTCAGGGATGGCACCATGGCGGGTTCCGGTGGGCGGCTGAGTGGAGCAGGCTGGCACGGCGCCGCAAAACGCCGACAGTACAGGAAGGTATCGGCCCTCCGGCTCCACACTTTACCCCTTCGCTCCCGGGGCGTCATGCCTGGCGTGCATTCGCCCGCCACGGCCAGTAGACTAGGCGCGGGGCTGTCCGGGCGGGACGGCCGCCTGCGCCATGCCGTACCGCGACATCCGCGGCAGGCCCACAACAACTGCGACTCGGAACGAATCAGTGACCAAGCAACACTCTTTCGAACGCGAAGAACTGCTGGCATGCTCGCGCGGCGAGCTGTTCGGTCCCGGCAACGCTCAGCTGCCGGCCCCCAACATGCTGATGCTCGATCGCATCACGCGCATCCACGAGCAGGGCGGCCAGTTCGACAAGGGCGAGTTGATCGCCGAACTGGATATCCATCCCGACCTGTGGTTCTTCGATTGCCACTTCCCCGGCGACCCCGTGATGCCCGGCTGCCTGGGGCTGGACGCCATGTGGCAGCTGGTGGGCTTCTACCTCGGCTGGCTCGGCCACCCGGGTCGCGGTCGCGCCCTGGGCTGCGGTGAGGTCAAGTTCAGCGGCCAGATCCTCCCCGAGGCCGACAAGGTCACCTACCATATCCACATCAAACGCATCATCACGCGGCGCCTGATTCTGGGCATTGCCGATGGCACCGTGTCGGTGGATGGCCGCGAGATCTACCAGGCCCAGGACCTGCGTGTCGGCCTGTTCACCTCCACTGCGAATTTCTGATCAGGAGGCTTCCATGCGACGAGTGGTAGTCACTGGCCTGGGCATCGTGTCTTGCCTGGGCAACGACCGGGAAAGCGTCGTCGAGGCGCTCAGGAACGGGCGCTCCGGCATTCGCTTCAAGGAGGAGTACGCCGAGCGCGGCTTCCGCAGCCAGGTCGCCGGCGTGGTCGATATCGACCTCGAGGCCCTCATAGACCGCAAGCTGCTGCGGTTCATGGGCGATGCCGCGGCCTACGCCTATGTCTCGATGGCCCAGGCCATCGAGGATGCGGGCCTCACGCCCGAACAGGTCTCCAACGAGCGCACCGGGCTGATCGCCGGCTCTGGCGGTGCTTCCAGCGCCAACCAGGTCGAGGCGGCCGACATGATGCGCGAGAAGGGGCTGCGTCGCGTGGGCCCCTACCGGGTCACCCGCACCATGGGCAGCACCGTCTCGGCCTGCCTGGCCACGCCCTTCCAGATCAAGGGCGTCAACTACTCGATCTCCTCGGCTTGCGCCACCTCGGCCCACTGCATCGGCAGCGCCATGGAGCAGATCCAGCTGGGCAAGCAGGACGTGGTCTTTGCCGGCGGCGGCGAGGAGGAGCACTGGACGCTCTCCTGCCTCTTCGACGCCATGGGGGCGCTGTCGACCCACTACAACGACACGCCCGACAAGGCCTCACGCCCCTACGACCAGGCCCGCGACGGCTTCGTCATCGCCGGCGGCGGCGGCATGCTGGTACTCGAGGAGCTGGAGCACGCCAAGGCCCGCGGCGCGACGATCTACGCCGAGCTGGTCGGCTACGGGGCCACCTCCGACGGCCACGACATGGTCGCGCCGTCCGGCGAGGGCGCGATACGCTGCATGCGCCAGGCACTGGCCACCGTCGATGGCGACATCGACTACATCAACACCCATGGCACTTCCACGCCGGTGGGCGATGTCGCCGAGCTCAAGGCGATCCGCGAGGTGTTCGGCAATTCCACGCCGGCGATGAGCTCCACCAAGTCGCTGACCGGCCACTCCCTGGGCGCCACCGGCGTGCAGGAGACGATCTATTCGCTGTTGATGATGGAGCAGGGCTTCCTGGCGGCTTCGGCCAACATCGACAACCTCGATGAGCAGGCCGAAGGCTTCGATATCGTCACCCAGCGACGCGACGGTGTCGGCGTCGAGCGGGTGCTCTCCAACAGCTTCGGCTTCGGGGGGACCAACGCCTGCCTGGTGCTGCAGAAGTACCGCGACTGATCGCGGCACGCTGCCCCGAACGACAACGGCGCCCCGCGGGGCGCCGTTGTCGTTCGGGGCAGGTCGCTGGCATCAGGCCAGGGGCTTCTCCTCGCTGACCGCCAGGGTGATGCCCGGCGGCCGCGGCACCTCGGAGATCTCGCCGAGCCGCGCCTCGATCCACGCCTCCACCTCGGCGAGCACCGCCTCGGGGGAGCGGCCTTGGGTGGCGATCGGCTCGCCCACCACCAGGCGCAGCGTCCCCGGGGTCTTCACCCAGTGTCGGCCCGGCCAGCGCTCGCCGGCGTTGTGCGCCACGGGCACCACCGGCATGCCGGCACGGCAGGCGATCACCGCGCCGCTCTTGTTGTAGCGCTTGCGGTTGCCCGGCGCAACCCGCGTGCCCTCGGGGAAGATCAGCACCGATAGCCCCTCTTCCAGACGCTGCTTGCCCTGGGTCAGCACCTGCTTCATGGCCCGTGCCGGACGGGAGCGGTCCAGCGCGATGGGGTGCAGCAGACGCAGCCCCCAGCCGAAGATCGGGATATTGAGCAGCTCCTTCTTGAGCACCGTGCACACCGGCGGCTTGAGCAGCTGCAGGTAGACGGTCTCCCACTCACACTGGTGGTTGGCGAGTATCACGCAGGGACCCTCGGGCAGGCGCTCGCGCCCGCGGATCTCGTAGCGCACGCCGCAGCAGAGTCGGAACCAGGCGACGATGAAGTGATTGTAGAGGTTGAGCAGCCGGTAGCGCGACTTCAGCGGCAGGAAGGGGGACGGCGGCAGGAAGAGCAGGCCGCACACCAGCATGGCGACGAAGTAGCCAGCGTAGAAGAGCACACTGCGAATCACGTTCATGGCCGGGCGTCATCCTCTTCCCGGGCGGGCGTGCGCGCCTGAATCCAGACATCCAGCATGCGCCCCACTTCCAGTCGCCAGGGCCGCTGGTGCACACCGAACGCCTCCAGCACCCGCCGACAGTTGAGTACCCGGCGCAGCGGCTGATCGTGGTGGTGCTTGAGCGCCTTGACCTCACCCAGCCGAGGCTGCTCGCCGAGCCCCTCGAGCCGCGTCGCCAGTTGGGTGCGCACCATGGAGGCGAAGGTATAGGCGCTGACGGGTTCAGTACCCGCCAGGTGATAGGCACCCCAGGCATCGGAACCGCAGTTGAGCTGGTGCAGCATGCCCACCAGCGCCATGGCCACCGCATCTGCCGAGGAGGGACAGAAGATCACGTCCTGGGCCGCACGCACGACGTCGCCGACCATCAGGCTGTCGATGAGCCCGCCCAGCCAGGCATGCCCCCCTTCCAGAGCAAAGAGCGGCCCCAGACGCACGATCAGGTGGTGCGGGTGGCCACTGCGGATGCGATCACCGATGGCGATCAAGCGGCGCAGGCTCTCGTCGCGCGGCGCCGGAATGACGTGTTCGTCGATGGGGGCGTCGAAGCCGTCCTGATAGAGCTGATCGGAGACACACCACACCAAGGGGGTGGCGGTCTCCCGACAGGCCGCCAGGCAGACGTCCACCCCTTCGCCATGGGCAATCACTGCGGCCGGCTCGATGTCCATGGGCCCGGCGAGCGGCGGGATAATCACCGCATCGGGCGCCAGCTCGCGGAGCTGCTCGGCCGACACCGACAGCCCCGGCTCGATGACCAGCTCGGTGTCGCTGCGCCGATGGGCCACCCGCGCCAGGGCCAGGTTCAGGCAATGGCCGGCATCCAGTATCAGCAGCCTCACGCAACCTCCTCGATGGCCCGGGATCTAGAACGGGATTTCATCGTCGAAATCGTCGAAGCTGCCCGGATCGGGGGCACCGTAGTTGCCCTGCTGGGATGAGTTGCCCTGCTGCTGGGGCGGGGTGTTCTGAGGCGGACGAGTCGACTGGGCCGCCGGGCGCTGCGGTTGACCGCCGCCGTACCCGCCCTGCTGCGGGGCATTGCCATAGCCGCCCTGCTGGGCCTGACCACCACCGAAGCCACCGCCCTGGAAGTCGCCGCCACTGCGCGAGTCGAGCATCTGCATGTCGTTGACCACGATCTCGGTGGTGAAGCGGTCCTGGCCGTCCTGCCCCTGCCACTTGCGGGTCTGTAGACGCCCCTCCACATAGATGCGCGAGCCCTTCTTGAGGTACTGCTGGGCGATCTCCGCCAGCTTGTTGAACATCACCACATTATGCCACTCGGTACGCTCCTGGCGCTGGCCGCTCTGGCGGTCCATCCAGGTGTCGGTGGTGGCGAGACGCAGGTTGGCGACGGGGTTGCCGGAGGGCATGAAACGTACTTCCGGGTCCTGCCCCAGGTTGCCGATGAGGATCACTTTATTGACGCCGCGGGCCATGCTGGACTCCCTGTTGTATGTCGTAAGGCGCGCATTGCGCGCATTGGGCTCGTGGTTACGAGCGCGGTTGCTGTTCCGCCGCATCCGACTTGCTGCCGGTGCGGTGGGAGCGGGTCAAGCGCGCCAGCGCCTGCTCGTCGAGACGCCGTCGGTCCACCTTGAGGTAGGCCAGGCGCTCCTCGGGGACGACCAGCACATCTTCGACCCCGGCCACCTCGGCGAAACTCGCCATCAGCGTGTCGAGGGCATCTTCGGGGTGGTCGTCGTCCAAAGCCACCACTTCGCTGGAGAGGTGCGGCGGCGCCGGCATACCCAGCATCACCAGCCCCCAGGCGAGCGCCAGCAGGCCCGCGCCCAGGAACACCGCCGCCAGCCCCCATTGCTGGGCCAGGAAACCGCCCAGCACCCCGCCCAGGAAGGCGCCCAGGAACTGGCTGGTGGAGTAGATGCCCATGGCCGTGCCCTTGGCCCCGGCCGGCGCCAGCTTGCTGAGCATCGACGGCAGGGTCGCTTCGAGCAGGTTGAACGCAATGAAGAACAACAGCAACCAGGCGAACAGCGCCAGGCTGCTGCCGGCCAGCCCTCCCAGACCGAAGAGGCTCAGGGTGATGGCCGCGATCGCCCCCAGGCACATGCCCTTCATGCGCTGGCGCTTCTCGGCGACGATCACCAGCGGCACCATGCCGACAAAGGCGAGGGCCATGACGCCGAGGTAGGTCAGGCCGTGGCGGTCGACGGCGATGCCCGCCTCGACCAGTCGGAAGGGCACGGCGACGAAGATCGCCATGAGCACCAGGTGCAGGGCGAAGATCGAGAGGTCGAGGCGCCACAGGTCGGCGCGGGTGATGATCTCGCCCAGCTGCGCCCGGTCTATGCCCACGTCGCGGTGGCGCAGCCGGCGTGGTGCGGGGGGCACCAGCCAGGCGAGCACGGCCAGGCCCAGCACCGCCAGCCCGGCAGTGAACCAGAACACCGCGGCCAGGCCCAACCCCGCCGCCAGCCAGGGGCCGAGCACCATGGCCACGGCAAAGGCCACACCGATGGAGAGCCCGATGGTGGCCATGGCGGCGGTGCGCACCTGCTCGCGGGTCTGGTCGGCGAGCAGCGCCATGATCGCCGCCGCCACCGCGCCGCTGCCCTGCAGGCAGCGCCCGACGATCACCCCGGCGATGCTCTCGGCGCTGGCCGCCACCACACTGCCGAGCAGGAACAGCACCAGGCCGGCGGCGATCACCGGCTTGCGCCCCAGGCGGTCGGACATGACCCCGAAGGGAATCTGCAGGATCGCCTGGGTCAGGCCGTAGATACCCAGGGCCAGGCCCACCAGCAGCGGCGTGGCGCCGGCCAGGTCGTCCGCGTAGAGCGCCAGCACCGGCAGCACCATGAACAGCCCCAGCATGCGCGTCGCATAGAGCCCGGCCAGGCCGGTGATGGCACGCCGTTCGGTGGAGAGCAGCAGTCCTGAGACCTTGCGCATAGAGTGTTGCACGTCCTGGGTGGGCGGGCCGCGGCCCCGTGGGTGAACCGTCTATTCTAGCGTCTCCGCCCGGCGCGGGAAACGCCAACGCCGGGGCACTTTGCCGCTGCCCGCCGAGCGGCCGTATAATGAACGTTTTGCCGCGCATCACGAGGTGGGAATGGACAGGATTCTGGTCAGGGGTGCCCGCACGCACAACCTCAAGCAGATTGACGTCGAGCTGCCCCGCGACCGACTGATCGTGGTAACCGGGCTGTCCGGCTCCGGCAAGTCGTCGCTGGCCTTCGACACCCTCTACGCCGAGGGGCAGCGTCGCTACGTGGAGTCGCTCTCCACCTATGCCCGCCAGTTCCTCTCGATGATGGAGAAGCCCGACGTCGACCACATCGAGGGGCTGTCGCCGGCCATCTCCATCGAGCAGAAGTCGACCTCCCACAACCCGCGCTCCACGGTGGGCACCATCACCGAGATCTACGACTACCTGCGCTTGCTGTTCGCCCGCGCCGGCACGCCGCGCTGCCCCAAGCACGGCGAGGACCTGGAGGCGAGCACGGTGTCACAGATGGTCGACCAGGTGCTGGCGCTGCCCGAGGGCAGCAAGCTGATGCTGCTCGCCCCGGTGGTCAGCGGCCGCAAGGGCGAGCACCTGCAGCTGCTCGCCGAGCTGCGCGCCCAGGGCTTCGTACGGGCGATGATCGACGGCCAGGTGCTCGAACTCGACGACATCGCCCCGTTGGACAAGAACAAGAAGCACGACATCAGCGTGGTGGTGGACCGCATCAAGGTGCGCGACGGCCTGCAGCAGCGCCTGGCGGAGTCCTTCGAGACCGCCCTCAACCTCGCCGACGGCACGGCCGTGGTTCACTTCATGGACGGCGAACAACCCGACATCCCCTTCTCGTCGCGCTTCGCCTGCCCGGTGTGCGGCTACGCCATCGCCGAGCTCGAACCGCGAATGTTCTCGTTCAACAACCCGGCAGGCGCATGCCCCACCTGCGACGGCTTGGGCGTGCAACAGGTCTTCGACCCCGACAAGCTGATCAGCCACCCCGAGCTGTCGCTGGCCGAGGGCGTGATCAAGGGCTGGGACCGGCGCAGCGTCTACTACTTCAGCCAGCTCCAGGCGGTGGCCGAGCACTACCGCTTCACCCTGGAGACGCCCTGGCAGGAGCTGGCCCGCCACGAGAAGGAGGTCATCCTCCACGGCAGCGGCCATGACGACATCGCCTTCCACTACGTCAACGACCGTGGCCGCAAGGTCGTCCGCGAGCACCCCTTCGAGGGGGTCCTGCCCAACATGCAGCGCCGCTACCGCGAGACCGAATCGAGCATGGTGCGCGAGGAGCTGGCGCGCTACATCGCCGAGCGCTCCTGCCCCACCTGCACGGGGTCACGACTGCGCAAGGAGGCCCGCCACGTCTTCGTCGACGGCCACAGCCTGCCGGATATCGTGGCGCTGCCCATCGGCGAGGCCTGGGAATACTTTCGCCGCCTCACCCTGCCCGGGCGCAAGGGCGAGATCGCCGTCAAGATCGTCAACGAGATCCAGGCGCGCCTGGAGTTTCTGGTCAACGTCGGCCTGGACTACCTCAACCTGGAGCGCAGCGCCGACACCCTCTCGGGCGGCGAGGCGCAGCGCATCCGCCTGGCCAGCCAGATCGGCGCCGGCCTGGTGGGCGTCATGTACATCCTCGACGAACCCTCCATCGGGTTGCATCAGCGCGACAACGACCGACTGCTGCGCACCCTGACCCGCCTGCGCGACCTGGGCAACACCGTGATCGTGGTGGAACACGACGAGGACGCCATCCGTGCCGCCGACCACGTCCTCGACATCGGGCCGGGCGCGGGCGTGCACGGCGGCCGCGTCGTGGCCGAAGGGACGCCCGAGGCGATCATGGCCAGCCACGACTCCCTGACCGGCCAGTACCTCGCCGGCCGGCGCCGCATCGAGGTGCCGCCGTGGCGCATTCCCGGCAATCCGGAGAAGACGCTGCGCCTCACCGGCGCCCGCGGCAACAACCTGCACGACGTGTCCCTGACGCTGCCATTGGGGCTCTTCGTGTGCGTCACCGGCGTCTCAGGCTCGGGCAAGTCGACGCTGATCAACTCGACGCTGATGCCCATCGCCGCCCGCGAGCTCAACCGTTCGACGACGCTCACCCCGGCGCCCTTCGAGCACATCGAGGGCCTCGAGCAGCTCGACAAGGTGATCGACATCGACCAGAGCCCCATCGGGCGCACGCCGCGCTCCAACCCGGCGACCTACACCGGCATCTTCACGCCGATCCGCGAGCTCTTCGCCGGCACCCAGGAGGCACGCTCGCGCGGCTACAAGCCCGGACGCTTCTCCTTCAATGTCAAGGGCGGGCGCTGCGAGGCGTGCCAGGGCGAGGGCATGATCAAGGTGGAGATGCACTTTCTCCCCGACATCTACGTCCCCTGCGACGTCTGCCAGGGCAAGCGCTACAACCGCGAGACGCTCGAGGTCCAGTACAAGGGCAAGAGCATCCACGAGGTGCTGGAGATGACCGTCGAGGACGCCCTCGCCTTCTTCAGCCCGGTGCCGGCGATCGCCCGGCGCCTGCAGACCCTGATGGACGTCGGCCTCTCCTACATCCGCCTGGGGCAGAGTGCCACCACCCTCTCCGGCGGCGAGGCGCAACGCATCAAGCTGGCCCGCGAACTGGCCAAGCGCGACACCGGCCAGACGCTCTACATCCTCGACGAGCCCACCACCGGGCTGCACTTCGAGGACATCCGCCAGCTGCTCACCGTGCTGCACCGCCTGCGCGACCACGGCAACACCATCGTGGTCATCGAGCACAACCTCGACGTCATCAAGACCGCCGACTGGCTCATCGACCTGGGTCCCGAGGGGGGCGCCGGGGGCGGACGAATCATCGCCGAGGGCACCCCGGAGCAGGTCGCCCGGCTCGAGCACTCCCATACCGGACGCTTTCTCCGGCCGCTGCTGGAGCGGGCCAAGCGTCACGCCGCCGAGCCGGAAACCACGGCCTGAGCGGGTGCGAGGTGCGAGGTGCGAGGTGCGAGGTGCGAGGTGCGAGGTGCGAGGTGCGAGGTGCGAGGCAGTATCGATTCTGCCCTGCTAGCCAAAGGGATTCCTGATTACTCATGTTGATCAGCCACCATCCCGTCAGTCTCTCCTATACTGATGTTAT
>NZ_WHMA01000050.1 GCF_010994375.1 Halomonas sp. NO4
GTGTGATTCCAGTATAGCCCCAGGCTCGCGTGATGGCTGGTCAACATGAGTAATCAGGAATTCTTTTGGAGTCATCATGAGTAAAGTGGTAATTAGCGTAGCTAATAAGCTTGTGCAAAAAGTTCAGGGTCTGCTGGAATATGCTTGGTTTGTAAGCCCCAAAAAATCCCCGTTTTCTGTGTGGCATGAAGATAGAGTTTTGCCGAAATTCATTAAAGCTATTGACGAGGATGACAAAGATTATCAAGAAATGATGGCAGATACTTTGAGCTGGGGTTGTAATACTAAGGTAAGGTTTTCAGGTGTTTTCGTGGTTTCGAATGCAAAATTTATTATGAATGTGCGTCTCAAGTCTCATCGGCGCCATCCGGACTCACGAAAAGCTATTGTTTGCACTAGAAATTATCGCCCATTTAAATACCCTGGAGGACAATCATTTTTATTTTTTTTGTCATGCATTCGAAAAATATTGATTCATCAGAGAAAGAAATCATCCCACGATATTATATCGGGAAATGTCGCGTTGCTCGGTAATTGTGCTTATGAAAATGACAACTATTACCATTTTTGGGCTGATGTTATTACAGATATTTGGTACATAAGGCAGCACCTTAAAGAAGAAGACCTTCCTGATTATTATGTTACCCCGCATGCAAATATGCCATGGCAATGGGATATTCTTAAACTTTGTGGTGTGAATAAGTCTCAGGTGATATCTTACGCTAAGTATGATGTGTCATCAATTGAGAAATTGATAATTCCGGTACGTGACAAGGGTGCTTATAACCTTCCGCCGTGGCTATGTCGTGCAATGCATGACATGTGTGGGTGGTCGCCAAAATTACAAAAAGGGGAGCGTTTGATCTATGTCTCACGGGCCGATGCTGATCGCCGGCGCATTTCTAACGAGGAGATCCTCCGTAGCCGTCTCCAAGAGGTGGGGTTTGAAATACACACCCTTAATGGATTAAGCATCGATGAACAACAGCAACTTTTCGCTTCAGCTGCTATCATCTGCGCACCTCACGGCGCTGCATTGACAAACCTCGTATGGTGTGGCCCTGAAGCTGTCATTATTGACCTGCTATCGGATCGTTACTTGATTCCATGTTTTCGTCAGTTGGCTGCGCAGAATAAGCTATTCTATTATGCTTATGCATGCAGACAGCTAGAAGGCGTTAAAAGTGGATTAATCGGAGACATCATTGTCTCGGAAACTCAGATTGAATCTGTGCTGGATGTTGTATCGCGCCATGCGGTGCATGTCAATCAAGCCGAAAATATTATTTGATATGTCCCAGCACATACACCACCCGTTCATGCGATCATCTGCCTCCCTATACCCTATACATTGAAATATCTTCCGGCACACTTATAGATTACCATGAAAATAGGCTTTTATGCTATGTGCTTAAATAAAATTGTGGTTTTATTGCCTGGTAATGGACTTGATTATCAAGGTGGAGGGTTGTCAGTTGCCTTGAATCTTTATGAAAATATTTCTAAATTTATTTCATCAGAAGTTTTCTATTATAGAGAGGGGGGTGAGTTGAAAGATAGCTTGGATCGGCTGGTTTTTTCAGCAACTCCAGAAACTGTTTTTCTAGTTACGTGGGGGCCGGATGTTGGATGCTTAGTTGATTATTTAAATAAAAATGAGAAAAAAGTCATATATTTTGCTCAAAGTACGGGTTGGGATATTAAACTTCCTAGAGAAGTTCCTATAATATGTGTAAGTCGTCACGTGATGATTTACTGGTCAAACCGAAACCCTTTTAACCCTCTGTATATTTTAAGCCCAATTGTGGAGGTGCCTTTTAAGGAAAATGAAATCAA
The DNA here is from genome assembly GCF_010994375.1 of Halomonas sp. NO4. Taxonomy (GTDB): domain Bacteria; phylum Pseudomonadota; class Gammaproteobacteria; order Pseudomonadales; family Halomonadaceae; genus Halomonas. Next base: position 1,837 of record NZ_WHMA01000050.1, read on the forward strand.
TAGAGATATAGATGTGTTATTTGTTGAGAGAAAGTCTACTAGATATTTAAAAATGGAATTGATACCTGCGCTTGAAAAAAAATTCAATGTCATGTCTGTTAATGCATTTATTGATAGATCAGCTTTGCTAAATTTGTTTATGAGGACAAAAGTATATTTATATTCCTCTCGAGAGCATGGCCAAAAAGGCCATCAGGAAGGATTTGGACTACAGCCATTAGAAGCTTTTTTGTGTGGTTGCAGAGTATTTTGCAATCTGCATGGCGGATTGGCTGATCATATGGATCCTGAAGTTAATATGAAACAAATTGAGGTGCATTCATTAGAATATGATATTAAAAGAGTGTCTCATGTGATTTTGAATTTTAGTGCTCAAGACGAAATTCTGATGAGCCAAGTTTCTAATAGATATTCGAAAGATGCTTATAATAATAGACTTAAAGTGATTTTAAATGAAATTTGTTTTTTCTTTTCAAGTATTGATTCGATTGAGGAGAACTGTAATGTGATAATCCCAGTGAATAATTCAGGTAGGCTTCCAAAATGTAAAAAATGGATTAAAAATAAATTAAAGGCAGCATTATGACTAAAGGTTTTTTGCTTGCCAGGTGGTCTCAGCCTGGCCTAAATTGGGGGGATTCATTAAATCCTTACTTAATACAAAAACTGTCCAAAAAAAAAGTTTATAATGTTTTGTACCCCAGGGTCAATTTCTTTAAAGTTACTCAAAGGTTAAGGGTTACAAATAAGCCTGAGTATATTGTTGTGGGTAGTGTTTTATCATGGGGTCATTTTAGAGATGGTGTAGCTGAAGTCTGGGGCGCTGGGTTTATGTCAGCAGCTGGGAGGGTAAAGTATAAACCTAAAGCTATACATGCTGTAAGGGGTGAGCTTTCTAGGGAATTGCTAATTAAGCAAGGGATTTCATGTCCTAAGGTGTTTGGTGATCCAGCGCTAATCATGCCTTATATTTATAAGCCTGATATTAAAACAAGTAGTAATTTAGTAGGTGTTATTCCGCACTATGTAGATAAGCCTTTCTTTTCGGGTGAAAATTATCCGCAGGATGAGAATCTAAAGGTAATTGATATTGAGCAAGATACTGAATCTTTTATTGATCAGGTCATGGAATGCGGGGTTGTTCTTTCTAGTTCCTTGCATGGCCTGATTGTCGCTGATGCGTATGGTATACCATCTCGTAGAGTTGTCTTCAGTAATAATATCTCTGGTGGTGATTTTAAGTTTCGTGATTATTATAGCGGTATAGGACATGAGTATGTGCCTCCCTTGAAAGTCGATCAGATATCGGCTTTATATGACATCGCTGGTGGTTGTGAGACTCATTCAATTTCGAAGGATGCTCTTTCGTTACTTTTGCGGGCATGTCCATTCCTTAGTTTGGACTCTTCTTTGCGCGATTTTATTTGATTTATTATTTAATGGTGAGGAATTCTTGTGAGTGATTTTAGTGTTAGCATTATTATCGCTTCTTACAATTGTGTTAATTTTATTGGAAAAGCAATCCAATCAGCGATCGATCAAACAGGTTGCGATGTTGAAATCATTGTTATCGATGATGCTTCGACTGATGATACAAAAGGATTTGTAAAAGGTTTAAATATACCTTGTTTAAGATATTTTCGATCGCCTATAAATAAAGGACCAAGCCATGCTAGGAATATTGCATTGCAAATGGCTACAAAGGAATGGGTTGCTATATTGGATGCTGACGACTGGCTTGAGCCTAATCGGTGCAGGATACTTATCGAGTATGCAAAGACCCACAATCTTGATGTGATTTCTGATAACCAAAAATTAGTAGATGCAGATTCAGAAGCTTTTATTGGCATTAGGTCTAGAAATATTCCTCTGCTCGAAAAAGCAGCATTCCCTCTGCGGATCGATTACTTGACTCTTATAAGGAATCCCGCCTTAGGTGTTCTTCAGCCTGTTTTTTCCAGACACCTTATTGAGAGGCTGCGTTGCTTTTATGATGAGTCGTATATTTATGGCGAAGATTACTACTTTTTAATAAAAATTGTAGAGTCTGGCGGATGTTTTGGTGTTGTTAACATGCCGCTGTACAATGTTAGGCTACGGCAAGGAAGTTTGGTTTCGAATCGAGTTAAGATGTATGAAGGTATGGTTTCTATATATGAAAAGTTATTGTCTCATGAGAGAGCCAACAATAACCCTGTTGTAATATCATCCCTTGCTTCCAATATCTCTTCTGCTAAAAAAACAATTGTTTATGCTCGAGTTGTAGATGAGGTGAAACGTAAAAACTATCTCCAGGCGTTAACAAACTCATTGCGATACCCTGTGTTTTTTCTTCAACTTCCCGAAAGGGTTTTGACCAATGTGAAAAAATATTTGCAAAATTGATGGGCAGTGGGGGAGTGTTAGTTAAATTTCTAAAGCTATATTTATAGATTAATTTAGCTCAAGATGTTGTACTAAGCAGGCTCGCGACAGGAAAACCACTACCAAGCTTATATAATTGTATTGAATCCTGTATATATTTATAAAACTATTGGTTTTGAACAATGCCTAGTTATTGTTTTGTTGATCGCGAGAATGCTCATTCTATCTGGTCCTTGGTAGACATTATTGCTGGAGCTTTGTTGGCTAAAGGTGATGATGTCATATACTGTCGTTTTTGCGACCAGCCTATGCCTATAGGGCGTAGTGTTCCTTACGGCGTTATCGTCAACGATGTACCCGTCCCTCCAAAGCGTTCCTGTGTTGATTTGATCAAGCAGCATTATGTCTTCGCTAAAGCACTCACTGGTTTGCTAAAGAGTAAGCGCATTGATGTCCTCCATGCTCACTTTGCAATTCCAAGCATAGTATCTCGATGGGTAGGATATAATGTTGGACTTCCTGTTCTACTAACCACACAGCATGAGCTCTATGGTTCGATGAATCCCTACTTGCGTATTGGGTTGGGCTTTACCCAACGTTATTGCAATGCTGCGGTGTATGTGTCAGATCAGGTGGCAATGTCTTTCTCTCCGTTTGCCGGGCTGGCACAACGAGATGTCGTGATAAAGAATGGTATTGACGTCCATTCACTCCAGGCCCTTAGCAGTCCGCGCCCGATGCTTGAGCAGCGACTTAGAATTATCTGTGCCGGTCGCTTTGTGTCAGTGAAGGGCCAAAAAACGTTGATCGAGGCTTGGCCCAGGGTATTGGAGAGTTTCCCTGAAGCGCATCTATGCTTGCCAGGAGATGGGCCAGAAAAGGCGTTACTGGAGAACCGCTGCCGGGCTCTATGCATTGCCCCCACCGTAGAATTCCCCGGCTGGCTGCCAAGAAATGAGACTTTGCAACGCATCTGCGGTTCCACATTGATGGTGGTGCCCAGTGATGGCACACAGGAAGGTTTCGGTCTCGTGGTTGCCGAAGCCATGGCGTTAGGAGTGCCGATAGTGTGTAGCGATATTCCGGTATTCCGTGAGGTTGCTGCCGACACGGTGGGGTACTTTCCAGTTGGCGATGCTGCTGCTCTTGCGCAGGCCATTATCACCACACTCTCACAGCTTGAGCAGGCCCATGCTAGGGCAGAGTGGGCGCAGCAACGCGTTGCGAAACACTTTGACCAGCGTGATATGGTCGCAGCTTATCTGCACCTTTACGACGATCTTCTCGGCAATAGGACACGACATGACCGCATCACGCGTGACTGCGATTATTACCGTTTATAATGAAGAGCGCTATGTTAAAAGAGCCATCGACTCGTTGCTTGGCCAGACCATGGAAGATATCGAAGTACTGGTTATCGATGACGGCTCTAACGATAGTACGCCTGTAATGCTATCTAGCATACAAGATTCAAGGTTGCGGGTGATTCGTGGTGAGCGCATGGGTCGTGCCAAGGCGTTAAAGTTGGCTTGCGAGGAGGCGCGCGGTGAGTACATTGCCAATCTGGATGCCGATGACATGGCCTATCCTGAAAGACTGGCTAGACAGGTCGCCTTCCTCGATGCCCATCCTGACCATGCTTGGGTAGGGTGTACTGAAGAGCGCCGAGATACGCAGCGTAATGAGCATATCGTTCGTACCTATCCTCTTTCAGATGACGAAATCCGCCGCCAATCGGCGAAATGCATTCCCTATAGCCACAGCGGTATCACCTTTCGTCGTTCCTTGATCGATGAAGGTTTAAACTATGACAGCTCCCAGCCATACTTGATCGATTTCGAATTCTTTCTCAGGGTGGCACGTCATTACAAGGTGGCCAACCTTCCCGAGGTGTTGGCGTGTCGGTATGTCAGAAACGAGAGCTTCTTCCAGAGTCGTTTCAAGACCGCTAAACAGAATCGGCGGTTAGCTTGGCTTGGGCTGTGTGCCGTCATATGGTTTAAACTTCCCTTTCACTATGCTGTTTTTCCCGCTGCGAGACTCATTTATCCGTACCTTCCAAATGTATTCAAGCGCTCTGTACGCCGCCAACAAGGTCTGGTAGAGGTTGACGGGGGGCAGTGATGTTTACCTATGCATTGCTCACGATAGCAGTAGTTGCTGTTGCTGGTCTGTTCTACTGGATCGTTCTTGATCCTGTGCGTGGCATTTATCTTGCCTTTGTAGCCTCAGGAGTTCTCAACACCATCTCTCTGGGACCGTTAAGAGAGAAGGTGGGATTGACCGAGTTTGTCATGGCGTTGACTTGGGCGGCCATGCTTGTAAATCGTAGATGGTTGGCCGATAGGGAGCCTCTTCTCGACAAGCAGAAGTTGGCGATTTATTTTCTCTGCGTTTTTCTTCTCATGTATCTTGTTTCCTTTGTTGTTAATAATGCCAGTTTTTATGGATTTCTTACGGGTAGTGTTGTTGAGAGCTTGAATATCGTCTATGTGGCCATGATCATGGCAACGGTCATACTGCTGGTTCAAAAACCTGAGCAGTGGAAAGGCTGTTTGATGGGCTGGCTGCTCGGGGCAGCTGTGGTGGTTCTAGTCGGATTGTGGGCCATGAGTGGGTCGGCACCAGCCTGGACCTATGATGAATTCAGCGGTCGTATATCGTCAACCCTTAAATTCGAAAACCAAGTCCCTTCCTACCTCGTACCGATCATGTTGATTGCCATGGTATGGAGTGCTCTATCAACCACTTCCATGTGGTTTCGCATATTGCTGCTGCTGTTGATTGCCGGTATGGTCATCATTCTTGTCGGCACGGGTAGTCGCACAGCTCTGATACTGGTTGTGCTATCGGTTCTATGCCTAGTTGTCATGCTGCTTTTGAAGAATTCCAATACCAGTCTGTTATCCGGGTATTTGAGTTTGGCGATCATCGGTTGTAGTGTGTCGCTGTTCTTGTATATTGCCGCAGCGCTGGCGATGTATGATGGCCACTACTCGCTGGGCTCGACGCCTTCCTGGCAACGGCCTGTGGTAATGATATTTGAAAGTTCGCAGTCCGGTGTGCTGGATACCACACGTAATCGTCAGGCCGAGGTTATTGTTGCCAATGCCGGTGAGGATTTTTTTATCGGAAATGGGCCAAAACTTTCCGGAGCAAAGTACCGAATGGATGAAGTTCATAATACCTATGCCGGAGTGTTCTTCGAAACAGGTGCATTCGGCATTTTAGCGCTATTCGCTTTTTTTGCGACCGTTATTTATAATGGTTTTAGAGAATCCCGAAGCAGTGCATTGAATCTCTTGTTATGGGCTTCCGTTGTCGCATTTATGTTGCTGCTGATATATGGGATGACGATGTACGGGTTGCGCCAGCGTACGCTTTGGTTGATGTGTGGCCTGCTGGTAAGTATTCCCAATATTGTTCGCTATATGGATCGTCGTATCTATGAACATCCTGTGCGTTGAGAGCTACCCTCAGGCCATCTATGGCCAACAGCAGACGCTACTCTCGTTGCTCAAAGTGATGAGAAGTATTGGGCATCAAGTCAGCATTGCCAGCACCGATGATGGCCCCTTCTGCGCTGAAGTAGAAAAGCAAGGTGTGTCTGTATCTGTCTGTAGCTATCCTCCGCGGCTAGCGCAGTATGGCGGCGCCATCTATCGTTATGGTGTCATTGAAAGAGTATCGCTTTGCGGGCAACTTATTAGTTACGTTGCTTATTTGCGGAGATTTATTGCGGAACATCAGTTTGATGTGGTGTTCTGCAATGATATGCGGGGATTGTTGACCATGGGCGTCTCGGCCCGGCTATGCGGGGTGCCGGTGGTGATCTGGGACAAGCTTGACAAGCCGCATGGCATACTCGATTGGTTCCAGATTCCCTTGGCGAGTCTGAACATCGTCATTTCCGATGCTGTTTCTCGCAAGTATCCCGTCTGGCAGCGTAGACTATTTTCCAATCGTATTCATAGCATCTATGATGGTGTCTTTCTTAACCACTTTGCGGATATTCCAGAGGCTAGGGAGTCACTTTCCCTTGAAACGTCTCATGTTGCTCTAGCGATGATCGGCTCGATCAGTGAACGTAAGGCACAGGATCGACTGCTGCGTATTGTTCCGGAGTTGGTCAAGCAGTGCCCAAATGCCAGGATCGTGCTGGTGGGGCAGCCGGACAGCCACTCACAAAAGTATTACCATACCTTGCCAAACTTGGCACATCCGGGCGTGATCCAGGCCGGTTTTCGTCGTGATATGCCAGCTGTAATGAATAGTATCGACGTACTAGTGATTCTTTCCCGGCAGGAAGGAATGGGACTAGTGATAGTTGAGGCCATGGCGGCCGGAAAGCCGGTGATCGGTACCCGTGCAGGAGGTATTCCTGAAGTGGTGATCGACGGTGAGACTGGCTACCTGGTGGAAGGTGACGATGATCAAGCACTACTCGATCGCCTGATCCGTCTCTGCCAGGATGCCGAACTTCGTAAGCAACTGGGAGCAGCCGGGCGAAGGCGTGCTGAGACGCACTTCGACCGCGAGCGGCAGCACCGGCGTGTGCTCTCGTTGATGGAGGAACTGGTGGAGGCTCGCCGATGAGCGCCTCCTCTTTCCGTATCGTCCATCTGCAGCTGCTGCCGTTGTTGAGTGGCGTTCAGCGCGTCACCCTCGATGAGCTGGAAGGTCTGTCGAGTCATTTTCATCGTGCATTGATTTGCAAGGAAGAGGGTGACCTGACTTCAGCAGCTCACGACTGCGGGAGTGAGGTGCTTACCGCGTCTACGCTCCGGCGTGACATCCACCCTGTAGCGGATCTGTTGGCACTCTGGCGCCTGTGGCGACACTTTCGCTCTGGTCGGTTCGACATAGTCCATACCCACTCGAGCAAGACCGGTGTGCTCGGGCGCCTCGCGGCGCATCTGGCCGGCGTGCCTTGCATTGTACATACCGTCCATGGTTTCGCCTTTCCTGCTGCCCGCTCTGCTGTGCAGCTTCGCCTGTTCCATGCCATGGAGTGGCTCGGTGGGCGCTGTGCCCATCGGGTGATCTGTCTCCATGAGGCGGATGCCCGTATCTGCACGGAGCAACTGCAGCTGCCTGCCGACAAGGTGGTGGTATTGCCGAACGGAGTTGATCTGGAGAAATACCGTCCCATGGGCGCGGATGACAAGCCATCGCTTCGCAGCCGTCTGGGACTGCCGCGTGACCGCGTGCTGGTGACCATGGTGGGCAGGCTCTGGGAACAGAAGAACCCGGCCTGTCTAGTCGACGCCTACTGCGGCCTTTGGGAGGGCGGGGATCCTGGGACCGACTTGGTCTTGGTCGGGGATGGCGAGCTTCAGCCAGTGCTTGAGACCCAAGTGGCCCAAGTGGGGCTCGCTGAGCACGTACACTTTCTGGGGTGGCGCACCGACACGCCCGAGCTGTTGCGCGCCAGCGACCTCTTCGTGCTGCCCTCACGCTGGGAGGGCATGCCGCTGGCGATACTCGAGGCCATGGCCACGGGCTTGGCAGTGGTGGTATCGGATATTCCCGGCAATCGCCATCTAGTCTCGCAGGACGAAAATGGTGTGCTGTTTCCCGCCGGCGACCACGAGGCCCTCGGCAAGACCCTCGCACGCCTGGTGGCAGAGCAAGACAACCGGCTTGCGCTGGGTGAGGCGGCGCGTCGTCATGTGGAGACGCATCACGACATCCGCACGCGCATCCGTCAGCTTGAAGCGCTCTATCATCAAGTGCTGCAACCGCAAGTCATCGCCTTGGCCGACTGAGCGGTACCTTAGCGGCGCAACGCCTCAGCAGCTTTGATTCCCTTTGCTCTCATGAAGACCGGCTCCATCTCGGACTGCCGTCATCTCTCCCTCCATCCATAGCACGGAGTCGTCATGCGTATCCTGGTCACTGGTGGCGCGGGCTATATTGGTTCGCATACGGTGTTGGCCCTGCTGAATTCGGGCTACGAGGTGGTGGTGCTGGATAACTTCAGCAATGGTAGCTGGGAAGCGCTGTTGCGGGTGGAGGGGCTGACCGGCAAGCGGATTACCCTGGTCGAAGGCGACATCGGCGATCGTGGCTGCCTTGATCACCTCTTCGCCGAGAACGCCATCGACTCGGTGTTGCATTTCGCAGGGCTCAAGGCAGTGGGTGACAGCATGGCCGATCCGCTGACCTACTATGTCAACAACCTGGCAGGTACGTTGACGCTCTGCCAAGCGATGAGTTGTGCCGATGTTCATGAGTTGGTATTCAGCTCCTCCGCCACCATTTATGGCGATGGGCATCCCATGCCACTCCACGAAGGGCTGCCGAGCGGCCGTCCGGCAAGTCCCTACGGGCGCTCCAAGTTGATGGTGGAGGAGGTTCTTCGGGACCTGGCCGGTTCGGACAATCGTTGGCGGATTGCCCTTCTACGTTACTTCAATCCGGTGGGGGCCCACCCCAGCGGCGAGATTGGAGAAGATCCCCAGGGTGCGCCCAATAACCTGGTGCCTTTCATTGCACAGGTGGCGGTCGGTCGTCGCGACGAATTGGTGGTCTATGGCAATGATTATTCCACCCCGGATGGCACCGGAGTGCGCGACTATATTCATGTCATGGATCTGGCGGAAGGGCACCTGCGTGCCATGGTAGCGTTGAGCGAGCGACCCGGCGTGAGTGTCTGGAACCTAGGGACAGGGCGAGGCCATAGTGTCCTAGAGGTGATCGCAGCGTTCGAACGGGCCGCAAAGCGACGCATTCCCTATCGGATCGAGGCGCGGCGACCCGGCGATATAGCGGCTTACTGGGCGGACTCGGCCAAGGCGCAAGCCGAACTGGGCTGGTGGGCCAGGCGAAGCCTAGACGAGATGATGGCCGATACCTGGCACTGGCAACAGGGTAATCCATGTGGCTATCAACGAAAGTTGGGAATTGCAACTGGATAGCTGGGTTTTATTTCATGTGGTCGGAATTATTGGTTAATTTTAGTTGTTAACGTGAATGAGTGGTGTGTTCATGGCTGAACAAATCCCTATTTTTGTGGTTAGCTTGAAGAACGCCATTGAAAGAAGAGAGTCAATTGAACGCCAAATGGAACGGTGGGGGCTTGAGTTTTCTTTTTTTGATGCTGTCGATGGTCGTGATAAGGAGGTTCTTGAAGTTCATCGCGATCTCATAGATAAAGAATGGAATAAAAAGCGTAGTGGAGATTCGTTAAAGCCTGAAGAAATTGGCTGCGCTCTTTCTCATGCATTCTGTTATAAGAGAATAATTGATTCTGGTGTTAGAGATGCCATCATACTGGAAGATGATGCAGTGTTAAGCGGTGATTTTTGTCATTTCGCTAGGCGCATTTGGAAGGCTTCACCTGAAGTCCAACTTCTCATTCTCCATGCTTATCGTTCACAGTATGTGGTAAAAGGCAGTGAGCTCGAGCTGTTGGGGTCTGGTAAAAAATATCATACATATAAGCCATATATGTCATTTTTTGGAGCTTGTGGATATTATTTGAAACAAGAGGCAGCTGTAAAGCTTTATCGCGCGGCCCTGCCTGTATGGACAACCTCTGATTGGCCGATGGATATTTCAAAAGCTTTAGGGGCACGGGGGCTTGAGCCGCCTCTTGTTGATCAGTCTGCCAGGTTTGATAGCCAGATTCAAGATTATGCTAACCGTAAAATTCCTTTTGTTATTATTATTATGCGACTCCTGCTTTTTCCAACTTTTATCAATGCGCGTTTGTTTGGATCTCCATGGAAGTCTTTGTATGCCTGGCGTGCAGTAAAAAGACGTTTCCTTGTTGCTATATTTGCTAGACGCCCTGTAAGGTAATAAGTCAAGAGTGAATCAATGATACTCGCTCGATGGCGACGATATCGCTGGGCTCTATTGATGGAAGGGGCCGCTGCACTTGGCATGGCCTGGCTGCAGGTACGATGCCTGCCTTTCCGTTGGTGGTTCGGTTGGCTCGGGCTCCGTGCTTCAGGCGAGGTAAATGCCATGGATTCCGAATGGGATCGCTGCGTCGGTGATGTCGCCCGAACCCTTCATGCCATCAACCGTCGCTTCGGCGGCCGCTTCACCTGCCTCATGCTAGCCATGGCTGCTCATTGGATGCTTGGTCGGCGGGGCATCGGCAGCAGCCTGGTGCTGGGTACCCGTGTCGAGTCTTCGTCCGGCGGCAAGCGCCTGCTCGAAGCCCATGCCTGGGTGCGGGTCGGCGACCGGGTGGTGCTGGGCGAGCATGGTGGGCGTTATACGGCGGTGTCGAGTTTCGTGCGCCAGGGTAGCAAGCGACGCCGTGTTGTGAAGGCGGCATGAGCGCGATCCTGGGGCGTATCGAGTTCTCCGGGCGCGAGGTCGACCCGGTCGCCTTCGAGGAGGCGCTTGCCGCGCTCGATGAGTATGGCCGGGAGGGGAGATATCACTGGATCGACGGTCCCGTCGCCTTGGGACATCAGCGTCTCGATATCACCCCCGAGTCGCGCTTTGACAGCCAGCCGCTGGTCGAGGCGGGGTTGGTCATCGTCGCCGATGCGATCCTCGACAATCGCCAGGCGCTTTGCGAACGGCTAGCTATCGCGCGCGAGGCCCGGGCCTGTCTTCCGGACAGTCGCTTGATCCTCGCCGCCTATCGGCAATGGGGGCGCGATTGTGTCGATCATCTGGTGGGAGACTTCGCCTTTGCCATCTGGGATGCCCCGCGCCGGGTGTTGTTCTGCGCTCGGGATCATATCGGAGCACGGCCGCTCTATTATTGCCATCATGATGGCGTCTTTTCGTTGGCCAGTGATCGTCGCGCGTTGTTGGCCTTCGACGATGTCCCCCGAACGATCGACGAGCCACGGGTGGCGACCTACCTCTGCTGGCCCGCGGAATTCCATGAGGCGAGTTTCTTCAGCCGAATTCCCTGCCTACCGGCCGGCTGCTGGCTGGAGGTCGGCGCTCACGGGCTTGAGGTCGAGCGTTACTGGCACCCCGAGCAGGTGGCGGATGTGCGCTATGCCTGCCGGGACGATTATGCCGAGCACTGTCGCGAGTTGCTCGATCAGGCCGTGGCATCGCGCCTGCGTAGCGCTTTTCCGGTCGCCTCGCATGTCAGCGGTGGGCTCGATTCCAGTGGAGTGACGCTGCTCGCCACTCGTCAGTTACGCAGGGCCGGCCAGTCCCTGGCACGGGTCTATACCTGGGCACCGGCTGTGAGTAAGGCCTTCCCGCTATCGCCGGATGATCGTGATGAGCGCGCCGTCATCGACACCCTGTGCCGGCGTGAGGGCGTCGAATGCCACTACGGGACGGCCTCCGGCCGGGATTTGCGGGCCTTTCTCGAGCGTGATATGGCCGTGGAGGGCGATACGGACCTCTTCGAGGAGTTGCCGGTGATGGCCGATGCCGGGGACCGCGGCATCCGGGTGATGCTCTCCGGCTGGGGTGGCGACGAATCCGCCACCTTTACCATCCGGGGTTACCCATCCAGTCTGCTGAGGCGTGGGGCCTGGTGGCGGTTGCTGCTGATGGTGCGCAGTCAGGCGGGCGGATTGCGGCAGTGGCGGCGTGTCCTGCATTGTCTCTGGCAACAGGGGATCTTGCCGAACCTGCCGGACCCCTTGTATGACCGGTATTCACCCTTCCGGCATTCACCGGCGCTGGAAAGCTACATCGATCCGGCCTTCATGGCGCGAAGTCCTCGTCTGCAGTCCGGTCGCATGCGGGCCTGGCGGGAATACCCGGGGCCGCGGCGGATGCAGGCCTTGTTGCTGCAGAATGGGCACTTGGCGGCACGGATGGCCAGCTGGTCGCACTGGGCGTCGCCGCATGGGCTAGTATACCGTTATCCTCTAACCGACAAGCGGCTGCTGAACTTTACCTTGGGGCTGCCGCCCGAGCTGCTCTGGCAGCAGGGGCGAGTGCGTGGCCTGTACCGTCAGGCGCTCTCTGACCTGTTGCCCGCCGGCCTTGCCAAGGTCGATCCGGCCAACGAAATCAAGCGGCTGGCCATCGCCCAGGAGGGCTGGAGACTGCTGGCACGGGATCTTGCGTCAGGTGAGGGGCAGCAGGCGAGGGGATCCTGCCCCTGGCTCGATGTCGGTTCTTTCCAGCGGCACCTCGGGTCCATCCCGGAGACGATGTCTCAGGCCGAGTTGCTCAGATCGGTCTGTCTGGGACGCGCTTATCGGGTATGGCAACTGTGGAGCCGATATGGTGGCTGATGTGGTTTCCGTCTGTGATGACAATGAGCTGGAAAAGGGGCTGTAAGAAATTGACTTATTACATTCTGTAACGCATCTTGTAGGAATAAACGGCGTCCGAATGCCGATGTGCAGTGCGTGTCGGTTCGTGCGGATGATAACGCAGGGGTGGTAGTCGAGGATAAACCAATGAAACAGTCGTCGTTACACAAGGTGGAAGGCGTGGCCAAGCGGCAGTGGGTCACTCCAGAACTGAGCCGCATGAGGGTCGAAGAGACGCTCTCTTCTCCTCCCTACTCACAGGGAGAAAGCAATGCACATTCCAATGGACTCAATAATGGAAATGTGCCGGGTGGTGATAGCTATTCCTGAAACATCCAAAGAATGCTTCTCAGAATACTCTGAGCCTTTTTCATGCCCTTCCCGGTCGTTATAGGAAGGGCATTTTCGTACCTTGCCCGCACTCGAACGAGGTGGAGTATGGAACTGTGTGATCGTATCCGGCGTAGCGGTGAGCCGCTGGCGTCTCGCGTCGACGATGAGCTGGTGCTCTTCAGTGCCGAAAACGGCATGTACTATGGCACCCAGGCCGTGGGGGAGCGTATCTGGTCGTTGGTCGAGCGGGAGTGCACCGTTGCCGAGCTGTGCGAGCGATTGATGGCGGAGTTCGATGTGCCACGTGTCACCTGCGAGCGGGAGGTCATGGACTTTCTCGAATCGTTGCACCAGGAGGCGCTGATCGTGGTGAATCCTGACTGACGGCGATCCGATGCCTGTCAAGCTTGTTGGAACCTGGAGTCAGGCGGCTTCTAATCGCTGATCGCGTT
>NZ_WHMA01000051.1 GCF_010994375.1 Halomonas sp. NO4
GGCCAAGGCGGCATGGGTCCCGGCATGATGGGCCAGGGCGGCATGGGTCCCGGCATGATGAAAGGAATGATGGGTAGCGGGATGATGCCCTGCCCCATGATGGGCGGCTCCGGCATGGGCATGCAGCAGCTGCTCGAGCCCGAGCAACGCAGCGAAATGCGTGAGCTGATACAGGGGCACCGTCAGGAACAGCTCGAAGGCATGGGTCAGATGATGAATCTGCGTGACGATCTCATGGCGCTCATGCAGGAGGCGCGCCCCGACCCTGACGAGATACAGGCACTGCATGGCCAGATGGCCGAGCTGCATGGCGAGATGCTGGCCGACCGTGTCCGCCACCACAACGCCCTGAACGACCTGCTCACCGACGAGCAGCGCGAGCAGCTGCAACAGGCCATGCCCGAGGGCATCACACCCGAGGATCACGAATCCCATCACTGAGCACTCCTCACCCATTGGGGGTGGGCGGCCGCCGATAGGCCACCCACCTGGCCTTGCAATCAGGAGGAGAGCAATGGCCGATATGACCGATAACCGAATCACCCTGACGGTACCCGGCATGGGTAGTGACCACTGTGCCGGCATCGTGCGCACGACGCTCGAGCGACTCGAGGGCGTGGGCGAGATCCATACCAATATCGCCAGCCACCGCGTCAGCGTAACAGTGGGTGCCGAGGGCCCGGATGGCGAGGCACTGAAACGCGCCGTCGAAGGCGCCGGCTACGATGTCGCCGCTGTCGGCGGTGACACGGGCAGGCAGCAGATCCGTCTGACGGTACCCGGCATGGGCAGCGACCACTGTGCCGGCATCATCCGTAGCACCCTGGAACGCCTCGACAACATCGAAGCAATCGATACCAATATCGCCAACCACCAGGTCAAGGTGACGATCAGGGCGAACGGCCCCGAAGGCGATACCCTCAAGCGTGCCGTGGAGGGCGCCGGCTATGACGTAGCCGCCGTGCAGGGAGAAGCGGAGGAAGAAGACGCCGAAGCCGATGCCGAGATCGAGGAGGCCTACCTCAGCCAGGCGCGCAAACGACTGATCATCGCCGCGGTTCCCACCACCCTGATCATGCTGCTGATGATGCCGCACATGTTCTGGCAGCCGATCCCCGGCTACTTGGCCATCATCGCCGTGCTGGCCTTCCCGGTGGTGTTCCTCTATGGCGGTATCGCCACCCACAAGTCGACCTGGCGCTCGCTGAAGAACGGCACCTTCAACATGGACGTGCTGATCTCCATGGGCAGCCTGCCGCCCTATCTGATCGGCCTGGTCGGCTTCGTCTACCCGATGACCTCGTTCATCGAGATGGCCGCCACCATCATGACCTTCCACCTGCTGGGACGTTATCTGGAGGCACTGGCCAAGGGACGCGCCTCCCAGGCCATCCGCCGCCTGATGACCCTGGGCGCCAAGACGGCGCGCGTGGAGCGTGATGGCGAGGAAGTCGAGGTGCCGGTGAAGGAACTGGCTCCCGGCGATATCATGATCGTGCGTCCCGGCGACAAGATCCCCACCGATGGCGAAGTGGTCGAAGGCGAAAGCCATCTCGACGAGTCCATTGCCACCGGCGAGTCGATACCGGTCTACAAGAGCAGCGGGGACAGCGTGATCGGCGCCACCATCAACAAGGAGGGACGACTGCGGGTCAAGGCGACCCGTATCGGCGGCGATACCTTTCTCTCCCAGGTGGTGCGCCTGATCGACCAGGCGCAGGGCTCGCGCGTGCCGATCCAGGAATTCGCCGATCGCATGACCGGACGCTTCGTGCCGGCGGTGCTGGCCATTGCCCTGGCGAGCCTGATTGCCTGGGCAATATTCCCGGATGCCCTGCGGCCGATTCTCGACTGGGGCGCGACCTTCCTTCCCTGGGTGAACCCCGAGGCCGCCACACCGGTGCTGGCGATCCTCGCCGCTATCGCCGTGCTGGTCATCGCCTGCCCCTGTGCCCTGGGACTGGCTACTCCCACGGCACTGATGGTCGGCTCCGGCATCGGTGCCGAGCGCGGCATCCTGATCCGCTCCGGCGAAGCGATCCAGACCTTCAAGGACGTCAAGGTGATGGTGCTCGACAAGACCGGCACCATTACTCGCGGCGAGCCCAAGCTCACCGAGGCCGTCGCCGCCGAAGGCGTCGATGAGTCACATCTACTGACTCTGGCGGCGAGTGTGGAGAATGCCTCTGAGCACCCTATCGCCCGGGCCATCGTCGACGGTGCCAAGGAGCGCGATGTGAAACCCGGCGAGGTCAGCGAGTTTCGCTCCACCGGGGCGCGCGGTGTCTCGGGAAAGGTCGGCAACGAAACGGTGCTGATCGGTAATCGCCGTCTGCTCGAAGAAGAAGGCGTCAGCGGCCTCGACGCCCTGGCCGATGACATGCAGGCGCTCGAGAACAAGGGTCGCACCGTCGTCATCGTCGCCGCCGACGGCAAGGCTATGGGACTGGTCGCCGTGGCCGATACCCTCAAGCAGGAGTCGGTCGAGGCCATCCGCGGCATGCATGACCTCGGCCTGCACGTGGTGATGATCACCGGCGACAATGAACGCGCCGCCCGTGCCGTGGCCGACGAGGTGGGCATCGACGAGGTCCAGGCCGGCGTGCTGCCGGAAGGCAAGGTCGATGCCATCCGCGCGCTGCAGGAGAAACACGGCAACCACGTAGCCATGGTCGGCGATGGCATCAACGACGCCGCAGCACTCACCCAGGCCAACGTGGGAATCGCCATCGGCGCCGGCGCCGACGTGGCCATCGAGGCCGCCGACGTGACCCTGGTACGCGGCGAGCTCACCGCCGTTGTGGACGCCATGCACCTCTCCCGTGCCACCTTCGGCAAGATCGTCCAGAACCTGATCTGGGCCAGCGCCTATAACGTGGCGGCCATCCCCATCGCCGCCATCGGCCTGTTGCACCCGATGATCGGTGTCATCGCCATGACCACCAGTTCCCTCTCGGTGATCGGCAATTCTCTGCTGCTCAAGCGTCGCTACTCCCGAACCCAACCCGATGGAGAGCCCTCATGAACCATCACGATCCTTCTTCCCATGAGAACCACGAGGAACGCTCCCCATCGGGGAGTCACGGCCACGCCGGCCATGGGCTGATGATGCTGGCCTGCGTGGCCCTGATGGGCGGCGCCGCGGCGCTGCTGCTGTGGCGAGGTGAAGCGCTGGGCGACAGCGCCTGGCTACTGCTGCCCATGCTGCTGTGCCTCGGCATGCACGTCTTCATGCATCGCCACGGCCATCGCCACCGCGACGACTGACCGCAGTGCTTTCTTGCACCAGGTCAATGACAGGCCACACCGTATCGGTTTCAATGTAATACATCAGCCACGAGGAACCACGCATGACAGGGCTCGCCACACCATCACCGAGCAGAAGCACTGGAGGTCGCCTACTAGCCCTTCTGATCGCTCTGCTGCTGGTGGTGGGCAGCCTGCCCGGGCATGCGGCCATGGACCTCGGCAGCACCGGCCACGCTGACTGCCTCACGCCTCATATGCAGATGCCCGACGGCGCGGCCACCGATCCCGTCAAGGATGCCGAGCCTCGCGCCGACACCTTCGGCTGTTCCGCCTGTTCCGCACTCGCCCGCGGCATGCATCTGGCCCTTACCGAACCCGCTTCCCCGACCATCGCCCCGGCGGTGGCCTTCGTCGCACGCAGTCCCCAGCCCCCGCGGCGTCCTCCCAGAGCCTGAACGACCGCCCATCGCACCGACAGCGTTACCTGATGTAGACCCGCGTTCTTCAGGAGGCATTCCCATGCCAATCGACTGCCCCATGACCGGCAGCATTCTGGGCACCGTCATGCCCATCGCCGCCCTCTTGCTGATCACCCTGGGCATTGCCGCCCTGGGCAAGTACCTCTTCTTCACCCCGCGTAACGGAGCCTCTTCATGAACCGTTCCCTGACTTCCCTGCTGCTCACCGGTGCCCTGGCACTGGGTTCCGTCTCTGCCGCCCACGCCGCCCCGGTGCCGGACGAGGCCACCCTCTACAAGAACCCGCAGTGCGGCTGCTGCGACGGCTACGCCGAACACCTGGAAGCCAAAGGCATCAAGTTGACCGTCATCGACGACGTCGACATGGGCGAGATCAAGCAGGAAGCCGGCCTGCCCTACGGCCTCGGCTCCTGCCACACCGTGAAGATCGGCCGCTACACGGTGGAGGGCCACGTACCCTTCGAGGCCATCGAAACCCTGTTCGACCAGCAACTGCGGGTCGACGGCATCGGCCTAGCCGGCATGCCCATCGGCACCCCGGGCATGCCCGGGCCCAAGAAGGAGGACTGGAACGTCTACCAGTTCACCGACCAGGAACCCATGCCCTTCATGACCCTGTAAGCCCACGCGCGCCGGCATCCGCCGGCGCGCCTTTCCCTTCTTGCCGAGAGCGGCTCACTGCCAGTCGACCACGTCCAGATAGAGCCGCGCCTGGAACCCCTTGCGGCTGCGCAGCGGCACATAACCTTGCCCGTCGTCATCCACGCTGACCGCCTTGCCGCGACCTTCCCCCCACTCCTCGTCGCCCAGCACGTAGCGCAGGCGCCACCCCTCGGCGCTGTCCGTGGCCAGCACTACCACCTGGTCGCGAAACAGGTTCTCGTCGGGCACGCGACGATTCACGAACCAGCGCCCGTCGACCTGGAACTCGGTACTGCGCACCGCGATATCAGCGACGAACAGCATGGTGCGCCCCTGCTTGACGGTGATCTTGGCGCTGTCCAGGTAGAGCGAGAAGAGCACCGGGTGCCGCGCCCGGTCGAGTCCCAGTCGTTCGGGGTGGAAGAGCTCGTCGTAGCGGCGAAAGATCGCCGAGCCGTGCGCCGTACGCCGCTCCGATAGCGGTATCGGTGGGAAGCGGCGCGGCGTCACCGTGCACTCGACGTGGTAACCGCCCTCAATGGTGCGGCCCTCCTCCCGCGCCGCCGCCACCGAAGGCGGCAACGGCAACTGCTCCATCTCCAGTCGCCCGGTCACGCGCACATCGCCGAACAGGAAGCGAACCAGGTTCTGGTAGCCCGTTTCCGAGTTCACCATGCCGAAGTGGCCACTGTGGCCCAGGTAGGCGTGCACCCGCGGGGCGCCCGCCACCCAGGCATTATCGATCTTCACCAGGCCATCGCTCATCGGCCCCACGGCCAGGCGCGCCAGACCGTAGTCCTGATGGTTGGTGCCCACCAGGCAAAAGAATCGTTCGGGAGAAAAGCGCCCGTCGAGATGGTTGACTCGCCCCTCCCGCGGCCTGAGATCGAGGTAGGACGCCATGGTCTCGCGGTTGAAGTTGTCGATGTCCCATACATCGAGAAAGCGCGGCACGTTGAAGCCCGCCATGTCGATGCCGTTGTGGGGCGTGCCGTAGGTGAACACCTTGTCGACACAGGCCTTCGCCTCGGGCTCACCCACGGCCTGATTCTGCAACAGGCAACGGCAGATCAACCCGCCCATGGAGTGGGCCACCAGGTAGACCCGGAACGCCGCCCGTGCCGCGGCATCGTCACCGCAAATGCGCTCGCGCAGCCACAGGATCTGCGCCGCGAGGTCGTCGGCCGCCTCGATGATCGAGGGGCGCCGCCCCCGCCCCTCGGCGTCTTCGTAGTAGCGGTGAATCAGCAGGCTCTTGCGCGGCAGGTCGCCCTCGTGCACCGCGCCGTCCCGGTAGATGTCCCGATAACCGTAATCTTTCATCAGCCGGATCACCGGCGACTCGAAGATGAAGGTGTG
Organism: Halomonas sp. NO4; assembly: GCF_010994375.1. Lineage (GTDB taxonomy): Bacteria > Pseudomonadota > Gammaproteobacteria > Pseudomonadales > Halomonadaceae > Halomonas. The sequence continues at coordinate 5,730 of NZ_WHMA01000051.1, forward strand.
CAACTCGCCGCCCGGGCCCTGGCGCACTCGCGTGGCCCCCAGGTTGAACCCCATGTAGGGGGTGTGGATGGTGTTCTCGATCTCGCTCTCGCGCATGGCGAACCCACGCACGTAGATGATCGGATGGAAACGCGCTTCTCGTGACATGACTGCCCTCCTGGCCGGCGTCGCGCATGTCCCGTGCCGGGCCAACGCCCCTCTTCCTCGACGCTCGACGGATCGGCACTACCCACAGCATAGACACCATGGCGTGGGCGGGGCAGACAACCTCAGCCCGGGAGTGCATGCCTGCTAAGCAGGAAGCGCCCAGCTGCACTCAAGAAACCGGCTCGACAAGCAGCCGATAGCCGACGCCCGCTTCGGTCTGCAGCACTTGGGGCTCCTGGGGGTCGTCACCCAGCTTGTGGCGGAGCTTGCTGACCACGATCCGTAGATAGTGGCTGTCTTGTGCGTGGCTAGGCCCCCACACCTCGCGCAGCAGCTGGATCTGTGTGACGACGCGCCCGGCATGGCGGCACAACAGCTCCAGCACGGCGTACTCCTTGGGCGTGAGGTGAACCGGCTCACCACCCTTGAGCACTCGACGCACCGCCAGGTCGATGGCGAGGTCATGCCTTGTGAAGCGCTCGACCGGCGTATCGACAAGCTCCCGCGCTTGATGGCGTAGCGAGGCACGAATGCGTGCCAGCAGCTCCTGGATGCCGAAGGGCTTGGTGACATAGTCATTGGCGCCGCCATCCAGGGCGTGCACCTTCTCGGTCTCCTGGCCACGCGCCGAAACGACGATAACTGGCACCGAGCTTAGGGTGCGCAGCCTATCCAGCACGCTCTGACCGTCCATGTCGGGAAGGCCCAGATCGAGCAGCACAAGATCCGGGGCACTCTGGGCCACCAGGGCAAGTCCCTCACGACCGGTTGCTGCTTCGATCACCTGAAAACCCTGCGAGCTCAGGCTGATGCGGAGAAAACGGCGGATCTGTGGCTCGTCGTCGACGACCAGCACCCGACGTGGTTCAGTCGGCATCAGGCGCTGCTCCCTGCTCCTCCGGCAGCGGCAGGCGCATCACGATGCGGGTGCCCTCACCGCCTTCGCCCGGCTCGGCACGAATGCTGCCGCCATGAGCGCCGAGCATGCCGCGGCAGATCGCCAGGCCCAGTCCGCTGCCATAGCGGCCGCGGTCGCCCTCGCCACCGGTGTGGAACATATCGAAGACGGCCTCACGCTGCTCGGGGGGAATACCCGGTCCTTGATCGCCGATCTCGATCACCAGTTCCTGTGTTTCAGCATCCCGCTCGGCGTGGAGGGTCACGCGCCCACCCGGCGGCGAGAAGCGCACCGCATTGTCGATCACGTTGACCAGCGCCTGCTCGATGAGCGCCGGATGCACGTGCAGCAGCGGCAAGTCATCGGACCAGTCACGCACCACCTCCAGGTTGCCGGTCTCGGCCCCCAATCGCTTCAAGGCGCTTGCCACCAGATCATCCAGGGCGATCCAGTCGCGTTCGATCTTGAGCCCGCCCTGCCCCAGGCGCGTCATGTCGAGTAGGTTCTGGATGTAGCGGTTGAGCCGCTCGCTCTCAGTGAGGATACCGTCGAGCAGTTCACGACGATCATCGGCGCTGAGTTGCGGCTCCAGTTCACGTAGCGAACTGGCCGAGCCGATGATCGAGGCGAGTGGCGTGCGCAGGTCGTGGGAGACCGACGAGAGCAACGCCGAACGCAGCCGCTCATTCTCCTCCGAGACCCGCACCTCACTCAGCTCCCCCACGAGACGGGTACGCTCCAGCGCCATCACCAGCTGACGCACCAGGGTGTCGATCAGTGCCTCCTCATCGGGCCCAAGGCCGCCGTTGCGCACTGCCAGCTCCAGTCCCACCACGCCCAGCACCTCCGACTGCTCGACGAGTGGCAGGAAACGCCAGCGCAGGTTGCCCTGGATCTCGGTGCCGAAGCCGCTCGGCTGGCGATGATTCCAGCACCACTGCGCCGCCGCCAAGGCCTCGCCGTCCAGGGTGACGTCGCCGGGCCGGGCCGAACGCACCGTCAGCTCGCTCTCCCCTGCCTGGCGATCGAGAAACACCACCGGCACCCCCAGCCACTGCTCCAGCGTCGACACGCCGATGTCGCGCACTTGGTCACGGCCGGTCGCAGCCGACAGGGCGCGGGAATAGCTCAGCAGGCGATGGGTCTGCTCGCGGCTGGCACGCAGGGCCAGTAACCGCTGTCGGCCGCGGCCGGCCAGCTGCCCCACCACTACGGCAACCAGCAGAAAGAAGAGCACCGTCAGCACCTGTTCACGCTGTCCGATAACCAGCGAGAAACGCGGCTGGGTAAAGAAGAAGTTGAAGGCGAGAAACCCCAGAACGGCACTGAGCATGGCCGCCCGGGTGCCGGCCAGAACGGCGCTGGCCAGCACGGCGACCAGGAACACCACGGAAAGGTTGGCCAGCTCCAGCGAGGCGTCGAGCGCCCCGGCCACCAGCAGAGCACCCAGCGTCCACAGCACCGCCACCGCCGGTTCGCGCCAGCGCAGCGGCACATGCACGCGGCGTGGGCGAAAGCGCGGCCGCGCACCGGCTTCGGCCACAACCACCAGGTCGAAAGGCCCGGCCTTGTGCAGCAGACGGTCGACCAGCGGGCGTCGCCAGAAACGCCAACCGGAGGGTCGGGGGCGTGCCACCACCAGGGTCGCAACCCGCTGTGCCCGGGCATAGTCGAGCAGCTCCTCGGCACGCCCCTGTCCCTGGATCTGGTGGGTCTCGCCCCCCAGCCGGTTCGTCAACGCAAAGGCCTGCTCGAGTCGCAGGCGGCGCTGCTGCGTGGTACGCCCGTTGTCCACGTGCACCGCCCGCCAGCGCACGCCATCGCGCTCCGCCATGCGATGCGCGGCCCGCACCAGCGCCAGGTCCTCTTCGCCACCGCTGAGCGCCACCAACAGTTTTACCCGACCCGGTCGCGGCGGCTGAGCCTCCTCCACCACTGGCTCGGCATCGGCCAGTTGCCTGGACTCCACGCTATCGCTCATTGGTCGTTCGCCTCCCTCAATGGCACACCCTCAGCCTAGTGTCGCCAGAACATTGGCGTCAGCAACACCAGCACGGTGAGAATCTCCAGCCGTCCCATGAGCATACCCACGCACAGCAGCCACTTGGCGGCGTCCGGCAGGGGGGCGAAGTTGCCGGCAGGGCCGATGATCTCGCCCAGCCCCGGGCCCACGTTGGCCACTGCCGTCGCCGCCCCTGACAGTGCGGTGATGAAGTCGAGCCCCAGCAGCGCCAGACCCAGTGCCAGGCCGGCGATGGTCAAAAAGAAAAAGAATGAGAAGGCAACGACCCCACGCGTGATGTCATCCGTCAGCGGCTGACCGTTGTACCGCGAGGCAAAGATGCCTTGGGAGTGGATCAGAAAGCGCAGCTGGTTGCGCAGCAGAATCGCCGCAATCTGGAAGCGGAAGAGCTTCATCCCTCCACTGGTGGAACCGCTGCAGCCGCCAACGAACGTCAGATAAAAGAAGGCCACGAAAGCCAGCGGACCCCAGACACTGTAATCCTCCGACGCATAACCGGTGGTGGTAACCACCGACACCACGTTGAAGCTGACATGGGTCAACGCCTCGAACGGCGACACCCCTTGCCAGCTGCGCCAAGCGCTGAGCAGGCCGATGACCACGACCAGCAGCAGCAACACTCCCTGTACCTGCTGGTCGCGCCATAGCGCCAGCCGAGCACCGCGCAACATACGAATGTAGAGCACAAACGGCAAGGCGCCGGCGAGCATGAACAAGGTCGCCATCCACAAGATGTGGGGACTATTGCTGTAGGCCCCGAAGGAGGCATCGGAATTGGCAAAGCCACCCGTCGCCACCGAGGTCATGGCGTGCACCACGGCATCCAGCGGCACCATGCCACCTAGCCAGTAGGCAAGCCCCGCGGTCGAGGTGAAACCGACATACACCGCGAGTGTCGCCTTGGCGATACCGCCGGTACGCGGCATCACTTTGTCGGACCAGTCTGACGATTCGGTATGGAAAAGCCGCATACCGCCCACTTTCAGGAAGGGCAGAATGGCGATGCCCATCACGATGATGCCGATGCCGCCGAGCCACTGCATGATGCCACGCCACAGCTTGAGGCCATCAGAGAGCTCCTCGATACCCACCAGCACCGTCGAGCCTGTGGTGGTGATCGCCGATACGGACTCGAAAACGGCATTGGTGAAGGAGAGGTGCGGCGCGCCGAAGATCAGTGGCAGACTGGCAAAACCGCTGATGGTGATCCAGCTCAGTGTGGTTAGCACGAACATCTGCCACGGCTTGAGCTCAACGGCCACCTTGCGGGTGGCCAGCCATGTCAGCGCCACGGCCGCAAGCACCACCAGTATCGAGAGCAGAAAGGCCCGCGCATCAGGGTCCGCCTCGATGAGCAGCACGCCCAGCGGCACCGTCATGAAGAGCGCCAACACCAACCACAGCACGGCGAGTACCTTGAACACCGGTGCCCAGCGGTGGAGGCGTTCACCGCCTCGCCAATGCGACCGTCTCGTCACGGGCTCGACCTCCCTGTGCGCAAGCGCGGGATCGAATGGGATTCACGAACGCCGGCGGCGCCGTGGCAGGCTCATGAAAGCACGCCGCGATCTAAAAAGTCCGTAAAAGTTTGGGCACAGCGCTGCATGGCAGATAGGGGCAAAGGCAGGCATTACGCCAGGGAGTGGTGTGCCCGGAACGCCTCCACGACACGTCGCAACTCGGGGTCCAGACGGGCGAGCGCACCCTCGGCCAGCTCGGTCGGCACGCCGCCGTGGAAGGCCTCGGCCATGCCGCCGGCCATGCAAGCCAGGGTGTCGGCATCGCCGCCCAGGGAGATGGCATTGCGGATGGCCTCCTCGACATCGTCGGCTTCCAGGAAGGCGATGATCGCCTCGGGGACCGATCCCTTGCAGGTCACATCGAAGCCGTAACGCGGCCGAATGTCATCCAGGCAGGCCGAGAGGTCGTAACCGAAGCGCTCTTCCACCTCGACGAGTATCTCGGGCTTGCTGGCGCCCTGGCGAGCCAGGTAGATCACCGCCGCCACGGCCTGGGCGCCACGGATGCCCTCGGGGTGGTCGTGGGTGACCTCGGCGCTGCGCCGGGCGACCTGCAGCGCTTCTTCCAGCGAAGTAGCGGCAAAACCCACGGGGCTAACCCGCATGGCCGAACCGTTGCCGAAGCTGTGGTAGGGGAACCGCTCGCGCCGCCGCCCAGTTGCGGAAGATCCCGCCGAAGCCGGCATCCGGGTAGCGGTGAAAGTAGTCGTGAAAGGCATCGACGAAGTCGCCGTCCTCGAGCAGCACCTCGGCCACCGCAACGGTCAGCACGGTATCGTCGGTGAAAGTGCTAGCAGGCGTGAACAGGGGGAAGTCGCGCGTCTTGGTCCCGGCCCCTTCGTGCACGGAACCGATGATGTCGCCGGCAATGGCACCCAGCATGGGACACCTCCGTCTCCCGGGTCTTCTCTCCAGCATAGAAGACCCGGTCCCAGGGAGGCATGGGGCCGGCTCACGCCTGGCGAACATAGCGGCCGGGGGCCGGGTCAAGCGGCGGGAAGCGCTCGCTGCCCATCGGCGGCGGGGCCGTCTTGCCCGAGGAGTGCGCCACCAGCCACTCTTGCCAGGCCGGCCACCAGGAGCCCTCCTGCGTCGGCGTGGTGGCCTGCCAGGTCTCCGGGTCGAGGTAGCGCTCGCCCTGGCGCTGGGTGCGCACCTGGAAACGCCGGCGCGGATGGCCCGGCTCGCTGATAATGCCGGCGTTGTGCCCGCCGCTGGTGAGCAGGAAGGTCACCTCGTCGGCATCGGTCAGCAGGTGGATCTTGTAGGCCGAGGGCCAGGGCGCGACGTGATCGTGAGTGGTGCCCACGGTGAACAGCGGGGCGCGGATGTCCTGGATCGCCACGGGGCGGTGGTCCACCTGGTAGCGCCCGCCGGCCAGGTCGTTATCGAGGAAGAGTCGACGCAGGTACTCGGAGTGCATGCGGTAGGGCATGCGCGTGATGTCGGCGTTCCAGGCCATGAGTTCATTCATGGGTTGGCGCTTGCCGAGCAGGTAGTCGTGTACGACGCGCGACCAGACCAGGTCGTTGGAGCGCAGGATCTGGAAGGCTCCGGCCATCTGGTAGCCGTCGAGGTAGCCCTGATCCCACATCATGTTCTCCAGGTAGGTGACCTCGCTTTCGCCGATGAACAGCATCAGCTCGCCGGCCTCGGTGAAGTCCACCTGGGTGGCCAGGGTGGTGAGCGAAGCCAGCCGTTCGTCGCCGTCACGCGCCATGCCTGCCGCGGCGATGGCGAGCAGCGTGCCGCCCAGGCAGTAGCCCACCCCATGCACCCGCGGCTGGCCGGTAATCGCCGTGACCACCTCCAGCGCCGCCATGGGGCCCAGGCGACGGTAGTCCTCCATGCCCAGGTCGCGATCCTCGGAGCCCGGATTGCGCCAGGAGATCATGAACACCGTGTGGCCCTGGGCGACCAGGTACTCCACCAGCGACTTGCCCGGCACCAGATCGAGCACGTAGTACTTCATGATCCAGGCGGGCACGATCAGTACCGGCTCGGCCTGCACCTGCTCGGTGGCGGGCGCATACTGGATCAGCTCGATCAGTCGGTTGCGGTAGACGACCTTGCCCGGCGTGACCGCCAGGTTCTCGCCGACCCGGAAGCGCTCGGCCCCCACCGGAGGCTTGCCCGACACGGTCCGTTCCCAGTCCTCGACGAAGTTCTGCCAGCCGTCCACCAGGTTCCTGCCCCCGGACTGCAGCGTGGCCGCGGTGACCTCGGGATTGAGCCAGGGCACGTTGGAGGGGGAGCAGCGATCGAGCAGCTGGCGGGTCACGAAATTGACCACCCGCTCGCGCTGCGGCGGCAGCCCCTCCACCTCGGTGGTGGCGTTGTGCCACCACTGCTGGGTCAGCAGAAAGGACTGATAGATGACGTTGTAGGGCCATTGCTGCCAGGCGTCGCCGGCAAAGCGGCGGTCCTGGGGCATGGGCTCGATACAGGGGCTGGCCTCCGGGTCGCTGGCGATACGGCTGACGTACTGCCCCAGGCGCAGCGACTTGCGCAGGGCCTTCTCGCCCAGCTCCACCTGCTTGCCCGGCGACAGTGCCAGATGGGCAAGCCACTCGAAGTAGACGCTGGCCAAGCCTGCCGGCGTTATTCCGGCAGTCATTCGCGCCAGGTTGGCCTTGAAGGCGCGGTCGAGGGCATGGGTGGAATAGAACCCTGGATTGGGTCGCTCCTCCTCGGCAGGGGATGGCACACAGGTCTGCGGTTCTGTGGCGCGAGATGTCGTGCGGCGATCCTGGCTCGTCATCACCATGGCTCCGTGATCGGAAAAGAGGGCCTTCAAAAACACGCGTTCAGCCTACAGCCTAGCAAATATTGCACTGCATCAACTTGATCGGCAGAGGGGGAACAGCCATCTCGGCACCAGTTGAAGAAAGACCAGCATGCCGGCAAGTTCCACCAGCGACTGCAAGACTACCACCACCACAGCGCTCTCGAAGCCGGCCGGCAGCGCCAGGGCAAGAGGCAGCACCACGAAGGAGTTGCGCGAGCCAAAGCTGAAGGCCAGCACCCGCCCCTGGTCCACCGGCAGGCGGAATGCCGCGGCCAGCAGCCGTGCCAGCAGCACCGCGGCGGCGAGAAAGGCCACGAACAGGGGCGCAACCCGCCCCAGGATACCGAGCGAGGCCGCCAGGCTGCCCACCTGTCCCGCCGCCACCGCGAACAACACCAGCGCCAGCAGCGGCACCGGTAGCCAGCCCAGCGCCTCGACCCAGCGCTGGCGACGCGGGTCGCCCTGCACCCAGCACTCGGTGACGAAGGCCAGCGCCAGCGGTACGAGGATAAGACCGCCGAATGCCAGCAGCAGCTCCCGCTGGGCCAGTCCCGCCAGCGCCGCCTGGCCCAGGAAGAGCCAGAGGTAAAGGGGCAACAGGGCAAGCTGCAGCAGCAGGCTGAGTGGCGTGAAGGCGATGGCGGTAGGCGTGTCGCCCCCGCCCAGGTAAGTAAAGGAGAGAAACCAGTCGGTGCACGGCAGCAGCAGGACCAGCATCACCCCGAGGCGCAGCCCCGGGTCGGCAGGCAGCCCCTGCACCAGGCCCCAGACGATCAGCGGTATGACCACGAAGTTGCCGAGTACCGCCGCGGCCAGGAAGCGCGCCTTCGCCAACCCCGCCCTCAGCCGAATCAGCGGCACCTGGGTGAAGGTGGCGTAGAGCAGCGCGCCGAGCAGCGGCCAGATCGCTGCCGCCAGCCATTCGGCCATCGCCGGTGCGTGCGTGCCCACCGCCACTCCGGCCAGGATGGCGGCGAGATAGATCAGGACCTGATACTGCTCGAGCCGTTCGCGCATGGCTCAGGCGAGAGCGGTAAGCGAGTCGCCGACGCGCATCGTCTCCCCGGGGCCGGCCAGCAGGGTGGCATTCTGGCCGAAGTAGCCACCCGGCTTGCCGACGTGAGCGCTCATTGTCACCAAGGTTCGTAGCGGCTCGCCGGGCACGCGGATATCGCCACTGCGTTGGTCGACGGTGGTGATCTTGCAGCGCTGGCACGCCTTGCGCAGCCCCAGGCGGTAGCGACCCTCCGTGCCGTGCAGCTCTCCCCAGCCGTTCTCGGCGAAGCCCTCGGCACCGTCGATCACGATGTTGGGACGGAAACGGCTCATCGGCACCGGGTCGAGCCCCTTCTTGACCAGCGCCGCGTTCACGGCCGCCAATGAGGACTCGCTGGTGACCAAAAACGGAAAGCCGTCGGCGAAGGCAGTATGGGCGCCCTCCCCCTGCAGATAGCGGGCATCCACGCCACGCTGCTGATCCGGCGCGAAACGCACCAGGCGCAGGCCGCTGCCATTGACCGCACCCAGCACGCCGGTGAGCCAGCGCGCCGCCTCGCCTCCCTCGTCCAGTGCTCGGCAGCGATCCTCCCAGACAGAGGCCGTCAGCGCCGACTGATCGTCCCGCGCCAGCTCGATGGTCAGCGGCGCCGCCGCGGGATGCTCGAGCACCAGGGTGTCAGGAGCGAGCCGCACCGCTACCTGGGCCATGGCGGGCAACTGGCGCTGGGTGACGAAGCGCCCCTCGTCATCGACCACCATCCAGTGGCGGTCAAAAGCCAGGCCGCGCACGCCGAGCTTGGCCCGCTCCAAGGCGATGCCGCGCAGCGACTTGACCGGGTAGATGTAGAGCTCGGAGATGTGCATGGCGAACTTCCTGTCGGTGACTGCTCCCCGCCCTAAGCGCTGACGCGCCACGGGCGAGGCTTCCCACTTCTCAGG
>NZ_WHMA01000052.1:0-14132 GCF_010994375.1 Halomonas sp. NO4
TGCCAGCGCTGGCCCGGGCCGCGGCCATCGACGCCCTGGCCATGCTGGCCCCGCCCGACACCGCCGGCCCGCTGGCCGCGGAGCGGGCGGCGCTGGGACTCGAGGAGCTCCGCCTGGCACCCGCGCCCGAGGCTCGCCACCCCGGCAAGCAGGCACGCCGCGAGCGGCGCTCTGCCGCCTGGGAGCGCTGGCTCGAGACGGCCGAGACGCACTCGCTCGACCTTGCGCCGCTCGCCGTGACCGGCACCCCACCGCCGCGCCAGGCCGCCGAGGCCTGGCGCGGCCGCCAGGTCGGCCTGCTCGATGCCCGCGGCGACACCCTCGCCCTGGGCGAGGTCGTGGCGCTGGAGGAAAACCGCCTGCACCTGCACAGTACGCCGCCGACCACCCCGCCCGCGGCGCTGGTGATCCGCGATGCGCGGCGCCGCTCCGACGGCCAGCTGGGCACCGCGCCGCCCCACCGTAGCGCCCCCGCCCGCAGGCAGACGACCAGCGCCGTCGACGACCGGCCCTTCGTGGCCCATGACGACGAGCGCCCCCAGGTGGACCTCGGCACGGCCACGGCGACGCTGATCAACGGCGCCTTCGGTGACCCGCTGCTGCACCTGCGCCTCAAGCACCAGAGCCGCAGCCTGCTCTTCGACCTGGGCGACCCCGGGCGTCTCTCGGCCCGCCTCGCCCATCAGGTCAGTGATATCTTCATCAGCCACGCTCACTTCGACCACATCGGCGGCTTCCTGTGGCTGCTGCGCTCGCGGATCGGGGTGTACACCCCCTGTCGAATCCACGGGCCGCCGGGGCTCGCCGGGCACCTGGCCGGGCTGATGCGCGGCGTGCTCTGGGACCGGGTGGGCGACAAGGCACCCCACTTCGAGGTGAGCGAACTGCATGGGGAGCAGCGGTTGCGCTGGCGACTCACTGCCGGCGGCCCCGCGCCGGAGCCCCTGCCGCCGCGCCCCGTTCGCGACGGCGTGATTCATGCCGAGCCGGGCTTTCGCATCCGGGCAACGACGCTCGACCACGGCACCCCGGTGCTCGCCTTCGCCTACGAACCGGAGACCCAGCTGCGCGTGCGCAAGGATCGCCTCGACGCCCGCGGCTGGCCGCCCGGCCCCTGGCTCGGTGCGCTCAAGCAGGCGGTGCAGGCCGGCCAAGACGAGACCCGGATCACCCTGCCGGACGGCGAGCGCCGCGCGGTCGCCACTCTGGCGGCGGAGTTGCTGCTGCGCGAGCCGGGGCAGCACCTGGTCTACGCCACCGACCTGGGCGACACCGCCGACAACCGGGCCCGCCTGGTCGCACTGGCCCGCGGGGCCCGGGCGCTGTTCTGCGAGGCGCCCTTCCTGACGCGCGAAGCCGAGCAGGCGCGGCGCACCGGCCACCTCACGGCGCGCGTCTGCGGCGAGATCGCCGCCGCGGCCGGCGTCACGCAGCTGATTCCCTTTCACTTCTCGCGGCGCCACGTCCACGAGGCGGCCGCCATCCACGCCGAGATCGCGCCGTACTTTCCGCCAGAGCCGACCACGCCTCGCCGGTCGCCCTGACGCGCCTCAAGCAGCCCGGGCCGCCGCGCGATCCCGATGCAGCAGCAGGGCAATGGCCGTGATCACCAGCGCGCTGCCCGGCAGCCACTCCCAGCCGAGACGCGCCGGTGTCTCGATGAACAGCAGCAGCATGGAGACGAAAGGCACCAGATAGCCGTAAGCGGTGACGGCGCCCGGCGTGAGCACCGCCGTGGCGCGCTGCAGCAACCAGAAGGTCAGGGCGCTGGAGAAGAGCCCCAGGTAAACGAGCAGCAGTATATCGCCGAGGCGCATCGTCGCCAGCCGGGTGACCGGCTCGATGGCGAGCCCCAGGGCCCCGATCAGCCCCCCGCCCACTCCCAGGCTCCAGAAGGTGCGCACCGCCGCCGACTCGGCCAGCCGCCCGGTAGCGAGCCCCCACTTGCTGAGCACCGGATAGAGCGCTGAGGAGACGCAACCCAGGAAGAACACCGCCTCGCCGCGCCCGAAGCGCAGCTCGACGCCCCGCCCCAGCGACTCGGCGAAGGCGAGGCTCAGTGCCCCGGCGGCACCCAGCGCCAGGATGGCCGGCAGCCGCCAGGTCAGCCGCTCGACGCCGAAACCCAGGCCCAGCAAGTAGGCGAGCAGCGGCACCGAGACGTAGAGCGTCGACATGGCCAGTGCCGTGGCGTGATGCGCGGCCCAGAACATGGCGCCGAAAAAGCCCGCCAGGCAGAGGCCCATGAGGCCGTAGAGCGGCAGCACGCGCGGCGCCGGCAGGAAGGCCGGGGAGCGCCGCGCCAGCCAGTAGAGCCCGGCGCAGGCGATGGCAAAGCGCAGCGCCGTGAGGGAGAGCGGTGGCAGCTCGCGCATCAGCCCCACCGCGGGGAAGGAGAGCCCCACCAACGCCGCCCACAACAGCATGCCCAGGTGGGCACTCCGGGCAGAGGCGCGACTCACGTCTCCCAGACGATATCCAGGTTCTCGCCGTCCAGCGCCTCCAGGGCGGCATCGACCTTGGCCTCGAGCTGGTCGAGCGGCTCGTCGTCCAGGGCCTCCAGGGCCACGACCAGCTTCTCCGTCTCGGGGTAGAGAACGCAGGTACCCTCGGAAAAGATCACGCACACCCGCTCGCTCTCGCGGCGCACTTGCTGCGACTCGGACCACTCCTCGCAAAGGCGCTCGATCAGCGCCGGAGCATCGTCGACGGGAATCTCGGCTCGTGAAATCGGCATCGCTGCCTCCGCTCCAGTGGGTTTACCTGCTCAGCCTAAGGCCACGAAAGCCCCGAGCGCCAGCCCGTATCGTCCTTCACTTGAGCAAGATGAAGTGTTCGACGACGCTCCACCAGACACGCCACGGCCCCGGCATCGCGGGATGCCGGGGCCGTGTGCAGCCATCTCATCGGGGCCAGCCGTTACGGCTTCATGTCCTCGAAGAACTTCTTCACGCCATCGAAGAAGCTGGTCTTCTTCGGCGAGTGGTGGCTGCTGTTGCTGCCGTCGAGGCTCTCCTGGAGCTGGCGCAGCAGTGCCTTCTGTTCCTCGTTGAGGTTGACCGGGGTCTCGACCACAACCTTGCACAGCAGGTCGCCGGCGGGGCCGCCGCGCACCGGCTTGACGCCCTTGCCGCGCAGGCGGAAGAGCTTGCCGGTCTGGGTCTCGGGCGGGATCTTGAGCTTGACCCGGCCATCCAGGGTGGGCACTTCGAGCTCACCGCCCAGTGCCGCGTCGACGAAGTTGATCGGCACCTCGCACTGCAGGTGGCGGCCGTCGCGCTGGAAGATGTGGTGCGGCTTGATGGCCACCTGGACGTAGAGGTCGCCGGTGGGGCCGCCGTTGATCCCGGCCTCGCCCTCGCCGTTGAGGCGAATGCGGTCGCCGGTGTCCACCCCGGCGGGAATCTTCACCGAGAGCGTGCGGGTCTCGCGCACCCGCCCCTCGCCGTGGCACTTGTGGCACGGCACCTTGATGTGCTGGCCGCTGCCGTGACAGGTCGGACAGGTCTGCTGCACGGCGAAGAAGCCCTGCTGCATGCGCACCTGGCCATGGCCGTGACAGGTGGGACAGGTCTCCTTGCTGGAGCCCGGCTCGGCACCGCCGCCATCGCAGCGCTCGCACTCGACATGACGCGGCACGCGGATGTCCACGCTGGTGCCGGCCACGGCGCTTTCCAGGTCGAGTTCGAGGTTGTAGCGCAGGTCACTGCCGCGCTGCGGGGCGTTGGGATTGCGCCGCGCGCCGCCACCAAAGATATCGCCGAAAACGTCGCCGAAGATGTCGCTGAAGCCGCCCGCGCCGGCACCGCCGAAGCCACCCTGGCCACCGCCGAAGCCGCCGGCCTGGCCATCGACCCCCGCGTGGCCGAACTGGTCATAGGCGGCGCGCTTCTCGCTGTCGGAGAGCACCTCGTAGGCTTCGGAGACCTCGCGGAACTTCTCCGCGGAGGTATCGTCCCCGGGATTGCGGTCGGGGTGGTATTTCTGGGCCAGGCGTCGGTAGGCCTTCTTGATGTCCTTCTGGTCGGCATCTTGCGCGACGCCCAGCACCTCGTAAAAATCGCGTTTGGACATGGGTCCGTGCGCCTCCTGGTCTTGGCAGTTACGCCTGAGCCGCGGAAACGGCAACGCGGGAGTCATGCCCCCGCGCTGCCGTCATCCTTGGCAAGGTCCGGCGTTTACCGCTTCTTCTGGTCGTCGTTGACTTCCTCGTACTCGGCGTCGACCACGTCCTCTTCCGGCTTGCTGGCGCCTTCACCGCCTTCGCCGCCGGCCTGCGACTGCTCCGCCTCGGCCTGCTCGGCGTAGAGCTTCTGGGCCAGGTTGCCGGAAGCCTCGGTCAGGGCGTCCAGCTTGGCCTGGATGGCGTCCTTGTCGTCGCCCTTGGCCGCTTCCTCGAGCTCGCCGATGGCGCTCTCGATCTTCTGCTTCTCGTCGTCGCTGGCCTTGTCGCCGGCCTCCTCGAGGGTCTTGCGAGCGGCGTGGACCATGCCGTCGGCCTGGTTGCGCAGCTGCACCAGCTCCTCGAACTTCTTGTCCTCCTCGGCGTGCGCCTCGGCGTCCTGCATCATCTGCTCGATCTCCTCCTCGGTCAGACCGCTGGAGGCCTTGATGACGATGGACTGCTCCTTGCCGGTGGCCTTGTCCTTGGCGGAGACGTGCAGGATGCCGTTGGCGTCGAGGTCGAAGGCCACCTCGATCTGCGGCACGCCGCGCGGCGCCGGCGGGATGTCGGCCAGGTCGAAGCGACCCAGCGACTTGTTCTGGCCGGCCTGCTTGCGCTCGCCCTGGAGCACGTGGATGGTCACGGCGGTCTGATTGTCGTCCGCGGTCGAGAAGGTCTGGGTCTTCTTGGTCGGGATGGTGGTGTTCTTCTCGATCAGCGGGGTCATCACGCCGCCCAGGGTCTCGATGCCGAGCGTCAGCGGGGTGACGTCGAGCAGCAGCACGTCCTTGACGTCGCCGCCCAGCACGCCGCCCTGGATGGCCGCACCCACGGCCACGGCCTCGTCCGGGTTGACGTCCTTGCGCGCGTCCTTGCCGAAGAACTCGGCGACCTTGGCCTGGACCATCGGCATGCGGGTCTGGCCGCCGACCAGGATGACGTCGTCGATCTCGGACGCGGAGACACCGGCGTCCTTGAGCGCGACCTTGCACGGCTCCATGGAGCGTTGCACCAGGTCCTCCACCAGCGACTCCAGCTTGGCCCGGGTCACCTTGACGTTGAGGTGCTTGGGCCCGGTGTTGTCGGCGGTGATGTAGGGCAGGTTGACGTCGGTCTGCTGGGCGCTGGAGAGCTCGATCTTGGCCTTCTCGGCGGCCTCCTTGAGGCGCTGCATGGCGAGGTTGTCGCCGGACAGGTCGATGCCGCTGTCGGCCTTGAACTGGTCAACCAGGTAGTTGATCAGCTTGAGGTCGAAGTCCTCGCCGCCCAGGAAGGTGTCGCCGTTGGTGGCCAGCACTTCGAACTGGGTCTCGCCGTCGACATCGGCCACCTCGATGATGGAGATGTCGAAGGTACCGCCGCCCAGGTCGTAGACCGCGATGGTCTTGTCGCCGCGCGCCTTGTCCATGCCGTAGGCCAGCGCTGCCGCGGTGGGCTCGTTGATGATGCGCTTGACTTCGAGACCGGCGATGCGCCCGGCGTCCTTGGTGGCCTGGCGCTGGCTGTCGTTGAAGTAGGCCGGCACGGTGATGACCGCCTCGGTGACTTCCTCACCCAGATAGTCCTCCGCGGTCTTCTTCATCTTCTTGAGCACTTCGGCGCTGACCTGGGGCGGTGCGAGCTTCTTGCCCTTCACTTCCACCCAGGCATCGCCGTTGTCGGCCTCGGAGATGGCGTAGGGCACCATCTTGATGTCCTTCTGGACGACGTCGTCCTTGAAACGCCGGCCGATCAAGCGCTTGATGGCGTACAGGGTGTTTTGCGGGTTGGTGACCGCCTGGCGCTTGGCCGCCTGGCCCACCAGAATCTCGCCGTCCTCAGTGTAGGCGATGATGGAGGGCGTGGTGCGCGCGCCTTCGGCGTTCTCGATCACCTTGGCCTTGTCGCCTTCCAGCAGGGCCACGCAGGAGTTGGTGGTCCCGAGGTCAATACCGATGATGCGTCCCATAGGAAATCCTCGAATTCGTTGCCTTGATCCGTGTCTGCGGCACTCGCCGCGGGGTTGTCGTCTATCTGGGGGGCGAGCCGTGACTTTTCAAGCCCGCCGCCGCGCTTTCGCTGTGCGATTCAATCGGCGCTCTGGCTGACCACGACCATCGCCGGACGCACCAGGCGCCCGTTGAGCAGGTAGCCCTTCTGCACGACCTCCATCACGCTGTTGGGCTCGAGGTCGGGGTTGGGCACCATGGTGATCGCCTCGTGATACTGCGGGTCGAAGGGCTCGCCCGCCGGGTCGACCACCTCGACGCCGAACTTGCCGAGTACATCGAGCTGCATCTTCAGGGTCATCGCCACGCCTTCCCGGTGCGCCTCGGTGGCGTCCTCGCCCATGGCCTCGAGCGCCTTCTCGAGGCTGTCGACCACCGGCAGCAGCTCCTTGACGAACTTCTCCAGCGCGAACTTGCGCGCCTTCTCGGTCTCCTGCTCGGCGCGACGACGCACGTTCTGCGCCTCGGCGGCAGCGCGCAGCGCCTGGTCCTTGGCCTCGGCCAGGCTCTGCTCGAGCTCTTCCACCTTGGCGGCCAGCACTTCGGCTTCGGGGTTGTCGGCGTTCGACTCGGTCTCGGCCGGCTCGGCCTCGCCGGCGAGCTCCTCGGCCTCGTCGGCGCCCTCGATGGGAGTAGCCTCGTCCGGCGCGGGCTCGGGCTGCGACTCGGCCTCCTGTTCCTGTCTCGCCAGCTCGTCTTCCAGCGGGGTCTGGGATTGTTTGGCCATGAAGGTCTCCTGCAACGGTGACTCGGCCCGTCACTCGGCGGGCCACAAACGGGTGTCGGGATCTGGGGTAATCTGCCGCCTATATGGGGGCCTTATCGCCAATCTCAAGGCGGCCAATGCAACGGAGGGTGACCGTGCATTGAGTGCCACCCTGAACTACTGTATAAAAACTCAATACTGTTGGATGGATATCCAGGCCACGGCGGCCCTGACACGGAGAGCCTGCCGAGCAGAAACACGGGGAGAAGGGGGGAGTAAAGCGATGCTGACGCAGCTAGCCATCCGCGACTACGCCATCGTCGAGAGCCTCGACCTGGAACTCAGCGGCGGCATGACCGCCATCACCGGTGAAACCGGGGCTGGCAAGTCGATCCTGCTCGGCGCCCTGGGGCTGTGCCTGGGCGAGCGCGCCGACAGCGCCAGCGTGCGCCATGGCTGTGAGCGCGCTGATGTGAGCGCGCGCTTCGAGATCGCCGCCCTGCCCGCCGCCCAGGCCTGGCTGGAAGCCCGCGAGCTGCCCACCGACGATTGCCTGCTGCGCCGCGTGGTGACCGCCGCCGGTCGCTCCAAGGCGTGGATCAACGGCCAGCCGGCCACCATCGCCGACCTCAAGGCCCTCGGCGAGCGGCTGGTGGAGATTCACGGCCAGCACGCCCACCAGGCGCTGCTGCGCGAGGAGACCCACCTGGGCCTGCTCGACGAGGTGGCCGGACAACGTGAGGCAGTCGCCGAGCTGGCCGACACCTTCCGCCGCTGGCAGGCGAGCCGGCGTCGGCTGAAGCAGCTCACGGCCAGCGGCGACGAGACCGAGGCGCGTCGCCAACTGCTGCGCTATCAGGTGGAAGAGCTCGATGCCCTGGCGCTGGGCGAGGGCGAGCTGCCTGCCCTGGAGCAGGAGCAGGCCGAGCTGGCCCACGCCGAGGAAACCCAGTGCGAGGCGCAGTTCGCCGCCGACTGCTGCGACCACGACGAGGGCGGCGCCCTCTCGCAGCTCACCCGCGCTACCGGCCGGCTCGCTGGCCTCCCCCCTCAGGCGCAGGCGCGCCTGGCCGAGACCCTGGGCATGCTCGAGGAGGCGCGCATCCAGATCGAGGAGGCCGCACGGGAACTGCATCGCTTCGTCGACACCACCGAGCTCGACCCCGAGCGCCTCGCCTGGGTGGAGTCGCGCCTGGCCGAGGTGCACCGCATCGCGCGCAAGCATCAGGTGATGCCCGAGGAACTCGAGGCACACCACCGCGCGCTGCGCGAGGAGCTGGACGGGCTCGAGGGCAGCGACCAGGCGATCGAGACGCTGCGCGACGAAGTGGTCGCACTGCGCGACGCCTGGCGCCGCCAGGCCCACAAGGTGGGCGAGGCGCGCCGCCGGGCGGCAGGGCGCTTTGCCAAGGCGGTGCAGGAGCAGCTCGGCTTCCTGGCGATGGGCAAGGCGCGCTTCGAGGTGGCGGTGGAGTCGCGCGAGACGCCACAGCCCGAGGGCCTGGAGGCAGTGCGCTTCTTGATCAGCGCCAACCCCGGTCAGCCACCGCGCCCGCTGGCCAAGGTGGCCTCGGGCGGCGAGCTGTCGCGCATCAGCCTGGCGATCCAGGTGGTGGCGGCACAGCACGCCACCATTCCCAGCCTGGTGTTCGACGAGGTGGACGTCGGGGTCTCCGGCGCCACCGCCGAGATCGTCGGTCGCCTGCTGCGCCGCCTCGGCGAGGGCGGCCAGGTGATGACCGTGACCCACCTGCCCCAGGTGGCGGCCCAGGCTCACCAGCACCTGCATATCGCCAAGCAGGCGCGGCAAGACGCCACCCGCACCCGGATGGCGCTGCTCGACGAGGGCGGTCGCGTCAGCGAGCTGGCGCGCATGCTGGGCGGGGTGACGCTCTCCGACCGCACCCTGGCTCACGCTCGCGAGATGCTCGACGCCGGCCAGCGCAGCGCCCACCACTGAGGACCCGGCACCCCAGCGCACAGAACGACGCCCCAGTGCGCTGCTGCGTGCCGGGGCGTCGGGACTGTTCCCGTCAGAACATCGTCAGGCCAGGACGTCGGGAAGGGAGGACAGCTTACTTCTTCTGGATGCCTTCCTGGCGGGTGGCGCTGGAGCCCTTGGGCCGCACGTAGAGCACCAGAGCGTGGTCGACGAGCTCGTAGCCGTGCTCCTCGGCGATCTCCTGCTGGCGACGCTCGATGGTGTCGTCGAAGAACTCGACGATCTCGCCGCTCTCCAGGCACACCATGTGGTCATGGTGCTCCTCCTGCGAGAGCTCGAACACCGCATGGCCGCCATCGAAATTGTGGCGAATGACCAGACCGGCCGACTCGAACTGGGTGAGCACGCGGTAGACCGTGGCCAGGCCCACATCCTCGCCCGCATCCAGCAAGGTCTTGTAGACATCCTCGGCGCTCAGGTGGTGCTGCCCCTCGGCGTTCTCGAGGATTTGCAGGATCTTCACTCGCGGCAAGGTGACCTTGAGGCCTGCCTTGCGCAGTTCATGGTTTTGGTCGGCCATGGTTGCTCTTCGCAGTATCAGGTAGGGTCGGGTATGATCGACCGAATCCACGATAGTGAAGAACCGACTCAAATGCAAAAGCTGATCAAAACCGTCTGTCTTACTGCCGCCCTCACCCTGGCTGGCGGCTGTAGCTATGTGGGGGTCTATAAGCGCGACCTGCCGCAGGGCAACCTGGTCACCGAGGGGATGGTGGCCCAGTTGCAGCCCGGCATGAGCCAGCAGCAGGTGGTCGACGTGATGGGCAGCCCGCTGCTCGAGGCGCCCTTCAATGCTAACCAGTGGGATTATGTCTTCCGCCTGGACGAAGCCTATGGCGACGTCGAGCAGCGCCGCGTCACCCTGACCTTCGCCAATGGTCAGCTGGCCGACATTCGTCGCGAGGGCGAATTCGAGTCGGATATCGAGCTGCGTTCGCCGGACGGCGTTGGCCCCGCCGTCGAGGGCACCTCCCCCCGGGCGGACATGCCCGGCCCCGCGCCTCGCACGATCCCCGAAACCGGCGGCACGATCCCCACCGGCGGCTCGCCCTCGACCGATGACGCCCTGAACGACTGACCCGCCCGGCGCTGCCTCGGGGCGCCTCAGCCCCGGCGGGCCGCCCGGGCGGCGCGCGCCGCCTTGGGATCGATGGTCAGCGGCCGGTAGGCCTCGATCCGATCGCCATCGCGCAGGCGGTGACTGCCCGGCTCGGGCAGCCGCCGCCCGAAGATGCCCAGGTCGGGCTGGCTGAAGGTCTCCGGGGCCACCTCGGGAAAGAGCGCCGCCAATCCGGCGCGGTCCACGGCCTGGCGGGCCGTGGTGCCGGCAGGCACCTCGAGCGTCACCAGGCGCTGCTTTTCCGGCAGGGCGAACGCCACCTCCACCCTCAGCGTCGCCTCTTGGCCACGGGAGTCGGGATTAGCGGCCATAGAGCTCATCGGCGCGGCGCGTGAAGGAGTCCACCAGCTGTCCGGCCACCTGCTGGAACAGCTTGCCGAAGGCCATGCCCAGCAGCCGGTTGGCAAACTCGAACTCCAGTTCCAGGCACACCTTGCAGGTGTTCTCGCCCACGGGCAGGAACAGCCAGCGGCCGCGCAGGCGCTTGAAGGGGCCGCTGACCAGCGACATCTCGATGCGCTCGGGCTCGATCAGGTCGTTGCGGGTGGTGAAGCTCTGTTCGATACCTGCCCGCCCCAGGGTCATCTCGCCGATCAGGTGCGACTCGTCGCGCTCGAGCAGCCTCGCATGCCGGCATCCGGGCACGAACTCCGGGTAGCGCTCGAAGTCGTTGACCAGCTCGAACATGTCCTGTGGGGGATGCCGCACCAGGGCGGACCGGTTGACCGTTGGCATTGTGCTCTCCGCTGACTTCACTGGGCCCAGGGCGTATGATGTGCCGTTGTTTCACGCCTTGAATGGTATCACGCTTCCCCCCACATCGAAGGGGCGAAGCCACGACACACCACGACACGAGGTTCCATGGCCAACAAGAAAGGCAAGGGAAAGGGCCCCGGCAACAACGTCATTGCCCAGAACAAGAAGGCCCGCTTCGAATACCACATCGACGAGACCTTCGAGGCGGGCCTGGTGCTCGCCGGCTGGGAAGTGAAGAGCCTGCGCGCCGGCAAGGCGCAGCTCACCGACACCTACATCCTGGTCAAGAACGGCGAGGCCTGGCTGCTGGGCAGCCACATCATGCCGCTCAACTCCGCCAGCACCCACGAAGTGGCCGACCCCACGCGGACGCGCAAGCTGCTGCTGCATCGCAAGGAGATCGCCAAGATCTTCTCGCGCTCCCAGGAGAAGGGGCACACCTGCGTGCCGCTCAAGCTGTACTGGAAGAACAACCGCGTGAAGTGCGAACTGGCGCTGGTGACCGGCAAGAAGCTCCACGACAAGCGCGCCACCGAGAAGGACCGCGACTGGCAGCGCCAGAAAGGTCGCATCATGCGCGAACAAAACCGCGCCTGAGGTGTCACAGAACTGCACATCCTGATAGGATGTGCGTTATGGGGGCGACATGGTTTCGACGCCGGTGACAACCCCTGCGGTGCATGCCGAGAGCGTGATGTATCTCGTAAATCCAACATCACGATAAAATAGTCGCAAACGACGACAACTACGCTCAGGGCGCGCTGGCAGCTTAAACCTGCTGGCTTCTAGCCCGGCCCCGAAGCGATGTGCCCATTCATCGCGGAGGGGATATGAGCCAAGACTGATGGGATCGCGGTCGGCGGCGTCCTCCCGTCGATCGTTAAACTTAAGAGGAATCGCGTTGCTGGATCCTGCCCGTCGGAGCCAGCGGCGTTAAATGAAAAGACGGACCTAAGCATGTAGAGCCAATGGGCGAGTGCCGGCGGACGCGGGTTCAATTCCCGCCGCCTCCACCAACCACAGGTTTCAGGAGTTACCAAGAAACGCCAGAAACCGCATGAACAGGGGCCTCCGGGCCCCTTTCTTGTTTCTGGACATCCCACGCCATCCTTTGACATACCCCCACTGATGGGGGTACATCTGGGGGTACATCGTCGAAACCAGAATCTGATACCCCCAACTGACCTGGAAGCCCCGCCACACGGGGCTTTGCCAGCACAACCGGCCCCACCATGGGGGTATCAGGGTTGGGGGTACAGGCTCCAGCCCGCCGCGAGGTACCCCCATGAGTCGCCAGACCAACAAGTTGACCGCCACCGCCGTAAAGACGGCCAAGCCCCAAGCCAGGACCACCAAGCTGGCGGACGGTGGCGGGCTCTTTCTGGAAGTCCGCCCGACGGGCAGCAAGTACTGGCGCATGAAGTACCGCTACGCCGGCAAGGAGAAGCTGCTGGCCATCGGCACCTACCCCGAAATCTCACTCGCGGCAGCGCGTGAGGCCCGCGACCAGGCCAGGCGGCGGCTTGCCGAGGGCGCCGACCCGAGCCGAGCCAAGCAACTGGAGCGACAGCTCGGCGAACAGGTCGCCGCCAACACGTTTCAGCTGGTCGCTCTGGAGTGGCTGGAGCGGGTTCATCAGCACGAGGTCGTTCCCGACCACTTCCAGCGCAACAAGCGACGACTCGAACGGGATGCCTTCCCGATCATCGGTAAGGAGCCGCTGTCGGACATCTCGGCACCTCAGCTTCTGGCCTGCCTGCGGCGGATCGAGGAGCGCGGACACGTGGAGACCGCCCATCGAGTGAAGACCCTGTGTGGCCAGGTGTTCCGTTACGGCATTTCCACTGGCCGTGCTGAGCGAGACCCGACCCCCGATCTCAGGGGCGCACTGCGCCCGCACAAGACGAAGCATCACGCAGCTCTCACTGAACCCAGCGAGGTGGCAGAACTACTTCGGGCCATTGACGGCTACGGCGGCCAGCCCGTCACCATCGCCGCCCTGAAACTGGCTCCACTGGTATTCACCCGCCCCGGAGAGCTGCGTCAGGCCAGATGGGCCGATATTGACCTAGAGAATGGCACCTGGTCCTTCCAGGCCAGCAAAACGGGACAGCCCCTCGTCGTGCCCCTGCCCACCCAGGGCGTCGCTATCCTGCGTGACCTCCACGGGCTCACGTGGCGCTCCGACTACGTGTTTCCCGGCGCTCGCAGCAATCAACGGCCGATGAGCAACGTGGCCATCAAGGCGGCATTGGATCGCATGGGATTCAAGGGGCAGATGACTGCGCATGGATTCCGAGCCATGGCCAGAACCATCCTGGCCGAGCGCCTCAACTACCCCGAGCATTACATCGAACAGCAGCTTGCCCATGCAGTGAAAGACGCCAACGGCCGGGCCTACAACCGCACCCAGCACATAGAGCAGCGCCGGGAAATGCTGCAAAGCTGGGCCAACTATCTCGACGAGTTGCGCAACAGTCAGCCGGATAGGTAGGCCAGTTGCTTGTGCGGATATAACCAGTGGGGTGCCGCTTTACACGATCGATACCCCCTGATACCTTTCCAGTTGTCGAGCCAAATTGCTCGGCCGGGCGTGAGAACCCGAACTCGAGGCGCAACAGCGCCTACGCACCGAGGGCGCTTTTTTGTACCCAAATGGTGTGTATATGGTGGCTGGTTGCGGGCAGGCTTCGGCCTGGCCGGATTCCTCGAGTTCCGGTTTCTCACCCCGTAGCCAGCCACCTCCCAGTTGCGTGAGAACAACTGTTGGTGGCTCCACAACTCGAGGAGCATCACCAATGGCTACCTGCCCGATATCCCCCCACCGCTGCAACCATCGTGCGCGTGCCGCGGCTCACCGTGCCATGGCGATGGCCGCCCTGGCCTCCAACAGCAGCGCCCGCGTTCGCTACCGTCGCTATCACGCCCACATGCGCCAGGCACACGTCCTCGCCCTGGCCGCCGACCGACTGGGTCAGGACGCTCCGTGGGAGGTGAACGCATGACGACGCTTACTGCTACCCACGCCCCGTCCACACCGGTCGATACCGCGACGGATGACACCCGGAACCGCCTGATTGCCGACGCCCTGGACAATCAGCTGTCGGCGTATGCCCGAACCGGCGAGTCGTTCACGATCAGCGAGGTGCGCGATCAGCTGCTCAAGTCACCCCCGCTGGCGGATCTCGACAGCGTCCTGCTGCGGTATCGGGTCCGCGACCGCCTTGCCACGCTCGAGGCCAAAGGCCTCGCCCACCGCGTCGGCATGCGGGGCAAGAACCGGCCGCTGTTCCAGCTCTCGATGGAAGCCAGCCCACAGCAGCGCACCGAAGCCAACGCGCCGGATGCCCGTCCCGCCTCGTCCATCAAGGCAAACACCGCCTCCCCCTCTCCCC
>NZ_WHMA01000052.1:14142-14412 GCF_010994375.1 Halomonas sp. NO4
GCCGAGATGCAGGCCGCACTCGGCGAAAGTGAGCACTACCGATACCTGATCGACCGCTTCCCCGATCAGCAGGCTTGCATCTTGCCCCTGCTGGACACCGCCATCGAGCGTGGCGGTCAGCTCAAGGGACGCCTTGATGCCAACATCAAGCTGCGCAGCCGACTGGCCAATGGGGAGGATCGCGCATGAGTTCGCCTTTCTGTCAGGCAACCGTTACCGGTGCCACGCCCCCGCTGCGTGACTGGCAATCCGCCTGTCTCCGGCAGGCTC
>NZ_WHMA01000053.1 GCF_010994375.1 Halomonas sp. NO4
GGATGGTACGCTCGTCGATCCCGAGCGCCGGGTCGTCGATGCGCGCGTGGTAATCCTCGGAGCCGTCGAAGACCACCACCTTGCCCTCGAAGGCGTCGGGGTCGTTCGGGTCGCTGAGGAAGCGCGCGCGAAAATCCTGCGAGATGACGCTGGTCTTCATCAGCGCCGAGTCGAACAGGTTGCCCTTGAGGTTGAGAAAGCCCGCGTGCTCGACCAGCGGGACAGCGTAGCGACAGATCACCTCGGGATCCTGCGTCTCGCGACCTGCCAGGTTGTCGCCCAGCACCCGGCCGTTGACGGTGAGCGCCTCGCCGTGGAGTCGGCCGGCGCCCAGCAGCTCGCTCATCACCGCCGGCACGCCCCCGGCACGGTGGAACTCTTCGCCCAGGAAGGCTCCCGCCGGCATCACGTTGGCCAGCAACGGGATGGCGTGGCCGAGCCGCTGCCAGTCATCGTTGGTCAACTCGATACCGGCGTGGCGAGCGATGGCGTTGACGTGGATCGGGGCGTTGGAGGAACCGCCGAGCGCCGAGCAGGTGACGATGGCGTTCTCGAAGGCCTCACGGGTGAGGATATCGCTGGGGCGCAGGTCCTCCCACACCATCTCCACGCTGCGCGTACCGGTGTCGTAGGCAACCAGGGAACGCTCCTTGTAGGGGCCGGGGATCATTGCCGAGCCGGGCAGACTCATGCCCAGCGCCTCGGCCATGGAGTTCATGGTCGAGGCGGTGCCCATGGTATTGCAGTGGCCCACCGAGGGAGCGGAATCGGTGATCCGCGACAGGAACTCGGCGTAGTCGATGTCGCCGGCGGCGAGCCGCTTGCGCATTTCCCAGACGATGGTACCGGAGCCCACCCGCTCGGCGCCGTGCCAGCCGTTGAGCATGGGCCCACCGGAGAGCACGATCGCCGGGATATTGACCGTGGCCGCGGCCATCAGCGCGGCCGGGGTGGTCTTGTCGCAGCCGGTAGTGAGCACCACGCCGTCGAGCGGGTAGCCGTGCAGCACCTCCACCAGGCCCAGGTAGGCCAGGTTGCGATCGAGCGCCGCCGTGGGGCGACGGGCGTTCTCGTGAATGGGATGCATGGGGAACTCGAAGGGCACCCCGCCGGCGGCGCGAATGCCGTCCTTGACGCGCTTGACGAGCTCGATGTGATGGCGGTTGCACGGCGTGAGATCGGAGCCCGACTGGCAGATGCCGATGATCGGCTTGCCACTGGTGAGCTCCTCCAGGGTGATGCCGTAGTTCATGTAGCGCTCGATGCACAGCGCCGTGGTACCCGGATGCTCGGGGTTGTCGAACCACCACCGCGAGCGCAGCTGGTCGGGGGTGATCCTGCGTTGCCTGTCACTCATGAAGGGCTCCTGGCCAGAGAGGGAATGTGCCACCCGTCAGCATAGACGTCAGTGAGAGTGGCGCGGCACTTCGGCACCGCGACAGCCCACCAGGAAGTCGAAGTCGCAGCCTTCGTCGGCCTGCAGCACGCGCTCGATATAGAGCTGACGATAGCCGCCGTCGCTGGCGATCCGCCGCGACGTCGCCGTCGGATCACCCTCGGCCAGGCGTGCCTCCAGCTCGGCCTCGGCGACGTCCAGGTGCAGCTTGCCGGCATAGGCGTCGAGCTCGATCCAGTCGCCGTTCCGGACCGCCGCCAACGGACCGCCCGCGGCCGCTTCCGGGGCCACGTGCAGCACCACGGTGCCGTAGGCGGTGCCGCTCATGCGTGCGTCGGAGATGCGCACCATGTCGGTCACGCCCTGCTCGAGCAGCTTGGCAGGCAGCCCCATGTTGCCCACCTCGGCCATGCCGTGATAGCCGCGCGGCCCGCAGTGCTTCATCACCAGGATGCTGTCGGCATCGACCTCCAGGTCAGGGTCGTTGATGCGCGCCTTGTAGTCGTCGAAATCCTCGAAGACCACCGCCCGGCCGCGGTGCTGCATCAGCTCGGGACTCGCGGCCGAGGGCTTGAGCACTGCGCCACGCGGGGCCAGGTTGCCGCGCAGCACGCACATGCCGCCGTCCTCGCGCAGCGGGTTGTCCAGCGGGCGGATCACCGCGTCGTTGTACAGCGGCGCCTCCTGCACGTTCTCCCACAGCGTTCTGCCGTTGACGGTCAGGGCGTTCTTGTGGGGCAGGCGGTCGGCCTCGCCCAGCCGGCGCAGCACCGCCGGCAGCCCCCCGGCGTAGTAGAACTCCTCCATCAGAAAGCGCCCCGAAGGCTGCAGGTCGACGATGGTCGGCGTGCCGCGACCGAGGCGATTCCAGTCATCCAGCGTCAGGTCGACCCCGATGCGCCCGGCGATCGCCTTCAAGTGGATCACCGCATTGGTGGAGCCGCCGATGGCGGCGTTGGTGCGGATGGCGTTCTCGAAGGCCTCACGGGTGAGCACCTTCGAGAGGCGCAGGTCCTCGTCGACCATCTCGACGATGCGGTTGCCGGAGAGGTGCGCGAGCACGTAGCGGCGGGAATCCACCGCCGGTATCGCCGCATTGTGCGGCAGCGAGGTGCCCAGCGACTCGGCCATGCACGCCATGGTCGAGGCGGTGCCCATGGTGTTGCAGGTGCCCGCCGAACGCGACATACCAGCCTCGGCGGCCATGAAGTCGTGCATCGAGATCTTGCCCGCCTTGACCTCCTCGGAGAGTTGCCAGACCACGGTGCCCGAGCCGATGTCGCGCCCCTCGTGCTTGCCGTTGAGCATCGGTCCACCGGTGACCACGATGGTGGGCAGGTCACAGCTCGCCGCCCCCATCAGCAGCGCCGGCGTGGTCTTGTCGCACCCCACCAGCAGCACCACCGCATCCATGGGATTGCCGCGGATCGCCTCCTCGACATCCATGCTCGCCAGGTTGCGGGTGAACATCGCCGTGGGCCGCAGGTTGGATTCGCCGTTGGAGAACACCGGGAATTCCACTGGGTAGCCGCCTGCCTCGAGCACCCCTTTCTTGACGTGCTCGGCCAGTTTGCGGAAGTGGGCATTGCAGGGGGTCAGTTCCGACCAGGTGTTGCAGATGCCGATGATCGGCTTGCCCTGGAACTCGTGGTCGGGAATCCCCTGGTTCTTCATCCAGCTGCGGTACATGAAGCCGTTCTTGTCGGCGCTGCCGAACCATTCGGCACTGCGCAGCCGGCGCTTGTCATCAGACATAAGACCTCCAATCAAAGAGCAGGAGTGATCGCTCACTTCGTATTTGCGAACATTAATCGAACACTCATCGCCAGCAATGTGATGGCAAGGAGCATCAGGAAATCAAGAACCTGAAAAATAGATGACATATTTAAACTTACCTTGCCCAACCGGTTAAATACACAAACGCAGCCTCCTTCAGCATATCTAACTGACTCTTACTTTGTCAGCGGAACCGAAAAATCAACTCTCTTTTAACAAAGTTACCTTATAGGCAAAACAGTGCTCATATGTTTCACCTGGAAGCAATAAAGTAGGCGGAAATTCGGACTGGTTCGGCGTGTCTGGAAAGTGCTGAGGCTCCAAGCAAAACCCAGCAAACGGAGCGTACTGACTACCCGAAGGAGACACCAAGTCCTTCAAATATTGCCCAGTATAGAATTGTAATCCCGGCTGAGTTGACTCAACCTGAAGTTTCAACCCAGTCGAAGGGCAGAAAACTTCAGCTACTTTCATGCTGCCTGACTCATTATGGTGATTAAGGATATAACAGTGGTCGATACCATTGCGCTTTTCAATCTGTGGGTCAGTATGAGAAAAGGCCTCCTGAAGAACCTTAGGACGACTGAAATCCAACGAGCCTCCGTCAATGGAAATGATGCGTCCGCTCGGGATCCCCGAGGCATCAATGTCTACGACCTCTGTGCTGGGAATCATAAAAATATGGTTCTTTACATCACCTCGCTCACTCCCAGATAAATTGAAATAAAGGTGGCTGGTGATATTGACATGAGTGGGACGACTCGTCGCTGCCAGTACCTTGAATATCAGCCTATTATCATTGTCAAGACTCAGAATGACATGACAATCCAACACACCAGGATAACCTTCCTCGCCATCTGATGAGGTGAGGCGGGCACAGAGCGAACACGCCCCACTATTGCTTCGCAGATATTCAATTTCCCATAGCTTCTTATCAAACCCTGCTAGTCCACCATGGAGGTGATGATAATTTTCATTGCGACTAAGAGTAAAATCACGCCCCTCTATCCTGAACCTTGCATGGGCAACACGGTTGGCATAACGACCAATGATTGCATTCGCAAAAGCCGTTTGTCGACGGAGAGAAGAAAAATCCGGGAAACCCAACACAACGTTTACCAGATTGCCGGTACGATCCGGCAACATAAAGTCAGTAACTGTTAAACCATAATTCAGGACACCTACCCAGACCCCCCGTTCATTACAAAGCCAGTATTGGTTAATTTCTCCAAGCTCGGGGTCACACGCATAGAGCTTCTTGTCTATTTGTTCTTGCACTAGCCATCTCCCAATGCCTTCCTATTCAATCTTCATGCGCACCGCATGCCCCACTTCTCCTGCCAATTCCTTAATGGGGGAGAAGCATCTACATTTTTCCTTGATGCAACACATACAGTACGCGTGAACGTGTATCCTAGCCAACTTAGCCTCTCGAATAGCCATGCACGTGAAAACTCACTCACTACGTTCTCACATGCCGAACGGCTAGCCGCCGTAATCCGTTTAACGCGCATCGATCATCCACCAGGGGACTTATTCGAGGCAACAGATGACAGGCTTGTAAGCAGGGCCAGCCGCTACCGTTAAAGAGCTACACTATAGTTGTCAGTCTCTCGTTGTATTGTTGATCACGATCACATTCCAGGATCCTGGCTTGAAATGAGCCTTGATCCGGTCTCCATCGACTTCTACTTCGGCATTGCTTTCTGGCCAAACCGTATCGGGTGAAGCCTGCGTATTAGTCGCCTTCATATCAGGATGATAGAGTTCGAGCGCCTCCACCAAGCGCTGTTGACTACCCAAGCCACGCAGTTCGATATTAATATCCTGCGACTCGCTGAGGTGGCGATTGAGCGCAAAGATAGCGGTCTGACCGCTCTCGTCATCGTGCACAACGGCAGCGCACAGATAAGGCACTTCAGGGAAGGTATCCGCTCGATAACTCGGTGAATCGATCAAGCACCGTAACACGCGACCATGGGCGTACTTCGAAGCCTGCGAGAACGGAAAGAATATCGTCTGCCGCCACGCTGGACCGCCAGGTTCGGTCATGATGGGACCGATGACGTTGACCAACTGTGCCAGGCAGGCAGCCTTCACACGGTCGGCGTTATTCATCAGCGTGATTAACGCCCCTCCAACCAGTAACGCATCTTCATGATTGTAGACCTCCTCAATCAATCGTGGTGCCTGTGGCCACCCGGGTTGGCTGCGATGTTCAGCGGAGCGGGCCTTGTACCACACGTTCCACTCGTCGAACGACAGCATGATCCGCTTCGCCGAGTGTCGCCTAGCCGCCACACTGTCGGCCACCGCAACGATTTCCTTGATGAACAAGTCAGTCAGCTCGACATTGGCGAGATACTCGGCGGTAGAGTCGTGGGGGTTCCCGAAATAATGATGCAATGAGATGAAATCAACCTCGTCGAAGCAATGTTCCAGCACGCGGTCTTCCCATGCACCATAGGTGGGCATGTCATGCTTGGATGATCCACAGGCAGCGAGCTCCACACTCGGATCGACCGTCCGCATGAGCTTGGCGGTCTCTTTGGCGATGCGTCCGTATTCGTCAGCAGTCTTCTGGCAGATCTGCCAAGGACCATCCATTTCATTGCCCAGGCACCAGAACTTGATAGCGTGCGGCTCGTCGACACCATGTTGGCGGCGCAGGTCGGAGAGCGCAGTCCCACGAGGATGATTGCAATACTCGAGGAAATGCCGCGCCTCATCGGGGCCGCGGGTGCCGAGGTTGACTGCGAACATCGGCTCAACATCGAGGGTACGGCACCACTGCATAAACTCGTTCGTGCCGAACTGATTAGTCTCGGTGGAAAGCCATGCGAGGTCGAGACGCACCGGCCGGTCTTCCTTTGGCCCGACACCATCCTCCCAGTTGTAACCGGACAGGAAGTTGCCACCGGGATAACGGACGATGGTTGAGCCTAATTCACGGGCGAGTGCCATGACGTCACTGCGGAAGCCGTGTTCATCTGCACTCGGATGGTCTGGTTCGTAGATGCCACTGTATACGCAGCGGCCCATGTGCTCAACAAAGGTTCCAAAGATACGCCGATCCAGTGATGATAAATCAAAGTCACGATCGACGACCAGCCGTGTAGCAATCATCTCTGTAGTTCTCCCGGGAAAAATGGCAATAGCGAGCAGACTGGCATCCACTAGTCAGGGATGAGAGATGTCAGGATCCCTTCTCCAAACATCGGCTACTCTTTTTTGTGAAATACATGCTTAATGTTCTGGGCTAACCTCTTTCATGTACAGATCGGGACTCAACCTATTTCCCGATTGACTATCAAAAAAATGCAACCCATTCTCCGACATTCCCAAACGCACTTTATCTCCTGGTTCGAGCGGGAGCCGGTCACGGAAAGCAGCTGTGGCTTTCTCACCACCCAAGTTCAAGATCACCTGAATCTCTGAACCAGTCGGCTCAATTACTTCAACTTCAAATTCAGTCCCTTCATCGGAAACCTCGAAATGCTCTGGTCTAATCCCGATAACCAATTCGCGGCCGGGATCAATATCCACAGGACATGGCAGCCGGATTACCTTGCCATTCTGTGTCACAAATTGATGAGGATCACTTCTGTCCATCCTCCCTTTGATCAAGTTCATGGATGGAGATCCCATGAATCCAGCAACGAAGAGATTCGCCGGCTGATCATATAGATTCAACGGACTACCGATTTGCTCAATGTAACCATCATGCATTACAACGATCTTATCGGCCATCGTCATCGCTTCAACTTGGTCATGCGTCACATAAACGACAGTCGTTTTAAGCTTCTGATGCAATGATCTTATTTCAGTCCGCATCTGGACCCGAAGCTTGGCATCCAAGTTGGACAGGGGTTCATCGAAAAGAAACACCTTAGGGTCTCGGACGATTGCTCGTCCCATGGCGACCCGCTGACGCTGACCACCAGAGAGCTGACGAGGATACCGGTCCAGCAGCTTCGTCAAGTCGAGTATACGAGCAGACTCAGCGACTTTTTGCTTCTGCTCTTCCTTATCCCTTTTCTGCATCTTCAGAGAAAAGGCCATGTTCTCCTCTACCGTCATATGAGGATAAAGGGCATAAGACTGAAAGACCATCGCAATGTCACGGTCTTTCGGATGCTTAGTGTTCACGACCTTTCCATCTATCAATATTTCACCATCGGTGATGTCTTCTAGACCGGCAATCATGCGAAGCAAAGTCGACTTCCCACAGCCTGAAGGGCCCACCAAGACAACAAACTCACCATCTTCCACATGGATATTAATGCTATGCAGGACCTGTTGATCACCGTATGCTTTTACGGCATTCATTATTTCAACTGAAGCCATACGTGTTATTCCTTACTCGGATTATGATTTATTTAGTATAACCTGACGCCTTATACAGTAAATCGAGGTATTACAACTTTAATTCTCGACCTTAACATCATAACACTCAACCCTTGACCGCTCCCATGGTGAGCCCACGGACGAGATGACGCTGTAGCAGCAGCATGATAATAACAATCGGCAACATGATGCCGATTGCGCCGGCGGCCGCCAGGGATAAGCTAGAGATATCCTCCCCACCGAAGGAAGCGATAGCCACCGGAAGAGTTTTTGTGTCGACTCCAGTCAGCACAAGGGCAAACAGAAACTCATTGTATGAAAGAAGCAAACTAAACAAGGCCGCGACGGTCATACCCGGCCGTGCGAGAGGGAGAATCACGGTACGGAAGGACTGCCAACTGTTACACCCATCAAGCGCAGCTGCTTCATCCAGATCTCGGGGAATATCCGAAAAGAAACCATGCATCAACCAAATAGTGAACGGTTGATTTATGGCGATCAACGCCAGAATCAATAGTACATAACTATCGATCAGATTCAGGAAGCTCCCCATCACGAAAAAAGGAATAGCCAGTAGTATGTGCGGAAACATCCGAATGGTGAACAAGGCACTGAGAATCGGGCCAGACCGCTGGCGAGGGATGCGGGACAAGGCATAAGCCGCCAAACTCCCAATCGGGACGGAAATGATCACTGTTCCGGCAGACACAATAAGGCTGTTGGACAAGTACTGGACAAAATTATGGTCAAGCCAGACTTCCTTGTGATACTCAAGCGTCGGCTCGAAGACTAGCGTTGGCGGTATGGTAAAGGCGTCCGCCGGATGTTTAAGTGACGTCAGGACAGCCCAGAGCAAGGGAATAAGATTGAATAACGTAAAGATGCATAGAGCTGCAAATAGCAGTACCTGGCCTCTGTTGAGCAAGGCGCTGCTTCCAGGGGCAGTCTTCCGGGCCCCTTGGCCTCTTTTGCTCAGCGCCTTTTCAGTAGTGACAATCATCGACATCAGTCCCCCCTCCTGTAAATACGAGTCAGAACTTTATTAATAGTGAGAAGAATGATAGCGACGACGACCAAGGTAATGACACCCAAAGCAGACGCCTTGCCAATATCCAACATCCGGAAGCCCAGCTGATATGTATACATGGTGATGGTTTCGGTCGCAGTCCCGGGCCCCCCACCAGTCAACACATAAATAGTGTCAAAGAACCTGAATGCATCCATTAGTCGGACCGACACCGTGAATATGATCGCAGGTATCAGTGCCGGAATAATGATATGGCGAAGAATCTGCCATGCGTTTGCACCATCGATCTGTGCGGCGCCAATCAGTGACTGGTCAAGCGTTTGTAGCGCAGCATAGAGGACCATCATAATCAGTGGCGTGAAGATCCAGGCATCGGCGAGTATGACACTAATTTTTGCCCATATCGGATCGCCTAGCCAGTCTGGCGGGGTAATATCGAGGCCCAGTAAAGTTGCGTCAAGAAGCCCAAAGTTGGAGACTAGAATCCACTTGATAAACAGCGCAGCAACCACCGGCGTTACAATGTGCGGCAGGAACAGCAACATGGTGAAAAGGCGGGCACTGAACTTTAGTTTATAGATGCCGAGTGCCAAAGCAAAACCCACTACAAACTGAAGGCCTACCGACCCGAACGCGATGATAATCGTCGTCCAGAATGATTGCCAAAGACGCGCCTCAGTGAACAGCTCGACATAATTGCCGAGACCGATGAAGGTGCGATCTGACGACCCTAGGTAATAGTCGAAGAAGCTGAGGTAAAGTGCATATCCCAATGGCCAAAGCAGGACCACGGTCAACAGTCCGAAGCTGGGCAAGAGAAACCACCACAAACCCCTTTGCCAACGTACCATATGTCATATCCTATCGAAACTTACAGACAAGGGCACCACCGTCCCACCCACCCGTTGGTGCCGACATGCCGATCGTTAGTCGTAGTAACCACGTGAGGCCAGGAGCTCTTCGGTCTCCTCCGCAGCCTGGTTTAGTGCTGCGTGTACTTCCATTTCACCGATCACCGCCTGCAGGATGTACCGGGTCACGATCTCACCTACATCTAGAAAGTCGGGAATCGGCGGGAATGCCTTCCCATTCTCAAGTGCCTGCCGAGCGGCTGGATACCACCGATATTTCTCAGCGAGTTCGGGGTCTTCCAACACTGAAAGACGGGGTGGCATAGCATATTCTGCGCCTTTACGCATGCTCTCCTGACTGGCAGCGATCGCCAGCATTTTGAACATCTCTTCCTTATCGGCAGAAGAAAACTTAGAAATCGCGAAACCATCATTGGCAATCCGAGCGCCACCACTAGGAGGTGCTACCCATTCAAACTGACCGACGAAGCGTGACTGAGTCGGGTCATCCATTGCTGCGGCTCGGGTAAACCATTGCAAGCCCATCGCAGCCAACCCTTGCTGAAGATTTATGGTTGACTCATCATTTGCATGTGAGGTGAAGCCCCGAGGTGCATGCTCAGCCATCTCTTTCATTTTGTTTATAGCTGCAACCCCGGCCTCGTTATTGAAGATGGGCCTCCAGTTCTCATCGAACCAACCGTCACCTATCGCATTGATATACCAGTGAGCTTCGTTCAAAGCAGCATCGACCGGCTTAAGCGACATGATCGTCCCGGCCATTCTGTTGCTGTCCAGTGCTTCGGCGGCCTGCTCGTACTCTTCCATAGTGGATGGTGGCTCGATGCCGTTCTCTTTCAGCAGATCGGAACGATAGAAGAAGAGCTCAGCATTGGACATGATTGGCATTGAATAAATATGTCCATCATAGCTTACTGCATCCACAACGGATTGCGGGAAATCCCCGAGTTTATATTCTTCCTTGTATTTTTCCCAAAGGTCATCGAGCGGCTCAAGCCACCCATTTGCCGCAAAGCGCTTCAGCGATGAATCGTTCAAGTAGAGAACATCGATCGCATCCGATCCTGATGACATGGTAATAGAGGCAAGTTCCAGTTCCTTATCGATCGGCATCAACTCGACACTGACACGCCCGTCTTCCAAGGCCCCTTCCATTTGTGAAGTATAATATTCTAAAGCTGGCTGTCGATGGCTTATGATACGGATCGTATCTTGGGCCCATGCCTCTACCGTCAGAGTCGACCCAATCAACAACGATGAGGTTACACCTAGCGCCAGCTTTCTGCTCATTACTTTGTTTTGCATATCATGACCTTCCAATTTATTTTACTGGATACCATCAAAAACGCAGGATCAACTTCAAGCTCTTAACCCGCTAGCGAGCCCCTTCTGATGGTATGAAGCAGTGCCACAACCATTTCGACTTAATCGCGTTGTCGGTATACGTCGGCCCTTGAAGCTGGATGAGCAGTAGTCGATAGCCATAAAGCTGGAAGAGAGTGACATGCCGCTTTCTCCTGTCACCCGGAGCCCGGGGTTGTTGTATTTGGATGGCGCACCACAACATTGATGCGACCATATCCACGTTAGCCAGACACCCCATAACCGGCCAATGCAAAAATCCATCATGTTTGATATATTTTTTGTTATCAGAACAAAGATAGGAGCGCTACCATGGGGATCCTGGATGACGACTGGTATCTTCGCGTAAGACTAAAGTTGCGCCACCTGCAGCTGTTCGTGGCGCTGGACGAGCATCGTAACCTCCATCGCGCCGCCGAGAGACTCGGCATGACACAACCCGCCGCCTCCAAGCTGCTAGGCGATCTGGAGACCTTACTCGGGGTGAAACTCTTCGACCGCCATGCCCGAGGGGTGACACCCAACTGGTACGGGGAGGTGCTGGTACGACATGCCCACGGCATGCTCTCCGAGCTGCGCCACACCGGCGAGGAGTTGAATGCGTTGCGCGCAGGAAGTGCCGGCATGGTGGCAGTGGGCACCGTCATGGCACCCGCCGTGACCCTGCTGGCCAGCGCCATCGAGCGGGTGCATCGCGACCGGCCGGGGCTGAAGGTAAGCGTCGCCGTGGATGTCAGCCAGGCGCTGGTGCCACGGCTGCTGGAGGGGGAGCTAGATTTCGCCATCACCCGCATCCCCGTCGGCTTCCCGGCAGAGCGCTTCGTGTTCGAGGAGATCGGCGAGGAGGAGATCTGCTTCGTGTGTCGGGCGGGCCATCCGCTGACGGGGCAGGACTCGCCGAGCCTAGCGGCCATGGCGGCCTATCCCTGGTCGCTACAGCCGCCCGGAGCGCTGATGCGCCAGCGGGTCGATGCCCTTTTCCTCCACCACGGGGTCGACCCGCCGCGCCAGATCGTCGACACCTCCGATGTGCTCGTCTCGCTGGCCCTGGTCAACAGGTCGGACACCATCACCGCCACCATTCATGAGGCCGCCGACCTGCTATGCGCACCGCAACGCTTCCGCATTCTGCCCCTGCGCGAAACCCTCAGCGTCCAACCCTTCGGCCTGGTGAGCCTGCGTGACCAGCGCCTGTCGCCGGGCGCCGGTACCCTGATGGGCATGCTGCGCGAAATCATTGCTCATCAGCGGGCGATGGGCGGCCAGTAATCTCACTCCACGAAGGCCTCCACGGTCTCGCGTCGACCCAGCAGACAGGCGTCCGCCACATGACGTAGCGGGCCCAGGTCGACATCCGAGGCGTGCGCGGCGATCAGTTCGGCGAAGCGAGCATAGAGGCCCGGGTATTCGCGCTCATCCTCCTCGAGCACCACCTCGCCGTCGATGGCCAGGCAGCTGCCGCCCCGGGTCAGGACGAGTTCGCCGTCCGTCGTCGCCACCCGAATTTCCCACGTCTGAGGGCCGGTCTGGCGAAAGTCGAAGACAGCCTGAATGGGGGCCTTCCGGGCATCGACGAAGGCCAGTTCAGCGGCGATAGGCGTCTGGCGGTTGGCAGGTACGGCGAGGCTCGCCGAGCGCAAGAAGAAGGGCTGCGGCAGAATCTCAGTGACGATCGATAGGGCGTTGATCCCCGGGTCGAAGACCCCCATACCGCCAGGCTCCCAGATCCACGCCTGCCCCGGATGCCAGACCCGCACGTCCTCCTTCCATTCGATCTCGACGCCCCGGATCTCGCGCTCGGCCAGCCACGCCCGCGCCCGGGCCACCCCGGGGGCAAAGCGCGAATGCCAGGCCGCGAACAGCGGACAGCCGCGGCGCTCGGCTAGGGCCACCAGGTCCTCGACTTCGCTGAGGCTCGCCCCGGGCGGCTTCTCCAACAGCACCGCCCTGCCGTGCTCCAAGGCCAGGCGCGCCAGGGAGTGGCGCAGGTGGGTCGGGGTGCAGATCGCTATCGCCTGCAGCCCCGGTTCGCCCTCCAACATGGCCGTCAGAGAGGCGTAGCTGGTGACGTCCGCCAGGCGAGCATGGGGGTCGGCGGTGGCCACCAGCCGGAAGTTCGGGTCGGCGTCGATGGCCGGCCGGTGCTGGTCGCGAGCGATCTTGCCGACACCCACCAGGCCGATGTCGATGGTACCCATGTGTTGCCTGTCCTCCTCCCATGGAGGCGTGGTGCCTCAGTGATTGTCACGCGGCGGGCTTTGCCGCGCCACGTCGCGGTAGCGGGTCGCGCCTTCCAGCGTCATGCCGCGATCGAGCGGCTCCACCAGGGTGCGCTGGATCTCCTGCCAGGGCGTCTGGTGGTCGGGGTAGCGATAACCACCGCCGGCCTCGAGCCACGCCCGGCGTGTTGCCAGCTCTTGGTCATCAATCAGCAGGCGCACCTCGCCACGCCCCAGGTCGACGCGCAGGCGGTCGCCATCCTCGAGCAGCGCCAGCCCGCCCCCGATGGCGGCCTCGGGTGAGGCGTTGAGGATCGACGGCGAGCCGGACGTCCCCGATTGGCGCCCGTCGCCGAGACAGGGCAGCGATTCGATACCCCGACGGATCAGGGCCTCCGGGGGCTGCATATTGACCACCTCGGCGCCACCGGGATGGCCCACCGGGCCGGCGCCGCGCATCACCAGGATGGTACGCTCGTCGATCCCGAGTGCCGGGTCGTCGATGCGCGCGTGGTAATCCTCGG
>NZ_WHMA01000054.1 GCF_010994375.1 Halomonas sp. NO4
GCCCCCGCGCCGACCATGGACGTTGATACCTCTCGCGTCGTCGGACTGGACATGGGGCTACCTGATTACGCATGTTGACCAGCCATCACGCGAGCCTGGGGCTATACTGGAATCACACGGGTAGTCAAGGAGTTAGTGCCATGGCTCGCAATCCCATCCAGTTCCAGTCCGGTCTGTCGTTGCCGGCATTCCTTGAGCAGTACGGCACGGAAACGCAGTGCCGGGCGGCCCTCTTCCAGCATCGCTGGCCCAAGGGATTCGTGTGCCCCGACTGCGGCAACACCACCGGCTGCATGCTCGCGCGCGGGGTGTACCAGTGCCATCACTGCCATCATCAGACCTCGCTCACCGCCGGTACCATCTTCCATGCCACCCATCTGCCGCTCACCACCTGGTTCCTGGCCATTTACCTGCTGACCCAACGCAAGACCGGCCTCTCGGCGCTGCAGTTGTCCCGCGAACTCGGCGTCAGCTACAACACCGCCTGGAAGCTCAAGCACAAGCTGCTGCAGGTCATGCTCGAGCGTAACCAGGGCGAGGCGCTGGAGGGACGCATTGAGATCGATGACGCCTACCTGGGCGGTGAACGGTCGGGAAAGCCCGGTCGCGGCGCCGAGCACAAGTTCCCGTTCGTCGCCGCGGTGCAGACCGATGAAGAGGGCCATTGACACCAGCGCGTCCAGTTGCGTCGCGTGAGCGGCTTCACGCGCACCGAGATACACCGCTATGCCCAGTTGGCCATCACCCCCGGTAGTCAGGTGGTCAGCGATGGCCTGGGGTGTTTCAGAGCCTTCGATACGCCGGCCTACACCCATGAACGCATCATCACCGGCAGTGGCCGAGCCAGCGCGCAGATTCCCGCGTTCAACTGGGTCAACACCGTGCTGGGCAACGTCAAGAACGCCATCACCGGCACCTATCATGCGATCCGTGGCCACCATGCCCCGCGCTACCTGGCCGAGTTCGAGTACCGTTTCAATCGGCGCTATGACCTCAAGGCCATGGTGCCGCGCTTGCTGACAGTGGCAGCCAGCACACCGCCGATGCCGTATCGGCTCCTGAAGCTGGCTGAGCCATATGCGTAATCAGGTCGTATTTTATGGTTGGCCAGCTGATGGATGGGACGGACAACGCCTGTGCCGAGAGCTTCTTCCACAGCCTCAAGGTCGAGGCGATCCATGGTGAGCGGTTCGAGACCAGGAAAGCCATGCGGCGACAGGTGTTCGAGTTCATCGAACTGGGCTACAACCGGCAGCGCCGGCACAGTGCGATTGGGATGATCATCCCAGAGGCCTTCGAGGCCCGAATGATCGCTTAGATCGGTGTCCAAAATTGCTGGGTAAAATCAGGAGGAGGAGCAAACCGACCACCCCGTTTTCGGAATTAGCTTGTTGGCAACGCCGGACAATATGGTCTAGAAGGCATTGGCCTTCAGGCTTCTGCTTGACCGCAGCTGCCGTGAGCCGAAGCCGCAAGGGGTGTTTCTGTTGCTCGTGAATGGTGTACGGCGCATCAAACACGTGCAGGAGGTGTCCACTGCTTCTTGGGCAAGATCACAGAAATCACAGTGCTGCCGACATATGGCGCTGGAAGCCGTTGGCACGTCGCTTACCTTCGAACAGGCGGTCGCGCGACCCGGTCAAGTGCTGACGCATGAGATCACGTGCCAGTTCGGGATGGCGCTGCTCGATCGCCTCAGCGATAGCGCGGTGCTCTTCAAACACATGTCGCAGGCCATCGGGCGCTGTCTTGAGCGACAGCCCATGAAACTGCATGCCGACGGCGATGTGGTCTTCCAGCGCTTCCATCGCTGTCGCGTAATAACGGTTTCCCGACGCCTTTGAGATTGCGAGATGAAACTGAAAATCTGCGTCCTCATGATGTCGGCGACGGTTGGTTGCATCACGCAGCATTTTCAAGGCGGACTTGATGCGTTGGAGATCTTGCGCGTTGTGCCGTTCAGCTGCTCTGGCTGCCGCTCCCGGTTCGACACTGAGGCGAAAATCGTAGCAATCTTCCAGATCGGCAATGTTTTCCATCTGTCCGAAACCCAGCGGCTCCCTTAGACCTAGGCTGTGTACGAAGCTGCCCGCGCCGCGCCGAGAATAGATCAGCCCTTGCTCGCGGAGTTTCTGCAGCGCGTCCCGCACGATGGGGCGAGACACCTGAAACTCGGCGGCAAGCTCATGTTCGGTAGGCAGACGCTCGTCAGGTTGGTAGGACCCCGACTTGATCGCACGCTGCAGATGGTCGTAGACCATCTCGCCTAAACTACGTCGTCCCGAATTCGGTTCCCGTCTATCACTCATGCGGCTGTTCCGTTATGTCGTGCAGACCATTTCGGCGACCCTGGCAAGCGTGTCATTCGCGCCGAAGCCGCCCGATTTAGTGATGAATATAGTATCTCCGGCGCGACAGACTGGAAGCCCAGGAAGAATTTCACCCAGCAGTTCCATGACCAGAATACCGTTGGCCTGTAACACGGCCTCCGCCGTCGCGCCACCTGTCAAGAGCAAGGTCACGGCGCCGGGCTCCACGAGTTGGGTCAACGACGCGGCCAGGCTGGCCGCCACCGTCTCGCCCGCGACCGAACCGGGCCCTGAAACGGCCTGCAACACCATCAGTCGCGTTGATTGTACCGACTCTGCGACCAAGCAGCCATTCGGTGCCAGAATAGGCACGGCATCCGGGTGCGCAGCCAGTAGCGAGTCGATCTGAGAGAGGGTGATCACGTCCCGCGACCCTGCGACAACGCACAGCGCCGGGGGAAAGGACAGTGGCGCATCCTCCGGGTTGCGATGATCGGCCATGCGCCGCGCAATCCGTTCGGACAGAGTGCGCGCGCCGAGCAGCAGGGTATCGGGATCGGTCGCGTCAAGCCACCGGTCCATGTCCTCGTCATGCGCGATGTCGGGAATACAGGCGCGGTCGGCATGGTGGCCGAGGGCGGCGGCCACCGATATCGGCGAGTCCACGCCGAAACCGCTGACGCACCCATTGCGCACGACGCGATCGAATAGCGGGATCGCCGGCATGGCGACGAGCCGGTGGAAGGGGATTTCGTCAAGCTCGGCGGCGATCGGCCCCTTGAGCCGAGAGTCGACCTTCTTGAAGATGGGGGTGCCGGCAGGCAGTGTCGTCACTACCTGCGCTACCCGCCGTCTTGCTTCATCCGGGGAGGCGTCGCGTGTTTGCGTCGAGATGGTCAGGATCTCGGGGCACTCCTCGGCCAATACGCGTTCGATAGCCTCTGGTGAGGTCACGGCAAGGGTCCGCAAGCCATATCGTGCGAACGCCGCGCCGGAGTCGAGCGCGCCGGTCAGATCGTCGGCAACGATCGCCAGTCTCGGAAGTTCAGTCGTGGGCGCCATCGCAGCTCTCTTTGAGAAATCGCTTAATGATTGATTGCACGTCACCGCTTGGCCTTGCGACTCGCTCGACCGGCCATCAGGGGGATGGCCTGGCCGAGGTGGGATCGGCATACCCCCTGCGGCCAGCTCGATTGCGGCATGGGCATCATTTCCCTTGGCCGGGTGTGTACAACCGCCGGTGAGGCGCCAAGCGCTGCGATCTAAAGCGCGGCACGGTATATCGCGAGCACGTCGCTGACGGTCATGTCGCGGGGGTTGTTGTCCATCAACCGCCGGATGCTGTGTGCCTCCTCGGCCCAAGCAGGCAGGTCTTCCTCGTGGGCACCGTGCCTGGCAATCCGCATCTCGACCCCGAGATCTCGGCAGAAGGCGTGGGCGGAAGCGAACAGCGACTCGGGCGAGTCGTCGAAGTCAAGCCCCAGCGCCTTGGCGATTTCACGGCTCTTCTCGAGTCGCACCGGCGCATTATACGCAAGCACGTGCGGGAAGATGATCGCATTCGACAAGCCGTGCGGTAGGCTGAGCCGTGTGCCGAGGGGATAGGCGAGCGCGTGGCCGGCGGCGGTATTCACCGGGCCGAGGCAGATCCCGCCGTAATACGAGGCGAGGATCATGCCGGCGCGCGCCTCGGTATCTTGACCATCGGCGACCGCACGGGGCAGATACTTGCCGATCAGGGACATCCCCATCCGCGCATAGCCGTCGATCAGGTCGTGCGCCTTGATGTTGGTGAATGCTTCGACACAATGCGCCATCGCATCGATCCCGTTTGCGGCGGTCACGGCGGGCGGTACCGAGTAGGTGAGCACGGGATCGAGTACGGCGAAGTCGGCCAGCAGGAACGGGCTTTCCACCGCGATCTTCGATTTTGTCTCAGGGTCCGTGACCAGTGCACGAATGCCTGCCTCGGATCCGGTGCCGGCCGTTGTGGCGACCTGGGCGAGGGGGGTGCGACGGCCCTGCACGTGGTTCGGTCCGGCGACGTCTTCGAGCGTCTGTTCCCCGTCCCAGAGTGCGGCGACCAGTTTGGCGATGTCCATCACCGACCCGCCACCGAGGCCCACGACCAGGTCGGGTCGGCAATCGCGGGCTACGGCCATCGCCATGTCGAGTGCCTTGGTGTCGGGCTCTGGCGGAATGTCGGCGAAGACGGTGACCTGCCCCGGCAACTCGAGGGCGTCGGCATAGCCCGCCGTGTGCTCACCGGCGATGACCAGCGGTCGCCGGGCGTTTGTTGCCCACGCCCCCAAGCGAGCGGCGGCGCCAGCCCCGACTTCCAGCTGCTTGGGTTGATGGATGGTGATCGGGTTGTCGATTGTGCTCATGCTTTCTCCCCCTGCTCGAGTTGTTCCATCTGCGCCCAGACCGACGCACGCGCTTCGTCGTCAAGTTCCACGAACGGTGGGCGGACACGGGTCCAGCCGTCCCAGCCCCGGCGACGGGCAAGCATCGTCTTGACGGTCGGCAGCTGAACGTAGGCGTTGGTCAGTTCGCGCCAGGCGTTGATGCGCGCTTGCGCCGCCGCGACCTCGGCCTCTCGCGCGGGATCCGCCCACCCATCGAAGACAATCCTCAGGTCCGAGGCGACCAGGTTCGAGCTGGCTGTGATGCAACCGGCGCCTCCCGATTGCAGCAAGGGCAGCATCAAGGGGTCGGCCCCGGCCATCACGGCACAGTCCGGACACTCGGCGATGGTGCGGCTCATGTTGTCGAGGTCGCCGGAGCTGTCCTTCACCCCGACCACGATTCCCGGGTAGGCGGCTTGCAGGCGAGCGATGAGCTGCTGCGAGATCGCGACTCCCGATATTTGGGGAATGTGATAGAGAATCACCCGCAGCCGGTCGTCGGCGACCCGTTCGATGGTTTCGGCATAGGCGCGGAAGAGCCCTTCGTCGCTGGCCCCCTTGTAATAGAAGGGCGGCAACAGCACGACTGCCCGCACGCCGGCTTGGACCGCGTGTCGGGTCAGCGCCACGCTGTCCGGCACGCTGGTTTGGGCAGTCCCGGGAACCAGCCGCGATGGGGCGATGCCCGCCTCGATGACACGGTCCAGAAGCTCCTGCCGCTCCTCGAGGCCCAAGGAATTCGCTTCGCCGGTCGTGCCGAGGAGAGCGATACCGTCGCAACCTTCCTCATTCAGGGCGTGGCAGTGTTGAGCGAAGGCGGCGTGATCCGGGCTGCCATCCTCAGCGAAGGGGGTTGCGGCGGCACAGAACACGCCGCTGAAGTCGTGAGCTGTCATCATGCGCCCCTGCCTGCCGCCAGTTTTCGCGCATAGGCGATGGCAGCGTTCAAGTTGGTGTGGTTGGCCTTGCCGGTACCGGCGATATCGAAGGCAGTGCCGTGATCGACCGAGGTGCGGTCGATCGGCAGTCCCACCGAGACGTTCACTGTCGTGTCGAATGCCACGAGCTTGATGGGAATATGCCCCTGGTCGTGGTACTGCGCGATCACCAGGTCGAAGCCGCCCTGATAGGCGCGGTAGTAGACCGTGTCGGCCGAGATGGGGCCCTCGACGTCCATTCCCTCATCCTGCGCCATTGTGACAGCTGGCCTGATCTGCTCCATGTCCTCGTTGCCGAACAAGCCGTTCTCTCCGCAGTGCGGGTTGAGCCCTGCGACGGCAATGCGGGGATTTTCGACGCCGATACGCCGCATATGCTCGTAGCCCGCGCGGATCGTCGCCAACACTCGCTCGGGCGTGACGCGCCCGATGGCATCCTTGAGCGAGACATGGGTGGAGACATGGATCACTTCCAACCGTTCGGAAGCCAGCAGCATGTAGGCCGCATCCGATCCCGTCAGGTCGCGCAGCATGCCGGTGTGGCCATCGTAATGGTGGCCGGCGGCGTTCAGCGACTCCTTGTTGATGGGAGCCGTGACGATGCAGCCGATCGTTCCGGCCTCAGCCGCGCGTACCGCCGCCTCGATGAAGCGGAAGGCGGCGTCGCCGGCCGCGTGGTCGAGTCGTCCCCAGGGCAAGGGGGCGCCCGGCACCTCGATATCTTCGACCAGGCCAGCGAAGTCGAGCGAGGTGCCGATCACCTTCTGAGCCGCCTCGAGCGTTGCCAGGTTACCGAAGACGCGCGTTTTTGCTCGCTGCTCGGGTGTCATCTCGGCCAGTGCCTTGACCGTTATCTCGGGACCGATCCCGACCGGGTCACCCATCGTGATACCGATGATGTCGTTCATACGGTTGCTCCGTTGATCCAATCGACGCTGAGCCGAACGTGTTTGATGGCCCGCCGATAGAGGGTGTAGGCGATGTCCACCTGCCCGTCGGCTTGCTGCAGGATGACGGGGTAGGACAGCTCCTTGTTGCGGCCGTCCACCGAGTTGTTGGAAAGACAGGTACCCGGGGCGTCCTCGATGACGATTCGGTGCGGGAAAGTGCAGCCATCGTCTTCGGAAAGGCACAGGGTCAGCGGTGCACGCGGCACGCCCCAGATTGGCTGGCAACCTCCCGACGCATCGGGCCGGTCATCATCTTCACCCAACTCGTCGTAGAGGGAGGTGCGCCGGTCTTGGGACATCGCCGCCGAGACCGGATTGCAGACCATGGCGATTCGCCCATCGGCGAGTCGCGTCACGCCGATCGAGGAGTTGTTGTTCGGCACGTCGGTGGGGGCGGGTGGGGTCCAGGTATGGCCGCCGTCGAGGCTTTCCGAACGGTGCACGAAATCGGCTTGACGCCGGCGGTAGAAGGCCGCCAACCGATCTTCCCCGAGGGACACGGGTGACA
Organism: Halomonas sp. NO4; assembly: GCF_010994375.1. GTDB lineage: Bacteria > Pseudomonadota > Gammaproteobacteria > Pseudomonadales > Halomonadaceae > Halomonas. The sequence goes on from NZ_WHMA01000054.1 coordinate 7,114, forward strand.
TGTGAACCGCGCCAAGCGAGTCCGGCACGTCCACGATCGTCCAAGTTTCGCCTCGGTCGGTCGATACCGCCATCGCGGCCGTGTCGTGGCTGCCATTCCAGCGTTGCCCCGGGCGAGGATTGCAACGAAACAGCGGCAGCATCCAGGCCCCATCGCCTCGGATGCGCAGGGGGGCGCGGATAAAGGTCCCATCCGGCAAGCCGATGTCGCGGCATGGGCCACTGGCTACATGGTCACCATCCAACTCGAGTCGGCGCATCATCACCCGCGCCTCGTCCTGGTTGCCGGCGGGCTGGGTCGTGTTGAACAGCATTATCTCGCCCTCGGGCGACGTGAAGATCACAGGGTTCTGCTCGGACCGGGCCGAGTCGTCGGTGAGGCGTTGCGCAGGCCCCCAGGCATCGGCGCCCGGCGCCAGTACCGAGGCGTGGATCGAGATGTCCGACTTGCCTTCGAGCGTTCCGCCAAACCACGCGCAGAGCAATGCGCCATCGGGAAGAATAGAAAGGAAAGCGGCATGATTCTGCACCGCCAATGAGGGCAGGATCGCCTCCTTCCCGCCGGGACGAGAGACCAGTGTACCGTCCATGTTTGATGCAATGTCGTCAGGTGTCATTCGCTCATACACTCCTTAATGTCATGGGGGCGCTCACGCTGCCCCGGTGACGGTGAGCATCGTCACTGACAGAGATGTTGTCAAGTTATCAGTCGCAGAATTGGCGATTAGACCAAAGGATAATATGTGCATTAATATCTTGTAAATCAATACCTTGACATTATTTTGTCATGGTGAACAGGTTTGTTTGATTTCTTGAATTGACAACATTGTGAGCTGAAGCCATTGTTCGGGTGTACGGCACATCGAGGAGGGGCAATGACACCAATATGCGTGGGTGTGGTTTGGCAGGGACAACACGGCACCAGCTTGGTCGCCGACTCAATATCTCTCAGCGCTGGCGACATCGTACTTGTACGCTTGGCCCAGGCTGACCCCCCCCTGCATAGGCGATTCCTTTTGTGGCGCCTTTGGTCTGGTCGCCTTAGCGCCCTAGCGATCCACGGCTATACTCACAGCAGTATGGATCAACGGCTATACTCACAGCAGTATGGATCAAAAGCTTAACTTTATTTGTATCCAAAAGGAGAGTAAGAAATGATTTTAAAAAAGGCTGCTTTGAAGAAATCATCGTTTTTATTACTGTCAGGGATGCTGCTCCCCGTCGTCAGTGGCTTCTCCAATGATGGTTCTGCGCAAGCTTCAGAAACGGTGAAGCTGGTAGCTGCGACCATTAACCCGAAGGACTCGCTGCTAGCTGGAGCTCTTGTAGAATTTGGGGAGGAAGTTGAAAATCAAAGTGACGGCGCCATTGAAGTAACTGTTCATACTGGTGGAACTCTTGGTAATGCGTCTACCTTGTATCAATCCGTTATCTCTGGTGATATTGATATAATCTACTCAGATTCGGGTTGGTTTGCAGAGCAAAACCCAGTATTTGAGGTGTTAAGCTCTTATTATCTATTTAAAGATAGAGAGCACTATGAATCTATCGTGAATACGGAAGGAGAGCTCTCTTATTTTGAAGATCTGCTAGTAGAGAACCCTGGTCTGAAAACAGTAATGTACGCGGGTGGTCTGGAAAGGAATATTATTAGCACTTTCCCGATTAACAGTGTTGAGGATTTAGAAGGAAGGACAATGCGTAGTGGCACAGGGGCTACTGAGTTAGAGTGGTGGCAAAACTTAGGTGCAAATCCGACTAGCATTGCTTTTGATGAAGTATACTCTGCTCTACAAACAGGAGTTGTAGAAGGTTCACAAAATAGCTTGGATGCGATGATTCAACAACGCTTCGGCGAAGTTGCGAAAAACGTAGCTAGAACACAACATAGTCTAACTCTGGGTTTTGTGGTCATGAATAATGATCGGTATGAGTCACTATCAAGCGAACATAAAGAAGCCATAAAGAGAGCGGCGGATATCGTGCAGCCTGAATATATTAGCAAGGCATTTGACCAAACCAGAGAAGATATGGAAACGTTGAAAAATGATTTTGGTGTAACTTTTACTAATCCAGATCGTGAGGGGTTCGTTGAAAGATCCCGGATTCAGTTAAACGAATTAGCTGAAGAACATGATGTAGAAGACCTGGTTGAGGAAATCTTTAACTGAAGATCTGTTTGAACTGCCCCTGACACTTATGGGGCAGTTCAAACTCTTTTTGGGATTGTGATATGTTACATAGAAACTTAAATATTGCAAGCATCAGAATGGTAAGTGTGGTAAGTGCAGTTAGCATATTTATGCTGGCGCTGCTTTCCATCACCTTGTTTACTGGTGTGATCACGAGATATGTTTTCTCTTACTCTATGCCAGAGCTGGAGGTTTTAAGAAAGTTCTCCCTGTTGTGGCTTGTTTTTCTAGGGTCCGCTTTGGCTGTAAAAGAGAAAGCCCACTTGGAAATCGACATTTTCTCGGATTACTTGGGTGAAACTGGACGCAAGGTGAAAAGCATAATTGTCTATTTGCTTTCTCTTTTCGGGATGATTATTCTGTTGTTTATCGGGGTCGCTGCATTTCAATCAGGCTTGACGCGAACAGAGTTGGTATCGATTCGGTTCCTACCTTCACAACCTTCGCTAATTTACTATTATTCCGCATTCCTCGTGGGCTCAATATTCATGATTTACTTTCACCTGATCAATGCCAGGTATTTGTTCACTAAAGAAGATGATAAAGAGGTGGCGGGAGAATGATTCTACTGGCCGTTATTTCTATTTTCCTTGTTTGTTTGTTGATTGGCGTTCCTGTTGCGTTTAGTATTATTATTGCTTCAGTGGTTCCGATCTTATTCGAACCGCTGGTGAGTTTAACGCAAGCTAGTTCTGTCATGATTGAATCGTTTTCCAGTTTTACGTTACTGGCGATTCCATTATTTATTTTTGCCGGTGCGTTGCTTAACTTAACGAAAGTGACGGATGACTTGATCTATATTTCTAAATCGTTGGTTGGTAACCTAAAGGGTAGTCTAGCTCACATCAACATTGTAACGAGCGTGTTCTTTGGTGCTATATCGGGATCTTCTGTTGCAGACGTGGCATCTTTAGGCAGGCTTTTGATTCCTGCGATGGTGAAAGCAGGCTATAGCAAAGAGTTTGCAGCAACTTTAACAGCTGCTTCCTCTACCATTGGATCTATTATTCCCCCAAGTATTCTTTTGATTGTGTATGGGGCGTTATCTCAGACTTCTGTGGCTGCGTTATTTGTGGCGGGGATTATCCCGGGGATTTTGATTGGGGCAACCCAAATGATTTATGCTTATTATTATGCATCAAAAAACAAGGTTGGACCTGTGAGCAACGAGCTCATTGGGTTAAGCAATGATGAAAAACTCTCCAAGCGCGTCGCGTTAAAGAAAAGCATATTCCCAGTCAGCTTGTTTTTAGTTGTCATCGTGGGGATAATGGCAGGTATATTTACGGCAACAGAAGCAGCCGCTATTGCTGTTGTTTATGTGTTCTTGGTAGCCTTCTTTATCAAGAAGGAAAGGAGGTTCAAGAATTACATGGGAGTCATGCACAGAGCTGTAACAGACTCGGCCTCCATTTACATACTGATTGCGGCAGCTTCCTTTTTGTCCTGGGTTCTTTCGTATTATCAAGCACTAGACCCCGTTGTTAATTTTATTGTTGGTAATGATTTCAGTGCCTTTGCTTTCTTGCTGCTGTTAGTGTTGCTGTATTTTGTTCTTGGTACTTTCATGGAGCCAAATTCAGCCATGCTTATTTTTGTACCCCTGTCGGTTCCAGTGATACGAGGGTTGGGAATTGACCCAGTAGTTGCGGGTATTGTTACCGTTATGGCTATTCGTCTTGGAACCGTGACGCCGCCTTATGGATTATCTACTTTGTTAGCTGCAAAGATAGCAGATACAAATGTGCTGAAAATGCTGCGCCATATAATTATTTTTGTGGTAATCTATTTTATTTCTATTTTAAGCATTATTGTATTTCCTCAAATTGTGACATTCCTACCGGATCTATTAATGCGATAGACTAAGGGGGCCGCTCAAGAGTTGGACTCTAGTCGCCTAGTAGTTAAGCGTGCCAGGTAACCGAATCAGTGGTCATGATATGGCAACTCAAGTAGCTTGTCTTACCTGATAGCTGGGTTATCTGGCTGCCAAACCAGATTCAAGACGTACTGTCCTCGTTTACATGGCCTGCGCATCGTCCAGCCAGCACCAGTTTTCCCAAGGAAACAGTGGGACAGCTGCGACTGATTGTTGCCCCCCTTGCAGCTAACCGATAGTCTCGGAATAATGATTTATTTTTAAGGTGAAAAACTATGTTATTACCTGATAAAGTGGCAATCATAACAGGTGCCAGCAGAGGGATAGGCAAAAGTATTGCTAAGACGTTGGCTGAGAATGGAGCATCTCTTACAATAGTTGGAACAAATCGGGATCTTTTGAATGACGTTTCCTGCGATGTGAAGAAACTGGGAAGAGAATGCTTGATTTACGCGGGGGACGTCACAAAACCTGAAACTGCGGAAGCAGTTGCAGAAAAAACAATAGGCTATTTTGGGCGAATTGACATTTTGGTGAATAATGCTGGCATTAACATGCGTAGCTCTACCTTAGATATGGATTTACAGGATTGGCATCGTGTTATCGATGTTAACCTGAATGGAAACTTGTATTTCAGTAAAGCGGTTTTATCTCATATGGTAGAGAAGCGTTGCGGAAAAATTGTGAACGTCAGCTCCACCACGGCCAAATCCGGACATAAAAATGCCGCCCCTTCATACGGGGCATCTAAAGCTGGCGTTGATTACTTGACAAGGCATCTTGCCTTGGAAATGGCCAAGCACAATATCAATGTCAATGGAGTTAGCCCTGGCCCTGTCGAAACAGACATGATCAAACAGTGGAGCGAGGAATACTTCCAAAAAGTTGTTTCCAATGTACCTTTGCAAAGATTGGGGACACCTCAAAACGTAGCAGATGCTGTCCTTTTTCTTGCATCTAATATGGCTGATTTTATTACTGGAGAAATTATTAATGTTAATGGCGGGACTTATATAAACTAACCTGATTACGTATATGGCTCAGCCATCTTCAGCAGCCGGTAAGGCATCGGCGGCGTTCTGGCCGCCACTGTCAGAAACCGCGGGATCATGGCCTTGAGGTCATAGCGTCGATTGAAGCGGTACTCGAACTCGGCCAGGTAACGCGGCACATGCTGGCCACGTATCGCATGGTAGCTACCGGTGATGGCGTTCTTGACGTTGCCCAGCACCGTGTTGACCCAGTTGAACGCGGAGATCTGGGCACTGGCACGACCACCGCCGGTGATGAGGCGTTCATGGGTGTAGGCCGGTGACTCGAAGGCCCGGAAACAGCCCAAGCCATCGCTGACCACCTGACTGCCGGGCGCGATGGCGGCATGGGCATAGCGACGCACCCCGGCCAGGGTAAAGCCGCTCACGCGGCGTAGCTGGACGCGCTGCGGATGGCCGTCGTCATCGGTCTGTACCGCGGCGACGAACGGGACCTTGTGCTCGGCGCCGCGCCCGCGCTTTCCCGGCCGTTCGCCGCCCAGGTAGGCATCATCGATCTCGATGCGCCCAGCGAGCCTTTCCCCTTGGTTACGCTCGTGCATGACCTGCAGCAGCTTGTGCTTGAGCTTCCAGGCGGTGTTGTAGCTGACGCCGAGTTCCCGGGATAGCTGCAGCGCCGAGAGGCCGTTCTTGCGTTGGGTCAGCAGGTAGATGGCCAGGAACCAGGTGGTGAGTGGCAGATGGGTGGCATGGAAGATGGTGCCGGCGGTGAGCGAGGTCTGATGATGGCAGTGATGGCACTGGTACAGTCCGCGCGCGAGCTGGCAGCCGGTGGTGTTGCCGCATTCGGGGCACACGAACCCCTTGGGCCAACGGTGCTGGAAGAGAGCCGCCCGGCACTGTTCTTCTGTGCCGTACTGCTCGAGAAACGCCGGCAGTGACTGGCCGGACTGGAACTGGATAGGATTGCGAGCCATAACGCTAACTCCTTGACGTTCCGTACGATTCCAGTATAGCCAAAGGCTGTCGTGATAGCTGATCAACATGCGTAATCAGGTGGGGCTATCCCATCTTGCTATCGACTCAAATGGCCGCAAGGTCGCCAATCCACGCTTCC
>NZ_WHMA01000055.1 GCF_010994375.1 Halomonas sp. NO4
GAACACCACCGATGCCGTATCGGCTCCTGAAGCTGGCTGAGCCTTATGCGTAATCAGGTAGGCTTTTTGCAGACGCTTGACAGGATCGCGCTAGAACCAGCCGAGCATACCAATACCTCCATCGTTTGTTGTACAGAACCAACACAAAGTGCCTAGGGTAAATACCCCATCAGGGCAGGCTGGTGCTGTGTCTACGCGCTGCCACTTCAGCCAATCCCTTGGGAACACAGGCGTAACCCGCGACCCCGGGGCCAACAGAGGCTTCGTCGAAAATATCGAATACTCGAATTCATAATATTGAATTGTACAGATAATGTACAATCTATACGGTGTCCTCAGCGTCATGCTTATGCCTGGCAGGATGACCCCTAACGACAAAAGGACACCAACCATGAAGACACTCTCGGCCAGACTTTCCCAAACCGGCATCCGTACACGACTGGTCAGCGGCTTCTCTGCCGTGCTCGCTCTGATCGTGATCTTGACCGTTGTCGGTATCGACCAGGTCAACCGCATTGACCGCGACTTGACCACCATCAACGACGTCAACGGCGTCAAGCTCCGCCATGCCATCGACTGGCGTGGCAGCGTACACGACCGCGCCATCCTGCTGCGCGACATGACGCTGGTTGCACAGCCGGAAGAGCTGGAACGCTTGCAGGCCGACTATCGGGCGCTGGCCGACAACTACCAGAGCGCCAGCCAGGGCATGCAGCGGATAATCACTAACCACGGCGCCAATCAGGAAGAGAACCGCCTGCTCGCCACCATTGACGCCCAGGCCGAACGCACCAACGCCTTGGCTGAGGCAATCATCGAGCACCGCGAGGGCGGCGACCTGGCCGAGGCACGCAACACGCTGCTGAGCGCCGCCGGCCCGGCCTTCTTCCAGTGGCTCGACGACATCAACGCCTTCATCGATTACCAGGAAGCGGAAACTGCGGCGGATACCGCCAGCGCCCGCGACACCGCTTCCGGCTTCCAGATACTGATGCTCGGGCTGTGCCTCGCTGCCCTGATCATCGGCGGCCTGATCGCCTACTTCCTGTCACGCCAACTGCTGCGCGAGCTGGGCGCCGAGCCCCATGAAGTGAAGGCCTTTGCCGAGGCCATCGGTCGCGGCGAGCTGACCACCACGGGGCAGCTGCGCCAGGGCGACCGCCACAGCATCATGGCCGCCCAAGTAGCCATGGCCCGCCAGCTGCAGGGCATCGTTGCCCAGGTCCGCGCTGCCGCCGAATCGGTGGCCAGCAACAGCGAGCAGATCGCCGAGGGCAACAGCGACCTGGCCTCGCGCACCGAACAGCAGGCCAGCGCCCTGTCGCAGACCGCCTCGGCCATGGAGGAGCTCAACGGGACCGTGACCCAGAACTCCCGCAACGCCGAACAGGCCAGCCACGAGGCCGAAGGGGCGGCGAGCACCGCCACCCGCGGCGGCCGGGCCGTGCACCAGGTAACCGAGACCATGCGCGAGCTGGACGCGAGCTCCAGCGAGATCGCCAGCATCATCTCCACCATCGACGACATCGCCTTCCAGACCAACATCCTGGCGCTCAACGCCTCGGTAGAAGCCGCTCGCGCCGGCGAGCACGGCCGCGGCTTCGCCGTGGTGGCCGCCGAAGTGCGCAAGCTGGCCCAGAACAGCGCCGACGCCGCCAGCGAGATCACCGACCTTATCCAGCGTAACGGGGAGCGGGTCCAGCACGGCAACGAGCGCGCCGCCGAGGCGAGCCAGGCCACCGAAGAGATCGTCGCCGCCATCGGCCGGGTCAGCCAGATCATGCAAGAAATCAGCGAGGCCAGCGCCGAACAGCGCGCCGGGGTCCAGGAAGCGGGCACCGCGGTCACCCAGATGGACCAGGTTACCCAGCAAAACGCCGGCCTAGTGCAGGAGAGCGCCACCGCCGCCGGCAACCTGCGCCAACATGCCCAGCAGCTGATGGCCGCCATGTCGGCCTTTCAGCTGCCGGCCAGCAGCACCGCTGTGAACCGCGCCCTGGCCGATATGGCCTCGGCCGACGCGGTGCCGCAGGCGATGGCGGCCCCGGCCGCCAGAGTGCCCGCTCGAGCACAGCAAGAGCCGGAGTGGGAGAGTTTCTGATCACGACGGCCTGCCCCGAAGGACCGGCGCCCGCTCAAGGAGAGAGCGGGTTCACCCCACCGCCCCCCATAGGGTCACCCCGCCCCAGGCGATCAGCACACCGCCCAGGCCATGCCCCAGCCAGTGGCCGGCGGGGGCCAACTTCTCGATCAGCACCCAGAGGGCCAGCCCGGCAATCCAAGCCAGATTCATGACACCGCCGACGAACAGCAGCAGCATCAGCATCCAGCAGCAGCCGACACAGTAGGCGCCATGGCGCAGCCCCATCGTGAAGGCGCCCCATTGCCCCTCACGCCACTGGGTCAGCATGAAGTCCAGTGGCGAGCGGCAGTGACGCAGGCAGGTATTCTTGAGCGGCGACCACTGGTAAAGGCCGGCGCCGATCAGCACCAGGCCTGCCACGCCCTGACTGGTGAGGGCCAGCATGGGTGACAGCAGGAACGCCTGCTGGAAGGCAAACTGCAGCAGCATCGCCGCCAAGCTGAAAAACGACCAGATTGCCACATAGCCGGCCGCAAAGAAGCCCGTCGCCACGACGGGTTCGCCGCGGGCCCAGCGCCGCCGGGTCAGGGTGGCATGCAGCAGGAGCATGGGGGCGGCTCCGGGCAGCATCATCGCCGCCATCATCACCGCCCACATCAGCAGCACCAGTGCCGCTTCGTGCGGCGTCCACACGCCCCCCGCCATGGGCATCAGCAGGCTCTTACCCCGTGCCATCAGCACCGCGTCGGCAACCAGATACCCCCAGCCCAGGGCGATGATGGTGCCCAGGCCGCCGATCGTCCAGCACCGGTCGCGGCGCAACAGCCGCTCCAGCGAGGAAGCCGGCATGACCGTCGCCTCCTAGGCGGCGACCCCCTGCGGGGTCTGGACCACCTTAGCCAGGGTGCTGTGGGTGCCTTGGGTGGTAAAAGCCAGCTCTCCACGGCTGTCGATGTCCGCCGCGGCTACCTCGCCCTCCTGGTGCTCGAAGCCTTCCGGCATGACGATCCGGATGCGGTGCGGCTCGTCGGTGACGGGATTGCGGATCGGCACCACCTGGGAGCTCAAGGCACCGGGCATCTCGATGCTGGCCGTTCGTGCCGCCATGTCGAACTCGACGTCGATGGGCGCAAAGATGGGATCGTGCAGCCGCGCCACGATCAGGCTGAAGATATGGAACAGCGTGCCTTCGTCGGAATGGGCCCCGGAGAGAATCTCGAGCAGTGCTTCACGCTGCTCCGGGGTGGCCTTGTCATCGATCAGCGGCTGCGCATCACCGTCGCCCTCGTGCAGCGGCCCCGGAAAGCTCACCACGACGAAAAAACTCAGTCCATCGAGGCGTGTCTCACCGAAGTGGCCCGAGTTGATCCGCATACCCAGAAAGCCCAGACACTCCCCCTGGGTCGGCGGGGCCTGGAAGTCACAGGGGCAACCGAAAGCGCAGTTACAATTCTTGATCCAGTCTCCTTCGAGACGCCAGTCTTGGCGGGACATGGTGGAACCCTCCTCTTCGCCAATAGCACTGCGCCCGTTGCCAGAGCATCACTGGCAACCGGCATCGGAGGCTCCATCCGCGAGCGAGTCGTGTTACTCCCTTGTCACGGAGTGTAGCAGGCCCTTCTTCACCGGCCAGGGAGCGAGGCGCCTCGCGCCAACAGCGGCGAAAGCCCGCCGACGCCACGGGAGGCTCCTGGGACAATGCCAATGCCTCAAGGCGCCAACGCCATCCACACCGTCTTGAGTTCGGAGTATTCCTGCAGCGAGTGCATCGACTTGTCGCGGCCGTTGCCCGACTGCTTGACGCCGCCGAAGGGCACCGTCTGGTCACCGCCGGCCCAGTTGTTGACGAACACCTGGCCCGAATGGAGTCGGCGAGTCACGCGCATGATGCGATCGATGTCCTGGCTCCACAGACCGGCGGCGAGGCCGTAGTCGCTGTCGTTGGCCATGGCGATGGCCTCCTCCTCGCTGTCGAAACCGAACACCGCGAGCACCGGGCCGAAGATCTCCTCTCGGCCGATGGCCATCTGTGGCGTCACGCCGTCGAACACCGTGGGCGGGATGAAGAGCCCGCGCCCTTCTAGCGCCTCGCCGCCGGTGCGCAGCCGAGCGCCCTCCTCCACGCCCCGGCGGATGTAGTCGAGAATCCGCCGGTGCTGCGCCTCGTCGACGATAGCGCCCATGAAGCTCTCGGGGTCGAGGGGGTCGCCGGGCTGCATGCGCTCGGCGGCGGCCAGCACCTTGTCGACGAAGGCGTCGCGGATGGGATTCTCCACCAGCAGTCGCGAACCGGCGATGCACACCTCGCCCTGGTTGTGAAAGATCGCCGCGGCGGCATGCCGGGCTACCCGATCAAGGTCCTTGCAGTCGGCGAAGATCAGGTTGGGGCTCTTGCCGCCGCACTCCAGGTAGACCCGCTTGAGGTTGGATTGGCCGGCGTACTGCATCAGCTGCTTGCCGGTGGCGGTAGAACCGGTGAAGGAGAGACAGTCCACCGCCATGGAAAGCGCCAGCGCCTTGCCCACGGTGTGGCCGAAACCCGGCAACACCTGGAAGACGCCGCGCGGCAACCCCGCCTCCCGGGCCAGCTGGGCGAGGCGCAGCGCCGAAAGCGGCGACTTCTCAGAGGGTTTCAAGATGACGCTGTTGCCCGCGGCCAGCGCCGGGGCGATCTTCCAGGCGGTCATCATCAGCGGGAAGTTCCAGGGCACGATGGAGGCGACCACGCCGAGCGGCTCGCGCAGCACCAGCGCCAGCGACTCCTCGCCGGTGGGCGCCACCTCGCCGTAGACCTTGTCGATGGACTCGGCGTTGTAGCGCAAACAGGCAATCGCCCCGGCGGTGTCGCCCTGGGCGCTGGTCACCGGCTTGCCCATGTCGAGGGTGTCGAGCAGCGCCAGCTCGTGCTTGTGCGCCTCCATCAGGTCGGCCAGCTTGAGCAGGGCCTTCTTGCGCTTGCCAGGGGCGAGACGCGACCAGACGCCGCTCTCGAAAGCGGCCTGGGCAGCAGCGACGGCACGCTCGGCATCCGGCGCATCGCAGCTCGCCACCTGCGCCAGGATCTCGCCGGTGGCGGGGTTGCGCGTGGCGAAGGTATCGCCGCTCGCCGCGGCCCCGAAGTCGCCGTCGATGAAGGCACGGCACTCGAGAGTCAGGGAGTCGGCGAGTGCCTGCCAGTCGGCACGGCTCTCGGGTCGGCGCTGAGCACTCATGCGGGAGTCTCCTCTGTCTAGGGTGGGTAGTGCGTGTTCGGTGGTATTGTGCACGGATGGGGCCTGCAGCGCCTCGCTCATGAGGGCGCCGCCCCGGGCATCCCGTGCTGACGGTGACCTGGCAGTCACGGCGGGCAGCGGCGAAGCCGCGGGCAGGGGCGTCATCGCGGCAAGGCAAGTCGCGCTGTTATGCTTTACTCAACATACCGCTGCACATGGCGCTTGCCAAACTCTTCGAAGAAGCGCCCTACCTGCCGTGAACCATCGAATCATTAGCGGGCATTTCCGACACTGCACCGTTGTCGATCACCACCAACCCGTAAAGGATTTGACAACATTTTTCGGCCATTGAAAGATGGCCGTTACAGCCACCCTGACACAGGTGACATCATGTCGTCTCGCCCCGCCGCCGAGGCCCAGGCCTTTCTCGAGCAGCACCCGGAGATCGACAGCGTCGACCTGCTGATCAGCGATCTCAACGGGGTGATGCGCGGCAAGCGTCTGCCGTGGAGCAACCTCGCCAAGGCGTATGCCCAGGGCGTTCATCTTCCCGCCTCGGTCTTCGCCCTGGACATCAACGGCAACACCATCGAGGCCACCGGCCTGGGGCTCTCCAGCGGGGACGGCGACCGCCTCTGCCAGCCGGTCGCCGGCAGCCTGGCCCCCTGTCCCTGGCTGCGCGGCGGTCGTCAGGCCCAGCTGCTGATGACCATGTGCGAGGCCGACGGTGGCCCCTTCTTCGCCGATCCCCGTCAGGTGCTGTCGCGGGTGCTCGCCCGCTTCCGGCAGGCGGGGCTGACGCCGGTAGTGGCGGTGGAGATGGAATTCTCCCTGGTGGACCGCGCCCGCGACGCCCTGGGCATGGCCCAGCCGCCGCTATCGCCGGGCAGCGGCGAGCGGGCCGCGCAGAGCCAGCTCTTCTCGATCGGCGAGCTCGACGAGTACGCCGATTTCCTCGAGGCGATCCAGCAGGCTGCGGCCACCCAGGGCCTCCCCCTGGACACGGCCCTCAAGGAGTGCGCCCCGGGACAGTTCGAGATCAACCTGCTGCACTGCGCCGATGCCCTGGCCGCCTGCGACAGCGCGGTGCTGCTCAAGCGGCTGATCAAGGGCGTGGCCCTGGCTCACGGTTTCGAAGCCACCTTCATGGCCAAGCCCTACGGCCAGGAGGCGGGCAACGGCACCCACGTGCACATCAGCCTGCTCGACGCGGCCGGCGACAACGTCTTTGCCGCCGCCGACGGTGAACCGCTCGGCACGCCACGGCTGCACCAGGCGATCGCCGGGCTACTGGTGACGATGCCTGCCGCCATGGCCTTCTGTGCGCCCAACCTCAACTCCTTTCGTCGCTTCCAGCCGGGATTCTACGTGCCCATGGCGCCCACCTGGGGCTACGACAACCGCTCGGTGGCACTGCGCATCCCGGCCGGTCCCCACGCGGCGCGACGCATCGAACACCGCGTGGCGGGCGCCGACGCCAACCCCTACCTGCTGCTGGCCACCCTGTTGGCTGGCATCGAGCACGGCCTGGACCACGCCCTCACCCCGCCACCGCCCATCACCGGCAACGCCTACGCCCAGGTGGCTCCCAGCCTGACCAACAGTTGGCAGCAGGCTCTCGACCTGCTGGAAGGCGATGCGGTACTCAACGAGGCACTGGGCCGGGAGTTCGTGTCCGTCTTTCTCGCCAATCGTCGTGCCGAGCGCGAAGCGGCGATGCAGGCGGTGAGCCGGCTGGAGTATGACTGGTACCTTCGTCAGGTATGAGCGCCCGCCGGACACGACGACGCCCGGCCACTGAACTGGCCGGGCATCGTGATTGAGCGCAAAACGGGCCGGGCGGCGGCTCAGCTCTCCTCGGTGAGCACCGCGTCCCAGCGCGGCTCGCCCTCCTCGAGGCGGACGCGCTCGCCCTGCGGCGCAAAGTCCAGCTGGCTGGTGCGAGTGGTCTCGCCATGGCGCCAGGTCACTTCGTAACCCTCGGTCTCCTGATGGGTATCCACCACCGTGCGGCACTCGCGCCGGGTAATGGTCTGGGGCTGGGCCGCCTGGGCCCGCTGGTTGGCCTCCACCCGGCCCTGGATTTCGCGGCCGGCCAGTCCACCGCCCACGGCACCGGCGATGGTCGCGATCTGCTTGCCACTGCCGCCACCGATCTGATTGCCGAGCAGCCCGCCGACAATGGCTCCCGCCGCGGTGCCGACGACGCGGTGCGGGTCGCGGCTGGGCGCGGCCGGCTGGTGCGGAGCCTGGCTCACCACCACGTCCTCGCACACCTCCCGCGGGGTTTCCACGGTGCGCGTGAGGGGCTCGACACCGACGATCTCGGCATATACCGGCGCGCTGGCCTGCTGGACTTGCCAGGCGCCCATCGCCATTCCGCCCAGCCCCAGCACGGCCAGGGTGGTACCCACCACGATTGACTTGTTCATGTGTCACCTCCTGTCGGACGCACGAGGCGTCCCTGCCGAACGATGGTTGCGGCGATACGGGGCTCGGGGGCTGCTGAGACGCAGGGCGGCGCATCCGGCGCCACCCTGCGGGCAAGCCTACACGCCGGCCGGCGTCGCCGACAGAGAAGGACGGCGACTTGCACAGAGTTTGTCGCCCCGTCGCCAGCTGGCGACGGGGGCGCGGCGGATACCCGCTCATCCCAGCGGCTCGGCGCTGGCGGCACCCTCCGGCTGCGGCGCGGCATCGGCATCCCGGCACGGCGGGGAGACGGCCGGTTGCCAGCGATCCAGCCACTCCCGGGTCGCCGCCACCCGGTTGAAGGTGTAGAAGTGAAGCCCGGCAAAGCCCGGGCCGCCATCCAGAACCGGCCGCAATGCCTGAAGCAGCGCATCGGGACGGTACCGGGCAGGACGTAGCAGGCGCCCGAGCCACCCCCGGCCGCGTTTCAGGGCACGCGTCGAGGGGCCGATCCCCAAGCGCACGGCCATGGCCATGAGCTGGGTGCGGGCGATCACGCCGGGCACGCCGGCATAGACCGGCAACCGCAGGCCACCGCAACGCTGCGCCTCGAGCCAGCTCACCAGCGGTGCCGCCTCGAAGCAGAGCTGGGTGACCACGTAGTCGGCATGCTGTGCCTTGGCGTCGAGGATGCGCTGCAGCGTCGCCGCCTCGAAGTGCGGATGCCCCTCGGGATAGGCGGGAATGCCCAGCCGCGCCGGGCGCAAGGGCAGGGCCGCCAGCGCCTCGAGCAGTTCCAGGCCGCCCGGGTAGTCGCCCTCGGGTTGCGGGGCATCGCCGCCCACCACAAAGGTATCCTCGATGCCCGCCGCCGCCAGGCGCGTGGCCACCCCCTCCAGGTGACGCTGGTCGCGCACCTGCCGCGCGGCCAGGTGCGGCACGGCGCGATAACCCGCCGCCTGCAGCCATTCTGCCGCGGCCAGGGTGCGCTCCAGGCCGTGGCGCGGCGAGCAGGTGACCGTGACCACGGCACCCCGCGGCAGGCTCGCGGCGGCCGCCTCCATGCCGGCGAAGGGCAGCAGCTCGAAGCGGGGCACTGCCACAGGGGTAGCCTCGCCGCCGCGGATTTGCGGCGGCGCTGTCTGCTGAGCGTCCGACATGGTTCAGCCCTTGGGGATCGCCTTGCTCGGGTCGTGGAACGGCTTGGGCACCACTCGCGCCTCCTGCAGCCCCGTGTTGGCCTCGATGCGCAGCGGCGTGTCGAGTTCGGCGTGCTCGATCGGCACCATGGCGTAGCCAATGTTGCGCCCCTGGCGCGGCGAGTGGGTGGCGGAGGTCACCTGGCCGATGCGTTCACCGGCCGCGTCAAGCACGGGGAAGACGTCGATCATCGCGCCGTCGGTGAAGTAGCCGATGTTGGGCCCGTCGATCTCCACGCCCACCAGCTTGCGCGACACCCCTTCGGCCTTGATGCGCTCCAGGGCGGCGCGACCGATGAAGTCGTCGTCGCCGCGCAGGTCGACCATCCAGTCGTAGCCCATGCCCACTTCGAAGGGGTTGGTGTCGTACCAGATGTCGCAGCCGAAGGCGAGGATGCCGCCCTCGATGCGGCGGATATGGCAGGGGCCGATCACCTGCATGCCGTGGGGCCGACCGGCCTCGAAGACGCGCTGCCACAGCGCCTCGCCGCAGCGGCTGGCCTCGCGCAGGTAGATCTCGTACCCGATCTCCCCGGAGTAGCCGGTCCGCGAGATCACCACCGACATACCGTCGAGCTCGGCCTCCATGAGGTGGTAGTAGGGCATCTCCAGCACGCGCTCGCCGAACAGGTCGACCATTACCGCCTTGGCCTTGGGCCCCTGAACCTGCACCGGCGCCACGTCCACCTCGCGGATGGTGACATCCAGGCCCGAGCGGTAGGCGAGCCCCTGGCACCACAGCAGCACGTCGCTGTCGGCCAGCGACAGCCAGAAGCGATTCTCCTCGATGCGCAGCAGCACCGGGTCGTTGATGATGCCGCCGTCGGGGGCGGTGACGAAGACGTACTTGCACTGCCCCGGCTGGCAGTGGCGCATGTCGCGCGGCACCAGTTGCTGGGTGAAGGCGAAGGCATCCGGCCCACTGATCTCGATCTGGCGCTCTACCCCCACGTCCCAGAGGGTGACGCCCTGCACCAGCGCCCAGTACTCGTCCACCGGGTCGGTGTAGAGGCGGGGATGGTAGTGGTGGTTGTAGACGCTGTACTTGCGTACCCCGTGACGGCGCGAGGCGTAGAAGAACGGCGACTTGCGAATCCGCGGATAGAGCAGAATCTCCGGTGCCGCGACGTCTTGGGGAATGCTCTCGATGGCCTGGGACATGTTCGCTGCTCCTTGCCCTGCTGGTGGACCGCACCGGCGGCGGATCCAAAGCGAGTGAACCGGGCTCGCCCCGACGGGCTACCCTTGTCCTGAAGCTAGTGCCGTGACGACCCCGTCGTGGCGCCAGTGACGACGGCGATTTTGGTCGCAGCGACACCGTCCCCCTCCCCCGCCCTGCCGCTGTCGTCGCCACACAAGTGCGAGTCGTCAGCGGACAGCAACCCGAGGCAGGGTGCATTAGGTTGAGGAGAAGCAGTCAGTGACGGGAGCGGCGGCGGGCACACCAGGAGAGCAGCCATGGCGACACTACCCAAGCAGGCACGCGCAGTGATCATCGGCCAGGGGGGCATCGTCGGCGCCTCGGTCGCCCACCATCTGATCGAGCAGGACTGGACGGACCTGGTAGGGCTCGACAAGTCCGCCATCCCCTCGGACATCGGCTCCACCTCCCACGCCTCCGACTTCTGCTTCATGACCGCCCACGACAAGATGTCGTGCTACACCACCACCTACAGCCAGCGCTTCTACGAGCGCCTGGGCCACTACCAGAAGGTCGGCGGCCTGGAGGTCGCCCGTGTGGGTGACGACGCCCGTCTGGCGGAGCTCAAGCGCAAGGTGGCCTCGGGAAAGGCATTCGGTACCCATGCCCGGATGATCGATGCCGACGAGGCGGTTGAGCGCTTTCCGCTGCTCGAGCGCGAGCTGATCCAGGGGGCGATGTGGGACCCGGATGCCGGCCTGGTGGTGCCGCGCTCGCAGCAGGTGGCCGGCGAGCTGATCGAACAGGCCCAGGCGGCGGGCCACCTCCAGGCCTTCGCCGATACCCCGGCGCTGGGCATCGACGTGCGCGATGGCCGCGTGTGCGGCGTTCAGACCGCCAAGGGCTATATCGCCACCTCGCTAGTGATCGTCACCTCGGGTATCTGGGGGCCGCTGCCCGCCGCCATGGGCGGCGCCGCCCTGCCGCTGATGCCGGTGGAGCACCCCCTGCTGTTCTTCGGGCCCTTCGACACCTTCGCCGGCACTGGCCGCGAGATCGGCTACCCGCTGCTGCGCGACCAGGGTAACTCCGCCTACCTGCGCGACACCGGCGACCCCGCCACCACCGAGGGGGGCCAGCTCGAGTGGGGCTACTACGAGGCCCGCAACCCCCGCCTCGTCCACCCTCGCGACATCCTCGAACGCCAACAGGCGCGACTGTCGCCCTCCATGCGCGACCTGGAGCTGGACCAGGTCATGCACGCCTTCGAGCGCGCCATCGAGCTCACCCCGGTGCTCGGCGAGCTGGGCTGGGACGAGAAGCACTCCTTCAACGGCCTGCTCTCCGTCACCAACGACGGCGGCTCCCTGGTCGGCGAGTCGCCGGAGACCCGCGGGCTGTGGTTCTGCGAGGCAGTATGGGTCAAGGACGGCCCGGGGATGGGCAAGGTGCTCGCGGACTGGCTCACCAAGGGCAAGCCAGAACTCGACCCCCACGGGATCGACATCGCCCGCTTCTACCCCGTACAGAAGACGCCGGACTACGTATACGGCCGTTGCCGCGAGATCGCCTTCAAGATCTACGACCCGCCGGTGCACCCCCGAGAGCCCTTCGAGAGCGGCCGCAACCTGCGGCGCAGCCCCTTCTGGCCGCGTGAGAAGGAACTGGGCGGTCACTTCATGGAGGCCGCCGGCTGGGAGCGCGCCCACGGCTACGCCGCCAACGAAGCGCTGCTCGAGCGCTTCGCCGCGCGGGTGCCCGAGCGCCCCGACGAGTGGGACGGCCGCCACTTCTGGCGCGTCTCCAACGCCGAGCACCTGGCACTCTCCGACGACGTGGGCATGATCAACCTCTCCCACTTCGCCATCTACGACGTCACCGGCCCCGACGCCGAGGCGCTGCTGGAATATCTGTCGGTGGCCAAGGTGGGCGGCGACACCCCAATCGGCAAGGGCGTCTACACCCACTTCCTCGACGCCTGGGGCGGCGTGCATTCGGATCTCACCATCGTGCGCCTCGCCGCCGAGGCGTTCCGCGTGATCTGCGGCGGCGATACCGGGCATCGTGACCTCGTGTGGATGCGGCGCATGGCCGAGTCCCGGGGGCTTGCGCACCTGTACATCGAGGACCGCACCGACAGCCTCGCCACCCTGGGGCTATGGGGTCCCAACGCCCGTCGCACGCTGCAGACCGTCGCCGACGACCCCGACGGGCTGGACAGCGACCGGTTTCCCTTTGCCACGGCGCGCGAGATCCGCGTGCGCGGCCTGCCGGTGTGGGCCTTCCGCATCTCCTACGTGGGCGAACAGGGCTGGGAGCTCTACACCCCCTTCAGCTACGGCCTCACCCTGTGGGACCGGCTCTTCGAACAGGGCGTGACGCCGGTAGGCATCGAGACCTACGCCAACAGCCGCCGCCTGGAAAAGAGCCTGCGCCTGCAGAACGTCGACCTGCTCACCGAGTACAACCTCTACGAGGCGGGGCTCGCCCGGCCCAAGGTGAAGGCGGCGGAGTTCCACGGCAAGGCCGCCTACCTGGCCCAGCGCGAATGCGACCAGCAGCCCGCCTACCTGTGCACCCTGGTCATGGAAGAGAATCGCGACGCAGCCGGCACGCCACGCTTCCCGGTGGGCCACTCACCGATCCTCGACCCCGAGAGCGGCGAGGTGCTGGTGGACAGCGAGGGGCGCCGTTCTTACGTGACCAGCATCGCCTACGGGCCCTCCGTGGGCGCGATCATCGCCCTGGGCTACCTGCCGGCCGCGCAGGCCCGCGAGGGCAACCGACTGCTCATGGAGTACTTCGGCGAGCACTATCCAGTGCGTGTGGAGGCGGTGGGCTATCGGCCGCTGTATGACCCGGACAACCAGCGTCCCCGCAGGTGACTGCTCCCCGCCCTAAGCGCTGACGCGCCACGGGCGAGGCTTCCCACTTCTCAG
>NZ_WHMA01000056.1 GCF_010994375.1 Halomonas sp. NO4
AGGGCTGCCATAGCCATGGGAGAGGTTCATGGCGCCCAGGCCGATGGCGGGCGAAGAGACCTCCTTGAGGCGGTCGAATAGCGTCGACATGGCGATCCTCGTCGGGTGGTAGACAGGTAATGTCTCGAAAGAGTGGCGAGGCTTGTCTGCCATCATGCCGAGATGGCCAGTGACATCGCAACAAATCGGCACTCAACGGCATTCACACGTCAACTTCACCAGGTTGCGTGATGAGCTGGTAGGTTTCGGGTCGGCGGTGCTTCGCAAAATTGAAGGTAGACTCACGGATCTCGTGCGTTCGATCCAGATCGCACGGGTAGGTGATCAACCTGACTTTAAGGGTTCTCGCCAGGCGACGAGTTCACCGGTCGGTGCGATGATGCAGCTCTGGCCGAGCAGGTCGAACCCTTCCCCCCTGCCGGCCTTGGCAGCAACCCCACCGCACACATGCCCAGATAATGTCCTCCGTCGACGAAGACGAGATCACTGGTAGCGACCATTACCAGGTAGTGATCGATTCGGCTTGCGTCGATGGCAGCGCCCTGCTAGATAGTAATTAATTACTATCTATTGTGAGCCGCCTATGTCACAGCGCCAGCACCTCAGCGCCGAAGAACGCCGTGAACGCACCGTGGAGACGGTCGTCACGCTATGCAGTGAGGAGGAGCCCGCCACCCTGACCACCGGACGCATCGCCCAGCGCATGGGGGTCACTCAGGGCGCGCT
This sequence comes from Halomonas sp. NO4, assembly GCF_010994375.1. Classification (GTDB taxonomy): domain Bacteria; phylum Pseudomonadota; class Gammaproteobacteria; order Pseudomonadales; family Halomonadaceae; genus Halomonas. The sequence goes on from NZ_WHMA01000056.1 coordinate 727, forward strand.
GTTTCGCCACTTCCCCAACAAGGACGCCATTTGGGCGGCGGTGGTGGCCTGGGTCAGCGATCAGGTGATGGCGCGGGTCGCCGCCGCCGCCGAGGGCGTCGATGACCCCTTGGCCGCCCTGGAGGCGATGTTTCTGGCCCACGCCGCCTTCATCGCCGAGCACCCCGGGGTGCCGCGTCTGCTGATGGGTCAGCTGCAGCACCCACGGCCCACCCCCGCCAGCCGCATGGTGCGCAGCCTGCTGGCGCGCTATCGGCGGCGCCTGCTGGAGCTGCTCGAAGAGGCCGAACGCCGGAGACAACTGCGCCCGGAGCTCGAGCTGGACGTGGCGGCGACCCAGTTCATCGGCACGCTTCAGGGACTGGTCGTGCAGTCGCTGATTGCCGACGATGTGACCCGTATCGGCGAGCGAGCCCCAGCGGCCTTCGACCTCTATCAGCACGGCATCCGTGCGGCGGGAGGTGATGCATGAGGCCTTGGGTTCGTCGGCTGGGGCGGGGGCTGACGGTGCTGGCTGGCATTGCCCTGGGCGTGGCACTGTTGATGGTCTTCGTGGCCAACCGCCAGACCCCGGAGCGCCAGGAGGCGGACGCCTCCGCCACCCCGGTGCACTTCATCGAGGCCCGGAACCTGGACGTCCGCCTGGAGGCCCGCGGCCACGGCGTGGCGCGTCCCGCCGAGACCTGGCAGGCGGTGGCCAATGTGGCTGGCCGGGTGGTGGAGCGCCACCCAGCGCTGGAGAGTGGCACCCTGCTGCCCGAGGGCACCCTGCTGGTGGCGCTCGACCCCAGTCGCTATGAGCTGGCCATCGCCGAGGCCGAAGCGGAGCTGGCGAGCCTGGCCGGCGAGCTGGCTCAACTTGAGGCCGAGGAGGCCAACACCGGCCGCCTGTTGGCGCTGGAGAAGGACGCCCTGGCCCTGGCCGAGCAGGAGCTGTCGCGCATCGAGCGCCTGGTGGCCAGCGGTTCGGTTTCCGCCTCGCGGCACGACGAGCAGCGCCGCAGTACGCTGAGCCAACGCCAGGCGGTGGCCACGTTGGAGAACAGCCTGGCGCTGATGCCGGCGCGGCGGGAGGTGCTTGAGGCGCAGCGCGAACGCGCCGCGGTGCGCCTGGCCCAGGCCCGGGAGGACCTCGCTGATACCCGCTTCGAGGCGCCCTACGACCTGCGCTTGGGCGAGGTAGCGGTGGAGCGCCACCAGTTCGTGGCCAGCGGGCAGCAGCTGTTCCAGGCCGATAGCCTGGCCGCCGCCGAGGTCGAGGCGCATATTCCTATCGCCATGATGCGTCGCCTGCTGGGCGCGATCCTGCCCGATGAACCCTTCGGCCAGGGGCTGGATCTGAGCGAGCGGCTGGACTTCTCGGCGGTGGATGCCGAGCTTGCTCTGGTCGGCGCCGAGGGCGTGGGCTGGTCCGGTGAGCTGGTTCGGGTGGCCAGCGGGCTGGATCCGGCCACCCGCACGGTACGCGCCGTGGTGGAGGTGGATCATCCCTACCGCGATGCCCGGCCGCCGGATCGTCCGCCACTGCAGCGTGACATGTACGTACGCACGCGGCTTACCGCGGCGAGTCCGTCGCCTCTACTGGTGATCCCCGCCAGCGCGGTGCACCAGGGTGAGGTGTGGCTGGTAGATGACGAGCAGCACCTCGCGCGCCGTGAGGTGGCGGTGGCCTTCACCCAGGGTAACCTGGCAGTTATCGGGACGGGCCTCGCGCCCGGCGTGCGAGTGGTGGTCGATGACCTTCCCGCGGCGATCGCCGGCATGGCGCTGGCGCCACGCCGCGACGAGGCCCTGGAGGCTCGCATCGCCGGGCAGGCGCGAGGTGAGCAGCCATGATCCGCTGGTTCGCGGCTCACCCCACCGCCGCCAACCTGCTGCTGGTGCTGCTGCTGGCCGCCGGGCTTTTCGCCGCCCCGTCGCTCAAGCGGGAGACCTTCCCCGACTACCGCCCGGTGGAAGTGAGCGTCGAGGTGGTCTATCGCGGGGCCAGCGCCGCCGACGTCGAGGATGCCGTGTGCCGGCGATTGCATGAGGCGGTCAAGGGCGTGGAGTTTCTCGACGAGTTCGTCTGCGCGGCCCAGGACAACCTGGCCAGCGCCACCGCCACCATGCAGGCTGGCGGCGACGCCCTGCGCTTTCTCAACGAGATCGACACCGAGGTGGGTGCCATTACCGAGCTGCCGGCGCGGGCCGATCCACCGGTGGTGCGCGAGCTGCACCGCAGCGACCTGGTGGCGGCTGTCGCGGTGTCATCCGACATGCCCTCCGGCCAGCTCGAGGAGTACGCCCTGCGCCTGGAGGAGCGCATCATGGCCCTGCCCGGCGTGGCGGACGTGACCATCCACGGCATGTCCCAGCGCCAGTGGCAGGTGGCGGTGCCGGGCGAGGTGCTCGGCCAGCACGGCCTCTCGGCCCGCGAGCTGGCGCGGCGGATTTCGGCCCAGAGCCTGGACCTGCCGCTGGGCACCCTGGAAACTCCCGAGGGCGATATCTTGCTGCGCTTCACCGACCAGCGCCGCTCGCTTGCCGAGCTGGAGCGCCTGGTGGTGATGTCCGATCCGGCCGGGGGCGAGCTGACCCTGGGTGATATCGCCACCCTGAGCGAGACCGGCGAGCGCAAGGAGGAGAAACTTCGCTTCAACGGCGAGCCGGCGCTGCTGCTGGAGGTAAGCAAGAGCCTGCGCGACGATGCCTTGACGGTAAAGGAGGATCTCGAGGAGCTGCTCGAGGGAGAGCGCCGCCGCTTCGACGATGGCGTCTCGCTGACGCTGACCCAGGATGCAACCAGCATCGTGCGTGATCGCCTGCAGATGCTGGTGGGCAACGGCCTCATGGGGCTCGTGCTGGTGGTGCTGGTGATGAGCCTGTTCTTCCGGCCGCGCCTGGCGCTGTGGGCGGTGCTGGGGCTGCCCGCCGCCTTCATGGGTGCCTTCCTGGTGATGGGCCTGACCGGACTGTCGCTCAACATGATCACCCTGGTGGCGCTGCTGATGGCCATCGGCATCGTCATGGACGATGCAATCGTCATCACCGACAACATCGCTGCCCACGCCAAGGAGAGCGCCACGCCGCTCGAGGCGGTGGTGGCCGGCACCCGCCAGGTTCTGCCCGGGGTGCTGTCGTCCTTCCTGACCACCGCCTCGGTCTTCGTGCCGCTCTCCTTTCTGGCCGGTGAGCTGGGCGCCGTCCTGGAAGTGCTGCCGGTGGTGCTCATCGCCGCCCTGGCGGCGAGCCTGGTCGAGGCGTTTTGGATCCTGCCGCATCATCTCAAGGGCAGCATGACGCACCTGCAGCAGGGCCACGACTCGCGGCTGAGGACCACCTTCGACCGCGGCTTTGAACGCTTCCGCGAGGGCGTGGGGCGGCTGGCCGACCGGGCGATCCGCTTTCGCCATGCAGTGCTGGGGGCGGTGCTTGCCGTGATGCTGGCGTCCGTCGGTTTCATGGCCGGTGGTCACGTCGGCAGCGAAGCGATGCCCGACATCGACGGCGACGTGCTGGAGGCGCGCATTCTGATGCCCCAGGGCACCCCGCTCGAGCGTACCGAAGCGGTGGCCGAGCGGGTTGCGTCGGCCATGGGCGAGCTCGATGCGCGCCATTCGCCCGGGCAGCCGGCGGGGGCGGCGCTGGTCGAGGCGATCCAGGTGCGCTTCAACCACAACCTCAGCGCCAGGGAGGCAGGGCCCCACGTGGCCACGGTCAGCGTCGACCTGCTTACCGCCGAGCAGCGCACCCTGACCCTGGATGCGCTCACCGTCGCCTGGCGCGAGGCGATCGGCGAGATCGCGGGGGTGCAGCGCCTGATCATTCAGGAGCCGGGGTTTGGCCCAGCCGGGGTGCCGGTGGAGGTGCGTCTGGCCGGCGAGGATCTCGATGCCATGAAGGCAGCAGCAGTCGAGTTGGCCGAGCGGCTCGAGGGCTATGCGGCGGTCTACAACGTCATGGACGACCAGCGGCTGGGCAAGCCCCAGCGCGCCTACTCCTTGGCACCCGGGGCTCACGGACTGGGTCTCACCGCCGAGGAGGTGGCCGGTCAGCTGCGCGCCGCCCTGCTCGGCGAAATTGCCGATACTCAACGCATCGGCGAGCAGGAGATCGAGGTGCTGGTGCGCCAGGCCGAGAGCGACCGCGACGGCCTCGACGACCTGGCCGACCAGACCCTGATGCTCCCCGACGGCAGTCGGGCACCGCTCTCGGTGGTGACCGAGGTGGCCGAGCGCCGCGAGTGGGCGCGCATCACCCGCATCGACGGGCGTCGCACGATCACCGTGGAGGCCAATGTCGACGCTCGCGAGGCCAGCGGTCAGGCCATCGTCGACGACCTGGTGGGCAGCGGTTGGCTGGCCGACTTCCAGGCGCGTCATCCCGAGGTGGCGGCCACCTTCGAGGGGCAGGTAGCCAGCTCCGCGGAGACCGGCGACTCCATCGCCCGAGGTCTGCTGATCGGCCTGGTGGGGATCTTCGTGATCTTGTCGTTTCAGTTCCGCAGCTACGTGGAGCCGCTGGTCGTCATGCTCTCCATCCCGTTGGCCTTCATCGGGGCCATCTGGGGGCACGTGATCATGGGCTACTACCTCTCCATGCCCTCGCTGATCGGTGCGGCCTCGCTGGCCGGCATCGTGGTCAACAACGCCATCCTGTTGATCCACTTCATCAAGGGGCACCGTGAGAAGGGGCTGGATGCTGCGACTGCCGCCGGCCAGGCCAGCCGCGATCGGCTGCGTGCCATATTGATCTCCTCCACTACCACCATCGCCGGGTTACTGCCGCTGCTGGCCGAGACCAGCACCCAGGCGGCGGCCATCAAGCCGCTGGTGATCGCAGTGGTGTTCGGCCTGTTGAGTTCCACGGTGCTGGTGCTGGTGGTCATTCCGGCGCTCTATGTGATCTTCGACGATCTGGGCTGGGCACGGACGGAGGACGCCACCTCCGAGGCCAAGCTGCAGACGAGAGAGGCGAGTTGAGATGTCTCGGCTCGTGTAATCGGGTGCCGCTGCCCGATGGAGGTAAGCAAATCAACGTGACCGTGAAGTGCAGACCATGAACAAACCACAGACGCATCGCGCCATCACCTTGGCTGCCCTGTTGGCGAGCCTGACATTGAGCGGCGCCGTTCTCGCGGCGGAACCGGTGGGCCCCGACCTGACCGAGAAGCTGCGGGGATTGCTGGTGAAGGAGATGATCGAGATCGAGGCGGCGATGCAGCAGACCTATAGCGCCATCTTCCAGGGCAGGCACGACGAGGTGGCGAAGCTGGGCCAGGCCATTCACGACAGCTTCATCCTCGAGCAGTCCCTGACCGCACAGGACCGCCAGGAACTGAAAGCGGAGGTACCCAAGGAGTTCCTGCAGATGGACCAGCGCTTCCATCGGCTGTCGGCTTCCCTGGCCGAGGCAGGAGAACGGCAGGATACCCAGGCCCAGGTCGAGACCTTCAATCGCATGACCGAATCCTGCGTGGCCTGCCATAGCCGCTATGTGACGGATCGGTTCGAGGGTCTGGAGGCTCAATCGATTCCCGGGAGCTGGGGTCACGACGGCGGCGCAGTCAGCGAGCCGTGATTCTCGAAGATATCGACCGGCGACGGCACCATGAATGATTGCGCACTCAGCCCGGCGTGCACAGGAACACGCTGGAGGCCTTGAGAAGGGCGCTGGGCGTGCCGCTGAAGCAGTGGCAAGCCTAGTGTCGTGCGACGGCTGGGGCCTGGCGATGGGCGTAGGAACGCCCGTAGCGGGTTGACCGGCGTGGCATGATAGCTACCCTTTAAGAAGTAATTTACATGCATCTTTAACCGAGCAGGCGAAGCGCCGTTCGTCCATGGCGTTTCGTGGCCTGCCAGGGAGTGAGGAGGAGAGAAATGCTGCGCTACTTCGAAGATCCCCACCGAACCCATACGCTGGGCGATACCCTGCTGACTCTGGGTCTGGCCCTGCTGGCTGTCGGCGTGATGGGCGGCTACGTCATCGATGGCCGGCTCTCGCTGTCAGCGCAGGTGTTCGCGCACGTGTTGGTCATTCTCGGCCCCACCCTGGTGAAGGTTGGCTATGTCATGCGCATCAATGCTCGGCATCGTCTGCATCTTGCCTACTGAGGTGCGCCGCGTGCCGGTCTGGGAGAATGTCCATGCTCAAGGTTCAGCTCTATCGCTATCACCCCGAGCACGATACGGCGCCGCATCTGGAAACCCATGAAGTCGAGGAGCGTTGGCGCAAGGCCATGGTGCTCGACGTGCTCGAGTTCCTGAAGGGCCGGGATGCCACCCTGGCCTATCGGCGTTCCTGCCGCGAGGGGGTGTGCGGCTCGGATGGCATGAACATCAACGGCAAGAACGGTCTCGCCTGCATCACTCCGGTCGCCGAGGCGCTGAACGGCACCGACACCCTGATCCTGCGTCCCCTGCCCGGCATGCCGGTGATCCGCGACCTGGTGGTCGACCAGACGCAGTTTCTCCGCCAATTCGAGAAGATCCGCCCCTGGCTGATCAACGACGAGCCGCCCACGGCTCGGGAGCGGCTGCAGAGCCCGGAAGACCGCGAGAAGCTCGACGGGCTCTACGAGTGCATTCTGTGCGCCTGCTGCAGCTCGGCCTGCCCCTCCTGGTGGTGGAACCCGGACAAGTACATCGGCCCGGCCGGGCTGATCCAGGCCTATCGCTTTCTGATCGACAGCCGCGATACCGCCACCGAGGAGCGGCTCGCCGAGTTGGACGACCCCTTCAGCGTGTTCCGCTGCCGTCAGATCGCCAATTGCACTTGGGTCTGTCCCAAGGGCCTCAATCCCTTGCGCGCCATCGGCCATATCAAGGCGATGTTGCTGGCCCGCGGTACTTGAAATCCCTACCGAAACGAATCCGGGGAGGGCGGCATGGCATTTCGACAAGTAAAGGATCTACTGAATTGGGTGCATGATTTTCATGACACGCTGGCCAAGCAGTATGCCGAGCTGGCCGAGACGGCGTCTGACGAGCGCATGCGCATGGCACTGGTGTTCCTTGCCGACCGCGAAGGGCGCATGCGTGACGCCATGGCGGCGTATCTGCAGGATGCCAATGACGGGCTGCTCAACACTTGGCTTATCGACAGCCAGGAGTTCGGCCATCCCAGCGTGCTGGATCGCATCCCGCGCTGCCTGGGCTGCCACGACGTCCAGGATGTGCTGGCCAACGTGATGACGGCTCACCAGACGCTCAAGGACATGTATCGGTTGCGCGCCGAACTGGCCGAAGTCCCGGAAGAGTCCGAGCTGTTTACGCAGCTGGCCGAGCAGCAGGAAGCCGAGGCGCGCTTACAGACACGTGATCTGGCCAGACTGGAGATGTATTGATCCTGAGACTGCAGCCTCCTCCCGGTGACTGTTCCGAGCTCCGCTACCAGGTACCGCCCGGCGCACGGCTCATGCGCGGCAGACCCCACCCTATAGAAAACAAAGGTTTCTTGTTCACAGAGTCTTTGGGGGAGAGAACAAACTTTCCGTGTCAATGTAGGAGGGCACCGGACACAACGTCCTTTCGTCGTCGCCGAACGTGTCGTTCTCTTCGACGTATTGGTTGTACGCCTGGATGGTGCCGGCATTCTCCCGTTGCCACTGGGCGCACTGCTCGGCACGGACCTGCTCTGCGAGGGCGATTCCCAGAGTGGCGGAGAGGTTGAGGCTCAGGCTCCTGGCTATTTCAAGTAGGTCACTGTTGATGCTGAGATTTGTCGGCTTCTTGGGGGCACAGGTATCGTAGATCTGATGCATGACTGCAGCCTCGCCAAGGGTATGCGCACTTCCCATGCTGGGCAAGGCAGGCGGGCAAGCAACAGGCAGAGGCTGACGATGGCATCCCTTCAGGACGAGACGGCGCTTCTTTCCGATCGGCAGCTTGTCATGCTCGCCGGCGAGGCCGCTTTCGGCCGCGGCGTGGATTATTTCAGGCAGGGCATGGTGCTTGGCTGGAACAAGAAGGGCAGCACCATCACCGCCGAGGTGGAGGGCAGCGAGCGCTATCTCGTCGTGCTGAAACTGAGCAAGCGTGGCCTGGACGGCGGGTGCGATTGCCCGGCCTCCGAGGGTATCGACTTCTGCAAGCATTGCGTGGCCGTTGCCCTGGCCTACCGGGCGGATCAGGCCGAGCAGGCGAGCCTGACGGAAGGCGATGCGACGGATCGTATCCACGCCTACTTGCAGCAGATGGACAAGGCGTCGCTGATCGAGGCGCTGCAGTCACTTATCGAGAGTGACCCGGTGCTCCACCAGCAGTGGTCGCTGCGGGCCGACGCGGTGCTCGGCGTGCTGGATCACAAGGCGCTGAAGAAGCGCATCACCGCGGCATTCCCCATCAACCGTGACTTTTACCGTTACGGCCAGGTGAACGCTTACTTCGCCAAGGCGGAGGCCGTCGTCGAACAGCTTGCCGAACAGGCGTCGCAACTGCCCCCGGAGCAGTGCCTGGCGCTGGTGGATTATGCGCTGTCGCGCATGGACCGGGCGCTGGAAACCATCGACGACTCCGGTGGCTTCCGCTTCCATTGCGAGGCCACCCTGCAGACGTTGCACGTCCAGACTGTGCAGCGGCTCGACTGGTCGCCCGACAGGCTGGCCGCGTATCTCTTTGACAAGGCCTTTGGCGGCGGCGAGGACATGTACCCGGAGATTCCCGACGCCTATGGCGAGGCGCTGGGCGAGCCGGGCATGGCGGCTTACCTTGTCTGCCTGCAGCGGGCCTGGGACGGCCTGCCGGATCTGCCGGAGCAGGCGGGATGGGCGGAGCAGTATCGCTACATTCGTCTGCGCCGCCCCCTGTTCAAGCGCGCCGAGGCCGCCGGTGACCTGCCGGCCATGTTGGCGCTCTACGAGAAAACCGCCAGCCACGAGCGGGACTGCCTGGATGCCGCCGAGCTGTGCATCGCCCATGAGGCCTGGGATCAGGTGGAGCCGTGGCTGAGGCGAGCGGAGACGGTGGCGTCCGGCAAGGCTCACCATCAGCAGACTGAACGCCAGCGGCTCGAAGTGCGTCTGTGCCTGCATCGCGGCGAGGCGGAAGCCGCGGCGGAGCTGCAGTGGGGCATCTACCAGCGCACCCAGCAACTGGAGGATTATCGCCAGTTGGTGGAGATGGCATCCGCGCATGGCCTGGCCATCGACTATCGCCAGCGTGCTCTGGAGTGGCTAACCCAGCGGCTTGAATCGTCCTCCAAGCCACGCTTCGGCTGGGCCCCGCGAGCCGAGGACTGTCTGCTGGCCATCTATCTCCACGAGGGGGCGCTGGCCGAGGCCCAGGTACTGTGCGCCGAGCGACCGGTGTCGCCGACGCTGCTGCACCAGTTGGCACGGGCGCTGCTCGATCCCGACGAGAGCCAGCCGCTGTATCTGCGCCTGGTACGTCATGAGGTCAGCCAGACCAACAATCAGAGCTATCGGCAGGGGATTGCCCTGTTGCAGGAGCTGCACGGCACTCTGGAAACTGCGGCCCAGCGACAGGCCTTCTCGCAGGCCTTGGCCCAGTTACGCACCGAGTTCAAGCAGAAACGCAATTTCATCAAGTGGTTGAACGAAGCCTTCCCGACCTGAGCAAAGGCTTCACTCCCACTCCTTTCGGCTCGCACGCAGCAGCACCCGGTCCATGCCTTGTGTGCTCAGCACCCGCTTGAGCGCGGCGAGGCGGTAGGTGGCAGCATGGGCGCTGCGGGCGGTGTCGATGTTCGCCTGGAAGGCGCAGTGGGCGTTCTCGCGGAAGCGGCTGCCGTTGCCCGCTCACACACGAAAGGAACCCTTTCCCGGTAGCGCCTCGGCTCGGAAGGGGGTGAGGAGGTCGAGCTGGATTACATCCGAACGCCGGTCACCCTGGTGCTGCTGCTGGCCAATGTCGCCATCAGCCTCTATGTCCTGTCCCGCGGCAGCAGGCTGATCGATCGCCTGGCCTGCCGACCCGAGCGGATCCTGCGCCATGGCGAGGTGTATCGGCTGCTCACGGCGGGATTCGTGCACGTCAACGGCGCCCACCTGTTGGTCAACATGCTCACCCTCTACTTCTTCGGCCCCTGGCTCGAGGTCACGCTGGGCTCCGCGGCCTTTCTGCTGCTCTATATCGGCTCGGAGCTGGGCGCCCAGGGCCTGTCGCTGGTCATTCAGCGCGGCAATCCGCGCTATGCGGCGGTCGGCGCCTCGGGCGCGATCAGCGGGGTGCTCTTCGCCTTCTGCCTCTATGAACCCTTCCGGCTGCTCTATCTGCTCTTCGTGGTGCCCATCCCGGCCTCTGTCTTTGCCGTGGCCTTCGTGGCCTTCTCGGTGCTGGCGATGCAGCGCTTCGGGGCACACCAGGTCGGCGGTCTGGCCCACGAGGCGCACCTGGGCGGCGCCTTGGGCGGGGTCGGCGTCACGCTGCTCCTGGACCCCGGTGTGCTGCCGCGGCTGCTGCAACAGCTGGGCGGTTGAAACCCCACCACGACAGTTCTCCATCCTGCATCCCACCGTTGGAAGCGCGCTCCCTTGAATGACCATCCCGCACAACCAGCCCTTGGCATCATCGAAGGCTTCTACGGCCCCGCCTGGCCCTGTGAGCAGCGCCTCCGCGACCCGCGCCCTGAAAGAGACGCTGCACACCACCTGCAATCGCTGGGCCTGCAGCGCCTGGCGCTCTGCTGTTCGACGACATGCCCGGCGACATCCCCGACCTGGCGGAGCGCCAGGGCGAAGTGGGCGACTGGGTGCGCGCTTATGGCGGCTTCGAGCAGCTTGCCGTCTGCCCCACCTGCTACAACGACGACCCAATGGGACCAGGTGTTCACGCCCCGGCCGGCGGGCTATCTCGAGCAGCTGGGCGAGGCCCGCGACGATGCGGTGGCGGTGTTCTGGACCGGTGAGGAGGTCTGCTCCCGGGCCCTATCCGCCGGCCACCTGCAGCGGGTGCGCCAGCGACTGGGCCGTCACGTGCTGCTGTGGGACAACTACCCGTCAACGACAGCGATCGCGTGTCACGCCATCTCCATCTACTCGGCTTCACCGGCCAACCCGCCACCCTGGCAGGGGAGGTGGGAGGCCACGCCATCAACCCCGCCCTGCAGCCTGTCCTCACCTGCATTCCCGCGATCACCCTGGCCGCCAGCTACTCCCAGGGCGAGGACTACCGCTACCTCGCGGCGACAAGAGACGCCGTCGTGGAGGTGTTGGGCGAACCCCAGGGCGCGCTGGCCTACGACGACCTGCTCGCGTTGGAGGACACCGGCCTCGAACGGTTGAGTACAGAGCGCAAGGCCGCGCTGCGGGCGCGCTACGCCGCTTTCGCCCACCCCGGCGCGCAGGAGATCGTGCGCTGGCTCGATGGGGACTACCGGGTGAGCGACGCGAGGGTACAGACCCAGTAGGCCTCTACCTGTGCCTCGGCAAAGGGGTGGGGCTTCCATAGTAGCGGCCCAAATTAAAATAACGCGATGCCTTATTTTAATCTGTCTCCTAAATTAAAATACGGAACAACCCTATTTTACCCATCGCCGCTTTCTGGCGGTCAGGTGACGCCCCATGGAACGCGGACTCACAGGCCACTTCATTGATACCATCGCCGGCGGCGTACACTGCCAGGCGTTCATTCCCGAGCCGTTGCCTGCCCCCCACTGTCAAGCTAGTTGGAGTATCAGCGGCTGTTAGACTCTGAACGATGTGGGG
>NZ_WHMA01000057.1 GCF_010994375.1 Halomonas sp. NO4
CAACCCCACCGGTGCGCTCCGCGCTATATCAGTTCTTTCTGAACTTCCGCTCCTGGCCGAACGGGGAATGTCAGGCTATTCTGATGGAGCGGTTGAGATAGATGGCGACACAAAGCGGTCATGCTACCAAAGGCAGTATGCGTGCTAAAGTGATATACGAGGCGTAGGTTAATGCCGATGATCCATTAATATAAGGTGGTAACAATGCTGCGATTTTTTCCAATTCTATTGAGTCTAACCGTCTTATTGGGCTGCGCTACGGTACGCTCTATATCACCGACGATTGGCGCTCAGCCGCGGCACGATTTAATACTTACCACGCCAGTGCAAGCTTCTGTGTTTGATGGCCGAGACGGCGGCAATCAAGATCAGGAATCTACACAACTTGAAAATGAATTGAGTCGTATTTATGGACCGAACCTAGAGTGGGTGCCGTACTTCAGCGAAACCCCAGTTGGTCGAGTTTCAATTAAATACAGAATCGTAAAATTGGGGGCTGAGTTTGGCAGTAGAATAATCACCGCCAGCGCCTATGCATCAGCCGTACAGTCATATCAGGCTAATGTACCCAACCCTTGGAATCCGCTTTTCATCAGTGGCGTTTCAAATACATCTGTTCAGGCTGCAAGCTTTGCCGGTGAAGGTTGGTGGAATGGAGGCGCATGGGTTGATATTGAGGTGACCGATAATCGCAGTGGTGTACAGTCAAGTTTCACTATTCCCATCGCAGCTGAGCATCGTGAATCAAATGTCTGGGGCTACTCATCGGGCGACAAAGCAGCACAAAAGGCTTGGGAGTCTGTAGCAAGACAAATTACTCGTATCACCGATTCAGCATTACGAATGGTTCGCGATGCCGAGGGCTAACAAGTCATTCCACCGGACGAGATAATCCCTCGCTGTTGAATTCAATAGTTAGGCAAGACTTATATGAAGGCATGGGTTATAACGTGGGAAGGCACGAGTCAGGAACTCAAATACCAAAGTCGACTTGTAGCCATATTATCATCTCAGAAGTCGGATAAATATGTCGGCGACCTGGTGGAATTTATTTACCTAAGAGCCACATCATCTGCTTCGGATATGCTGTTTCTTGAAAATAGATCAGCGGAAGTTCCTTATAAGGCTGGTCGTTCGAAAGTTATAAATGGCGTTCCACACGGCGATAGAATTATTTGTGGTCATAATCCCTGGCTTTATGCAAGAAAAGTATCATGCGTAAAGGTGACGAAGGAGCCAGGGAATGATAATGAAGAAATTACATGGAAAGAGCCGCCAATATTTGAATGGAGAGGTAAAAATCTACGAGACATACAAGTTTGCAATGAAGGAGAAGTAATAGTGGTGAAGCGAAAGCTCAGCCTCCCATTGTCAAACGATCTTAGGTGCTTCGATGTCTAACAAGCGCAGGCAAGTCGACTTTTTCGTTTCGCCAGCGGCTCCACTACAAAGCCTAGGCTGCTGCAGGTGTTAATGAATCAGCATGTTCTAAACTTCCGCTTCTGGCCGAATGAAGAATGTTAGTCTATACTGATAGAAGGCTGAGTCAGTTGGCGGGTCGAAGCGGACATGCTTGGGAATACATTCGGCCCGTCTAAATGCTTCATACTGACAATTTATATTTTATTGATAATTTAAAGGGGTAGGGATTAGTACTCGTGTATTGACTGTAGCACGCAGTCGTATTTCAGTTAATAAAGTATTATGCAATTAAATCATTGTTAGTCTGTAAGGAGTTTCCACATGGCTGCACCACTTATCCGTGACATCCGCCACACAGATGCAACCACCTTGGAGGACCTTCTTCTCATTATGGCAAAGAACATGGAGAGGTCTCTTATTGAAGCCGGAGCAACGCCCGGCGAGGACTACTCTATGCGCGATTTGTACACTTGGGCAACACCGTTCGCGCTAGAAGTTTTCAAGAAAAATGACTCTATTACCTATGCAATAGAGTTCTAGGCCCATCTGAAAAGGGTGTTCATTCAAACCGAACCCGCCTCGGGGATCGCCTTAATTCGGGCGGTGCATCAGGAAACTTAGATCGTCCGCTCATGGCCGATTGTGGAATTTTAGACTATGCTGATGAGATTATTATGGACTGTTGGCCCTAAGCGGCCGTTCCAGAAAATGCAGCAGGCGTGCGAATTTTTTGATATATAGCCGAATGTCAGTTAATAGCTTTAAGCATCAAAGGGTTGCGTGAACATTGGCAGGCTGCATTTGCCGGACAAACGTGCCGGTATGTTTGTCCAATCTTAGAACGCGCCGTCTAATACCTGTTAGGCGCTGATGTCGCAGTTAGGCGCCGCTGTTTCCCGAATCACGCGTTCGCACGCGGGAGGAGCCAACCATGCCGTGGTCGTCTTCCATCGTTGCCTCTGAAATCTTGGCGGTGCATGCCGCCCTGGTGCCGAATGGGCCCGCCGGCGAGGTTGTCCTGTTCGGCGGCGACGAGCACTGGTCCGCCCAGCAGGAACCCGGCGGCGACTTTCGCAAGACGCGCGTCTACGACGTCGCGACGCACACGCTGGTCGCCGCCACGATCCCTTCGCCCGACAGCGACGTGTTCTGCGCGCACCATGTCTTTGCCAGGGACGGGCGGCTTCTGATCGGCGGCGGCACGCAGAAGTGGCCGGAGGGAGGCGACGTGCACGGCCACGCGCTGGACTTCCTGGGCCACCGGCGCTGCTGGATCTACAACCACGCCCGCCGCACCTGGAGCGAGGTCGCGCGCTTCAACCCCAACCCCGACACGCCGGACGAGCCGCACTCCGGCGGCCGCTGGTACCCGGGCCTCTACACGCTCGGCAACGGCGACGTGCTGGCCGTCTTCGGCCACCCCGACCAGCAGGACTCGCGCCACCGCAACAACCTGCCCGAGCGCTTCAGCCAGCAGGGGAACTTCTGGGCCGACCTGCCCAAGATCATGGGGACCTTCGGCGAGCCGCAGTCCGGCGGCCGGCGCTTCTTGTTCTTCCCGCGCGGCTGGACGATGCCCGACGGCAAGCTGTTCTTCGCCACCCCGATGCCGGCGGACTTCAGCGGCTCGACTGAGGGCACACACTCCTCGACCGCCTTCGACCCCGTGTCGGGCGACTACGTCGCGCCGAAGGTCACGCAGCCCTCGGGCAGCGCCTACAACGACTGGGACCGGCCGGCGCTGCTGCTGCCGCTCCTGCCCACGGAGGGCTACCGCATGCGGATGCTGCACGTGGGCAGCACGACTCCGGTGCGGCTCGACCTCGGCGACGCGACGCCATCCTGGAGCGCGACCGCGGCGCGCCATGCCTCGGTCGCGGGCCGCGACCGGCGCTTCTCGAACGCCGTCCTGTTGCCCACCGGCGCCGTGTGCGTCGTCGGCGGGGTGCACGTGACCGATCCCGAGGACCCGGTGCTCGAGGCCGAGATCTACGACCCCGGCATCGCCTGGGCGGCCGGCGACTACTCCGGCGCCCAGGCCTGGAGCGTCGACGGCAGCGCCGCCCACGCCCGGAACTACCACTCGACGGCGCTGCTGCTTCCCAACGGTAAGGTGTGGGTCGCGGGCGGCAACACGAACGCCTCGTCGGGGGACCCGGACGGAGACGTGAACGTGAACGGCGTGACGAAGAAGCGCGCCATCAAGCACATCGAACTCTACGAGCCCGCCTACGTCGCCGTAGCGAACCGCATCCAGGTCCTGACCTCACCCGACGTGCTGGGATACGGTCAATCGTTCCAGGTCACCGTCGACCGCGCCGCGACGAACGTGCGCAACGTCGCCCTGATCCGCAACGGCTCGGTCACGCACTCGACGAACAACGACCAGCGCTTCGTCGGCCTCACGATCGACTCGCGCTCCGGCAACACGCTGACGCTCTCCGCGCCGCCCAGCGGCAACGTGGCGCCCCCCGGCCACTACATGCTCTGGGTGGTCGACAACGTCGGCAACCCGTGCGTGCAGGCTCCCTTCGTGCGGGTCGCGCACCTGGGCTGCACGGTCGTCACGGACCGCTCGACCTTCTCGTCCGAAGAGGTGGCGGCACTCGGCGGCGGCGGGCAAGCGACCTTCACCAACGCCATCTACCTGCAGTTCGACGGCTTCATCCACACCGAGCTCACGGCGTCGCCGACCTTCGAGCTGCGCTGGGCGGACAACGACGCGCCGGTCGACCCGACGGACCTCACGCTGGTCCCGGCGGGCCGCCTGCAGGAGGTCGAGCCCGGCTTCGCCGACTCCGCGCAACGGATCACCTTCCCGTTCCACGTGCGCTTCTTCAACGGCGACCCCTTCGCCACGTTCCCCGACCGGCGCTCGGTGCGGCTGACGTTCCATCTCGGGCATCTCACCTGCTCGCAGACGATCGACCTCACGCACTCGCCCAACCCGTACATGATCGACATCGACGCGGGTGCCAACAACCCCGCGTGGCTCTCGACCGACGTGCGCGTCTTCAGCCTCGAGGCGGGGCAGTCGAAGCTGGGCGAGACGCTCGTCGCGGGGCAGCCGATCGCCTTCCTGCGCGACTGCCTGGACCGGCTGAACGCGCCATCGACCGACGGCAACTCGCTGTTCGGGACGCTGTCGACCTCGGCCAAGCTCGACCTCGCGTCGCTCGGCGGGCCGTTCTTCTTCCAGCCGATCTACAACTTCGCGATCGCCAAGGTGCGCTACCGAGCCACCGTCACCACCGCGCAGGCGGTGAAGTGCTTCTTCCGCATGTTCAACGTGGCGGCGACCGGCCTAGCCTTCGAGCCCGGCACGACCTACCGCAGCACGACGCCGGCCCCGGGGGCGGTGCCGCTCCTGGGCGTCGCCGGCGGTGAGGTGGCGTCGATCCCCTTCTTCGCTTCGGAGCGCGTCGAGACAGTTCAGGGCCAGAGCGGTGCCACGTCGATGAGCACGCAGCCGCTGAGCCCGACCTACGAGGTGCTCGACATCGTGCCAGCGTCCTCGGGCGCCGAGGTCACCGTCTTCTTCGGCTGCTGGCTGGACATCAACCAGACGAAGAAACGCTTCCCGATCGCACCCGGGGCCTCCGACGGCCCTTGGCCGGAGGCGTCCTGCCGCTCGATCCAGGAACTCGTGCGCGGCGAGCACATGTGCCTGGTGGCCGAGGTCTTCTTCGAGCCCGACCCCACCAACGTCGGCGCCACGCCCGGCACCAGCGACAACCTCAGCCAGCGCAACCTGGCGATCCTGCACTCCGACAACCCCGGCGGCCCGGAGTCGCACACGGTGCTGCACACCTTCGAGGTCAAGCCCTCGGAGCTGCCGGCGCTCCAGGGCCCCGCCGGCCTCGGCAACCTGCTGCTGGCGAACGCCGCCGCGCTCGCCGCCACCAAGCGCTACGGCGTCGACGAGCTGATCTTCCGCTGGCACGACCTGCCGCGCGGGAGCGAGGTGAATGTCTACTTCTCGGACATCGACACCGCCGAGATCCAGGCCCTGGCCGCGCTGCGCCAGAGCCCGCTGGCGTGCGAGGTCGTCGACCGCCACACGCTGAAGATCGCCGTCGCCGGCGCGACCTGGATCCCGCTCCCTGGCGGCAGGGACCTGCGCATCCCCGCCCTGCTCTCGATCCAGCTGCCGTCCGACGTCGTGTACGGCGACGTCTACCGCGTCTCCGTGCACCAGGTGGGCGGACGCACGAGGCGCATCCTGGGCTCGTGCGAGTTCCGCATCGAGGTCTCCAAGGCCGAGCTCCTGATCGACCAGACGGCGCGCAACCTCTCCGTGCTGCGCCACGTGGTGCAGACCATCCCGACCGACAACCGCTGGTACCCGCTGATGAAGCGTTACGTGCATCAGCTCGGCCTCAAGCTCGACGCGCTGGGGGGAGACGCGACGCAGGTGCACCCCAACCCCGACGGTTCCGGCCGCCCGCAGGATCCGGACGCGTGGCCCGGGGTGGAGCCTGGCGAGGTGGAGTCTCCCTACGGGAAGCCCGACCGTCCGGGCAAGGGTGATCGCTTCCGCGGCCTGGTCGAGGACGTGCTCTACGACTGCCACGGGCGCTTCCGCGGCTTCGTGCTAGCCTCGTGCGACGCGCGCCGCGTCTACGAAGGCTGCGAGGGGCGGCTTGAGACGCTCGTACTGCGAGCCTGCCGCGAGCGTTCGGAGCTGACCGTTCTCTCCCGCGGGCGGCGTATCCACGATGTAATCGCACACTGCTGCTGACTTGCAGGCCGCCGCCTACTCGGTTCGCACAACCGAGCGGTGGAGTTTGCCGCGGGAAGGAGAGAGGAACACCTTCACGAGGTGTCAGCGCCTAACGAATAAGGATAGGTCGTGGCTCGCTTCGCTCGCATGACCTACCCTTATTCGTTGCGGCTCCTGAAGACCCGATGCTGACATGCAGATAAAGGCAGCAGGTGCGTTCAAGAGTGTTAGGGGGGTAAGACATGGAGATTTCGCGTTTTACTATCGACCGTTATAGCGTGGAGTCGTTTGTCGAATCGAATCTTCTGCGGTGCGTTTTCCATGTCACGCTCCTCACCAACCTCCGTAATATTCGTAAGGCCGGAGGAGTTGATGCTGCCGGGATTGGGCAGGAGACTTTCGGTTGCGCAAGTAACGGTTTTTTTCGGCACAGGGGATGCGTGTCGGTTTTTGATTTGCGCAACCCCGAGAATGACCAGTTCGATTTCTCTCTTAGGAAATGCCATCCGCTTAAACCAGTCACAACGCAGGCGCAGTCGATTGCAATACTGTTTCTCGCGCCCGCTGCTTACCCACGGCTCGTACCGTGGAGTCTTTGTAAAAAAGAAGAAGCTTGGTCGCAGATGGTTGTACCATACGTGGAAGCGGGGATTCCGGGCCCTCTTTCCCTTGATTGTATATCGCGCATCGCGTTAGTGAGACCTGCGAAGTCCATTAAGGATTTATTGGAAAACTGGCCAACTATCCCTTAACAACTGCTTGCAGAAGACGCGCTACCCGCGCGCCTGATGAGGGACATTACATGACCTCTCGCTAAAGGACTGCTTCTGGCCGTTAGCTGCCATACATTGTGGTCGTTTTCGGTGCGTAAAAAATAGGCTCTTCGTCGTTTCATGTGGATTTGGCCTGATTCAGCAACCGCCTCGCGGGGCTGCCAATCAGGTAGATCATGGCGATGAAGTTGGCCTCTTTCCGGTAGCCGCGTGCGCTTGACCTCGCTGCCTGGAACAGGCCGATTATGTCTTCCAGGCGCGCGTTAGCCAGGTCGGAGAGTGAAGTGGTCCAGGAGCGTTGGTGCCGCGTACCGAGCCAACTGACGCGCGATGGCCTGGAGGGCGTCGAGCTCGGCCGCACCCGTGCGCGTCAGGTATTCACCGAGGCGCCGTCCCGACGGAACGTGTCGATGCCCAGCAGCCGCGCCGTGGCCGGATCCTGACACAGGGCATCCAGGTCGGAGAGGGCACCATTGCCCGACGCGAGGGACGCCACCAGGCTCCACACCATCTCGGCATCACTGGAGGCACGCCGGCGCTGTTTGAGGCGAATGCGCTGGGCGAACTGGTCCAGCAGGCCGCTCTCCGGGGCCAGCTGAGCGAGGAAGGCCAGGCCACCCTGGCCGGTCAGTTGGGTGTCAGTGAAGTCGATGTCGACGGAAACGGGTTCAGGCGTTACCTTGGGCATCGGCGCAACTGTGGGGTGAGTGTTGTGAGGATTTGGTTGTTTTCACACACATCCCACAGGCTGCGCCTTTTTCGTTCAAGCCCCTTCCATACGCCGATCCCTATCCGGGGATGAGGAAATGTTAACCGGTTGCGAAGGCATCGGGGTTCCGGTCAAATACCTTTCCCACTCTCTATCGCCGAGGAGACGCCGTGCCGGATGCCCATCTCGCCGATCCCGCCCTGACGCTCTACTACACCCTGGAGGACATCCAGTGGCAGCGGAGCTTCGATGTGCGCTCCCTGACCCGCGGGCGGGGCTATGCGCGGCAGGGCAGGGTGTGCGAAGGCACACGTCTCGAACAACAGGAAGAGATGTTGGTGCTGCGAGCCCAGGTGGATGGCAGCGGTCGCCGTCGCTACCTGACGAGTCTGGCTGTGGATCCCGACAACCATGAGATGGGTGTGGTCAGCGACTGCAGCTGCCCGGTAGGGCGGCAGTGCAAGCACGCAGTGGCGGTGATCCAAGGCTTTATCGACGGCATTGAGGCTGATGGCATTCCGACCCGTAACGACTCGACCCTGCTGACGCAGCGCTGGGAGTCGTGGCTGGCCGAACTCGAATCGCCGGTCGGCGGCAACCGAACCGTCGAGCGACTGGAAGATGACTACCGCCTGGCGCTATTCCTGGACATCGACCCGGACCCCCGTTCGCCCACCCTCAAGGTGTCGCCGGTGTGGGTGCGGCCCACCAAGCAGCGCAGCCGAGGCAACGGTTGGGTCAAGCCCCGTCCTATCCTGGTGCGGCACGGCGGCAGCCTCTCTCCCAGGCCACCTCAGGGACTAACGCCCGACCAGGAGGAGGCCCTGGAACTGCTGATGCTCGGCGAGCAGCGTCGCCAGTTCGCCGGGGGCAATGAACAGAGCTGGAGCGTTGTCGCCCATGCCTACCAGGCGCGAGCCCTCTGGTCGCTTTTGGAGAGCGACACGCCGCCGCTGCTCTTCCATCTCAAGCAGACGGGCGCCATGCTCGATCGGGGTCCGACCTGCCGGCTGACCCTGGCCTGGGAGCCCGATGCCGAGGGTAATCAACATCTACGCGCGGATGCCGAGCCGACGGAGGTGATCTCCGCGGAGGCCGCGATCGTGCGCGCTGGTGCCGAACTCTGCTATCTCGATGAAGAACGTGGCCGTTTCGGGCGCCTGGAGGGCGATCCCGATCTGCTGATGCGCTTGCGTCGGGCGCCGCCGCTGCCCCCGGAGATGAGTGGCTGGCTTTCCGAGCGATTGTACCAGACACCGGCCCTGGCCGATCGGCTGCCAGCGCCCCAGGCAGTAGAGGAGCGCACCTTGGATGGGGTGGCGCCACGCCTCAAAGTGACCATGCAGGTCGCCACCGGGCAACTGGGCTATCGCTACGGCGCCATGGTGCCGCGCTGGATCGAGGTGGGGGCCGCTGTGGTGGGCTTTGACTACGACGGGATCGAGGTGCCGCCGGAGGAGGGCGAAAGCGCCCAGGCTTTCCGTGACGGCCAGCGCCTCACCGTAATGCGGAGCCCCGAGGCGGAACTGGCACTGGTGCGGACGCTACCCCACGGCATGGTTACCCTGGAGCGCCTGCAGCAGATCGAGGCGGTGCCCGCCTACTTGGAGCTTCCTGAGTGGACGCTGCTACTGCCCCTGGAGGGCACGCCACCGAGCAGCGCCGCTGAGTGGCCGACCCACCTGGCCGGCCCTGACGACTGGTGGGAGATGATCACTCGGCTGCGCCAGGCAGGCTGCCTGGTCGAATTCAGCGACGACTTCCCCGAAGAGCCCAACACTGTCGAGCCGGATGACTGGTATGGAGAGTTGGAGCCGGCCGGCAACGGTTGGTTCGACCTGGCGCTGGATATCGAGGTGGAGGGGGAGCGCCTTAACCTGCTGCCGATCCTGCGGCGCCTTTTCAAGGATCCACGTTTCCCGCTGGAACCCGCCGACGACGAAGCCGAGGACGCCACCTGGTCGCTGACATTGCCAGATAACCGTCGCCTGGTGATGCCGTTGGCGCGGCTACGTTCGCTGATGGCACCCATCCTTGACTGGCTCAATGACGAGAGCGACCCGGAGGCGGCCGTGCGCCTGCCGCTGACCGCGGCCGAGAGGGTGGCGCCCCTGGCCGAGCACGAGCGGTGGGCGGGGCGCGAGGACGTCACTACCCTGGCCCGGCGCCTGCGCGAGCTGCCCGCCAGCCTGCCGGCGCCGCCGGGGTTTGCCGGCGAGCTGCGCGATTACCAAGCTCGCGGCATCGCCTGGATGCGCTTTCTCTCGGAGCTTGGCACCGGCGGCATCCTGGCCGACGACATGGGCCTGGGCAAGACGGTTCAGGTGTTGGCGCACCTGCTCGATGAGCGCGCCCGAGGGGAGCTGGAGCGCCCGATCTTGGTGGTGGCACCCACTAGCCTGGTGGGCAACTGGTGCGTCGAGGCGGCACGCTTCGCCCCCGAGCTTAAGGTGGTGGCCCTGCAGGGCGGCAAGGCCCAGCGCGAGCGTCAGTTCGATGAGTCTCTGCCCGATGCCGATCTGGCGGTGACCACCTATGCGCTGCTGATCCGCGACTTGGAACGCCTGCGCGAGCACGACTTCGGCCTGCTGATACTCGACGAGGCCCAAGCGATCAAGAATGCCGCCAGCCAGACCGCCTGCGCGGTGCGGGAACTCAATGCCAGGCGCGCCCTGGCCATGACAGGTACGCCCTTGGAGAACCATCTGGGCGAGCTGTGGGCTCAGTTGGACGCCGTGGCCCCCGGGGCGCTGGGTAGCCGGCAGTGGTTTGGCCAGCGCTTCCGCACGCCCATCGAGAAGGAGGGGGACGTGGTGCTGCGTGAGCGCCTCTCGCGGCGGATTGCCCCGCTGATGCTACGGCGCACCAAACAGCAGGTGCTGGCCGAGCTGCCGGCGAAGACAGAGACCCGTCGTGAGGTCACCCTGAGCGGCGCCCAGCGCGAGCTCTACGAGAGCCTCCGCCTGGCCCAGCACCAGCGGGTGCAACAGGCGGTGGCCGAGCGTGGGCTGGCTGGCTCCGGCATCGTCATGCTCGACGCCCTGCTCAAGCTACGCCAGGTGTGCTGCGACCCGCGGCTGGTCAAGCTAGACAGTGCTCGCCAGGTGAAGCGCTCGGCCAAGCTGGAGCAGCTGCGCGAGTTGGTGCCGCCGTTGGTAGAGGAGGGACGGCGCATCCTGATCTTTTCGCAGTTCACTGAGATGCTCGGGTTGATCGGCCACGCGCTGGACAAGGAGGGCATTGCCTATACCACCTTGACCGGTGATACCCCCGGCAAGACCCGCACCCAACGTGTGGCACTTTACCAGCAGGGTGAAATCCCGGTGTTTCTGATCAGCCTCAAGGCCGGCGGCACCGGGCTCAACCTGACCGCCGCGGATACCGTGATTCACTATGACCCCTGGTGGAATCCGGCGGTAGAGGCTCAAGCCACTGGCCGCGCCCACCGCATGGGGCAGATGAATCCGGTGTTCGTCTACAAGCTGGTGTGTGCCGGCACCGTGGAGGAGCGCATCCTGGATCTGCAGGTGCGCAAGGCGGATCTCGCCGCGTCGATCCTCGAGGGCGGCGCCGAGCGCCACAGCGCCGGTCCGCTGTTCGATGAGGAAGACTTGGCGCTGCTGTTCGCGCCGGTTGCGTAGTCAGCGCGACAGCTTTAGCTACCCCGATTCGAAGCAGATCAAGGTCGATCAGCAAAAAAATCCGCGTGAACCCTCGCCCACTCGGGCGGGGAGGTAAGCGAGCAG
>NZ_WHMA01000058.1 GCF_010994375.1 Halomonas sp. NO4
GTGTGATTCCAGTATAGCCCCAGGCTCGCGTGATGGCTGGTCAACATGAGTAATCAGGTAAGGTTAAATGGCCACTGGAGCGGCTGAAGGGAATCGAACAGGTGAGTATTCAAGCGGCTTCGCGGAAAAATATAGCCGATTACCATACACTGTATCATACAAGGCGTTTGCTGCTGGATTCCTTCACCGCGCTGGTTTCCAGGTTTGGTAGCAGCACGACGACGCGCCAAGCCAGCCTTGGCAGGTGGTATTCTGTTTTCTTTGACATAGGAGAAGTCCATGCAAGATATAAGACGTCTTGAGGTTGGCATGACCACAAAGATTGGTACGGATCAGGTGAAGGAGCCTGAGGTGGGCAGGGAATATGTCCGGGGGCTCGATTCCAATAGCTGGCTCCTGTTTACCGAAGACCCGGCTGAGGATAGGCCAGTTGTTGTTCGCATTGATAGTATCGACGGCGATGTGTGCCACTGCACGGTCACAAGAAAGCTAAATTGATAGCTACTCTAACCTTTATGCATGCTCTCGGTTCTGCAAGACCGTTCAGTGTTTGCTGTGCCTAGCAGAACGTCTTGCCCTGGCGCGCAGAGAGACGATTTTTTCTGTCATTATATTAGCTATAGGAGATCTTTAGATCCTGGCCGTTAGCTGGCTGGCGGACATGATATGGTCGTTTTCTTTACACTCGGCGCCCTGTCATCCCGGGCGCCCTATGGGGCTGATTTTCCGTAAAGAAACCGCGTAAATCTTTCTATGTACAGAAAAGGTAGGATTGTTTTCTATGATGCCTGAGCATCGACAGCCATGGCGGCCGGGTCAGCGTGAGGGAAGGCGAGAGATCTTCAGGCAGGACACGCTAAGAGCTTGGGAAGACTACCCGGTAACCGGCTTGCACGCGACCGCTGACGACGTGGCCGGCTAATTGGGGGACGGATAACGAGGTGCCGTCCCCAGCATGTCGAAATTAAGGCTCATCATCCTCTGCTCCCAGAAGCGCTTTGATGCGTTCGCCATCACTGATGGCCGCTCTCCACAAGTCATTCCAGATATCCGGTGGGTTACCGTTCTTGAGCATCTTGCGGAAGACAGCGTAAGCGTCCTGTTTGCTGTCATAGGCGCGCTTGGTGAATTCGTCGTTGACCCAGGCGTAGATGAGGATTTTGCTCGCAAGGTCGTAGCGAAAGAACAGCCGGTACTGCTGGTAGAACTTTGCCCGGCACCAATGGGTGTGCTCAGCCCCGAGGGTGTTTCCTTGGCGATACTGAGGGCCTGCCGGGTCCTGTGGAATGTCGTTCTTGGCCAGCTTCACAATCGCCGCCAGACGCTTGGTGGCCGGTTTGCTGCGATATCCGAGTGGATCCTTTTCCTGGAGTCGCTTCACCTTACTGGTGAGCGCATCGACCTGCTCCAGGAATAGCGGATGTGCGTAGATCGTCCATCCGTTTATCTCCAGAGGACTCATGTGTCGTCGTCGTCCTCTGGCAGTTCCTCATCGAGGTCTACCTCAATGCCTGCCGTCAGGCGTTCGGCCTCGGCAAAGGTGCTGGCAGTGACAGGACGAATGTTTTCCGGGTGCTCCTGCAGATCGCGCTCCAGGAAGGCCAGGAAGCTGGCCATCACGGGGTCTTGGCTGGACTCATCGCGGGCGCGAGTGAGGACCACTTCCCCATCGGGGCGAATCATGTAGTGAATCCGATCGCGGCGCTTCAGCTTCAGCGCACGACGAACCGATGCCGGAACGGTCGTCTGGTAGCGATCCGTCAGGGTGGAGTCATCCTCAATGGCCGTGTTCATGATTGGCCTCCGCTCAATGGCAATGCAACAGTAATGCATTTAAGGTAATGCAATCGCATTGCCTCGTCAATGGCAGGGAAAGCAATCAATAGGTCTCCGGCGCGACACCCTATTCTGGTGTGGCTCCCAATATGCGACCATCTGTAAAGAAAACGAAGTTTTATTAGTCAAAGCCCATTCAGCACTGGAGGCTTCTCCCCCTCACGCCTCGATCCACACCTCGTCACCCTTGAAGCTCACCGACCAGGTGCGCAGTTTCACGCTCTCGTCCTCAAGGCACTGGCCGTCGGCGAGGCGAAAGTGCTGCTTGTAGATCGGCGAGGCGACCACCGGCGCGCCTTTCACGTCGCCGACGATGCCGCGGGCGATGACGTTGGCGACGGAGAAGGGGTCGTGGTGGTCGAGGGCGTAGAGTTCGGTCGCGTGGTCGGGCAGTGCCGGCGTGTTCGGGTCGGCTGGAATGTAGAAGATCGCCACCTGGGCCGGGCCCTCGGCGGTTTCCACCCAGGCGGCGACGCCGGAGTAGGGCACCAGGTCGGCGCGG
The DNA here is from genome assembly GCF_010994375.1 of Halomonas sp. NO4. Taxonomy (GTDB): domain Bacteria; phylum Pseudomonadota; class Gammaproteobacteria; order Pseudomonadales; family Halomonadaceae; genus Halomonas. The sequence goes on from NZ_WHMA01000058.1 coordinate 2,339, forward strand.
GTGCAGAGGGGTTGCCAGGTTCGGGTCATGGTTTTGGCTGCGGTTGCTGTGCTCATTTTGTCAGGCTCCAGATTCGTTATCGGGAAATCGGCGCGTGGGAGAAACGGGCGGCGCTCGGCGCCGCCATGCTCCTCATGCAGGCCGCAGTTGGCCGCGCTCCTCGGTCACGATGATGTCCGGGTCCGGGCGGCTGTCGTTGACGAAGCTGCGGAAGCGCTTGAGCTTCTCGGGGTCGGAGAGGGCGTTCGACCACTCGCACTCGTAGTTGTCGATCACGTGCTGCATCTGCGTTTCGAGCTCGTCACCGATCCCCAGGCTATCCTCGAGGATCACTTCCTTGAGGTAGTCGAGGCCGCCCTCGAGGTTCTCGCGCCACACCGAGGTGCGCTGCAGGCGGTCGGCAGTGCGCACGTAGAACATCAGGAAGCGGTCGATGGTCTTGATCAGCGCGTCGTCGCTGAGGTCGGTAGCGAAGAGCTCGGCGTGGCGCGGGCGCATGCCGCCGTTGCCGCAGACATAGAGGTTCCAGCCGTGCTCGGTGGCGATCACGCCGATGTCCTTGCTCTGCGCCTCGGCGCACTCGCGAGTGCAGCCGGAAACGGCGAACTTGAGCTTGTGCGGTGAGCGCAGGCCCTTGTAGCGGTTCTCGAGCTTGATCGCCATGCCCACGCTGTCCTGTACGCCGTAGCGGCACCAGGTGCTGCCCACGCAGGACTTCACCGTGCGCAGCGACTTGGCATAGGCGTGGCCGGTCTCGAAGCCGGCGTCGAGCAGCTCGCTCCAGATGTCGGGCAGGTCCTCCAGGCGGGCGCCGAAGAGGTCGATGCGCTGGCCGCCGGTGACCTTGGTGTAGAGGCCGTACTTCTCGGCGACCTGACCGAGCACCACCAGCTTGTCGGGGGTGATCTCGCCGCCGGGCACCCGCGGGACCACCGAGTAGGTGCCGTTCTTCTGCATGTTGGCCATGAAGGTGTCGTTGGTGTCCTGCAGCGGGATGTGGGCGGCGTCGGTGATCGGCTCGTTGAAGAAGGAGGCGAGGATCGAGGCCACCGCTGGCTTGCAGATGTCGCAGCCGAGCTTGTGGGTCTCGGGGTTGCCGTGCTTGTCGATCAGTTCGCTGAAGGTCTTGATGCCCTCCACGCGCACGATGTCGTAGAGCTCCTGGCGGGTATGGGCGAAGTGCTCGCAGATCGACTGGTCGACCTCCACGCCGCGAGCCTCGAGCTCGTGGTCGACCACGCTCTTGAGCAGCGCCGCGCAGCCGCCGCAGCCGGTGCTGGCCTTGGTCTCGCCCTTGACCGCGCCCAGATCCACGGCCCCGCCATCGATGCTGGCACAGATATCGCCCTTGGTGACGTTGTGGCAGGAGCAGATGGTGGCCGTCTCGGGCAGGGCGTCGGCGCCCAGGGTCGGCGCCCCTTCGCTGGTGGGCAGGATCAGCGAGGCCGGGTCCTCGGGCAGTTCCAGGCCGTTGCCGTAGTACTGCATCAGGGTGTCGTAGGCGGCGTTGTCGCCCACCAGCATGGCGCCGAGCAGCTTCTTGCCGTCGCTGGAGACCACCAGCTTGCGGTACTCCTGCTTGATCTGGTCGAGGTAGCGGAACATCCGCGCCCCGGGCGTGCGGTCGCCGTGGGCGTCGCCGATGGCGCCCACGTCGACGCCGAGCAGCTTGAGCTTGGTCGACATGTCGGCGCCGCGGAAGCTCTCGCCCTCGCCGCCGAGCAGGGTGTCGGCGGCCACCTTGGCCATCTGGTAGCCGGGGGCGACCAGGCCGAAGATGCTGCCCTGCCACAGCGCCACTTCGCCCACGGCAAGAATGGCCGGATCGCTGGTCAGGCAGCGATCGTCGATCACCACCCCGCCGCGTTCGCCCCTCTCCAGGGCGCTGTCGCGGGCCAGTTCGTCGCGCGGGCGGATGCCGGCGGAGAAGACGATGAGATCGGCCTCGAGCACCTTGTCGTCCTGGAAGACCATGCGGTGGGCGGCATCGATGCCGTCCTCGATGCGCTGGGTGGCGCGGTCGGTGAGCACCTGCACCCCCAGCGCCTCGATCTTCTCGCGCAGCAGCTCGCCGCCTTCGCTGTCGACCTGCATGGGCATCAGGCGCGGCGCGAACTCCACCACGGCGGTATCGAGGTTCAGCCCGCGCAGGGCGTTGGCGGCCTCCAGGCCGAGCAGGCCGCCGCCCACCACCACGCCGGTGCTCGCCGTCTCGGCGGCGTCGCGGATGGCGTCGAGGTCGTCCAGGGTGCGGTAGACCAGGCAGCCCTCGCGGTCGTTGCCGGGAATCGGCGGCACGAAGGGGTAGGAGCCGGTGGCCAGCACCAGGCGGTCGTAGGGGTAGCGGCCCTGGGGCGTGACCACCTCGCCGGCGTCGCGGTCGAGGGCGGTGACCGCCTCGTGCAGGCGCAGCTCGATGCCGTGCTCGGCGTAGTAGTCGGCGGTGGAAAGGGCCAGCGAGTCGGCGTCGCGGCCGCTGAAGTATTCGGAGAGATGCACCCGGTCGTAGGCCAGGTGGCGCTCTTCGCCGAACACGGTGATGGCGTAGCGCTCGTTGGCGCCGCGCTCGACCAGCTGCTCGACCAGGTGATGGCCGACCATGCCGTTACCGATGATGATCAGGTGTTGCTTGGGCGTGTTCATGCGGCCTCCTTGACGGGGCGGTCCGGGTTGTCGGAATCGGTGTCAGAGTCGTGGGCGTCGAGCAGGGCATCGGCATCGGCCGCGCCCAGCAGCAGCGCCTGGCGACAGGCGGCGAGGTCCCGCCCGGCCTGGGCCTGGGCGAAGAGCCAGGGGCCCATGGCGGTGTCACCATAGAGAACGGCGCCCTCGAGTCGGCCGTCGCGCAGCAGCAGACTGCGGTAGTCGCCCTGCTCGGGGTCGTGGTAGGCGAGCACCTCGTGATCGGGGTCGGCCTCGGTGGGGCCGAAGGCGTAGAGCGAGATGCCGCTGATCTTGAGCTGGGTGGCGCTGGGCTGCTCGCGATAACCGGCGACGTCGTCACCGCACAGGGTGGCGGCCAGCACCTCCACCTGGCGCCAGATCGGCTCCACCAGTCCGTAGGTGGTGCCCTGGAACTCGCAGCACTCGCCCAGGGCGTGGATCCGCGGGTCGGAAGTGGTCAGGAACTCGTCGACCACGACGGCGCGATCCACCGCTAGCCCGGCCTCGCGGGCAAGCGCCACGTTGGGGGCGATGCCGGCGGCGATGACCACGCAGTCGGCGGGCAGGCACCGGTCGTCGGCGAGCTGCACGCCGGTCACCCGGCCCTGGCCGTCGCCCTCGATCGATGCCAGCTGCACGCCGGTGTGGATCGTCAGGCCCCGACCGCCGAGCTCGGCGGCCAGCAGGTCGGCGGCGGTGGCGTCGAGCTGGCGGTTCATGAGGCGTGCCGAACGCTGCAGCACGCTCACCGCCATGCTGCCCTGGCGCGGTCCGCGTTTGCGCAGCCCCTCGGCGGCTTCCAGGCCGAGCAGGCCGCCGCCGACCACCACGGCGCGGCCGCCGCGTTCGGCGGCACGCGCCAGGGCCGCGGCGTCGTCGAGGTCACGAAAGCCGTGGACGCCAGAAAGCTCGAGGCCGGGCACCGCTGGCATGGCTGGGCGCGAGCCGGTGGCCAGCACCAGGCGGTCGTAGCCGAGGGTGCGACCGGCATCGGTGGTCAGCCGGCGCGACGCGCGGTCGATCGTCGCGACCCGCTCGCCGAGCACCAGCTCGATGCCCTGGTCGGCGTACCAGGCGGCGTCGCGCAGGGTGAGCGCCTCGCGCGCCATCTCGCCGGCCAGCCAGGGCGAGAGCAGGATGCGGTTGTAGGCCGGTTGCGGTTCGTCGCCGAGCACGGTGATTCGGGCCGGGCGGCGTGGCTGCTTGAGCAGCGCTTCGACCAGCCGGTGGCCGGCCATGCCGTTGCCGACGATCACCAGGTGCTCGCGAGAAGCGGGATGAGTTGGGTGCATGGTCTGGCACCTCCGATGCCTCGCCAAAACAAAAGACGTCTCGGCGCTGCCCGGCAGTGGGCGCGCTGAGACGTCTTTGTCGAATCGGTGGCGATCGCCGTTGATCGCCGGATTACCCGTTATCAATCAAGAATCCGGCCAGGTTCCCGGGAAATGTCGGTTTTTGTTTCTTTATCAGTAAGTTGTGCTTGGCGTCGTTGGCCCTGCCGCCGCCGTGGGCGGCGGCCGTTGCCCCTCACTGGTGCAGGGCGGCATCGAGATGCACGGGGTCGTAACACTCGCGCAGGGCCTGGGGCGGCAGGGGGCGGCCAGTGTCGCGTAGCTGAGCCTGCAGCGGCTCGACGACCCGCCCCAGGGCGGCGAGATCGGGGCGCAGCAGGTTGTCGCCGAACAGCCGCTGGTGGACGGGCGCCGCCTCGTGCGTCGGCAGACCGGCGAGATGGTTCACCGAGCGATCCAGGTAGGGGGGCAGGGCGAGCCAGTCGCGGGCCTGGCGACGGTGGTCGTCGCTGGAGGCCAGCCAGTCGTTGGCGGCCTGCAGGGCGCGCAGCAAGGCGGCGAGGGTGGCCGGGTAGCGCTTCGCCCAGGAGCGGGTCACGCCCAGCACCTTCTCGGGGTGATCGGGCCACAGCTGGGCACCGCTGGCGACGATGCGCCCGATCCCCTCGTGGTCGGCCAGGCTCCCCCAGGGCTCGCCGACGCAGAAGCCGTCGATCTGGCCGGCGCCCAGGGCGGCCACCATGCGAGGGGGCGGCAGGGCCACTAGGTCCACGTCGCGGTCGGGGTCGATGCCGCCCAGTGCCAGCCAGTCGCGCAGCAGGAAGTGCTGGCAGGAGTAGGGATAGACCATGGCCAGGCGCGGGCGGCGAGTGCCGGCCTGGCCGAGCCAGACCCCGAGTGCGCGGGCGCTGCCGGTTGGCGCTGCGTCGAGGGTGGCGCCGCTCTGTTCGCAGAGGCCGTTGGCGAGCACGAGGGTATTGCCGTTGTGGCTGAGGGTGGCGGGCGCCAGGGTGTCGCAGGGCGCCCGGCCCAGGCCCAGGCTCATGGCCAGCGGCATCGGTGCCAGCATGTGGGCACCATCGAGCACGCCGGCGGCGACCTTGTCGCGCAGGGTCGACCAGGCGTTCTCCCGCGACAGGGTGACGTCCAGGCCCTGGGCGGCGAAGCAGCCCTGCTCCCGGGCGACGACCAGCAGCACGGCGTCGAGCAGAGGAATGAAGCCCAGGGTGAGGCGCTCGAGCTCGGGCGGCGAAACGGTGCGGGTGTCGGTGGTTCCCATTACAAGGCTCCCTTGTCGAGGCGTTCCAGAATGTCGATGACGCTGTCGGCCACCTCGCCCATGCGCTGGCCGCGGTCCATGGCGAGCTTGCGCAGCATGCGGTAGGCATGCTCCTCGTCGCAGTCCTGGTGCTTCATCAAGAGCCCCTTGGCGCGCTCGATGCGCTTGCGCTCGGCGAGCTGGTTGCGCGCGCGGTCGAGCTCCTGGCGCATCGACTGGAAGGCGTCGAAGCGGGCGATGGCCACTTCGATGATCGCCTTGACGCGCCCCGGTACCAGGCCGTCGACCACATAGGCGCTGACGCCTGACTTGAGCGCCGCCTGCATGGTGTCGGGGTCGTGCTGGTCGGCGAAGAAGACCACCGGGCGCGGGTTCTCGCGGTTGAGCAGCGCCATGCTGTCGAGGGTGTCGCGGTCGGGGGACTCCATGTCGATGATCACCACGTCGGGCTCATGGTGGGCGACCCGCTCGTTGAGGCTGGCGGGGCTCGTCAGGTGGCAGATCACCTCGTGGCCCTCGTGGGTCAGGGCCTCCTCGACCATGGCGGCGCGCACCACTTCGTCATCGACTAGCAGGATCTTCAGGGGTGGGGGCATGGCGTTGGCTCGCGCTATCCAGAGGCATTTTCCTCAAGCCTTGCAAGGAATATTCCAATGTGTCGTCGGAACGCTGGAACCGTCGTCGGAAAGGGCCTTGGCGCGGGGTGGGGGACGCCGTGCCATGCCCCGGTGATGCTCTTCGATGGTGCACCGCGGCAGCGGGGAGCGATGCCATGGTGCACTGCGGCATGAGCGGGCTAAGGCTCGGCGTCGGCGGGGGCGTTCAGAAGTCGAGGCAGCGTTGGTTGTTGTTTTCGTTGCTCTCGTCCACCACGCCGATAGGGGCATCGGCACGCACGCAGACCTCACGGTCGTCCCTCGGCACCAGCACATAGCCCAGGGTGATCGGCTTGGTGATCGAGGCCGACGGAGCCAGACCCCCGGGCACCGCCACGGTCTCCAGCGAGGCATCGTTGTCGCCGCGGACGATCTCGACCTCGAAGGGGCCGGCGGCGGCCGCGCCGATGTTGCGCACCGTGAAGACCAGGCTGACCCGACAGCGACGCGGGCCGCAGATGGCATCGACCGGCACCTGCTCGTCGATCACCAGGTCGGCACGCGGGCCGTCGGGATCGGGCGTGTCGAGGCGACGCTCGGTGGCGCGCTCGATATGGATGGCGCTGTGATCCTCTGCGGTGCCTTCGGCATTCAGCGTCGCCGTGCTGTAGACGCCGGTCACCTCGAGCCGCCGGTCGCTGACGATCGCCACGTAGCCGTCGATGATCGGGGCGGGGAGGGTGCCGTCGAAGACTCGCCGGCGGATGTCGTCGCACTCGGTGGCCAGGGCATGGCCCGGAGGGAGGACGTCGCGGCCCAGGGCCAGGCGTCGGCCGGGCTGTTGTTGTCCCGGGGCCAGCGACAGGGTCTTGTCGAGCCGTGCCGGACGGTCGTCGAGGTTGAACGCATTGAGGGTGGTGGCGTAGTGCCCCCGGGCGAGGCGCAGGTCGGTGGTGTCCGATTGGGTGCCGCAGACCAGCTTGGCTAGGTAGTGGAAGCGATCCCGGGGTGGGCCGTCGACCTCGCGGGCGTCCTTGGCGATCTTCTGGGCGAAGAGTGCCGCGCGACCGCGACCGCTCGGGAAGGCGAGGTTGGCGCTCACCACCACCGCCTCGAAGGGAGCCACAGTGTCGGGAATATCGGCACTGTAGCAGTCGCCTCCGGCCAGCGGCGTTGCACTGGCCGGCAGGAGCGCCAGGCTCTCGCCCTGGGCGGCGAGCGCCCCCGGCAGGTCGTCGGCGTTGAGCGCCTCCAGCTCCACCGGCAGCGGCAGTACCGCGTAGGACGGCTGGGCGATGGCCAGCGACGCACCGTCCGTTCGGTCATTGCATAGCAGGGTGGTGACGACCCGGTCGTCGGGGTCGTAGGTGAAGTCCACCGTGGTCAAGGGGATCGCGCCGATATTGCCCGAGCCGGTCCAGAAGGTGTCTATCGTCGGGACGTTTGCCTGCAGCAGGAAGCCCACATGGGCCAGGTCGCCGGGCGCCAGCGGCCCAGGCTGGGGATCGATGAAGGCGAGCGTCGTCTTGTCGGTGCCGGCGTCATAGGTGATGTCATGATCCTGGAAGGGGTTGGCGTCGCCGTGCTAGATGGCGTCGAAGGCGTCGCTGACGTCGCCGGGGGAGACGAAGTCCAGGTCGACGTCCACGTTGAGCCAGGTTCCGCCGCCGGTCTGCAGGGCCGTGGCGGCATAGATGTCCTGGGCGCCTTCCCGGGTGTTCATCCACAGCACCGCTGCCCGGTCGACCTGGTGGTGGAAGGTCGCGCTGTCGGCGGTGGTAGCGGCGATCTGCAGGTAGTCGCCGATGAAGCCGCCCTGGAACTGGGCATTGGTCGAGGGGGCCGTCGAGAGCCTGAAGTTTTGGTCGAAGGAGTCGCCGCCATCGGTGGAGTGGGCCAGGTAGAGGTGGAAGCGCAGGTGCTCGGGGGCGTCGTCGCGGCGGTCGTAGAAGGCGACGTTGATCTTGCAGCCCTCATCCACGTCGATCCAGGGAAAGAACTGGTCGATGCCGTTGCCGATGGCATCGTTGTTGACCCGGGTCGTCTGGGTGGCGCCCGGCCAGGTCTCGCCGCCGTCCTCCGACCACTTCAGGAAGACGTCGCCGTCGCCGAAGCGGTTGTCGGCGAAGACGATGTAGATATTGCCGAAGTGATCGCTCGCCGGGTCGTTGCAGACGTCCATGGCCGGGAAGCTGTTCACCCGGAAGGCATTGCTGTCGTTGCCCAGTGCCTCGCCATGTTCGCCGACGATACCCGGAAAATTCCGCGGTCCGGTGCCCGCGTCAATGGTGAGCTCCGGAAAGAGGGTGAGGTTACCCTCGACCACCACGTCGTCGCCGAAGGAGGCGCCGTTGTCGGTGGAGCGGTCGAAAAGGATTCGGCCATCGGTATCATTGAGCCTCTGCCGCCAAGCGACATAGACGTGTTCGCTGGCGGGGGTGTCGGCGGCGCCGGGGACCAAGCGGGTGGCGACCACCGCCCCCTGCCCGCTGCCGACGTCGTTGACGATGACGCCGTCGTCGGCGGCCGGGGCCGCAAAGCTGGCGCCGCCATCATCCGAGCCGGCAAAGCGGATCTGGCCGTTGTCGAACCAAGCCATGTAGACCTTGTCGGTGAGAATGCCCGTGGCGATCATCTCCTTGTCATGGTTACCGGCGCCACCGATGCTGCTGACGACCTCGGTCGCCGGCCCGAAGGTCTGTCCGCCGTCGGTGGACTTGAACAAAATCCCGCCGCATTCTGCGATTCGATTTTGGAATGAATCGACAGTCAAGGCGGTGCAAGGCGATAGCCTTGCTGGTGAAACTGGATAAACATATAGTTAGTTGATGGCCATCATTCGCTCGGACACCCTTACCCTCCAGGTCACCAGCGCCGAACAGCAGGCGGCGCTGGCCGATACGTTGGGGCTGTAT
>NZ_WHMA01000059.1 GCF_010994375.1 Halomonas sp. NO4
CAACCCCACCGGTGCGCTCCGCGCTATATCAGGTCTTTCTGAACTTCCGCTCCTGGCCGAGTGAGGAATTTTAGTCAATACTGATGTGATGGCTGAGGCAGTTGACGACCCATAAGTGCCGAATACTACACGAAGTTCTAATGGCGGCTTTCACAGATAGTTTCTGACTCGCACATTGGCCTTATTGCATATATATTGAAGCTAGTTGTTGAAATTGGAGAAGGCTTATGAGGTTAGAGGAATTTTGTGTCTCGAATTATCGGAACATCATTGATTCCGGATGGATCAAGACAACCGACGTCACGGCGTTCGTCGGACAGAACGAAGCGGGTAAAAGTAACATTTTTGAGGCGCTGTATTGTCTGCACTCCTTCGTTGAGACCCAGTACAACCCAGACGAGGACTGGCCGGTTGACGACTGGAAGGGCAAAAAGAATGCCAATGGAAAGACGGTATCCCAAGCCTACTTTGAGTTTGATGAAGGTGAAGCCGAATCCTTGTTTGAGTTTGCGACGGAAGTACAAACCGATGAAGACGGCAGTGAGCTTGAGCCCGAGATCGCCACGCCACCAGATGGGCTTCGTCTATTTGCTCGTCGCAGCTATGGATATCTTACCGGTTTCGGCTTGCACGACAGAGAGGGCAACGCGATTGCAGCCGCAGATTTGGGCCTTTCCAAAGACAAAGTATCGGAATGGGCCAGTGAACACGTTCCGCGCTTTGTGCTCATTCAGGACTACGAATTCTCCGGGGCGCAGGTTGAGCTGAACGAGCTAAAGAACCGTTTAGACACGGCGGGCAGCAAGCGCCATGAACTCTCAACCGACGATCAGACGATCCTGATTGTGCTCGATCTTGCGGAGATCGATCTCGATGACTTCGTTGAGAAAGGTAGCAGCGCCGAGGGTCGGACACTGCGCCAGTTCGATAAGCGTGCGGCGTCTGCCTACCTAACTCAACAATTTCAGAAATTGTGGAAGCAGAAGAAGGTCAAATTCGATATCGATGTAGATGGCCCAACACTCAACATCTTCGCTGAGGATGAGGCGATCGGCTTTCCGGTTCGCCTGAATCGGCGCTCAACAGGGTTTCGTTGGTACGTCTCTTTCGCGTGGAAGTTCACGCATGCCTCCGAGGGTGACTTTGAGAATTGCACGCTCTTACTGGAAGAGCCAGGCATCCACCTTCACTACAGCGGCCAACGCGACCTTTTGGGTGTGTTTGAAGACCTATCAGAAACCAACACGGTGATGTATACCACCCACCTGTCTTCGATGGTCGACCAAGCGAATCCAGAGCGGGTGCGCATCATCGAAACCGACAGCGGCCACCATCTGCGGGTTACGCATGGCGTAGTGAGCAGTCAGTCGGCTCCAATGGCGGTTATCGAAAGTGCTCTCGGTCTCACCCCCGACCTTTCAGGTATGCTTGGTAACCGTAAGGTTCTGATTGTCGAGGGAGGAACCGATGCGCTGATCTTGAGCAAACTATCGGGGTTGCTGACCAAAAGCGACAGAGTTGGAATGTCCGATCATATATATATGTGGCCCGCGCAGACTTCAACTAAAGCTCCGATGTATGCGGCGTTCGCGATCGGCCAACTGTGGGATGCCGGAGTGTTGCTCGACGCCGATGAAGCTGGCCACCAGGCACACAAGAAGATCAAAGATATGAATCTGAAAGACTACGCCGATCAGACTGGCCACGAGTTTCGGGTGTTGATGCTTGACAAAGCAGCCGGCGTGAAGAAAACCGACGTCGCGATCGAAGACCTGTTTCCGAGCGAATGGTTTCTCGAGTGCGTGAACCGCGCTTACGGCCTGGCGCTCAGGCTGGAAGACCTTCCCGAAGATGGCTCGACCCTGATTGCCAAGCGCGTCGAGATCGCCATGAAGCAGCGCCAGGGACAAGAGCTCAAGAAGAAGAATGTACTCGTGGAGATGCTGAAGGAATTCGACAGCTGGACGTCGATCAGTGACCTACCAACAGGCACCGCCGACAATGCCGAACATTTGTTCAAGAAGATCAATTCTGCATTTGGGGTGGAGAGCTAGACTGACTTTTGAGTTGCGATGCAAGCAGCAAAGCGGCCATTTACCTAGGCCTCATGGACGGCGGCTCCTGGCCGAAAGCAAATCTGTACAACAAAGCAATATACACATAACAAGCGGCATCTTGCCGGACTGGTTTTCCGCTGCGCTCCAAACCAGCCGCAAATGCGGGCGTTACATGAGGATTCTCCGATTAGCCGCTCCTGGCCGATAGCGATGATTGACATAGCCGTCGCTGACTTCTACATGACCTTGGATAGATGGAACCGGCGCGTGGAGTTAAATCTTGGCGGCATGTTGGCTTATTAATATTGTCTTTCGAGAGGGTGAAGGTGCATGGAAAAATATTTGTATGGAAAGAATGCTATTCTGAGGAGGCTAATAGAAGGGGATGTAGGATTTAGGTTCAGTGAACTAGCATATTATGCCAGCATGGAGAATGGCAATATGCGTGATTATGAAATGTATAAAACCTTTGTAGTCGACAAGAATTTAAGCAGCATACACATTAACAACATTCCTATACCATCTGAAGTAATGACCCAGGATCCTGTGATAGAGGTTCCAACGCAATATTGCTATTGCCTTTGCCTCAGTCATCGTAAAGACAGTTCAGAGCTATATGAAAAGTTCAAAGCTGATGTTTGTGTTGAGGTTAAGGCTGATGCTTTAGTTGAATGCTTGATAGAGTTTTTCAAACAGCATAAGAATCTAAAAGGAGTTAAGGTTATGGCTAGGAGCGTCACGTATTATAGAGACGGTGGTTGGCCGATAACTACAGATCCAGTCGATCTCGTGTTCCATAAGCATGAACGATTTGCTCATGAGAGTGAGTTTCGAATTGCACTGTTTTGTCCGATGGACAAACCAGGTTTCAAAGCAGAAACCGGAGAATTCTTCCCCTTTCGCAATGATGACGATCCGCAGCATATATCGCTTTCGATTCCTGACAGGGAATTTACCAAGCAATTCATTGGTGAGGTTTATACACCATAGCGAAGTCTGTCACTCCTATTCGTATCGGCCAAGCAAGGAGTAATCATGAGTTATCGATGTAAGATAATTACGATCCACTCCAGTCCTATCGGCGGCCCGGGCGCCATAGAACCAAAAGAGAAACCTTTTGCGGCTGATACAAGCTCATTATGGTAGGGCTACTATGATGAGTGTTGCTCCAACAAGGCCATGCAGCAGACGTGCGAACGCGTGCGGCTTATGGCTTGCACCATATTAGCAATGACTATACGTCTGCTTCTGGCCGAATCGAGTACTTCAGACTATGCTGATGGGGCATCTGCGGCAGTTGACGCCCCACCGCGGATTTTTCAGCAAATACTGCCGGCACGATAATACACTATTATATGGATAATTATGCGTTGGTATGCTGATAACTCGGAGTTGAATGGTGTTCGGGGGTCTACTATCCCAGACATTCTTATGTTTGGTGGTATTGTGGTAAACCAAAATGATGAAGCCAGTTTGCGACAAGTTATTGAAAATGTTAAGGCCAAGTATGGTCACTCCCGTGCTCCTGTGAAATGGAACTTTAAGGATCTTCGAGCGCTATATAAAAAGCAGGGATTAGATACTCTTTATGAGAGCCTGCTTAAGACTTCAAAGGCCTGGAGATCAGAAATCGACAGAGAATCTTTAGCATTCGATTACCGAATAGTCGTTTCAGTAATTGAGGGCCATAGCGTCGTGAAAAAAACTCTCACTGGTTGCAAGCCGAACCTAGTGCGTTACGCATTTAGTAATGGGCTTATGCGATTCGCATTACATGTCCAGGATGAGCGACCAAACTATGCTCAAGTGATTCTCGATTGGCCGGACCGAGGTGATTCTAAACCATTTGACCTGGAATACAGAGCTGCTTATAACGAAGGAAAAACAGGCGAGAGGCATGTTGTTTATCACGCAGGCCCCCTAAATGCCCTTGGATTCGACGACTGTGCAGCTTATGTCAATATGCACCATTCCACTTTGCTTCAGTTTGCAGATATAGTCCTAGGCGCCAATCGGGAAGTCATTGAATGCGCCATTGGCAAGAAATCCTCTGGGTTTGGGGTAGATTTCTGCAAGGAAATAAGAGCTAAATATCGGGGGTATCCTGCCAGCATCGTGGGTAGAGGGATAAGCCTTGCAAGTGGCAGGCATGACTTTAGAAAGGAAATTCGCGATTTTGTTGATCGGGAGTTATCCATTTAACAAGAAATGGCATTCTTGTGCCTTCGGCTCCAGTGCTTATGACGTTATATCAGCTTATACTGAAAGTCAGCTCTTGGCCGAAACCGGCCATTCAGTTAATACTTCCTTCTCTCCTATGCTATGATCCAGCGCAGCAAGGCTGCGCTGGATTCATCCTACCTTGTGTTCAGGCTTCAGTCCTGACCAGCCACTCTTCCACGGTCTCTGCGCCATACTCATCCTTCCACGCCTTCAGCGTCTTCTGGTTGCCACCGCGGGTTTCGACGACTTCGCCGGTGTTCGGGTTCTTGTAGATCTTCAGCTTGCGCTTGGCGCGGCCGGTGCTCTTGGTGCTGCTGGAGGTCTTGTCGGCGGTCGGTGTCGGGTCCAGCAGCTTGATTACGTCGGCGGCAGACTTGTCGAATTCGCGCATCAGAGTCTCGAGGTGGTTCTTGAAGTCCAGCTCGGCCTTGAGGCGGTCATCGTTCTTTAGCTTTTCGAGCTCTTCCTGGAGCTGCTTGAGCTGCTGTTCTTTCTGCATGTAGGTGTTGAGAATGGACATGAGCTTCCTCGTGGTGGGTGAGTGTTGAGGAGTATTATGGTGGCAGCTTTGGTTTGAATCAATGTTATTGGTCAGGTAAGCGAAGATGATTCCGGCCATGAGTCAGCTGATCCGTTCACTGTGCTTCTTATAGCTGCCCCAGAAAACATCTCACGTCCGAATTAACATTTCCTGATGCCGCTTCATGCGAGCTCGGTAATGCTGTGCCAGTTCCTTGTTCTACTGGAGTGGCAAGCATGGAGAGACACCACCCACGCGGCTGGCAGGCTGCTTTCGGGCTATCTGCCTGCCTGGCAGGCTCCGCACTTGCTGAGTCGACCGTCGAAGTCTTCACCACCGCCGGAGAGCCGGTCATCAATGTGCCGTCTGGCATGGCGGTTATCGAGCTCGATGCGCCTGGGCGTTTGGATGCTGCGCTGTCGCAAGATCTGCCCACAGACCCTGACGTCGCTGAGGGCCTTATGCGCGAGCGCATGGCGACGCCGGAGTGGCAGGAAACTGTCGACCGCTATGCCGATAGCTATCTCGGGCTGGCCCGAGCCTGGCAGCTCGGTGTCGAGAAAGTCCCCGCCGTGGTAATCGATGGTCGCCATGTGATTTACGGCCAGCCGGACGTCGAGCAGGCATTGAACGAAGCCGATCGCCTGCTGAGTCAGGAGAGCCACCCATGATGCGCTCCAGGACCTTGGGCGCTCTGTTGATTGGCGCTGTGCTGAGCCTGGGCGTAATTGAGAAGCCCGCCCAGGCGCTGACCACGCCGCAGATTGTCGCCTCGTCGCTCTCCACTCAGTGCCTGGACTACCAGGTCATCGGTATCTGTGTCTGGCTCAACTGCTCCTGGTCGGGCTGCTCGATCCGCACCTCAGTCCAAGTGCGTCACTTCATCCCAGAGCTCGTGGTCTCCAGCTACGAGAACACCGGCGATAACCCCTGGTGGGAGGTAGCGACGCTGTCGCCGCCTCTGGGAGAGGCGCTGGCCGGTGGGCAGAGCACGTCCGATGCCAACCGGGCTCGGCACGAGCATCTGCGCTTCAAGAACGTGGACGCCATCGGCCACCCAGCCGGCGGTGCCTTCAGCAGCTTCGCCAGCGCCTTCGGCATGACCTGCGCTGGGGCAGCGACGCCCTTCCAGCCCTACCACCTCTCGACCCTGGATGCCCTGGCGTGGCGCAGCGGGATTCCCGAGTCGCTCTACCCAGAGGCCCTGACGCCCGGCATGCGTGAGCTGGGCCAGCCCGGTGACCTGTGGGGCAATATCTACCCGCGCAGCGGCTTCCTGACTCAGGTGCATGACTACAAGACGGCGGCAACCACTGTCCAGCGCTCCGCCGATATCGTCACCCGCACCGGGCAGCCCCACGTCTACACGCCGCTGGTCGCCTCCAGCCGCGACGGCTACTGGCCGCCGGGGCCGGTCAAGGAGGGTGATGCCTCGACCCATCGCTGGCAGCGCCTGACGCCCAACATGAGCAAATCCTGCCGGGTGTGGCCGGACCGCGGCGTGACCGAAACCTACTCCGACCGCCTGGACGCTGGCGGTGACTATGCCTGGTCGCTGTGGCGCCCCTATCGCTGCTGCCAGCGCCGCGGGCAGACCCTGCTCTACGCAGTCCCCTGAAGGAGGGAGGACGATGAAAGGATCTCGCATGAGACGGTTCACCCTCACGCCGCTGGCCGGCGCCCTGATCATGGGGCTGTTCGCTACCCAGGCCCAGGCTCAGTCGGCCGATGCGCTCTACTACCAGATCGGCGGCGCCTCACCGTTCAGCGTCTCTGCCGGTCGGGGCTACAACCCCAATAGCCGAGGACTCGGCATCAGCTGGAACATGAATGCCACCTGCGGCAACTTCGATATCGGCGCGACGGTCTCCAACCAGCTCAACGGCGTCACCAACGGCTTCCAGAACCTGATGGGGACGGTGGTCCAGAACGCTCAAAGTGCAGTGGCCTCGCTGCCCGCCATGGTGATCCAGCGTGCCAACCCGGGGCTCTATGACCTCTTGAGCAACGGCGTGCTGCAGGGGCGAGTCGACTTCGACCGGGCTTCCATGTCCTGCCGCCAGATGTCCGAGCGCATGGCTGACATGGTCACCGGGCAGGGGTGGCAGCAGATGGCCGCGGCCGAGAGCTGGCAGAGCGCGGCCCAGTCCAACGCCGATGTCGTCGCGGCCCAGGAGCAGGTCGACCAGTCTGGCGGCAACCAGGGCGTGACCTGGGTGGGCGGCCAGCGTCGCGGAGGCAGCGGCCAGGAGCCGATTCGTGTGGTCGAGGACACCGCACGCGCCGGCTACAACCTGCTGCACGGCCGTAGCGATACCACCAGCACGGCACCCATCGCCGGAGGCGGTGGCGGCTGGGGATCGGTGGCCACCAACGATGGCACCTGGATCGGTGGCGGTGGGCTGGCTGGGGCTTCCGGCGGAAGCGGTTCCGGCGGCTCAGGGTCAGGCAGTGGGTCAGGGAGCTGTCTGGGCGGCATGTGCACGGTCTGGCAGAGCCCGGAAGAGGCCGCCGAATGGACTCAGACGGTGATCGGCGAGCAGTCGATTCGCACCTGCGACGGCTGCGAGCGCAGCGAGACTCAGGCCGGCAGTGGTCTGGTGCGCGAGCTGGAGCGTGAGCAGCAGGAGGTCTATGGGCTGCTTCTGGGGCTGGTCGACGGCAGCGAGCCGCTGACCCCGGAGAACCTGCGCCAGGTCTCCGCCGGCGACGGCCTGACCGTCTCCCGCGGGGTGATCGAGTCGCTGCGCAGCGACCCCGAGGCCTCGCTGCTGATCCACCGCCTGAGCAGCGAGATGGCCCTGGCCAGGACGCTGACCAAGGCGCTGTGGGCGCGCCGGCTGCTGCTGGCCGGCAGCAGCGACCCGGGCATCGCCGACAACGAGCAGGGCATGTCGGCACTGGATCGCAAGCTAGTAGCCCTGGATCGGGATATCGAGTCGCTGCGCTCCGAGATGGAGATCCGCCAGGCGTTGGGCAACAGCGCCGCTGGCATCGCCCTGGAGCGAGCCGCTCGGCGCAGCCAGGGAGCGTCACAGGGCGAGACCTTCCGGCCGGATGCGGCTCTGGATGGTCGTGGCCGTCCTGCCGGCGAGGAGGGTAGCGACTGATGGCTCGACGCGCTTTCTCCTGGGTGAGCCCCGGTCGCTGGCCATCGCTGCTGGTCGCCATCGCGGTGCTGATCGCCATGTTCCTGCTCAGCGGGATCATTCTGGTGATCAGCGTGCGGCTGCTGGGTGGGCTCGAGGCCCACCATGACGCCTGGCGAGCTGCCTGGCCGTGGCTGCTGGCCTGGCGGCTGAGCCTCTACGCCGCGCTGGCCCTAGTCTGGTGGCGCAAGGTGCGCCCCCGGGCGGTGGCGCGGCTGCGCCGAGATCATGACGACGGGCGGCAAGCACTCGCCAAGCTCCGCCGGCTCGAGCTGATGGCCCTGGGCATCCTGGTCCTGCTGGAAGTCACCAACCTGATCAACCAGCTGGGAGGTGCCTGATGGGAGGCTTGCTTACCGCGCCGCTGGTGGTGTTCGACTACTTCGCCAACGCCATGACGCTGCTGGGCTGGATCATCAACAACGCCATCTGGAACGTCATGGTCGGCACCGGCATCGCCGCGGTGCCGTTCATTACCCTGGTGCTCTCCGAGTGGTTCAAGGCCCGGCAGGAGGGCGACGAGGCGGGCACCAAGGGCATCCTCACGGTCAACCGCATCGAGACCCGGCTCTATGCCATGATCCTGGCCTACGCCTTCACCTGCCTGCCGCTGCTGCAGGTCCAGCTGGCCACCGCCGATGTCGACGAGAGCCGGTCGCTGGAGTGCGGCACCCGCCAGTTCGCCTCCGGCGGCTGGTCCGAGGGGGCGTTCGGGGCGACCGAGAACTCCATCGGTGGCCAGCAGGCCAGGATGCCGCTGTGGTGGGCGGGGGTGCATGCGGTATCCCACGGGGTCACCGCGGCGGCGATCCACGCGATCCCCTGCTCGACGGACTTCGAGTCGATCCGCATGGAGCTGGATCTGCACACTATCGAAGATCCGGGGCTGCAACAGGAAGTAGGGGAGTTTCAGCGCCAGTGCTTTGGCCCGGCGCGAAACCGGCTGCTGCAGGAGGGTGGTGCCATCGAGGCGACACGTGCCATGGACGTGGACTGGATCGGCTCCGACTACTTCCAGACCACGCCGGGCTACTACGACAGCTTCTACGCGGGACGGCCCATCGCCGGTTTCCCCTACGATGCCGACCGTGACGTCTCCCGACCCAACACTGGCCCCGGCCTGCCCGGCTATCCCTCCTGCCAGGAGTGGTGGTCAGCGGAGAACGTAGGGCTGCGGTCCCGGCTGCATGACGAGGTGAGCACAGGATTCTGGGATGACTTCCGCAGCGTCTTCACCAGCAGCGAGGCCGAGGACTACGTGATCCGGCGCCTGGTCAGCCCCCGCTCGGGTGCGGCCAGCGGCAACCTCGATCAGGCCGTGGTGGGCTTTCGCGGCCTGGATGGCGGCAGCAGCTTCTGGGATGCCACCGTCACAGCCGGCTCCGCCATTGGCGGCACCCTGTCGATCCTGCCCTTCCAGGCCGGCATGGACATGCTCAAGCAGGCGCTGCCGATGGTGCAGGGCATCCTGGTGATGGCCATCATCATCTGCCTGCCGTTCGTCATGGTCATCTCCAGCTACAACTTGAAGGTCGCCGGCATGGCCACCTTCGGGCTCTTCGCAATGTGGTTCCTGACCTTCTGGTGGGAGCTCGCTCGCTGGATCAATTCGAACCTGGTGGATCTGCTCTACCGCAGCGACGCCGCCAAGCTCAGCTGGCTCTCCGCCGCCAATAACCTCTACGACCGCATGGTGCTGCAGTTCGTGGAGGGGATGATGTTTCTGGTGCTGCCGACGTTATGGGTAGGAGTGCTGAGTTGGGCTGGGATGCGGATTGGTAGCACAATCGGTCAGAGTGTTTCTCGGGGCTCTGAAGATGCTCAAGGAGCGGGCAGGTCAGGGGGTAGTAAAGCACAATCAACCGCCTCGGGAGGGAAGCTGTAGCGGTACCTTGGCCGATGAATCCTTGCAGAGCCATCATGTGATGGCTCTACACTTCATCATCCATACGCCAGCCACCGTAGTAATACCCGTACCCAGCATGGCCGTCCCTCCAGCCGTTCTGTCTTTCTACTTGATCTTCTTTCTCTTCAGAATCCGCAGCCTGCAGCACCCCTTGGGCCACGCCACCGGCCACCATGGCCGCACCCCCGGCTACCTTCCTCGCGCCACGAGAAATCCGCCGCCATCCTTCCTGGGTGGTTGCGGTCTGTGCGGTGGACTTGGCCGCATCTGCGGTGGAGTCGCGCAGTACGCGCAGCGCCTCCGTGGTACTCGCCCGGGTGTGCCAGCCATCAGACCAGCCGTCCTGCTGATCCTGGCGATGTGCCTGCTTGCCAGCTGCGACGGCTCGGGCCAGAAGTGATTTCAGGGCCATGGGCTTCCCTTCCTGGATACATCAGATCTCTAGCATAGACCCAGTATGGGGGAAGCTCCACTGGGGTCAGCTGAGGGATGCGAGATGCTCGATGGTTTCCGGGTATTTCTGAACCAGCCGGATCAGAGTCTTGGCCTGGGCGTTGGGCTTGGCGCGGCCCTGCTCCCAGTTCTCCAGCGTCCTGGGGTTGGTGCGGAGATACATGGCGAATACCGGGCGGGACATATTGAGCCGCTCCCGTAGCTTGATGAGCTCCCTGGCTGTGACGTCGGGAACCTCCTCCAGCTTGACGGAGTGGGAGCGCAGCGTGCGCTTGCCTTGGCGCTTATCTGCCAGTGCATCGAAGCCCTCGATGAGCTCGTCAAAGATGTTGCGGCCCATGGTCATGTCCTCGTAGTGACACCATCAAATCATACGCAGTTTGCGTGCACTTTTGTCAATGGCCATCAGAAGTGACCCACCAGCGGTCAACAAAATTGACCCACCCGTGATCG
>NZ_WHMA01000006.1 GCF_010994375.1 Halomonas sp. NO4
CCTCGGGGGTGGGTCAAAAGCGTTGGCCGGTACTGGGTCAATTTACTTGGCCATTAACAACTTTGTCCTGCTACCGGTATCTGCGGTTCCCTTCCATGTTCAGGCCCTATCGGCTGAGCGGGGCCAGCAAAGGGTGAAAGGGCCAAAGGGTGGAAAGGTGAAAGGGCCAAAGGGTGGAAAGGTGGAAGGGCCAAAGGGTGGAAAGGTGGAAGGGAAGGGGAGCTCAAGGGGAAGGGGCTTGCCCCGAAATGCGCGATGAGTTGCAAACCCCAAAGGTGAAAGGGTAAAGGGTCGCTTCCGGGGGCACCGGTGCTGCTCGACCGTGTCACTGCCGCTTTTGCACACGGCTGCCGTGCAGAAAGAAAACTCCACCGCTGCAGAAAGAGCTGCTGCTGACCTACTGAATCTGCTGTTTCTTACGCCGCTTTAGGTGTCCCGCCTTCAGCAAGGTTTCACCGCAGTGCAGAATGAAGCACTGTCTGTATCTACCGACAAGGAGGTCGCCGTCGTGGGCTTTCGCTTCCAGCGTCGCATTACCCTTGCTCCGGGCATCCGGCTCAATCTGAGCAAACGAGGCTTGGGGCTCTCGGTGGGCCCACGAGGGGCCAGCCTCAGCGTGGGGCCGAGTGGCGTGCACGGCCATGCCGGTATTCCCGGCACAGGCTTGGCCTATCGGCAGAAGCTCAAAACCCGGAACCGCCGCGTGTCTGGATCTAGCGGTGGCGCCGGGCGCTCCAGTCCCGCTGCCACCCTGGATGCACTGTTGACACAAGGCAAGACGTTGCCCGTGCAGCTCGAGGTCGGCCCTCAGGGCGGCATCCGCTACTTCCATGGCGACGGCACGCCCATGAGCGAAGGCGAGGTGCGGGTGCTCCGGCGTCATGCCAGGCAGTCGCTGCGCGAGCAACTGGAGCGCCACTGCCAACGCCTGAACGAGGATCTCTATCGACTGGGTCGGCTGCACGAGGAAACGCCCCATCCGGATATGAACGGCTACACCACTCGTGATTTCGAGGAGCCCCCGCCACAGCCGCCCCAGCCTCAACAGCCGGCCTGGTGGCACCTGCTGTGGCCACCGGCCAAGCGCCGCCTGGAGGAGGAGAATCGCCGTCGCCAGGCAGCGTTCGACGAGGCCTACCGCGCCTGGGAGTGGTGCAAGGCCGAGCATGATGCGGCGGAGTTTGCTCGCCACCAACGCGAGAGCGATGGCGTGCGGCATGATCCCGATGCCATGGAGCAGACCCTGCGTGAGCGGCTGGAGGAGATCGACTGGCCCCGTGAAACGGCCATCGACTTCGACCTCGGCAGCGACGTGAGTACCATTGCCGTGGATATCGACCTCCCTGGTGTGGACGAGATGCCGGACCGGTACTGGACCATGCCCGCCAAGCAGGTAAAGCTCACCTCGCGCAAGCTGAGTGACACCAGACAGAGTGAACTCTACCGTGACCACGTCCACGGTATCGCCTTCCGCGTGCTGGGCGCGGTCTTCGCTCGCCTGCCCGCCGTGCAGGAAGCGCGGATCTCCGGCTATCGCCAGATTACCGACCCCGCCACCGGAGGCGAGCGCGATCAGTACCTGTTCAGCGTGAAGGTCGCCCGCAAACAATGGGACAGAATCCACTTCGACCAGCTGGAGCAGGTCGACCCCGTGGCCGCGATGGAGGCCTTCACCCTACGCCGCGACATGACCAAGACCGGCATCTTCCGCGATATCGAGCCGTTCAAGCTGGTGTAGGTGCTGTGCTACTCACCCAGCGACTTCAGCAGCGCATCCCGGGCATCCAGGTAGAACTGGATGTCCACCTTAGTGGCCATCTCGTCCGAGAGGTCGAATAGCAGCTTGCGGCAGGTGACGGGCATCAGGATGGCCGTGGCGCCCTTCTCCACGGCGATTTCTACCAGAGTCACCGGGTTGTGGATCGGCTCGATGGAGCCGCCGAGGTTGATCTCACCGACCACGATCAGCCCGCCACGGACACTGCGCTTGAGCAGCGCCGAGCTCATGGCGATCAGCGCCGCCACGCCCAACTTGCTGCCGGCTTTGGCGGCATCGAAGGCGCGCAGCTGAATGGTGAACTCATGCTGACGCGGATCCTTGTCACCGACCAGCTGCATGGCGCGGGTGTAGAGGTTCTGCTCGGCGTAGCCGATGCTCTCGCGGAAGGCGGGGGGTACGGGCTTATTGAGGATCTTCACCCCGGTGCCGGGCCCCTCGTTGACCTCGATGCGGAACAGGCCGGGATGTTCCTCCTGGCCGTTGCTGGCCTGACCGCCGGGGCTGATGCTCCACACCTGACCGGGTTCCAGCGGGTCGTTGCCGATGCTGTTGTCGCTCTGCAGCTCCGGGGTGGCAACGAACTTTTCCACACCATCCTCCCCCATGGTGTAGCTGAAGTGGGTGTTGCGGAACTCGGCGGCCCCGATGCGCTTCTGCTGCTCCTTGACCCGTCGGCGTGCTTCCATGGCGATATGAATCGCCCACTCCAGGTCCTCGTCGCTGGGTGATAGGTCATCACCAGGGTAGAGCAGCTTCAGCAGGCCGCTGGCGGTCTTGTTGACGGCGTTAGTGTCTCGCCCGGACAGGGCGCCACCGAAGAAGACGCGTCCTTGCCACTGCGAGACGCGGCTCTGGCTGCGCAACTGGCTCCAGCACTCCGAGAGGAAGTCGCTGACCAGGCCGAAGTGGTCGGTGAGCAGTTCCTTGCTAACCTTGGGCACGTCCCACCCGGGCAGGAAGGCGTGGATACGGTCCATGAAGGCGGTGTCGTGGCGCATCTCCTCCGGCAGCGGGCCGAACAGGTGGCCGATGCGCTGCTGGTGCTCCACATCCACATCGAAGTTGCCCACCAGCACGATGGAGCCGTCGGCGCGGATGCTCTCCTTGCCGCGGGAGAACTCACCGCTCTCCATGTAGCCCTTCATGATGTTGACGCCGTCCTTGTTATCGAACGAGATACCGGACACCTCGTCGAAGCAGACCACGTCGTACTGACATACCAGGCCGCGCTGGCCATTGGCGTTATTGACGAACATCTTGGCCACGGTGGCCTTGCCGCCGGAGATCAGGTGGGCATAGGGCGAGACCTGCTGGAAGAGGTGGCTCTTGCCGGTGCCGCGTGGACCGAGCTCGACGACGTTATAGTTGCGCTCCACGAAGGGCACCATGCGCAGCAGCATGGCGTCCTTCTGGCGTTCGGTGAGCCCCGCGGGCTCGATGCCGGTGGAGCGCAACAGGAAGGCCTTCCACTCCTCGGTAGTGAGGTGCTGGCGGGCTTGGGCCAGCTCGTCGAGCACGTCGCGCTTGGAGAGCTGGATCTCGCGCAGGGCGCGGATGCCGAAGGGGCGCCCGCCCTGCTCCTGGGCGATGCTGGCGTCGTATTCCAGGGTCAGTTCGGCGTAGAAACCGCCGGTCAGCATACGCTCGTGCTCACTGACCAGCTCGTCGGGAATCCGCACGTCGGTCAGGCGCAGGCTGGGCAGGCTGGCCATGTAAGTGTCGTTCTTGGTATCCAGGCGGGCCTGGATCAGGTCGATGATCTTGATCTCGCCCTTCTCGCGAGCGCGAGCCTTGAACAGCTCCTCTTCGCCGGCCTTGATCGTGCGAGACTTGAGTTGCCGCTGCACCACCTCTAGGCCCTCCTCGATCTCATCCGGATCGGTGCTGGCACAGTAGCGGCCGAGCAGGAACTCCACCACGTAGGTGGGAACCGGAAACTGCCGGGCGAAGGTGCGCACCAGATCCTTGCGCACCAGATAGCCATCCAGCAGCTCAGCCGCCTTACGATCCAGTTCATCGAGTTCCATGACGTCTCCCTGTGTCTGTTATCAAGGGCTATGCAGTGCCGCCAATAATGGTGGAGCGCTGAGCAATGACTTTGCCGTTGTCATCCAGCACCACGGCGTAGGCGGTTTCCCCTTCGAGGTCGTCATCCTCGACGACTACCGAGGCCTTGCCACCCGTCTTGAACGGCTTGGGCGAGAGCACCAGGCTGCTGGACGGGTCACCGGCATGGCTACGAACATCCAGCGTCAGTCCGTCGCTGTCGCCTTCCACCACAAGGGTACAGCGCAGCCCTTTCCACACCAGGTCATCGATCAGCACCGAGGGCTTGGGGCCGGCGCTGCCGGTCACCACCAGTTCCGGCGTGACGCACTCCTGCAGGCTGAGTCCACCATGGGTGTAGGTCTCGCCCGCCTTGAAGCAGTGGATGCTCTCCGCCAGCGCGAAGTGTACCTGTTCGTTCCAGTACCAGGGGAAGCGGGCCGCGTCTGTGTGGGCTCCCGGCTTGAGCGCGGCACAGCGCCCCCACTTGGTCTCCACCAGGCTGGCCGGCAGCTCGGTCTTGGGCAGCTCGCCCGGCAGCAGCAGCCAGCCGTGATCGGTGACCACACGCACCTGCGACCAGCCCTGGGCCAGCAATGCCTGGATACGCTCAGCGACTTCCCCCAGCATGTCATCGACGTGCTGAGCCAGCTTCCAGCCACGCTCATGGCCGGCGTGATCGATATCGCCGAACTCGCACCAGGCCGGCTTGGAGGTATCCAGGGTCTCCTTGTGCAGCTGCTCTACCTGGCGGCGCTCCAGCACCTGCCAGCCATTCTCGCGCAGCAGCTTCTGGAACAGGTGGCGAGTGATGGGCGTGAACTGGTAGCCGTCAGGCTCCTCGTGGATGCCATCGCTGCCGAGGATCGGCGCCACCGCGTACTTGCCGGTGCCGGTCACGCTGGGCAGCGCCGCCCAGGTGCTGTGCTCGGCGACTTCCAGGCCCTGGGCGACAAGGCGCTGAGTCAGGCGCTTGCCACAGTCCAAGCGCAGGCCATCCACGAACAGCACGCACTCACCGGGGCGGGCATTGGGCGATGCCTCGCCACGCTTCAGTCCATCCACGCCGGGCTGCCACACCCGCTGAAGATGGCGAGCGGCCTCATCGGCCCAGCGCAGATACACCGTGTGTGCCGCGGTGAAGATCGCCTCCTGCTCGCGCTGGCCGGTGACCTGGTCCAGTGCCCTGAGCAGGGCATCATCGGCCTTCCAGCCCTCGCTGAGGTACGCCTGGCGCATATCCTCGGCGTGCCCACCCGCCAGGCTGCGCCAAGTCATCCGACCCAGCTCGGCGAGGGGGGCCAGTGCCATGGCCAGCGGGCTTTCGCCCAGCTCCGCCCACACCCAATCGCGGCGCTGGCCGTGCTCGCCCTCCAGAGCTTCCAGCCGTTCCCTCGCCTCGTGAGCCGGCAACTGGCCGAGCGCACACAGGTCGTGATAGAGCCGCTCTTCCTCTTGGCGGTTGAGCTGTGGCCAGATCTCCATTTGCTCGGGTTCCGGGAAGAAATCCAGGGTAGGCGGCGTGAGCTGGCGAATCTGCTCGATCAGCTGCGGGTAGCGGCGGGGGGCCTCGGTGAAACGCGTCCATACCGTCTTCCAGTTGCCCTGGCGCTGAGTCAGCCGCTCCACGGCTTCCAGCGCACTCTGCCGCTCCGGGTGAAGGCCATAGCGGGAGTGGCAGACCTGGCAGAACGCCTGCCATTCGTGGAGGGGCCAGCTGGCCCTCATCGCCTCGGGCTGGTTGAGCCAGTCCAGCAGGTCGCGCACCGGGTCGCCGCCGGTGAGCAGGGTATTGAAGGTCTCGGCGTCCAGGTGGCGGCCCTGCAGGTCAGCGAGTGACTCCCTCAGCAGCCGGGGCAGGGCGGCCAGCAGCGCCTGGCGCGTGGCGGCGTCGCCGGCCACCTCCAGCCCTAGCCCACCTTGCTGGGAGGAGAGAAACGCCCGTGGTGTCCAGTCCTTGGCGTTGACCTGGGACCAGAGCACCCCGCGGTACTGGAGCTCGGCGAGCGGCTTCAAGGCCTCGGGGCACTCGCTGACGGCGCGCAGATCCTGACGACCCACGCCGGGCAGGTAGAGGATCGGCGGTGTTTCTGAATCGACGTCGATACCGTCTACCGTGCCGGCAATGGCGCAGCGCAGCCAAATGGCCGGACCGCGGAGCTGCTCTGGGGCATAGTCGCCCAGTACCAAGAGCTCAGGCAGCTCTGCCTGGATCTGTGCGATCACCGGCTCCCATAGCCGCTCGCGGTCTGGCCACAAGATGCAGGCCGGCGCCGCCTGCACGTCCGGGTTGTAGGCGGCGGCGCTGCGGATGCCTCTGATGAGCTGTTCCATGATAGCCATGGGATGGCGTGTCTCCTCGCTGCGAATGCTTTAACCCCAGTAGCTTACCGGAAATCAGTCCCTGACTCGGAAACTGCCAGGACCGCTTCGGCTCTGCTCGGAAAGGCAGCGGCACTTCGGATCACCGGCGCGTTTCCCGCAGTAGCTGCAGGGCGCATACCAGGCTCGTTCTTCGCGCTGTATCGGGCTCAGCTCTTCGACCCGGCTGAAGTGTCCGCCAGGCCTGCCCATCTCCTTTCTGGTCAGGGCCTCACCGGGCACCAACGTGATGTCCTCATGCCTGGCCACGTTGGGTCGCAGCAGGATACTGCCTACCGGCTGATCGCTCTGGCTGCTGCGACCCTCAGGCTTTTTTTCAGATTTCTCGGCCTCAACCTTCTGGTTGTGCGGCTCGTTCAATGAATGGCCGGTAATGCCCTGCATGATATCCAGGCCGAATTCCAGCTCGTGAATGGGCCGGTAGTCGCTGTCTCCTTTGATGGCAGACTTCGCCGAGGCATGCAGGATCAGGTTATCGTCCACCTCCAGATGGAGCATGATCCGCTCGAACAGTTGCTGCATCGAGGGCTCGACCTTGACGTTCAGGCACGCCAGTGGCTGGCGAGAGTCGTTGGGCTGTACTTGGCGCCCGTGGCGGGTGGGGGAGTACAGGCTGATCTTGCCGACTCCGTCACGCGGATCGGTGCAGTAGAGGGTCAGTATCTCCGACTCGCTGACCTCGCCGGAAGTGGGCATCTCATAGCCAGCGCCAATTACCGGGTAGTACTGGTTGCGTGCCGCATGAACCTCGATGTTCTTGGCCAGGCGTAAGCGTGCGCGGTCATGGGCGATCCATGCGGCCCCTTCCGAGATGATGGAGAAGCCGCGCTCGGAGATCTCGACCCGGGTGGCACCGAACATCTCATACAGGCCCGACTTGACCGCTGGCATGTTGACGATGCCGCCCGTTGCCAGGCACAGAGAGATATCCGAGGTGGTCAGGTCGGCAGATTCGATCAAGTTCTTGGCACGCTTCACTCCCTGGCGAACCTTCTGGCCGATGATCTCCTCCAGCTCGCTGCGGGTCAGCAGGATGTCTATATCCGGGTCCTTCACGTCGTTACGGAAGTATCCCGGGATGTAGATGGGCTCCTGCTCCCGCGAGGAGAGCTTGATCTTTGCCTCCTCGGCCCGGATTAGCAGGCGCAGCCTGGCATCCGGGTTGACGTCCGTCTCCTCGGAGCTGAGCCCTGCCGCTTCGACGGCGCGTTTCTCGACCTCATGACGGATGGCGTCATCCATCTTGTCCCCACCGAGCTCGTAGGTACCGTCGTTGCGGACCTGTATGAGCATGCCATTCTGGACCTGACACAGTGTCAGGTCCAAAGTGCCGCCGCCCCAGTCGAATACCAGCAGGTATTGCCCTTCAAGGTGGCGGATCTCGTTTTCCGGGTCTTCCTTGGTGCGCAGGTAGCCGTAAAGTGCTGCCATAGGCTCATGGACGAACTGCTCGATAACCAGGCCGGCCTGGTGGAAGGCTTCGCGAAGCTCGCGGCGCTGCCTGCCGTCCATATCGACGGGAATCGTGACGACGGCCCGGCTGATACTCCGGTCATGCTTGTAGCGTGGGTCTTCCTCGGTGCTCGACACCACATGCTTGACGACATCCGCGACCATGTCGCGGGGACGCCGCGGGATGCCATCGACGTCCACATGCTCCCGATCCAGCAGCATCTTGGGTGAGCGCACCACGTTGCCGATGACGCCAATCTCGTGGGTCGTCAGGCGTTTCTTGGCCTCGCTGCCGCAGATGACGCTATCGCCCTCGTAGCAGACCACCGAGGGATAGGGCTCCTCCCCCTGGTCGAATACCACCGTCTGTCCACCGATGACCTGGCTGATCAGGCTGTTGGTGGTGCCGAAATCGAAGCCGAAGACCACCATGTCACTCTCCTTCTGTCTCGCGCAGGATCTTCTTCAGATGCTCAAGCGTCTCGTCCACATAGTGCGAGACGATATGCAGCTTGGGCGGATCGCGCTGCAGGGCTGTCAGCGCCTCCTCCAGGCGGGGCACCTCGCTCTTCAGCGCCTTGGTTACCTGGGAGCGCAACCGGTACTTGTCATCCTCCAGGTGGACGCTGGTGGTCTGGGCGTTCTGTTTCTCCCGATGAATCGCCTGCTCAAGCTCTTCGACCCTGGCCAGCAGGGCGTCGTGCTCGTGGCACAGGGCAGTGTACTCCTGGCGAGCCTGATCGCGCTCGGCGGTGAGACGCTTGACGTCTCGCCTCAGCCGCTCAAGTTCGCTGGCCTGGCTGGTCTTGGTGTTCTCGATCTGGCGCGACAGCCAGCCCAGCGGGGAGAAGTCGGCAGTGGCCTGGGTGTAGGCCGCCTTCAATAGCGCCTCCGTGGCCTGGGTCGGGTAGTGGGTGCTGGTGGTGAAAACGCCCTCCGCTCTCAGGAAGCGCAGCATCTCGTCTTCTCTGGCCCATCCCTGGTTGGCCTGCCAGATCAGGCTCAGGAACAGCAAGTTGCGCAGCTTGGCCAAGCGCTCCTTCTTCTCCTGGGCCGGGACCCCCTTGCTGGACGCCGCCTGCTCCGCTCGGCTGGCGTAGCGCCTGAAGAGTTCCTTGGAGGGTATGCGGTCATCGTCGCTAAGCGGGAGCCAGTCATCGACACGCTCCATGGCCAGGTCGAACCCCTCGCGACCAGCGTCGATGGCGAACTTCAGCAGCAGATCCTTGATGGTACGGTTGCTGTGGATCTCGAAGGCGGCGAAGGCCAGGTTGACGGTGCGGGCAAGCGAGGCGTCCTCGCGCTGGGCAAGGTCGAGAAGCTCCGAGCGCTGGACAGCCGAGAGCGTGCGTTCCTCCAGCTTCTTCAGGGCCGGCTCGGTGATCTTCTTCGCTGTGCCCGAGGAGGCATAGAATCGCTTGATGATATCGAAGACCCGCGTGACGGCCTTGCTGCCCTTGGGCCCTTTGCTGGATGGGCTGTCATTCTCCATGGCCCCTCCCTGGCCTGATGACGACGCCATTGGCATTGCAACCTGGTCGGTTTCTCTTGCACGATAGTGCCCACCGGGCCGCCTATCCCGGCTGGTCGCTGACGCCTGCTGCATTGCGGCCGGCGATGAGGGTTCGGCCTCCCGTTCGGTCTCGTCGTTGTCGGGCTGCTTGCCGCGAGACTCGCCTCGGGAGACGGAGCCGGTCGCCTTGTCGATGATCATTACGGCCTTTTTCTCGTCCTTCGGGGAGTCACTCATTCTCTACGTCCTCGATGATGCGGGTGGCCAGTGCCTCGAATATCGGGCTGTGGCGAAGCTTCTTGGCCCAGCCGGCGGCCAGTTCTTGATCGCCCGCTTCCCAGCAGGTATTCATTGCCAGCGCCTGGATCTTTACCCGGTCATAGTCGGTGGTCAGGCGCTTGCTGGCCAGGTGCACAAGCTGAGGCAGCTGCTCCTGCTGCTCTGCCAGCGGCAGGCTGCAGAAGCGCATGGTCTCAGCGGTCAGGGTATCCACTGGCAGATTGTGGCCGGAAGCGACCCTGGTTTCGGGAGCCGGGCAGTGCTTGCCGGAGCGCAGCCCGTTCAGCACCCGGCAGGCGATCGCGACCTGACCACCGGGTGCCAAGGCCTCTGCTTCGTTGAAGGCGTTATCGTTGAAGTTGACCAGTGCCTTGATCAGGTTGGCCAGAGGGCGGTTGAGGAAGCGAAGTGCCTCGCGGGCGGCGTGGTACTTGGCCGAATAGTCATCATGGCCCAGGCTTGTGCCGCCCCGCTGGTCCTTGGCCAGCACGCCGTAGAGGAAGTCGCTGACGCCTTCCAGGTAGTACCTGGCACCATCCTCTTGCTTGGCCACGGTGATGAACTGGGCGATACGGTCACTTTCCAGCGGTTGGTTGACGATCAGCGTGTTGAAGGCCCGCTCCACCTTGGCCAGCTGTGCCTCGGTGGGGATATCGAATTCGATATGGTAGGTCACCGAGTAGTCGGCGCTGGTCAGGGTGACCTCGTGAAAGCCCGAGGTGAGCTGGCTGAGTCGGCGGCATGCCTGACGGCTGGATACGTCCTGCTGATCGATCACGATCCGCTCTGCCTGCTGCATCACCCAGTCCGCCGGCGGGAACGGGCTGGCAATCACCTCGCCCCGCTCCTTGACCATGCGGCTGCCTATGAGCAGCTGAGGGCGCTTGAAGGGGTGCTGGTCAAAGACGTGCTGCCGCCTTGCCTCGCGATCCGTGAAGACCTTCCCGCACTTGTTACATCTGAAATTGACGGGGCGATTGGGCTCCGTTGGAATCTCCGGGATCAGCACACTGCCCCCGGCGTTGCCGGGGTCGACTGCATCGGTGATCTTGGCCATCGTTCGCCTCCCTGCGCATAACTGCACTGTTTCTTATGGTTTTCTCGCCGCCTTCTTCGCCGCCAGCGTGAGGTGGTAGTCGTTGATCCTGGCGCCCTTGGCTTCGCCCAGTTGGGGGCCGAGGTGGTACCAGGGGGCGGATTCCACGTCCTTGCCGCGGTCCTTCTTCCAGTGGATGTTGGGCTTGTGGACGAGCACCCCGGCGCCCTTCTTCCTGACGTCGGGGACCGACAGGAAGGGGCGGATATTGAGGCGCACGCCGTCGTTGAGATCGGGGTGCCAGCCGATGGGCTGCTCCTCCAGCGTCTTCCAGCGCACGAAGATATCGTAGCCGTAACCCTGGTCTGGATAGCCTTCGCCTTCGAGGATCAGCTCCAGGCTCTTTTGCAGCGCCTCGGCGGCGGCGAGGCGGGCTTCGGCGCCGTCGATGCCGTCGTTGATCTGCTTCTTCTGCTGGGTGATCCAGTCGCCCAGGTAGGTGTAGGTGAGGGTTTCCAGCGCCTTGTAGTCGAGCTTGTGGTAGTTTACTAGCGCCGAGAAGCCATCCGTGAGGCCGTCCCAGATGTGCCAGATGAAGGGGCGGTGCTGGAACAGCTTGCAGTGCTGGGCGAAGAACTTGTCACGCAGCCAGCTTTCCAGATCCTTGCCGGCGTGATCGACGCTCTCCAGCAGCTTGCTCTGGATGGAGGCAGACCACTGGTCGCCGTAGGCATCGGCCAGCAGCGCCACCAGGCGGTCAACGGCACGGCGCTCGCCGCGCACGGCGGGCAGGCAGACGACGCCATCGCGGTCGGCATGGCCGAGCAGCGCCTCGCAGCGCTGGACCCACTCGCGCTGTTCCTCGGCCAGCTCCATCTCCGGGTCCCGCTCCGCCGGCCAGCGATAGCCCAGTAACCGGGCCACGGCGACCTGCAGCACACTGTCGTCGGTGCGCAGCGAGCCATGGGCGGTCCATTTGGCCTCCTCGTCCCAGATCACCGAACCGCAGGGGTGGCCGTGGAAGATCCACTGTGTCGGGTCGTCGGAGTAGGGTTCAGGAAGGCCGTGGGGGTACTTTTTCTCTGCAATCTTTGTCCAGTAATCCCTGTCGAAAGGAACTTTAATGAGAGTGGCGTTGGTTACATTTAGTTTTTGGTCTATTTCACGGACGCTGATGCTGTAATCGGCCGAGGAACAATAACACCAAAGCGCTGCCATGATTTTCTGTTTGTTTGGAAGTATGACGCCGATATTTGAGTCAAACTTATTGCCGATATATAGTGATGATGGCAGTGAGTTCATTTGGCTTATTGCCACACCCCACTTTCCCCAGGCCGAGTTGCCGCGCTGATCAGAATCGTGAAGCCTTTCTCTTCTAAATTCTGCAGGCAAACGCATGTGACCATTTATGTCGTCATATTCAATCACCTTTTCAAGCCCGCCAAAGTGTGTGGTGCTAACAACAGTCCCTTGTTGAAAAACAAAGTATTCAGGCTTATATAGAAATTCCCAAAACTGCCTTTGAAAGCGCGGGGAGTCACCATTCAGTATTCCAGCTAAGCCATCTGCTTCTTCACTTAATAGGCGGCATTCCGATGATTCGTTGAGTATTATTGTGCTGTCGGGATTTTTTAACTGATTTTCCTGCTTTAGGCTCTTTATTTCACTTGCTAGTAGCCCGGCTGATTTCTCATATCCTGACCGTCCCTCTGAAACATCTACACCCCGCAGAAGATTACTCAGGCTATCTGAGTTCAGGAGGTCCACAGACTGTCCTGTGAAGTTGGCACGGCTAATATTGATCAAAATCGCCTTGACCACTTCGCCGCTAATGGTCTCGAAGGCACCTGGCCCCAGCCGTGCAATTAGGTGCCAATTGTCGTTCTGGAGTAGCTTTTCACGAAATTTCTTGTAGCTGGTCAGGAATAGCCAGTTCTGCGGCAGCACATTGCTGGTGGTGCCACCCTCCACGCATAGCTCCAGGCAGCGGTCGAGGAAAACCGTGGCCAGATCATTCTTGGCCGCC
The DNA here is from genome assembly GCF_010994375.1 of Halomonas sp. NO4. Taxonomy (GTDB): domain Bacteria; phylum Pseudomonadota; class Gammaproteobacteria; order Pseudomonadales; family Halomonadaceae; genus Halomonas. Next base: position 12,515 of record NZ_WHMA01000006.1, read on the forward strand.
GGATAATAGTCGGCACAGAATGCTTTAAGATTGGGATGCTGCTTAGCACGTGAGAGATAAGGCACGTTGGTGATGACCCAGTGGTAGCGATCCCCCAGTAGGGTCGCGGCCTTGGCCAGGCCCTGGGCAGTAATGGCGGCTTCGTGCTGCTCGTCGCTGCCTTCCTGGGCAAGCGCCTGATTTAGCGCCTGGGAGAGCTCTTCCCACTGGGCAATCTTGGCGGCGCTGGTGCGGGTGGGGTCGAGCAGGCTGCCGAGGATGGGGGCGTCCTTGAAGCTGTCGTAGAGCCAGTCCAGGGCGATGGTGAGGTTCTTCTTGCCCAGCCCGAGTGCCTTCCACTCCTCCTTGGCCACGCTGATGGGCAGCCCGGAGCAGGCCAAATGCAGCTCGGGCAGCTTGCGATAGCCACCGGTGCCGGGGTAGCGCCAGGCGGTAAGGGCCAGGGCGAAGGCGGCCAGCTCCACGCAGCGCTGGTCGATCTCCAGGCCGTGCAAGTTGTCGCGCAGTACCGCGTCCACGGCGTCGCGGGCGTTCAAGCCTTCTAGCTTCATGCGCATGGGCACCAGCATCAGCAGGGCGGCGACAAGGAAGTGGCCGCTGCCGCAGCAGGGGTCCAGGGTCTTGAGCTCGGCGAGGCACTGCGGCCAGGCGTCGAAGGTGCCGGCGGCCGGGGTCCAGTGGCCGGTTTCCTCGTCCCTGACGAAGCGCAGGTACTCCAGCGGCACGCCGGGCAGGCTGGCCTTGTCGCGCAGCTCCTGCTCGCTCTCGGCGCTGGCCAGGTCGGTTTCCGACAGGCGGCGGGTGGCCCACCAGGCCCCCAGGCTGTTATCCAGCAGGAAGCTGACCATATAGGGCTCGGTGAAGAGCTGGGTGACGGCGGGTAGCTCATCGGCGCCGATCTTCACCTCGGAGCGGTTAATGCGCTCCTTGTTGTCGCTCTGCCAGAACTGGTAGACCCAACCCAGGCTGTCGCTGGCGTGGAAGACCTCCGCGGGCAAGTCAATCAGCAGGCCCTCCAGGTCACGCTGGTACTCTGCGGCCAGGGTCAGCTCGAACACCGGGCTGTCGACACGGAATACCTGGGGCAGCATGGTGCTGGCCAGCCGGGCAGACAGGGCCCAGCCGCTGGTGCGCTCGCCCTGTTCGGCTTTCTCCTCGTTCAGTTCGTCGGCCAGCTCTTCGCACTCCTCCAGGGTGACGGCCACGCCGTCGTACATCAGCAGCTCATTCTCGGCCAGGAAGCGGGCGAACAGCATGCGGTGCCAGTGCTCGTAGGCGATCTCGCCGATCAGTCGGGTGACCGCCTGGGCGCCCTCCTTGAGCGGGTCACCGAGGCTGCGGGCGTGGGCACGCAGCCGGCGGCGCAGGGCGCGCTGGCCCTCGCTGAGGTAGCTGGGCGGGTTCTCTTCGCCGACGCCGAGCTGCTCCAGGGCGGCCTGGGCGGCCTGTTCGGCCACCGGGCGGGCCTTGCGCACGGTGCGGTCGAGCTGGTTGCGGAGTGTCTTGTCGAGTGGCTGCATGCTGCTGTCCTTGTTTATCCCTTCCAACGTTTTCCCTGCGAATGCGTGTCCATTTGCACGTAAGCGTTGCTGTGCGCATTGGGCGGCGTTTAATGCTCATTCTAATGCGCAGCGCATTGCGCTACGTATTGCGGTATTCGTAACGGGCGTGCTTGCCCTTCCCGGGGGGCTGGATCTGCGGGTTCTCTTCCCGTAGCTCGCGCATCAGGCGATAGGCGTGGTTGCGGTCGAAGCGTGTGATCTGGCGAATTTCCTTGTTGGTGAGGCCCGCCTCGCCGCGCTTGGCGCGTTCGATCAGGATGCTGAGCACCCGGGTCTTGGCGGCATCCCAGTCGATGCGCCGGCGTGTCTCCGCGTTGCCATCGGCACGAAGCCGTGCATAGAGCTCGGGGTGAATGCTCCAGTAGGCCCCGCGACCGCTGCCACCATGCTCTACGTAGCCCTGCCGCTCCATATCGGCGAGCAACTCACGGGTTTCTGGCTCGGTGCGCTGGCAGAGCCCCGCTGCCGTGGCGGTGTCGACCTCCGGGTGCTGGAGGAAATACTGCAACAGCAGCAGCTGATCGACCCCGAGGCTGCGACCGCTCTCGCTCTCTTCGGCCACGAACTGGCGGAACGCCGCATTGATCTCCCGCTTGTGGAAGATCACCGCGACGGAGTCGCCGATCTCGCGGATCACCGGTGGCTCCTTGCCCTCCATCAGCATGGCCTCAAACATGCGGCCTACCCCGAGGTTGCTACGGTTGACCAGGCGCAGCTTGACCAGCGCATCGACCAGTAGCGGGTTTCGGGCGGCTGGCTGGTGGTGGAGGATGTTGTGCTCGCTGATCCCAGCGATAAAACCGCCGTTGTTGCTGATCTCCAGGCGCTGGGGGTAGAGCTTGACCATCACGGGGCCGGCAAGGCGCAGGTCTCCGTGACAGAAGGCATTCATCAGCGCCTCGCGCACCGCGACCTCGGGCCAGGTGCGGTACTCGAAATGGAACATGCCCTGCTGCACGGTGGTGATGGGGTTGAAGGGCACCAGCAGCTCCTCGATGCGCTGCACTGATAGAGGCAGGGCACTGACGCGGTCCTCGCGAATGCCGTATTCGGTATCGGAACGCATCTGCAGGAAGGTCCACAGGTGGCCGGGCACATGCTCGCGCAGCGCCTCTTCGGTACCGGCCAGCAGGATAGCGGCGCGGGTGACCTGCCCCTTGCGGATCAAGCCCAGGGTATCGAGCAGCTCCCGGTCGGAGCGGCGCAGCAGCTCATCGGGGACTCTTTCACGCTGGGCCAGGTTGCGCAGTGCTTCCAGGGCGACGGGTGAAAAGAGGGCATCGTCGACGGGGCCCAGGGTTTCTGCGGTGTAGTCGGTATCGCCGGTCTCCACGCCGATCTTGCGGCGCTGGGTACCGGTGAGCGGTTGGCAGTCCTTGCCGATGCGTATGGTGCCGCCCCCCTTGGTATCGGTGTGGGGCGGCATGCCCGGATGCACCTGCATGATCAGCACCCGGCCGGTGCCCTCCGGGACGTGTAGTTCCTCGAACACTGGGGTAATGTGGGGGTCGGTCTGATCATAGACGGCCCGCTTCAGCACATTGACGTCGATTTCCGGCGGCACGCCCAGCACGGCCTGCTCGCGTCCGGATGCACGATCCGCCACGCCGAATACCACGCTGCCGCCACCGCCATTGGCCATGCAGATGGCCATCTCGACCACCTTCTTCACGGCCTTGTCGCGGCTCTTGGTGTCCCACTGCTTGAAGTCCAGGTCCTGGTCTTCCAGGTCATCGGCAATGCAGTGTTCCAGTTCCGCCAGCAGCGCCTCGATGTCACGGCGTGATCTCATGGACTGTTGCTCTCCTACTGGGTGATCACCGGCCCGTCCTGCAGGGCCTCGCGCAGCTCATGCCGAACGTCTTCCAGCCAGGTGTCGATATCGGCCTCGCTCTTGAGGGTACGGCGCGGCAGGTTGACGAACTGCACCTCGGGCTCCATCTCCTCGGCTGCCTTGACCAGCACCTCATCAAAGCGACTGGACAGCGCGGCGATGCGGTCTGCCAGGGCGTCGGGGCGCACATGGTTCAGGGTTTCCAGCACCTGGTCGGTGCCACCGAGGGTGATCTCGGGGGTGTCGTGGGCCGTCAGGCGCTTGGCGGCCAGCAGGTCGTGGCGCTGGTCCGGCGAGAGCTGCTGCCAGTTGTCGTCCGCCTCCAGGCGCTGCATGCCGGCGGCATGCTCATCGTTGTAGCGCTGCTGCAGCTTGTTGAAGGTGTCGCGGAACTGCTGGGTGAGGTTGGCCAGCAGTGGCTGGACGGGGTCCGGATCATCCAGCAACGAGCGGTGCTCGCGGATCTGGCTGACCTGGGCCAGCAACGGCTCGGCGTCAGGCAGGCTCTTTGCGTGGTCGGCCAATCGCTTGAGCGTGGCCCAGGCGGGGCGGCGCTGCCGGATCTTCTCGGCGGTGGCTTGCCACTCGTCGATGGCGGCCAGCAGCTCGGCCTGGTTGCTGACGATGGCCTTGAGTTGGTCGTTGCCGCTGCTGGTACGCACGGCTTCCAGGGCATCTAAACGTGGTGCCTCCGGGGCTGGCGGCTCGCCACCGGCCTGTTCGGCCAGGGTTCGGAGCTTGTCGGCGAATTCGGTGGCTTTGGCCGACTCCTCGCCAGACTTGGCCTGCACGCCGAGCTTCTGCATCACCTTGCGGATCTTGATGCGCTCCCCCGCGGAGATGGTGGTGGCCTCCACGCGAAACTCGGTCTTGCCGATGGCGCGGCGGTCCAGCTCCTGGGGGGCGGTGCCATCGGTGGTGCGGATCTGGCCGGCGACCAGAAGCACCTGCAGGGCGCCATCGATGGCATCCTGGGGCCAGCCGTAGTCGCCGTGCTCGAAGTGGTCGCGTATCTCGCTACCCTTCTTGCCGCCGCCGAGAAAACTCAGGATGGCCTTGCACACCGGATGGCTCTGCGGCTCGCCCTCAAAGCCCACGGCTTTGAGGGCATCGGGAGCACCCTGCTTGGCCTTGGCATAGACCTTCTCCCAGCCGGCGTGGTCGGCCTGATGGAACTTGGGGTGTAGTCGAGCCAGGGCGTTCTCGGCGCCTTCCTGGATGGCCTCGCGCAGGTTGCCGCCGACGATCTCGTTACCGCCGCCCTGGAATACCTGGGCGCCGTTGAAGGCCTCGTCGAGCAGCTCGCGGATGCGCCGCTGGGCGGCATCGCGGGTGGTCTGCATGGCGGCCCGTGCCTCTTCCCCTTCGGGGGTGCCGGGGGTGCCGCGGGTCTCCAGGGTGGCGCTGGCGGCCTTGAACTCGATCAGCTGGTTGCGCAGCTCGTCGGCGGAACGCTTGGGAATGAACACGAACAGGGTGGGTGACTCCGACCCTGCCTGGCGAGCGTCGGCGCGCACCTGGCTGATGTCATCGGACCAGCCATTACGCACCCAGACGTAGAGCCTCTCGGCGGCATCCTTGGGTAGCGTCATGTCGAAGACCGGCGAGAGCGGGCGCGGGACCTTGGACTCGCCGTGGCTCACCGTAAGGTTGCCGACCTGCTTGGCGAAGTGCTGGCGGATCAGGTCGTCACGCTCGGTCTCGATCTGGTGCGTGGCGTTGCCCAGGGTGCTCTTGTGGGAGAGGAAGGCGTCGTTCCAGGCGGCGCTCTCCTCGGTCTGGATGCGGTACTCGTCGCCCACCTTGATGATGAATTCGCACGCGTCGAGAAGAGCCGGCAGGCGGCTGCGCAGTGAGCTGCTGCCGGCCTTGAGGTCATCGACCAGCAGGTCGGCAATATTGGCCAGGGTGGGATGCAGGCCGAGCTCGGTATTGGTGCTAGCGACCTTGTTGATCAGGAAGACCACGGCACAGGCGCGGGCCATCAGCCGCTCATCTTCGCTGCCGTTACGCCACTGCTGGGTGGCGTCGTGGAGCTTGCGCGGCAGCATGCGGAACTGCAGCAGCTTGTCGGTGGCGTCGAAATACAGGTAGTCACCGGGGATGATGTTGCCCAGCGGGGCGTCCAGGTTCGTCTGGATCGCCTTGTGGATCATGCTGAGCTGGTTGCGCAGCTGGCTGTCGGTACCGGTCTGATCGAGCACGCGCAGGGCGGCGTCCCAGAAGCGGCGACGCACCGGCAGGATGGGGTAGTCCTGGGCGAAGTGGCGGGTATCCTCCTGGCGGTGAGCAATGGAGGTCTCGGCCAGGTGGCGGGAGATCTCGCCGAGGTTGCTCTCCATTACCTCGGTGACGGGTGCCTTGGCCTCGGGCTTCTTGGCCAGCACCACCTGACGGATAACAGCATCGACGTCGGCATCGGAGAGCTCGATGCGGGTGGTGAAGCGGCCCTGCAGGCGCGCCAGGTTGCTGGTACCGGTGATGGCGGTCTGGCCGGTACCGATGAACATCAGGCGGCTGCCGATCTCCTTGCAGCAGGCTTCCACTGCCTCTTGAACATCGATGGAGCGCTGGCCGTCGGTGCCGATGTACTGCTGCACCTCGTCCAGCACCACCAAAGTGAGCGGCATCTTGCCGTCGCGGCTCAGTGCCTGGCGGATGGCCTTGAGCATCTCGTCGCTGCTGATGTCGTTGACGTGAGGGTAGAGGTGGCTGAGGGTCTCGGCGCAGGACTCAACGCTGCTGAAGATCCTCGGCTTGGCCTGCACCAGGGCCTCGTGCAGTGACTCGGCGACGTAGAAGTTGTCGAGCTCCTCCTGCCAGTCGTCGCCGCGGCTGGTGACATCGTCGCGCACCTGGTCGAGGATGCCCTCGTCGCGCAGCCACATCACGAAGCGGGCGACGGGGTACTGTTGCGGCAGACCGGCGGCGCGGAAGATCACCGAGAGCAGCGCCAGGCGCACGCTCTTGTCGCGGGAGCTCGCCCCCAGGGTGCCGGAGGCGGCGAACAGGCCGCCGTGGCGTTTGCCCTGGGTGGTGAGCTCCTTGAACAGGTCCTGGATCTCCTGGGGCAGGTGGACGAGGCCGCGGGCGGTGGCACCGTCATCGAGGGTGACGTCTTCCCACAGGTTGCGCAGCATCTTGGCCATGTGCGACTTGCCCGAGCCGAAGAAGCCGCTGATCCACACGCCGGGCTGCTGGGAGGCACCGCTGCTCAGGTTGCGCAGGTAGGTGTCCAGAATGTCCTGCATGCCCCTGGCGTACTGGCCGTCGCAGACAAAGGTTTCGAGTTCATAGCGCAGCACCTTCTGGGCACGGTCGCTTCTGTCGTCGTTAACGTAGGCGACGCCCTCGTTGACCAGTCGTTGCTCAGATGGGTCTTTGGCGTAGATATCGCGGTTGCGCATGCGTCCTTTCCCCTGCGGTAGCGAAATTCGAATTCGTGCGTTACGGCGGCTCAACGGGCACCATCGGGCAAAATGGGGGTGGCCAGGTAGTTCCAGCCGTCGTAGCCGTCCAGCAGCCGGTAGTTGTCGTTCTCGAAGCTGCCCGGAAACAGCACGGCCAGGCGCCCGCTGACATGAGGGGCAAGACGGTCCACCACCTCCTTGACCTTCAGCAGGCCAAACAGGCTGCCCACGCCATGAAGCGTGACGACGTGATTGTCGCCGGCGCCTTGGTCGGACAGCTCGGTGGTGAACCGGGTCTCCAGCCAATCCAGATAGCGATGTATCACCGTAGCCAGCTTGGCCGGCGACCTGAAGTACCCTTTGGCATATTTCTGCTCGGCCATCCACAGGGCAAAGGTGTCGGTCAGGTCGAAGGCCATCCACTCATGTCCGTTCTGGCGCGTCACCAGCTCGAACTCACCGAGGTTGGCGCGCAGGCGCAGCTCCTCGGTTTCCGGGTAGACGCAGAAGACCACCCGCTGGGCGGCGGCGGCATCGTCGCGCCAGGGCAGGGCGATGAAGCGGCCGTAGGAGTCGATCAGGCGCTTAACCTTGCTCATGGAGGTTCTCCTGCTGAGAGACAGTCGCGGGTTCAGAGGGCTTCAAGGCCTGGCTGACAAGCGGCGCTAGGGCAGGGAAGTCGACATCGATCACGTTGTCGACGCGGCGCATCACCATCCAGCCCTTGGCCGAGGCCTGGGCCGCCAGCTCCAGCAGGCGGTCCTGGCTGGCGTCCAGCAGCTTGCACCAGGTGCTCTGCAGCAATAACTCACCACGACCACCCTGCAGCCAGGCAAGGTAGAGGGCGTAGGCGACGGCGCCTGTCGCAGGTTCGAGATGCACCCGCACCTTCTTTATGCGGCCAAGCAGGTAACCTACCTGTACCAGACTGCTGTTGATGTTCTGGGCGACGGACTTACGTGTCGCTGGGCTGAAGCGGCCCGGCCAACGCTGCTCGATGGCTTCCTCGACCGATTCGCGAGTGATCGAGGTGCCGAGCGGTTTGGCGAGAATGGCCGGGGCCAGGTCTCTGAGCAGAGAGTCGCGCGCAGCCGCTGCCAGCAGGGCGAGCTGGGGACGTGCGGCTTCATCCCTCGACCAGAAGTAGCGAAGACTGGCGTGGATGGGGTTGGCAGGGTCGAGCCCATAGAGATCGGCCAGGTGACTGGCCGTAAGCTTCCGGCTACGGCCGGAGCGCTTGGCGAGACAGTTGGCATCGCGGATAGCGGCCTGATACTCGTCCCTGCCGGCCGCTTCGGCGACATGGTCGAACAGGGTGTTCAGCTCGCTGAGCATGAGGGTGCGGGCCGTGTGGGTACTGCCCTGCTGGGTCATGAACCCTAGCCGCTTGAGGGTAGCCTGATCACGCATCGGTCTTGCTGCCCTCGCCGGCACCGCCGTTGCGGACCCAGTCGTCCACCTCGTCGCGCTTGAACTTCCACAGCCGCCCGATGCGGTGGGCGGGCATAGCCCGCTCGGAGATCCAGCGATAGATGGTGTCGCGCTTCACGCCAAGGTACTCGCCGATCTCATCGACGGATAGCCAACGGTCTTCCATGTTTCCACCACAGCAGCTGGTTTTGTGAGACTTTAGCAGAGTTTGAGCGTGTTTTGATCTGGCTGGCTCGAGATGGTTTCCCTCCAGCAGAGGCCATTTGATATACCCTGTCGCCACTGCAGACCTTTCGACGAGACGCGCATGACCCAGGCCACCTACCGCCACTACCCTAGCTTTACCCGCCGCTACGTGCGCTCGGTGATGAAGATGATGGGCCTGCCCAAGAAGCCCAGGCTTGAGGCCGAGGTCTTCGGCCAGATGGTGCTGGATGAGCAGGTGGTGCACTCCATCAACGGCGAGGTGCTGATGCTGGAGTGGCACCATGGCCGCGAGGGTAGGGTGGTGGTGCCGGAGCCGTCGCTTTCCGAGTGGCTGCAGACGGTGCAACTCAGCCGCGTGCAGGGCGATGCCTGGTCGTGGCCTTGGGAGTTCAGCACGCTCTCGTTCCCGACCAGCCAGACCTTCCATGGTCACCCGGTCGACGGCGCCCTGGTCGCCTGGGTGGACTCCACCACGCTGCCCAGCCGCTATGAGGCATTCCTCCGCGCCCATGATAACCCGCACGGCGTGGACATGCTGGGGCTCGGCGATCCGTGGCTGATCGTGGCGATCCATAACCCACTGGATATCCAGCCGAGCCTCAACCCCACCATGCTGCGCGGTGCCTTCAAGCCCAGCCAGATCACCGACTTCATCAACCGTGAGGCGATCGACCATGCCGGCGGTCGCGCACAGCCGCTGGCGGACGAGGAGGGGATGGTCCTGCGCGAAGTGGTGCGCTACGTGCTGTCGCTCGGCATGTACCTCTCTGCCTATCCCGAGGCGCAATCGAGCGGTGTGCCGGCCTGGATGAAGAACAAGCACCCCGAGGGCAAGAAGGGCGTGCCCTTCGCTCAGGTCGGATACGATCGCGAGGATCGCGAGCTCAAGCTGGCCATGACTTCGCCTCGCTCGGTTTCACCCTACTGGCGGCAGCTGCGCGACGAGCGCTTCTACCGCGGCAAGTGGGCCGAACACCGCCGCGGCAGCCGCTACGTGCTGGTCAGCGGCTATGAGGTAGGCGGCAGCAAGACGGTGGGAGTGGCTCCGGCCGAGCACTCGTGAAGGACTGATCGGCTGGGGTAGCATGTGACAAGCATTGGCCTGCTTGTCTTCATAGCAGCGCCACCTATACCCGCTGCAGAGGAAGCGAGCATGTCGATTGAGGTCATAGATGACCAGTTCATGGTCTGCACCGACTGCCTGATGATCATCGCCAATGACGATGCCACTGGGCTGGACTACTCACTGAGCGAGGAGGAGGCTGCCGAGCGTGAGCGGGAAATTCGCGAGGCCATCGCTGAGATCCAACGTACCGAGGGTCAGATTGCGGTTGGAGATAGCGACATGGACGATGAGTTCTCAGCAAGTCCTTGTGCCTGCTGCGGGACTCGCTTGGCCGGGCAGCGGCATCACTGCGTGATTCTTGCTAAACGCTGATCATGTGTGGCCGGTTTGCCCTCTACAGCCCCTACCCGAGCCTGGCAGCGTCGCTGCGCCTGCCGCTGGAGGCCGCTGAGGCTGATCTTGTGCCGCGTTACAACGTGGCGCCGGGCACCTGGATCAGCGCCGTGCGCCGGTTGGACGATGAGGGGCCTCTGGTGCTGGATGCGGTGTGGTGGGGCTATCACCCCCACTGGGCCGGCGATGACGCTCCCGAGCCCATTAACGCTCGGGTTGAAAATGTTGCGACCTCGAAGTATTTCCGCGGTGCCTTTACCCACAAACGCTGCCTGGTGCCTGCCAACGGCTGGTTCGAATGGACGCCAGTCGATGGCAAGAAGCAGCCCCACTTCCTGACTCGAGAGGATGGTGAGCCGCTCTGGTTGGCGGGTATCTGGTCGGAGCGCCCTGACGGCAAGCCAGGGTGTGCCATCCTCACCGAGCCGGCGAGAGGCGTGGCCAAGCAGGTCCATGACCGTATGCCGCTGGCTCTGGATGCCGACAGCCTGGCGCCTTGGCTGGATTCGAGCCTGACCGACCGGGAGACCATGCGGCAGATCATCCGTCACCTCGACCCCCGGGAGATCACCCATTGGCCGGTGAGTACCCGCGTCAACACGCCCGCTCACGACGATGAGAGCCTGATAGCGTCGCTTCCACCACGGTGAGGCCGGTGGTGGCGCCGGGTGCTGGTTGCTCTGTTGGGGTAGCTGACGAAGCGCTCTATATGGGCGTGACAGGCGCGGCAGCGTATCCAGAAGCGTCCCTCCGAGCGCCAAATGAATTCGAAGTGGGTCCAGGTCCTGGGCTTGTGGGTCAGACGCTGGCTCTGGCCGCAGCCGCATATCAGCGCACATCCGCCGTCATCCAGCGCGGTCAGTGTGATGGTCTCCATGCCATGTCCCACCCTCGTATCGTCCATGAAAGACACTGTGGGCCAGACGATGACGATGTGGTGTGAGCGATTTCGGAAAAACACGGTGGCGTTTGGCTGACAGTGTATCAGCGCAGGAGAGGGAGCTCGTCCCAGCGTGTGGTCCAGCGCGGCGTGCGGTTGGCGCAGCGCAACAGCCAGGCTGCTTTGGGCGATGGGCGCCCGAAAGTGACCGTGCCGCGCCCCATCTTGTGGTTGAGGGTATCCAACGTCGCCATCAGGCGGTCGTTACGCTCGCGCTGAGCCTGGCTTTCCGGGGTATCCAGAAGCGAGAGCTGAGCACGGTTGGCATCGACCAGATCCAGCAGCATCACACCGGCTTTCATGAACCGGTAGTGGGGGCGGTAGATAGCCGCGAACGCCTGGCTGGCCGCATGCAGGACGTAGCGGCTGTTATCGGTGGGCTGTGGCAGCTCCACCACGGCGCTCGGTGAATACTGTGGCAGGTCAGGGCGATGACGGTTGGTCTTCAGGAATACGTAAACCGCACGGGCTAGTCCGTCCTGCCTCCGCAGCTTCTCGGCGCTGCGCTGAGCGAACTGGCGGATGGCCTGTTGAATCTCCTGACGGTTGTCGGTCAGCCGCCCGAAGGAGCGGGAGGTCATGATCCGCTGCCGGGCCTCATCAGGGTCGTTCATCTCGATGCTGGGGATGCCCTTCAGCTCCAGGCAGGTGCGCTCCAACGTCACGGAGAAGCGCTGCCGGATCTGCTTGGGGTCAGCTTGGGTCAGATCCCATGCGCTGCGCAGGCCGAGCAGTGCCAGGCGCTCTACCAGGCGGCGCCCTACGCCCCAGACATCCCCGAGGGTGACCTGCCGCAGCAACGGCTCATACTCCTCGCTGTCGGCTCTCAGCACGCAGACGCCGCCATAGATCGGCAGCTTCTTTGCCACTCGGTTGGCCAGTTTGGCCAGCGTGCGCGTCGGTGCAATCCCGATGCTGATCGGAATATGCGTGAAGCGCCGGACTTTGGTGAACAGCTCCTGGGCATGGGTATGCATCTGCTCCGGGGCAAAGCCATCGAAACGGACGAACATCTCATCGATAGAGTAGGGCTCCACGCCGGCGGAGAACTCCTCCAGCACCTGCTGGACGCGCGATGACATGTCGCCATAGAGCTCATAGTTCGACGACAGCAGCTCGATCCGTCGCTGGCGGAGCAGGGGCCGCAGCTCGAAGGCCGGTGTGCCCATTTCCACGCCCAGCGCCTTGAGCTCGTTGGAGCGGGCGATCACGCAGCCATCGTTGTTGGAGAGCACGCCGACCGGTACGCCCTCCAGCCGTGGCTGGAAAGCGCGCTCGCAGCTGACGTAGAAGTTGTTGCAGTCGATCAGACCGATCATCCGCTCCTCCCCGGCTAGACGGAGTACTCGTGGATCACCGCTCGCACCACGCCCCAGGCCTGGCACTCCAGGTCTGCCGCGGGGATAGGTCGGTAGGAGGGGTTGCCCGAGGCCAGGTAGGGCCGGTGGTCAAGCACCTCGTAGCGCTTCACCACTAGCTCGCCCTCTACCGACGCGACCAGGATGTGTCCCGGGCGGGGCTCGATGGCGCTGTCGACCACCAGCAGGTCGCCTTCCGCGATGCCGAACGCCTCCATGCTGTCGCCGGTGACCGTCATGAAGAATGTCGATGCCGGCCGCTTCACCAGCCGCTCGTTGAGGTCCAAGGTGCGCCCTTCATAGTCCTGCGCCGGGCTGGGAAAGCCCGACAGGCCGGCCCGCGTGAGGGGTAGGGGGTAGGGCAAAGGGAGCAATGGCGGTTCAGGGTGCGCGGGGATGAGCTTTGCATCCGGCATGGTGGGCTCCTCTCTGTACCTGATATTTATACAGTATCGGCTAGGAGGCAGCGCATGCCAAGCCTGTGTTGCCACGAAGGTCGCGAGCAGCCACACCATGAAGCTGCTAACCTGACTGAGGTGTTCAGATAGCAAGGGAGTGCGGGATGAAAGCTCGTGACTATCAATCCAAGACCTGTTTACCGGTACCGGTATGATGTCTGCTCACGGCCGAGGCTGCGTGAAAACGTTTGAAGCGTCTCGCGTCGGTCAAAAATCGATCAATATTGGCGCTCTCTCGAAAATTCTGAGGTGGTTGAATAACAAAACTACGCCAGATATCGCGCATGAACGCCATCTTCAGGATGGCTCAGGAGTTTTCACACAGGCTCGATCCTCAGCGGACAGCCATCTCGAAAGCTCTGGGTCGGTATCACCGCCAGTCTTGACGAAGGCTAGCGGTGCCAATTGCAGTTCCCAAAGCTGTAGTCGTCTTCGTTGCGCGCCCTGGCCCCCTGATGAATACATTGATCAATGTCTTCATAGCTCTATCCTCTCAAGAGTCGGAGCTTCCGGGAACGCCGGGGCAGTTCAAGGCCTAGCGCGCTGTGTAACATTGTTTCATCACTAATTTGCCGCATAGCAAACCAGTGATAGCCAACACAGGATCCAATCCATAAAAAGGAATGTCATATGACCGGCACTAGCGGCAGTTCTTTCAGTGGTTTCTCCTCCACCGATACTTCCTGCGACTCCCTCGTGCTCGACACTCATCTCTCTTCTCCAAAGGAAGACGTCGTCGATCGCATCCAAGTGGATGACAACCTGAGCATCCACGTCCATAAATCGGGCAGTTTGAGCACTGTTCAGGCTTACTGGCACGATGAGCTTGTTGGTGGCATTGCCTCGCCTCGCATTCAACGACTGCTGAGCTGCATTGACGAGGGATACACGTACGTTGCTCGAGTAACCGCGAAGAACGGCGGTGAGGTTCGGGTACGCCTTTCACCCGTTTCGAACTGAGGCCACGCGCATGATCACGGTTGTCGGTGGCGTCTACCAAGAACGTTGCGTGTCACCAAAATGGGAAGAGATCTATGGCTCCGCCGGACGTGCAGCCACTGCCTTGGCACGTATGCAGGCGAAGGTCGAACTGCATACCTATGCTGATCCGACTGTAGCGACAGTTATCTCTCAACGAGGGGCGCTGGAAGGCTTCCAAGTGGTCGCCATTGATGTGCCAGAGAGCCCTGCTTTCTCCTATGTCCATGGCCTCTCTTCTCCCATTATTCACAAGCCACACTGCCACCTACCGGCTATCGAAATCAGAGCTGAAAAAGTGGTGCGGTTCGGGATGATTGAAGGCGATGCCAAGGTTGAGGCGACGTATGCGGTGTACGACCCGCAGAATGCTTTTAGGCCCCTTCCCTTTGGAGCCAATGGGTCGACAGCCAAGCACCTTGCCTTGATTCTCAACAGGCATGAGGCAGAGCTCTTCCTGGGCACCCATGGGAAGGCCCCTGAAGAGTTGGCTTTCGAAGTGGCCAAAGCGGAAGCTGCGGAGATTGTAGTAATCAAAATGGGCCCGATGGGGGCCCTGGTGTACCACAATGGCGAGGTCAGTCAGGTACCTGCCTATCACTCCGAGCGAGTCCACAAGATTGGGTCCGGCGATACTTTCGTCGCCCACTTCGCCTACGGCTGGTTGGACGCGGGGCTGTCGCCCCGTGACGCTGCCGATGCTGCCTCACGGGCCACTGCTTACTACTGCGAGAACCAGGGCTTCGTCACGCCCCGCCGACTCAGCGAGTTTCGCCTTACCCCCCTGCACGTGTCGCCTCGATACCACCATGGCTATCGACCGAAAATCTACTTGGCCGGCCCGTTCTTTTCCTTGGCTCAGCTATGGCTAATTGAGGAAGCGCGCAACAGCTTCCTGGCGATGGGGCTACAGGTGTTCTCGCCTTACCACGACGTCGGTCACGGGTCGGCTGAGGATGTTGTAAAGAAGGATCTCGATGCCATTCACGATTGTGAGCTGATGTTTGCGGTGGGGGATGGACTAGACTCTGGCACGATCTTCGAAATTGGCTACGCTCGAGCCCTCAAGAAGCCCGTCGTCATGTATGTCGAGAACGAGTCAGAGGAGGACAAGAAGATGATGGAGGGCTCGAATTGTATTCTGAGCAATGATTTCGTGACGGCCATCTACCGCATGGCCTGGGAGGCCATTTCCTTATGAAGACTGCATTACTGCTATCTGGGGGCATGGACTCAGTGGCCCTGGCCTGGTGGAAACGTCCAGATATCGGTATTACACTCGACTATGGTCAACTAGCTGCCGAAGCTGAAATAACAGCGTCGCGTGCGGCCTGCAATCGACTGAAGATCGACCACCATGTCGTGTCAATCGACTGTCGTGCGCTTGGCTCCGGCGACATGGCAGGCTCTCACCCCGATACGCATGCGCCCGCCAGTGACTGGTGGCCCTACCGCAACCAGTTGCTGGTCACTTTCGCGGCGATGAAGGTAATCAGTCTAGGTGTTGGCAAGCTGTATCTTGGTGCCGTCAAATCTGACGGTTCCCATCGCGATGGGACGCCCGAGTTCATTGAGGCGATCAGTCACCTGCTTGCATTGCAGGAAGGCGACATCACTGTGGAAGCGCCGGCCATCCATCTCAGCACAGCGGAGTTGGTGAGGACTGCCGGCGTTCCTCGCGATATGTTGGCTTGGGCGCACAGCTGCCATAAGGCAAACGTAACGTGTGGTCAGTGCAGAGGCTGCAACAAGTACTTCGAGGTATGGCACGAGCTTGATCATGGCTTGGATGGATCTCGGTAGCCCACGACCTAAGCAGCAGCCGGACAGGTACACCCCGTTTGTCTGGCCAGACGGGCACTTTCGGTTGCTCACACCTCAGTGGGTTAGCCAAGAGGAGCTGGCCGACGGGTGTTCAGCGGAACGTCACGTGTTGCGCGTGTTGGCACGGCGGCGGTCGAAGCGGACATTCAGTCGCTTGGACATGAGCGAACTGTCACAGCTGCTATGGCACTGTGCACGCACCCAGGCAACGTCGCCCTCTCCGCTGGGCTTTGAGCTCGAACAACGTCCAACGCCCTCGGGCGGGGCGATCCATCCGATCCACCTACTCGTCAAATTAGCGGGTGAACCTCAGTGGTGCAGGTATGACTCCCGAGTTCACGCACTTGTCGACGTCGTCGGATCGGCCGATCTCCTGAGGGATCTGCTTGCTCACAGCGAATTTGTTCTGCCAGGGGCAGAAGCGACCCGCATATTGTTAGTGGCGGAGCCGGGAAAGACTCAAGCGAAGTACGAGGATGCAGCTAGCGTCATCTGGCGTGATGCCGGAGCTCTGCTTGCCATCATGGCAGTGGTCGCTGAGGCACTAGGCTCACACTTTTGCCCCCTTGGAATCACCGGAGAGCCTTGGGCGAGTCGACTGGCCCCGCCCGGCATCTTGGCTGGCGTCGGCATGGCGCTGATCGGAAACTCACCTGAGTGATGACTCAGGCGGCTTTCAGTCCAGCATGGGAGAGCAAACCATGGACGACATTCGGCGCTGACATCATCTGAATCCATATCAGTGCGTCGAGCTTCGAGGGGCGGACGTCGATGCCATGGCTCAAGGCAATGAATTGCTCCTCCAGCTGCAGGTAATGACGTTCGACGGTGAGCCCTGGCGTGAAAAAACCAGCCAGCGCACCGGCCCGCAGGATGTGTATATCCAGAATGGCCACGTCGTCGGCACCCAGCCAGTTGCGGGCGACCCAGGACGCAGTCTTGTAGCCCACCCCGGGAATGCAAAGCAGCCAGTCACGCAAGGCTCGTCCCGATTGTAGCGGAGCCTCCTGGGTCGCTAACTGGGTCATAGCGGCATGGAGGTAACGGGCCTTCCGATTGGCAAAACGATAACGTACCGACTTGCCCGAGACATTCAAAGGCGTTGACAGCCATTCCCGCAGCTGCAGCTCGTCCGGTACATTATCCTCGAACGCCCCAAGGTCACGCAGATGAGCGAATGCTGCCAGACCGACACTAGCAGGAATGCCATGACCTCCCAGTAGGCAAGCCCCGACCTCTTCCCGCAATGTTGTGCCTAGCTTGTAGTTGATGGGCTCAACCTCTTGCTCATTAGCCCACGCCTGGTAGGCCCAGTAGGCCGGTGACGGGAAGGCCTCGATTGGCCCCCAGCTTACGCCTGGGAGCACCTCAATGCTCGCGTCCGGGAACTCCCGACGGTAGACTTGCGAATCGATGATCACCACTCCAGTCTGCATCACACAAGCTCCTGGGTGGAACCATAGGTTTCGGATATCCAGCGGACGAAACTACTGCGTTCAACCGGGTTCATCGAGCGGATGCGTTCGCGTAGACGCGCCTGCCGGCGAGCGATAGTTTGGCGCTCGCGGAAGGTATCGCCCAAGTACTGGGTGTCGTGGAGTTCGTTCGGGGCAGCGTAGTTCATCCAGACACACTCTTCCCTGACGTCTGTGTGGGTCTTAGCCGTGAATGAGACCTTCGTCCATCCTTGAAGTGTCTCGTTGTACAGGACATTATCATAGCCAGAGATCATCACCCTGCATGGGAAGGTCTTCAGCTTCTCCAGTAGGCACAGGTGCATAGCATCGTCGTACTCGAACCTATAGATCTTCGAACGTCGGCGAGTCTTTGTGACATACGGGGGATCAGCATAGACGAGCTCGTCGCCTGTGAAGGAGTAGTTTGCCAGGTAGACAATCGCGTCGGCCTGAATGAGGTCGCAGAAGTCGGCTAGTTTATGCTTATGCCACATAGCGTGGACATGCGGATCGATGTCGATACCAATGTTTCGAGCCGCTGGCTTTTTGTGGCGCATGACAGCGCCTGCGCCAAGGTGCGTCTCGATGTAGGTCTGATGCGGAGGCATCAGATTAATCAAGCGCTGGTAGCACTTGCCCTTTCCGCCTGGATATTTCATGCGGACATCATCGTCAGAAATGACGATGATGTCAAGGAGCGGTTCACCGATGATGTCTGCTCTTGGCCGGTTTGAGTTTGAGGCTTCCGCTTCTGGCCGAACCTGGCCATCCGCCTGCGATCCCATCGCTTGACGGCGTTCATCGGGGGTGTAGGCTTAACCATGCAAGTGCCGCCCATGGCGGTCCGGTGGCCTCGACCGGCACCAACCGAGGCACCCCGGTACCCAGGCGTTTCAAGGGTGCGCCGCTTGTCGGCACGCCACCTCCCAAGGCCTCGCGCAACCTGAGACGAGGCCGCCCGCCAGGGCTGGATGCAGCACTTCTTCCTCGGCACTGACGTGCCATCACCCACCAGGGGATTCACATCCCCGGTGGGGAGAGTGTGTCCCCTGTGTGCATTACCACAGGAGGTTCACCATGAAATCCTACGATATGTCGTCTCTGGCTCGTGACTACGGTTTTGTGGGCAAGGTCCGCATCAGCGAGCGGGTCATGGACGACTGCATGTATCTCTCGGAGCACGTGGTGTCGGAGCATGGGGTCACCCCCATCGAACGATTCCAGCTGCTGCTGCAGCGCGTGGCCCAGCAGCTTTCCGGGTACCCGGCAGGGACCCAGGCGGTGCGGCTGACTCACCATCGTATCCCGCCCAGCGGGAACCCTCATCAGCCCCTGGCCCTCGAGCTCGAGGCCATCGTTGTGCAGAAAGACCGTCAGCACGGTGACTACCTGTTGGTGGCTCGCCACGATGAACTGAACCACGCGCTGCTCTTCGCCGCGTAAGCCTTCCTCACTACCCACCCCGACCGGGACATCGCTCCCGGAGGGGGCGGTCTCGGTCATGTCCGGAGGTACTGGTCATGACACTTTCCTCAGCAGCTGCCCTCCCGGCAGAGTCTCGCTACGCCTCTTCCAATGCGCCTCAGCTGTTCGTGCGCGACAGCGACGGCAACTATCTGGCGGCCCCCGATGATCGTGTCATCGATGCGGCGCGGCAGGTGGTGGAGCGTTCCGTCTCCAAGGGCATGAAGCTCAACACGCCCAACCGGGTGCGTGAGTTCCTGTGGCTCAAGCTGGCCCGCTACGACCATGAGGTGTTCGGTGCCATCTTCCTGGACACCCAGCACCGCGTGATCGAGTTCAGCGAGCTGTTCCACGGCACGCTCGATTCCGCCTCGGTCTATCCGCGGGAGGTGGTGAAAGCGGCGCTGCACCACAACGCCGGCGCGGTGATCTTCACCCACAACCATCCCAGCGGGGAGCCCGATCCGAGCGACGCGGACCGACGCATCACCCAGCGTCTTCAGGAGGCGCTGGGTCTGATCGAGATTCGTGTGCTCGACCACATCGTGGTCGGCGGCTCGGACTCGGTCTCCTTCGCCGAGCGGGGCTATCTCTGATCCCTCGGCTCCTGCCCGAGGCTTCACGGACGGGTACCGGCACAGCCGGCCCCCGTCCTTTCTCTTCGCATACTGCCGAACAGGAGTCTGATGATGATCAAGCTCCCCGGGCGGCTTACCGTCCGCACCATTCATGGCCGCAACGGACCCTTCAACGTGGGGCGCCTGGCCACCTCTATTGGCGAATTCGTCATCAAGGACCCTCAGCTGGACCAGTTCAGCGAAGGTATGTTCGAGGGCGAGTTTCTGCTGCTCGAGATTCGTCCGGCGAGTTACTTCGCCGGTGGCCGGCTGGTCGTGGAGGTCCGCGCCAAGGTCGGCGAGATGCTGCTGACCGATGACGGCATGCTGGTGACCCAGCATGGCCCGCGCTTCGATTCCGCGGAGATGGACCCGCTGGAGGAGGAGGGGGCAGCACCTGCGTCTCCTATGCCGTCAGCGCAACCTGCACAGGCAGAGCCGTCGTCCCCTCAGGCGCCGGCTACGGCGCCTCAGGGCCCAGCTGGCGAGGCGCCGGCGCCAGGGCCGCAAGCCCCGGATACCCACGCCACTGGCCAGGAGGTCGATCCCGATGCCGAGCTCTTCGGGTTGCTGTGGCCCCTGGGGCAGAGCGTCAAGCTCGATCCCACCGTGGATCGGGTTCTGTTCCGCCGTCAGGTGAGTCGACTGAAGGAGTTGGGTTACCGATTCCAGGCGCCGACCCAGACCTGGCAAGCCGCTGCCTGAGGCAGCCACTCCCCACCGGGGCATCTCGATGCCCTGGGCTCGGGATGCCCCATCGATCTTCGTTAACCGATGGAGGCCATCATGCCCGAGCTCTACACCCTCGATGAGTGCCTGGACCTGTACGCCGATGCGTTCTGCATTGGCCGGCAGCGCGAGTGCCTGTTCCTCTCCCTGTGGGGACGGGATACGGCGCTCCAGGAGCTGCTGGCCCGGCTGACGCTGCCAACGGCAGATAACGGCCTGGATACCCTGCATCTCTGCCAGGGCGACACGCGCCACGCCATGGTCTTTGGCGACATGGACCGCTACTCCCGGCGCTCCGCCCGGCTGCGCCAGACTCGCTTCGGCACCCTGGTGCACGTGTGGATCTTCGATCAGCGCTGCATCACGCCGGATCGAGCCAACCTGCACAGCATCGCCCTGCTCGATGACGAGGGGGGCAACTGCCCGGTGGATGACCAGCTGTGGCCTCGCGTGCGGGAGCTCTGCCCGCTGCCCCTGCTGGATCACTGGCGGGCGCCGGTGATGACGCTGCTGCATGCCCAGCATGCGGTGCTGCCGGCCCAGTTCTCGCAGGGGCCGATTCAGGCCTGGGAGATCTCCCTCGATGAGAGCGACCTGGCCCCGCGCCTCAGCGGCATGATCCGCGCTGGTGTGCTCACTTCCGAGCCTTGAGCTCTCGCTCCACCCCGGTGCGGCCGTCCTGGCCGCGCCTACCATACCCAACCGACAGGAGGTGTCGCATGGCACTGATGTTTCAGCGCATTGCGCGCAACTTCGCCAGGAATGGCTACTTCCCCACGGACGAGGCGTCGCTCGAGCGGGTGCTTCAGGCGCTCAGCCCGGCCAGCGCCGGCCGGATGCGGGTGCTCGACCCCTGTGCGGGGGAGGGCGCTGCCATCGCCGAGCTGGCGCACCATCTGGGGCGCGAGCGCGTGCAGGCCTGCGGCGTGGAGTATCACGCCGAGCGGGCCGCCTCGATGACTGGCCTGGTGGATAGGGGCCTGCAGGGCGACCTGATGGACACGGTGATCTCACCGCGCAGCATGGGCTGCCTGTGGCTCAATCCGCCCTACGGCGATCTGCTGGCCGACCACGCCGGCTACGAGCTCTATCAGGGCAAGGGGCGCAGGCGCCTGGAGAAGCTGTTCTACCAGCGCACCATCGGCAGCCTGCAGGTCGGGGGTGTGCTGGTGTTGATCGTCCCCGACTACGCCCTGGACAAGGAGCTGACCGGCTGGCTGGTCAACCACTTCACCGAACTGCGGGTCTTCCGCGCCGCCGTGGATGACTTTCAGCAGGTGGTGATCCTGGGCCGCCGGGTTCGACGCCGTGAGGCGGAGCGCAGCCAGGAGGCCAAGGCCATGCGCGCCCAGCTGCTGCGCGTGGGGAGCAAGGAAGTCACGCCTGAGGTGATCCCAGCGGTGTGGCCCTTCGCGCCCTACGTGGTACCGGCGGCTCAGGGCGAGCTGCGCCACTTCTATCGTGTGTCGCTCGATGCCGAGCAGCTGGTCGATGAGGTCGCGCGGCTGCAGGGGCTCTGGCCTGAGGCGGACAGCGTGTTCGGGAAGACCGGCCTGGCGCCGCGTCTCCCGGTGCGACGACTCTCCTCCTGGCATCTGGCCCTGTCGCTGGCAGCCGGGGCGATCTCCGGCGTGGTCACCGCGCCCAACGGCCGCTGCCTGGTGGTCAAGGGCAACACCCACAAGGATAAGGTCGCCAAGACCGAGTTCACCGAGCGGGAGGACGGCTCCATCACCGAGACCCGCGTGCTCACCGACCGCTTCGTGCCGGTGATCCGCGCCTGGGAGATGACGCCGGACTCGCCGCACTGTGGCCAGTTTCTGATCATCACTTCGATGCCGGCGGCCAACGACGGCGAGCCGAAAGAGGGTGGCCAAGCGGCAGGTGCTGAGATGGAGGAAGAGCCAGGACCGCTCCACCGGGTCGCGGAGCATGCCGCGAGGCCTGATCCACGCCGCTTCGATGTGGGGCGCGTGGTGATGACCCGGGCCGTCAACGAGCTGGTGGAGCGGGGCGACGTCTCGCCCATGGCGCTGCTCCGACGACATGTCACCGGCGACTGGGGTGACGTGCCCGAGGAGGACCGTCAGAGCAACGAGCAGGCCCTGATTCACGGTGACAGGCTGCTCTCGTCCTACCGGATCGGTGAGTCGCTCACGGTCTGGATCATCACCGAGGCGGATCGCAGCGCGACCACGCTGCTGCTGCCAGAGGACTACTAACCGGCGCCCCGGGCGCCATTCCCCACGGCGGGCCTTTCCAGCCCGCCAGGGGAGGGGAGTGTCCGCCGTTTTCTTGTGCACAAGGAGACGGACATGAATGACATCACTCAGCTGCCGGCGCCGGCCGGCATGGCGCAGTCTGGCGAGGTCTTCGGGCCTCAGGTAGACCTCAACGCCTTCGTGGAGGAGTTTGGCGATGGCCTGCTGGCCTCGCTCAACCGCTCCCATCCCCCGGTCTATGACGGCGAGGCCAACCCTCGTCGCCAGGCCATCATGGCAGCCCTCAAGCGGGCGCCCTTCCCCGAGCAGGCCGAGGTGGTCCAGGCCATCTCGGCGCTGCTGCTCGACCGGCACGAGCCGGCGGGCATCATCAACGCCGAGATGGGTACCGGCAAGACCATGATGGCCATTGCCACCGCGGCGGTCTGTCACGGCGAAGGCTACCGGCGTTTCCTGGTGATCGCACCGCCCCACCTGGTCTACAAGTGGCGGCGGGAGATCCTGGAGACCGTCGATCAGGCCAGGGTCTGGGTGCTGAATGGCCCGGATACCCTGGTCAAGCTGCTCAAGCTCCGTGAGGCCCTGGGTCAGCCGTCCGATGGGCGGCCGGAGTTCTTCATCCTGGGGCGTGTGCGCATGCGCATGGGCTTCCACTGGCGACCCGCCGCGGCGCGCAAGCGCGTGCCGGGCGGCGAGCTGGCGGCCTGCCCCCGGTGTGGTGGCACGGTGATCGACAGCGATAACGAAGTGCTGTCGCTGTCGCAGTTTCTCCGTGAGGAGCGGCGCCACAAGTGCCGGCACTGTCACAGCCCGCTCTGGACGCTGATGCGGCCACAGCGGGCGACGGGCAGCCTGCAGCGCGAGCTGGTGCTCAAGGCGCTGCGCAAGCTGCCTACCATTGGCAAGGTCTCCTCGGAGCGCCTGGTGCAGCAGTTTGGCGAGGAGTTCCTGGCCACGCTGTTGGGTGACAACATCCACGAGTTCATCAATCTCATGGATGGGAACGGGGAGCTGGTGTTCTCCGACCGGCAGGCGGCCCGCATGGAGCGGGCCATGGCCACGATGGAGTTCGGCTTCGGCGAAGGAGGCTATCAGCCGACCGAGTTCATCAAGCGGCAGCTGCCGGATCATACCTTCGATCTGCTGATCGTGGACGAGGGTCATGAATACAAGAACGCCGGGTCGGCCCAGGGCCAGGCCATGGGCGTGCTGGCGGCCAAGGCGCGCAAGTCGCTGCTGCTAACCGGCACCCTGATGGGCGGCTATGCCGATGACCTGTTCCACCTGCTGTTCCGCATCCTCACGCCGAAGATGCTCGAAGACGGTTATCGCCCCAATGCGCGGGGATCGATGGGCCCAGCGGCCATGTCGTTCCTGCGTGACCACGGGGTGCTGAAGGACATCTACACCGAGCGCGACGGCGACGCCCACAAGACAGCGCGAGGCAAGAAGCTGTCGGTGCGGACCGTCAAGGCCCCGGGCTTCGGCCCCAAGGGGATCATGCGTTATGTGCTGCCCTTCACCGTCTTCCTCAAGCTCAAGGACATCGGTGGCAATGTGCTGCCGCCCTACGATGAAGACTTCATCGAGGTGCCGATGGACGACGAGCAGGCCTTTGCCTACCGGCGGCTCGAGGGTCAACTGACTGCCGAGCTCAGACAGGCGCTGGCACGCAAGGACACCACCCTTCTGGGCGTGGTGATCAATGCGCTGCTGGCCTGGCCGGACTGCTGCTTCCGACCGGAGACGGTCAAGCATCCGCGCTCAAGTAGTCTGATGGCGTTTGTGAAGAGCCTCTACGGCGAGCAGCAGCCGATGCCCAAGGAGCGCGAGTTGGTGGAGGTCTGCCGGCGAGAGAAGGCTGAGGGTCGCAAGGTGCTGGTCTATACGACCTATACCGGCAAGCGCGATACCAGCAGCCGACTCAAGGCGGTGCTTACCCAGGCCGGCTTCAAGGTCGCGGTGCTGCGCTCCAGCGTGGAGACCCAGCGGCGCGAGGACTGGATTGCCGATCAGGTCGACCGCGGTGTCGACGTGCTGATCACCAATCCGGACTTGGTGAAGACCGGGCTCGACCTGCTGGACTTTCCCACCATCGTCTTCATGCAGACGGGGTGGAACGTCTACACCCTGCAGCAGGCCGCCCGCCGCTCCTGGCGGATCGGCCAACGGCAGCCGGTGAAGGTGCTGTACCTCGGCTATGCCGGATCCTCACAGATCGCCTGCCTGTCGCTGATGGCGAAGAAAATCGCCGTGGCCCAGAGCACGTCGGGAGACGTCCCCGAGTCGGGCCTGGATGCCCTCAACACGGACGGTGACTCCGTGGAGATGGCCCTGGCCAGGCAGCTGGTCACCTGACCGATACCCAACCCATGCCCCCTCTTCGGAGGGGGTTTTTCTTCAAGCTCACCGAGCTGGCGCCTTCGCGACTCATACTTTAGTTGTAAGACAAGAGCTTCATAAAAATAAGAAATATCTCATTTAACCGATAGTGATTTTTCCAGTGCAATGACTTTCCTGATAAGTAAAATCATTCGCGCTTGGGTTGCATCCCATAGCTATTACACCAGGGCAAGGAGTGCCCTGGGGTAAAGCCTTCTCATCGCATTTAACGTTTCTTCTGGTGCCCGTCAGGGACTACCGCTGTGATGCATGGATTGCATCCAGAGGAGCGAAATTTGCTGATCCTCAATTTTCTACGCGGGCGCCGTGGCTCGACTGACGCTGGCAGCGTGCAGGGTGACGCCGATTGGGAAACCCCGCGCACCGGTGCAGAACTACTGGCGACACCATATCGCCAGCAGCTACTCAAGGCGATCCAGGAATGCACCTCGCTGACACCGCCCGTGTTCGAGGCTTATGTCAAGGAACCGGTGCAGCGATACGCAGAGCGGGTACAGATGCTGCCGGCCTCGGAGTCCCACCACCACAGCTACCCAGGCGGCATGCTGGATCATGGGCTCGAGACCTGTGTGTTTGGCCTGAGGCTGCGTCGACAGCACCTGTTACCGCCAAAGGAATCGCCCGAAAGGCAGTCCTCTACTGGGGAGTTGTGGAGTGTGGCGGTGATCTATGCCTGCCTGCTGCATGATATTGCCAAGGCCATCGTCGACGTCGATATCCACCTGAAATCTGGTCGAAGATGGTGCCTTTGGGAAGGCGTGATTCCCGATGAGTATCGTTTTCGGTATGTCAAAGGGCGCGACTACTTCCTACACTCCGCTACCAACCTACTGCTGTGCAAGGAGGTGGTTGGCAACTCTGCCCTCGAGTGGTTGAGAAGCCAGCCGGACCTGTTTGGCTTGGTGATGTATACCGCAAGCGGTCACTCTGAACGCTCTGGCATAGTCGGAGAGATCGTCAGTCAGGCGGACAGGGCCAGTGTTGCCAAGTCGCTGGGTGGCAAGGTCTCCAGCATTGAAAAAGCGCCCAAGGGCTCCCTGCAGGGCAAGCTGAAGGACGCCATTCGCCACATTGTCAAAGAGAAAATCAGACTTAATGAAAAAGGTGCGCAAGGATTTGTGACCGCCGAAGCGCTGTGGCTGGTCACTCCGCTGGTGCCGCGTGAGATAAAGAGCTACTTACTTTCCCATGGCATCGAGGGCGTGCCATCCAACGAGACTCGCCTCTACGATGAAATGCAGTCCCATAGACTGATTATGGAAAACCAGGAGGGGCGCTCGGTATGGAAGTGCCGAGTTGAGCTGGGTGAATGGAGTGCTGAGCTCTCCATGATAAAAGTCCATAAATCACTCGTTTGGAGTGGCGAGGAGGTTGCTGAAGAGTTTGCTGGCAGTGTTCAGGCCCTTGAGGGTAGCCAGGATCAGCAAGAAGAGCCTTCAACAACACCTCCAGACGACGTTTCTGCGCCGCAATCACATGAATCTGATGAGAAAAAGCACCTGCCGGATGATCTGGAAGCATCCATCCTAGCTATCGCGGGAGGGGGCAAGGAGGAGCCACCGGCTCCAGATGAAAAGTCAGAGGGGAAGGGTAGTAAAGAAAAAAAGGGCCCTGAGGCGGGCTCACCAGGGGAGGCTTTCCTGGAGTGGGTGAGAAGCGGGCTGAGCTCTCACAAGATATTGATGAATGACTCGAAGGCTCTGGTGCATGCAGTAGATGGAAAGCTGTTTATTGTGAGCCCCAAGGTATTTAAGCGCTACTGCCAGGAGGTGAACGGAGAGGAGAGAGAGTGGAAGTCGGTTCAGGACTCATTCCAGAAGATGAAGCTGCACAAGAAGAACAAGGATGGTGGAAGTTTTCACAAGGTGAAGGTGGTCGGTCCAAACAAGAAGTCGAGCACCATTTCTGGGTATCTTGTGGGTAAGGATGGCCTGATTGAGGAGAAAAAGGAGGTTTTTGACAACCCCTTCATTGAACTGATTGATGGAAAATATTCAGAATGAAACCATTTACCTTTGACGACTTGTTGCAATCCTATTTTTCCGAGCGTTGGCTAACGGAGCGGAGCAGAACTTCATATTTTGTTCCTGTAAAGCTTTTCCGGCGTTTCGTTGGTCAGGATAAGCTTCCTGAAGAAGTGACTCGTGATGATGTCAGGCAATGGCGGGACTTCTGCTTCTCTGAAACGGGGAGAAACCTTGCGCATTCGAGCTGGAATAACTACTGCCGGCATAACAGAATCCTCTTCAAACATGCGATAGATCATGCCTTGATCCCTATCTCCTCGAATCCGTTTGCCAAAATGGAGGTCAGTTCCCCGAAGAAGCGGAAAAAGACCCTCAGCAAGCGCCAGGTTGATATGGCCAGAGAGGCAATCGATCTGCACAAGAAGATGGAGCGATACCGATGCTCCCCATCGATACTGCATCCTGCATGGTTCTGGGAGGTGGTGTTCGAAACGTTCTACCATACGGGCATACGCCTCACCCAGCTACTGCTGATGAAGCCCGAAGATATCGACTTGAAGGGGCGAGTGCTTACCGCCACTTGGCAGGGGGCCAAGAACAATCGCGAGCACTTTGTTCCGATCTCCAATGCCCTTTATCCACACCTGGAGAACCTGATGAATTCGGCCAAGATGGTGGGGGTCAAGCGTGGTGAGCAGATTTTCAACGTCAACCGATTCAGCGTGCGGCACCGAATGGAGATGATGGACTCCTGGCAGGTGGAGAGCTTCTATCAGAAGCTTTCCCAGATTTGCGGCTATCAGATGAGCCCGCACCGATTCCGTCATACGTTAGGCACTGAGCTGATGAAGGAGCCAGACCGCAACCTGCACATCGTCAAGGCGCTGCTTGGCCACAGCAACATCAGCACGACGCTTGAGTATGTCGAGGTCGACATCGGCAGCCTGCGCAGCGCCCTCGAGGGGCGTGTTTAGGCTCAGCGGCGCTCGAGCGCAAATCTGACCATGACCCACCTGCGGTGCCAGGGGCTGGCTTTAATGCCCCGGCACCGCTTTTGCCGTCCTCATGGGGCTTTCCCCTCGGCTGCTGGCCCGCCTCATACCATCGTCTGAATTAGACTGCCCTCATACAGGTTGACAGCTGGACCCCTGTGCTCTTCAATAGCTACTTGATGATGCCGTGTGATGCTGATGATGGAGCCTGCCCTCAGGCCGCCTCTGTAAGCATTCCACGAAGGTTTTCCAGCGCAGTAACGTGTTGATTTTTTGAGACTTTTTGGTGCTGTGACTTGTAATCAGTAGGTCCCGGGTTCGACTCCTGGTGCCGGCACCATCAAAAAGACCGACGATACAACGAGTTGCGCATCACGATAAGCCGCCCGACGAGGCGGTTTTTTCGTGGGTGTCCCACTGCGGCGCCGCGATGTCCGGCGGGCGGCTGCCTTGAAACCGCGAACCCTGACACCCACATAGCCGTTCGGGAGGTATCTCCCATCTCCCGATGGCCGCTTCACGGCCCCGGCACGATAGCGAATCTGAAACTGATCACGGATGCACAGGAGGTGATTGGATGTCAGTGCAGACATCGTCCGCTCGAAACCTGACCCATACCCGCCACCAGGACCGCCCTCAAGAGCCGGTAGCGTCAGCGCCGTTCACCGGCCGCGACCCCTATCCCACGCGCCTCGGCCGGCCGCTCGACATGCCGTGGATCAACCGGCGCGAGGCCGTCGTCAAGGGCCGCGCCGATGAGGGCCCCTTGAGCCAGGCCCAGCTCGACGAGTTCGACCGCCAGGGTTTTCTCTTCGAGCCGAACTTCATCAGTGGTGAGGAGCTCGCCGAACTGCGTCGGGAACTCAAGGCACTACTCGACCGCGACGACTTCCGCAGCCGCGACTTCAGCATCGTCGAGCCTCGAGGGCGGGAGATCCGCTCCCTGTTCGCTGTGCACTTCCTCTCTGAGCGCTTCAACCGGCTCGCCTGCGACGCGCGGCTGATGGGGCGCGCCCGTCAGATCCTCGGCGGCGAGGCCTACGTGCACCAGTCGCGCATCAACTACAAGCCCGGCTTCGAGGGCAAGGGCTTCAACTGGCACTCCGACTTCGAGACCTGGCACGCCGAGGACGGGATGCCGGCGATGCACGCCGTCAGCGCTTCCATCGTGCTGACCGACAACCACGCCTTCAACGGGCCGTTGATGCTGATTCCCGGCTCGCATCGGGTCTTCGTGCCCTGCCTGGGCGAGACGCCCGACGACCACCATCGCCAGTCGCTGAAGAAGCAGGAGTTCGGCGTGCCGGGGCGCGATGCCCTTGGCGAGCTGGTCAAGCGCCACGGCATCGAGGCGCCCACCGGCGCCGCCGGCGGCCTGCTGCTGTTCGACTGCAACACCCTGCACGGCTCCAACGCCAACATGTCGCCGGACCCGCGCAGCAATGTCTTCTTCGTCTACAATCGCCGCGACAACGCCTGCGGGAAACCCTTCGCGGCGCGCCGTCGGCGTCCGGGCTTCCTCGCCCACGCGCCGGACGAGCGCTGGTCTCCCGACGACGCCTGAGGTGCCGCCGGCCATTGCGGAACGGGGCGCATGGTGGGGTAGACTGATATGCTTGTCGTTGAAAGGGCGGCACGCATCACGAGAAGGAGAAGACACGCCATGCGCTTTGTTCCCCGCTTTACCGATGGCCAGGCGTTTCCCCATGCGCTCGGCAAGATCGTCTGCGTTGGCCGCAACTATGCCGATCACGCGAAGGAGCTCGACAACCCGGTGCCCAGCGAGCCGCTGCTGTTCATCAAGCCGGCCACCAGTGCGGTCGCCTTGGACGGCACCCTGGATGCTCCCTTCTCGCGGGGAAAGGTGCACTACGAGGCCGAGCTGGCGCTGCTGATCGGCGAGACGCTGACCCATGCCACCAGCGGCGATGCGGAGCGTGCCATCGTGGGTATCGGCGTGGCGCTCGACCTGACGCTGCGCGACGCCCAGACCCGACTCAAGGAGAAGGGGCATCCCTGGGAAGTGGCCAAGGCCTTCGATGGCGCCTGTCCGCTCAGCGACTTCCTGGCGCTCAGTCGCGTTCCCAACTGGAATGCCCTGGTCTTCGAGCTGTCGATCGACGGCGAACTGCGCCAGCACGGGGAAGGGGCGGACATGCTCTTCCCGGTGCCCACCCTGGTGGCGGAAATGAGCCGCCACTTCACCCTGGAGCCCGGCGACGTGGTGCTCACCGGCACGCCGGAGGGAGTGGGGGAGTTGCCGCGCGGTGGCAAGCTGACGCTGACCCTGACCGGGGGGCTGGAGGTTTCGGCGCAGGTGGTGGAGTAGTTCGCTACCCCCGCGGTCCTGCCCCCCCCCCCCCCTTCAGGCGACGCCCCCGCGGGGTGACCGCGGGGGCGTCGGCGCTTGGTGCCGCGCCCGGTTCACTTCCCTCGGTTTACGCTAGCCAGCCCGGTTTACTCGAGATAGGTATAGCCCTGCAGGCCGGCCGAGAGGTCGTCGAGGAAGTGCGCCTGCTCGTCGCGGGACAGGCCGCTGGCGGCCAACTGGGCGGCCAGGCGCTCGCGCAGCACCTCGGCATTGAAATTGACGTAGGCGAGCACATCGGCCACCCGGTCGCCCTGCTGGGCGTTGGTGAGTACCCAGCGGCCGTCATCGCCAAGGGCGGCGTCCACCGAGTCGGTGTCGCCGAAGAGGTTGTGCAGGTCGCCGAGGATCTCCTGATAGGCGCCGACGAGGAAGAAGCCCAGCAGCCGCTCCTCGCCCTCGCGCCACTCCGGCAGCGGCAGGGTGGTCTCCACGCCCTGGCCGTCCACGTAGCCGTCGATGCGCCCGTCGCTGTCGCAGGTGATGTCCTGGATCACCCCGCGCCGCGTCGGCTCGTGGTTGAGCCCGGTGAGCGGCAGCACCGGGAATATCTGATCGATGCCCCAGACGTCGGGGACCGACTGGAACAGCGAGAAGTTGACGAACAGCTTGTCGGCTAGCTTCTCGGCGAGCTCGTCGAGGATCTCGCGATGGGCGCGATTGCGCGGGTCGAGCAGGCTGCGCAGGCGCGCGCAGGCGGCGAAGTAAACGCTCTCGCCCTCGGCGCGGGCAGTGATGTCGGCGATGCCCATGACGAAGCGCCCGTGCAGTTCGCTCATGCCCTCCAGCAGGTCGTGCCAGGCTTCGACCAGCCCGCGCGGGTCCACCGTCTGGGTGTGCAGGGCGTCGAACACCCGCCACAGCTCCTCGACCTGGGGGTCGTCGGCGGTGCGGGTGCTCGGGGCGGCCGCCTCGACGCGCTCCTCGCCGATCACGTTGCTGATCAGCACGGCGTGGTGGGCCGTCAGCGCCCGGCCGGATTCGCTGATCAGGTGCGGATGGGGCAGGTCGGCCTCATCGCAGGCCTGGACGAAGGCGGCCACCACGTTGCGCGCGTACTCGGTCATCGAGTAGTTGATCGAGCAGAAGCTGCGCGAACGGGTGCCCTCGTAGTCGATGCCGAGCCCGCCGCCCACGTCGACGGTGTCGATGGGCGCGCCCAGAGCCAGCAGGTTCTGGTAGTAGCGCGCGCACTCGCGCAGGCCGCGCCAGATGTCGCGGATGTTGGCGATCTGCGAGCCGAGGTGGAAGTGAACCAGCTGCAGGCTGGCCAGTGCCCCGGCCTCGCGCAGGCGTTCCACCACGGCCAGTATCTGGGTCGAGGTGAGGCCGAACTTGGACTTCTCGCCGCCGCTGGTCTGCCACTTGCCGCGGCCCACCGAGGCGAGTCGCGCGCGCAGACCGATGCGCGGCGTCACCCCGAGCCGCTCGGCCTCCTCGAGGATGATCGGCAGCTCGGAGAACTTCTCCACCACCAGATAGACGCGGTGGCCGAGCTTCTCGCCCATCAGCGCCAGGCGCACGTACTCGCGGTCCTTGTAGCCGTTGCACACGATCAGCGAGGGGCCATCGGTGGAGAGCGCCAGCACCGCGAGCAGCTCCGGCTTGCTGCCGGCCTCCAGGCCCACCCGGCCGTGGCCGCGCTCGCGGGTGGCCAGTATCTCCTCCACCACGCGGCGCTGCTGGTTGACCTTGATCGGGTAGACTGCCGTGTAGCCGCCCTGGTACGCCTCCTCGCGCATGGCCAGGTCGAAGGCGTCGCACAGCTGCTCCACGCGGTCGTGGAGGATGTCGCTGAAGCGTACCAGTACCGGCAGGCGCAGGCCGGCCTCGCGCAGCTCGTCGGCCAGGCGCGACAGCGGCAAAGCGGGGCCTTCCGCCTCGCTGCCCAATGGTCGGACCAGGGCGTGGCCGTGGTCGTCGACATCGAAGTAGCCGCTGCCCCACTGGTCGATGTTCCAGGTGCGGCGGGCCTGCAGGGCGGGGCCGGCGGAGGATCCCTTGGATAGCGTCATGCGTGGCTCGCTTGGGGCAGGGGGAGGGCGCCATGGTCCAGGCGCGCCTTGAGAATGGTGCGGAACTGCTCGGGGTCGTGGGGCCGGAGGTCGTGGGCCGGCGGGTCCACGTAGACCACCAGCAGCCGTGACAGCCAGTAGCGCAGCGCCGTCATGCGCAGCATGATCGGCCATACCGCGCGCTCGGCGTCGCTCAGCGGCCGGCGTGCCTGATAGGCGCTCAGGATGATGTCGTGGCGTTCGCCGTCCAGGCGGCCGTCGGGAGCGGTCGCCCAGTCGTTGATGACGATGGCCAGGTCGAACAGCAGGTCGCCGGTGCAGCCGTTGTAGAAGTCGATGATCCCGCCCAGGCGATCGCCCTCGAACAGGGTATTGTCGCGGAACAGGTCGCCGTGCAGGGCGCCCTGGGGCAGCTCCGGGGCATCGCCGAACACGCCCTGGTAGATCTCCACCTCATCCTTCATCAGCGTCTGGTCCTCCGCGGAGAGGTAGGCCAGCACCTTGTGGTGCATGGCCGTCAGCCAGTTGAGGTCGCGAGGGTTGGGACGATGGCCGGGGAAGTGCTGGGAGACCACGTGCATGCGCCCCAGGGTGTCGCCCAGCGTGCGGCACTGGGCGGCGTTGGGTGATACGGGGTGGCGCCCCGGCAGGCGCGGGAAGAGCAGTGCCGGCTTGTCGGCCAGGCTGTGCAGGGCGATGCCGTCGCGATCGTGAACGGTCCCCGGCACAGGCAGGCGGTGTTCGTCCAGGTAGTCGAGCAGCTCGACGAAGAAGGGCAGCTCCTCGTGCTCGCCCTGTTCGAAGAGGGTGAGCACCAGCTGGCGACGCTCGGTGGTGACGAAGAAGGTGCTGTTCTCGGTACCGCCGGCCACGCCCTCGAGTGAGACCAGCGAACCGACGTCGAAGCTGCTGAGGAAGTCCGCGACCTGTGCGTCGCTAAGCGGGGTGAATACGGCCATGTCTCTCTCGCCCAGGTTGCCAAGCCGCCTATTGTAGCGACTTGGTGTTGCGATGCACGCCCGCGGAAGGTGGCACGGCGGGCCGGTGCCGACAAGCTCGCTCGCCGCGGTCAGCGGCGCTGCACCCAGTCCGGCACGGTCTGGGGTGCGTTCTCCTGGCGATCGAAGTTGCCGTCGCCGTCGCGGTCCACCAGGTAGTAGTCGGCACCATCGGCCGGGCGGATCTCGATGGCATAGAGCTCCCCGTTCACCCGGTACTCGCGAAGGGTGCGCTGCGCTTCCTGGCGAACGGTGATCTCCGGTTCGGCCTGCGAGCCCGACTGGGCGTGTGCCGGGGCCGCGAAGGCGAAACCCAGGGCCAGGCACAGGATGGCCGGCCAACGACGGGGGGTGTTCATGGTGACCTCCTTGCCGGCGCGCGGCGCTGTCGGAAGGGCCCCAGTGTACGCTGCCGAGCTGGCGGCGCCCAACGCCCGCGGCAAAAGGGCGGCGCAATGCGTATCATGGGTGACCGTGGACCGCTGTTTCCATCACCGGTTTCATCTCATCTTTTCATTGCATCGGGGATGCCGACCCATGGCCGATACGCCCATCGTTCTCGTCGACGGTTCGTCCTACCTCTACCGCGCCTTCCACGCCCTGCCGGCGCTCTCCACCTCGGAGGGCCAGCCCACCGGAGCGATCAAGGGGGTGCTCGCGATGCTCAAGCGGCTGCTCAAGGACTACCCCGACAGCCCCATGGCGGTGGTCTTCGACGCCCCGGGCAAGACCTTTCGCGACGAGCTCTTCGAAGCGTACAAGGCGCACCGCCCGCCGATGCCCGACGACCTGCGCACCCAGGTCGAGCCGCTGCACGAGTGCGTGCGGGCACTGGGCCTGCCGTTGCTGTGCATCGAAGGGGTGGAGGCCGACGACGTCATCGGTACCCTGGCGCGCCACGCTACCGAGGCCGGCCGCGACGCGGTGATCTCCACCGGCGACAAGGACATGGCGCAGCTGGTCAACGACCACATCACCCTGGTCAATACCATGAAGGACGAGACCCTGGACGTGGCCGGCGTCAAGGAGAAGTTCGGCTTGCCGCCGGAGCGCATCATCGACTACCTGGCGCTGATGGGCGACAAGGTGGACAACATTCCCGGCGTGCCGGGGGTTGGCGAGAAGACCGCGCTGGGGCTGCTGAAGGGCATGGAGGGCGGCCTTGAGACCATCTACGCCGACCTCGAGCGCGTCGCCACGCTGGGCTTTCGCGGCGCCAAGAGCCTGCCCGGCAAGCTCGAGGAACACCGCGACCAGGCTTACCTCTCGTACCAACTGGCCACCATCAAGACCGACTGCGACCTGCCGGTGGGCCTCGACGACCTGGCTCTCGCCCACCCCGACCGCGAGGCACTGCTCGCGCTCTACCGCCGCCTGGAGTTCAAGGCGTGGCTCGCCGAGCTGCTCGAGGGGCAGGACGAGGGCGTCGACGACGTCGCCGGCGGCACGCCGGCCCCGCAGGGCAGCGGCGACGGGCAGGATGCCGGGAGCGGCGGCGCACGGGAGGATCACGTCATCCTCACCCGGGAAGGCCTTGACGGCTGGCTCGCCCGCCTGGCCAAGGCCGACCGCTTCTGCTTCGACCTGGAGACCACCAGCCTCAACTACATGGTGGCGGAGATCGTCGGGGTGGGGCTGGCGCTCGAGCCGGGCGAGGCCGCCTATGTTCCGCTCGCCCACGCCTACCTGGGCGCCCCGGAGCAGCTCGATTGCGACACCGTGCTCGCCGCCCTCAAGCCGCTGCTGGAAGACAGCGGCAAGACGAAGATCGGCCAGAATCTCAAGTACGACATCTCGGTCCTGGCCAATTACGGCATCGAGGTGGCCGGCTCGCTGGAGGACACCATGCTGGAGTCCTATGTGCTCGACTCCACGGCCACGCGGCACGACATGGACTCGCTGGCCTTGAAGTACCTGGGCGAGTCGACCATCGCCTTCGAGGCGATCGCCGGCAAGGGCGCGGGGCAGCTCACCTTCGACCAGATCGATCTGGAGCAGGCCGCGCCCTACGCCTGCGAGGACGTCGATATCACCCTGCGCCTGCACCGCACCCTGCGCCCGCGCCTGGACGCCGAGGGGCGGCTTGCCGAGGTGCTCGAGCGCATCGAGCTGCCGTTGATCCCGGTGCTGTCGCGCATGGAGCGCACCGGCGTGGCGCTCGACGGCGAGCGGCTGCACGCCCAGAGCCGGGAGCTCGAAACGCGTATCCAGGAGCTGGAGGGGCGCGCCCACGAGCTCGCCGGGCGCGAGTTCAACCTGGGCTCGCCCAAGCAGCTCGGCCAGATCCTCTTCGAGGAACAGAAGATTCCGGTGATCAAGAAGACGCCCAAGGGGGCGCCCTCCACGGCAGAGGCGGTGCTCGAGGAGCTGGCGCTGGACTACCCGCTGCCCAAGGTGATCATGGAGCATCGGGGGCTGGCCAAGCTCAAGTCCACCTACACCGACAAGCTGCCGCGGTTGGTCAATCGGCGCACCGGGCGGCTGCATACCAGCTACCACCAGGCGGTGACCGCCACCGGGCGGCTCTCGTCCAGCGACCCCAACCTGCAGAATATCCCCATCCGCACCGAGGAGGGGCGCAAGATCCGCCAGGCCTTCGTGGCACGGCCGGGCTACCGGATCGTCGCCGCCGACTACTCGCAGATCGAGCTGCGCATCATGGCCCACCTCTCGGCCGACAAGGGGCTGCTCGAGGCCTTCGCCGAAAAGCGCGACATCCACGCCGCCACGGCCTCCGAGGTGTTCGGTGTGCCTCTGGACAGGGTCTCCGCCGACCAGCGGCGCAGCGCCAAGGCGATCAACTTCGGGCTGATCTACGGCATGAGCGCCTGGGGGCTCGCTCGCCAGCTGCACCTAGACCGCAACCAGGCCCAGACCTACATCGACCGCTACTTCGACCGCTACCCCGGGGTGGCGCGCTACATGGAGCGCATCCGCTCGCAGGCCGCGGAAGACGGCTACGTGGAGACGGTCTACGGGCGGCGGCTCTACCTGCCGGAGATCCGCTCCCAGAACCGGGCGCGCCGCCAGGGCGCCGAGCGCACGGCGATCAACGCGCCCATGCAGGGTACGGCGGCGGATATCATCAAGCGCGCCATGATCGACGTCGACGCCTGGCTGCGGGCGGGCGACATGGACGCCTGGATGGTCATGCAGGTCCACGACGAACTCGTCTTCGAGGTCGCCGAGCGCCAGGTCGAGGGCTTCATCAAGGAGGTGAAGGCGCGCATGCAGGGCGCCGCCGAGCTCGACGTGTCGCTGATCGTCGAGGCGGAGAGCGGGGCCAACTGGGACGAAGCGCATTGAGGCCTTGATCCGGCCAGCAACGACAAGGCCCGCGGCGGATGCCGCGGGCCAGGTGTGAGCTAAGTAGGCAAGCGCTGGTTGGCGCGCGTCTTACCGCCAGCCGACGCGATCGAAGATCTTGACCGCCTCCGGGTTGTTCTCGCCCAATTCGCTGACGTTGAGCGCGTCCTTCTGGAAGTCGCCCCAGGACTCCAGCACTTCGTCCTTGGTCACGCCGTCGACTACCGGGAACTCGTAGTTGCCGGCCGCGAAGAGCTCCTGGGCCTGGTCGGAGGCGAGGAACTCCAGGAAGCGAACGGCGTTCTCCTTGTTGGGGGCGCCCTCGACCACGCCGGCACCGCCCACGTTGACGTGGGTGCCGCGACCGTCCTGGTTGGGGAAGTGGATCTCGACGCTTTCCGCGACCTCGCGGTCGGCGGCATCGTCGGACTTCAGCAGGCGCACGTAGTAGTAGTGGTTGGCCACGGCGATGTCGCACTCGCCGCTGGCCACGCCGCGGATCTGGTCGGTGTCGCCGCCCTCGGGGTCACGTGCCATGTTGTCGACCACGCCCTGGGCCCAGGCCTCGGCCTCCTCGGCGCCGTGGTGGGCGATCAGCGAGGCGAGCAGCGACTGGTTGTAGATGTTGTTCGAAGAGCGGATGCACACCTTGCCCTCGAGGGCGGGGTCGGCCAGGTCCTCGTAGGTGGCGATCTGGTTGGGATCGACGGTCTCGGGGTTGTAGAAGATGGCGCGGGCACGCTGGCTGAAGCCGAACCACTTGCCTTCCGGTTGGCGCATGGCATCGGGCAGGCGCTCGGCAAGCACCTCGGACTCGATGCCCTGGAAGACGCCTTCCTGCTCGGCGCGCCACAGGCGGCCGGCGTCGACGGTGATCATGACGTCGGCGGGGCTGGCCACGCCCTCGCGCTGGATGCGCTCGATCAGCTGGTCGGAGTCGCCCTCGAGGACGTTGACCTCGATGCCGGTCTCCTCGGTGAACGCCTGGTAGAGGGCTTCGTCGGAGTCGTAGTGGCGGGCGGAGTAGAGGTTGACCTCTTCGGCGGCGACGCCGCTAGCCAGTGCCGAGCCGGCCAGGGCCACTGCGAGCGGAAGGGCGAGACGCGCGTGCTTGATCATGGTGTACCTCGTAGACGATCCCAGGTGAATGATAATACGTTGCATTATTGACAGCCCTATTGAAGCTTCGATTGGCGCATTCGTCAAGCAATTGCCGATGTGGGCCTTGCCTGCCAGCTTCGTGCGACGCTTTCAACCCTTGCCGATCAAGATGCCGGCGGAATGCGAGTCGCTTTCAAACGCATTCATTGGCTATTTCGGTTATGCTACGAGGTGTCATTCACTCACATCGACCCACCGGCGTGACCCTATGACTCGCACACTGAAGCAACCCCATGCATCACCGGCCCGCCCGGCGGCGGTGCTGTCGATGCAGGACGTGCACCATGCGTTCGGCAAGCGTGACGTGGTGCAGGGCGTCGACCTGGAGGTGGCGCCCGGCGAGGTCGTCTGCCTGCTCGGCCCCTCCGGCTGCGGCAAGACGACCCTGCTGCGTATCGCCGCCGGGCTCGAGGTACTCCAGCGGGGGCGCGTGGCCCTCAATGGCGGTGACATCGCCGTGCCGCGCGGGCGCCACGTGCCCCCGGAAAAGCGCAATGTGGGACTGGCCTTCCAGGAGTCGGCGCTGTTTCCCCACCTCACGGTGCTCGAGAACGTCACCTTCGGCCTCAAGGGCGAGACGCCCCGCGAGCGGCACCGCCGGGCGGTGGCGCTGCTCGAGCAGCTGGGCATGGCGGGCTACGCCAACGTCTATCCGCACATGCTCTCCGGCGGCCAGCAGCAGCGCGTGGCCCTGGCCCGTGCGCTGGCGCCGGCGCCGCAGTTGATGCTGCTGGACGAGCCCTTCTCGAGCCTCGACGCCCGCCTGCGCGACCGCATCCGCGATGACACCCTGCACGTGCTCAAGCAGGTGGGGGCGGCGACGTTGCTGGTTACCCACGACCCGGAAGAGGCCATGTTCATGGCCGATCGCATCGCCCTGATGCGTGACGGGCGCATCGTGCAGACGGGCACCCCGCGCGAACTCTACTGCACGCCCTGCGACCCTTTCGTGGTGACCTTCTTCGGCGAGGTGAACGAGCTGAGCGGCGAGGTGCGCAACGGCCAGGTGCAGACCCCGGTGGGGCCGGTGGATGCCGGCTGGCTGGCCGAGGGCAGCCAGGCCCAGGTGATGATCCGCCCCGAGGCGCTGCGGGTCGTCGAGCGCGAAGCCCCGGTCGAGGCGCATCGCTACAGCCACATCATCATGGCCAAGCTGCTCGGCCGCAGCAGCCTGCTGCACATCTGCGCCCACGGCGAGGATGGCCGCGAAGCCCACCTGCACGCCCGCATGCCGGGGGTGTTCCTGCCCGCCGACGGGCAGCCGGTGGATATCCACCTCGACCTGTCTCAGGTGTTCGTCTTTGCCTTAGGCGTCGCCGGTGCCGGGGCGGGAGCGGCGCATGGCGAGGCTGAGCAGGATCACCGGGATTATGCCCACTGCCACGATGGCCAGTGAGGCCGTCGAGGCCTCGGCGAGGCGCTCGTCCGAAGCCAGGTTGTGGGCCCGCACCGCCAGGGTGTCGAAGTTGAAGGGGCGCAGGATGACGGTGGCCGGCAGCTCCTTCATGACGTCCACGAAGACCAGGATCCCCGCCGCCAGCAGGCTGCCGCGCATGATCGGGGTGTGAACGCGCTTGAGCGTGCCGGCGGCGCTCTGCCCCAGGGTGCGCGCCGCGGCGTCCATGCTCGGCGTCACCTTGCCCAGGCTCGCCTCCACGGCATTGAACGACACCGCCAGGAAGCGCACCACGTAGGCGTAGATCAGGATGAAGGCCGAGCCGCTGAAGATCAGCCCGATCACTTCCCCCTGATGGGCCAGGAGCCAGGTGTTGATGGTGTTGTCCAGCCAGGCAAAGGGAATCAGGATGCCCACCGCCACCACCGAGCCGGGAATGGCGTAGCCCATGGCGGCGATGCGGGTGGCCGTGCGCGTCAGCGGCGAGTCGTTGAGTCGCACCCCGTAGCTGAGCACCACCGCCAGCGCCACGGCGATCAGCGCGGCGACGGTGGCGAGCACTAGGCTGTTGCCGGCAAAGTCGAGAAAGCGCGACCCCAGCAGGGCATCGCCTTCCTGAAGAGCGAGCTGGGCAAGGATGCCGCTGGGAATCAGAAAGCCGATCAGCACTGGGAGGCCGCAGGCCAGGAAGGCGCTGGCGGCGCGCCAGCCACTCAGGCGAAACTCGGGAAGCTGCTGGTAGCGATTGGTGGTGTGGTGGTAGCGGCGCTTGCCGCGCGACCCCCGCTCGATCAGCACCAAGGCGATAACGAAGGCCAGCAGGCAGGCGGCGAGCTGGGCGGCGGCCACCGGCTCGCCCAGGCCGAACCAGGTGCGGTAGATGCCGGTGGTGAAGGTGTCGACGCCGAAGAACTGCACGGCGCCGAACTCGTTCAGGGTCTCCATCAGCACCAGCGAGACGCCGCCGACGATGGCCGGACGCGCCAGTGGCAGCGCCACGCTCCCGAACAGGCGCCAGGGCCCGCGGCCCAAGGTGCGGCCCACGTCCAGCACGCACACCGACTGTTCGAGGAAGGCCGCACGGGTCAGCAGGTAGACGTAGGGGTAGAGCACCAGGGTGATGAGGGTGGCGGCGCCGCCCAGCGAGCGGATGTTGGGAAACCAGTAGTCGCCGTGACTCCAGCCGAACAGCTCGCGCAGCCAGCTCTGCAAGGGGCCGGCGAACTGCAGGAAGTCGGTGTAGGCGTAGGCGATCACGTAGGTGGGCACGGCCAGCGGCAGCAGCAGGGCCCACTCGAACAACCGCCGCCCGGGAAAGCGGCACATCACCACCAGCCAGGCGGTACCGGTGCCAATCACCAGGGTGCCGAGCCCCACCGTTACCGTCAGGAAGAGGGTATTGCCGAGGTAGCGCGGCAGCACGGTGCTGGCCAGGTGCTGCCAGACCCCGCCCGTGGGCAGCACGATATGCGCCAGCACCACCAGCACGGGAAGGGCCACCACCGTGGCCACGGCGAGGAGCAGTGCCGTCCAGGGGGTGAAGTGCGGGATGAAGCGACGCGATACGGCGGCAAGCCCGGAGCTGACGGGTCGGGACAAGCGGGGACTCCTTGCGGTGGCAGGCCTGGGCAATGCGAGGCCAGTACGGCTGTGAATGGTATCAGTTGCCGTGCGCCGCTGCAGCCGCCCCAGCGTGATCCGCGTCAAGCCCAAGCAAGACGCCCGCCGTCGGCGTTGGCCGGCGGCGGGCGTTGCGGTCGATAGCGTGCTGTCAGTAGCCGAGCAGCATCGCCGGCAGCCCCAGGATCAGCGCCGGGAACAGCGCCATCAGCACGCAGGCCAGCACGATCAGCGCGCAGAAGGGGATCACCGCCCGGTACAGATCCAGCGTCTCCACACCTTCGGGTGCCACGCCCTTGAGGTAGAAGAGCGCGTAGCCGAAGGGCGGGGTCAAAAAGGAGGTCTGCAGCACCACGGCGACCATCACCACGAACCACAGCACGTCGACTCCCATGCTCTCGATGATCGGCAGCATGATCGGGAAGCTGAGCAGCACGATGCCGGTCCAGTCGAGGAACATGCCCAGGATGAACACCAGGAAGAGCATCAGCAGCAGCGCGCCGGTGGTGCCGCCGGGCATGGCCATGACGACTTCGTGGATCACCTCCATGCCGCCACCGATGGAGAAGACGCCGGTGAAAGCCGTGGCCCCCACCAGCACCAGCATCACCATGGTGGTGGTCTTGCTGGCCTCGATCAGGGTGCGATAGCAGGTCGCGAGCTTGCGGTCGCCGAAGATCAAAAACAGCAGGAAGGCGATGGTCACGCCGATGGCCGAGGCCTCCGTGGCGGTGGCGATGCCGGCGAACAGTGAGCCGAGTACGCCGAGGATCAGCGCCATGGGCGGCAGCACGTACTTGCCGAGCATGCCCATCAGCTCGCGGGTGGACACCTGGGCGCGCTCCTCGGCGGGCACCAGCGGACCGTAGCTGGGCTTCACATGGCAGATCACCAGCACGTAGAGGGCATACATCGCGCCCAGCATCAGCCCGGGGACCAGGGCGCCGGCGAACAGCGCCCCCACCGAGACCGGCGAATAGCTGGCCATCAGGATCAGCATGATGCTCGGCGGGATCAGGATGCCCAGGCAGCCGCTGGCCATGATCACGCCGGCGCTGAGCTGCTTGTTGTAGCCGTATCCCAGCATCGGCACCAGGGCGATCATGCCCATCACGGCGATGGAGGCGCCGACGATGCCGGTGGTGGCGGCGAGCAGCACCGAGACCACGACCACGGTCAGGGCCAGGCCGCCGCGCAGGTTGGCGAGCAGCAGGCGCATGGCCTCGAACATCTTCTCGGTCACCCCGGAGTCGTTGAGGAAACGCGCCATCAGGATGAACAGCGGGATGGCCACCAGGACGTAGTTGTCCATGGCGTTGCCGTAGATGTTGTTGATCAGAATGCCCAGCGTATTGGCCCCGGGGCCCAGCCAGGCGCCCAGCACGGCCACGCCGCCGAGCACGAAGGCCAGCGGATGGCCCATGAACAGCCCGACCAGCAGACCGCCGAACATGAACAGGGTGAGTATCTCGGCGCTCATGCGGCCTCCTCCTGGATCAGTTCCTGAACGGCGCGAATCACGATGGCGATGGCCTGCAGCAGGATCAAGGCGGCGGTGACGACGATTACCGCCTTCACCGGGTAGACGGGGATGGCCACCATGCCGTAGGTGGTCTCCCCGCGGCTGAAGGAGCGCATGAAGAAGTCCCAGCCGAGGGTGCCCAGCATCCAGATGAAGGGCACGAAGAAGATCAGGTAGCCGAGCAGTTCGACGGCGGCCCGCTTGCGGCGCGACAGCAGCCGCTTGAGCACGTCGACCTCGACATGGGCGTGGTGGCGCAGCCCGTAGGCGGCCATCAGCATGAAATGGGCGCCGAACAGCATCTTGGTGACATCGAAGGCCCAGTCGCTGGGACGTCCGATGAAGAAGCGCATGGCGATGTCATAGATCACGATCAGCGTGATCACGGCAAGTAGCGGGGCGATCAGGCGGCCGAACCCCTCGTTGAGGGCGT
Source organism: Halomonas sp. NO4 (assembly GCF_010994375.1). Taxonomy (GTDB): domain Bacteria; phylum Pseudomonadota; class Gammaproteobacteria; order Pseudomonadales; family Halomonadaceae; genus Halomonas. The sequence goes on from NZ_WHMA01000006.1 coordinate 54,646, forward strand.
CGATGGCCCTGGCAATGGCATTCATGGTTGATGATCTCGAGATCGATCAGGTCAGCGAAGTCCTGCGCGAATGGCGGGGTGTCGGTGAAGGATGGGCCCCACCGGGGCCCATCCGGTGCCGCTTACTGGTTCATGCAGGCCTCGAGCTCGTCGAGAGACGGCAGGTTGTCGGTGACCCGGCTCATGTTGTAGGGCACGGAGATATTACGCCAGTTGGCGTAGTGCTCCATGTAGCTGATCATGGAGTGGTAGATTTTGGCGTGCATCGGATCCTCGCAGGCGCCCTGGAGGATCACGTCGTTGGTGATCTCCTGGATGCGTGCCAGGTCCTCCTCGGAGAGCTGGTTGATCTCGGTGCCGTCCTCGATGAACTTGACCGTGCCCTCGGTGGACTCGCGCTCGGACCACGCCAGCGACCAGGCCATGGTGGCCTCGGCAGCGATCTTGAGTTTCTCCTGGGTCTGTTCGGAGAGGGCGTCCCAGGCGTCCTTGTTGATCATCACGCCGAACACGCTGGCGGACTGGTGCCAGCCCGGCACGGACCAGTAGTCGGCGACCTCGGAGAAGCCGGCCTTGTAGTCCACGCCCGGGGTGGAGAACTCAGCGCCGTCGACCACGCCACGCTCGATGGCCTGGTAGATCTCGCCGCCGGCCAGTGTCACCTGGGAGCCGCCCAGCTGCTCGAGCACACGGCCCTGATCGCGCCCGGAGAGGCGCAGGCGCTTGCCTTCCAGGTCGGCCAGGCTCTCGATGGGGGTGCCGCCGCGGAAACCGGACTCGTTGTTGGTGATGCCGTAGGGCAGGTAGACCATGTTGTACTGGCCGTAGACTTCCTGGTAGAGCTCCCAGCCGCCCCACTGCATGATCCAGTTCAGGTAGTCGACGCCGTTGAACAGGCTGGTGGTAGTGGCCAGCGGCGAGAAGGCCGGGCTGCGGCCGGCCCAGTAGCCGGGCCAGTCGCCGGCGGCCTGGATGCTGCCGGTCTCGGTGGCGTCGAAGACCTCGCCCCCGGGCATCAGGGTGCCGCCGGCGCGGAAGTTGATCGTGAGCTCATCACCGGCGAGGGTGTTGACCAGCTCGGCCCAGTGGCGGTCGATCTCGATGAGGTCCAGGTTGTCGGGCCAGGTAGTGGTCATGGTCCACTCTTCCTGGGCCTGGGCGGTGGTGGAGAGGGTGGCCAGGGCGATGCCGGCGGCCAGCCCGGTAAGGGCGAACTTGGCAGACGTTTTCATGCGATGCTCCCTTCGTGGATCTTCTTGTGCCTTGTGTCGTCGCGTTCGTGTGTAGCCTGATCGAGGGCGGGGTGCCGGGCCCGCAGGCCCGCCGCGCCGTGGCTCGACAGCAGGGTACAAGCTAGCACGCTCTGGCTGTCACAATCGACTGCCGGGGAAACGCCGCGACGCTGCCTCGGACAGGCGTCAGGCGGCAACCCGCGGGCGGCAAGGAATGTCTTTTATATCAGTCAGGTATCGGTTACACAGGGGGTGTCGGGCGGTGGCCCGGGGTGGGGGTGAGCGTTGAAACGAGCGTGTGATATATACCAAAGTCGTAAGCTAATGGCTGTGTGCCATGTCAGCCCGAATGGCGAGGAATGCCTTGGCACGCTGCGGCATCGCCACGCCTGTGGGACGAACCGGCGGGGACGGCGATGAGCGGCAGCGCGGCCCTGCTCGACTGGGCCCGCCGCCTGGCGGCGCCGCGCTGGCGCGGCCTGGCCTGGTTGACCGGCGACGCGGCGACGCGGCGACGCCGGGCACGCGCCCTCTGGCAGCGCGGTCGCTGGCAGGCGCCCTGCTGGCTGTCGGTGGCCTCCCCTGGCCCGACGCTGGCGGCGCACTGGCTGACCCCGGCTCGGGCACACACCCGCCTGGGCGGCGAGCACGACCTGCTGGTGGTCGACACCGGCGAGGAGGGCGAGGCCTTCGACCCGGATGCCTTCGGTGCCCTGACCGGCACCCTGCGCGCCGGCAGCCTGGTGGTGCTGCTCACCCCCGAAGAGTGGGGTGAGGCGGCGGCCTCGCGCTACCTGGGGCGGGTATGGCAGCGCCTCGCCGCCGCACCGGATGTCGCTCACTGGCCGGCGACCGACCGCACTCCGCGCCTCCCGGCCCTGGCAGCTGAGCCGGTCACCCCCCAGCCGGTGGATGACCCGGCCTGCGTCACCACTGATCAGGCGCGTGCCGTGGCGCGTCTCACCCGGCTAAAGCGCCGCCGCCCCCTGGTGCTCACCGCCGACCGCGGCCGCGGCAAGACGGCTGCGCTGGGCATCGCCTGCGCCCGCCTGCTGGAGGCCGGCGAGTCGCGGGTGCTGGTTACCGCACCGCGCCCGGCGGCGGTGGCGGCGCTCTTCGAGCGGTTGGCTGCCCTGCGTCCCGCGGGGCGGCAGGCCGGCAACACCTTCGTCGATGCCGGCGGCGGTCGGGTCGAGTTCCTCGCCCCCGATACCCTGGCCGACCAGGCCGAACGCGGCGAGCTGGGCGGGGCGGGCAGCCTGCTGCTGGTCGACGAGGCGGCGGCGATCCCGGCGGGGCTGCTCGGGGCATGGCTGGCGGCCTTCCCGCGGATCGCCTTCGCCACCACGGTGCATGGCTACGAGGGCTCGGGGCGCGGCTTTGCGCTGCGCTTCCGGGAGCGCCTCGAGCGGCAGACACCTCAGTGGCGCGAGTGCCACTTGGCGGCACCGGTGCGCTGGGGCGAGAATGACCCCCTGGAGCGCCTGGTCAGCGACCTGCTGCTGCTCGATGCCGAGCCGCCTCCCGCCGAGCCGGCCGACCGGGTCCTGAGCCAGCGCCGCCCGCGCGGCGCGGCGCTGGCCGCTGACGAACCGCGCCTGCGATCCCTCTTCGGCCTGCTGGTGCAGGCCCACTACCGCACCGCGCCCACCGACCTGCAGCGCCTGCTCGACGATCCCACCCTGGCGCTGACCACCCTGGACGCCGCTGGAAGACCCCAGGCTGTGGCGGTGTGCGGCGACGAGGGCGGCTTTGACGCCGAACTGGCCGAGCGCGTGGCGCGCGGCGAGCGGCGCCCGCCCGGCCACCTGCTGGCCCAGTCGCTGGCGGCGCACGCCGGCTCGCGGGAGGCGCTGATGGCCCGGGTGCGCCGGGTGCAGCGCATCGCCGTGCACCCCGAACGACGCCGCGAGGGGCTGGGGCGACGGCTGCTCGCGGCCGAGCGGGCCGAGGCGTGCCGCGACGGCATCGACCTGCTGGGGGCGAGCTTCGGCGCCGAGCCGGGGCTGATGGCGTTCTGGCAGGCGCTGGGGTTTCGCACCGTGCGCCTGGGCCTTTCCCGCGAGACGGCCACCGGCGAGCATGCGCTGATGGTGGTGGTACCCACCAGTGCCCACGGCGAGCGACTCAGCGGAGAGCTCGCCGCCGGCTTCCAGCGTCTGCTGCCGGCGCTGCTCGCCTTCGAGCTTCGCGAGCTGGCTCCGCCGGTGGCGGGGCGACTGCTCGCCGAAGGCGGCGCCGGCGCGCTCTCGGCGGCCGATCGGCAGGCGTGCGCCGACGTGGGCCACGGCAACCGCGAACCCGCCACGGCGCGCCCCGCGCTGCAGGCGCTGTTGCGCCACCACTTGGCAAGGCATGGCGGGCATGACGATACTGAACTCATGGTGCTGCTGGCCTGGGCCTTTCAGGGGCGCGACATGGCCTGGCTGGCCAGGCACATTGGCGTGGCCGGACGGCGTGGCGTGGTGGCGGCACTGCGGCGCGCGGTGGCGTGCTGCCTTGCGGCGGCCGAGCCGGCTTCCCCCGGCGCACCGGGCCCGGTAAGGTAGCGCGGTCTCAACGTCAGGAAACTGCACCATGAATGCGCATCTCGAACAGCTCTCGCCCCAGCCGCTGTGGCGTCACTTCCGCACCCTGTGCGAGACGCCGCGCCCCTCCGGCCACGAGGCGGCGCTGGTGGCGCACCTGGAAGCCTGGGCGGAGGCCCGCGGGCTCGCCCACGACCGCGACGCCTTCGGTAACCTGCGCATCCGCAAGCCCGCCACGCCGGGCCGCGAGACCGCGCCGGGCGTGATCCTTCAGGGCCATCTGGACATGGTGCCCCAGGCCAACGCCGAGCATCCCCACGACTTCACCCGCGACCCCATCGACACCTATGTCGACGACGGTTGGCTGCACGCCCGCCATACCACCCTGGGCGCCGACAACGGCCTGGGGGTGGCGGCGGCGCTGGCCCTGCTCGAGGACGCCGACCTGGCCCACGGGCCGCTGGAGGCGCTCTTCACCCTCGAAGAGGAGTCGGGCATGGGCGGTGCGCTCAACCTCGCCGAAGAGTGGCTCGAGGGGCAGGTGCTGCTCAACCTGGACTCCGAGGAGCGCGGCGAGGTGTTCATCGGCTGTGCCGGCGGTGCCGACGTGGTGGTGGAGGCGCAGCTGCCCACCGCGCCGCCGAGCGCGGGCGAGGTCGCCCTGCAGCTGTCGCTCACTGGCCTTGCCGGCGGCCATTCCGGCATTGACATCCACCGTGGCCTGGGCAACGCCAACCGCCTGCTGGTGCGCGCGCTGCGCGCCCTGGAGGCGCTCGATGCCCGCCTGGCGAGCTACCGGGGCGGTACCCTGCGCAACGCCATTCCCCGCGAGGCCTTCGCCACCCTGATGCTGCCCGGCGAGGCGGTCGCCGCGGCCGAACGCCGTGTCGCCGAGCTGCAGGCCGAACTGCGCGGGGAACTGGACGGGATCGACGACGGCGTCACGCTGTCGCTCGAGACGCCGCGCGAGCCGCCCACCGAGGCACTGGTTGGCCAGGCCAGCCGCCTGCTGCTGGCGGCGCTGCACGCCGCGCCCTGCGGCGTCGAGCGCATGAGCGTGACGGTGCCGGGGGTGGTCGAGACTTCCAACAACCTGGGGGTGGTGAGCCTCGAGGGCGGGCGCTTCCACCTCTGCGCCTTGGTGCGCTCGCTGCACGACAGCGCCACGGTGGACCTGGCCGAGCGCTTCCGGGCGCTCTTCGAGCTGATCGGTGCGCGCACTCGCGTCGAGAACGCCTATCCCGGCTGGACGCCGCAGCCCGACAGCGAGCTGCTGGCGCGCTTCCGTCGCCTGCACCGCGAGCGGCTGGGCAGCGAGCCGGCCGTCCAGGTGATCCATGCCGGGTTGGAGTGCGGCATCCTGGCCGGCAAGTATCCCCACCTGGAGATGATCTCCTTCGGGCCCTTGATTCGTGGAGCCCACTCCCCCGACGAGCGCGTAGAGCTCGACTCCGTCAGCGAGTTCTGGACACTGCTGCGTGATCTGGTCGCCTCGCTGGCCGAGGCGCGCTGAACGGGTCCCTACGCAACAGCGCCGCCCGAAGGCGGCGCTGGCATGGTGGCGTGGCGTCAGCCGGCGTTCAGCCGAGGTAGGCGCCGAGCATCCAGACGGTCTTCTCCTGTTCGCGGATGTAGTCGCCCACCTGGGCAGCGGTGCCCTCGTCGTCGGCGTCCGAGGCCAGGGCGAGGATCTCGCGCTGCAGCTCGATCAGCGTCTGGTAGCCCTGGAGCACCCCACGTACGCAGGTTTCGCCGTTGTGCACGTCCTTGTCCTCCCGGATGCGCGAGAGCTCCACGTAGTCGCTGTAGGCGTGCACCGGCTTGTGGCCCAGGGTGAGGATGCGCTCGGCGACCTCGTCGACCTTGGCCAGCAGGTCGGTGTAGAACTCCTCGAACTTGGTGTGCAGCTCGAAGAACTGCGGGCCCTTCACGTTCCAGTGGTAGCCGCGCACGTTCATGTAGAAGATCTGGTAGTTGGCTAGCAGGTGGTTGAGCCGTTCGGCGAGCTGGCTGGCGCTGGCCTCATGCAGGCCGATGGTGTTGGTGTCGGTCATGACAAACTCCTTGTTCCGGTGAAGGTCCATGGCAAAGCGGTCGAGATCGCGAGTCTACCGGGCCCGCGGCCAAGCGGTAAGTGGCATTGCTGCATCGCCGTCATAGCCGCTGTCGATGTCCCGTATATGCCGACGTTCCAGCCGCTTTTCAAGGCGCTGGGCGGCGTTGTCGCGGCGGGAGCGTCCGAGAGGGGAACCCCGCGGCGGGACGCGACTCTAGAAGTGCCAGGAGGGCACTGCGCCGTCCTGCCCGGCCGTGTAGACTGCCGGGAATCGCTGGTCGGAGGTTGCCCATGTTCCCGCGCTGGCTGCTGCCTGCCCTGCTTGTCCTGCCCCTGGTCGGCTGCCAGGCGCCGCCCAGCCGGCTGCCTTCGGCCGAGCCGCCGCCGGCCGCCGAGTGCCACTGGCAGGTGCACGGGGCCACCCCGGAGGCTCTGGTGCGTGCCGCCGTGAGCGCCCTGGAGGCCGAGGATTTCATCATCCGCGACACCGACCTGACGCTGGGCCTGGTGAGTGCCGATCGCAGCGAGCGTATCCCCGCCCATCGCAATCCCTACCATGACTGGGCGGAACCCACTTGGTACGGTCGCTACGGGGTGGGCAGCCGTGGCTTCTCCACCGGCGTGGCGATCGGTTTCGGTGGCGTCGGCCCCTTCGATCGCGACGCCACGCGCCTGGAGCGTGTCTCGCTGGTTGCCGACGGCGACTGGGTGCGCGTCAGCCGCGACCTCCAGGTGATCGACTGGCGCGGGGCGGTGCGCGAATCGCGCAGCGCCAGCGATGCCGACTTCTGCACGCGCCTGCGCCGCGACCTGGCCACGGCGCTGGCCGGAGACGCATCATGAGAGCCGCCCCGATCCTGTTGCTGACCGCTTGGCTGGCCGGCTGTGCTGCGGTTGCCCCCGCGCCCGACCCGCGCGAGGAGGCGCTGGCCGCCCCGCCCGAGGCTGCCCTGGGTGCAGCGCTCGACCTGCTCAGCGAGCGGGGGTACGTGATCCGCCATGCGGATGGCGACCTGGGACGTGCGGAGGCAGTACTCGCCCGCTGGCCGGGCTACCGGGTGCGCGTGGAAGTCACCCCGGCCGAGGGCGGCAGCCGCGTGGCGCTGAGCGCGACCTGGGGCGGGCGGGCGCTGCCGGCCGACCGGCTCGACCCGCTGCTGGCCGACCTCGAGTCGCGGCTCGGCACCGTGCCCTGAGTCATCACCCCCGCCCTCTCGCCCGATGACATTGAGGAAATGACCCGACGCATGAAGCCGTTACTCCCCTTGCCGTCATGGCCCCCGGGCCGCTGGCGCCGCGCCTGGGCGGCGCTCTTGCTGTTGGGGCCGGGGCTTGCCCTGGCCCATCCCCATGGCTGGATCGACCTGCGCGTGCGCCTGCTGTTCGATGATCAGGGACGCGCCACGGCACTGCACCAGGCCTGGCACATGGACCCCTTCTACAGCTTGGTGGTTCTCGAGGAGCTGCAACACGCCGGCGGCGAGGGCGGCCTGGAGGTGGGGCTCGACCAACTGGGCGGCGAGATCCGCGACAACCTGCAGCCGCATGACTATTTCACCGAGGTGACGCTGGGTGACGAGCCGCTGGCCCTGGGCGAGGTGAGCGAGTACACCGTGATGGTGCGCGACGACCGGGTCGAGCTCCTCTTCCTGCTGCCCCTGGCCGAGCCCCGTGCCCTGGCCGGCGAGCCCCTGCGCTATCGCGTCTTCGACCCCACCTACTACCTGGAAATGGTCCACGAGCTCGATGGCGAGGGGCGCCACGAGGGGGCGCTCACGGTCAGGGGAGTGGCCGGCTGCGAGGGGCGTATCCTGCCCGCCGACCCGGATCCCGAGCGGGTGATGGAGGCGGCGATGCTCGATCGCACCGATGAGGCTCCCCCGGGGCTGGGACGCTACTTCGCCGAGACGGGGGTGGTGACATGCGAGTGAGTGGCAAGGCCTGGTCGGCCGCGGCGGCGGGGCTCGTGGCGGTGGCCGTGCTGGTGTGGCTGGCCCAGGGCGGCCTCGGGGCGCTGAGCCTGCAGCTGGTGGCCTGGCAGCGCGAGCTGCACCGCGCCCTGACCCTGGCCATCACGGCGCTCTCTGCCGTGCCGTCACGCGACGCCTGGCTGGGGCTGCTCGGCATCAGCTTCGCCTACGGGGTCTTCCATGCCGCCGGGCCGGGGCACGGCAAGGCGGTGCTGTCGACCTACCTGCTCTCCCAGGGCGGGGCCCTGCGCCGTGCCCTGGCGCTGTCGATGGCCGCCTCGCTGCTGCAGGGGCTGGTCGCCATCGCCCTGGTGGTGGCGCTGGTGCATGGCCTGGGCTGGGTGACCCGCCAGGCCATGGACAGTGTGGTGTGGGTCGAGCAGGCCAGCTTCCTGATGGTGGCACTGCTGGGCGCCTGGCTGTGCTGGCGCGCCATCGGCCAACTGCGTCGCCCCGCGCCGGCCGGGCACGCAGCCCACGCCGGGGAGGAGGGTGGCCGGCATCACGACCACGGCGCGTGCTGCGGCGGTCATCATCACGTGGCGCCGCAGCAGGCGGCGGACTGGCGCACGGCGCTGGCCACGGTGGTCGCCATCGGCGCGCGCCCGTGCAGTGGCGCCGTGCTGCTGCTGGGGGCGGCCAGCCTGCTCGGCCAGTTTGCCGTGGGGGTGACGGCGGTGCTGGTGATGTCGCTGGGCACGGCGCTCACCGTCTCGGCGCTGGCGCTGGCCAGCGTGGTGGCGCGCGGCTGGGCCGAGCGTCGCCTGCTGGGCCAGGCAGCGCGGCCGCGCGGCGCGAGGGCGCTGGGCTGGGTGTCGCTGGGCGGCGGGCTGGCAATCCTTACGCTGGGCGTGTCACTGGCGGCCACCGGCCTCAACCAGCCGGGGACGCCGTCGCTGCTCGGCGAGCCGCCGGGCGGCAGCCGCGAGGAGGTGCCGAATCGCTCCCTGCCGTTCGGCGGCTGAGCTCAGCCGAGGTCGAGATTGCTGATCCGGGCCAGCAGGTGGTCGCGCATGGCGGCCAGGGCGTCGAGGTCGTAGGGCTCGGCCTTGCCGTGCCCCCAGACTGGTCCGGGCCAGGCGGCGTCGCCGCGGTGGCGCACCACCACATGTACGTGCAGCTGGGCCACCATATTGCCCAGGCTCGCCACGTTGAGCTTATCGCCCTGGCAGAGCCGCAGCAGCGATTCGCCGACCCGGGTGGCCTCGTGCCACAGCTGCTGCTGGTCGGTCGGGTCCAGTTCGAAGAGTTCACTGACGCCGGGACGTCGCGGGATCAGCACCAGCCACGGGAAGCGGGCGTCGTCCATCAACCGCAGCTGGCAGAGCGGCAGTTCGGTGACCGGGTAGCTGTCTTCGACCAGCCGCGGATCCGCTTCGAAGCTTCCCATCGCTGTTCTCCCTGAGGCCGTGGTTACCTTGCCATCATGGCACAGGCGGGGCCTGGCCGGCAGCGCGGCCGGCAAGGGAAGCAGGGCGGTGTCGGGGCTGCTAGATTGAGGGAGACAGTCAACCGACGCGATACCCGCACTGGAGGCCAAGATGACACGATCACTGTTCTTGATCCTGATCTCGCTGTTCACCCTCTCCCTGCTCAGCGGCTGCAACACTATGGAAGGCGCGGGCCAGGATATTGAAGAGGGCGGCGAGGCGATTCAGGAGTCGGCCGATGGCGACGGCTATTGAGCCGCGCTCACCCTCCAGGCTGGGGTGCCGGGGGAAGCCGGGATGACGATGTCGCCTCTCGCGCTGATACCGCTGGTCGCCGGCCTGTTGCTGAGTGGCTGTGCCATGACCGCCAGCCCGCCGCCCCGGGAGCCGGCGCCACCTCCGCCCCGCGTCGATGGCGGCGATGACGCCTGCGGCGCCGGGCGAGTTCAGGATCGCGTGGGGCAAACCTACAGCGAGGCGCTGGGGCAATCCCTGCAGCAGGCGAGTGGCGCCGACGCGCTGCGGGTGATGCGCCCGGGACACGCCTATACCCTCGAGTACCGCGCCGACCGGCTCAACGTTCGCGTTGACGAGGCGGGCGTGATCACCGCCATTGGCTGCGGCTAGTCTCGCTGCGTCGGAGCCCGGGGCGACCGTCCTCCGCCATCAGTCGTAGCGCTGCTTCCACTGCTGCTGCGCAATCTGTCCCTTGATCACTTCCAGCATGTCGACCAACACCTGCTCGGTGACGCGGTCGGTGTGGGCGTCGACGCGCATCCAGGCATCGAAGCCGCTGTCGGCCAGACGCTCCACCAGTTGGTTGAACTCCGGTGAGCGCAACCCCTCGATGGTCTCGTGGACCAGGCGGCAGGCGATGTCGCTGAGCGAGTCGTCGAGCGCGCGCGAGACCTGGCGGCCCAGCGGCAGACGCCGCAGGCGCTTGATCTCGGGGTTCTCCGCCAGGGTACGTCCCACCAGGGCGCTGATGTAGCGCATCAGGTCATCCCGGTTGGTCCGGTAGGCGCTGTCGACCATCGTCTCCAGGCGTCGACTGATCTCGTGGATCAGTTGCTGCTTGCGCGGCATCACCACGTCCTCGGAGAGCCGCTTCGACAGCGAGCCGCTGTCGCGCACCTGGTCCTGGACGCTGTCCAGCAGGCGCAGGGCGGCGCGGTCGGAGAGCTCCTCCATCAGGATGTCGTAGTACTTGGCATAGACGCCGTAGAGCCACCAGCGGCGAACATCGATCAGCCCCAGGCGCTGCAGGCGGTGCAGCAGCGAGATGATCCGCAGCACGCGCAGCAGCCGGAAGCCGCTCAGGGGGATGCAGCCCAGCACGTCGTACCAGTGCACGAAGGGGTAGAAGAACCAGCGGTGATAGCGGCGTTCGATGATCGCCACGACCCAGCCCACCAGCACGTCGAGCAGCAACACGGCCACGAAGGCCAGGTCGATGGCGATGAAATTGGCGCGGACATGGCGTTCATAGGCGCCGTGCAGCCCCGGCGCCACGGCCTCGAAGGCGGCGTTCAGCGGCGGCAGCAGGAACAGGCTGTCGAACAGCAGCAGCGCTAGGTTGGCGATGACCACCGCGATGATCAGCAGGTCCCACACCAGGTGGAAGTTCTCTTGCCGGCGAGAGCCTGCGCCTTGCTCCGAGCTGGGATGAGACATGGCCCCTCCTGTTGCCGCTGGTGGGAGTGGACGCGCCTGGCCGGGCAGTCTCTCTTCGCTCAGTCGCCGGCCGGCCCGTCGCAGGCGTCGCCCTGGTTGGCGAGATGATCGTCCTGGGTGCGCCGCTCCTCGTCTTCCGCCTGCTTGCGCAGTTTCTTGCGCAGCGCGGCCTTCTCGAAGCGTAGCTTCTGCAGCGGCGTGTCGAGCCGGAGGGGAGGCACCGGGGCGGGCTTGCCGTCCTCGCTCACCGCCACCATGGTCAGGTAGCAGCTGTTGGTGTGGCGGATCACCTTGTCGCGGATGTTCTCGGCGACCACCTTGATGCCGATCTCCATGGAGGAGCGCCCCACGTGGTTGACGCAGGCCAGGAAGGTGACCAGCTCACCGACATGGATCGGCTGCTTGAACAGTACCTGGTCCACCGAAAGGGTGACCACGTAGTGGCCGGAATAGCGGCTGGCGCAGGCGTAGGCAACCTCGTCGAGTTTCTTGAGGATGGCGCCACCGTGCACCTTGCCGCTGAAGTTGGCCATGTCGGGCGTCATCAGCACGGTCATCGAGAGCTCGTGCTGGCCGGGCAGGTCCTGGGGTTCCATGGTGAGCATCCGGTTCGGGTGTCTTTCTAGCATAACGCCCCGGCCCGCGGATGGAGGCCGGGCGTCATGCCTGTGCGGGGCGGCGGGGCTAGAACCAGGTTAGTCCCGCGGCAATGATGGCGCCGGTGATGAACAGCTGCACCAGGCAGAAGCCCATGATGTCCTTGGCCTTGAGCCCGGCGATGCCGAGCACCGGCAGGGCCCAGAAGGGCTGCAGCAGGTTGGTCCAGGCGTCGCCCCAGGCCACGGCCATGGCGATGCGCGGTACGTCCACGCCGAGTGCGGCCGCCGCCGGCAGCATCACCGGTGCCTGTACCGCCCACTGGCCGCCGCCGGAGGGCACGAAGATGTTGACGATCCCAGCGCTGAGGAACGACCAGAACGGCAGTGTGGCCTCGGTGGCGAAGGAGATCAGCGCCTCGGAGAGGGTCTCGGCCAGCCCCGACTGCATCATGATCGCCATGATGCCGGCGTAGAAGGGGAACTGGATGACGATGCCGGCCCCGCCCTTGATCGCCTCCTGCAGGCTCTCGAGCAGGCTGCGCGGCGTGCGGTGCAGCACGATGGCCAGGAACAGGAACAGGAAGTTGACCACGTTGAGGTTGAGGCCGCCGCTGCGCAGCAGGAAGTGATCGGCGAGGAACAGCAGGCCGGGAATGCCCACCAGCCAGGCCAGGGGCACGCTGTTTTCCAGACGGTCGGCGGGACGCTGGATGCGCACGCGGCGGGCTTCGTCTTCGCCGAGCAGTGCCGGGTCGACGTAGACGCTCTCCTCCTCGTCGGGCAGCATCAGGCGATTGACCAGCGGCACCGCGACGAAGAGGCAGGCCACGATGGCCAGGTTGAACAGCGAGAAGATGGTCTCGCCGGTGCCGATCACGCCGATCTGCTCGACGCTGAAGTGGCCGTCGGTGGCGATGGTCAGCGGCACCGAACCGGCCAGGCCGCCGTGCCAGACGATGAAGCCGGAGTAGGCGCTGGCCACCAGCAGCCGGTAGTCGACACGGATCTGGCGGGCCAGCTCCTTGGCGAACAGCGCCCCCACCACCAGGCCGAAGCCCCAGTTGATCCAGCTGGCGGCCAGCGACACCAGGGTGACCAGCACGATGGCGGCCCCGGCGTTCTTGGCCTGGCCGGCCAGGCGCTGCAGCAGCCGCTTGACGGGCGGCGAGCTGGCCAGCATGTAGCCGGTCACCAGGATCAGCAGCATCTGCATCGAGAAGGTCAGCAGATTCCAGAAACCGTCCCCCCAGTAGCGCAGCACCGCGAGCGGCGTCTGGCGCTCCACGGCAATGGCCGCGGCGGCCGCGATCACGGTCAACAGCAGCACGAAGATGTAGGGGTCGGGCAGGTAGCGCTCGACCAGCCGGACGGCCGGCTTGGAGACGGTCTTGAGCATGGCGGGTTCGCTTCTTCTGATGGGTAGCGAGGTCTGGCCCCAAAAGTAGCGTAGCCTCAGGGCGTTGAACCGGAAACCGGTCAACGGTGCCGCGCTTCTCCCGCCTTGTCAAAGCGGCGCGGCGTTGCCGGCAGCGTGGCGGGGCGCCAATGATGGCGCCGGTAGTGGCGGTAGTAGGCGGCCAGCGTGGCCGAGCGCACGGCGGTGAAGAGGGTGAAGGCGAACCACAGGCCATGGTTGGTGAGCGCCTCCGGCAGCAGCGCCTGGCCGAGCCACCAGGCGGGCAGGTAGGCGGCCAGACCCGCGAAGATGCTGTTGCGCATCTCGCGAATGGCCGTGGCCCCGATGAAGACGCCGTCGAGCAGGTAGCTCCATACGGCGATCAGCGGCATGGCCACCATCCACGGCAGGTAACTGGCGGCCGTGGCACGCACTTCCGGCAGCCCGGTGAGCAGGGCGATCAGCCACTCCCCGCCCAGCAGGAAGGCCAGGGCGGCCGCCCCGGCGGTGGCCAGCGAGAAGGTGGCGGCCCCGCGCACCATGGCGGCGAACTCCTCCCAGCGGCCGCGTCCCACGGCGCGCCCGGTGAGCGCCTCGGCGGCGTGGGCGAAGCCGTCCAGGGCATAGCTGGTGAGCATGATGAACTGCAGCAGCACGGCGTTGGCGGCGAGCACCGTGTCGCCCTGGACGGCGCCTCGCGAGGTGAAGAAGGCCATGGCAAAGAGCAGCCCCAGGGTGCGCACGAAGAGGTTGGCGTTGACCCGGAAGAGCTCGCCGTAGGCGCTGAGCCGGAACAGCCGGTGGCTCAGAAAGCGTCCCTCGAGCAGGCGCAGCTGACGCACGATCAGCCAGCCGCCGAAGGCCAGAGCGGTGTAGTCGGCGATCACCGTGGCCCAGGCCACGCCGTCGCTGGTCATGCCCAGGCCCACCACGAAGAGCAGATCCAGGACGATGTTCACTCCGTTGGTCAGCACCAGGATGGCCAGGGTGACCCGCGAGTTCTGCTGGCCCAGAAACCAGCCCAGGATGGCGTAGTTGGCGAGCACCGCCGGCGCCGAGAGGATGCGGATCTGGGCGTACTCGGCGGCCAGGTCCGTGGCGACCTCGCTGCCGTCGAGCAGCCACAGCCCCAGGGCGATCAGTGGCGTGGAGAGCAGGATCAGCACCGCACCGATGCCCGCGGCCAGCAGCAGCGACTGGCCCAGCAAGTGGCGAACCTCGCTGTCGCTTTCGCGGCCCACCGCCTGGGCGGTGAGCCCGGTGGTGCCCATGCGCAGGAAGCCGAAGCCCCAGTAGAGGAAGCTGAACAGGGTGGCGCCCAGGGTGACCGCGGCGAGGTAGCGTGAATCCGGCAGGTGGCCCACCACGGCGGTATCGACGAGCCCCAGCAGCGGCACGGTGATATTGGAGAGAATGATCGGCCAGGCCAGCGCCCAGATGCGCTGGCGGGCGGCCCCTGGGGGGTTGGCTCGGCTCACGGCAGTTTCCCTGGCGAACGAAGGGGCCATCTTGGCCAGCGGTTGCCCGTCACGCAACAGCCCCGCTCGGGGCGGGGCTGTTGACGATAGGGGGTGCGAACGGCCGTGATCAGGCGGCCGTGATCAGGCGGTACTTCTCCATCAGCTGCTCGCGGCTTTCCTGGCGCTCCGGGTCGAGGGGGATGCAGTCCACCGGGCAGACCTGCTGGCACTGGGGCTCGTCGTAGTGGCCGACGCACTCGGTGCACAGGTTGGGATCGATGACGTAGATCTCCTCACCCGGGGAGATGGCGCCGTTGGGGCATTCGGGTTCGCAGACGTCGCAGTTGATGCACTCGTCGGTGATCATCAGGGCCATGGGGCTACCTCGCGGTCGGGCGGGCCGGCTCGGTCGGCGGGCGCCCTGGGTGGTGCCACTCGGTGAGCGAATCGCCGAGTAATTCAGTCAGGTATTGTAATGGCTCTTGAGGGTTTCGGCGACCCTGGGATGCACCAGCCGGGTGATGTCGCCACCCAGCTTGGCGATCTCGCGCACGATGGTCGAGGAGATGTAGGAGTTCTCCACGGCCGGGGTGAGGAAGACGCTCTCCAGCTCCGGTGCCTGGGCGCGGTACATGTTGGCGAGTTGCAGCTCGTACTCGAAATCGGAGACGGCGCGCAGGCCGCGCAGGATCACCCGCGCGCCCTGCTCGGCCATCATGTCGGTCAGCAGGCCCGAAAAGCCGATCACCTCGACGTTGGGCAGCTCGGCGGTGACCTCGCGGGCGAGGGCGATGCGGGTGTCGAGATCGAGCGCCGGGCCCTTGCCGGGGCTCGCCGAGATCGCCACCACCACGCGGTCGAAGAGCCGGGTGGCACGCTCAATCAGGTCATAGTGGCCGTGGGTGATGGGGTCGAAGGTGCCGGGGTAGATTGCACTGTTGCTCACGTCTCGTCTCCATCGTCCAGGCGGCCGAAGGGGTTGTCCACGGAGAGCGACACCGGTCGGGCATAGCCGGGAATGTGGATTCGTTCGGCGCTCACCCCGAGTTCCGGGCCCTCCAGCACGCCTTCGCCGAAACGGTAACGGGCCTGGTAACGGCCGTGGTCGGCCTCGCTCACGTAGGCGCGCGCGGCCTCGCGGGTCGCCTCGCGGCGCTCGCGCCAGGCGGCCAACGCCGGTTCGCCGTGGCGGTTGGCCAGCAGCCGTTCGGTCACCGCCGGCGAGAGCACCACGCCGGTGGCGTTGTTGCCGCCGAAGCCCTTGGCGTTGATGAGGCTGGCATCGGCAGCGAAGGGGACGGGCTCGCGGAAGAGGCGAAGGTGCTCGGCATAGACGTCCTCGGCCACGGCGTCCAGGGTGGGGATGCCGGGCAGCAGACCGTGGGCGAAGCTGCCCAGGGCGCTGGCCAGCTGGTCGCCGGCAGCGCTGCCCTGGGAGTGGCCGACGAAGGCCTTCACCGCCACCACCGGCCAGGTCTCGATGCCCTGGGCATGGGCCACGCGATCGAAGACGTGGGACTCGGTGACGCGATTCTTGGGCGTGCTGGTGCCGTGGGCGTGCAGGAAGGTGCGTTCGCGCAGGGCCCGGGCGCCGAGCATGTCGCGCACCAGGGCGGCAGCCTTGCCCAGGGTGATGTAGTTGCCGATGCCGGGGGCCGAGATGGAGCGCTTCCAGCCGTCGGCATTGACGAACACCGCCGGCACGCTGCCGCGGATCTCGGCGCCGGTCTCCAGCGCCAGGGCGTCGTCCATCAGCAGCAGGAACTGGCTCGACTCGGCGATGGTGAAGCCGCAGTTGCGCGCGAAGGGCCGGCAGGCTCGCTGGTAGTCGGCGTCGGTGAGCAGCTCCAGGGCGTCCAGCGCCTTGAGGCTCTCGTCGTCGGCCAGCGCCCCCATGGCGCGGAAGCCTTCGATGATCTCCGGGGTCACCGGGGCGTCGGAGGTGCCCACCATCACCACGCGGCGCTGGCCGCTGCGGATGTCCTCCACGCCCAGGCGCAGGTTGTAGAGGAAGCTGGCGCAGGCCCCCAGCACCGCGCCGGTGCCGCCCACGCTGCCCAGCACGTAGGCGTTGAGGAAGTCGGCCGGCATCTGGCCGTAGCCCAGCGGCATCTGCTTGGAGGTGGTGCGGCTGCCCGAGACGAAGCTCTTGAGCAGCCCGCCCCAGCCCTCGTCGTCGAGTTGGCCGATGGAGTTGCCGGCGTAGACGGCGATGTCGTCGGGATCGAGGCGGTCGCGCAGCGCTTCCCACTCGAGGCCGCTGTCGCCCAGGCAGTCGCTGGCGGCGAAGATCGCCATGGAGAGCCCGCGCGGGTGGTGCACGCTGCGGTAGTAGCTGCGCGGGTCGAAGCCGCTGGGCAGCTGGCCGGCGGCGCGCACCAGAGCGGGCCGGGTCTCGGGGAGCATCACCTCCAGGTCGCCCGGGGGGACCGCGACCTCCAGGGTCTGGCGGTCGACCTCGCGGATCTGCCAGGTGGGGGGCAGGCGGTCGGGCAGCTGGCGACGGCGCACCCGGAAGGTCAGCGGGGTTTCGAGGCCGAGGGTGGCTCGGCGGTTGGCGGGCAGGCCGGCATCGTTGAAGCGGGGGTCCTCGATGCGGCGGATCAGCGTGTGATCAAGCACCTGGGCGCGGCACTGCTCGGCGAGCTGCGACGCCGGTATCGGCCGCCCCTCGGTGTCGTGCCAGCCGTCGTCGTGATGGCTGCCCAGTCCCATCAGGGCGGCCAGCCCCAGCAACAGTTGCTGCTGGTCGCCATCGGGAAGGGCGTCGATCACGGTGCGACGAAATGCCTGATGGCCAGACGTCCGACCGGCGGGATTGATGCCGCCCATGCCGACGATCACGGGTAAGTGTGACAAGCCGCTTTCCTCGTGTGCTGTTCGTGCGAGTCGCTGTTATGGGTATTGGATGGGCGATCATAGCACCCGGTTCGCTGCGGCGTCATGGTCCCGGCCGCCGGGACGGGGTGCCAGCGAGCATGAAACAAACGTTTGAAGAAGGTGGCCGGCTGGGTTACCCTGAGCGTGCTGTTTGAGTCATACGAGTGGGTATCTGGGCGCCTCGCCATGAGGCGCCCTTTTTTTCTTCGTTTGTGTTGCTTCGTCTGGCGCCTCGCCTGTGGCGGGTGACCGAGCACCTCGCCAGCGGCTGCCGGGCTGGTAGAATGGGCGGCCGTTTATTCGAGGAAGGGGTGCCCCATGCAGGCCAGCTCCCGCACCATCACCTCCAATCAGGCCGGGCCGCACGACGACCTTGCGCGCCGCGTCGCCCGAGCACTGGCCCATCCGCTGCGCAAGCCGGTGGCCGAGCATACCCGCACGGCGTTTGCGGCGGCGCAGGCGTGGCGGGAGGCTCACCCGGGCCCGCTGATCCTGGACGCCGGCTGCGGTGTGGGGCTCTCCACGCGGCGCCTGGCCGAGCGCTTTGGCGACCATGCGGTGATCGGTGTGGACCGCAGCGCCCATCGGCTGGCCCGCGATCACGGTGCGCTACCCGACAATGCCCGGCTGGTGCGGGCCGATCTGGTGGACTTCTGGCGCCTGGCGCTAGCGGCGGGCTGGCAGCCGGCGCGCCACTACCTGCTCTATCCCAACCCCTACCCCAAGGCGGCGCACCTCAAGCTGCGCTGGCACGGCCACCCGGTGTTTCCCACCCTGCTGGCGCTGGGCGGGCGCCTGGAGCTGCGCTCCAACTGGCGCCTCTACGTGGAGGAGTTCGCCCTGGCGCTACGACAGGCCACCGGCATGTCTCCACTCGTGGAGCCGCACTCCCCCTGTGATCGTTGCCTCACGCCGTTTGAGCAGAAGTACCATGCCAGCGGCCAGCCGTTGTGGCGGCTGGTGTTGGACCTGCCCCACGCCCCCGGCCTGATTCCCGACCTGCAAGGAGAGTCCTGATGCCCTTCGTCTACCTGGCCCTGGCCATCGTCGCTGAGGTGGTCGGTACCACCGCCCTCAAGGCTACGGATGGCTTCACCCGGCTGTGGCCCAGCGTCGTCGTGGCGGTCAGCTACCTGCTGGCCTTCTACCTGCTGTCGCTGGTGCTGCGCAGCATTCCGGTGGGCATCGCCTATGCGATCTGGGCCGGGCTGGGGATCGTGCTGGTGGCCGCGGTGGGCGTGGTGGTCTATGGCCAGCGTCCCGACCTGCCCGCGCTGCTGGGCATGGCGATGATCGTCACCGGCGTGGTGGTGATTCAGCTCTTTTCGCGCGTGGCCGCACATTGAAACCGCTGTATCGTCGGGCCAAGCCGTCTCTTATCGGCCTGTCCGCGTCCCTGAGTCTCTGTTCGAGGTGTCCGGGTATGCTGCGTCGCCCCTTTCTCCTTCTTTCCCTTCCCGTTTTCGTGTGGCTGCTGTTGCTGCCGCTGTCTGCCCTGGGCTCCGGCTTCACCGAGCTCGGCCGGCTCGCCGAGCGCGGCTTTGTGATCGGTGCCGAGGCGCGGCTGCTCGACAACGATGAGGTACTCGGCAGCATCGCTCCGGAGCATCAGCTCTCGCCGGCCTCGGTCTCCAAGGCCTACCTGGCGGCGGCGGCGCTCGACCGCTGGGGGCCGCAGCACCGCTTCACCACCCGCCTGGCCAGCGACGCCGTGCTCGACGGCGAGGGCGTGCTGCGCGGCGACCTGGTGTTCGAGGGCAGCGGCGACCCGGGACTGGCCACCGAGGACCTGTGGCGCCTGAGCCAGCGGCTGCATCAGCGCGGCGTGCGCGAGGTCACGGGGCGGCTGGTGATCAGCCAGTGGCGCTTCGGACCGGTGGCCTGTCTCACAACCGACCGCTGCGAGGGGCGCGAGCGGGTGGCCAACACCTACAGCGCGCTGCTCTCGGCGGCCGGCATCAACCACGGCAACTGGTGCGTCAACGTCGCCCCGGGCGGCGAGGCCCAGGCACCGGCGCGGATTACCAGCTGCGACAGCCAGGCGCCCATCGTCGCCGTCGACAACCAGGTGATCACCCTGGCGTCGGGCGGGGCCACCGAGCTCGATGCCGAGCGAATCACCCGCGATGGCGAGGACGTCATGGTGCTGCGCGGCACCATCGCCGGGGACGCCGCGCCGCGCGACGTCTATCGCACCAGCGGCGACCCCGCGACGCAGACCGCGCGCACCCTGGCGGCGATGCTCGAGCAGGCCGGCATCCGGGTGGGCGGCGGCCAGGCGACCACCGTCCAGCCGCCCTCGCCGGCGGCGCGTACCCTGGCCAGTATCGAGGGTCGCCCGCTGCAGGCCCTGCTGGTGGACACCCTGCACTACTCCAACAACTTCATGGCCGACATGCTCACCCTGGGGCTCGCCGAGGTGCCGCGGCCCAGCCTGCCGGACGGCGCGGCGGCCATCGAGCACTTCGTGGCCGGCATTCCCGACCATGGATCGTTCACCCTCGAGAGCGGCAGCGGTTTGACGCCGGAGAACCGCACCACGGCGCGCGGTATCAACGCCCTGCTGGCCAGTTTCTATCATCGCCCGGCGCTCTTTCCCGCCTTCGTGGCCGGCCTGCAGACGCCGAGCAACGGCGTGATGCGCTTCCTGCACCGCGGCTCGCCGATCGTGCAGAACCGTGTGATGCTCAAGACCGGCACGCTCAACCAGCCGGTGGCGGTACGCGCCGTGGGCGGCTACTTTCGCACCCGCACGGGGCGCTGGGGCGTGTTCAGCGCCCTGGTCAACGGCACCGCCACCACTCCCTGGCTCAACTGGCGCCAGGTGCTGGACCCCCTGACCCGGGATCTCGAACAGATGATCGATGCCAACTGACAAGGAAGCCATCAGCATCATGAAACCTGCACACACCGGCTGGCGCCACCTCATCAGCGCCACCCGCTACTCCCTGAAGGGCTTGAAGGCCGCCTTGCGCCATGAAACCGCCTTCCGTCAGGAACTGGTCATCGCCGTGCTGCTGCTTCCGGTGGCGCTGTGGCTCGGTCGAGAGCCGCTGGAGTGGGTGCTGCTGATCGGCAGTTGCCTGCTGGTGCTGATCGTCGAACTGCTCAACAGCGCCATCGAGAGCGTGGTCGACCGCATCGGGCCGGAGCCCCACGAGCTTTCCGGCCGCGCCAAGGACCTCGGCTCGGCGGCGGTATTTCTCACCCTGGGCATCGCCGGCCTGACCTGGGGGCTCTTGGGCTGGCGGGCACTGTTCGGCTAGCCCGCGCGGCGCGGTCACGGGTGCCGTTGGCCCGTCGCCTTGGTTATGCTGGGGGCATTCGAGCTGCAACGAGCGAGACGCCCATGTCCCTGTCCCACGACTTCCTGCCCGCCGACGACATCCCGGCACCGCTGCGGCCGGCCCTCGACAAGACCTGGCAGCGCCTGGTCGACAGCCTGGCCCAGGCCGACAACGTCGCCGAGATGACCGGTCAGGAAGCGCCCTCCGAGAGCTGGGAGGCGCTGGACGAGGCGCGTCGTCGCCAGCTGGCGCGGGTGCTCGCCATCTCCGATTTCGCCGCCGAGACGCTGGTGCGCCATCCCGACTGGCTGCAGCACCTGGACGCCAGCGGGGAGCTCGATGCGGTGCCCGAGGCCGGGGCGTTCGCCGAGCAGCTCAGCGAACGCCTCGAGAGCGTCGAGGAGGAGGCCGAGCTGCACGCCGCCCTGCGCCGTTTCCGCCGGGCGCGCCTGCTGGGCATCGTGTGGCGCGATCTGACGCGGCCGCCGGGGATCGACATGTGGGCCACCGCCGGGGCGGTATCGGCGCTGGCCGAAACCTGCCTGGAGGGGGCGCTCGGCTGGCTGGAGGCGCACCTGGCCCCGCGCTGGGGGCAGCCCGCGCCGCGCGCCGACGGCAGCGAGCAGCGCCTGGTGGTGCTCGGCATGGGCAAGCTCGGCGCGGGTGAGCTCAACCTCTCCTCGGATATCGACCTCATCTTCGCCTTTCCCGAGAAGGGCGAGACCCAGGGCGGGCGCAAGGCGCTCGACCATCAGGAGTATTTCACCAAGCTCGGTCAGCGGTTGATCACCGCCCTGGACGCGGTGACCGCCGACGGCTTCGCCTTCCGCGTCGACATGCGCCTGCGTCCGCTGGGCGATGGCGGGCCGCTGGTGGGCAGCTTCTCCTCCCTGGCCAGCTACTACCAGGACCAGGGGCGCGAGTGGGAGCGCTACGCCCTGCTCAAGGCGCGTCCCGTGGCCGGCGACCGCGAGGCCGGCCGCGAGCTGCTCGCCAACCTGCGCCCCTTCGTGTATCGCAAGTACCTCGACTTCGGCGCCATCGAATCGCTGCGCGAGATGAAGGCGCTGATCAACCGCGAGGTGAAACGCCGCGGCCGGGAGGGCAACATCAAGCTCGGCCGCGGCGGCATTCGCGAGGTGGAGTTCGTGGTTCAGGCGTTTCAGCTGATCCGTGGCGGCCGCGACACCGAGCTGCAGGTGACCTCGCTGTGCACGGCCCTGGCGCGGCTGCCCGAGCTGGGCCTGTTGCCTGCCGAGGTGGTCGCCGAGCTCGAGCCCGACTACGTCTTCCTGCGCGACCTGGAGCACGTTCTCCAGGCGCTGGAGGACCGCCAGACCCAGAGCCTGCCCGACGACGAGGTCGATCGCGAGCGGGTGGCCCTGGCGCTGGGCACCGAGGACTGGCCCGCGGTGGTGGCGCGCCTCGACGAGGTGCGCACCCGGGTGCGCCAGCACTTCGATGCGGTGATCGCCGACCCCGAGGAGGATCTTGCCGAGGAGGCCGAGACGCCGGCGGGCAGCGGCGTGGCCCTGGAGGAGTGGCGCGCCCTGTGGCACGGTGAGCTCGACGACGACGAGGCCCAGGCGCTGCTCGGCGAGGCCGGCTTCACCGACCCGGCCACGACGCAACGGCGCCTCGCCACCTTGCGCCAGTCGCGCCACGTCCAGGCCATGCAGCGCATCGGCTTCGAGCGCCTCGAGGCCCTGATGCCGATGCTGCTCGACGCCGCCGCCGGCAGCGAGGCGCCGGACACGGCGCTGGAGCGCGTGCTGCCGCTGATCGAATCGGTGCTGCGGCGCACCGCCTACCTGGCCCTGCTGCGCGAGAATCCCGATGCCCTGGGTCACCTCATGCACCTGTGCGGGGCGAGCCCGTGGATCGCCGAGCAGCTGGCACGCCACCCGCAGCTGCTCGACGAGCTGCTCACTCCGGAAACCCTCTACACGCCGGCCGACAAGACGCGTCTCGCCGACGAGCTGCGCCAGACCCTGGGGCGCCTGCCCGAGGACGACGAGGAAGCCCAGCTCGAGGCGCTGCGTGTCTTCAAGCACGCCCATGTGCTGCGCGTGGCCGCCTCGGACATCGCCGGCACGCGCCACCTGATGAAGGTCAGCGACTACCTCACCTACATCGCCGAGGTGCTGCTCGAGGCGGTGCTGGCCATGGCCTGGACGCACCTGACCCGCAAGCACGGCTACCCCCAGCGCCGCGACGGCAGCCGCGCCGGGGCCGAGCCGGAGTTCCTGATCGTCGGCTACGGCAAGCTGGGTGGCATCGAGCTCGGCTACGGCTCTGACCTCGATCTGGTGTTCATTCACGACGCCGACTCCAATGCCACCACCGACGGGCGGCGTCCGCTGGACACCCCGGTGTTCTTCACCCGCCTCGGCCAGCGCATCATCCACCTGCTCACCGCGGTGACCCCGGCCGGCACCCTCTACGAGGTGGACATGCGCCTGCGCCCCTCCGGCAACTCGGGGCTGCTGGTCACCTCGCTGCCCGCCTTTGCCGAGTACCAGCGCAGCCAGGCCTGGACCTGGGAGCACCAGGCGCTGGTGCGTGCCCGGGTGGTGGCCGGCCACGCCGAGCTGACCGCGGCCTTCGATGCCGTGCGCGGCGAGATCCTGGGCCGCGAGCGCGACCGCGAGGCGCTGCGCGAGGAGGTGGTGGCGATGCGCCACAAGATGCGCGAGCACCTGGGCAGCAAGGGCGAAGGTGACGACTTCGACCTCAAACACGACCCGGGTGGCATGGTCGACATCGAGTTCCTGTGCCAGTTCGCGGTGCTCTCCATGGCCCACGAGACGCCCGATCTATTGGCCTACAGCGACAATATTCGTATTCTGGAAACACTGGAAGCGACCGGCCGGCTGCCGGGGCGCGACTGCCAGCGTCTGCGCGATGCCTATCTCGCCTACCGCAGCGCCGTTCATCGGGCCTCGCTGACCCGCGAGGCGGCTCGTGGCCGGGACGCGGACTTTCACGCCCATCGACAGGCGGTGAGTGACCTCTGGCAGCGGCTGCTCGAGCCCGAGCGCTGATGCCGGCCACCTATAAGCACCCAGACTCAACTCGATTTACCACAAAGGACGAACACTATGTCGATGGCTGACCGCGACGGTCTCATCTGGTTTGACGGCGAACTGGTTCCCTGGCGCGATGCCCGGATCCACGTCCTCACCCATACCCTGCACTACGGCATGGGCTGCTTCGAAGGCGTGCGTGCTTACGCCACTGATGAGGGCACGGCGATCTTTCGCCTCAAGGAGCACACCGACCGGCTGTTCGACTCGGCCAAGATCCTCGGCATGTCGATGCCCTACAACAAGGCGACCATCAACGAGGCCTGTCGGGCGGCGGTGCGCGAGAACGGGCTCGAAGAGGCCTACCTGCGGCCCATGGTGTTCTTCGGCAGCGAGGGCATGGGGCTGCGCGCCGACAACCTCCAGACCCACGTGATCGTGGCCGCCTGGGAGTGGCCCTCCTACATGTCGCCCGAGGCGCGCGAACTGGGCATCAAGGTGCAGACCTCGTCGTTCACTCGCCACCACGTCAACATCTCGGTGACCCGCGCCAAGGCCAACGGCCAGTACATCAACTCGATGATGGCGCTCGCCGAGGCGCAGCGCGGCGGCTATGACGAGGCGTTGCTGCTCGACCCGCAGGGCTATGCGGCGGAGGGCTCCGGCGAGAACCTCTTCGTGGTCAAGAATGGCGTCATCTACACGCCCATGCTCACCTCCTGCCTCAACGGCATCACCCGCAACACCGTGCTGCACATCGCCGAGCACCTGGGCTTTGAGCTACGCGAGAAACTGATCACCCGCGACGAGATCTACATCGCCGACGAGGCCTTCTTCACCGGCACCGCCGCCGAGGTGCTGCCGATTCGCGAGCTCGACGGCCGCACCATCGGCGAGGGCCGTCGTGGCCCGATCACCGAGCAGGTCCAGTCGCTCTACTTCGACCTGGTGCGCGGCAAGCGGGTCCTCGATTCGGAGTGGCTCACCCCGGTGGCCTGACGGTCGATGAGGGATGATGCGACAGGTGGCCGCTGACGTCTGGCATTGACGCGAACGGCCGCCTGTCGGCATTCAGCGCAGGGACTCCACCAGCGCGAGGTTCTTGCGCAGCGACTCGCGGGTCACCTTGAGGTGGTTGTCGAACTCGGTCAGCTCCTCCACCGCGTCGGGGCGCTGTCGCTCCAGGTAGTCGATGGCGGCCCGGAGCAGCTGCTCCTGGTACGCCAGGTAGGCCGTCTCGAAGCCTTCCCCTTCCTCTTCCTGCAGCGCCGCATAGGCCTCGTGGTCGCCCAGGGTGGTAGGGCTGTCGGCGGCGGACGCCTCGACGTCGGCCTCCGCCAGCCAGGCATCGAGCACGGCGTGGTCGCGCTCGAGGGTGTTCGCCAGTTCGACCACCGCATCACGCTCGATCCGTTCCGCGGCCAGGGCCGAGAGCTCGGCCTGGTGCCGATGCAGGTCACGCAACGTGGCCTGCACTGCCTCGCGGTCGTAGTTGGCCAGTGCCGCCCCCGCCATCAGGCCCATCAGGGCCACCGATGCGGCCATTATCGAGCGAATTGAAACGAAAGGTTTCACTGGTTTTCTCCTGGTTTTTCCCCGAAACCATCCCCTGTCGCCCCGATTTGCGTGATGTGTCGTTGCTTCCTACGGTAGTACAAGATGTCGCGTTTGGGGCCGTATTCATGCAAAGAACAGTTAATCAAGACAGTCGCCGACCCGAGCCCTCGTCTCATCGCCCGCAGAAGAAACAGGAACTGCTGGTCTTTCTCTTTCTCGCCCTGGTGCTGTTTCCCATCCTCGCCGTGCTGCTGGTTTCCGGCTACGGCTTCGCCGTGTGGATCTTCCAGATCTTCACCGGGCCACCCGGACCGCCCGGCTGAGGGCTGAGACGGCGGCGAGCCAGACCCTGACGACATGACCAGCAACACCGTGACGACAATAACGCATAGGGGGAAGCCACATGGGAGTGGACGTTTCGCGGCGCGCTCTGCTCCGAGGGCGTTTCGATCGGACGCCTTCGCTGCGCCCGCCCTGGTCCCTTGACGAGTCGACTTTCACGGCGCATTGCACCCAGTGCGCCGACTGTGTCGAGGCCTGCGAGACGGGCATCATCGTGCGCGACGCCGCGGGCTTTCCCCAGGTCGATTTCCAGCGCGGTGAGTGCACCTTCTGCCAGGCCTGCGTGGACGTGTGCCAAGCGCCGGTCTTTCGCGACCCCGAGCGCGAGCCCCCCTGGGGCCAGGTGGCCGAGATCGGCCCCGCCTGCCTCGGGCCCCAGGGCATCTACTGCCGAAGCTGCGGGGAGAGCTGCGAGACGAGCGCCATCCGTTTCGTCTACAACGCTCACCGCGTGCCGGAGCCCCGCGTGGATACCGAGGCCTGCACCGGCTGTGGCGCCTGTGTCGCCATCTGTCCCACACAGGCCATCACGGTGGGCCCGCCCCTGCCACCCCGCCGCGAGGAGACGCCATGAACCGGGAAGTGCATATATCCAGCCTGGTGGTGCAGCTTCAGCCCGAGCAAATCGAGCCGGTCAGTCAGCGCTGCCGGGCTCACCCGGGCGTCGAGGTCCACGCCACCGACCCGCACGGCAAGATGGTGCTGGTCCTGGAGACGTCAGGCCAGCGCGAGGTCGTGGAGTTCATCGATGGGCTCCAGCTCGCGCCCGGCGTGCTATCGGTGAGCCTCGTCTACCACCAGGTGGAGAGCGCCGACGAACTGGACAGGGAGATGATCCTAGAGGGGAGTAGCCATGAAGCTGACGCGACGTGATTTCATCAAGGCCTCGGCGGCTTCCACGGCCAGTGCCGCCGCCGGCATCAGCGCGACGAGCCAGGCGCAGAACCTGATCACCGACTCCGCCCAGGCCCAGTTGAAGTGGTCGAAGGCCCCGTGCCGCTTCTGCGGCGTGGGCTGCGGCGTCAATGTGGCGACGCGCGACAACCAGGTGGTGGCCACCCACGCCGACATCAATTCGCCGGTCAACCGCGGCGTCAACTGCATCAAGGGTTACTTCCTCTCCAAGATCATGTACGGCGAGGACCGCCTGACCCAGCCCCTGCTGCGCAAGACCGACGGCGAGTACGACAAGAACGGCGAGTTCACCCCGGTGAGCTGGGACGAGGCCTTCGACGTCATGGCCGCGCAGTACAAGCGGGTCCTCAAGGAGAAGGGCTCGGAGGCGATCGGCATGTTCGGCTCCGGCCAGTGGACGGTGTGGGAAGGCTATGCGGCCAACAAGCTGATGAAGGCCGGCTTCCGCTCCAACCACATCGACCCCAACGCCCGCCACTGCATGGCCTCGGCAGTGGCCGGCTTCATCCGCACCTTCGGCATCGACGAGCCCATGGGCTGCTACGACGACATCGAGGCGGCCGACGCCTTCGTGCTGTGGGGCTCCAACATGGCGGAGATGCACCCCATCCTGTGGACGCGCGTCACCGACCGCCGGCTCTCGGCACCGCACGTAAAAGTGGCGGTGCTCTCCACCTTCGAGCACCGCTGCTTCGACCTGGCGGACATGCCGATCGTCTTCACGCCCCAGGCGGACCTGGCGGTGCTCAACTACATCGCCCGCTACATCATCGAGAACGACCGGGTCGACTGGGACTTCGTCAACCAGCACGTGCGCTTCAAGGAGGGCAATACCCTGATCGGCTACGGGCTGCGTCCCGAGCATCGGCTGGAGCTGGTGGCCGAAAACGCCGAGGACCCTGGCGGCGCCAAGGACATCGACTTCGAGCGCTACCGCGAGTTTCTCCAGGAGTACGACGCCGAGACCGTCACCGAGCTTTCCGGCGTGCCCAAGCGCCGGCTCGACGAGCTCGCCGAGCTCTACGCCGATCCGGACACCCGGGTGATGTCGTTCTGGACCATGGGGTTCAACCAGCACACCCGCGGGGTGTGGGCGAACAACATGATCTACAACATCCACTTGCTGACCGGCAAGATATCGACCCCGGGCAACAGCCCCTTCTCGCTGACCGGACAGCCCTCGGCCTGCGGCACCGCCCGCGAGGTGGGCACCTTCGGCCACCGGCTGCCGGCGGACATGGTGGTGATGAATCCCCAGCACCGGGAGTTCGCCGAGGACACCTGGCGCGTCCCGCGCGGCCTGATCCGGCCCGAGGCAGGGGCCCATGCGGTGCTGCAGAACCGCATGCTCAAGGATGGCAAGCTCAACGCCTACTGGGTGCAGTGCAACAACAACGTCCAGGCGGCGGCCAACCTGGTCGAGGAGACCTACCCCGGGTACCGCAACCCGGAGAACTTCATCGTCGTCTCCGACGCCTACCCCACGGTGACCGCCGAACTCGCCGACCTGATCCTGCCGGCGGCCATGTGGGTGGAGAAGGAGGGCGCCTACGGCAATGCCGAGCGGCGCACCCAGTTCTGGCACCAGCTGGTGGAGGCGCCGGGCGAGGCGCGCTCGGACCTCTGGCAGCTGATGGAGTTCTCCAAGCGCTTTACCACCGACGAGGTGTGGTCCCAGGAGCTGCTCGACGCCAATCCCGAGTTCCAGGGCCGGACCCTGTTCGATGTGCTGTTTCGCAACGGCCAGGTCGACGCCTTCGGCCTCGACGAGCTCAATGCGGACTATGCCAATCAGGAGGCGCACCATTTCGGCTTCTACGTCCAGAAGGGGTTGTTCGAGGAGTACGCCAAGTTCGGTCGCGGCAAGGCGCACGACCTGGCGCCCTTCGACGTCTACCACCAGGAGCGTGGCCTGCGCTGGCCGGTGGTGGACGGCGAGGAGACCCTGTGGCGCTACAACGGCGACTACGACCCTTACGTAGAGGAGGGGCGCGACTTCCAGTTCTACGGCCACCCGGACGGCAAGGCGGTGATCTTCGCCGTGCCCTACGAGCCGCCGGCGGAGTCGCCCAACGACGAGTACCCCCTGTGGCTGGTCACCGGCCGGGTGCTCGAGCACTGGCACTCCGGGTCGATGACTCGCCGGGTGCCCGAGCTGCATCGCGCCTTTCCCCAGGCGGTGGTCTACCTGCATCCCGAGGATGCCCGCGAGCTGGGGGTGAGACGGGGCAGCGAGGTGCGCATCGTCAGTACCCGGGGCGAGATGAACAGCCGCGTCGAGACACGGGGGCGCAACCGCATGCCCCGCGGCCTGGTGTTCGTGCCTTGGTTCGATGCCAGCCAGCTGATCAACAAGGTCACGCTGGATGCCACCGATCCCATCTCCAAGCAGACGGACTTCAAGAAGTGCGCCTGTCGGATCGAGCCGGTCTAGGGGGGAAGTGCCATGCGACTGAGTGCCATGCGACTGATCGTGATCGCCTTCGCCGTGCTGGGGATCAGCATGGCCGTCATTGCCGCGGAAGGGGAGCTCGATGCCATGCGCGGCAACATGCCGCTGCTAGAGGAGCGCACCCCCGAGCCGCTCTATCCGGTTGAAAACCGGGATATCCGGCGGGTGCGCGCCTACCCCATGCAGCCGCCCACCATCCCGCACAAGATCGACAACTACCAGGTCGATCTCAACGCCAACCGCTGCATGAGCTGCCACAGCCGGGTGCAGGTGGGGGAAAGCCAGGCGCCGATGGTCAGCGTGACCCACTACATGGATCGCGATGGCAACTTTCTCGCTGACCTGTCGCCGCGCCGCTACTTCTGCAATCAGTGTCACGTGCCGCAGACGGATGCATCGCCGGTGGTCGACAACACCTTCGTCGACATCATCGACATCATCCGCCAATCCCCTGACACGGAACAGTGAGGGCCGCTGAATGCTGAAACGAATCAAGAGCCTGCTGTCGAACTTCTGGCGCATCTTCCGCTCCCCCAGCGGCTATTTCAGCCTCGGCTTTCTCACCGTGGGCGGCTTCATCGGCGGCGTGCTGTTCTGGGGCGGGTTCAATACCGCCATGGAAGCGACCAACACGGAGGCGTTCTGCATCAGCTGCCACGAGATGCGCGACAACGTCTACGAGGAGATCCAGCCGACGATCCACTTCTCCAACCGCTCAGGGGTGCGGGCCGTCTGTTCCGATTGCCACGTACCCCACGACTGGACCGACAAGATGGCGCGCAAGATGCAGGCCTCGAAGGAGGTGTGGGGCAAGATCTTCGGCACGATCAATACTCGCGAGAAATTTCTCGAGCATCGCCTGGAGATGGCCTCGCGCGAGTGGCGACGCTTCGAAGCCAACGACTCGCTGGAGTGTCGCAACTGCCATGACGAGGAGGCCATGGACTTCACCCGCCAGAGTCCCCGCGCGTCGGAGGCGCATCGGCGGGGCCTGATCGAGGGCGACGATACCTGCATCACCTGCCACAAGGGCATCGCCCACGAGCTACCCGACATGTCCGGCGTCGAGGGCTGGGAGTGATGGCCCGACTGCGGGCCGGATGTGTCACAGGCGTGCGAGCGCCGTTTCCAGGCCAGTGAGATCGGTGGTGGTGACGACGTCGCCAGGGAAGGGGGAGGCGGCCGGGTCGGTGGTGACGCCGATGAAGGCGGTGCCATTGGAGCGCGCCGCGCGATAGTCGTTGTAGGAGTCGCCGATCATCACCGTGGCGCCCGGGGCGTGGTCGCGGCGCACCAGCAGGTTGCGCAGCCCCGTGACCTTGTCCGGTGGGGCACCAATCACCTCGAGGAAGTAGCGGTCAAGCCCGCGCTGTGCGGTGATCGCCTGCAGCTCCGTTTCGGGAGTGGCGGAGAGCAGGTAGAGCGGCACCCGCTCGGCCCAGCGCTCGAGAAAGGCCAGCGCGCCAGGAATGGCCGGGGCCTCGAGCAGGCGCTGCTCGACCCGTGCCTTGAAGCGCCGGCACAGCGCCTGGATGCGCGCATCGCCGGCCTCGCGGCCGAGGATACGCCCTTCGATATGGCGGAACTTCACCTCGCGGGGCTGGCCGCCGCGGCGTTCCAGGTAGGCCACCACGTCGCGGCGCTGCTCCTCGGGCTCCTCGGCATAGAGGTCGGCGAAGGCCTGGCGCTTGAGCCGCGCCGAGTCGAGGATCACGCCATCGAAGTCGAAGACCAGGGCGGTGTCGGGACGGGACAGGCGATCGCTCACGGCTGGCTCCCTATCGACTCGACCTGGCGCGGCCGTGATGGTCGCGCCGGGTCGCAGCGGTGCTCACTGTCGGCTCAGGCGGCGCTTCACCCAAGGCTTGAGCGGCGTCTGGCTGAGTAGCACCAGCACTATGACCAGGGTCAGCACCAGCGACAAGGGGTTGGCCACCAGGGCCAACAGGAACTGGCCGGTGTCGTCGCCCACCGAGGACATTGCCTGGCGGTAGGTCTCGTCGAGCAGTGGCCCGAGGATCACGCCGAGGATGATGGGCCCCATCTGGAAGCCGAACACCTTGAGCCAGTAGCCGAGGATACCAAAGCCGAGCATCCAGTAGACCTCCATCATGTTGCTGTTGATGGAGTAGGTGCCCACCACGCAGAGCACCAGGATCAGCGGGATCATCAGCGCCTTGGGAACTTCCACCACCTTGGAGAAGACCTTGATGCCGGTCA
Source organism: Halomonas sp. NO4 (assembly GCF_010994375.1). Lineage (GTDB taxonomy): Bacteria > Pseudomonadota > Gammaproteobacteria > Pseudomonadales > Halomonadaceae > Halomonas. The sequence continues at coordinate 85,670 of NZ_WHMA01000006.1, forward strand.
GCCCGAAGAGCAGCAGGAAGAGGTTGGCCAGCGCCAGGTTGCCCACCGTGAACCAGAAAATGTGCGGCGTCTCGATCATCAGCATGGGGCCGGGATTGAGGCCATGGATGACCAAGGCGCCGATGATCACCGCGGTCACCGCGTCGCCCGGCATGCCGAGTGTCAGCATGGGCACATAGGCGCCGCCTACGGCGGCGTTGTTGGCGGTTTCCGGCGCCACCAGTCCCTCGTAGGCGCCCTCGCCGAAGGGGCTCGAGGGATTCTTGACGGTACGCTTGGCATGGTCGTAGGCAAACAGCGAGGCAATATCGCCGCCGGTGCCAGGCAGGGCGCCGACCACCACCCCGATGATCGAAGTTCGCACCGAGAGCGGCAGGTACTTCAGCACCATCTTGAGTGGGGGAATGATCTTGTCGACCTTCTGCTTGACCGGCACCCTGTTGAGGTTGTGCAGCTGGTAGAAGGCTTCGGCGGCACCGAACAGGCCGATCATCACCACCACGTAGTGGATGCCGCCCATCAGTGCCATGCTGCCCATGGTCAGGCGTGGCTGGGCGGTGACCATGTCCATGCCCACCAGGCCGATGATACCGCCAAGGGCCACGGAGAAGATGCCGCGGGCCAGCGACTTGCCGGAGAGGGTGCTGACCAGCAGCAGGCCGAGCACGGCAATCAGGAAATAGTCGCGCGGGGCGAACTCCAGCGCCATATCCGCCAGGTAGGGGGCGGTGCCGGCCAGCACCAGGGTGCCGAGCAGGCCGCCGATTACCGACATCACGGTGCTCAGGCCGATGGCACGTCCAGCCTCGCCGCGCTGGGCCAGGGGGTAGCCGTCGAAGGCGGTGGTCACTGCCGAGGGGGCGCCGGGAATGTTGAGCAGGATGGCGGTACGCGAGCCGCCGTACACACCGCCCACGTAGATGCCCACCATCAGCGCCAGGGCGTTGTTGATATCCCAGGAGAAAGTGAAGGAAATGAGGATCGACGCGGCCATGGTCACCGAGAGGCCGGGGATCGCGCCGACATAGATGCCGGCCAGGGTGCCCACTGCGGTCAGCAGCAGCAGCTGGGGGTCCAGCCAGGCCATCAGGAGATAGGAGAAGGTATCGCTCATCGGGGACCTCTGCGGTCAGGGGAGGTAGACGCGGAACACCAGCGTGAATAGGCCGTAGATCACCGCGATGGCCACGGCGGCGATGATCAGCGAGCTGACCACCCGGCCTTGGCGGAAATAGATGAACATCACCGCCAGGAAGAAGAAGGTGCTGATGTAGAAGCTCACCCAGACGATGGCGGCGAGATAGGCCACGGCGAATAGGGTGAAAACCACGATATGTGGCTGAAAGTGCTCGTGGAAGAACACCTGGAATTCGTGCCGGGCGTTGCGAATCCGCGGGTCACGCCGCTTATGGCGGTGGCTGGCCAGTATCACCAGCGACGAGGCGAGCATGATCACGGCAAGTCCCATGGGAAAGGAGCCCGGCGAGTTGAGGCCGGGAATCCCGTCGATGCGATAGGCCTCGATCAGGACAGCGATGCTCAGCAGCAGCAACAGCCAGTCGAAGACCTTCTCCCCCGCCTGGACGCGCTCGAATTTTTGGCTCATGGGATGACTCCAAGCAGGCCGGGCGAAACTTGCCCGGCCTCCGGCAGGTTGGGTTGGGGGTCAGGGGCGCGGAATGCCGAGCTCCTCGGGCGTCGCCTCGAGGATACCGGCATCGGCTTCGTACATGGCCCAGGCGGTGACCGACTGCCAGTTGTCCAAGTACTGCTCGGCCTCTTCACCGTTGAGGTTGAGCGCCTCGGCACCGAAGTTCTGCAGGAATTCCTGGAACTCCTCCCTGCCCACGGCTTCTTCATAGGCCGATTCAAGGGTCGCCTTGGCCTCGTCCGGGGTGTCTTCATGGACGAAGACGCCCCAGAACGGGCCCCAGGGCAGGAAGGATTCGATGTCCGGCAGCGCTTCGGTGATCGGCGGCACCTCGGGCAGCGAGTCGATCTCCTCGGTGGTCAGCACCGCCAGCCCCTTCATTTCGCCGCCGCGGATCTGCTCGCCGGCGGCGGCCAGGCTCAGCGGCATGAAGTCGATATGCCCGCCCAGCATGGCCGTGATGCCGGGGCCGTCGCCCCCGAAGGTCACGGTTCGCACGTCCAGCTCGTCGACGGCATTGATCATGGCATACACGGTGCTTGGCAGGCCGCCGGCCCCGGTGCCACCCATGCGCAACTCGCCAGGGTTTTCCTGGGCGTGCTCGAGCAGTTCGGAAAAGTTGTCGTAGGGGCTGTCGGCGGGCGCGGCGATCACCACCAGCCCCTGGCCGATGATGTTGACGGTGTGCATGTCGTCATAGGTGAAGTCGGCCAGGCCCATCAGCGGATAGAGCAGCGGGTTCTCGGCACCGTAGAGCAGGTTGTAGCCGTCGGGGCGCTGGCGCATCACGTGGTTCATGCCGATCACGCCGGTGCCCCCGGCGCGGTTGGTGAGCACGAGGGTGGTGTCGAGGATATCCTCGACGTGGGGGGTCAGGCTGCGTGCCACGTTGTCGGTGGCGCCGCCGGCGCCCCACTGGATGGTGGCCTGGATGTTGCGCTCGGGATACTCGGCCTGGGCGGTGCCGGCCAGGGCCAGGGAGCCGACGGCAAGGGCGAGCGGGGCCAGAATCGGTTTGAACATGGGTCCTCCAGGGATGCTTGTTGTGGTGGCTGCCAGACTTGGGCAGTGCCCCTTGTGTCGGGGCGGTGAATGACCGTTTATGTTCGCTTTACGAACTTACGTGCTTCCTGCGAACACTAGAACTCCCTTCCAGAAGTGTCAATGCGTGAGGGGCCATCTAAGACCATGGTCGAAGGTATCGAGATGGCCGCCGACCGCGCTGCTCCGGTGAGTCCGTTACCAAGGTATACCCTCTATAGTAGTAGGCAGTGGCAGGGAGGGGCGGTAGCCCAAGGTATGGAACGACGTTCCGAAACACCTTGCCAAGCGCCCCCTGTCTTCGTGCATAATGCGAACTAAAGAACGCTATGCGAACAAGCGGCATCGCCGGCTCTCGATGTGAGCCGCCGCTGATGCTTTGGAGGACACCATGCGCGCCATTGCCACCGTCTGCCTGAGCGGCGATCTGCGAACCAAGCTGGAAGCCATTGCCCGCGCCGGATTCGACGGCGTCGAGATCTTCGAGAACGACCTGCTCTCCTTCGACGGCTCGCCGTCCGAGGTGCGAGCGCTCTGCGATCGCCTGGGGCTGGCCATCGTCGCCTTCCAGCCGTTCCGCGACTTTGAAGCCATGCCCGAGCCCCAACGCAGCCGCAACCTGCAGCGCGCTGAGCGCAAGTTCGACCTGATGGAGGAGCTGGGCACCGACTTTCTGCTGGTGTGCAGCAGCGTCTCTCCCCAGGCCGTGGATGATCTGGACCGCGCCGCCGCCGACCTGCGCGAGCTCGCCGAGCGTGCCGCCGCGCGCGGCCTGCGGGTGGGCTTCGAGGCACTCGCCTGGGGGCGCTACATTGCCGACTACCGCGATGCCTGGGAGGTGGTGCGGCGTGCCGACCATCCGGCGCTGGGAGTGGTGCTCGACAGCTTCCACATCCTGGCGCGGGGCCTTGATCTTTCCGCCATCAGCAAGATTCCCAGGGAGAAGATCGCCTTCGTCCAGGTGGCCGATGCCCCGCTGCTGGAGATGGACCTGCTGCAGTGGAGCCGCCACTTTCGCTGCTTTCCCGGCCAAGGGCGCCTGCCCCTCGAGGCCTTCATGCAGGCGCTGGCGAAAACCGGCTACGACGGCCCGCTGTCGCTGGAGATCTTCAGCGACGCCTTCCGCGCCGCCCCCACCGATGCCACGGCCCTGGATGGCCTGCGCTCGCTGATCTGGCTCGAGAACCTGCTGCCGCAGGGGCCCTGGGCGAGTCCGGTGCCCCCCGCGCCGCGCTACAACGGCATCCACTTTATCGAGTTCACCCTCGACGAGGAGAGTGCTGCGCCGCTGGGCGAGTTCATCGGTGCGCTGGGCTTTCGCCACGTGGGGCGACACCGCTCCAAGAACGTGGAGCTGTGGAAGCAGGGCGATATCCATCTGGTGCTCAACTTCGAAACCGACAGCTTTGCCCACACCTTCCGCCTGCTGCACGGCACCTCGGTGTGTGCCGTGGGCTTTCGTGTGGACGATGTGGAGCGGCTGCTGGGGCGTGCCCGCGCCTTCAAGGCCCAGACCTATCGTGGCCAGGTGGGCGAGGGCGAGATGGAGATCCCCGCCCTGCGTGGCGTGGAGGGCAGCCTGATCTACCTCGTCGACGACGCGGCGGCCGCCGATCGCCAGTGGCGCACCGACTTCGAGCTCTTCGACCAGGAGAGCCGCGACGAGGCGGGGCTGACACGAGTCGACCACCTTTCCTACGTGCTGCCGGCCACCCAACTGCTCGGCTGGCAGCTCTTCCACCGCACCGTGCTCGGCTTCGAGGCCGAAGCCGAGCACGAGATCGTCGACCCCCACGGCATGATGGTCAGCCAGGCGGTCAACAGCCCCGACGGTAGCATCCGCCTGCCGCTCACTGTGTCCCAGGCCCAGGACACCGTGCCGGGGCGTTTCCTCAGCGCCCACCGCGGCGGCGTGCAGCAGATCGCCTTCGCCAGCCGCGACATCTTCGCTACCGTCGACGAATTGCGTGCCCGCGGCCTGCCGCTGTTGAAGATCCCGCAGAACTACTACGACGATCTCGAGGCGCGCTACGACCTCGACAGTGACCTGCTCGAGGGCATGCGCAGCCGCAACATCCTCTACGATCGCTCCGATGACGGCGAATTCTTCCACGCCTACACCGAGACCTTTGCCGGGCGCTTCTTCTTCGAGATCGTCGAGCGGCGCGGCGGTTACCACCGCTTCGGGGAGGCGAACGCCGGCATACGGCTTGCCGCCCAGGCTAGCCATTCGCGCTGAGCATTCCACGATGAACCTTTCACGATGCACAGAGGTACCACCATGCGACTCGGCTTGATCGGCAAGGCCATCATGAACTCCAGTTCCCCCGACCTGCACCGCCGTCTGGGTGAGCTGACCGGCATTCCCGTTACCTACGACCTCTTCGATGCCAACGAGCAGCCCATCGCCTCGCTGGAGAGCCAGGTTCGGCAGGTGATCGCCGACGGCTATCGCGGGGTCAACGTCACCTTCCCCTGGAAGGAGGCCGCGGTGACGCTCGCCGACCGGCCCGCCGAGGGGGCGCGCATGGTGGGGGCCGCCAATACGCTGGTGTTCGAGGCCGGCGGTATCGTCGCCGAGAACACCGACTTCACCGGCTTCATCAGCGGCTACCGCGCCACCCTCGGCGAGCGCGCCCCGGGGCGGGTGCTGCTGATCGGCACCGGCGGCGTGGGCAAGGCGGTGGCCTTCGGCCTGGGCAAGCTGGGTGCCCAAGAGATCATCCTGATGGACCTCGACGCTGCCAAGTCGCGCCAGCTCGTCGGCGAACTGGCCGCCCAGGGCTTTGCCGCCTCCTTTATCACGCCCGATCAGCTCGACGCCACCGTCGCGCGCTGCGACGGGCTGGTCAATTGCACCCCCATCGGTCACGAGAAGAGCCCCGGCTGCCCGCTGCCTAAGGGGCTGATCCAGCCCCATCACTGGATCTTCGATGCGGTCTACGTGCCCGCCGTCACTGAGTTCGTGGCCGCCGCCAGGACCGTTGGCGCCAGCGTGATGAGCGGCGTGAGCCTGTTCGTCTTCCAGGGTGTCGACGCCTTCAAGCTGTTCTGCGAGGATGAAGCCCGGCGCGCCGCCGCCGACGAACAGGCGATGACCCTGTTCGCCCACTACCGGCGCGAACTGCTCAAGGAGAACGACGCATGAGCCAGGGCAAGGTGCTGGTGCTGCACGGCCCCAACCTCAACCTGCTGGGCACCCGCCAGCCAGAGATCTACGGCCGAGAAACCCTCGACGACGTCAACAACGCCCTGCACCAGCGGGCGCTACTTGCTGGCTGGGACATCCACTGTTTCCAGAGCAACCACGAGGGAGCGCTGATCGACGCCATCCACGCCGCCCGGCTGGACGGCACCCTGGCGATCATCATCAACCCGGCGGCCTACACTCACACCTCGGTAGCGATCCTCGATGCCCTGAACGCCTTCGAGGGCAAGGTGTACGAGGTGCACCTCTCCAACGTGCACCGGCGGGAAGCCTTCCGCCACCACTCCTACGTTTCGCTGCGCGCCGACGGCGTGATCGCCGGCCTGGGCACTCAGGGCTACCAGGCCGCGCTGGAGGCCGTTTTCGCCGCCGCGCCCCCCTGACGGCTCCACCGCTTGACCTCTCCGACCCGCCATCTGGCGGGTTTTTTGCGATCCAGATGGCCGGCGCCCCCTGACAGAAACCGAGGCTTGGCTCCCCCTTCTTGGCACACCTGCCGCGCGAGGTGTGAGCATCCCATCCGAGCCGGCATGGCGCGGATGCCGCCCAGGCGAGTCAAGGCGACCGGACTCACGTTGCCCCAGTCGACGACTTGCCAAGTATGTACCACTCTTGCAGTCAGGAAGGCAGGTGGCGCTCGAGCGACCTCGAGCGTAGCCCGCAGCAAAAAACATGACCATCGCAAAACAAGGAGCCGTCCATGAACCTTACTGCAGCCAAGCCGCTACTCCTGGGTACCGCTTTCTGTCTGGGAGTCAGTGCGTTCGCCCAGGCCGATACCATTCGCTTCGCGCACGTGGATCCCGACGACTGGCAGACCTCCAAGAAGGGGGCCGCCGCCCAGATGTTCAAGCACATCGTCGAGGGTGAGACCGAACATACGGTGGATATCTACCCGGCGGCCTCGCTGGGCGACGAGGACGAACTGGTCCAGCAGGCCATGGACGGTACCACCCAGGTAGTGATGGTCTCGGGCGCCATGTCCTCGGTCTGCCCGGCCGCCGGGGTGCTGGACATCCCCTACATGTTCGAGTCGCCGCTGGTGGCCTGGGAGGTGCTTGACGGCGACTTCGGCGACCAGCTCGCCGAGCACTGCCGGGCGCAGACCGGCCTGCGCACCCTCGGATATGGCGAGACCGGCGTGCGCCACTTCACCAACAGTGTGCGCGAGATCCGCACCCCGGCCGACATGGAGGGCCTGAAATTTCGTGTTCAGGACATTCCCCTCTACGTAGAGATGGTCGAGGGGCTGGGAGGCGAGCCGACCCCCATTGCCTGGTCGGAGCTACCGACGGCGCTCTCCACCGGGGTCGTGGATGGTCAGGAGAACCCGGTTGGCACCATCTACAACAACAACCTGCATGAGCTGCAGGAGTACATGACCCTCGACGGCCACATCTACGCCGCCGATTTTCTGGTGATCAACGATACCTACTTCAATAGCCTCTCCGAGGCGGACCAGGCGGTGCTGCGCCGTGCCGGTGTCATTGCCGGGGCCATGGGGCGCTCCATCCAGCAGTTCACCACGGCACAAGGCCTCAAGGCCGTTCAGGATGAGGGCATGCAGGTTTACCGCCCGTCGCCGGATGAGCTCGAGCAGTTCCGCGAGCAGGCCCAGCCGCCGGTCATCGACTGGCTGACCGAGGACCTGGGTGACGAGGCGGAGTGGATCGAGCGCCTCCAGGAGGCCGTGGCCGCGGCCACCGAGTAAGTGCCCGCCGTGCCGGCACGCCGCCGGCACGGTGCCTGTGACTCGCCAGAAGGAGCGACGCGCATGACGCTTCTGTTGCGGACTGTGCCGCGCCTGGCCGCGGGCGTCTTCGCCTTCGGTGCCGGGCTCACCATGGCCTTGATCTTCTTGATCGTCTTCTTTAATGCCTTGGGTCGATATGTCTTTGGCACCTCCCTTGCCTGGGGCGATCAGGTGCCGGTCTTCCTGGGCATCTACGGCGTCATGTTCGGCATGGCGCTGGCCTACCTGCAGGATCGCCACGTGCGCCTGGGGGTGCTGGTCGACCTGCTGCCGTCCCGGCTGCGGGAGTGGCTTTTCTTCGTGGTCGACCTGGCCATGATCGCGATCGGTCTGCTGTTGGCCTGGTCGGCCTATCTGTTCATGGCCAGCCGCGGCGGCATGCGCATCTCCGGGCTCAACAGTACGGTGCGGAGCCTGCGCGAGGCCACCGGTCTGGAGATCGTCAATGTGCTGGCCACCATGGCGCCCTATCAGTTTGCGCTCGTGCTGGGGGGTGTCATGCTCTCGCTGGCGGCGCTGCTGAAGGCCATCGAGCGGTTCAGCGAACTGCGTGCATCGACTAGCGAGGGAACCTAGATGGTCTATCTGATCCTGCTGGTTAGCCTAGCCATCGGCATGCCGGTGGCCTTCGCCATCATCGCCTCGCTGTTCTATTTCATGGCCGTGGGCGAGTTCCCCTATCGGCTCGCCATTGTCCCCACGGAGATGTTCTCGGGGATCAACTCCTTTGCCCTGCTCGCCATCCCGCTGTTCATCCTGGCCGGGGAGTTGATGAACGAGAGCGGTATCACCGTGCGCATTATCGCCTTTTCCAAGGTCCTGGTAGGCCGGCTCAAGGGCGGTCTGGCCCACGTCAACATCTGGGCCTCGGTGATCTTTGCCGGTCTCTCCGGCTCGGCCGTGGCCGATACCTCGGCGCTGGGTCGGGTGTTCATTCCCGAAATGGAGAAGGAGGGCTATCCGCGGGACTTCGCCGCGGCACTCACCGCCGCCTCTTCGGTGATCGGGCCGATCATCCCACCGAGCATCCCGGTGATCATCTACGCGCTGATCGTCAGCGGCGTCTCGGTGCCGGCGCTGTTTCTGGCCGGCATCGTGCCCGGCCTGCTGCTGGCCCTCTTCCTCTCCGGCTATGTGATGATCTTTGCCAGCCGGTACGAGAAAGGTGGCGCGGCGCTGCCCAAGGAGGAGAAGCGCACGGTGCTCATCGACGGCATCATCCCGCTGCTGATGCCGGTGTTCGTGGTTGGCTCCATCTTGCTGGGCATCGTCACTCCCACCGAGGCGGCGGCCTTTGCCGTGGCCTATGCGCTCTTCGTGGGCATGGTGCTGTTTCGCAATATCGGTTGGCGCGACCTGCCGGGTATCTTCTCGCGCACCATGGTCGACAGCGCGGTGATTCTGGTGATCATCGCCGCGGTGTCCGCGGCCAACTGGCTGCTCACCTTCAACCGTGTGCCCAACATGCTCACCGATATGGCGCTGGTGTATATCACCGCGGAGTGGACCTTCCTGCTGGCGGTGATCGTGCTGTTCCTGGTCGCGGGGCTCTTCCTGGAGGGCATTGCCGCCATGCTGGTCCTGGTGCCGATCCTGCACCCCATCGCGGTGGGCATGGGGGTGGACCCCGTTCACTTCGGCATCATCGTCATCTTCAACCTGATGATCGGCCTGATCACCCCACCCATGGGGCTGTGCCTGTTCGTGGCGGACTCCGTGGCCAACGTTGGGATGGCCAAGCTGTCGCGGCGTATCCTGCCACTGTTCCTAGTCGAGTTTCTGGTGCTGTTGATCATCACCTTCGTGCCGGTCACCGTCACTGGCTTGCCCAGACTGCTGGGATATTGACGTTCAGCCCCGCCGGGTGGCGAGGAAGATGCCGGCGCCGACAATCAGCACGGCGCCCAGGTAGGTGTCGAGTTCCGGTACGTCGCCGAATACCAGGTAGCCGGAGGCCGACGCCCAGATGATCTGCAGATAGAGGAAGGGCGAGACCAGCGAGGCGGGGGCGCAGCGCATGGCCATGATCAACGCCATCTGGCTGGCGGCACCGAGCAACCCCACGCCGAGGAAGAGCGGAGCGTCAGCGGCGGCGATGGGCGTCCAGAACAGCGGCACCACTGCGCTGGAAACCAGTGCGCCGGCCAGGCCGGCGTAGAACAGCGAGGTGAGCGGGTGGTCGTGGCGGCCGAAGCGCCGGGTGGTGAGCTGATAGAGAGCGAAGCACAGCGCCATGCCGAAGGGCAGCAGGGCGGCCGGCTGGGCGCGCCAGTCCACCGGGCCCACGGCGATCATCACCCCGACAAAGCCGGTGGCGACGGCCAGGCCGCGTGGGAGGCTCACCCTCTCCTTGAGTAGCGGGATGGCCAGCAGGGTGACCAGCAGCGGCGAGCTGAAATTGACCACATAGACCTGCAGGATCGGCAGTTCGCGCAGTGCCAGGTAGGCGAAGGTGCTGGCGCCGAACAGCAGCAGGCCACGCAGCCCCTGGCCAATCAGCGACTCCGTGTGCATCAGTTCGCGGCAGCGGGCCAACCCCAGCCAGGCGAGATACCCGGCGAGCACCAGCATGTGCCCCGCGTAGCGCGCCCATACCACCTGAACCGGCGAGTAGCTCTGGCCGAGCCACTTGACGCCGGTGTCGAGCATCACGAACAGCAGGCCGGCGGCGAGCATGAAGGCGATGCCGAGCAGCGGGCGGTCGGCGGGCAGTGCGGGAACCAGCGGTGGCGAGGTGCTCATGGGGCTCCGGGGGATGTGGATGGGGGGCTTGATGATAGCTGGCTAATTGATAGAGCGAGAAGGCAGGCATCGCCGGAGTGTTCAGCGACCGATCACCCGGCGGGCTTTCTCCAGCGCCAGGGTGGCGCGCTCGAGGGCACTGACCCCCTGTTGGCGCAGGGCATCGGTGGGGATCTCCAGGCTCAGGGGCACGCTGGGCGGGATCGCCGCCAGCAGGCCCTGGAGGTCGGCCGCGCCGTCACCCGGGAAGCGCCGCTCGCTGCGCGCCTCGCGCAGGATCTCGTCCATGCTCTCCGGGATCGGGCCCGGGACGTCGCACAGCTGCGCATAGCGCAGCCAGTCGGCGGGCACCTGGGCCAGCGTCTCGAGGCGGCTGCGGGAGCGGTCGAAGTGGAAGGCGTCGACCAGCAGGCAGGCGTTGTCGTGCCCGGTGTCGCGCGCCGCAGCGACGATGTGGCGCGCCTCCGCGAGGTTCTTCACCCCGGTCCAGGGCATGAACTCCAGGTGGGGGTGGAGTCCGTAGGGGCGGGCCAGCTCGCACAGGGCAGCGAAGTTGTCGATGGTGCGGGTCTGGTCGTCGTCGTTGCCCGCCACCAGGATTTCGCTGGCGCCGAGCGCCGCGCCCACTTCCATGACGGCGGCGAAGTCCGCCTTCACACGGGTCTCGGGCTTGAGCCGCAGGATCTCGATATCGAGTACCTGGAGGCCGGTGTCGCGAAGGCGCCGGCAGGTCTCGCGCAGCAGGCCGCTGTCGGTCATCAGCGGGAAGCTGGGTTCGCCGGCGGTGGCCGGGACCGGGCGCAGGCCGACGGCGTCATAGCCGGCGCGAGCCGCGGTCTCCACCATCTCGGGCGGGGAGAGTTCGAGCACCGTCAGGGCGGCGAGGGAGAAGCGGCGTTCACTCATGGGCGGCAGGCTCGCGTGTCGTGTCGGCATCGGTCAGCGGTTGGCCGGCGGCGTGCCGGCCGGCGAGGTAGCCGAAGGTCATGGCCGGGCCGAGGTTGATGCCGCCGGCCGGGTAGTAGCCGCCCATGATGCTGGCCATGTCGGTGCCGGCGGCGTAGAGGCCGGCGATCGGCTCCCCACCCGCGTCGAGCACTTGGGCGTGTTCGTTGGTCTTGAGGCCGGCGAAGGTGCCGAAGCAGCCGGGCACCACCTTGACGGCGTAGAAGGGGCCGCGGTCGAGGGGCGCCACGCAGGGATTGGGGCGGTGGGCCGGATCGCCCTGCTTGCGGTTGTAGAGGGTGGAGCCGCGGCCGAACTCGGGGTCCTCGCCGTGGCGAGCGTGCGCGTTGTAGGCGGCAACGGTGCGCTCGAGGCCCGCCGCGTCGATGCCGCAGGCCTCGGCCAGCTCCCGCAGTGTCCGACCGCTCTTGAGGTAGCCCTTGCGGATCCAGTGCTTGAAGGGCACCGGCGCCGGACGGGTGATGCCCAGACCGTAGCGGCGCTGGAAGCGGTGGGTGCAGACCAGCCAGGAGCACACCTCCTCGCCCTCCGGTACGGCCTTGACCATGGCGTCCACGTAGTCGTAGTAGCCGTGGGCCTCGTTGACGAAGCGCTGGCCGCTTCGCAGCACACCGATCAGGCCAGGCTTGCCGCGGTCGATGATGTGCGGAAAGTGGCCGACATGACCGTCCTGGTAGGGGACCACCGAGACCGGGGCCCAGGCCACCGGCGAGTAGAGCGTGGTGTCGACCACCCCGCCCACTGCCTCGCCCAGGCGCAGGCCGTCGCCGCTCGCCGCGGGGGGCGGCAGCGGCCAGTGCTCCTGACCGGTGGGCGTGCGCGGGAAGAGCTCGCGTCGCCGCGCAACGTCCCAGGGAAAGCCACCGGCGGCGAGCACCACGCCGCGACGCGCGGTCAGGGTCATCTCGCCCTCGGGCGTGTCGACCACCACGCCGCTGACCCGCTCGCCCTCCCGGATGAGGCGTTGCGCCGGCGAGGACACCCAGGTCTCGACGCCCAGTGCATCGGCGGAGTGGACCAGCCGGCCGATCAGCGCCACCCCGTTGACCAGCTGCATGGCGCGGCCGTGGCGCGCCAGGTCAAGGAGGTGGCGGCTGAAGCGCTTGGCGACATGCCAGGCGGACTTGAGCGAGCGGGTCACGGTCAGGAAGGCCATGAGGTCCGGTCCGGCCTGGATTGGCATGCCCAGAAAGGCGGTCTCCGGCATGGTCTTGCGCAGCTTCGTGAGGGTGGTGGGGTCGAGCGCGCGGGCATCGAAGGGCGCGGCGATCACCGAACGCCCGCCGGTGCCGGCACCGGGGGTGTCGCCGTGGATGTCGGGGATGGCGTTGCCGTCGGCGAACTGCAGGGCAGTCCTGTCGTGGAAGAACGCGACCATCGCCGGGGCGCCGGCGAGGAAGGCGTCGATCTTCTGGGGATCGTAGCGCTCGCCCAGCTCGTGGCGCAGGTAGGTGCGCACCGTCTCCGCGTCTTCCTGGATGCCGGCGGCGCGGGCCAGGGGGTTGAGCGGTGTCCACATCCAGCCGCCGGACCAGGCGGTGGCGCCGCCCAGCACCGGCTCTTTCTCCACCACCGCCACCGACAGGCCGTGGTAGGCGGCGGTGACAGCGGCGGAGAGCCCGGCGGCGCCGGAGCCTACCACCACCAAGTCGTAGTCGTGCCCTGTCTCGCCCATGGGTGCCTCTCCGGAATGGTGTTCCGGAGTAATCTAGAACAATGTTCCATTTTTGGCAACCGATGATCGTTGCCGGACCCGACTGGGTTCAGGGGGCGGGCAACAGACCCGCGTAGGTCATCAGCCCGATGGTTACGCTGATGGTCACGAAGGAGGCCAGGGTGGCGACCATCAGGGCGGCGGCACCCACGCCACCCATGGCGTAGCGCTGGCCGAACAGCGGGTAGACGCTGATCATGGGCGCACAGGCGAACAGCAGGGCGCCGGTGAGCAGGAAGGGGTCCATCTCCGGCATGAGCAGAAAGGCGCCGACGATGGCGAGAGGGTGGAGAATCAGCTTGCCGACGACGATCTGGCCGACATCACCGAGCATGCCCTTGACCTGCAGCCGGAACAGCGAGGCGCCGATAACGAAGAGCGCTGCCGGGCCGGCGGCGTTGGCGAGCATGTCGATGGATCGGGCGAGTGGCCCCGGCAGGGTGAGACCTGAGGCCGCGAGCAGCACACCGACCAGCAGCCCGATGAGAATGGGGTTGCGGATCAGGCGCCGTCCGGTCTGGCGGACGGTCTCGGCGAGCCCGGCGCCACTCTGGTTGCCCAGCTCGGCAAGGATCAGGGCAGCGGGAATGATCAGCAGGTTCTCGATCAACATGTTGAGCGCCAGGAACACGGCGGCCGGCGAGCCCAGCACCATGGCGGCCACCGGGTAGCCGATGAAGCCGCTGTTGGCGGCGGACATGCCCAGCGCCTGGATGGCGCCGTTGCCCAGCGGCTGGCGTTGCCAGACCAGGGTCAGAAGCAGTCCCAGGCCGAAGACGACCAGCGAGCCCAGGCCGTAGGCGAGCAGGTACTGGGGATTGAAGACCTCCTCCAGGGGGTTCTGGGTCAGGGCCCGGATCACCAGCGCCGGCAGGGCGCAGTACATGACGAAGGTGCCCACTCCCTGCACCTGCTCGCGGGTGATGATGCGCCCGGCGATGGCCAGGTAGCCGACGGCGATGAGCAGGAAGATGGGGGTGGTGATGGCGAGAATCTCGAGCACGGCAGGCTCCTTGCCGGAAAGGTCCCGGAGTGTGGTGCCCCGGGGCCGGGTCTCGGGTAGCGGCAGCGCCCGGGGTCAGGAAAAGAGTTGCGACGAGGCGCTGGCCTGGGACAGCTCTTCCGCGGCGGTCAGTAGCGGCGGGGCCAGGGCGGGGATGCGCTCGGCGTCGAGGCGTACGCCGGGGCCGGCGATACTCAGCACGCCGATGGGGTGGCCATCCTGGGGATCACGCACCAGGGCGGCCATGGCGGCGGTGCCCGGCCCCATGCTGTCGCTGACCCAGGCGTAGCCGCGGGCGCGAGTACGCTGCAGGTGGTCGAGCAGTTCCGCCTTGCTGCGTGGTGCCTGGGGGCCGAGCGGGTGGTCCGTCTCCAGGCCCTGGGCCTCCACTAGCGCTAGCGCCGCGTCGTCGTCGAGTCCGGCGAGCCAGGCGTGGCCGCTGGCGGTGCAGAAGAGTGGCGCCTCCTTGCCCATGTCCGGGTCGTACCGCAGGCCGCTGCGCGCCCCCTGGGCCTTGGCGATCCAGGTCAGGCGCTGCCCCTCGATCACCGAGAGGCGCACCAGCTCGCCGCTGGTCTCGGCCAGGCGGTCGAGGATCGGCTGGATGACGTCGCTTGCCCCGGTGCTCGCCAGGTAGCGGAAGCCCAGGGCCATCAGGCGCGTGGTCAGCTGGTAGTGCTGGGTGCGCGGGTCCTGACGCACGTGGCCGAGGCGGATCAGCTCGTTGCAGATGCGGTGGGCTGCACTCTTGGGAATCCCCAGGCGATCGGCGATGACCAGCAGGGGCAGGCCTTCGGCATCTTCCGAGAGCGCTTCGAGCACGCCCAGGGTGCGTTCGATCAGGCTTCCCGCCATGGTGACTGTCCGTTGGTTGTGAAAAATGAAATTCTAGAATGATGTTTCGAAAAATGCACGCCGTCAGCTGACGTGGGTGCGGATCTGCCGTGCCTTGGCCTGCAGCAGCGGCAGGTAGTCGCGCATCAGGGTGTCGTAGTCGACGCGAGCGGCGTTAGTGCTGATGTTGATGGCGCCGAGCAGCTTGCCGTGGGCATCGAAGGCGGGTACGGCGATGGAGCGCAGGCCGGAGTCGAGCTCCTGGTCGGCGATGGCGTAGCCCTGCTGGCGCACCTTGCGGAGGCACTGGCGCAGCTCGGCCTTGTCGGTGATCGTCTTCTCCGTGTAGCGCTCGAGGGTGACCCGCTCGAGGAAGGCATCGAGCTCGCTGTCGTCGAGCTGGGCGAGCAGCACCCGCCCCATGGAGGTGTGCGCGGCGGGCAGGCGGGTGCCTACCGAGAGAGTGATGGCCATCAGCCGGTGGCGGGAGGCGGAGCGGGCAACGTAGATCACCGCGTCGCCGTCGAGCACGCCCAGCGACGAGGATTCGCCACACTCGGCGGTAATCTCCTCGAGCACCTGCTGGATGACGCTGCGGTAGTTGTTGGCCGAGAGGAAGGCGTAGCCGAGCTGCAGCACCTTGGGGGCCAGCTCGAAGCTGCGCCCCTGCTTGCGCACGTACCCCAGTGCATGCAGGGTGAGCAGAAAGCGCCGCGCCCGCGCGCGGTTCATGCCGGTGCGGCTGGCGACTTCGCTGAGCGTCATGCGGGGATGGGCCTGGTCGAAGGCCAGGATCACCTCGAGGCCGCTGGCCAGCGCCGTGACGAAGTCGCGGTCGTCCGGGCTCAGGATATCCTCCTGCACGGCAGTCTCCATGGTCGGTCGTCCTCGGTCGAGTTGCCCAAAAGTTGGCCTACAATCTAGCATAGTGTTCGAAATACGAACACTTGTACGACCATAGATTGAGAGCCTGTTTCCCGCCCTTCCACCGGAGTCCTTGCCATGTCCGCCGCGCTGCTGCAGCACCCCTTCATGAGCCCCGATGGCCTGGCCGCCACCCAGGCCGAGGCGCTCGTCGAGGCCATGCTGGCCTTCGAGCTGGCCCTCGCCGAGGTGCAAGAAGCCCGCGGCGCCGTGCCCGAAGGGGCCAGCCAACGGATGCGCGAGTTGCTGGCGCCTCACCCTTTCGACGTCGGGGGCATCGCCGCCGGTATCGCCAGTGGCGGCAACGCGGCCATCCCCTTCGTCAAGCAGGGGCGTGCCGCCTTGCCGGACGCGCTCAAGCGCTACTGGCACCAGGGGGCTACCAGCCAGGACGTGGTCGACAGCGCCCTGATGCTGCTGCTCAAGCCGCGGTTCGCGGCGATCGATGCCCTTCTCGCGCGCTGCCGCACGGCGGCAATCCCGCTGATGCAGCAGCACGCTGCCACGCCCATGGTGGGGCGCACCCTGATGCAGCAGGCGCTGCCCCTCGCCTTCGGCGTCAAGGTTGCCCACTGGGCGCTGGGGCTGGAGCAGGCGCGACGTCGGCTGGCCGCGGTCGAACTCCCGGTGCAGTTCGGCGGCGCCGTGGGGGTGCACTCCGGCTGGGCCGACCAGGGGCTCGAGTTCATGGACGGCCTGGCCGAGCGGCTGGGGCTCGCCGTGCCGGTGCTGCCCTGGCACACCGAGCGCCAGCCGATCCATGCCCTGGCCACCGCCCTGGACGCCGTGGCCGGCGCCGCCGAGAAGCTGGCACTGGACGTCGCCCTGCTCACCCAGACCGAGCTCGGCGAGGTGGCCGAGCCGGCCGGCGAGGGGATGGGCGAATCCTCCTCCATGCCCCACAAGCGCAACCCGGTGCGCTGTGCGCTGATCCGCGGCGCCACGCGCCAGGTGCACGGTCATGCCACGGTGATCCTCAATGCTGCGGCCCAGCCGCTGGAGCGTGGCCTGGGCGAGTGGCACGCCGAGTGGGCGCCGCTCGTCGACGCTGCCCTGCTGGTGGAAGGCGCTCTGGAACAGGCGGCGATACTGCTCGAGGGACTCGAGGTGCATCCCGAGGCGATGGTGCGCAATCTGGCGGCCACCGGTGGCGGCATCATGGCCGAACCGGCCTCGAAGCTGCTGACACCCGTGCTGGGCCAGGAGGCCGCCAAGCGCATCAGCGCCGAGGCCGCCGAGGCGGCGCGTGAGTCCGGCCGCCCCTACGCGGAGGTGTTGGGCGCCCATCCCGAGGTGGCGGGCCGGCTCGAGCCCGAGACCTTGGCCCAGGCCACGGACCCCGCTTTATACCTTGGTAGCAGCCAGCGTCAGGTCCAGCGTGCCATCGCCTGGCTGGAAGAGACGTAATGCACTGATAAAAAAGCGATTCGTCGAATTTCAAGGGGGAAGGTTAGACCTTCCCCCTTTTTCGTTTCCGGGCCGTGACGTTTGACGCTTCCCGCTTTGGGGATTAATTTGTTCGTATCACAAACCTATGTTCGTAAAACGAACAAATTTGCGAGCCGGTCGGTCTACTGCCGCTGGCTCCCGGCGAATCAGCGAGAGGCAACTACTATGGCCGAGATTCTCAGCCTGCATGACGCCGTGGCGCGCTACGTGGAGGACGGCGCCACCGTGGCCATGGAGGGCTTCACCCATCTCATCCCCTTCGCCGCGGGTCACGAGGTCATCCGCCAGGGCAAGCGCGATCTCACCCTGATCCGCATGACGCCCGACCTGATCTACGACCAGCTGATCGGTGCCGGCTGCGCCAAGAAGGTGATCTTCTCCTGGGGCGGCAACCCCGGCGTGGGCTCGCTGCATCGGCTGCGCGATGCCGTGGAGAAGGGCTGGCCGCGCCGGATCGAGATCCTCGAGCACAGCCACGCCGCCATGGCCTGCGCCTTCGAGGCGGGGGCGGCGGGCCTGCCAATGGCCGTGCTGCGCGGCTACGTGGGGAGCGACCTGCCCAAGGTCAACGACCAGATCAAGTTCATCGAGTGCCCCTTCACCGGCGAGCGCCTGGCGGCGGTTCCCTCCATCCGCCCCGACGTAGCCATCGTCCATGCCCAGAAGGCCGACCGGCACGGCAACGTCCTGGTGGAAGGCATCATCGGCGTGCAGAAGGAGGCGGTGCTCGCCGCCAAGCACAGCATCGTCACCGTCGAGGAGATCGTCGATGACCTCGATGTCGAGCCCAACGCCTGCGTGATCCCCGGCTGGGCGGTCAGCGCCATCGCCGTGGCCGAGCAGGGCTCGCTGCCCTCCTACGCCCACGGCTACTACGATCGCAACAACCGCTTCTACAAGGAGTGGGACGCCATCGCCCGCGACCGCGACGCCTTCACCCGGTGGCTCGACGACAACGTCTACAACGCCGGAGGAGCGACCCAATGAGCCTCGACTACACCGCCTCGGAGATGATGACCGTCACCGCCGCCCGGGCGCTGGAGAACGGCATGACCTGCTTCGTCGGCATCGGTCTGCCCAGTGAGGCGGCCAACCTGGCGCGCCTGACCCACGCCCCCGACGTGGTGCTGATCTACGAGTCCGGCACCCTGCAGACCAAGCCCGAGGTGCTGCCGCTCTCCATCGGCGACGGCGAGCTGTGCGAGTCGGCGCTGACCACCGTCTCGGTGCCGGAGATGTTCCGCTACTGGCTGCAGGGCGGCCACGTCAGCGTGGGCTTTCTGGGTACCGCCCAGATCGACCGCTACGCCAATCTCAACACCACCCTGATCGGCGACTACCATGATCCCAAGGTGCGTCTGCCGGGCGGGGGTGGTGCGCCCGAAATTGCGACGAATGCGGGTGAGGTCTTTATCACCCTCAAGCACTCCAAGCGCACCTTCGTGAAGGACGTGGACTTCGTCACCACCCTGGGCTTCGGCCGCGACGGCAAGGGGCGCGACGGCGTACCCAACATCGGCCGCGGGCCGACCCGGGTGATCACCGACCTCTGCGTGCTCAAGCCCGACCCCGAGACCAAGGAGCTCACCGTGGTGTCGCTGCACCCCGGCGTGACCCGCGAGGACGTGATCGAGGCGACCGGCTGGGAGATCCGTTTCGCCGAGTCGCTGGAAACCACATCCGAGCCCTCGGTCCGCGAACTCGAGATCCTGCGTGAATTGAAAGCGCGTACCGACCGCAAACACGCCGGGGACGTCTGAGGAGGCCCTATGACCGACGTTTACCTGTGTCATCCGCGGCGCACCGCCGTGGGCCGCTTCGGCGGCACCCTGGCGGCCGTGCGCCCCGACGACTTCGCCGCGACGATCTTCCAGGCCGTGCTCGCCGAGGCGCCGGGGCTCGACCCCGCGGCCATCGACGAGGTAATCATGGGCTGTGCCAATCAGGCCGGCGAGGACAACCGCAACGTGGCGCGCATGTCGGCGCTGCTGGCGGGCCTGCCGACCTCGGTACCGGGCACCACCATGAACCGCCTGTGCGGCTCCGGCATGGACGCCGTGGGCACCGCCTTTCGCGCCATCCGTGCCGGTGAGTTCGAGCTGGCGCTGGCCGGCGGCGTGGAGTCGATGTCCCGCGCGCCCTACGTGCTGGGCAAGGCGGAGAGCGCCTTCTCCCGCGGCCAGGCCATCGAAGACACCACCATCGGCTGGCGCTTCGTCAATCCCTTGATGAAGCAGCAGTACGGTGTCGATTCCATGCCGGAGACCGCCGAGAACGTCGCCGCGCAGCACCGCGTCTCCCGCGAGGACCAGGACGCCTTTGCCCTGCGCTCCCAGCAGAAGGCCGAGCGCGCCCAGAAAGATGGCCGCTTCGCCCAGGAGATCACCGCCATCGAGATCCCGCGGCGCAAGCAGGAGCCGCTGGTCTTCGACCAGGACGAGCACCTGCGCTCGGGCACCACCCTGGAGAAGCTCGCCAAGTTGCCCACCCCCTTCCGCGAGGGCGGCAGCGTTACCGCCGGCAACGCCTCGGGCGTCAACGACGGCGCCGCGGCGATGCTGGTGGCCAGCCAGGCAGCGGTGGAAGCGCACGGCCTTACTCCCATGGCGAGGATCCTCGGCATGGCCACCGCCGGGGTCGAGCCGCGCACCATGGGCATGGGCCCGGTGCCGGCGGTGACCAAGCTGCTCGACCGGTTGGGCGTGTCGCTGGATGAGATCGACGTGATCGAGCTCAACGAGGCCTTTGCTTCCCAGGCGCTGGCCTGTCTGCGCGAGCTGGGCATTGCCGACGACGACCCCAGGGTCAACCCTAACGGCGGCGGCATTGCGCTCGGCCATCCGCTGGGCATGTCCGGGGCCCGCCTGCTGACTACTGCGGCCTTTGAACTGCGCAACAGCGGCAAGCGCTACGCCCTGTGCACCATGTGCGTGGGCGTGGGGCAGGGGATTGCTACGCTGATCGAACGGGTATAGGCAGCCCAGATTTATTGCTACCGCTCAAACGGTACGGAGGCTTTCATGGCATTTCTGACAATCGACGGCCGCAGTGTCGCCTATCGCCTGCTGGGCGCCGAGGCCAACCCGCTGGTGCTGCTGGCTCACCCGCTGGGCATGACCCAGGCGGTTTGGGACGACCTGCTGCCGGCGCTGCTGCCGCGCTATCGCGTGCTGACCTGGGATCTGCCCGGTCACGGCGCCAGCGAAGCCTGGCCGGCGGAGGGCGGCGCCATCACGCCGGCCGCACTCGCCGCCGAGGCGCTGGCCCTGGCCGAGCAGGCCGGCGCGACGCGTTTCCACTTCGTCGGTACCTCCATCGGCGGGGTGGTCGGGCAGCAGCTGATCGCCCAGCACGCCGAGCGGCTGCTCTCGGCCGTGCTGACCAACACCGGTGCGGTGATCGGCACCCCCGAGCTGTGGACGACGCGCGCCGCCCGCACGCGTGACGAGGGTTTGGCGGCGCTCTCCGGCGAGATCGTGCCACGCTGGTTCTCCGCCGAGCGCCTCAAGAGGGAACCGGCGCTGGAGAGCGGCTGGCGCACCCAGATGGCGCGCACCGACGGCGAGAGCTATGCGCGGCTGTGCGAGATGCTCGGCAAGAGCGATTTCCGCGGCTCGCTCAAGGATCCCCTGTCTCGCAACCCGGGCCTGCCTGTGCACCTGCTGGGTGGCAGCGAGGACATGGCCACGCCCCCGGAGACTCTGGAAACGCTCGCCGCCGAGTGCGACGGCGCGCCGCTGGAGATCCTCCAGGGCTTCGCCCACGTGCCCTCGGTGGAGAGCCCCGAGGCCATGGCCAAGCGGCTGCAGTTGTGGCTGGCCGTGGATCGCAGTGCGGTCGGTGAGCAGGGTGTGAGCTATGCGCAAGGTCTCGAGACCCGCAAGCAGGTGCTCGGCGAGGCGCACGTGGCGCGCGCCAGCGAGAACGCCAACAGCCTCGACGCCCCCTTCCAGCAGATGATCACCCGCCTAGCCTGGGGCGAGCTGTGGGGCAACGACGACCTCACCCGTCGCGAGCGCAGCCTGATCACCACCGGCATCCTCGCCGCCCTGGGCCGCGAGGAGCTCGAGCTGCACCTGAAGACCGCTCAGCGCATCGGCCTGACCGAGGCGGAGCTGCGCCAGGTGCTGCTGCACGTGGCGATCTACGGCGGGGTGCCGGCGGCGAATCACGCCTTTGCGCTGGCAAAGCAGCTCGGCTGGGGCACGCCCCTCGAGTGACAGGTGCGGCGGTCGGGGCCTGCCCCGGCCGTTGCCAGGGAGCCGCGCATGCTCAATGCCCGTATCAAGCTGCGTCATCTGCAGGCCTTCCTCGAGGTGGCCCGTCAGCGCAGTTTCGCCCGCGCCGCCGATCGCCTGGCGATCACCCAGCCGGGCATGTCCAAGACGATTCGCGAGCTCGAGGAGATTCTCGAGACGCCGCTCTTCGAGCGCACCTCGCGGGGCGTGGCGCTGACCCAGGCGGGGCTCACCCTGCTGCGTCACGCCGGGCCGGCGCTGCGCGCGCTGGAAGAGGGCATCGGTGCGGTGGGCAGCAGCGAGCCGGGCACCCGCTGGCTGCGCGTGGGTGCGCTCTCCACGGTGGAGAGCCGCCTGCTGCCCGAGGCCATCCGCCGCTTCCAGGCCGGCGGGCCGGCGGGCGTCGGCGTCAATGTGGTCACTGGCCCCAGCGCCTTTCTGCTCTCGCGTCTGCGCCGCGGCGAGCTGGACCTGGTGGTGGGGCGCATGACGGAGGCGCGCGAGATCCGCGACCTCGCCTTCGAGCACCTCTACTACGAGCGGCTGCTGCTGGTGGTGCGCGATGGCCATCCGCTGGCCGGGGTGGACCCCCTGCCCCCCGCGGCGTTGACGGCCCACCCCTGGATCGTGCCGCCGCCCCAGACCACGCTGCGCCAGCAGGTCGACAGCTTCTGCGTGCGCCACGCCCTGACACTTCCCGAGACGCTCCTCGAAACCCTGTCGCTGCCCCTCGGCCAGGCGGTCACCCAGGGCAGCGACGCCATCTGGGTGGCGCCGGAGGAGGCGGTGCGCGCGGCGCTGGATGCGGGGTGGCTGGCGGAGCTGGCCCTCTCCCTGGAGCAGCAGGGCGGCTCGGTGGGGCTGTGCACCAACGCCAGCCTCGAGCCCTCGCTGGCGCTCGACGCCTTCTGCGAGATTCTGCGCGAGGTCACCGCCGGAACCCCGGCCGCGGTGACATAACCCAGCGGTTATGGACCGGCGCCGAGACGTCAATTGGCACCCCTGCGACATTGCGCCACACTCGCCGGACCCCTCAACCCACAACCCCAGAGACGACACGCCATGCAAGATGACAACAAGCGCTTCGTGGAGCGCGACCGCAACTGGCATCCGCCGGCCTACGCGCCGGGCTACAAGACCACCGTGGCGCGTTCGCCGCGCCAGGCGCTGGTCAGCCTGCAGCACCCCACCATCTCCGAGCGCTCCGGCCCGGACTTTCGCCACCTGCGCATGGGCCCCCACGACAACGACCTGCTGCTCAACTTTCGCCAGGACTCGAGCCAGGGCCTGCCGGTGGGCGAGCGCATCATCATGTTCGGCCGTGTGGTTGACCAGTTCGGCAAGCCGGTGCCCCACACCCTGGTGGAGATGTGGCAGGCCAACGCCGGCGGCCGCTACCGCCACAAGAACGACAACTACCTGGCGCCGCTCGACCCCAACTTCGGCGGCGTGGGGCGTTGCCTCACCGACGAGGCGGGCTGGTACCACTTCCGCACCATCAAGCCGGGCCCCTATCCCTGGCCGAACGACATGAACAGCTGGCGCCCCTCGCACATCCACGTTTCGGTGATGGGGCCGTCGATCTCCACGCGCCTGATCACCCAGATGTACTTCGAGGGCGACCCGCTGATCCCGCTGTGCCCCATCGTTCACACCATCAACGACCCGGACGCCGTCGAGACCATGATCGGGCGGCTCGATATGGCCCGCAGCAAGCCCATGGACTGCCTGGCCTACCGCTTCGATCTGGTGGTGCGCGGCGAGCTGCAGACCTATTTTGAAAACCAGTAACGGGGGCAACGAGATGAAACAGCCGAATTCCCAGCCGGCCAGCGAAACGCTGCTGCGCGAGACCGCCTCCCAGACCGCCGGGCCCTACGTGCACATCGGCCTGGCGCTCGCCGCGGCGGGCAACCCGACCCGCGACGAGGAGATCTGGAACGAGATGGCCAAGCCCGGCGCCGAGGGCGAGCCCATCGAGATCGTCGGCACCGTCATCGACGGCAACGGCGACCTGGTGCGCGACGCCTTCCTCGAGGCCTGGCAGGCCGACGCCAACGGCCAGTACCAGCGCGAGTTCGACGTGAAGAAGCCGTTCAACAGCTTCGGGCGCACCGCCACCACCTTCGACTACGGCAGCGAATGGTCGCTCAAGACCGTCAAGCCCGGCCGCGTGCGGGTCGACGGTACCGACGAGGCGCACGGTGTCATCGACGACAAGGACTCCGATCTGGCGAGCGCCCGCAGTGCTCTGCTGATGGCGCCGCATATCAACCTGTCGATCTTCGCCCGGGGCATCAACATCCACCTGCAGACGCGTCTCTACTTCGAGGACGAGGTCGAGGCGAATGCCGAGTGCCCGGTGCTCTCGCGCATCGAATCGCCGGCGCGCCGCCAGACACTGATCGCCAAGCGCGAGGAGGTCGACGGCCAGGTGCGCTACCGCTTCGACATCCGTCTGCAGGGCGAGGGCGAGACGGTGTTCTTCGATTTCTGACGCCGCGTCTCGCTCACTGCGCCCAAGCCGCCAACGCCGCCCTCGGGCGGCGTTCGGCGTTGACGATGACGGCATCGTCACTCACCCCGGGGCACGCCCCGGCAATGCAATGAAAAGAGCCCGCGTATCGTTTCGATACGAAGAGAGGTCATATGTCCACCCCCTGCATCATCTGTGTCGCCATCACCGGCAGCCTGCCGCGCAAGGAAAACAACCCTGCCGTTCCCATCACCATCGAGGAGCAGATCGAGAGCACCCAGGCAGCCTTCGAGGCGGGTGCCACCATCGCCCATTGCCACGTGCGCAATGACGATCAGACCCCATCCTCGGACCCGGAGAAGTTCGCCCGGCTGATGGAGGGCCTGAAGAAGCACTGCCCCGGAATGATCATCCAGCTCTCCACCGGCGGGCGCTCGGGTGCGGGCGAAGCGCGCGGCGGCATGCTCTCCCTCGAGCCCGACATGGCGAGCCTCTCGGTGGGCTCCAACAACTTCCCCAACCGCGTCTACGAGAACCCGCCGCAGCTGGTGGAGTGGCTCGCCGAGGAGATGCTCAAGTACGACATCAAGCCCGAGATCGAGGCGTTCGACCTCTCGCACATCCACCAGGCGGTCAGTCTCTCGAAGCAGGGCAAGCTCAAGGCGCCGCTCTACGTGCAGTTCGTGATGGGCGTCCAGAACGCCATGCCGGCGGACAAGCCGACCTTCGACTTCTATATCGAGACGCTCAAGCGGCTCGCCCCCGAGGCCCAGTGGTGTGGCGCCGGCATCGGCGCCAACCAGCGGCTGCTCAACGAGTGGTCGATCGCCGCCGGCGGCCACACCCGCACCGGCCTCGAGGACAACGTGCGTCTCGACCGCGACACCCTGGCGCCCTCCAACGCAGCCCTGGTCGAGCGCACCGTGGCGCTGTGCGAGCAGTACGAGCGGCCGGTGGCCACCTGGCAGCAGGCGCGCGAGATCCTGGGGCTGAAGGCCGGCTGAGGGGCGAGGCCCGCTCGGGCCAGGCCTCCCCGGCGGACTGCTCCCGCTGACTCTCCGGCTGGCTTGCCGGCGGGCGAGCGTTGCCGTTCGGTGCAGCGTCTCCGCGCTACGGATAGCGCCCGCTGCGGCGGTTCTCCACCAGCACTTCGAGAATGGCGTTGGCGTCCCGCATCAGCGGCGAGGGCGTCTCGCCGCGGCGGCGGCTGCACAGCACCGGCGAGGTGATCGACTTGTCGGCGAGATAGACGTAGACGATGCCGTCGCGCTTGACCCGCATGACCTGCTCGGGCACCAGGGTAATGCCGATCTCCGAGGCGACCAGGCCCAGCGCGGTCTGCAGCTCGTTGGCTTCCTGCACCACCTCGACCTTGAGGCCGTGGCGGCGAAACAGCCCCAGGGTCATGTCGGCGAGGCTGGGGCGCGGCTTGGCGGGAAACAGGATCAGCGGATAGCGAGCCAGCGCCTCCAGGCTGGGCTCGGAGCCTTCCAGCGGGTGGCCGGCGGGCAGGGCGGCCATCAGCGGCTCGTCGAACAGCGCCTCCTGCTCCACGTCCGGGTCGTCGATGCGCAGGCGACCGAAGCCCAGGTCGATGCGCCCCGCCTTGAGCGCCTGGATCTGCTGCACCGTGGTCAACTCGGCCAGGGTCAGCTCGACATTATCCTTTTGTCGTAACTCGCGCACCAACAGCGGCAGCTGGCCGTAGAACACCGACGGCACGAAGCCGATGCCGAACAGCACGCGCTGGCTGCGGGCCATCCGGCGTGTCGCCTCGAGGGTGGCGTCCACCTTCTCCAGTATCTGCAGGGCATGCTGATGGAAGAACTGGCCGGTGGCCGTCAGGCGCAGGCCGCGCGGGCCGCGCGCGAACAGTCCGGATCCCACCTCCTGTTCCAACTGCTTGATCTGCCGGGACAAGGGCGGCTGAGACATGTGCAGTCGCTCGGCCGCGCCGGTGAGGTTGAGCTCCTCGGCAACGACACAGAAGTACCGCAGGTGGCGCAGCTCCATGATACCTCCTGAGTATGGCTGGGCACCTAAACAATATTGGTTCCCTGTTCCGGCGGCAATCACACTGCCACGCAATCACCGCATTGCCGGAATTGGGAGCCGCCATGTCACCCGTGATCGACACCATCGAGACCCTCTTGGTCGACCTGCCGACCATCCGCCCCCACCAGCTCTCCATGACCACCATGGCCTGCCAGACGATGGTCATCGTGCGCCTGCGCGACAGCGACGGCATTGAGGGCCTGGGCGAAGGAACCACCATCGGGGGGCTGGCCTACGGGCCGGAGAGCCCCGAGAGCATCAAGCGCAACATCGACACCTACCTCGCACCGCTGCTGATCGGCCAGCCCGCCGACAACCTCAACGTGCTGCGCGCCCGCCTGGCGCGTCACGCCCGCGGCAACAGCATCGCCAAGTCGGCACTGGAGACCGCGCTGCTGGATGCCCAGGGCAAGCGCCTGGGGCGCAGCGTGGCCGAGCTGCTGGGTGGCGCCCGCCAGACCCACCTGCCGGTGCTCTGGACCCTGGCCAGCGGCGATACCGCCAAGGACATCGACGAGGCCTGCCAGCGCCTGAAGCAGCGCCGCCACGGCGACTTCAAGCTCAAGATCGGCGCCAACCCGGTGGAGGCCGACGTGCGCCACGTGGCGGCGATCAAGGAAGCGCTGGGCGACCGCGCCGGCGTGCGGGTCGACCTCAACCAGGCCTGGAACGAGGCTACTGCCGTGCGCGGCATCGCCGCCCTGCAGGACGCCGGCATCGAGCTGATCGAGCAGCCCATCCCGGCACGCGAGCACGCCGGCCTGATCCGCCTGGCCAACCGCTTCCGGGTGCCGATGCTCGCCGACGAGGCCGTGCAGGATGCCCGCGACGGCCTCGACCTGGCGGTCGGCGGCTTCAGCGGCGCCTTCGCCCTGAAGATCGCCAAGTCCGGCGGTCTGCAGGGCGTGCTGGAGCTGGCCCACCTGGCCCAGACGGCCGGCATCGGCCTCTACGGCGGCACCCTGCTCGAGGGAACCATCGGCACCGCTGCCTCGCTGCACGCCTGGGCGACCCTGCCCGAGCTCGCCTGGGGCACCGAGATGTTCGGCCCGCTGCTGCTCAAGGACGACATCGTCGCCGAGCCGCTCGCCTACCGCGACTTCGGCGTCGCGCTGCCCACGGGGCCCGGGCTCGGCATCGCCTTGGATGAAGACAAGCTCGCTCACTACGCGCGCCGCTGAGCGGCCGAGCCCCGACACCCCAGCAAAGGAGACCCCCATGCTGTTTCAGGTGGAAATGACCGTGAAGTTGCCCCCGGAGATGCCGGCCGAACAGGCCGCCGAGATCAAGGCCCGGGAGAAGGAGTACGCCCAGGAGCTGCAGCGCGCCGGCAAGTGGCGCCACCTGTGGCGGGTCGCCGGCAGCTACGCCAACGTCAGCATCTTCGACGTCGAGGACAACGCCGAGCTGCAGGAGGTCGTCGCGGGCCTGCCGCTCTTTTCCTACATGGCGATCAGCGTCACGCCGCTGTGCCGCCATCCGTCCTCCATCCGCGAGGGCGATTCCTGAGTCACGGATGAAGCACGCCAGTGCCCGTCACCGACGGGCGTGATGACAACAACCGAGGACAACACCATGACCGTGAAGATATTCGATACCCCCGAAGTGCAGGATTTCCTGAACAGCGTCGCCGGCTTTGATCAGACAGGCGGCAACGAGCGCGCCAAGCGGATCATGCATCGCCTGCTCTCCGACCTGTTCAAGCTGATCGACGACTTCGACGTCACCCCCGAGGAGTACTGGTCCACCGTCAGCCTGCTCAACGCCCTGGGCGGCCAGACCCAGTTCGGCCTGCTCTCGCCGGGCCTGGGCTTCGACCACTTCCTCGACATGCGCCAGGACGCCATCGATGCCGAGGCCAAGCGCGTAGGCGGCACCCCGCGCACCATCGAGGGGCCGCTCTACGTGGCCGGCGCCCCGGTCGCCGAGGGCTTTGCACGCATGGACGACGGCCAGGACCCGGACGGCGAGACCATGTGGCTGACCGGCCAGGTGCGCGACGTCGACGGCAACCCCGTCGCCGGTGCCAGGGTGGAGATCTGGCACGCCGACTCCAAGGGCGGCTACTCCTTCTTCGACCCGTCGCAGTCCGACTACAACCTGCGCCGCACCATCGTCACCGATAGCGAGGGCTGCTACACCGCGCGCAGCATCATCCCCTCCGGCTACGGGGTGCCGGAAGGCGCGCCCACCGACCAGGTGCTCAAGGCCCTGGGCCGCCACGGCGAGCGTCCGGCGCACATTCACTACTTCATCTCCGCACCGGGCCACCAGCATCTGACCACCCAGATCAACCTGGCCGGCGACCCCTACACCTTTGATGACTTCGCCTTCGCTACCCGTGAGGAGCTGGTGGTGCCGGCACAGCGCATCGAGGACGCCGACGAGATCGCCCGGCGCGAGCTGGACGGACCCTTCGCCGAGGTGGTGTTCGACGTCGAGCTGGCCCGAACCGACGCACCCGAGCTGCAGGTGCGCCACAAGCGCCCCCGCGCCAAGGATGACGAGCAGGATCAGGCCAGCCAGCTGGCCGGTACCGCTCAGGTCTAATCCGGGACTGTCCCTGACCGCCGGCGGCTCGCGGGGCGAGCCGCCGGACACAACAAGATTGCGAGGAGCCTGACCATGACTACCCAACTTGATCGACTCGAAAAGCGTGTCCGCGGTGCCGTCGTCGACGACCCCGAGACCGGCATCTTCCGCTGCCATCGCAGCATGTTCACCGACCGCGACTTCTTCGAACTCGAGATGAAGCACATCTTCGAGGGCAACTGGCTGTTCCTGGGCCACGAGAGCCAGGTCGCCGAGCCGGGCGACTACATGACCGCGACCATGGGCCGCCAGCCGGTGGTGATCACCCGCGACAAGGCCGGCGAGCTGCACGGCCTGATCAATGCCTGTGCCCACCGCGGCGCTACCCTGTGCCGGCGCAAGCGCGGCAACAAGGGCACTTTTACCTGCCCCTTCCACGGCTGGACCTTCAAGAACGACGGCAAGCTGCTGAAGGCCAAGAACGAGAAGAACGGCGCCTATCCGGAGGGCTTCAAGCAGGAGGGCTCCCATGACCTCAAGCGCCTGCCGCGTTTCGAGAACTACAAGGGCTTCCTGTTCGGCAGTCTGAGCGATGACGTCGCCCCGCTCGAGGAGCACCTGGGCGAGACCACCAAGATCATCGACAACATCGTCGACCAGGCGCCGCAAGGCCTGGAGATCCTGCGCGGCACCTCGTCGTACACCTTCACCGGCAACTGGAAGCTGCAGGCCGAGAACGGCGCCGACGGCTACCACGTCAGCACCGTGCACTGGAATTACGCCTCCACCATGGAGCGGCGCAACTACGATGCCGGCGGTACCCAGGCGGTGGATGCCGACGGCTGGTCGAAGAGCATGGGCGGCTTCTATTCCTTCGAGAACGGCCACATGCTGCTGTGGACCCGCCTGCTCAACCCCGAGGTGCGTCCCGTCTACCAGCAGAAGGCGTGGCTCGAGCAGGAGCTCGGCGAGGCGCGGGCCGATTCCATCGTCAACCAGACCCGTAACCTCTGCCTCTACCCCAACGTCTACCTGATGGACCAGTTCTCCACCCAGATCCGCGTGCTGCGGCCCATTGATGTGGATAAGACAGAGGTCACCATCTACTGCTTCGCGCCCAAGGGCGAGTCCGCGGAGAATCGGCGGGTGCGCATCCGCCAGTACGAGGACTTCTTCAACGTCTCCGGCATGGGCACGCCGGACGATCTGGAGGAGTTTCGCGCCTGCCAGGAGGGCTATAACGGTCAGCTTGCCGAGTGGAACGACCTCTCGCGCGGCGCCAAGCAGTGGATCGAGGGTGCCGACGACAACGCCAAGCAGATCGACATGAAGCCGCGCTTGAGCGGGGCCTCTCCCGAGGACGAGGGCCTCTATGTGCTGCACCACCAGCACTGGGTCGAGGAGATGCAGCGCGCCATCGACAAGGAACGCAGCCGGTTTATCCCAACTGAGCCCGCCACCCAGTCCGCGTAAGCCCGCCACGACCTGACAAGGGAGAACAACCATGCACATCAGCCATTCGGATATCCAGGCCTTCCTCTACCGCGAGGCGCGCCTGCTCGACGACCGCCAGTGGGACGACTGGCTCGCGTGCTACAGCAAGGAGGCGCTGTTCTGGATGCCGGCCTGGGACGACGACGACCGGCTGACTCAGGATCCCGAGTCCGAGATCTCGCTGATCTACTACCCCAACCGCGAGGGGCTCGAGGACCGGGTCTACCGGATCAAGACCGAGCGCAGCGGGGCGAGCACGCCGGAGCCGCGCACCACTCACCAGATCAGCAACATCGAAGTGCTCTCCCAGGAAGGTGACCAGGTGGCGCTGCGCTTCAACTGGCACACCCTGAGCCACCGCTACAAGAAGACCGACAGCTACTTCGGCACCGCCTTCTACACCCTCGACGTGTCGGGCGAGGCGCCGCTGATCACCAGAAAAGTCGTGCAACTCAACAACGACTACATCCACCAGGTCATCGACGTCTACCACGTCTGATCCGGTGCGGGAGGAGATTCGATCATGAGCTATACCATTGCGCTCAACTTCGAGGACGGGGTGACCCGCTTCATCGGCTGCAAGGAGGGCGAGACCGTCCTCGACGCCGCCTACCGCCAGAAAGTCAATCTGCCGATGGACTGCTCCGACGGCGTCTGCGGCACCTGCAAGGGGCGCTGCGAGCAGGGGGCGTTCGATCTGGGGGACGAGTACATCGACGAGGCGCTCTCCGACGAAGAGGCCGCCGAGGGGCAGGTGCTCACCTGCCAGATGGTGCCCGCCTCGGACTGCGTCATCCAGGTGCCGGTGGCCTCGACCCTGTGCAAGACCGCAGTGGGCCAGGTCGAGGGCACGGTGGCCGCGGTCGAGTCGCTCTCCGAGGACAGCATCGAGCTGACCATCGACCTGGACGACGGCGCCGAGCTGGCCTTCCTGCCCGGCCAGTACATCCATATCACGGTGCCGGGCACCGGGGAGCACCGCTCCTACTCCTTCAGCTCCAGGCCGGGCGAGTCACGGGTCACCTTCCTGATCCGCAACGTGCCGAATGGGGTGATGAGCGGCTATCTCACCGAGCGGGCCGCTGTGGGGGATCGCCTGACCCTGACCGGCCCGCTGGGCAGCTTCTATCTGCGCGAGATCACCCGCCCGGTGCTGATGCTGGCCGGTGGCACGGGCCTGGCGCCCTTCCTCGCCATGCTCGAGCAGCTGGCCCGGAAGCGCGAAGAAGGGCAGGGCGGTGAGGCGCCGATCCACTTGATCTACGGGGTGAACCAGGACGACCACCTGGTCAAGACCGAGGCGCTGGATGCCTTGACCGAGCAGCTGCCGACCTTTACCTATTCCACCGTGGTGGTGGACGAGGCGAGCGACCACCCGCGCAAGGGCTACGTGACCCACCACATGGACGCCGAGGTGCTGCACGACGGCGATGTCGACGTCTACCTGTGCGGGCCGCCGCCCATGGTCGACGCCGTGCTCAAGCACTTCGATGCCCAGGGTATCGTGCCCCAGAGCTTCCACTACGAGAAGTTCACCCCCAACCAGGTCGCGGTGGCCGAGGAGGTGGCATGAGCGCCGCACGCTTCGATGGCTCGCGTTTCCAGGGACGGGTGATGGTGATTACCGGCGCCGCCCAGGGCATCGGGCGGCGGGTCGCCGAGCGCGCCGGGGCCGAGGGCGCCCGCCTGGCGCTGGTGGACCGGGCCGACCTCGTCCATGAGGTGGTGGCCGGCCTGCGCGAGCAGGGCGTGGAGGCCATCGCCCTGCAGGCCGACCTGGAGACCTGGGAGGGCGCCGCGGATGTGATGACCCGGACCGTCGAGCACTTCGGACGCCTGGACATCCTGATCAACAACGTGGGCGGGGCGATCCACTTCAAGCCGTTCACCGAGTTC
This sequence comes from Halomonas sp. NO4, assembly GCF_010994375.1. GTDB lineage: Bacteria > Pseudomonadota > Gammaproteobacteria > Pseudomonadales > Halomonadaceae > Halomonas. Next base: position 117,646 of record NZ_WHMA01000006.1, read on the forward strand.
AGCAGCGCCGAGATCTCGGCCGAGATCACCCGCTCGCTGATGCCGACCCTGTGGTGCTGTCGTGCCGCGCTGCCCACCCTGGTGGCGCAGGGCAGCGGCGTCATCGTCAACGTCTCCTCGGCGGCGACCCGCGGCATCCACCGCATCCCCTACTCGGCGGCCAAGGGCGGCATCAATGCCCTGACCGCGTCGCTGGCCTTCGAAGTCGCCGAGCACGGCATCCGCGTGGTGGCCACCGCGCCCGGCGGCACCGAGGCGCCGCCGCGGCGCATCTCGCGGGGCACGCCGGCGCCGCGCAACGCGACTGAGCAAGCCTGGTTCCAGGCGCATGTCGACCAGACCAAGGCGAGCTGCCTGATGGACCGCTACGGCACCCTGGACGAGATGGCTGCGCCGATCCTCTTCCTGGCCTCCGATGCGGCCAGCTACATCACCGGCAGCGTGCTGCCGGTGGCGGGAGGGGACCAGGGCTAGCCGTCCGTCACCCCGATCCGGATTCCAATCACAACAAATCCCCTGGAGCACAGCATGAAAAATCTCGAGAAGGGCGTCGGCCTCGCGTCGGCGCCACGCGACTTCCTTCGCGACCTCAACGTCGACAACCTGAGTGCCGGCCTGGTGGCAGGCATCTTCGGCCTCAGCGCCGGCATCATCCATATCAGCGCCGGCACCGCCGCCGGGCTCCCCCAGGAGTTCACCCTGCTGTGGGTGATCAGCTACCTGATGATCAACGGCCTGTTCGGCCTCTTCCTGCCGGCCTACTACCGGCTGCCCTTGCCCATGGCCAACTCCATCCCCGGGGCGCTGCTGTTCGCCGCCATCATTCCGGTGGTGGGGCTCAACGAGGCGCTGGGGGCCACGCTGATCGCCGGGGCCATCGCCCTGGTCGTGGGTCTGGCCGGGTGGATGAGCCTGGTCATGCGGCTGATTCCGATGCCCATCGTCATGGGCATGGTGGCGGGGGTGCTGCTCAAGTTCGGCACCAACATGGTGATGCCGCTGCAGAACGCCCTGCTGCCGGCGGCGGTGATGATCCTCTCCTTCTTCTTCGCCGCGCGCTACCTGCGCCGAGTACCGCCGCTGGTGGTCACCCTGCTGGTGGGCGTCGGCTACATGGCGCTTTCGGGTGCCGACTTCTCCAGCGTGACGTTCTCCTTCCGGCTTCCCGAGCTCATCCTGCCGACGTTCACCCTGGAGGCCTTCCTGGCCTATGGCCTGCCCCTGGCGCTGATCCTGGTGGGCATGGAGACCCCCGCCGGCGTGGGGCTGGTCAAGGGCATGGGCTACAAGGAGGCGCCGGCCAACGCCATCACCGCGCTGGGCGGTTTCGGGACCATGCTCTCGGCCTTCTTCAACCTGCACAGCACCTGCATCGCCGCGCCGATGACCGGCATCTGTTCGGGACCGGAAGCCGGCAGCCACGACAAGCGCTGGGTGGCGGCGGTGATCGTCGGCATCATCTTCGTGGTGGCGGCGCCCTTCTACGGCTTCGTGTTCAGCCTGATCGAGGCCATGCCGAGCTACTTCATCGCCATCATCGCCGGCCTGGCGCTGCTGCGGGTGATCAGCTCGGCGATGCACATGACCTTCTCCGGCAAGCATGAGGTGGGGGCCATGTTCTCCTTCCTGATCGCCGTCTCCGGCGTGGAAGTCTTCGGCATCGGCGCCTCCTTCTGGGCGCTGGTGCTGGGCGTCGGCCTGTCGATGCTCGTCGAATTCAAGGACTTCGAGTTCACCGTCGCGCTGCCCCGGCGGCGCAAGGCCAGTACCCTGGCGCGCTGATCGGTATCACAGGATCCTCCTTGGCCCGAGACGGCAATGCGGTCCGGGCCCTTTTTCGTCTCGCGACTTCTTGACCCACTCTTCAATAAAGGCCCTTGCCATAATGGTGGGGGGGACTGGCCTACCTTCTTCTGCACCGGACGCTGCACTTCGCTGGACGGGGAAAGGAGGGGGGAAGCGCCTCGGAGGCGTCCCGTTCATCCTGAGCCGGTGCGATACGGCCTCTTGTGGGGAGGCTGCCACTTTGGTCGTGCCACAATATGGGAAATGTCCAAGCAAGTGAGGGGATTTGCTCAGTTATTGCCCGAATAGAGCGCTATGGTGGTCTAGAGAGCCTTGCGTTGTCCGTTAGGGCAGGTGACCTTCGACCAAAGTAGGTTATCGGAGTCGCACGGCTTCAGTTACTTTTTACACAACATGCGAACGTAAGTTCGTTATGCGTACTCTGCCAGTCGTACAACGATAATCCCGGAGGATCCTGATGAACCGCACGCTAACCCGCTGCCTGCTGGCAGCCTCCATCGCCGGTCTGACCGCTGCCTCCGCCTCCGCCCAGGCGACCACCCTGCGCATGGCGCACTTCTGGCCGGGCGCTTCGGGCATCAACCAGGAGATCTTCGAGGCCTGGGCCGCGACCCTCGAGGAGGAGTCCGGCGGCGAACTCGAGGTCGAGATGTTCCCCTCCGGCACCCTGGCCAAGCCCGACTCCATCTACGAAGCGGTGGCCAACGGCATCGCCGATATCGGTGCGACTGCCCAGGGCTATACCGCCGGGCGCTTCCCGCTGTCGCAGATCGTCGAGCTGCCCGGCGTGGCGACCACCGCGACCCAGGGCGCCTGCGTGCTGCAGACCCTCTACAACGAGGGTCACCTCGACGAGGAGTACGCCGATACCCGGCCGCTGTTCTTCTTCACCACCGGCCCGGGCGGCATCCATACCATCGATACCGACGTCCAGGTGCCGTCCGACCTCGAGGGGCTGCGCATCCGCCGTCCCACCGCCGTGGCCGGCGACATACTCGAGAACATGGGGGCGAGCCCCGTGGGCATGCCGGCGCCGGACATCTACACCGCCATGCAACGTGGCGTCATCGATGGCCTGAGCTTCCCCTGGGAAGGCCTCAAGGGTTTCCGCATCAACGAGCTGGTCGAGTACCACACCGAAGTGCCGTTCTACACGTTGATCTTCGTGGCCACCATGAACCAGCAAACTTATGACAGCCTGAGCCCCGAGGAGCAGGCGGTGATCGATGACAACTCCGGCATGCGGTGGGCTGGTAACGCCGGCGAGGTCTTCGATCGTCTCGATGTCGAGGGCAAGCAGGAGGCGAAAGAGGCCGGCCACACCATCCGCGAGATCGAGAACCCGCTGGAGCACCCGGACTGGCAGCAGCCGCTCCAGGAGGGCATCGACAACTACCTCGCCCAGCTCGAGGAGCGCGGTCTGCCGGGCCGCGAGGTCTACGAAGCGGCACTGGCGGCCAGCGAGTCCTGCGCCGCCGACCAAGGTTAAGCGACATGCAGTTCTATCTGGAACGGGCCAGCCACTGGCTGGCCCTCGCCTGTCGCGTGGTGGCGGGCATCGCCCTGCTGGGGCTGCTGGCGGTGACCATTGCCGATGTCGGCACCCGTTACCTGTCGCGCCTCACCGAGGGGGTGATTGCTCTGCGGGTCATGGGCAGCGTGGAGCTGGTCAGCTACCTCATGCTGGTCTCCCTGCTCGCCGCCATGGCGGCCAACGTGGAGAAGAGCCAGGTGGTGGTGGAGGCCTTCTCCCATGGCCTCTCTCCCAACATCAAGAACCGCCTGCATGGCGTTTATCTGCTGGGCTTCGCCGCACTCGGCCTGATTCTCTTCGTCGGCCTGCTCGACTCGGCCACGGCCGCGGCGCGCCACGGCGAGGTGACCCAGGATTTGCGCCTGCCCATGGGGCCCATCTACACCGTGGCCGCCGTGTTCAGCTTCTTGCTGGGACTGCGCAGCCTGATCCATGCGCTGCTCAGCGCGCTCTTCGGTGCCGAAGGGGAGGTGTCCCATGGCGAGTGAGATGATCGGTGCCATCGGGCTCGCCCTGCTGCTGGTGTTGATGGTGCTGCGCGTGCCGGTGGCGTTGACCATGCTGGTCGTCGGGGTGGTGGGCTTCGCGCAGATCATCAGTTGGGATGCGGCCATCGCCCAGGTCAAGACCGTGCCGGTGGAGGTGCTCTCCAACTACAGCTTCAGCGCCGTGCCCATGTTCATCCTCATGGGCGTGCTGGCAGCGCATTCCGGCATGGCCGGCAAGCTCTTCCACTCTACCCGGGTGATCTGCGGTGGCTGGAAAGGGGGGCTGGCCATCGCCGCGGTGGGCTCCTGCGGGGTCTTCTCGGCGATCTCCGGCTCGTCGCTGGCCACCGCCAGCACCATGACCCGGGTCGCCCTGCCGGAGATGGAGCGCTACGGCTACAACCGTGGGTTGGCCACCGGGGCGCTGGCCGCCGGCGGCACCCTGGGCATCATGATTCCGCCCTCCATTGCGCTGCTGATCTACGCCATTCTCACCGAGCAGTCGGTGGGCGACATGTTCATGGCCGGCCTGGTGCCGGGGCTGATGGGGCTGGTCATGTATGCCCTGACCGTGAGCGTGATGATGCGCCTCAAGCCTTCCCTGGCGGTGGCCGGCGAGCCCACCGCCTGGAAGGAGAAGCTGGCCTCGCTCGGCGGGCTGCTGCCCTTCTTCGCGGTCTTTCTGGTGATGATCCTGGGCATCTACTTCGGCGCCTTTACCCCCACCGAAGGGGCCAGCGTGGGCGCCTTTGCCACCCTGCTGTATGCTCTGGTGAAGGGGCTGCGCGGCGCCGAGCTGTGGCGCAGCGTGCAGGAGACCCTGGCGCTCTCCGCCGTGGTGTTCTTCATGCTGGTGGGCGCCGAGATGCTCGGCTACTTCATCTCGGTGTCGCGCATCTCCTTCTCGATCAGCGACCTGCTCTACGGCATGGAGCTGGCACCCATCGTGGTGGTGCTGTGCATCCTGCTGCTCTACTTCGTGCTGGGGATGTTCATGGACTCCATCGCCATGCTGGTGATCACCGTGCCGGTGGTGTTCCCGATCATCCAGTCGCTGGGCATCGACCCGGTGTGGTTCGGCATCATCACCGTGCTCACCGTGGAGCTGGGGCTGATGACGCCGCCGGTGGGCATGAACGTCTTCGTGATCAAGGCGATGGCGCCCCATGTGGGGCTGGGCGAGATCTTCCGCGGCGTGGCGCCCTTCGTGGTCTCCGACCTGCTGCGGCTCACCCTGCTGATCCTCTTCCCCGTGCTCTCCACGATGTTTTTGATCTGAGCGAATCCGTGCCCTGGAAGCGCCCTGGCCAGGCTGGGGCGCTTCGCTATAACCATGGAGTTATGGGGAGTCGCCAAAGCCTCAATTGGCAGCCTGCCGCTGCCGGGTCATCCTTCAGGCAGAGAAACCCGCATGGCAGCCGGCCATGACGGCCTGACGGATCCGGAGGTGTGACATGACCGACAAGCAGACCCAACGCCAAGGCTGGCTGACTCGCCTGGAGGAGCGCCTGTTCGCGGCATCCATGCCGCAACTGGTGCAGGGGATGCGCAACGAGGCGTCCACGAGCTATCGCGAGATGGTGCGCGACCTGGCCACGCCGATGGCGCCGGCCTTCGAGCGCGAGGTGGCGCGCACCCTCAACCGCGGCGGCAGCCGCGAGTTGATTCCTGCCGAGACCCTGATGCCCGAGATGATGCAGCGCTTCGACCTGGCGGTCGCGGACTTCGGCGCCGAGGAGGCGACCCACCTCGAGGAGCTGCAGACGGTGTGTAACCGCTGCCCGGCGGTGGGGCGCTGCTGGAAGGCGATGCGCGCCGGCGAGGGCTGGGAGAAGTGCCGGGGGTTCTGCCCCAATGCCGAGGCCTTTGAACAGAAGACGCTGGCCACCATCGGCTGAGCCACTTCAGCCGTACCTTGCGTCCCGGCAGGCATCGCGTCTGCCGGGGGCCTGCGTTGGGCGTCACGTCTCGGGCTGGCGCAGCCGGAAGTCCCGCGGCGAGAGACCGGTCAGCCGCTTGAAGAAGCGGGTGAAGTAGGCCGGTTCGGAGAAGCCCAGCCCATCGGCGACCTGGCCGATGGTCAGATTGGTGTAGGTGAGCTGGCGCTTGGCCTCCAGCAGCAGCCGCTCGTGGAGCAGCTGCAGGGCGCTGCGCCCGGCCAGGCGACGGCACAGCAGGTTGAGGTGGGTACCGGTCATGCCCAGCTGGTCGGCGAACTGCTCGATGCTGGGCTGCTGGCGGAACTGGGCTTCGATCAGCGCCTGGTAGTTCTGCAGATGGCCCCGGGCCCGGTCGCGGCGGCGGGGCACGCGGCGGACGCCGGGGCGCCCGTCGCGGTCGGCCAGGCGGGCGAGCGCCACGGTCAGGGCCTCGATCAGCGCCTCCAGTAGCCGGTCGCGGCCGGGGGCCGGATGGCGGTATTCGTCCTCGACCTGGGCCACCAGGGACACGAGGCGCCCCGCCTCGCGTCCCTCACCCAGGGGATGGGCCTCGGCGCGCGTCAGCACCGTCGCCTGTTCGGCCAGCCGGGCGTCGAGCCGCTCCACCAGCGGCCGCGCCAGGGTGATGATGTGGCCCTGAACGTCCGGTGAGAAGTGAAAACCGTGGATGCTCATCGCGGGTATCACGATCACCAGAGGCGCCGCCTGGGAGCGGCGGCTCCCCTCCAGCTCCAGGTCCACCTGGCCGGCCGAGAGGTGGAGCAGGTGGACCAGGTCGGCGTGGCGGTGGGGCTGGATGCGCCAGTCATGGCGTCGGCTGCGTTCGGGGATCGATTCGCAGTGCAGCAGGTCCGGCGTCGGCCAGTGGCGGGTTTCGCCGTAGAGCTTGAAGACGGGAACGGTGTCGGTGGGCAGAGGGCCGTAGGTCATGTCGTCCTCGACGAAAGTCGATACGCTATGTTGAAAATATCCAAGACGTCATGGCGATCATGCCTTATTTGGGCGGTGGTTTCATTGAAAAATACAATTCATACAACCCGCGGTAAACAGAACAACGGAGTCCCCTCATGAAGACACAGGTTGCTATCATCGGTGCCGGCCCCTCGGGCCTGCTGCTGGGTCAGCTGCTCGCGCGTCAGGGCATCGACAACGTGATCCTCGAGCGGCGCAGCGGCGAGTACGTGCTCAGCCGCATCCGCGCCGGGGTGCTGGAGCAGGGCATGGTCGACCTGCTGCGCGAAGCCGGGGTCGCCGAGCGCATGGATGCCGAGGGCATGGTGCATGACGGCGTCGAGCTGGCGTTTGCCAATCGCCGGGTGCGGGTCGACCTCGCCGGGCTGACCGGGGGCAAGACGGTGATGGTCTACGGTCAGACCGAGGTGACTCGCGACCTGATGGCAGCCCGTGAGGCCAGCGCCGCCACCACGATCTACGAGGCCGAGAACGTCCAGCCTCACGACCTCGACACCGACACCCCCTACGTCACCTTCGAGAAGAACGGTGAGACCCACCGCCTCGACTGCGACTACGTGGCCGGTTGCGACGGCTTCCACGGTGTCTCGCGCCAGTCGATTCCCGAGGGTCGCATCAAGGAGTTCGAGCGGGTCTACCCTTTCGGCTGGCTGGGTCTGCTAGCCGACACGCCGCCGGTGGCCGACGAGCTGATATACGCGCGCCACGACCGCGGCTTTGCGCTGTGCAGCATGCGTTCGGCGACGCGCAGCCGCTACTACCTGCAGGTGGGGCTCGACGAGACGGTGGAAGACTGGTCCGACGCGCGCTTCTGGGAGGAGCTCAAGCGCCGGGTGCCGGACGACGTGGCCGACAGGCTGGTCACCGGGCCTTCCATCGAGAAGAGCATCGCCCCGCTGAGAAGCTTCGTCGTCGAGCCCATGCAGTACGGCCGTCTCTTCCTGGTCGGCGACGCCGCCCACATCGTGCCGCCCACCGGGGCCAAGGGCCTCAACCTGGCGGCCAGTGACGTCGACGCCCTCTACCGGGTGCTGGTGGCGGTCTACCAGGAGGGGCGCACCGACCTGATACCGCGCTACTCCGAGGTGGCCCTGAAGCGCATCTGGAAGGCCGAGCGCTTCTCCTGGTGGATGACCTCGCTGCTGCACAAGTTCTCCGAGGAGGAAGACTTCGGCACCCGCATGCAGCAGGCCGAGCTGGACTACCTGACGAGTTCCACCGCAGGGTTGACCACCATCGCCGAGAACTACGTGGGCCTGCCTTACGAGCCGCTGGAGTGAGCCTCCCTATGGGCCGGATCGAAAAGGCCTATTGGTCCGTGGGAGGTCCACCGGTGTAACGTGGTGTTGTCCGGTTCCCGCTGGACCTTCGATCTCGTGTCGTCGCGAGTCGATCCCCTGCATGACACTTCTTGTAGCCCGCCCCCTGGCGGGCTTTTTTCCTTTCGCGCCCGCGAGCCCGTCTGGCCTGCGCCCGAGCCCAGGCCCGACCATTCTGGACTCCGATACCGTCTATCTGGACCCGTGAGTCGTCGACGCCAGCGGCCGGGTGATTGCCGATGGCCCCAGCCAGTGCGTGAGGTGGGCTGATTGAGTGATCGTGGTTAAGGCGCTGTCGCTCAGGAACGGGGCTTGTCCTCGTCCTCGTCTTTCACTTCGTAGTTGCCTTCCAGCACCTGCTGCTCGCGCTGGGTTCCCTGTGCGGAGCGACTTTCCCGATAGTGGGTCTCGCGGTAGTGGAAGCCGCCGCCCACGTCCTGCGCCTGGTCGGCGCGCATCTGCTCCATGCGCTTCTTGAGCCGGTGGCGCAACAGCGGCATCAGGGCCCAGCCGAGCAGCATAAAGACCAGGCCGAGCACCAGGGCGACGATCATCAGGGCGCCGAACAGCAGCCAGGCGAGCAGCATCTTCAGGCTACCGAGCAGGCCGCTGCTCTGGGACTGGCGGGCCCGCTGCTGCCACTCTCGGGCGGCTTGCCAGGCCGGGTTGCGGCGGGGGTCGTGGGGATCGGGCATGACGCTCTCCGAATGAAGGGGGCGACGCCGGGCGTCGCGAAATGGCTGCTCCTTGGAGGCCCGGGTGGCGGAATCGTTCCGGGCTCTGTCGGCCGCTACCACAGCCGCCACAGCGCCGCGGCGAGGATGCCGGCGGCGATCGCGACCAGGGCCTTGCGGGTAGCGAGCATCATCCCGAGCGTGGCCACGAGCGCCAGGCGCGCGCCCCAGTCGCCGTGCACGGCCATGGGGGTGATCACCGCCACCAGCACCGAGCCGGCCATGGCATTGATGAAGCGCTCGACGCGGGGGCCGATAGGCACGCGCGACATCACGAACACCCCACCCGAGCGGGTCAGGTAGGTGACCAGCGCCATGATGACGATGGCAAGCAGCGTACCGGCGAGGCTGGCGGGCAGCGTCATGAGGCCGGCTCCCTGGGGCCGGGCAGCAACAGCCCCGCCAACCCGCCGGCCAGGGCGCCGACGATCACGTGGGAGTGAGGCGGCAGCCAGGTCATGGCGGCCAGCGCGGCCAGCGCCGCCGCCGTCCACGGCAGCAGGATGGTGAGGTCGCGACGTCCCCCCACCAGCATGGCGAGCAGAAAGCAGCCCATGATCACGTCCAGCCCGAAGCGCTCCGGCTGGGTGATGCCGCTGCCGAACACCACGCCGAGCAGGGTGCCGGCGACCCAGGCCGCCCACAGGGCGATGCCGCCGCCCACCAGCATGCCGACGTTGGTCTTGCCGCTGTGGTAGTCGGCGGCGGCCATGGCCCAGTTGGAGTCGCTCATCAGCACCACGCTGGCGTAGCGCTGACCCGCCGGCAGGTGGGACAGCCAGGGCTGGATGGCGGCCCCCATCAGCAGGTGCCGGGCGTTGATGGCGAAGGTGATGGCGATCAGCGGCAGCAGGGGGATCTCGGCGCCCCACAGCTCCAGGGCCGCGAACTGGGAGGCCCCGGCGAACACCAGGGCGCTCATCAGCACGGCTTCCAGTCCGGAGAGCCCGTGGGACAGCGCGGCCACGCCGAACGCCAGCCCGAAGATCACGACGAACAGGCACAACGGCGCCATGCGGCGTAGACCGGTAACAGTCCCGGCCAGGTCGAGCCGGACGTCGGAGGCGCGGCTCATGATCGCCACGCCTCGGCGACGATCTCGTAGCTCGCCAGGCGGTTCTCGGCGGCAAACACGTCGGTGGCGAGCATCAGCTCGTCGGCGCCGGTACGTTCGAGGAAGGCTTCGAGACCGTCGCGGACGCTCTCCGGCCCGCCGATCACCGCCGCGCCGAGAAACTGCTCGACCTGGGCGCGCTCCCTCGGCGTCCAGTCGAGCGTCTCCACCGGCGGCAGCGAGCGGGTGGGGGCGCCGCGAATCAAGTTGAGAAACTTCCGCCGGGCGGTGGTAGCGAGAAACTCGGCGCGTGCGTCGCTCTCGGCGGCGATCACCGGCAACCCGACCAGGGCGTAGGGACGCTCCAGCACCGCCGAGGGGCGGAACTGGTCGCGGTAGAGCCTGAGCGCCTGGTGCAGGTAGCCCGGGGCGAACTGGGCGGCGAAGGCGAAGGGCAGCCCCTCGCGGGCGGCGAGCTGGGCGCTGTAGCCGCTGGACCCCAGCAGCCACAGCGGCACTCGCGTGCCCTGGCCGGGAATGGCGCGCACCCGCTGGCCGGGCTCGGCTTCCTCGAGAAAGCCCTGCAGTTCGGCCAGGCGTTGCGGAAAATCCTCCACGCCGGCGTAAGGGTCGCGACGCAGGGCCGCCATGGTGGCGGCATCGGAACCCGGCGCCCGGCCGAGCCCCAGGTCGATGCGCCCTGGGTAGAGCGTCTCCAGGGTGCCAAACTGTTCGGCGACCACCAGCGGCGGGTGGTTGGGCAGCATGATGCCGCCGCTGCCCACGCGGATTGTCGAGGTGGCACCGGCCACGTGGCCGATGAGCACCGCCGTGGCGGCGCTGGCAATGCCATCGATGCCGTGGTGCTCGGCCAGCCAGTAACGGCTGAAGCCCAGCCGTTCGGCGAGCCTGGCCAGGGCAACGCTCTCGCGAAAGCTGTCGGCGGCCGTGCCGCCCTGGCGAATCGGGGCGAGGTCGAGCACGGAAAGCGGGGTGTCGGCGAGTCGGGGCATAGGGCGTCCGGTGATTGATTAGCCTGCTGCGTTTCTTCCGCATCATCGGGGCCCCACCGCGTCAATGCAATCCCCTTGTGGCGGCAGTGGCAAGCAACCCAGCCAGACCGTAAGCTCAAGCAAAGGGCAACAAGCCAAGGGCTAAGGGGGTTGTCGGCCATGTCGCTTCTCGGTTCCCGCCGCAGTGCCCCGCGCCGCGGCGCATCCCGCCGTCGCCCGCCGCGCCGCCTGGCTCCCGGCACCGTCGACCGCTGGCTCGACCGCGTGGTCGACGTCGCCGTCATCACCGCGTTGCTGGTCAGTGGCACGGCGCTGGTGTTGACGTGGCTGTTGTAATGGGGCGTGCGCCCAACGCCGGCCACCCGTACACTCAGGCCATCGCCCCTGGTTGCTGGAAACGAGGCCCATGCTGGGATTCCTGCAGGGATTTGCCTACGGACTCTTTCTCACCTGCCTGCCCTGGTGCCTGGCGGGGCTGGTCAACCCGCGCCTGGTGCTGCCCACCGAGGCCCCCAGCCGGCTGCAGGTGATCTTCCGCTATGCGCTCTTCGCACCCTTCCTGAGCTTTCTTCTCTGGCTGACCTCGCTGTGGGGCGGCTTCGGCCCGAGCCTGGGCGGCTGGCTGGCGGGGCTCACCGCCATCGCCGTGGAGGTGCCCCTGGAGCGCGCCTGGCGGCGCTGGCGGGAGCGTCGCCACCGGCGGCGGCTCGAGGCGCGGCTTGCCGCCGAGGCCGAGCGGCGCCGTGCCGAGGGGGAGCGCGAGGCACGCGAACGCGGCGTGGCGGTGCTCGACCCGGCCCAGCCGCCGGCCAGCGCCGACGAGGTGGTGCTGGCGCTGTGCCGCGCCAAGCAGGGACTGCTCGACGTGCGCCGCCCCGACCTGGCGATCCAGGCCGACCGCGTCTACAGCCGCTATGCCCAGGTACTGGACGTCCTGGCGGCGCGCTTTTCTCCCGAGGAGCTTGCCTACCAGCGCGCTCAGCAGCTGGTCAGCGAGGTGTGTCTGGGGGTGGTCGACAACTTCACCGCCATGGCCTCCCAGGCGCGCGGGGTGGTGGGGCTTGACGCCGACTTCGTGCGCCGTCGCCTGGAGCGCGAATCGCTCACCGTCGAGGAACGCATTGCCCTCAAACGGCGCCTGGAGCTGATCGATGGCACCGAGAGCCGCCTGCGCCATCTGGCGGCGCGCAACGAATCGGCGCTGACCCTGCTCGACGATGCCAGCGTGGCCTTGGCGCGCATCGAGACGGGGCGGCCCCAGGCCTCGGTGGCCACCGACCGCGCCCTGGAGGAGCTGCGCCGCTTCATTGGCCGGGCGGAGCGCTACGGGCGAACCAGCCAGTGATTGCCTTGTCCTTGAGGTAACGGTTCTTGAGACAAGAACGGGTCAACCTGTCGAGACGTGGAGAACGCCACCCATGAAACAGCCATCCGACCAGGGCTCGCCCCTCTCCCTGCCGGCGGTGGAAGAGATCGAGAGCGAGCTGGAGCGGCGCTCGACGGACGCCGCGGCCGAGGCCCAGGAGGACGAGGACCCGGAGCTTGCCGCGCGCGCCGACGCTTTCGTCGAGGAGGTGCTGGGGGAGGGCATGGATGCCGAGACCCTGGCCCGCCAGCGCCGGGCGGTGGACGAGATGGGGCTCGAACTGCAGCAGCAAGCCGCCCACCACAGCGCCATGCTGCAGACTCCGTTGCGCAAGCTGGCCCACCAGGGCGACGACGGCGGGCCGGTGGCCCAGGCGCTGGTCGACCTTCGCGGGCGCATGCAGTCCCTCGACCCGCGCCATCAGCGCCTCGACCAGGGGCGCCTCGACCGCATCCTGTCCCGGCTGCCCGGCGCCGGCAGCCGCCTGCAGCGCTACTTCCGCAAGTTCGAGAACGCCCAACAGGCGCTGGATGCGATCATCGCCGACCTGGAGTCGGGGCGCGACATGTTGCATCGCGATAACCTCACCCTGGGCGACGACCAGCAGGCGCTGCGCGAGATCCTCGACCAGCTCGAGCGCCAGGTGGCGCTGGGGCGGCTGATCGACCGGCGTCTGGCTGCGGCCATCAAGCGGCGCGACACGGAGGACCCGCAGCGCACCTTCCTCGAGGAGGAGCTGCTCTTTCCGTTGCGCCAGCGCATCCTCGACCTGCAGCAGCAGCAGGCGGTGAGCCAACAGGGCGTGCTGGCCCTGGAAGTGATCATCCGCAACAACCGCGAGCTGATGCGCGGCGTTGACCGCGCCATCCATGTCACCGTCTCGGCGCTCACCGTGGCGGTCGCCGTGGCCTTGGCGCTGGCCAACCAGCGCCTGGTGCTCGACCGCGTCGAATCGCTCAACACCACCACCTCGGAGCTGATTGCCGGCACTGCCCGTTCGCTGCGCCAGCAGGGAGTGGAGATCCAGACCCGCGCCGCCTCGGCGCAGCTCGACATGCAGGCGCTCGAGCAGGCCTTTGGCGACGTCATGGGGGCCATCGACGATCTCTCCCGCTACCGCCAGGAGGCGCTACCCAAGCTGGATGCCCAGATTGACCGCCTGGCGGGCCTGGCCCGCGAGGGAGCCGGGGCCATCGAGCGTCTGCAGCGCGGCAACGAGGAGCGCGCCGACACGGTCACCGACGACGGTCGGGCACCGCGCCGCTCCCCCTGATCCCGTGTCTCGCCCGCGCTGGACTATGCTGCGGTAAGGGCGTGGCACATCGCGCGAAGCGAAAGGGTGGCGGTCATGGGCGAGTACAAGAATGTTTTCGTGGTAGGGCTGGATGACTTCAATCGCGAGCGGCTGACACGGCTGCGCGGTGCCGATCACTACCGTATCCACGGCGTGATCGCACCGGAGCAGGTCTATGACACCGAGCAGTTCGACATCGCTGCGATGCTCTCCGAGGCCAGCCGGGTGCTCGAGGCCTTCGATGATCACATCGACGCCATCGTCGGCTACATGGACTTTCCCGTTTCCACCATGCTGCCGATCCTCTGCGAGCGTTTCGGCGCTCGCACGACAAGCCTGGAGAGCCTGCTCAAGTGCGAGCACAAGTACTGGAGCCGACGCGTGCAGCGCGAGGTGATCGCGGAGCACATCCCTGCCTTCACCGCCTTCGACCCCTTCGATGACGAGGCGCTGACCCACATCAGCGAGGCCGGGCTCTACTTCCCCTTCTTCGTCAAGCCGATCAAGTCGTCGGGGTCGCGGCTGGGCTTTCTCATCGACAGTCCGGAAACCTTTTATCGGGCCATCGAGCAGCTGCGAGCCGAGATCGGCCTGATCGCCGACCCCTTCAACACGGTGCTCGAGCACGCCCGGCTGCCGCCCGAAGTCGCCGAGGTGGATGGCCATTTCTGCATGGCCGAGGCGATCATCGGTGGCTGGCAGTGCACGGTCGAGGGCTATGTCTTTGACGGCGAGGTGGTCAGCTACGGCATCGTCGATTCGCTGCGCTATCCCCAGGTGCTGAGCTTCTTTCACTACCGCTATCCGTCGGGCTTGCCCGAGCCGGTGCAGGCCAAGATGCGCGAACTCACCGAGCGCGTCATGAGGCACATCGGCTACGACAACGCCGCCTTCAACGTCGAGTTCTTCTGGGATGAGGTGCAGGACCACGTCTGGCTGCTGGAGATCAACACGCGCATCTCCCAGTCGCACTGCGACCTCTTCGAGAAGGTGGATGGCGTGAGCCACCAGCAGGTGACCGTCGACCTGGCGCTGGGCCGGCGGCCCGACATGCCGCATCGCCAGGGAGCCTTCCCCTTGGCGGCCAAGTTCTTCCATCGTGTCTTCTTCCGGGATGCGGTGGTGAGCCGGGTGCCCACCGCCGAGGAGCTTGCCGCGCTGGAGGCCGACTTCCCCGGCAGCCTGATCGCCGTGCAGGTGGGCGAGGGGCAGCGGCTCTCCGAACTGCCCGAACAGGACAGCTACAGCTATGCACTGGCCTATGTGTGGTTGGGTGCCGAGGACGTGGAACAGCTGCACGCCCGCTACGAGAGCCTGGCCGCGCGGCTGGCGTTCGAGTTCACCGACATCGACGGCTGAGGAGACGCCATGCGCATCGTCACCGACTTCCCGCGCCGGATCATGGAGGAGGAGACCTGGATTCCCCTGCCCGACGGCACCCGCCTGGCGGCACGCATCTGGCGGCCAGTGGATGCCGAACGCCATCCGGTGCCGGCGATCCTCGAGTACCTGCCTTACCGCAAGCGGGATCTCACCGCCGAGCGTGACGTTCAGATGCACCCCTACTGGGCGGGGCACGGCTATGCCGGGGTGCGCGTCGATATCCGCGGTACCGGCGAGTCCGACGGCGTGCTCACCGACGAATACCTGCCCAGCGAGCTCGAAGATGGCCTGGCGGTCCTCGCCTGGCTGGAGGCCCAGCCCTGGTGCACCGGCGACGTCGGCATGGTGGGCATCTCCTGGGGCGGCTTCAACGGGCTGCAGATCGCCGCGCTGCGTCCGCCCCAGCTCAAGGCGGTGATCGCCCTGTGCTTCACCGACGACCGCTACGCCGACGACATCCACCACATGGGCGGCTGCCTGCTGGCCGACAATCTCTCCTGGGCCTCGACCATGTTCGACGGCAACGCCTGCCCGCCCGATCCCGAGCTGGTGGGAGAGCGCTGGCGCGAGATGTGGCTGGAGCGCCTCGATGGCAGCGGCCTGTGGCTGGCTCAGTGGCTGGCTCACCAGCGCCGCGACGCCTACTGGCAGCACGGTTCGGTGTGCGAGGACTACTCGCGCATCCAGTGCCCGGTCTATGCCATCAGCGGCTGGGCCGACGGCTACTGCAATGCGGTGTTCCGCCTGCTGGCGGGGCTCGAGGTGCCGCGCAAAGGGCTGGTCGGCCCCTGGGCCCACAAGTATCCCCACCTGGGCGAGCCGGGGCCGGCCATCGGCTTCCTGCAGGAGTCGCTGCGCTGGTGGGACCAGTGGCTCAAGGGCAGCGATACCGGAATCATGGACGAACCCATGCTGCGGCTGTGGATGCAGGAGTCGGTGCCGCCCTCGGCCCGCTATGCGGAGCGACCGGGACGCTGGGTGGCCGAACCCGAGTGGCCCTCGTCGAATATCGAGAGCCGTGCCTTTCGCCTCACCGCCGGCCACGACCTGCTGCCGGAGGCTGCGGGCGATGCCGAAACCGAGGTGGGCGACGGCGATGCAACCCTGGATATTCGTTCGCCGCTCTCGGTGGGGCTCTATGCCGGCAAGTGGTGCTCCTACAATGCCCCGCCGGACCTGCCCCACGACCAGCGCGACGAGGATGGCGGGGCGCTGATCTTCCAGAGCGAGCGCCTCGAGGCGCCGCTGGAAATCTGCGGCTCCCCGGTGGTGGAGCTCACCCTGGCCGCCGACCAGCCGGTGGCCATGGTGGCGCTGCGCCTGTCCGACATCGCCGAGGACGACAAGGCGACACGCGTCTCCTACGGGCTGCTCAACCTGACCCACCGCGACAGCGACGAGCACCCCGAGCCGCTGACGCCGGGAAGCCGCTACCGGGTGCGTATCCCGCTCAAGCACATCGCCCAGCAATTTTCCGCCGGCCATGCCCTGCGCCTGTCGCTCTCCACCAGCTACTGGCCGCTGGCCTGGCCCGCGCCGCACCCGGTGCGCCTCACCCTGTGGCCGTCCGAGAGCCGGCTGGTGCTGCCGGTGCGTGAGCCGCGGCCCGACGAAGAGGCCCGACTCGCTCCCTTCGCCGAGCCGGAAGGCGCGCCGCCGCTGGCCAAGACCCTGCTGCAGCCCACCCAGGAGACCTGGCGGGTGATCCGCGACCTGGCCAACGACGAGACGCTGCTGGAAGTGATTCACGACGAGGGGTGCTACCGCATCGACGACATCGACCTGACCATTGCCGCCAAGGTCACCGAGCGCTACCGCTACGCCTACGGCAGCTACGACAGCGTCAGCGGCTGGACGGAGTGGCAGCGCAGTTTCCAGCGCGGCGACTGGGCGGTGCATACCCTGACGCGGACGCAGCTGACCAGCGACGCCGACAATTTCCGCATCCGCGCCACCCTCGACGCCTGGGAGGGCGACACCCGAATCTACGCCCGAACCTGGGATGAGACGATCCCGCGCGATCTCGTCTGACCCTCGCTGTCAGGATTCCCAGACGATCTGGTCGCGACCCTGGTGCTTGGCGCGGTAGAGCTGGCCGTCGGCTCGCTCGAGCAGGGCCTCAAAGCCGAATTCGTCCGCCTCGGCAGGGTGGGCCGCGGCGACCCCGAAGCTCGCGGTGACGTGATCGGCGCGGGGGGCGCCGGCATGGGGAATGGCCAGGGCGTGGATGGCCTCGCGCAGGCGGTCGGCGACGCGCCGGGCGCCGCCGAGGTCGGTGTCGGCGAGCACGCAGACGAACTCCTCGCCGCCGTAGCGGGCCACCAGGTCGGTGGCGCGGGGCACCGCGGCGGAGAGGGTGCGGGCTACGTCGCGCAGGGTGTCGTCGCCGATCACGTGGCCGTAGTGGTCGTTGAAGTCCTTGAAGTTGTCGATGTCGATGAAGATCAGCGACAGCGGCTGGCGCGAGCGCCGGGCGCGCTGCCAGGCGTCGGGCAGGAAGCTGTCGAAGCGGCGCCGGTTGGCGATGCCGGTGAGGCCGTCCAGGGTGGAAATCTGGTGCAGCTGGTCGCGCTGGTCGAGCCCGCGCTGGAAGGCGCGCAGCAGCCGGTCGAGGCTCTCCACCAGATGGCCCAGCTCGTCGTCGGCGTGGCGGCCCAGGCGCGGCTTGGGCCACTCGCCGGGCCGGCGCGGGTCGGTGTCGACGATGGCGGCATGCACGCGCAGCAGCGGGCGGGTGATGAAGGCATGGAACGCCACCACCATCAGCGCGGCGATGGCCAGCGCCTTGATCACGCTCAGCGTGAAGACCAGCAGGCTGCGGTTCATGAAGTCGCGGCCCAGGCTGTCCAAGGCGAGGGTCAGCTCGATCTCGCCGACCGGCGTGGTCGGGGCGCCCTGGCCAGGGTCGTACTCCAGCGAGCGGCGGTAGTGGAGGATGTCGCCGAACAGGCGCCGTACCAGCCAGTTGGCGGTCTCGGCGGCGTCGCGCTCGTGGCTGGCCATGATGCGTCCGAAGTCGTCGCGCAGGGTCACCCGGGCCACCCGATCCCCGCTGAACAGCCCTTCGGCCACCTGGCTGGCCAGGTCGGGGTTGAGCTGGAAGGCGGCCTCGGCGGCGGTGCCGTCGACCAGCGTCAGCAGGTGGCGAGTCTGGCTTTCGACCTCCTCGCGCATCAGGCGTGCGTCCCGGGCCAGTTCCACGCTGCCGGCCACCAGGCTCAACAGCCCGGCGATGATCAGGGTGAGTACCGCCTGCTTGACGGTGAGGCTGCGGCTGCGCCTCACCGGTGCGGTCGGGGCGCTCACGGCAGGGCCTCCAGTCGCTCGAGCACCTCGCGGCGCAGCTGTGTGCCGCGTGCGCTGCCGACCAACCCTGCCAGGGCGGCCTGCAGGCGGGCGACGACGTGTTCCGGCACCGACGGGTGGCAGGCCAGGTAGAGGGGCTCCCGGCCGAAGCGGAAGAGGCGCTTGAGTTCAACGCCCGCCTCGGCGGCGAGCTGACGGGCGGTCTGCTCGCCGGTGACCCAGGCGTCGATCACGCCGGCCTCCAGTCGCCCGATGTTGTCGCGCTCGGCGGGGGCCAGCAGCACGGGAATGCCCCGGGCCTCGACGTACTGACCGATGGCATCCTCGCGGAAGCTGCCGATTCGTGCGGTGGCCAGGTCGTCGAGGCGCGCGGCCGCGAGCGGGCTTTCCGCCAGGGCGAAGGCGGCCCAGTCGTTGGTGGCCAGGGGGCCGATCCAGGTGAAGTGGGGCTCGCGGCGCGGCGTGCGGGTGGTGGCATAGACGCAGTGGTTATCGCGCAGGCGCGCCTCGGTGTAGGCGCGCGCCCAAGGCAGCAGGCGGAAGTCGGCGGCCAGGCCGGTTTCATCGAGGGCGGTTTCCAGCAGCCGGGTGGCGATGCCGTCGATCTCGCCAGCCGCGTTGAGGAAGTTGAACGGGGGGTACTCCTCGGTGTTGAAGATCAGGGTGTCGCCGGCCGTGGCGGCAAGCTCCCCCTCGGCGCGCAGGCGGTCCAGGGCGGCCTGCATGGTCGCCACCAACGCCGGGTCGGTGTCGCGGTGCAGGGCGAAGTAGAGGTCGGATTCGCTGATCGGCAGCACCGCTTCGAAGTCGGTCAGCGGCAGCCCCTTCTCTTGCATCAGCCAGAAGGCGACGTCCTGGCCGTAGGCCCAGAGGTCGACGCGACCCCGCTCGAGCATGTGCAGAGCGCTGTGGTTGGACATCGCCACCTGGATGCGCGAGTCCGGCACGCCGGCTTCCTGCAGGCGCTGGGCGCCGATGTCCTCGCGAATCACCGCCACCCGGTAGTCGCTGTCGATCAGGGCGTCGAGATCGTCGAGGGCAATGCCGCTGTCGCGCCGGGCGATCAGCGAGACCCGGTCGGTGGCGATGGGCCCGACCCACTGGAAGAGCGGCTCGCGCTGGGCGGTTCGAGTGGTCGAGAAGAGCACGGTGTCGGGCTCGCTGAGTGCCGTATCGTAGCCGCGCGCCCAAGGGTAGAAGTGAATGGCGTCCCGCGTCAGCGGCGTCCCGGTGAGGGTGAAGAGGCGCTCGAGCAGCTCCACCGCGGTGCCGGCCGGGCGCCCGTCGCGCTGGTAGTTGTAGGGCGGATATTCCTCGGTGATGAAGGTCAGGCCCGAGAGATTGGCGGTCGCCGACAGGGGCAGCAGCAGGCAGGCCGCCACCAGTAACCCTTTGCGCATGAGTTCCCTCGTCTTGTCTTCTTGTTATTTCTTGTTGTGGCCGGGCCGTCCAGGGCGAATCACCGGCGGGCGCGTCGAGTCCTGGTGACCGGGATCGGCGCTGCCCCGAATGCAACCTAGCCGAATGCATGAGGAAAGTCATCTTCGAGCACTAACGCTGTCATCGCGATGGCGTCGACGATGGTGGCTCGGGCGCCCCAGGTGCTAGGCTTCCGAGGTCACGACCACAGGGACGTTGCCATGAGCCTGACCCACGCCGCTGCCCCGCCGAGATCGCGTGCCTCGCGGCGTGAGATTCTCGGCTGGGCGATGTTCGACTTCGCCAACCAGGCCTATACCCTCTTGATCATCACCGTGGTGTTCGGCGAGCTCTTCACCACGGTGATCGTCGGCGACCGCGGTGACAACTATCGGTTGGCCAACTTTCTGTGGAGCCTGGCGCTGGCGCTGAGCTACCTGCTGGTGGTGATCACCGGCCCCCTGTGCGGCGCGGTGATGGACTACCGGGCGGAGAAGAAGCGGTTCCTCTTCGCGAGCTACCTGGCCACCGTGGCCACCACCGCCATGCTCTATTTCGTGGCGCCGGGCTATGTGGTGCTGGGGCTCGTGCTGATCATCGTTTCCAACTACGCCTACTCCATGGGCGAGTCGTTCATCGCCGCCTTCCTGCCCGACCTCGGCCCGCCGGAGGACCTGGGCAAGATCTCCGGCTTCGGCTGGTCGCTGGGCTACGTGGGCGGGCTCTTCGCCGCGGGCTTCACCCTGCTCGTCCTGGGCGAGGCCACTGCCGAGAACTTCGCACGCATTCGCTGGGTCGGGCCCTTTGCCGCTGCCTTTTTCCTGGTCACGGCGATTCCCACCTTCCTGTGGGTGAAGGAACGCGGCGTCCCCCAGCCGACGGGCAAGTCCTATCGCGAGATCGCCTGGGAGCGGGTGGCAACCACCCTGCACGAGCTGAAGCGCTTCCGCGACCTGGCCGTCTTCCTGGTTTCGCTGCTCTTCTCCATGGCGGGCATCTACATCATCATCGCCTTCGCCTTCATCTACGGGGCCCAGGTGATCGGCTGGGACGAGTCGATTCGCAACGTCATGTTCATCATCGTGCAGGTCACCGCCGCCGCCGGCGCCCTGGGGTTCGGTTTCCTCCAGGACCGCATCGGCACCAAGGTCACCTACCTGCTCACCCTGACGCTGTGGGTGGCGGCCATCCTGGCCATCTGGGCTACGCCGCAGCTGACCGCCCTCCTCAATGCGCAGCTGGGAATCGGCTGGGAGGCGCAACACCTCTTCCTGGTGGTGGGCTGCCTGGCGGGTCTCAGCCTGGGTTCCAGCCAGTCGGCCAGTCGCGCCCTGGTGGGGCTCTTCTCGCCGCCCCGCAAGGCCGCGGAATTCTTCGGCTTCTGGGGCCTGGCCAACAAGCTCGCCGGCGTGGGCGGCATCATCGGTCTGGGACTGCTGCAGTCCCTGGTGGGGCTGCAGGCCTCGATCCTGCTCTGCGCGGCGCTCTTCCTCGTCGCTATTCTGATTTGCCTGTTCGTCGATCAGGCACGCGGTCAGCAGGCGGCGCGTGACTGGGAGGCGCGCAACAGCGCTCCGGCAACGGGGGCCGGACAATCTGGTCCATACTGACAGAGCGTGAGAGGCGGCTGTCGCCGGGAGGCTCCCATGGGGGATGACAAGACCGTGCACCGTACCGGGCTGGGCATGATGCTGCTCTTCTGGCTGCTGTTTATCGCGGTCGGTACTTGGTGGTTCCACGACTTTCTGGAATCGCAGCGCAACCCCAATGCCCATCTCGTCGATGCGGTGGAAGGCGGCGACGGGCCAATCACCCTGGAGCGCAGCCGCTCCGGCCACTTCATGGCCACCGGGCGCATCAATGGCGAACCGGTGGAGTTTCTGCTCGACACCGGCGCCACCTACGTGGCGGTGCCCGCCAGCATGGCCGATCGGCTGGGGCTGGAGGCGCAGGGCTCGGCCTGGTTCAACACCGCCAACGGCCGGGTGCGCGGCGAACTCACCACCCTCGACGAGGTGAGCCTGGGCGGCTTCTCCGCCAGCGACGTACGCGGCTCCATCAGTCCCGGCATGGAAGGGGAGGTGGCGCTGATGGGCATGAGCTTCCTCAACCGCTTCGACATCCAGATTCGCGACTCGCGCATGGTGCTGCAGCCGGCCGAGAATCGTTGAGCCATGCTCTGCGCCCTTGGTCGTCTTGCCGCCAGGGCGGGATAGCGGCAGGTTGCCTGATTACGGCTAGGTCCCATTTCGGCTCGGAGGCGCCATGACCCTGCATGAACGACTCGGTATCGCCCTGCCCATCTTCCAGGCGCCCATGGCCGGCGCCCAGGGGGCGGACCTGGCCATCGCCGTGAGCCGCGCCGGCGGCCTGGGCGCGCTGCCCTGCGCCATGCTCGGCCCCGAGACCATGGCCGAGGCGCTCACCCGTATTCGCGAGGAGGCGCCGGGCCCCATCAACGTCAATGTCTTCTGCCACACCCCGCCCGAGCCGGCTGACGATCACCAGGCGCGCTGGCTCGACGCTCTGGCGCCCTATTACGCCGAATGGGGTCTCGACACGGCCGAGGTGACGGCGGGCCCCGGCCGACGCCCCTTCGATAGCGCGACGTGCGACATCCTGGAGGCCTTTCGCCCCGAGGTGGTGAGCTGCCACTTCGGCCTGCCGGCCCCGGCGCTGCTCGACCGGATCAAGGCCTGGGGAGCCATGGTCGTCTCCTCGGCCACCACGGTGGAGGAGGCGCGCTGGCTCGAGGCCCACGGCGCCGATGCGGTGATCGCCCAAGGGCTGGAGGCGGGCGGCCACCGCGGCTTGTTCCTCTCCCACGACCTCTCCACCCAGTTGGGCACCTTCGCCCTGCTACCCCAGGTGCGCGAAGCGGTCGGCGTGCCGGTGATTGCCGCCGGCGGCATCGCGGATGCCCGCGGGGTGGCGGCGGCCCGGGCGCTCGGCGCCGACGCCGTGCAGGTGGGTACCGGCTTCCTGTGCTGCCCGGAGGCCACCACCTCGGCGCTGCACCGGCGTGCCCTGATGAGCGAGGCGGCCCGCCATACCGCCCTGACCAACCTCTACAGCGGTCGCCCGGCCCGCGGCATCGTGACCCGCCTGATGCGCGAGCTCGGCCCGATGAACCCCGCCACCCCGGCCTTTCCCCTGGCCACCGCCGCCATCGCCCCCTTGCGTGCCGCCGCCGAGGCGCGTGGCAGCAGCGACTTCTCGCCGCTGTGGGCCGGGCAGAACGCCAGCGCCTGCCGCGAGGTGCCCGCCGCCGAGGTGGTGCGCGAACTGGCCCGGGGGTGGTGAGACTGCGAGGGTGGCGGGTCATGCCCTCGTCGCCCCCCGCCTGATATCATGGATGCATGACCAGTGCCCTTGCTACCTCGGCGGTCACCGCGCCGCTGGACGATCCGCGCTACTACCTGACGAACTTTCGCTGCGTGCTCGACTGGGTGGCCGAGCGCCATGCCGATCTGCTCGCCGCCCCGGAGCGCGCCTTTCTTGCCGGCTTCGCCGCGTTACCCGAGGCGTCCCAGGCGCTGCTCGTGCGCCTGGTGATGCGCAAGGGAGAGCACTTTCGCACCGCGAAGCTGGCCTACGCCGAGATCGGCGCGACCCAGGCAGCCCTGGCGCCGCTGGTCGAGGCCGGTTTCGTCGAGGCCGATCCTGCGCTGGATATCGCCACGCTCTTCTCGCAGCTGCGCCTGGCTGAGTTGCGCGAGGCACTGGCCGGCGAGATCGTCGCCGCGGGGCTGCCTCGCGCCACGCCCAAGGCGGCGCTGTACGAGGCGCTGGCACCGGTGCTCGTCACGCCGCGGCGGCTGGTCGAGTGGTGGCCTGCGGCGCCGGATCGGGTCGTGCGACTCACCGTGATGGCGACCTGCGACCGGCTGCGCCTGATGTTCTTCGGCAACCTGCGCCAGGACTGGGCGGAGTTCGTGCTTGCCGAGCTGGGTGTGCAGTGCTTCGAGTCGGTGCCCTTCACCGCTGATTCCCGTGCTTTCCAGCGCCGCGAGGAGGTGGACGCCTACCTGGCTCTGCACCGCCTGCGCGAACGGCTCGACGCCGGGGAGTCTGCCGCCGCGCTGCAGGCGGAACTGCCCGCGGTGCCGGCGGGCAACGCCTGGCTGGCGGCGCGTCGCGACCGCCTGTTGCTGGCGCTGGGGCGCCAGGCTGAGCGCGACGGCGCTGTCGAGCTCGCGCTGGCGTGCTATGCCGCCGCGGGGTGGGGCGAGGGTGCCAGCGGCGAGGCACGCATCCGCCGCCTGCGCCTGCTGGAGCGTCAAGGGCGCCATGCTGAAGCCTTTGCCCTGGCGCAGCCGCTGGTGGCAGCGAGCCACGAGCGGGCCGGCGCGGAGGCGGAAGCCCAGGCCCTGGGCCGGCTGCTGCCGCGGCTGGCACGTCGGCTCGGGGAGCGCGTGGTGCCACGCCCCGCAGCGCCGCCTCCCGAGCGCTTCATACTGGCACTCGACCCTGGAGCGGCCTCGCTGGGCGTGGAGCGTGTCGCAGCCGTCCAGCTGCACCGCGACAGCGCCCCGGTGTACTACGTGGAGAACGCGCTCATCACCGGGCTGTTCGGCCTGATGTGCTGGGAGGCGTTGTACGCCCCGCTGCCCGGGGCCTTCTTCCACCCTTTCCACGCCGGGCCGGCGGACCTCTACCGCGAGGATTTCGTGGCCCGGCGCCGCGAGCGCTTCGACGCCTGCCTGGCGTGCCTCGATGACGGCCGCCACGCCGCGACGATCCGCGCCGCCTGGCGGGCCAAGCATGGCCTCGCCTCGCCCTTCGTGCACTGGGAAGTGCTCGACGCCGCGCTCATCGACCTTGCCCTGGCGTGCCTGCCCGGCGCCCACCTACGGGCCTGCTTCGAGCGCCTGCTCGGTGATCTCAAGGCCAACCGCGCCGGCCTGCCCGATCTGATCCAATTCTATCCCGAGGCGGCGCCGGGCGAGCCGCGCTACCGGCTGATCGAGGTGAAGGGCCCCGGCGATCGCCTCCAGGACAACCAGCGGCGCTGGCTGGCGTTCTTTTACCAGCAGGGCATGCCCGCCGAGGTGTGCCATGTCACCTGGCGGGCGGCACCATGAGCGAGGCGCCAAGCTATCGCGTGGCGGTGCGCGCGCTGTGCGCCTTCACCGCCCGCACGGGCGATCTCGACCACCGCTTCACGCCTGCGCCGAGCGCGCGGGAAGGCATCGCCGGGCATGCTCAGGTTGTCGCGCGGCGGGGGCCGGGTTACGAAACCGAAGTGCCGCTCGCCGGGCGCTACCGGGGGCTGGCCGTCGGCGGCCGGGCCGACGGCTATGACCCCGCGACCCACCGCCTGGAGGAGATCAAGACCCACCGTGGTAGTCTCGAGCGGATGGCGGCCAACCAGCGCACCCTGCACTGGGCGCAGCTCAAGGTCTACGGGGCGCTGCTGTGCGCCGAGCGCGGCCTGGACACGGTGGAGCTGGCGCTGGTCTATCTGGAGGTGGCCAGCGGACGCGAGACGGTGCTCACCGAGCGGGCCGAGGCCAGCGCGCTGCGGGCGTTCTTCGCGGACCAGTGCGAGCGCTTCCTGGCCTGGGCCGAGCAGGAGGCGGCCCATCGCGAGCGGCGCGACGCCGCGTTGCGCACGCTCGGCTTTCCGCACGGCGACTTCCGCCCCGGTCAGCGCGCCCTGGCCGAGGGCGTCTACAAGGCCGCCGCCACCGGGCGCTGCCTGCTCGCCCAGGCGCCCACCGGCATCGGCAAGACGCTGGGCACCCTCTTCCCGATGCTCGCCGCCACACCGCGTCACGGCCTCGACCGGCTTGCCTTTCTTACCATGAAGACGCCGGGGAGGCGTCTCGCGCTGGATGCCCTGGCCTGCCTGGGTGCCGCCCCGGCGCCGGCGGGGCCATCGCCCGAGCGGCTACCGCTGCGCGTGCTGGAACTCGTCGCCCGCGACAAGGCCTGCGAGCACCCCGACCGGGCCTGCCACGGCGAGGCCTGCCCGCTAGCCGCCGGCTTCTTTGATCGCCTGCCGGCGGCGCGTTCGGCAGCCGTGGAGCGGGGCTGGCTGGACCGCGACGGCCTGCGTGCGGTGGCGCTGGCGCACGACGTCTGTCCCTACTACCTCGGCCAGGAGCTGGCGCGCTGGTGCGACGTGGCGGTGGGTGACGTCAACCACTGGTTCGACGCCAGCGCCCTGCTGCATGGCCTGGCACGGGAAAACGGCGACCGGGTCGGCCTGCTGGTGGACGAGGCACACAACCTGGTAGGACGGGCGCGCGGCATGTACAGCGCCGAACTCGACCAGCGCCGCCTGAACCGCCTGCGGCGCACGGCGCCGGGCGCGCTGAAGGGGCCGCTTTCGCGCCTGGCGCGGCGCTGGCAGTCGGTGGTGAAGGCGGCGGGACTGAGCGAGGCCGGCGAGCCGGGACGGCCCGCCTACCGCGTGCTGGCGGGGCTCCCCGACGGCCTGGCCGGCACCCTGCAGGGCGTGGCCGCGGCCATCACCGACTACCTGGGCGAGCACCCCGGGCGGGCCAGCGCGGAGCTGCAGGAGCTGCTCTTCGAGGCGCTGGCCTTCACCCGTCTCGCCGAGACGTTCGGCGCGCACTCGCTGTGCGATCTCAGCCGTCATGGGCGCGGTCGCGCCGTGCTCGGCATCCGCAACCTGGTGCCGGCCGACTTCCTGGCGCCGCGCTTTGCCGCGGCACGCGCTGCCGTGCTCTTCTCCGCGACCCTGAGCCCGCCGGAGTATCATCACGACCTGCTGGGTCTGCCGGAGGCAAGCGTCTGGCGGGATTTTCCCTCGCCGTTCGCGGCGGAGCAGCTCGAGGTGCGTATCCGCGGCGATATCTCCACCCGGCTTGCCGACCGGCCCGCCTCCGTGGCGCCCATCGTTAGCGAGCTGGCCGACCAGTTTCGTCGCCGCCCCGGCAACTATCTGGCCTTTTTCAGCAGCTTCGCCTACCTGGCGGCGGTGCACGAGCGCTTCGTTGCCGAGCATCCGGCCATTCCCGTCTGGGCGCAGACCCGCGGCATGGGCGAGGGCGAGCGGGAGGCCTTTCTCGGGTGCTTTCGTCCCGGCGGCGAGGGCATCGGCTTCGCCGTGCTGGGTGGCGCTTTCGGTGAGGGCATCGACCTGCCCGGCGAGCGGCTGGTGGGCGCCTTTATCGCCACCCTGGGGTTGCCACCCGCCGACCCCTTCAACGAGGTGCTCAAGGCCCGCCTGGCCGCGCGCTTCGGCCGCGGCGACGACTACGCCTACCGCATCCCCGGGCTGATCAAGGTGGTGCAGGCCGCCGGGCGGGTGATTCGCGGCCCGGCGGACCGCGGCCTGGTGGTGTTGATGGACGACCGCTTCGCTCGGGCCGAGGTGCGCGAGCGGCTGCCGGGCTGGTGGCCGCCGGCGGAGACGCTTCAGGCACCGCGGCGAGGGGAGGCCTCGACACGGGTGATCACCTCTTCGTCGGCCTCGTAGAGCGCCTCGAGCTCGCGGGCCGCTTCCTGGATGGTCTGGATCAGCTTCTTCTCGTTGCCGAACACTTCGTGCTGGCGCAGCAGCGCCTGTTCGTCGTGCTCGCGGAAGGTGTCCACGGTGTGCTGGGCACGCTCGCGGGGAATGCCCAGGCCAATCAGGGCGTCGCGGGTCAGCTCCAGGCTCGCCGGCAGCAGCTCGCGCACGATGTGCGACACCCCGGCGCGCATCAGCAGGTGGGCGTGATAGCGGTTGCGAGCCCGGGCGTAGAGCCTCAGGTGCGGGAAGTGGCGCTTGGCCAGCTCGACGATGCGCATCGAGGCCTGGGGGTCGCCCACCGCCACCACCAGCACCCGGGCACGGTCGGCGCCGGCCGCCTGGAGCAGGTCGATGCGCGAGGCGTCACCGAAGTAGACCTTGTTGCCGTAGCGGCGCACGAAGTCGACCTGGTCGGCGTTGATGTCGAGCACCGTGTAGGGGATCTTCAGGCCCTGCAGGGCACGCCCCATGATCTGCCCGAAGCGGCCGAAGCCGGCCAGGATGATCTGCGGCGACTCGTCGTCGGGGCGGTCGAAGGTCGGCTTGGTGCGGCGCCGGTCGAGCCGCGGACGCAGGCCATGCACGTGGAGCTGGAAGAGCAACGGGGTGGCGGCCATGGAAAGCGAGATCACCAGGATCAGCCGGCTCACCAGGGCATCGTCGAGCAGCGCGGCCGCTGCGGCGGCGGAGAGCAGTACGAACCCGAACTCGCCGCCCTGGGAGAGCAGCACCCCGAGGTTCAGGGTTTCCCGCCAGCCGCTGCGGTAGAGGCGCGCGGCCAGGCCCACGGAGATCGCCTTGATGGCCACCAGCCCCAGGGCGAGGCCGAGGATCGTCAGCGGCTCCTCGGCGAGCAGGGCGATCTCGGCGGTCATGCCCACGGCCATGAAGAAGAGCCCCAGCAGCAGGCCGCGGAACGGCTCGATGTCGGCCTCGATGCTGTGGCGATACTCGGAGTCGGCCAGCAGCACTCCGGCGATGAAGGCGCCCAGCGCCATGGAGAGTCCCGCCAGCTCCATCAGCAGGGCGGCGCCGATTACCACCAGCAGGGCGGTGCCGGCGAACACCTCGCGGCTGCGCGTGGCGGCGGCGTAGTGGAACAGCGGGCGCAGCAGGTAGCGGCCGCCGACGATCAGGCCTGCGAAGGCGCCGACGGAGAGCAGCATCTCGCGCAGCAGCGGGGCGGCGCCGTCGGCGAGCAGCGCTTCGGCGGCGATCAGCGGCAGCGCCGCGAGCACCGGAATGGCGGCCAGGTCCTGGAACAGCAGCAGCGCGAAGGCGTGGCGGCCGTGACGCGTCTGCAGCTCCTTGCGCTCGCCGAGCAGGTGCAGCACCAGCGGCGTGGAGCACAGCCCCAGGCTGAAGCCCGCTACCAGTGCCGCGGCGGGCGGCAGGCCCAGCCCCCAGCCGGCCAGGGTGAGCAGTGTCGTGGTCACCGCTACCTGCAGGCTGCCGAAGCCGAACACCGCCTTGCGCATCAGCTTGAGGCGGCGCGGCTTGAGCTCCAGGCCGATCACGAAGAGCAGGAAGACAATGCCCACCTGGGAGAACTGCAGTACCGCCTCGGCGTCGGGCACCAAGGCCAGCACCGAGGGGCCGATGACCACCCCGGCGGCCAGGTAGCCCAGCACCTCGCCCAGGCCCAGGCGCTTGAACACCGGCACGACCAGCACGGCGGCGGCAAGGAAGATCAGGGCGTTGTAGAGCAGTTCGGCGGCCAAGGGTACCTCCTGGCAGCGGTCGGTGATGGCACCATTCTACCTGATGGGCCTCTGACCATTGATAAGCAAGTCTCGGGCCAACGGTCCGGTGGCGGGAACGGCCGCCAAGCGGCGGGGTCTGATAGCCAGGAAGACCCTGACGGCCTGGTACACAGGACCGCGAGAGGAGAGCGCCATGCGACTCAACGCCGACTTTTCCCGGCGGGTGGTGGTCACCCCCGACACTTATCGCTGGGTGGACTCCCCCATCCCGGGGGTGACGCGGATGCTGCTGGATCGCATCGGCGAGGAGGTGGCCCGCGCCACTTCGCTGGTGCGCTATGCGCCCAACAGCCGCTTTCCCACCCACGAGCACGGCGGCGGGGAGGAAATTCTCGTGCTCGAGGGCGAGTTCGCCGACGAGCATGGCCGCTATCCCGCGGGCTGCTATCTGCGCAACCCCATCGGCACCGCTCATACGCCGGAGGTCGGCGAGCCAGGGGCGCTCCTTTTCGTCAAGCTGCACCAGTTTTCACCGGATGACGACGAGCGCAAGGGCATCGACACTCACGCGGCCGCTTGGCGGCCGGGCGGCGAGAGCGGCATCGAGGTCATGCCCCTGCACGACTTCCAGGACGAACACGTGGCGCTCGAGCGCTGGGCGGCGAAGGCGCGGCCCGCCCCCCGGGACTATCGGGGCGGCGCGGAGCTTCTGGTGCTGGAGGGGGGCTTTCACGACGAACACGGCGACTACCCGGCCGGCAGCTGGCTGCGCTGCCCGCCTCAGAGTCGCCATACGCCCTCCCCCGGGGCGGACGGGGCCCTGCTCTACGTCAAGGTGGGGCACCTGCCGATTCGTTGAATAGCGGTTTATCGCAGATCGGCGTGCACCGGCCGGTAGAGCCTTTGGGGGCTGTTTCCTCGATGGGCATCACGGCGATCGGTCAAGTCCGACAGCTTGCTAGGGGACCGGCAGCAGCAGCCAGACTCCGCCGGCGATCAGCAGCAAACCAACGCCGTATCCGAGCCAGTGGCCCAGGGGCAGGGTCTTTTCCAGGAGCACGAGCAGCGCCAGCCCGGCGATCCAGTAAAGGTTCATGACGCCGCCGAAGAACAGCAGCAGCATCAGGAACCAGCAACACCCCAGGCAGTAGGCGCCATGGCCCAGGCCCATGATCAAGGCTCCCCGCTTGCCGGGGCGCCAATGGGAGGCGAGATACATCGCCGGAAGGCGGCAGTGACGCAGGCAGGTGCGCTTGATCGGTGTAAGCTGATAGAACCCGGCGGCGAGCAATAGCCCCGCCCCGAGCCACTGACCGGTCAGGGCCATTGCCGGTGTCAGCAGCCCGGCACGCGCCAGGGTCCAGTGCATGGCGGTGGCTCCGAGGCTGAAACCGGCCCACGCCAGCATATATCCCAGGGTGAAGATCGTGGTCGGCACATGGCGATTGCCGGCCCGGTGTTGCCGAGTCTGGATCACGGCAAACAGCAGGATCATGGGAGCGGCGCTGGGCAGCATCATGGCGATCATCATGCTCCACCACATGACGAACGACACCAGGGCATAGCCGGCCGACCAGGTCACGATCAGGCCCATATCGCCCATCGGCGCCGTCGTCCCGTTCATTCGGGTCATGTCGAGGGCCGACATGCCCATGCCCGCGCCGGCCAGTAGATACGCCCAGCTCGCGGCGATCACCGCGACCAGCAGGGCCGCGGCCACCCACTGGTCGCGGCGCAGCAGCTTCTTCACGGTGCCATCCAGATCCATGCTCCTTCCTCCCGGCCAGGAACGGGGCTCGCGCCCTTCACCGCGTCGGCACCGCGCTCGATCGGCTCTGGGCGAACGCGGTGCCGAAGTCACTCGTGCTCAGGCATGCACGACGCCCTGCGGCGTCCAGGTGACGCGGGCGAAATGGGCATGACCGGCGGTCCATTCGAGCGGGATGAGGGTCTCGTGGGTCTTGACCGAGCTGCTGCCATACTCGGCCTCGTGGTATTCGAAGCCCTCCGGCAAGGTGACCCGGGCCCGGTGGGGCTCGCCGGTCACGGGATTGCGGATCGGCTCACCGGTGCCCTCGACGACGCCGGGAATGGCGATACGGCCGGTTCGTGCTTCCACGTCCGCCTGGAATTCGATGGGGCTCACGAGGGGCTCGAAGTAGGTGTCGATCACGTTGCTGAACACATTGAAGATGGTGGCGCCGGGCTCGGTTTCCTCGCCCTTGAAGAGTGCCGTCAGCGCCTGGCGCTGGGCATCCGTCGTGTGCTCGTCCAGGATCAGCTGCGCCTGCCCCCGGCCTTCGTGAATCGCGCCCGGCCAGGCGAGCAGGCCGACGAACACCGCGCCATCGAGGGCGGTGTCGCCGAAGTGGCCGTGCTCGATACGCATCCCGACCGCGGCCCGGCAATCGCCGTGGGTCGGCGGGGCATTGAATTGGCAAGGGCAGCTGAAATCGCAGTTGCAGGTCGTGAAGTCGGTCGCTTCGATCTTCCAGTCTACGGATGACATCTCGTCCTCCTCGCCGTTGGACGGCTCGGCAATGCGACGAAGGCGTCGCGTGTGGATACGTGGCTGGCGTCCCTGCCACCGTCTTCGAGTCTGCGACTTGTCGGGGGACAGGGTAAGAGCCAGACTGACCACAACCGGTCCATTCAGCTCAGGGGAGGGCCTGCACCATGGTGAGCCAGCCCCGACCCACGCATATCAGCATCGTGGCCCTGCCGGAGTCGATGGCTACGCCGGTCCACGGCCTGTACGAGACGCTGATGATGCTCGAGGCGGTGGGGCGGAACCTGTCCGGGGACGGAACGCGCCTGTTCGAGATCGAGATCGTCGGGCCCGCCCCCGGCATCCTGCGTGGTGCCTGTGGACTGCCGCTCGATGTCCACCGGGCGATGTCGGAGGTCCAGCAGACCGATATCGTGATCGTCACCTCGATGTTCTTCGAGGACGAATGGATCACCGGGCGTCATCCGCAGACCGTGGCCTGGCTGAAGGCGATGCATGACCGCGGTGCCAGCCTGTGCTCGGCCTGTGCCGGGGCACTGCTGCTGGCGGAAACCGGCCTGCTCGACGGCCAGGAGGCCACGACCCACTGGGCCTTCGCCCCGACCTTCCGCCAGAACTTCCCCCAGGTGCGGCTGTGCATCGAGGAAATGCTCGTTACCGCGGGACCCCGCCACGAGTTCGTGATGTCCGGCGCCGCCAGCTCGTGGCAGGATCTGATCCTCTACCTGATCGCCCGTCACTCCAGTCCCTCCACGGCCATGGCCATCGGCAAGTTCCTGCTGTATTCGTGGCATGAGGCCTCCCAGGCTCCCTATATCTCATTCATGCCCCCCGCAGACCACGGCGATGCCGTCATCCGCGCGCTGCAGGCCTGGCTGCATGAGCACTATGCGGTCCCCTGCCCGGTGGAGGAGATGGTACAGCGTTCGGGATTGCCCGAGAGCAGCTTCAAGCGCCGCTTTCGTAACGCCACCGGCTACTCGCCCCTGCACTACGTGCAGCACCTGCGTGTGGAAGAGGCCAAGACGCTGCTGGAACGGACCGCGATGCCGATCGACCAGGTCTGCTTGGCGGTGGGCTACGAGGAACCGGCCTTCTTTCGGCGGCTGTTCAAGCGTCTCACCCGGATCACACCCGGCCAGTACCGGCGCAAGTTTCATTTCCCGTTCCCGGCCAGGGGAGTCACCGAGCCGGTAGACGTCGGGGGGAAACCGCGGCATGCGGGGAGGCCGGTAGGCTTGCCTTGAACGCGGAATCGCCATCAGGCATCGCCGCCGAGCACGACGCTGCGACCGGCTCGGCAGCGGGGGCGTTTATGTCGGCCTCTGAAGTTATGCTATTCAAGCCGGGCGGATCCCTCCAACTGCAAAGGAGCATGCACATGGGTATCGAAGTAACCGGCCTGCTGGGCCTGATCTGGCTGATCATCATCATCTGGGCCATCGTCAAGGTGGCCAAGAGCGGCGCCGGCGCGATTTCGAAGCTGCTGTGGATCCTGATCCTGCTGATCTTTCCGGTGGTGGGGCTGATCATCTGGTTGCTGCTGGGGCCCAAGGGCTAGGAGGCAGGCAATGGATTGTCGGGCGGGGCGCCCTCGTCGCATTTCTTGCAGGCGAGCTCGAAACCGAGCATGCGCCGGCGGCCGGCGGGGGTGGTGACCCAGGGACGCTCGACCCAGGGCGGCTGGTGGCGCACGTGCTGGTTGTGGCCGCACGCCAGTTCGGCGACCCAGTGGTTCTCCTCGTCGCGATGGTAGCCGACGATGGGTTGCAGCATGATGGGCTCCGCTTCAGCGAGGCTGGCGGAGAGTCTTTCAGCAATCCGCGCCGTTTTCCACCCGCACGCGCCCGAAGTTGCTGACGATGACGCTTGCAGCGTTGCCGTGACGGCCGCAGACATGGAAGGTGCCGTTGTGGCCACTGGCCCGCCCCAGTGACTTGTAGCGTACCGGGTAGCCGCGGCTGAAGGTGATGGCGGGGCCGCCACTGCCCTCCAGCACACGGAGCGTCTCGGTCGCGGAGAGATTGCCGCCGGGCGCCTGGCCCTGCACGACCACGAGCGGCAGCGACCAGTCGGTGAGGTCGCAACTCGTGCTGGTGGCACTGGGGCGCGGGCACACCGAGATCGTCGTTCGGCGAGTGATGGCGGTGTTGCGCGCCAGGGCCAGTGCCGTCTTGAGGCGCATGACCTCGGTGACGACCTCCTGGCGGGCGGCCTGGGCCTGGAAGCTCGGCACCGCCCAGGTGGCGAGGATCGCCATGACGGCGAGGGTGATCACCAGTTCGACCAGGGTGAAACCCCGTACGCTGCGAGGGCCCGGCAACGACCGCCTCCTGCGGTGGCCGGGGGGTGGCTTTGCATAGCGCATGCCGCTCTCCCGAAGTGAAGTTCCTTGTCACAGGGGTGCCTTCACTCTAGTCGAGCCGGGGGATGTGTCCGTAAGACATTGCTGATATTTGCCGTGAGCCAACTCGCACGGACGCTCAGTCGTCAGGGCGCTGCTCCTGCAGGTAGCGGTCGCGGTGGGCGCTGCTGCAGAACCATTCGCCGGCGCTCTTGTCGCGCAGCGCTTCGGTCTCGGGGACGTGCACCTGGCACCAGGCGCAGCGCACCATCTGCCCGCCGCTCTGCTGCTCGTCCGGCTCGCCTTGCTGGGCCAGCTTCCACTCGCGGTACATGCGATAGAGTTTCAGGCCGGCAAAGAAGAGCACGGCGAAGATGATCAGGCGAATGAGCAACAGGTTCATCCTTTTGAGGCTCCCTGTAAGGGGCGGGCGGCTTTGCCAGTCGGGCGCCCTTGCGGGACAATGGCGATACATTGGATTCTCGAGAGATTTCTACGCCCATGCAAGACTTGACGCTGGTGATGGCACAGCTTGACCCGCTGGTGGGAGACATCCCCGGCAATGCCGAACGGGCCATCGAGGCGGTGCGCGAGGCGCGCATCGAGCATGGTGCCGATATCGTGGTGTTTCCGGAGCTCTTCCTGAGCGGCTATCCCCCCGAGGACCTGCTGCTGCGCCCCTCCATGGAGACCCGCCTGCGCGAGGCGCGCTCGCGCATGGCCGCCAAGGTCGCCCGCGACGTACTGGTGGTCATCGGCTACCCAGGGCGCCGGGAGGGGCACGGCTACAACCTGGCCGGGGCGCTCTACAACGGTGAGTGGCTCGACGAGTACGCCAAGCAGGCGCTACCCAACTACCAGGTCTTCGACGAGCGGCGCTATTTCGTCACCGGCGATCGTCCCCTGGTGATCGAACATCAGGGGGCGAAGCTGGGGGTGCTGATCTGCGAGGACCTGTGGGAAGGGACGCCGGTGCGTGCCGCACGCGATGCCGGCGCCGAGATCCTGATCACCCTCAACGCCTCGCCCTACCATCAGGACAAGCCCGCCGAGCGTTTGCGTCTGCTCGAGCAGCGCGCCGCCGAGGTCGAGCGGCCGGTGGTCTACGTCAACACCATCGGCGGCCAGGACGAGCTGGTCTTCGACGGCGGCTCGGCCTGCGTGGACGCCGGCGGCGAGCTGCGCGTGCTGGCGCCCTACTGGCAGGCGGGGCTGATGCCGGTGCAATTCGTCCGCGAGAACGGCCGCTGGGTGCCCCGCGAGGGTGAGATCGAACCCTCCGTCGAGCCAGAGGAGAGCCTCTACTGCGCGCTGGTCACCGGGCTGCGCGACTACGTCAACAAGAGCGGCTTCGAGGGGGTGGTGCTGGGCCTCTCCGGCGGCATCGACTCGGCGCTGTCGCTGGCCATCGCCGTGGACGCCCTGGGGCCGCAGCGCGTCCAGGCGATGATGATGCCCTACCACTACACCGCCGACATCTCCCGGCAGGACGCCGCCGAGCAGGCGCGCCTGCTCGGCGTGCACTATGAGGTGCTACCCATCGAGCCGATGGTCGAGGCGTTCATGGAAACGCTGGCCGACACCTTCGCCGGCACGACCCGCGACACCACCGAGGAGAACCTGCAGTCGCGCTGCCGCGGCGTGCTGCTCATGGCCATCTCCAACAAGAAGGGGCTGA
This sequence comes from Halomonas sp. NO4, assembly GCF_010994375.1. Classification (GTDB taxonomy): domain Bacteria; phylum Pseudomonadota; class Gammaproteobacteria; order Pseudomonadales; family Halomonadaceae; genus Halomonas. Next base: position 152,994 of record NZ_WHMA01000006.1, read on the forward strand.
TGGTGCTCTCCACCGGCAACAAGAGCGAGATGGCGGTGGGCTACGCCACGCTCTACGGTGACATGGTGGGCGGCTACAATGCCTTGAAGGACGTCTACAAGAGCTGGGTCTACCGCGTGGCGCGCTGGCGCAATACCCAGTCGCCGGCGATCCCCGAGCGGGTCATCGAGCGCCCGCCCTCCGCCGAGCTCGCCCCGGACCAGAAGGACACCGACTCGCTGCCCGACTACGACGTGCTCGACGCCATCCTGATGCGCTACATCGAGGGCGACATGAGCGCCGAGGCGATCATCGCCGCCGGCTTCGACCGCGACGACGTCTACAAGGTGGTCAAGCTGGTCGATCGCAACGAGTACAAACGGCGCCAGGCGGCGGTGGGCGTGCGCGTCACGCCCCGCGGTTTCGGCCGCGACCGGCGCTACCCCATCGTCAATGGCTGGCAGCCGGGAGAGTAGACGCAAAGCAGCGCCCCGCCCCGGCGCCCGACCAAAAAAACGCCACCGTCCCGAAAGGCGGTGGCGTTCTGCTTTACGGCATCCAGCCTTGTCAGCCCGTAGCTGTCAGGCCGACAGCGATTCGCCGTCGACGTGCCGGGGCTGGAAGGTGCGGCCGCGCAGCTGCTCGTGGCGCGGGGCGTTGTCGATCAGCACGTTGAGCACTTCGCGGGCGCGGTCGCGCATGTCGAGGCCCAGGTAGCCTTCCACCATCATCGCCAGCGCATCGCGGGTGGCTTGGGACTCTGGATACTTCTCGATTACCCAGCGGCCGCGCTCGACGGCAGCGAGGTAGGCGCCCTTGCGCAGGTAGAAGTCGGCCACGTGCAGTTCGTGACGCGCCAGGACGTTGCGCAGGTAGACGAGTCGCTGCTCGGCGTCCGGGGCGTATTCGCTATCGGGGTAGCGGTTGATGAGCTCGCGGAAGTCGGTGTAGGCGTCGCGCGAGGCGCCCAGGTCGCGCTTGGAGATGTCGATCAGGCGCAGCCGCTCGAGACTGAAGCGCCCGGCCTGCCAGGCGGCCAGGCCGCGCAGGTAGAGCGCGTAGTCGGCGCGGGGATGGCTGGGATGCAGGCGGATGAAGCGGTTGGCGGCGGCGCGGGTCGCCTCCCAGTCGCCGGTCTCGTAATAGGCGTAGATCAGCTCGAGCTGGGCCTGCTCGGCATGGTTGCCGAAGGGGAAGCGCGTGTCGATCGCCTCGAGGCGGGAAATGGCCGTGGTGTAGCGGCCGTCCTCGAGGGCTTCGCGGGCCTCCTCGTAGAGCTCGCGCTCGGCGACGCCGGCGAACTCGTCGGCTTCCTCTTCCGGCGCGCCATTGCTGGCACAGCCAGCCAGCAGGGTGAGGGCCATCAGGAGGGCGGCAAGGCGGGTGGCGATGGGGAGAGCGCGCATCGTGATCCTCGTGTCAAACATCCCGTGTCGGCCATGGTAGAATCGACCGCAAACCCGTCCACTATAAAGCACCTGGCGTGAAAACGCAGTCCTCGGTGCCCGCAACGATCGTCTCTATGCCCCAGACACTGGAAGCCCAGCACCGCGTGCCCGATGCCCTGGCAGGCAGTCGCCTCGACCAGGCCGCCGCCGAGCTCTTTGCCGACCACTCCCGCGAGCGTCTCAAGGGCTGGATCAAGGCCGGCGCGCTGACCGTCGACGGCCGCCCCGGCAAGCCCAAGGAGAAGGTGGCGGGCGGCGAGTGGCTGCGCCTGGTGGCCGAGCTCGAGGAGCAGGCGCGCTTCGAGGCCGAGGACATCCCGCTGGCGGTGGTGTACGAGGACGACGCCGTGTTGGTCATCGACAAGCCGGCGGGGCTGGTGGTCCATCCCGCGGCGGGCAACCCCGACGGCACCCTGCTCAATGCCCTGCTGCATCACTGTCCGGCGCTCGCCGCGGTGCCGCGCGCCGGCATCGTGCACCGTCTGGACAAGGACACCAGCGGGCTGATGGTGGTAGCCAAGACGCTCGCCGCCCAGACCGCCCTGGTGGAGCAACTCCAGGCGCGCAGCGTCTCGCGAGAGTACGACGCCGTGGTCACCGGGGTGATGACCGCAGGCGGCACCGTGGACGCCCCCATCGGGCGGCATCCCCGCGACCGCAAGCGCCAGGCGGTGCATGTCACCGGCAAGCCGGCGGTGACGCACTACCGCGTGGTGGCGCGCTTCCGCGGGCACACCCACGTGCGCTGCCGGCTGGAGACGGGACGCACCCATCAGATCCGCGTGCACATGGCCCATCAGCGCTTCCCGCTGGTGGGCGATCCCGTCTATGGTGGGCGTCTGAAACTCCCCGCGGGCGCCGACGAGGGCCTCAAGGCGCTGCTGCGCGAGTTTCCGCGCCAGGCGCTGCACGCCCGCAAGCTCGCCTTCGACCACCCCGGCAGCGGCGAGCGCCTGACCTTCCGTGCCGACCAGCCCGACGATCTGCTGCTGCTGATCGATGCCCTTCGCGCCGATGCCGAGACGATGACATGAGCGATGCGCCCCATCTCAAGCCGACCCTGATCACTCCTGACTGGCCGTCGCCGGCGGGTGTGGGTGCCTTTGTCACCACCCGCGAGACCGGGCCCAGCCAGGGGGAGTTCGCCTGTTTCAATCCGGCGGCGGGGGTGGGCGACAATCCCGCTCACGTGACGCTGTGCCGGCGCCTGCTCGGCCACGAGGTGGGCGACGACCGGCCCCTGCTGTGGCTCGATCAGGTGCACGGCGCCCGCGTGCAGGCGAGCTACGCGGCCGAGGCGCCCGAGGCCGACGCCGCCGTGGCCTTCGATCGCGGCTATGCCTGCGCGGTGCTTACCGCCGACTGTCTGCCGGTGTTCTTCTGCGACCGCGAGGGCACCCGCGTGGGCGTGGCCCATGCGGGATGGCGCGGCCTGGCCGGCGGCGTGCTGGAGGCCACGGTGGCGGCGCTCGGTGCCCCGTCGGAGCGGCTCATGGCCTGGCTGGGGCCGGCGATCTCCAACGCCCAGTTCGAGGTGGGCCCCGAGGTGCAGCAGGCCTTCGTCGGCGTGCATCCCGAGGCGGCTGCCGCCTTCGACCCCAGCCCCTATCGCCTGGGGCACTTCATGGGCGATCTCTACAAGCTCGCCCGGCTGCGTCTCGAGCGCCTGGGCGTGGCGCACATCAGCGGCGGCCACTTCTGTACCGCCTGCGAATCGCGTTTCTACTCCTACCGTCGCGACGACGCCAGCACCGGGCGGATGGCCAGCGTGATCTGGCTGCGCTGACACGCAAGGCTCGAGGTTCAAGGGTCAAGGTTCGAGGAATCTCACACGCAACCCAGTGCCGGCTGGCTATCCTGCTCTCGTCCCTCGTCCCTCGTCCCTCGTCCCTCGTCCCTCGTCCCTCGTCCCTCGTCCCTCGTCCATTGACTCATATCAACCCAGCGGTCCCTTTCCCTGGCCGTCGACTTGAAAGTCGGCCAATCCGACTCCATTGATTCTGTCAAGACGAATTGACAGGGCAACACGGGGCGTCCGACCGCGCCGCTACCCCGATGGAGGATGGATTGATGCGTTTCGACAAGTTCACCGCCAAGCTGCAGAACGCTGTGGCCGAGGCCCAGTCCTTGGCCGTGGGCCGCGGCCACAACCAGCTCGAGCCCGGCCACCTGCTGCTGGCGCTGCTCGATGCCCGCGACACCGGCGTCAAGGCGCTGGTGCAGCGGGCCGGCGGCGATGCCGCCAAGCTGCGCGACACGCTGGTCAGCCACCTCGACGACCTGCCCCGGGTCGGCCAGTTCGACGGCGAGGTGCAGCCCTCGCGCGACCTGGGCAAGCTGTTCAACCTCACCGACCGCGAGGCGCAGAAGCGTGGCGACCAGTACATCGCCAGCGAACTGGTGCTGCTCGCCGCGCTGGAGATGCGCCATGCGGTGAGCAAGCTGCTGGGGCAGGCCGGGGTGACCCGCCAGGCGCTGGAAGGCGCCATCGACAGCGTCCGCGGTGGCGAGAAGGTTGACGACCCCAACGCCGAGGAGAGTCGCGAGGCGCTGGACAAGTACACCCTGGATCTCACCGAGCGCGCCGAGCAGGGCAAGCTCGATCCGGTGATCGGTCGCGACGACGAGATCCGCCGCACCATCCAGGTGCTGCAGCGGCGCACCAAGAACAACCCGGTGCTGATCGGCGAGCCGGGCGTGGGCAAGACCGCCATCGTTGAGGGTCTGGCTCAGCGCATCGTCGACGGCGAGGTGCCGGAAGGCCTCAAGGACAAGCGCGTGCTGTCGCTGGACATGGGCGCCCTGCTGGCCGGTGCCAAGTACCGCGGTGAGTTCGAGGAGCGCCTGAAGGCGGTCCTCAAGGAGCTGGCCCAGGAAGAGGGCCGCATCATCCTGTTCATCGACGAGCTGCACACCATGGTTGGCGCCGGCAAGGCCGAGGGCGCCATGGACGCCGGCAACATGCTCAAGCCGGCGCTGGCGCGCGGCGAGCTGCACTGCGTGGGTGCCACTACCCTCGACGAGTACCGCCAGCACATCGAGAAGGACGCGGCGCTGGAGCGGCGCTTCCAGAAGGTGCTGGTCGATGAGCCCACCGAGGAGGACACCGTGGCGATCCTGCGCGGCCTCAAGGAGCGCTACGAGGTGCACCACGGCGTCGACATCACCGACGGCGCCATCATCGCCGCGGCCAAGCTTTCTCACCGCTACATCACCGATCGTCAGTTGCCCGACAAGGCGATCGACCTGGTCGACGAGGCGTGCTCGCGCATCCGCATGGAGCTTGACTCCAAGCCCGAGGAGATGGACCGCCTCGACCGTCGGCTGATCCAGCTCAAGATGGAGCGCGAGCATCTCAAGAAGGAGACCGACGAGGCCTCGAAGAAGCGCCTCGAAAGCCTGGAAACCCAGATCGCCGAGTTTGAGCGCGAGTACGCCGACCTGGAGGAGATCTGGAAGGCCGAGAAGGCGAGCATCCAGGGGGCCGCCCAGTTCAAGGACGAGCTCGATCGCGCCCGCGTGGAGCTGGAGCAGGCGCGCCGCCAGGGCGATTTGGCGCGCATGTCGGAGCTGCAGTACGGGGTGATCCCGGAGCTCGAGAAGAAGATCGCCGAGTCGAGCGCCACCGAGGTGGACACCGCCCGGCACCAGCTGTTGCGCTCCAACGTCACCGAGGAGGAGATCGCCGAGGTGGTGTCGCGGTGGACCGGCATTCCGGTGGCCAAGATGCTCGAGGGCGAGCGCGACAAGCTGCTGCGCATGGAGGAGGCGCTTCACGAGCGGGTGATCGGTCAGGACGAGGCGGTGGCCGCAGTGGCCAACGCCGTGCGCCGCTCGCGGGCCGGTCTCGCGGACCCCAACCGCCCCAACGGCTCCTTCCTGTTCCTCGGCCCCACCGGGGTGGGCAAGACCGAGCTGTGCAAGGCGCTGGCCGGCTTTCTCTTCGACACCGAGGAGGCGATGGTGCGCATCGATATGTCGGAGTTCATGGAGAAGCACTCCGTGGCGCGGCTGATCGGCGCGCCCCCCGGCTACGTGGGCTACGAGGAGGGCGGTTATCTCACCGAGGCGGTGCGTCGCAAGCCGTACTCGGTGCTGCTGCTCGACGAGGTGGAGAAGGCCCACGCCGATGTGTTCAACATCCTGCTGCAGGTGCTCGAGGATGGCCGCCTCACCGATGGCCAGGGGCGCACGGTGGATTTTCGCAACACCGTGATCGTGATGACCTCCAACATGGGCTCCGACATCATCCAGCGGATGGGGGCGGGCAGCGACCAGGACGATGTCGACAAGAGCCATGTCGACAAACACTATGCCGAGATGAAGGAGATGGTGATGGCGGTGGTGGCCGATCACTTCCGGCCGGAGCTGATCAACCGCATCGACGAGGTGGTGGTCTTCCATGCCCTCGACCAGGCGCAGATCCAGGCCATCGCCGCGATCCAGCTCGACCGGCTGCGCGCCCGCCTCGCCGAGCACGACCTGTCGCTGGAGGTCTCCAGCGAGGCACTGGCCCAGCTCGCCGTGGTCGGCTTCGATCCGGTGTTCGGGGCGCGACCGCTCAAGCGGGCGATCCAGAGCCGCCTCGAGAATCCGCTGGCTCAGGACCTGCTGGCCGGCAAGTTCTCGCCCGGCGACATCATCCGCGTGGAGGTCGAGGAAGAGGGGCGCCTGGTCTTCCATACCGCGTGACACGCCCCTTGCCCGGCCATTCACAAGTCGTTACGTGGATCGCCGGGCGCGCCGCCTAGGGCGGACTAGACTGATTATCAGGTTGCGTCCTGTAACCCCCTTGCCCGTCGACTTCCCCAGCCGGCGGGTTTTTTTCGCGCCGCTTCCTTGCCAACACCACGGCCTTGGTCTAGCGAACGGCCCCTGGCGGTTGACACCCTTGCCGCGCTAATGGAATCTTGAGCCTTCCTGATACGCGGGCGCGGCCACCAGCGGGCGATCCCCCCTTGCCGCGCGAAGGGTAGGCCGGCTGGCCTCTACCCGCCGAAGGACTTCCGCCGTCGGTCAACCGCCGATGACGGCCAACGCCCCGACGCGGCGATCCGCCGTGATGAGAGTGCAGGCCCCAACAGGGCCCTTCAAGCCAGGGTTTGGCATCAGGTGCCGGCATGGCCGGCAGCGGCATACCGCCGCACTCGACCCCGTGTTCCCGACTTGGACACGGATCGCACTCGAGACCTCCAGGGGAGAAACATCCGTGGAACTGCTTTCCGGCGCAGACATGATCGCCCGCTTCCTTCAGGACGAGGGCGTCGAATACATCTATGGCTATCCCGGCGGCGCGGCGCTGCACATCTACGATGCGCTGTTCCGCCAGGACAAGGTCAAGCACATCCTGGTTCGCCACGAGCAGGCGGCCACTCACGCCGCCGACGGCTATGCGCGCGCCTCGGGCAAGCCGGGTACCGTGTTGGTCACCTCCGGCCCGGGCGCCACCAATGCCGTCACCGGCATTGCCACCGCCTACATGGACTCGATTCCCATGGTGGTGCTGTGCGGCCAGGTCATGAGCCACCTGATCGGCGATGATGCCTTCCAGGAGACCGACATCGTCGGCGTGACGCGGCCCATCGTGAAGCACAGCTTCTCGATCAGGCACCCCAGCGAGATTCCGACGGTGCTCAAGAAGGCCTTCTACCTGGCCTCGACGGGGCGCCCTGGCCCGGTGGTGGTGGACATTCCCAAGGACATGACCGCCCCCACCGAGCGTTATGAGTACGTCTATCCCAAGAAGGTGAAGCTGCGCTCCTACAACCCGGTGGCGCGCGGCCACACCGGCCAGATCAAGAAGGCCGTGGAGCTGATGCTCAAGGCCAAGCGGCCGGTGTTCTATACTGGTGGTGGCGTGGTTACCGGGCGCGCCAGCGAAGGGCTCACCGACCTGGTCAAGCGGTTGGGTTTCCCCATCACCACTACCCTGATGGGTATCGGCTCCTATCCGCAGAGCGACCGCCAGTGCCTGGGTTGGCTGGGCATGCACGGCTCCTACGAGTCCAACATGGCCATGCACCATGCCGACCTGATCGTGGCCATCGGCGCGCGCTTCGATGATCGCGTGACCAACAACACCTCCAAGTTCTGCCCCACGGCCAAGATCATCCACGTCGACATCGACCCCAGCTCCGTCTCCAAGACGGTGCGCGCCGACGTGCCCATCGTCGGCCCGGCGGGCAGCGTGATCAACGAGATGATCAGCCTGGTCCAGGGCCAGGAGATCGCTTACCCGGAGGCACTGGCCGAATGGTGGGAGAAGATCGACGGCTGGCGCGAGGAGCGTCACGGCAAGCTCTACGAGCCGTCCCAGCCGGGCGAGGCGCTCAAGCCCCAAGAGGTGGTCGAGGCGATCTGCGAGGCGACGCGTGGCGAGGCCTACGTGACCACCGACGTGGGGCAGCACCAGATGTTCGCGGCTCAGTACTACAAGTTCGACAAGCCCAACCGCTTCATCACCTCCGGGGGGCTCGGCACCATGGGCTTCGGCTTCCCGGCGGCCATGGGGATCAAGCAGCACTTCCCCGAGGAGCAGGTGATCTGCATCACCGGCGAAGGCAGCTTCCAGATGATGATGCAGGAACTTTCCACCTGTAAGCAGTTCGGTGGCGGGGTGAAGATCATCAACCTCAACAACGCCTCGTTGGGCATGGTGCGCCAGTGGCAGGATCTCAACTACAAGTCGCGCCACGCCCACTCCTACATGGAATCGCTGCCCGACTTCGCGAAGCTGATCGAGGCCTACGGCTTCACGGCGCTGCGAGTGGAGACCAAGGAGCAGCTGGGGCCGGCGCTCGAGCGCACCCTGGCCGACAAGGACGAGCTGGTGTTCCTGGATGTCATCGTCGATCCGCGCGAGCACGTCTATCCGATGCAGGTGCCCCTGGGCTCCATGCGTGACATGCTGCTTTCCAAGACGGAGCGGACCTGATGCGCCATATCATCTCGATTCTGATGGAAAACGAACCGGGCGCCCTGTCTCGTGTGGTGGGGCTCTTCTCGCAGCGCAACTTCAACATCGAGACGCTCAACGTCGCGCCCACCGAGGATGAGACCCTGTCGCGGCTCACCGTGACCACGGTGGGCGACGACCGGGTGATCGAGCAGATCACCAAGCACCTCAACAAGCTGATCGACGTGGTCAAACTGGTGGACCTCACCGAGGGCAACCACATCGAGCGCGAGCTGATGCTGGTGAAGGTCAAGGCGCTGGGGGCGGCCCGCGACGAGGTCAAGCGCACGGTGGACATCTTTCGTGCACAGATCGTCGACGTCTCGCCGAGCCTCTACACGGTGCAGATCACCGGTGACGCCGGCAAGCTCGACGCCTTCCTGCAGGCCATGGCGCCGGTGGGCATCCTCGAGGTGGCCAGGACCGGTGTTTCTGGCATTGCCAGAGGAGATAAGGTTCTCAGCCTCTGAGCTTGAGACTTGCTGGAATGACAAAGCCGCCCCTCGAGGCGGCTTTGTCGTATCCGAGCCATCACGGCTAGCGCTCGGCGACCTCGTCCCAGAGCGCCTGGATCAGCGGGCTCTTCAGGCGCCGCTCCAGCACGCAGAGGCCCACGTCGTAGTGGGGCAACTCCGGCTTGACCGGGAGCACCCGAACGCGCTCCACCAGCGGGCTGTTGTCGAGCACGATCTTGGGCACCACGCCGATGCCGAAGCCCAGTCCCACCATGCTGACGATGGCCTCGTGGCCGGCTACCTGGGCGTAGATCCGAGGGGCCACGCCCAGCGCGCGGAACCAGGTGTCGGAGTACTCCCGCGACAGCCCCGCCTCGGAGAGGATCATCGGCACCTGATGCCACTGCGCGACGCGAGGTGTCTCCGGAGTGGCGGGGATCCAGTCGTGTGCCTCGTGGGGGGCGATGAACACCAGCGGCGAGCGGGTCAGCGACTTGAACGCCAGCGCCTCGGGGGCCTGGCGCGGGCGCGGGGTGATCGCCATGTCCTCGTCGCCGGCGAGTACGCGAGCCATGGCTTCGGCGGGGTCGCCGGTGTGCAGCTTGAGTTCGATGCCCGGATGGCGACCGCGGAAGTCGCTGAGCAGCGCGTAGAGGAAGCTGTAGCTGGCGGTCACCGAGCAGTAGATGCTGATCTCGCCGGTGAGGTGCGTTGCCTCGCTCATCAGCGACAGGCGCAGTGTTTCCCACTGGGCGAGAGTCTCCCGGGCGAAGCGTTGGAAGGTCTCGCCGTGGCGAGTCAGGGCGACATGGCGGTTGTCGCGCTCGAAGAGCGGTACGCCGAGGCTCGCCTCGAGCTGGCGGATCGAGCGGGAGAGCGTCGAGGGACTGACGTGGCAGGCTTCGCTGGCGCGACCGAAGTGCAGTGTGTCGGCCAGGGTCAGGAAGTGCTTGAGGGGGCGAATGTCCATGCCGGAATTATTGCATATCCTGGCATATGACGTTGCAAATATCGCGTTTTACGCAACGGAGGGGCTGGCGTAAGGTGTCTGCATCGAATGACCGACTCCCAGCGCCGCGACAGACGGTGCGGGTGGCCATCAACGCGGACACGATCTTCCACCATCGACTTTCAGGAGCACTGCCATGCGCGTCTACTACGACAAGGACTGCGACCTCTCCCTCATCCAGGGCAAGCAGGTCACCATCGTGGGCTATGGATCCCAGGGCCATGCCCATGCCAACAACCTCAAGGAGTCCGGCGTCGACGTCACTGTCGCGCTGCGTTCTGGCTCTTCTTCCGCGGTCAAGGCCGAGGCCGCCGGTCTCAAGGTCGCTTCCGTCGAAGAGGCGTGCCAGAGCGCCGACGTGGTGATGATCCTGGCGCCGGACGAGAACCAGAAGGCGATCTACGAGAACCAGGTTGCACCCAATCTCAAGCAGGGGGCTACCCTGGCCTTCGCCCACGGCTTCAACATCCACTACAACCAGATCGAGCCGCGCGCCGACCTCGACGTGATCATGGTCGCTCCCAAGGCGCCAGGCCACACCGTGCGTTCCGAGTTCGTGCGCGGCGGCGGCATCCCCGACCTGATCGCCATCCAGCAGGATGCCTCTGGCCGGGCCAAGGAGCTCGCCCTCTCTTACGCCGCGGCCATCGGCGGCGGGCGCAGCGGCATCATCGAGACCTCCTTCAAGGACGAGACCGAGACCGACCTCTTCGGCGAGCAGACCGTGCTGTGCGGCGGCGCCGTGGAGCTGGTCAAGGCGGGCTTCGAGACCCTGACCGAAGCCGGCTACGCCCCGGAGATGGCCTATTTCGAGTGTCTCCACGAGCTCAAGCTGATCGTCGACCTGATGTACGAGGGCGGCATCGCCAACATGAACTACTCTATCTCCAACAATGCGGAGTATGGCGAGTACGTGACCGGCCCCGAGGTGATCAACGAACAGTCGCGCGAGGCGATGCGCAACGCCCTGAAGCGTATCCAAACCGGTGAGTACGCCAAGATGTTCATCAATGAGGGCAACACCAACTACCCGTCGATGACCGCGCGTCGCCGTCTCAACGCCGAGCACGAGATCGAGCAGGTGGGGGCCAAGCTGCGCGGCATGATGCCGTGGATTGCCGCCAATCAGCTGGTCGACAAGAGCAAGAACTGAGGCCGCCGGGCTTCCTTGCTGCTGCCGAGGGCGCGGACTTCCGCGCCCTCGCTGTTTTTGGCTGCCGACAGCGTACCTTTTCGCACTTCCGGCAGCGTGCAAGAATGGGCTCTTCCTTTGGGCAACGGACGACAGGCATGAGTCAGGATTCCCGCAATACCGCGCATGACACCCGGCGGCCCGGTACTGAGTCCCATCGGACGACGCAGGAGTCGGCTCCTGGCGAGGACGAGGATCTGGCGGCCGCCTTCCTGCGCGAGACGGAGGTGATCGAAGAGTCCATCGAGGATGGGCGAAAGGTGCGGCGTAAGGGGATCTACCTGCTGCCCAACCTCTTCACCACTTCGGCGCTCTTCGCCGGCTTCTTTGCCGTGATCGCGGGTATCAACGGCGACTTCACCGCCGCCTCTGTCGCCATCTTCATTGCCATGGTGCTCGACGGGTTGGATGGCCGTGTCGCCCGCCTGACCAACACCCAAAGCGCCTTCGGCGCCGAGTACGATAGTCTCTCCGACATGCTCTCTTTCGGGGTGGCACCGGCACTGGTAGCCTTCACTTGGATTCTGCAGGATGTCGGCAAGACCGGATGGGTGGTGGCCTTTCTCTACGTGGCCTGTGCGGCATTACGCTTGGCCCGCTTTAACGTGCAGATAGGTAGCGTCGACAAGAAATGGTTCATCGGGCTGCCAAGCCCTTCGGCTGCGGCTCTGGTGGCAGCCAGCGTCTGGACCTTCCACAGCTTCGATGCCGAGGCGCTGGGCTTCAAGCTGCTGATGATGTTCGTGGTGGCCGCGGCGGGCGTGTTGATGGTCAGCAATATTCGTTACTACAGCTTCAAGGACATCGACCTCAAGGGGCCGGTGCCCTTCGTGGTGCTGCTTGCCATCGTGCTCGGCTTCGTGGTGATCTCGGTGGAACCTTCGGTGATGCTGCTGCTGCTGTTCGGCACCTATGTGGCTTCCGGGCCGACGCTGGCCATCATGCGCAAGATGAAGCACTCGCCCCCTGCAAAATGAGCCGTTAAGCAAGACCGACGCCCGCCTCTGCGCGGGCGTTTTTGACGGCGGGCATCGCGCCGCTTCATCCACAGGCCCTCTCCTTCGAGCGCCTGTGGATCGTTTTTCGCCACCGTTCCGACATCGCTTCGCCGCGGGCCTGAAACTTTTTACACGAAGCCCTTGCGAGGTCTCGGTGAAAGCCGTAAAGTACGCATCCGCTGCCGGCGACGGGCAACGTGGCCGGCGGTGGGAAGAGTGGCAAGTGGCTGTCTTGATTTGGGTTTTTCGACTCGTGTCGCAAAATCCGCCCTTGACGCCCA
>NZ_WHMA01000060.1 GCF_010994375.1 Halomonas sp. NO4
CCTGAGAAGTGGGAAGCCTCGCCCGTGGCGCGTCAGCGCTTAGGGCGGGGAGCAGTCACTCTAGGTGGTCGAGCACCCCGGCCACGGCGTCGAAGAGTCGCTCCAGCTCCGCCCCGGTGGTGGCGAAGGGGGGGCCGAACTGCAGGGTGTCGCCGCCGTAGCGCACGTAGAAGCCGGCCTCCCACAGCGCTAGATGGGCATCGCGCGGGCGGATCGTGGGGTCGCCGTCGCGGGGCGCGAACTGGATCGCCCCGGCCAGGCCGTAGTTGCGGATGTCGGTGACGTGGGGCCGCCCCTTGAGGGCGTGGAGTTTGGTCTCGAAGGCCGGTGCAATGGCGCGCACCTGGGCGGGGAAGTCCTCGCGCTCGAACAGCTCGAGGGCCGCGAGCCCGGCCGCGCAGGCCAACGGGTGGGCGCTGTAGGTGTAGCCGTGGGCGAACTCGATGGCGTGCCCCGGGCCGCCCGCATGCATGAAGGTGTCGAAGATGCGCGGCGAGGCGATCACCGCGCCCATGGGCACGGCGCCGTTGGTGAGCTGCTTGGCCACGGTCATGATGTCGGGAGTGACGCCGAAGGCCTCGGCGCCAGTGCGCGCCCCGCAGCGTCCGAAGGCGGTGATCACCTCGTCGAAGATCAGCAGGATGTCGTGGGCGTCGCAGAGGGCGCGCAGCCGCTCCAGATAGCCCTTGGGCGGCACGATCACCCCACCCGAGCCGGACATGGGCTCGACGATCACCGCGGCGATGTTGCTGGCGTCGTGCAGGGCGATCTGGTCGAGCAGGGCGTCGGCGAGCTCGGCACCGCGCTCGGCCTGGCCGCGGGTGAAGGCGAGGTCGGCTTGCAGGGTGTGCGGCAGGTGGCTGACCTCCAGCAGTTGGCCATAATGCTTGCGATTCCCGCCGATGCCGCCGAGGCTGGTGCCGCCGACGTTGACGCCGTGGTAACCCCTGGCACGTCCGATCAGGCGCGTCTTCTCCGGCCGCCCGGCGAGACGCCAGTAGGCGCGGGCCATCTTCACCGCGGTATCGGCGGCCTCGGAGCCGGAGCCGGTGAAGAAGACGTGGTCGAGGCCCTCGGGTGTCAGCTCGGCTACCCGCTCGGCCAGGGCGAAGGCCAGCGGGTGGCCGACCTGGAAGGCGGGTGCATAGTCGAGTCGGCCGGCCTGATCGGCGATGGCCTCGCGGATGGCGCGACGGTTGTGGCCAGCGCCACAGGTCCATAGCCCGGAGAGGGCGTCGAACAGGTGGCGGCCGCGGTCGTCGCGGTAGTAGCGTCCCTCGGCGCCAGTGACCAGGCGCGGGTGGGCGCGAAAGTCGCGGTTGGCGCTGAACGGCATCCAGTAGTGGCGGTCGCGGGCGACCCGCTCGGCGCTCGCTGTGCGAGTAGCCAAGGTGTCGCGGATATCGGCAGAATCGGACATGGGACCTCCGGGGTCAGGGTGGATGCCGGGCACATGGGCACGGCCATTGTGTCGTACACCTTAGAATGCCTCGCTGCCACGGGGAATCGGGTGAGGGGAAATGCCCATGGATGGCATTGGATATTTGACACTCCCGCGGCACGGTGGGGCGCACTTCTCTGCGACGCGAATGGTGCACCCTTCGCGGAATAGCGGAAATTGCCGTTCCGGGGTTGAGAGCTTACGTTAGCAAATACTTGACATCATCGCGCAGCCTGGTGTCAAACTGAACCGACGGTTGGCGATCGATGCGGTGTCCCCCGGGCCCGCTGACCGGAACCAACAATAAAGAGCGCCGTGCGCATGAACACTCAGGCATCTCCCCTTACCGCATCGCGACGCCTCGAACGGCCTGCCTCCTGGTACCGTGATTCCATCGCCGTCGAGCTCGGCGACTGCCCGCCGCTGGTCGGCGAGGCACGAGCCGACGTCTGCGTGATCGGCGGCGGCATCACCGGGCTTTCCACGGCCTTGCACCTGGCCGAGCGCGGCTATGCGGTGACGCTGCTCGAGGCCGGGGAGATCGGCTTCGGGGCGTCCGGTCGCAGCGGCGGACAAATCCTGCCGGGGCTGGGCACCGACATCGCCACCGTCGAGAAGGCGCTGGGCCGCGAGGCGGCGCGCGACGTCTGGGAAATGAGCCGCGAGGCGGTGCGCCTGACGGCGGCGCGCATCGCCCGGCACGCCATTCCCTGCGAGCTGGCCTGGGGTTACCTGCACGCTGCGGTGAAGCCGCGCCACGTGCGCGAGCTCCAGGCCTTCCGCGAACGCATGGCGCGCGACTACGGCTACCAGGCCCTCGACTGGCTCGAGGGCGACGCCCTGCGCGAGCACGTGGTGACCGACGCCTACCCCGGCGCACTCTACGAGCGTGAGGGTGGTCACCTGCATCCGCTCAACTACACCCTGGGGCTGGCGAGCGCCGCCCGGGAAGCCGGCGTCGCGCTGCACGAGCACAGCGCCGCGCGCGCCATCCGGCGCGGCCTGCGCCCGGTGGTCGCTACCGAGGCGGGGCGGGTCAGCGCCGACTTCGTGGTGCTGGCCACCAACGCCTACCAGAGCGGCCTGGTGCCGGAGCTCGGCGGGCGCATCATGCGCGCCGCCAACTACATGGTTGCCACTGCGCCGCTTACGGCGGCGCAGGCCGCGGCGGTGCTGCCGCAGAACGACGCCCTGTCGGACGCCAACTTCGTGCTCGACTATTACCGCCTTTCGGCCTCCCGGCGGCTCATCTACGGCGGCGAGGTGAGTTACGACGGCCGCGAGCCCCGCAACCTGCCGGCGCGTATGGATGCCAAGATCGCGCGGCTCTTCCCGGTGCTCAAGGGCGTGGCGATCGAGTATCGCTGGGGCGGGGACGTGGCCATCACCCTCAACCGCGCTCCGGACTTCGGCCGCCTCGACATCAACCTCTACTATGCCCAGGGGTACTCCGGACACGGCATGGCGCTGGCGGGGCTGGCCGGCCAGCTGCTGGCCGAGGCGATCGGCGGGCAGAGCGAGCGCTTCGATGTCTTCGCCGCCATGCCCCACCGCCGCTTTCCCGGCGGCCGCCGGCTGCGCCTGCCGCTGCTGGTGCTGGCCACCCATTTCTACAAGCTGCGTGATCGGCTGTAAGCCCGCGGCCGCAACCACGAGGGCCCACCCATGAGCGATGCGATCACGACGGATACCGCCGACAAGACCGCGCCGACCTCGGTTCCACAGGACACCGCCCGGCGCGACGCCTCGTCCATCGCACTACAGGGGCTGCACAAGCGTTTCGGTCGCGACACCGTGGCCCTGGCCGGGGTCGATCTAGACATTCGGCCCGGTGAGTTCTTCACCCTGCTGGGGCCCTCCGGCTGCGGCAAGACCACGCTGCTGCGCATCCTCGCCGGACTCGAGGAGGCCGACAAGGGGCAGCTCGCCATCGGTGGCCGCGACATCACCGAGGTGCCGCCACACCAGCGCAGCGTCAACACCGTCTTCCAGTCCTACGCGCTCTTCCCGCACCTCTCGGTGCGCGACAACCTCGCCTTCGGCCTCAAGATGCGGGGCCTGCCCGTCGGCGAGCGCAACGCGCGGGTGGCCAAGATCGCCGCGTTCATCCAGCTGGGCGATCTCATCGACCGCCGCGTCGACCAGCTCTCCGGTGGCCAGCGCCAGCGCATCGCCCTGGCCCGGGCGCTGGTCTGCGAGCCCGACGTGTTGCTGCTCGACGAGCCCCTCTCGGCGCTGGATGCCGGGCTGCGCAGTCAGCTGCAGGTGGAGCTGTTGCGGGTGCAGAAGCGGCTCGGCATGACCTTCGTGTTCGTCACCCACGACCAGCAGGAGGCGATGGTGATGTCGGATCGCATCGCCGTGCTCAACGGCGGGCTGATCCAGCAGGTGGGGCCGCCGCGGGAGGTCTACGAGCATCCGGTCAACGCCTTCGTGGCGCGCTTCATGGGCCATGACAACCTCTTTCCGGTAATCGCCCGGAATGGCGAGACGCTCACCACGCCGCTCGGCGAGCTGCACGTGGCGAATCCCGGTGACGGGGCGCTGCTGCTGATCCGCCCGGAGACCCTGGATCTGCTGCCCGGCGATGTCGAGGGGGTGAACCACCTGCCGGCTCGGGTCATCGAACGGCTCTACCGTGGCAGCCACGCCGAGTACCGCCTGGCCATCGCCGGGACCACGCTGCAGGCTACGCTCAACAACCGCGGCCGGCACCTCCCCGAGGTCGACGAGCGGGTCACCGTGGCGGTGGCCGCCGACGATCTCGTCACTCTGGCCGAGTAAGGAGCGCGCCATGGCCGATGCCGGTACCCTGCCCACTGCCCGCAGTCGCGCCATGGTGCGCGAGGCGCGCCACCTGCTGCTGACCGTGGCGCCCGGGGCCACTTGGATTGTGATCTTCCTGGTGCTGCCCAGTGCCTACCTGATGGGCGTGGCCTTCATGTCCACCGGCCCCTATGGCCTGCCCGAGATGCCGCTGTCCCTGGAGTCGTTCCGGCGCCTGGCCGGCTTCGGCTTCCTGGGGTGGAGCCCCGGCAATCTCTATACCCTGCTGCGCTCGCTGGTGCAGACGCTGGTGGCCACCGCCCTGGTTGTGGTCATTGCCTATCCCATCGCCTACTACATCGCCACGTCGCGCGCCAGGTGGCGGCCGATCATGCTGCTCGCCGTGGTGGTGCCCTCCTGGACCAACCAGGTGATCCGCACCTTCGGCTGGATGAACTTGCTGGCGCCCGGCACGCCGCTGTCGCAGCTCGCCGAGGGGCTGGGCCTGATCGCCCCCAACATGGGGCTCTACCCCTCCAACTTCGCGGTGACTCTGGGCCTGGTCTACAACTTCCTGCCCTTCATGGTGCTGCCGCTGTATGCCGCCTTCGAGAAGCTCGACACCGCCCAGGTGGAGGCTGCCCGAGACCTCTACGCTTCGCCGCTGCGCGCCTTCCGGCATGCGGTCTTCCCGCAGACGCTGCCGGGGCTGCTGGCGGGCATCGTGCTGGTGGCCATTCCCGCCTTCGGCATGTACGTCATTCCCGAGCTGCTCGGCGGCGGCAAGGGGATGATGCTCGGCAACCTGGTGGCCAATCAGTTCGCCGGGGCCGCCAACTGGCCGCTGGGGGCGTCCGGCGCGATCCTGATGCTCATCGCCACCTTCATCGGCCTCTACGCCATGCGCCGCATCGGCCGGCGACTGGGCGGGGGCGAGGAGGTGGTAATATGACCAAACGTACCTTCCGCCGCGCCCTGGCCGGCTTCTGGTGGCTGACGCTGCTGTTCCTCTATCTGCCGCTGGCGGTGGTGGCGCTGTTCTCCTTCAATGCGGCCAACAGCGCGGCCAGCTTCACCGGGTTTTCCCTGCGCTGGTATGAACGGCTGCTGGGCAACGAGGAGATCCTCTCGGCGCTGGCCAACAGCCTGGTGCTGGCCATCGTCTCGTCGCTAATCGCGCTCGGGGTCGGCTGCCTGATCGGCTACGGCATGTATCGGCATCGCCATCGCAAGCTGGGCTGGCTGATCGTGCTGATCTATCTGCCCATCGTGCTGCCGGACATCGTCTTCGGCATCTCCGAGATGGCCTTCTTCGTCAAGCTCCACGAGCTGACGGGGCTGCTGCAGCCGGGCCTGGGCACCATGATCATCGCCCACGTCACCTTCCAGATTCCCTTCGTCGCGTTGATCGTCTATTCGCGCTTCGTGGGGCTCGACCCGACGCTCTTCGAGGCGGCCAAGGACCTCTACGCCTCGCCGGCCAAGCGCGCGCGGCACTTCATGCTGCCGACCATCAAGCCAGCGTTGATCTCCGCCTTCTTCCTCTCCTTTACCCTGTCGGTGGATGACTTCGTGATCAGTTTCTTCACCGCGGGACCGGAGAGCGCCACCCTGCCCATCTACATCTGGGGGGCGATCAAGAAGGGGGTCTCCCCGGAGATCAACGCCATTGCCACGCTGATGCTCGGCGCCGTGGCGGTCGCGGCCATCCTGAGCCTGGTGTTCAGCCGTCGCCGGCCGGCATGAGCCGGCACCCAACGACCCAAGGGGAAACGAGGAGAACAAGATGACAATGCGCAACGCCACCCTGGCCCTGTCCCTCGGCGGGCTGCTGCTTGCCGGCAGCGTCCAGGCCCAAGAGAACAAGCTATACCTGTTCAACTGGACCGAGTACATGGACCCTGAGATCATCGCCGCCTTCGAGGCCGAGCACGACGTCGACGTGGTGCAGAACTACTTCAACTCGCTGCCGGAGATGTTCGCCAAGCTCAATGCCGGCGGGGTCTCCCAGTACGACATCATCGTGCCGTCCAACTACTACGTGCCGCGGTTGATCGAGACCGGCCTGGTGCAGAAGCTCGACAAGGGGAAGCTCGCCAACCTCGACAACGTCATGGAACAGTTCCGCGACCCGGCCTACGACCCCGGCGCCGAGTTCAGCGCGCCCTACCAGTGGGGCACCACGGCGCTTGTCTACAACACCGAGACCTTTCCCGAGGCGCCCAAGAGCTGGTCGCTGATGTTCGACCCGGAGGTGAACCCCAGCCATCCCTTCGCGCTGATGGGCGACGGCCAGGTGAGCATGGGCGCGGCCTGCGCCTACCTGGGCCATGGCTACGACTGTACCGATCCCGAGGCCTGGAAGGAGGCCGCCAGACTGATCATCGACACCAAGCAGCGCGACACCTTCAGCGGCTTCACCGATGGCACCCCGGCGCTGCAGCAACTGGCCCGCGGCGTCACTCACGCGGGCATGAGCTACAACGGCGACTACCTCTTCTTCAAGGACGAGGACCCGGAGACCTTCGCTACCCTGGACTTCATGATCCCCGACGAGGGCGCCGAGATGTGGGTGGACGCCATGCTGATTCCGTCCGAGGCGCCCAACCCGGATATGGCCCACAAGTTCATCGACTTCATCCTGGATGCCGAAGTGGGTGCCCAGCTCTCCAACTACAACTACTACGCCAGCCCCAACGCGGCGGCGGCGCCCTACCTGGACGAGGTGCTCACCCAGCCGCCGGTACAGCCCAGCGAAGCCGACATGGCGCGGCTGCGCTTCACCCCGAGCTTGGAAGGCGAGGCGCTGCAGACCTTCCAGCAGCTGTGGTCGGAGGTCCAGTCACGCTGAACGCACGGCTCCCGGCCGGGCCGGGAGTCCGTCACTTTCCGCAAGGACAACCCCATGAGCCATTCCCAGGACCATCCGCTGCTCAACGACTGGTTCCAGTCGCACGGCATCACCGAAGTCGAATGCCTGGTCAGCGATCTGACCGGCATTCTCAAGGGCAAGATCATGCCCGCCGGCAAGTACCTCAACGGGGGCCGGCCGCGCCTGCCCGACTCGATCTTCATCCAGACGGTGACCGGGGGCTACCCGGACGATGAGGACATCCGCTTCTGGAATCCCGCCGAACGCGACATGGAGCTCGTACCTGACCTAAAAGCCATCTACCTGGTGCCCTGGGCCGATGACCCCACCGCCCAGATCATCCACGACTGCCACTACCTCACCGGCGAGCCGGTGGAGCTGGCGCCGCGCCACGTGCTCAAGCGGGTGCTGAACCTCTATGCTGAGCGCGGCTGGAAGCCGGTGGTCGCCCCCGAGGTGGAGTTCTACCTGGTCAAGACCAACACCGATTCCGATTATCCTCTGGAGCCGCCCATCGGCCGCACTGGCCGTCAGGAGAGCAGCCGCCAGTCCTTCTCCATCGATGCGGTCAACGAATTCGACCCGCTGTTCGAGGAGATGTACGACTACTGCGAGGCCATGGATCTCGATCTGGATACCCTGATCCACGAGGAAGGGGCGGGGCAGATGGAGGTCAACTTCCAGCACGGCGACCCGCTGGAGCTCGCCGACCAAGTGGTGATGTTCAAGCGCATCCTGCGCGAGACGGCACTGCGCCATGGCATGTACGCCACCTTCATGGCCAAGCCCATGGCCAACGAACCGGGCAGTTCGCTGCATATCCACCAGAGCCTGGTCGACCTCAAGCGGGGCCACAGCCTCTTCGCCGGGGAGGGTGACCAGCCGAGCCCACTGTTCCACCACTACATTGGCGGGCTGCAGCGCTACCTGCCCGCGGCGATGCCGCTGCTCGCCCCCAACGTCAACTCCTATCGGCGCCTGATGCGCGGCGAGACCAGCGGTTCGGCGCCCATCAACGTGGAGTGGGGGCTCGACAATCGCACCGTGGGCCTTCGCGTGCCCGTCTCGTCGCCCGAGGCGACCCGGGTGGAAAATCGCCTGGCCGGGGCCGATGCCAACCCCTACCTGGCCATCGCCGCGTCGCTGGCCTGCGGCTACCTGGGCATGCTCGGCCAGCTCGAGCCGCGCCCGCCGATGCTCGGCTCGGCCTGGTCCGGCGGCAACACCCTGCCCGACGACGTCGGCCCGGCGCTGGACGCCCTGCGCGACTGCCAGGCACTGGCCGACGTGCTCGGCGAGCGCTTCACCAACAGCTACCTGGCGGTCAAGCGTGCCGAGCACAAGGCGTACTTCCAGGTGATCAGTTCCTGGGAGCGCGAGCACCTGCTGCTGCGGGTCTGAGCGGCGCTGGACATGCTTCAGGGGCTACCCGGAGTCAGGTCGAAAAGGGGGCATCCCTGAAGACCTGTCGACCGGATACACACGTAATCGAGGAAAATGACATGACGGCAACGGCGGCCAGCGAGCACGCGGCCTCCTGGTATGCGGCCACGGCCAGTCCGGCACCGGAGCGACCCGCCCTGGCGGGGGAGATCGACTGCGACGTCTGCGTGGTGGGCGCCGGCTTCACCGGTATCTCCGCCGCCCTGCACCTCGCCGAGCAGGGCCGCTCGGTGGTGGTGCTCGAGGCGGCGCGCGTGGGTTATGGCGCCTCAGGGCGCAATGGCGGCCAGATCGTCAACAGCTACAGCCGCGACATGGACGTCATCGAGGCCAGGTTCGGCGCCGAGACGGCCCGTGCCCTGGGCGACATGGCCTTCGAGGGTAATCGCATCATCCGCGACCGCGTCGCCCGCTACGCCATCGATTGCGACCTGCGCGACGGCAATCTCTTTGCCGCCTGCAACGCCAGGCAGCTCGCGGGGCTGCGCGAGCACCGGGTGCTGTGGGAGCGCTACGGCTATCGGGAGCTGGAACTGCTCGAGGGGGAGGCGGTGAAGCGCGAGGTCGGCTCCGACCGCTACGCCGGTGCCCTGGTGGATCACGGCGGTGGCCATCTCCACCCCCTCAACCTGGTGCTGGGCCAGGCTGCGGCCCTGGAGTCGCTGGGCGGAACGATCTTCGAGCAGACGCCGGTCAGCGCAGTGGAGTACGACGAGCCGGTGGTGGTGCGCACGGCCGCGGGGCGGGTCAGGGCCGAGCGCGTGGTGATGGCCGGCAACGCCTACTTGCGCGGGGTGCTGCCCGAGATCGAGGGCCAGTCGATGCCTTGCGGCACCCAGATCGTCGCCACCGCGCCGCTCGGCGAGGGGCGTGCCCGCGAGTTGCTGCCGGGTGACAAGGCGGTGGAGGACTGCAATTACCTGCTCGACTATTACCGCTTGACCCGCGACAACCGCCTGCTCTACGGCGGCGGCGTCAACTACGGTGGCGAAGACCCCGCCGACATCGCGGGGGTGATCCGGCCTAAGCTGCTCAAGACCTTCCCGCAGCTCGCGGACGTCGCCATCGACTACGCCTGGAGCGGTACCTTCCTGATGACGCTCAACCGCCTGCCGCAGTTCGGCGTGATCAACGGCAATGTCTACTACGCCCAGGGTTACTCCGGCCACGGCGTCACCTGCAGCCATCTGGCCGGCAAGCTGATCGCCGAGGTGATGGCGGGGCAGGGCGAGCGCTTCGACGCCTTCGCCGGCATTCCCCACCTGCCGTTTCCCGGGGGGTGGCTGCTGCGCGTGCCGCTCTCGGCGTTGGGGGCCTGGTACTACCAGGCCCGCGACAAGCTCGGCATTTGATCCCCGAGCCATCAATGACCCCCTCTGCAACCTGTTCACGGCGCCTCTCGTTTTCTTGTTCTTGCTTCTGCTTTGGCATCGCTTTTCAGCAGAAATCCGCGAGAACCCTCGCCCACTCGGATAGCACTGTTGGGTTTGCAGGAGTGGTCAAATCGACATAGGCTGTATATATGTCCATA
>NZ_WHMA01000061.1 GCF_010994375.1 Halomonas sp. NO4
CCTGAGAAGTGGGAAGCCTCGCCCGTGGCGCGTCAGCGCTTAGGGCGGGGAGCAGTCACGATTGTGGGTGCCGGAGCTGCGGTGTGGGACGCTCGCCGACTTCCAGGGTCACGTCGAGAGTCTTGCCGCCGCGCACCACGGTGAGCGGCAGCTCGGAGCCGGGCTCGACGGCAGCGATGTCGCTCATGGTCTCCCGGGCGTCGAGGATCGGGCGTCCGTCCACGGCGAGCAGGACGTCGCCGGGGCGTAGGCCAGCGCGGGCCGCCGGACCCTCGGGGACCACCCCGGCGATCACCACCCCGCGCGGGGCGTTGAGGCCGAAGGAGGCGGCGAGTTCCGGGGTCATCTCCTGGGCCTCGATGCCCAGCCAGCCGCGAATCACCCGCCCCTGGGTCACCAGGTCGTCGAGGATGCTGCTGGCCAGGCGTGTGGGGATGGCGAAGCCGACGCCCTGCGACCCCCCCGAGCGCGAAAAGATCGCCGTGTTGATGCCCACCAGCGCCCCTTCGGCGTTGACCAGGGCCCCGCCGGAGTTGCCGGGGTTGATCGCCGCATCGGTCTGCACGAAGTCCTCGTAGGCGTTCAGGCCCAGGTGGCTGCGTCCGGTGGCACTGATGATACCCATGGTGACCGTCTGGCCGACCCCGAAGGGGTTGCCGATGGCCAGCGCCACGTCGCCCACAGCGACGTCCTCGCTGTCGGACAGCGAGATCACCGGCAGCTCCTCGATATCGATGCGCAGCACGGCCAGGTCGCTCTCCGGGTCGGTGCCGATCACCTCGGCCAAGGTCTCGCGGCCGTCGCGCAGCGCCACCTGGATCTCGTCGGCGCCGTCGATCACGTGGTGGTTGGTCAGCACGTAGCCGTCCTCGCTGACGATGACCCCGGAGCCAAGACTGGAGAGCAGGCGTTGCTGGCTGGGTAGTTCGTCGCCGAAGAACTGGCGGAAGAAGGGGTCCGACATCAGTGGGTGCTCTTCACGCTCGACCACCCGCGAGGAGTAGATGTTCACCACCGCCGGTGCGGCACGCTCCACGGCGTCAGAGTAGCTGATCGGGCCCTGGTCGCGGGAAAGCGGGGCGGCCTGGCGCACCTCCGGGGTGGGGCGCGGGGCCGGCTCGCTAGTCGGTGCCGGGCTGGGTGCCTCCGACACGGTGGGGGAGAGGGCAGGAGGCATTGGCGAACGCCCCAGCAGCTGCGGGAAGGCGTTCAACAGCACGATGGCCAGCAGGATCCCGGTGATAACGGGCCAGACATAGGGCGCGAGGGCTCGACGCATGCGGCGCTATTCCTGATCAGCGGGAGGGGCGTAGGCACCTCCCCCCGCGGTCGTGACAGTGGCGAAGGTGTGCAATAGTGTATCACTGCCACTCTTTCCCTGTCCGGAGGCCTGGATGATTGCTCGAGACGACCTGGTTGCCGCCTGCGATACCCTTCTTGCTGCACCACGCTTCAAGGACTACACCCTCAACGGCCTGCAGGTGGCTGGCCGAGACCGCATATCACGGGTGATGAGCGGCGTGACGGCTTGCCAGGCGCTGCTCGACGAGGCCGTGGCCTGGCAGGCGGACCTGCTGCTGGTGCACCACGGCTACTTCTGGAAGAACGAGCCGGTGGCCGTCACCGGCATGAAGCGGCGGCGGCTGCGTACACTGCTGGTCAACGACATCAACCTGCTCGCCTACCACCTGCCGCTCGATGCCCATGCCGAGCTGGGCAACAACGCCGAGCTCGCCCGGCGGCTCGGTTTCACGGTGGAGGGGTGCGCCGACGGGGAGTTGGGCGAGGGGCTGGTGTGGCTCGGTCGTCCGGCGGCGCCGTGCAGTGCCACGGCGCTGGCAAGCCGGGTAGGCGACGCCCTGTGCCGCGCGCCGCTGCTGATCGAGGCGCCGGAGGGGAGCGAGATCCGGCGCGTGGCCTGGTGCACTGGCGGCGCCCAGGACATGATCCTCCAGGCCCAGGCGGCGGGTGCCGACGCCTTCATCTCCGGCGAGATCTCCGAGCGCACCACCCATCTGGCCCGCGAGCTGGGCATTCACTACCTGGCCGCCGGCCATCACGCCACCGAGCGCTACGGTGTCCAGGCACTGGGCGAGTGGCTCGCCCGGGAGTATGCCGTCGAACACCGCTTCGTGGATATCGACAACCCGGCCTGAGCCGGGCTCAGTAGCGCGGGGGCTGTGGCTGTGCGGTGCCGTCGTTGCTGGGCTTGAGGCCGAAGTCCTCGGAGAGGGTGCCGCCGCGGCCGTCGGCGTAGTCGCGCGGGGTGGGAAGCGGTGCTTCCTCGGTTTCGACGGCCAGGCCGGGGCGCTCGCTCGGCCCCTTGACGTCGAAGGTGGCGGCGTCCTCCGCCAGGCGCTGCTCCAGGGCCCGTGACTCGTGCTGGAGGCGACCGATCAGGGTGCCAATCTCGGTGAAATGGTCGTCGAGCCGGTCGCGGAGCTGGCCGAGTTCGCGTTCGCGCTCGGCCAGTCGCTGGCGCAGCTGCTGGCGATGGCCGGCGCCGCTGCCGGCCAGGTGGTATCCCAGCGCGCCCAGGCCGCTCCCTGCCAGCAGGCAGGCGATGGCCAGGATCCAGTTGATGTTGCCGTATTCCACTTGCTTCTCCCTGTTGGTGCGCGCGACCGGATGGACTGTCGGGCGAGCTGCGTTGGCGCCCATTATAGAGGGGGCGACGGTCTCGGGGTCAACGCACCCCCGGCGCTGCCTGCGCGTGACCGCGGGGATGCGTATAATGGCCCCCTTCATAAGCAAGCCACGACGTCGAGCCAGGAATCGCCATGCCTGACATTGAGACAGCCCAGCGCGGTGCCACGCCGCTGGCGCGCTATCGAGCGGACCTCGAGCGCGAGGACTTCCAGCCCGACCCGGCCCAGGAGCGTGCCGTGGCTCACCTGCAGCGTCTCTTCGAGGAGCTGGTGGCCACGCCGCGTGCGGCGCCGCGCGCCACGGCCAGCGCCAGAGGCCTCAAGGCGAAGATGGCCGGTCTGTTCGGGCGCAGCGACAGGGTGGACGGCGCGGCGCCGGCCTTGCCGGCCGTTACCGGCCTCTATTTCTGGGGCGGTGTGGGGCGCGGCAAGACCTATCTGATGGATACCTTCTACGAGGCGCTGCCGTTTCCCGACAAGATGCGTACCCACTTCCACCGCTTCATGCAGCGCGTGCACAACGAGCTGGAGCACTACAAGGGCGAGAAGAACCCGCTCACCCTGGTGGCCGGCAAGTTCGCTGCCGAGGCGCGGGTGATCTGCTTCGACGAGTTCTTCGTCAAGGACATCACCGATGCCATGATCCTGGCCAACCTGCTCGAGGCGCTGTTCGCGCGGGACGTGGTACTGGTGGCGACCTCCAATATCGTGCCCGACGAGCTCTACAAGGATGGCCTGCAGCGGGCGCGTTTCCTGCCCGCCATCGAGTTGCTCAAGCGCCATTGCGAGGTGGTCAACGTCGACTCGGGCATCGACTATCGGCTGCGTGCCCTCGAGCGGGCCGAGATCTTCCACGCGCCCCTCGACGCGGCGGCCGAGACGGAACTGGCGCGCAGCTTCCGCGAGATTGCGGGACACGCCGGCGAGGAGGACGTGGCCATCGAGATCAATCACCGCATCCTCAAGGCGCGTCGCCTCCACGACGACGTGGTGTGGTTCGACTTTCGCGAACTCTGTGACGGGCCGCGCAGCCAGAACGACTACATCGAGCTGGCGCGCGAATACCACACGGTGCTGGTCTCCAACGTGACGTGCATGAGCGGCGCCACCGAGGACCAGGCACGACGCTTCATCAACTTGGTCGATGAGTTCTACGACCGCGGCGTCAAGCTGTTGATGTCGGCCGAGGCGCCGGTGGAGCGACTGTATGCCGACGGCCGCCTCGCGTTCGAGTTCCAGCGCACGCTGTCACGCTTGCAGGAGATGCAGTCGCGGGAATACCTGGCACTGCCGCACAAGCCGTGACGCGGTCCAAAGGGCCCGAGTCGCGTTGCCTGGTCTGCGGGGGTCGTGTAGAATGCCGCCTCGCTCGACCGTTGTCCGCCCAGGCGGGCAACCAAGAAGAATAGGGACGATCCCATGCCGGCCGCACCGGCGGCGGGATCCAACACATTCAATGTGGTGCTTTCAACCATGAAGACATTCACTGCCAAACCGCAGTCCGTGCAGCGCGACTGGTATGTCGTCGATGCCGCGGGCAAGACGCTCGGCCGCCTGGCCACCGAGATCGCCCGCCGTCTGCGCGGCAAGCACAAGCCCGAGTTCACCCCTCATGTGGACACCGGCGACTACATCGTCGTGATCAACGCCGAGAAGGTCCAGGTCACCGGCAACAAGGCCAAGGCCAAGAATTACTACCGCCACACCGGCTATCCGGGTGGCCTGCGCTCCATGAGCTTCGAGCAGATGATCGCTCATGCGCCGGAGCGCGTCATCGAAGCCGCCGTGAAGGGCATGCTGCCGAAGGGCCCCCTGGGGCGCGCCATGTATTCCAAGCTGAAGGTCTACGCCGGTGCCGAGCACCCGCACGCCGCCCAGCAGCCGCAAGAACTGAACATCTGAGGGGGTCATCGCCATGACACAGCAGTATTACGGGACCGGGCGCCGCAAGACTTCCACCGCCCGCGTGTTCCTCAAGCCGGGCACCGGCAAGATCACCGTCAACAGCCGTGAGCTGGATCAGTACTTCGGCCGCGTCACCGGCCGCATGGTCGTGCGCCAGCCGCTGGAACTGACGGAAACGCTTGGCCAGTTCGATGTCTACGTCACCGTTCAGGGTGGCGGTGGTTCCGCACAGGCGGGCGCCATTCGTCACGGCATCACTCGCGCACTGATGGAGTACAACGAGGACTTCCGCAAGCCGCTGCGCGCTGCGGGCTACGTCACTCGTGACGCTCGCGAGGTCGAGCGCAAGAAAGTGGGTCTGCGCAAGGCGCGTCGTCGCCCGCAGTTCTCCAAGCGCTGATACGCTCAGTGCTGCGACAAAAAAGCCCAGGCCGTTGCCTGGGCTTTTTTATTGCAAATCAATGAGTTGCAACGAAAATGCCACCTTCGTCAGGCCCTGTTCGTCTTGTGCATGACGGCACGATTCCTTACTATGTGGCGGATTTGGTATCCGTGATCGCGGGACGCCAATCCCGTGATGGATCAACGGGTAAGCTGATGGGAGAAACCATAACATGGCAGATAACGGCGTGAACAAAGGGCGGCGCCGTCTTCTCTTGGGTGCGACCACCGTGGTGGGTGCGGTGGGCGCCGTGGGAGTGGCGGTTCCCTTTGTGGCTTCCTGGCAGCCGAGTGCCAGGGCAAGGGCAGCAGGG
Source organism: Halomonas sp. NO4 (assembly GCF_010994375.1). Lineage (GTDB taxonomy): Bacteria > Pseudomonadota > Gammaproteobacteria > Pseudomonadales > Halomonadaceae > Halomonas. Next base: position 5,309 of record NZ_WHMA01000061.1, read on the forward strand.
GCGCCCGTGCAGGCGGACGTCTCCAAGCTCGAGGAAGGGCAGCGCATGATCGTCGAGTGGCGCGGGCGTCCGGTGTGGATCGTCAAGCGCACGACTGAGATGATCGAGCGCACCGAGAACCTCGACCCGTCTCGGCTGGCCGACCCGGACTCGATGGTCGAGCAGCAGCCCGACTACGTGACCGGTCCGCTGCGTTCCATCCGTCCCGAGATCTCGGTGCTGATCGGTATCTGCACGCACCTTGGCTGTTCGCCACTGTTCCGTCCGGAGCCGGGGGACGTCGACATGCAGGCCTGGCCGGGTGGCTATTTCTGTCCTTGTCACGGCTCCTTCTTCGACCTGGCGGGGCGCGTGTTCCGTAACGTGCCGGCACCGACGAACCTGGAGGTCCCGCCGTACCGCTTCGAGAGCGACGATGTGATCATCGTTGGCGAAGACGAGGAGACTGCCTGATGGGTAATCCGAACAAAGTCAAGGCGGAACGCGGTTTCATGCGCTGGGTCGATGACCGCTTCCCCGCCACGCAGATGTGGCAGGACCACCTGTCCAAGTACTACGCGCCCAAGAACTTCAACTTCTGGTACTTCTTCGGTTCGCTGGCCATGCTGGTGCTGGTCAACCAGATCCTGACCGGTATCTGGCTGACCATGAGCTACAACCCGTCCGCGGAAGGGGCCTTCCGTTCGGTCGAGTACATCATGCGCGACGTCGAATGGGGCTGGCTGCTGCGCTACCTGCACTCCACCGGCGCAACCGCCTTCTTCGTCGTCATTTATCTGCACATGTTCCGCGGTCTGCTCTATGGCTCCTACAAGGCGCCACGCGAGCTGATCTGGATCTTCGGCATGGCGATCTATCTGGCGCTCATGGCCGAGGCCTTCATGGGTTACCTGTTGCCCTGGGGGCAGATGTCCTATTGGGGTGCCCAAGTCATCATCTCGCTGTTCTCCGCGATCCCGGTGATCGGTCCGGACCTGACCCAGTGGATCCGCGGTGACTTCCTGATCTCCGGGATTACCCTCAATCGCTTCTTTGCCCTGCACGTGGTGGCGCTGCCCATCGTGATCCTGGCGCTGGTGGTGCTGCATATCATCGCCCTGCACGAGGTCGGTTCCAACAATCCCGACGGCATCGACATCAAGGCCAAGAAGGACGAGACCGGCAAGCCGCTGGACGGCATTCCCTTCCATCCCTACTACACGGTGAAGGATATCTTCGGGGTGGCCGTGTTCCTGTTCGTCTTCATGGTGGTGGTCTTCTACTTCCCCGAAGGTGGTGGCTACTTCCTCGAGCCGCCCAACTTCCAGCCCGCCAATCCCATGGTGACGCCGGATCACATTGCCCCGGTATGGTACTTCACGCCCTTCTACGCCATCCTGCGGGCGATCACCTTCAACCTGTTCGGCCTGGATGCGAAGTTCCTGGGCGTCATGTTCATGGGGGCAGCCATCGCCGTGCTCTTCGTGCTGCCTTGGCTGGATCGCAGCCCGGTGCGCTCCATACGCTACAAGGGCTGGATGTCCAAGGTGATGCTGGCCGTCTTTGCGGTTAGCTTCGTGATCCTGGGGATCCTTGGCGCCCTGCCGCCGACGCCATTGCGTACCATCGTCTCCCAGCTGTGCACGGCCCTGTACTTCGCCTTCTTCCTGCTGATGCCGCTCTACACTCGGCTTGAGAAGACCAAACCCGTTCCGGAGAGAGTGACTGGCTAATGAAAAAGCAACTGTTCGCACTGCTCTTCGCGCTGGTGCCCTTCACGGCAATGGCCGCACCGGCCGCGGACGTGCCCTACTCGATGACCCCGGACCTCGATGACAAGGCGTCGCTGCAGCGGGGCATGAAGCTCTACACCAACTACTGCATGGGCTGCCACTCCCTGGAGCATCAGCGCTTTGCGCGCGCCGCCGAGGACCTCGGCATGCCTCAGGACCTGGTCGAGCAGAACCTGATCTTCTCCTCCGATCTGGCGTACAACGACCTGATGCACAACGCCATGACCGAGGAGGACGCCGCCAACTGGTTCGGTGCCGCGGCGCCGGATCTGACGCTCGAGTCGCGAGTGCGCGGCACCGACTGGATCTACTCCTACCTGCTGACCTTCTACCGTGACCCGAGCCGTCCCAACGGGGTCAACAACAAGGTGTTCGAGATGGTATCGATGCCCAACGTGCTCGAGCCGCTGCAAGGGGTTCAGGAGCAGGTGTGTGCGGAGACCGATCGCCCTGTGGAGGGTGCTGAACTCGACCCGCTGACCGGCAAGTACCAGTCGTGCAACGTGCTGCAGGTGACCCAGCCGGGGACCATGGAGCCCGACGAGTTCGAGGAGGCGGTCTACGACCTGACCAACTTCCTCGCCTACGTGGGTGAGCCCTCCAAGCTGCAGGCCCAGACCCTGGGGCCGAAGGTGCTGATCTTCATCTTCATCTTCGGGGTGCTGGCCTACCTGCTGAAGCGCGAGTACTGGCGCGACGTCCACTGATCCCGAGATGTGAGGCGCAGGGGGCGCATGGCCAAGGCCGTGTGCCCTCTCTGCGTTGTGGGGGGCTCTGCGTTGTGGGGCGCTGCCCGGTACGGCGTGGAATGCTGCGTCCCCGTCGAAGCGGGTCGCGTGTTATCATTCGGGTTCGATTTGATGCGAGGATTGTTTCATGGGTGTAGTGGCCAAGCGGTCGTCGATGACCTTCTACTCGGGCAGCGATGATCACTTCAGTCATCGCGTGCGCATCGTGCTGGCCGAGAAGGGCGTGGCGGTGGACATCGTCGAGGTCGGCGGTGATCAGCGTCCGGAGGAGCTCGCCGACCTCAACCCCTACAACAGCGTACCCACGCTGCTGGATCGGGACCTCGTCCTCTACGAGTCCAAGGTGATGATGGAGTACCTCGACGAGCGCTTTCCGCATCCGCCCTTGCTGCCGGTGTACCCGGTGGCGCGTGCCCAGAGCCGCTTGTGGATGCATCGCATCGAGCGCGAATGGTGCCCCCTGGTCGAACAGATCGAGCAGGGGGGCAAGAAGGACGTCGAGAAGGCACGCAAGGAGCTGCGCGAGAGCCTGATCGGCATCTCGCCCATCTTCGAAGACGTCCCCTATTTCATGAGCGAGGAGTTCTCGCTGGTGGACTGCTGCATCGCGCCGATCCTCTGGCGACTCCCGGAGTTGGGTATCGAGCTGCCGGAGAAGCAGGTCAAGCCGCTGGTCAGCTACATGGAGCGGCTGTTCGAGCGCGATGCCTTCACCGCCTCGCTGAGCGAGCGCGAGCGCGAAATGCGCACCTGAGCGCTGCCATCCCGCAACCGAAGGAGGGCAACCGATGCTGTCGAGCCGTCCCTATCTCGCCAGGGGCCTCTACGAGTGGCTCCTGGACAACGAGCAGACCCCCTACGTCGTGGTGGATGCCGAGCAGCCCGGGGTGAAGGTGCCCCGCCAGTTCGTGCAGAACGGCCAGATCGTGCTCAACGTGGGCCCCGCGGCGGTGCGGGATCTGGCCATCGACAACGCCTGCCTGGCCTTTCATGCCAGTTTCGGTGGGCAATCGATGCAGGTCGTCGTGCCCATGAGTGCCCTGGTGGCGATCTATGCCCGGGAAAGCGGGGTGGGCATGGTGTTCGGGCACGAGCCGGTGATGCCCGAACCGCAGGCTGACGACACCGAGACGTCGGAGGCGTCGCCGCTATCGAGCGTGGAGCGCGAAGAGGCGACTACCGAGGGCGACGACGAGGGCGAGACGCCGCCCTCCCGCGGGCGGCCCTCGCTGCGGGTCATCAAGTAGCGGTTTCCGCTGGCGTCGGCGCGCCGTTACGGCAACGACACCATCGGGCATGCAAAAGCGGCAGGCGCAAGCCTGCCGCTTTTTCGATGTGCGCCAGGCATGGCGCGCAGCGCCTGACTGGCGCTGTTCCCGAGGGTGGTGCCTC
>NZ_WHMA01000062.1:0-7423 GCF_010994375.1 Halomonas sp. NO4
AACGCGATCAGCGATTAGAAGCCGCCTGACTCCAGGTTCCAACAAGCTTGACAGGCATCGTGGCTAAGAGTGCGCACGTAGAAGAAACCTGGGCGCTGTACCAGCTCCATGCCCATGTTGGCATAAGCCTCAACGTAGTAGCGGTCACGCTCTTTGAAGAGCTCATCAAACAGCGGGTTGGGAACCAGCTTCCCGTCCACATACTGCGTCTGGTTGATCACCTGGCCAGAAGTCATCTTGCGAAAGGCCTCCTGGCTCAAGCGTCGGTTGACGACCGGCCGCCAGGTGTTCGGCTCATGGGGGAGGGGTGTATCGCTCATGGTGTGGTCTCCTTGGCAGGGGCCTCGTGAGGAATGAGGGGATGGTACGACAGCGCCAGCTCGCCATGGACGATTACGTGGTGCTGGAAGCGGGCGTGAAAGCGAAAGTCAGGCAGTGCCATGACCCAGTCGAGGGCTTCGAGGAGGTCGTTCAGAGTGTACCCCTCGAGGCGGCTTTCCAGATAGCAGTGGAGCGCGGCATGAAGATCCCGGCAGTCCTCGGGGGTGGCCCATTGCTCAAGCAGCGTCTGGATCTCGTGCTGGCGCAACTGTTCGCGCAGCTCGGCTTCCGACAGCCCGGCGCGTGCCGGATCGATGGTAATGGCTCCGGCCCGGTCACGTTCGGCCCGCAGCTCTTCAATGCGCCGGTCGGTGTACTCCTCGATGTCGGCCCGGTGGTCAATGTCATGCCAATCGAGCCGGGCGAAGCGCATGCGCTTGATGCCCAGGAAGGTGCCGGGTGACTGGATAGCAGGATGGCGCACCGGGATGTACATGTTGCGGAAGCTGTCATCGTGACGCTCTTCCGTGGCGACCTTGAGAGCATTAAAGGCGCGTTCGATGCAGTCGTACTGCTCCCGTTGATGCCGATCCTGGCGGACGTATCGCTCTAGAGAGAGGCGCAGCGTATCGATATCATTGACGTAACTATGAATCGCGTTGGCCGATAGCTGCAGCTCCTCATTCAGTGAGGGGAAGGCGCTGTCGGCAGTGAGCTTGGCGATGCGGCGAATGGCCGTTACCGCCGGGATGCCTTGCTTGAAGCGTGTTTTGGGGTCGAGGAATTCCAGGGCCGGCAGAATGTAGCGCTGGTAGATGCGGTTGATGTGTTCCAGGGCCTTGCGGGTTTCGGTCGCTCCTTCGATGCTGCCCACGTCCTGCTGCTCCACCAGATCCGCCAGGTGGTCCCCCTGGGCTTCCAGAGCAGCGATGCTCTCCTGCATCTTGCCCAGTGTGTCCTGTATCCGACGCCGAAGAAGACGCAGTTCATCGGTGAAGTTTTCATCCGCTATGTCGATCGGCAGGCGCTGTATCGCGGCAAGGCTCTGGTTGAGACCCTCCCGCAAGTCTTCCAGCTCGGCCTGGCTCAGGCCCCGCATGCGGCCGATATCGAAATGGCGCAGCATGTCCACGACGAACGGCGCCAGCACCAACGTGCCGCGGGCCTGGTCGATGCGCACGATCAGGCGCTCACGCAGCAGGTTGTCCTCCGCTAGGGTATAGCGAATGCGCTGACATTCGACTTCAGTGCCGTGAGTGGCCTGAGCCGCCACCGCTTGCCTGACCAGGCCCCGGTACAGGCGGATGGGGATCTCCACGTCCCCATCGTTCTCTTCGATGTAGGCCACCAGCTGAGTGAATAGCTGCCGGTGGTCGATGAGCTGCTTCAGGATGAAGGGCGACTTGATGTTCACTGGCCGGGCTCCTCCTCGGGGTGGGGGATCGCCTCCTCATCGGCGCCAGCCTCTCGCAAGGTGATCTTCCCTTGGCGGGTGAGTGACTCGCAAAGGCCATGGTGCACAACCGTGCGATTCTCGGCATAGGCCCGGCTGGCGTGGAAAAGGCCCAGGTGGACGTAGTTGCCGAGCACCTGGGTGATCTTCGAATCGCGGTTGGGATTGGCCACGAACAGGCAGTAGCCGTGTTGCTCGGCCATCTTTCGGGCGGTACGCATGTTGCGGGTGGCCAGGGAGCCGAATTCGTCCATTACCAACGGCATCGTCACCTGCGCCTCGCCGTCCATTAGTCGCGACATCAACACCGAGAGCAGGTTGGTGGTAATCATCATGGTGGTGCCGTTGGACTGGGCGTTGGTCGTCCACCCGTCCTCGCCGCGCTTGCGGTAGCTGTAGGTGACCCGTTCCAGAATCTTGTCGAGGCTGAGCAGGATCCCGGTGCGCCGGGCATCCCTGTTGAAAAAGTCCGCCTGGAATGCCTTGAGCTGGCTGTAGACGCGGTCATCCTGCAGTTCGTCGCTGAGCAGGTCGGCCTTGTCGAGGTTGGCCAACAGTTGCTGGAAGCGCGGGTGAAGCTGGTACTCCACCCGAACCGCTTCAAGATCAGAAATCGTGAACTGGCCCATCTCGGCGTTGATGCGGTTCATGAAGGCTGTGACCTGCTCCTTGGCCGTGCGCAGGATCTCGACCTGGGTGTGCGTGGTCTTGTTGTGTCGCTCGACCTTGTGCCGGTGATTGGCTTCCTGGGTGTCGAGGTTGTCGTAGACCGCCTTCAGCTGGTCGTGGAAGTCTTCCACCTGCTCGCCGGTGAAAGCGCTGATATGGGCCTGGCTGTCCATGTTGGGCAGGATGTTGATGGCAAGCAGCTTGCGCAGGTGGTCATGCACCTTCGTGCGCAGTGCGCTCAGCTTGTCGACGTCCTCCTCGAGCGCAGCAATGGTCGCTTCGGTGACGGCGCATGGCGTCGGGGAAAGGTGTCGGTGGCGTCCCTCCAGGACGTTGTTGGCGTCCTTGCCAATCCTGTTGAGCCGCTGACGAATGAGCTTTATCTGTTGGGCCTGGTCCTGAATCAGCTTCTGGTCCTGGCGGGCGGCCTTGCGTTGGGTCTCAGCCTCCTGCCAGTCGGCTTCAGCGGTCTCCAACTGGCGCTTGTGCTCAGCCAGAGCCGTGTCCAGCTCCTTCAGCTCTGCTTCCAGGGACTCGAGGTTCTCCTTGTTGGCGTCGAGGGCATTGAGGGAGTTCTTGTCCCGCTCTGCCTTGCGCATCTTCTGCTCGGCGGCCTTGCGTCGCTTGGAAATCTCCTCGGCGCTCAGGGTGGCTTCTTCTATGTATGTTGCCCGGCGCTTTTCATCGCGCTCAATGCCGGCCCGCAGGTCATTGAGCTCATGCTGCATGCTCTGCCGCGTTTTTTCGGCGTCGTAGCCCTTGTAGGCGATGCCCTTCAGCGTGATGCGTTGTTGGGGCTGGCCCAGGACGAGGTTGCCGTCTTCGGAGTGGAACTGGCGGCTGAACTGGATGAACGCCTGCTTCTGTTCGGCGGTCAGCTCCCCGTGGGTGGTGCCCAGAACGGTATTCAGCGAGTAGAGGATGCTCGCGTCGCGCACCTTCAGATCGTCCAGCAGGGTGGGTGCGCGGCTGGACAGCTGTTTGTCCAGTTGCAGCGCCTGGCGCTTGTTCCCCTCGAGCCGCCGGTTTACCTGCGACAGGTTCTCTTGGGCCACGGCCTTGTTGTCGTACCCGGCCATGGCCTCGACCTGCTCGGCTACGTGCTCATCCAGGATTTCAATGATCTCCGAGCGCGGCATGCCATGGTATTCGTTGATGGTGGCATGGGCGGCATTGATCTGCTTGCGAAGCTCATCGGCCTGTTTCTGAGTCGCCTTCACGTCGGCCGCAACCCCCATCACCGCCTTCTCGCTGTCACGCTTGGTCTGAGCCAATGTCTCCGCTCGGCTTTCCGCCTCCTGAAGGGTCTTGGCGGCAGTCTCCTGTACCTCTGACAGGCGCTCCTCCTCGACGGCCACGCTGTCATCGAGGTCGGCATACCCCTTTGCGGCGGTGCCTCGCAGCTGCTGTTCGTGCAGGAAGTGGCTGTTGAATGCCTCCCAGTAGTCGGAGGCGTTGCGGATGCGCGTGATGCGGTCGCCTTCCTCGCGCAGCTGGTTCGCCTCCTCTACGATGGCGTTGAGGTTGATGTTCAGCTCTTCCTGCTTGCGGCTCTTCTGCCCCTCGATGATCGTGGCCAGCGTGTCCGGCAAGGTGCGCTCATCCTGGGCGGTGATGTCGAAGGCGAGGTGCACCAGCTTGCGCCAGGCATCCATCTCCCGCTTGCCGGCGCCATTGCGCAGAGGCAGCAGGCTGTACCGGCCGGCTTTCTTGTCGTAGGGCTGATTGGTGAACAGGCGCTCCTGAATGGTCTTCCCATCACTCAGCGGCTCTCCGCCCATCTCGCGTAGGGCGCTTTTCGTCCCCTGCAGGGTCATGCTCTCGACCGGGGCGCCGATCCCGTCATCCGCCGCGGCCTCAACGTCCCAGAACAGGTGCTGGATGTCGGCGTAGGGGCGGGGTACGACCATCCGCGCGTACTCCAGCTGGTCGGTCGCGCTGCCGCGATGCAGGACGATGCAGAAGTCATTGTGGGGGTTCTCGGCCTCCAGAATGATGAACGTCCGATCCTCGGGGAAGTAGTAGCGGAAGCTGGCCAGGCCGTCGTAGACCTTGCCGTTGGTGCCCCGGAAGTTGAACTTGCTGGCGCATTTGCGGAAGTTGACCTCGGGAAGCAGGAACAGCTTCAAGGCGTTGAGCATCGAGGTCTTGCCGAGATTGTTCTCGCCAAACAGAGCCGTGTGTTGATCGATGCGAATCTGGGTGTAGGCGTAGGCCGCGCTGTTGACGAAGACCAGCTGCTTGAAGCGGAAGGTGTCGAAGGTATCAAAGCCCAGATTCATTGGGGGGTCTCCGCGGTAGAGGGTGGCGGGATCAGGTAGGTTTCCTGTTCGAGGTGCCGGCCGGTCTTGAAGATCAGTCCGCCCACATAGGCGCAGGGCGGTGAGCGGCGAATGTGTATCGCCAACTGTTCGCGCTGGCCCTTGTCGATGGTTCGAAGGGAGGCTTCGAGACGAGCCGGGAGGTCAGCTGGCGCGAGGAAGAACAGCGGCGGGAGGTCGCCCCGCTGGTAGAGGGTGTCGCACATGCGCACGCCGCCAGGGTCAGGGTCGAACAGACAGCCGATCTCCCGGTACTGCTGGAAAACCGGGGTCAGCAGGTGGTTGGTGATGCTGTTGCCGCTACCGTAGAGAATGTCAGCCTCCTGCCACTCGGGGCCGAGCCCGCACTCAGGGAGCAACGCCAGCGTGCCGGTGAGGTTCAGGAAGTTCTCGAGGTTCTCCACGATCACGGCACGCTCAGCGGGCGGAGCGGCAGTGCCGGTGTCGATGGTGCCGTGTGCATCGACCAGTAACACCTGCGGATGCGACTGACGCCGGCTGCGCACCGTGAGCATGACTCCGCTGACCCGCGCGTTGTGACTGTTGCCCAGCGCCGCCTGGTCGATCCGGGATGAGGCGTGCTCCACATCGACCGCGGCTCGCCACTGGTCAATGACGCCGGGAGCGATGCCGGTATAGGTGACGAGGTTTCGTTTCACATGCTGGCGCTCGGCGCCATCGAGCAGGTCGTCGATCATCAGGCCGAACTGACGGGCGGCTTGGCGGAGCTTTAGTTCAGGTACCGGCGATTCTTGCTCCAGTTTCTTAAGATACCCGAGGAGCTGCGTCCGGCTGATGCGACGGTGTGGAGCCATAAAGCCTTCCCTGGCGAGAGCCGATGGTGCAATCACTGTATCACGCGATGTAGATACCAATTTGACCTTGGTGGCTATAGCCGTATCTGGCCAAACTTGGCACTGCATAAGGTGATTCAGAGTGTTACGCATTGCGTGCCAGTAATAAAGTCGCTCCAGTCTTGCATCATAGACCGCCGTTTTTCGAACAGGTCGCCCCGCCGGTAGGCGGCCTCTACCTTGTTTTCGATGGTGTGGGCCAGTGCCATTTCGGCGACATCCCGTGGATAGCTGGAAACTTCGCCTGACCAGTCTCGAAAGCTGGAGCGGAACCCGTGTGGGACGTAGTCGCCACGATTGCCACCGACTCCGTAGCCCATGCCTCGCATCAGCTGCAGCATCGCCATGTTCGACAGGGGCCTACCGAGCCGTGCACCAGGGAATACGTATGGGTTACCCTGCACCCGAGGGAGGTCGGAAAGCAGTGACACTGCCTGGGTGGATAGCGGAACTCTATGCTCCCGACGCGCTTTCATGCGCTCGGCTGGTATCGTCCAAGTGGCATTTTTGAGGTCGATTTCCGGCCACTCCGTGCGCAGGACTTCCGAAGTCCGCGTCGCTGTCAGGATCAGGAACTGCAGTGCCTTGGAGGAAATGCTGGTATAGCCCTGAAGCTCGGCAATGAAGGCTGCAACTTCATCGTATGGCATAGCCGGATGGTGGCTGACATTTTTGACCCGGGAGGGCTTGGCCAGCAGCTTGTCCAAGTGGCCACGCCACCTAGCGGGATTGGATTCATCGCGGTACTTGTGAGCTGCGGCATAGTCCAGGACGTTTTCGATTCGCCCCTGTACCCGCTTCGCTGTTTCTGTCTTCGACGCCCAAATAGGATTGAGAATCGATACGATGTCTTGGGTGTCGATCTCGTCAACCGGCATATGGCCAATTGCCGGGCGAGCATACGTTTTCAGCGTGCTTACCCACTGTCGAGCGTGCTTCGCATTGCGCCAACTGCGCCGGTGGGATTGGATGTAACGAGCAGCGCAACTCGTGAAGGTGGGAGTAGAGTTTTCTTGCTGTTCTACATCTCGCGCCTGAATCGGGTCGGTTCCGTCTTTGGCAAGTCGACGATAATGCTCAGCCTTGCGACGAGCATCAGCCAGACCGGTGTCAGGGAAGCTTCCCAGCCCCATCTCACGGCGCTTGCCCTTCAGTGTGAATCGGAGCACCCACTTCTTTGCCCCGCCTCCTGAGACTACCAGACGAAGGCCGCCGCCATCCTCGTGCTTGCCAGGCCCCGCGGTTGCAACCTTGCGCGGACTGAGCTTGTGTATTGCCATCGCTGCCCTACCTCTATGGAAGGGGAATAGTCCCCCAAATGGTCCCCCAGATTGATTGGATTACGATAGACCTTGTGGGACGTTGGTGCAATACAAGCAGTTGATATAGAATGAATATATAGAGTTATCAGGACATCGTGGGAAGCTAAAACAACGGACTCCCCCTCCGCCACAGAATTTTGAAGGCCGTCAAGCAATTAGCTCGACGGCCTTCGTCGTTTTTGGGTTTTGGGAACACTCCTGGAGTTATAGTCAAATCTGGTGGATGGCAGTCAGGCGGCAGTCCTGTCTGACTGATCGGTTACTTGTTCCCCATCCCGGAACCGGACGTTATTCACGACCAGCTCCAGTTTGCTAAACCCCTTGATGCGCTTCCAGCGCTTCTCGGCGCTCTGGAGCAGCTTGAAGACCATCGCCAGGGTCGTCGCCCGGGAGCCGCAGTTCCGGCTGCGCTTGGTCCTCAGGCGGACCGTGGCGAAGGTCGACTCGATCGGGTTGGTGGTGCGGATATGCACCCAGTGCTCT
>NZ_WHMA01000062.1:7433-7599 GCF_010994375.1 Halomonas sp. NO4
GTAGAACGCCAGCAGCTCGTCCTGATCCTTGGCCAGGCATGCCATCGCCTTGGGGTACTTGGCCTCGAAGCGCTTCAGCGTGCGATCAAAGGCCTTGTGCGCCTCGTCGCGGGTCTCGGCCATCCAGATGTCATGGAGGTCGGCCTTGACCTTGGGCTGTACCGAC
>NZ_WHMA01000063.1 GCF_010994375.1 Halomonas sp. NO4
GAACAGCGGCGTGATGTAGTTCCCGCTGTGGTTCTTCAGCGTCGCGAAGTCCATCAGTTGAGCGATCTCCGGCGGCGCGAAACCGTCGATCAGCTGCTGGACGAACTCCGGGTGACTGAACAGCTCCTTGTAGCCGGTATCGTGATGGTTGCTGGCCATGCGGCGTCCCTGGCGTTGATGTGCCGGCAGGATACCACGCTCCTTACCAGGGCAGTGGTTCCGGTAATGTGGCAGACCCGCTTGCCACCCAGCATCACCTTCTCAGTGTGGGGGGCCGATTTTCGTCGACGTCACGGTGCGTGTACACTCCTCGCCAACCCAGTTCACAGAACGCTCAGCTGACCATGCACGCCGATACACCAGAGATTCCCGCGGGACTGGAAACGGCCACTGCCGCCTTTCTGGAAGCCTCCCTAAAGCATATCCTGCGTCATGAGAACCCTTCGCAGTATCTTGAGGCGCTGGGTGATATCGTACGCAGCACCGGCTTCGAGCAGTGGTTCGATGCTGACATGCCGTTCTGGGTCTTGGGCCGTTCGGTATGGAATGCTACTCCGCTGCCTTCTCAGGGGTTCAAGCCGGCTCCGCTTCCCGAACCGAAGCGCAACGATCCCTGCCCCTGTGGCTCCGGCAAGAAGTTCAAACGCTGCTGTCTGAACGCCCTGTCCGGTCATACCATGGCGGTCGAGGAAGAAATGCCGATCGTCCATCGTGCCGTGTCACTCTATAGCCGCCAGCAGCGCCATGAAGCCATGAAGAAAGCCCCTCCCCGGGTACGACTGGCCCTCGCCGATCTCGAACTGGAAGAGGCGCATCCCGGCAAGGCACGCACCATCCTGCTGGCGCTCCTGCAGCGTGACGGCCTTGATGCCACCCTTCAAACCCACGCCGTGCAGTTGCTCGGTGAAGCCTACGAGGCACTGGGGCATCAGAGAGCCGGAGAGAAGGCATTCCATGCGCTGCTCGACGACCTTGGCCTCTCGGCACGCAGCGCCGCTCTGCAGTGGCTGGCCAGTCGTCGCCTGGAGAGGGAACGGCCGGAAGAGGCCATGCTGCTGGTCATGGAGGCGGATCTGTATGACCCCGGCAACCTTGTGACGGGGCTGCTGCTGGTGACCTGTCTGCGTGCCTTGGGGGAAGACGAGGAGGCCCAGGCAGCGGCAACGGAATGGCTGCCGGTTGCCGAGGAATTGGGCGACGCGCAGGCCGTCGCGCTGCTCAAGGAACAGGCCAGCCTCGCGACTCTGGACGATGCCGCCGACGACAGCCTGCTGCGCTCGCTTGGCGATCTCCCCGAAGACGAAGATAGCGATGACGACGAGGCATTCGTGGCAGGGCCCAGTCAGTCCCAACTCGATGCGCTCACGCATCGGCTGGAGCAGGCCGGCCGCGAGCCCCTGCTGCCGGTGCATTTCGACGCAGGGCCGCCGAGCCAGAACGGCGAAGAATACTTTCTGGCGCTCTCACCCGAGGTGCAACGTGCCGAAACCGTGCTCTATGGGGACATGGAGGAAACCGACCCCATGAACCTGGCGCTGATCGAGCGTCACCCCGGCCTGTTGCAGAGCCCGACCTTCCTGGAATCCCTCGACGAGGCCGGCCAAGAGCTGATCTTCCATGACCGCGACGCCTTCCAACAGGCGCTGGACAACCAGCAGCAACGCGTCATCGACCACATCCTGTCCGCCCTGCCCGCTGGCGGCCAACTGCCCTGGGGCATGCTCGAGCACCGACCGGTAATTCGCCATCTGGTCCAGCAGGCCTTGGACGAGAATGACCTGGATCGTGCCATCGCCGGTTTCCAACGCGCACTGGCCCTGTGCCCGAACGACAACCTCGGCGTTCGCGCCCCGCTTGCCGACGCCCTTTTGCGTGCCGGGCACGATCAGGAAGCGCTGGCGCTCACCGAACAGTATCCAGGGGACCACCTGGCCGAGATCCGCTATGGCCGCGTACTGGCGTTGGTTCGGCTCAATCGCCTGCACGACGCCGAAGAGGCCCTGAAGGAGGCCTACCAGGCGTTGCCCAAGGTCCTCAACTACCTGACTGCCAGCAAACGAAAACAGCCCAAGCTTGACCCCTCTGGCATGATCCTCGGCGGTGCCGACCAGGCCTGGCTCTACCGCCAGCAGATGCGCGATGTCTTTGCCGAGACGCCGGGCATGCTGAGCTGGCTCGACAGCATGAAACGGCGGATGCTGCGTTGAGGGCGAGCGGCGGGCCAGCCTGAGCCATACGTGCCCGTGATAGACTCATCTCAGCGCAACCGCGATCCGCGAGACAGGTATGGCCCAGCAGCGCAAGAAGCTTCCCATCGGTATCCAGACCTTCGCCGACATCGTCGGCGGCGAGTACTACTACGTCGACAAGACCCCGCAGCTCCATCAGCTGGTGGCGGAAGGCAAGTACTACTTCCTGTCGCGCCCGCGCCGGTTCGGCAAGAGCCTGCTGATCGACACCCTCAAGTGCCTGTTCGAAGGGCGCGAAGCGCTGTTCCAGGGGCTCCACCTCCACGACAAGTGGGACTGGCAGGTTCACCATCCGGTGATCCGTCTGAGCTTCGCCGACGGCGTCATGCAGAGCCGCGAGGGACTGGATGCCCATATCCGTTACCAGCTGCAGCAGCATCGCGAGCGCCTGGGCATCGAGAAGCCGCAGCCCGAGCTGATTTCCAGCGATTTTGCGGAGCTGATTCGCCTGGCGCACCAGCACCACGGCCAGCGTGCCGTGGTGCTCGTGGATGAATACGACAAGCCGATCCTCGACAACATCACCGAGCCCGAGCGCGCCCGGGAACTGCGCGAGGGGCTGAAGAACATCTACTCGGTGCTCAAGGACGCCGACCCTCACCTGGCTTTCGTGCTGCTCACCGGCGTCTCCAAGTTCAGCAAGGTCAGCCTCTTCTCGGGGCTCAACAACCTCAACGACATCACCCTCGATACGCCTTATGCCGATATCTGCGGCTATACCGAGGCCGATATCGACACGGTGTTCGCCGCCGAGCTGCCGGGGCTGGATCGCGACGAGATCCGCCGCTGGTACAACGGCTATCGCTGGGGCGGCCAGGAGGTCGCTGCGGTCTACAATCCCTTCGATGTGCTGCTGTTGTTCCGGAAGCGCAAATTCGGCCCGTACTGGTTCGAAAGCGCCACGCCGACCTTCCTGGTCCAGTTGCTCGCCGAACGCGGTGTCTTCACGCCCCGGCTGGAACAGCTACAGACCGAAGCCGAGTTGCTCGGCCGATTCGACGTGGACCAGATCACCACCGAGGGACTGCTCTTCCAGACCGGTTACCTGACGGTACATGACGTCGAAGAACCGATGACCGGCTACTGGCTCTACACCCTGGGCTATCCCAACCGGGAGGTGGAGTCCAGCCTCAACCAGGCGCTGCTACCCGCCCTCGGCCTGGACAACGCCGCCCCCCAGCGACTGACCCTGTTCAGGTGCCTGCAGGCCCACGACCTGGCCGGCCTGGAAGCCCACCTCAAGGCGCTCTACGCCAGCCTGCCGCATGACTGGTACCGCAACAACCCCATTGCCCGGTATGAAGGCCACTACGCCAGCGTCTTCTACAGCCACTTCGCCGCCCTGGGGCTGGCGATCACCGTGGAAGACGCCAGCCACACCGGCCGCGTCGACATGACCGTCGACTTCGCCGGCCATCTCTACCTGTTCGAGTTCAAGGTGGTGGAACAGCTGCCCGAAGGCCACGCCCTGCAGCAGCTCAAGGACAAGGGCTACGCCGACAAATACCGCGGCCAGGGCAAGCCGACTCACCTGATCGGCGTGGAGTTCTCCCGGGCTCAGCGCCAGATTGTCGCCTTCGACCACGAGATGGCGTAGCCACGCAGTCTCACCTTCCCACTTAACCCCGCCCTGCCACCTTGAGGCGCATGCTGAAACTTCCCCACAGCACGGCCAGCCAGAAGGCGTAGACCATCACGCCGCTGTTATGCGAAAAGAAGCCTTGTGTGAGCCCGAAATCGATGAAGGCCACGGGCAGCAGCGTGCCGGCCACAGCCAGCGACCGTATCTGGAGGTCGGGATGGTTGATGCCATTGGCAAAAAGACGAATGGGGACTAGGTAAACAATCAGAAGTGCGGCCAAGCCCAGCGCGCCGCGTTTTGCCCAGGTATCCAGAAACTCGTTGTGCGCGTGCCCAAACTCCTTTGCTCTATCAACAATGACACCCTGCTCGGCCAACTCGCCCATGGCGGACTCGAACTGGGCAATGCCTACACCGAGCACCGGATTCTCCCAGCCGATGCGTGCCGCGCCTTTCCACATCTCGAAACGCACGCCCACCGAACTGGTGCGGTCCTCGCCACGCAGGTAGCCACCAAACTCCGTCACGGCCTGATCGACCCGGCCCTGCACACCCAGCTGTGGCGTGGCGTAAACCGCGCCGGCGGCCAGCACCACCGCCATTACTGCGGCCAGGCGCCAGCGCAGCGCGAATTCACGGCCATAGCCGCGATAGAGTACCCACAGAATCAGCGGCAGCCCAACCCAGCCACCCCGGCTCCCCGAGAGCAGTGAAGCGGCGACACCGCCCAGCGCCCCGAGCAATAGCAGGGCAAGCCAAAAGCGACGCTGCGGCTGTGCCCATGCCCAGCCCATGCCGGCGACGCACAAAAACCCCAGCAACAAGGCAAGGTTGCCGAACTGAATCGCCTGAGTCAGGCCGCTCGCTCGACTCACCCCCTCGATGAAAAACTGCCAACCGCCCAGTGCCCCAGCTCCAGTAGCACCCAACGCAAGCCCCACCCATAGCCAGCGACGACGAGGGGGGTAGGCCATCACCAGCAACATGGCCGGAATGGCCAGCAGAAACCGCACCGGCTTGTCCATTTCGCGACTGCTCGCTCCGCCCCACCAGGCGTCACCCATGCCCACCACCGCATAAAAAGCCATTGCCGCGATGATCAGCCAGTCCTGATACGACAACCCGAGGCGCGGGCGCTGAACCAACAACACCGCGCTGCCCAGCAGCAACAATACCGCGCCAACCGAATAGCCCGTGGGCACGACCAACGGCAAGGCGCCAAGCAGCAGCACTGCGAGATTCACATAGCCTTGAACCCAGATCGTCGTTTCTCCCATCCCCCTCATTGCCAACACCGCCACGTCATGTCCCCACGCTCATCGTTCTTATCCGCCAGTCGACAACAAAATGGCCGACACAAAGGCCGGCCATTCTAGCATGTCGTTCTGGCGAGACGGGGCTTCAGTGCAACGGTTTTACGGCCTTGGCCACGGCGGCAACATGCGGCTCCCGAGACTTGGCCTCAGCCGTTACCGGCAGCAGTAGATCCACCATCGGCGAGCTGTGCTGGAAGCCGCTCACGGCCTGTTTGAGCACCTCGCAGGCCTGGTGGCAGTCGAGCTGCCGCTCGGCCTCCTCCAGCTCATCCAACAAGCGGGCCAGGGTATTCGCGCTCAACACCTCTTCCTGGGCACGCATGATCTTGGGGTGCGAGGTACCCACCACGTTGTCACCGATCAGCAACTCCTCATAGAGCTTCTCGCCCGGCCGTAAGCCGGTGAAGACGACCTCGACGTCCCCCTCGGGGTTGTGTTCGTCTTTCACTTCCAGGCCCGACAGCTTGATCATGCGCCGCGCCAGGTCGACGATCTTCACCGAATCGCCCATATCGAGTACGAATACATCACCCCCTTCGGCCATGGAGCCGGCCTGGATCACCAGCAACGCAGCCTCGGGAATGGTCATGAAGTAGCGAGTGATCTCCGGGTGGGTGACCGTAACCGGGCCACCCTGCTCGATCTGGCGGCGGAACAGCGGCACCACCGAGCCGGAAGAGCCCAGCACGTTGCCGAATCGCACCATCGAGAAGACGGTTGTGCTGGAATGCCGCGCCAGGTCCTGCAATACCAATTCGGCCATACGCTTGGTCGCCCCCATGACATTGGCGGGCCGCACCGCCTTGTCGGTGGAGATCAGCACGCAGCGCTCTACGCCCAGCTTGGCGGCCCTCTCCGCCACCACCCGAGTGCCCAGGACATTGTTGCGCGCTCCTTCCAACACGTTGTTCTCGACAATCGGCACATGCTTGTAGGCCGCAGCGTGGTAGATGGTCTGTACGCCGTAATGGGCGATCACCGCTTCGACCCGTTCGCGGTGGCACACACTGCCCAGCAGCGGGTAAATGCCGAAGGTTGCGCCCATGTCCGCCTTCAGGGCGTCCAGCTCCTGACCGATGGCGTACAGACTGTATTCACTCAGTTCGAACAGCACCAGCGCCTTGGGATTGCCTCGCATGATCTGCCGGCAAAGCTCGCTACCGATCGAGCCCCCAGCGCCGGTGACCATCACCACCTTCCCGCAAATGCTGGCTTCCAGCAGCTCTTCGCGCGGCGGCACGGGGTCGCGCCCCAGCAGGTCCTCCAGCTCCACCTCGCGCAGCTGATCGACACTGGCCTCGCCGGAGACGATCTCCGGCATCGAGGGCACCGTCTGCACGTGCACCGGCACCTCGGCCAGTTGATCCAGCGCGTGCTTGCGCTGTTTCTTGGTCGCCGAGGGCATGGCGAGCAGCACCCGGGTGATGTTCAACTGCTGAACCACCGGCGCGAACTCGCCGGGGTTGAACACCTTGACGCCCTTGATGGTACTGCCCCACAGCGCCGGATCGTCGTCGAGAAAGGCGGCCGTGTAGAATTCGCGACCGTTGGCCAAGGCCATCGCCAGCTGCGCCCCGGCGCCGCCAGCTCCATAGATCGCCACCCCCTCTTTCTCGGTGTAGTGGCGAATCAGCCAGTGATAGTAGCTGCGCACCAGCAGGCGCGTACCGCCGACGTAAACCAGGGTGACCAACGCAAAATTGACCGGTACCGAACGGGGAAACCCCTGCCATTGGTAAAAAAAGGCCGAGGCCCACATCAAGAGCGCCAGCAGCGCCGAGCCCTTGACCACCGCCCAAAGCGCCTGGGGACCCATGAAGCGCACCACGGCGCGGTAGAGCCCCAGACGTGCAAACACAAAGACACCCACCACGGGGGTGAGCAAGAAAAGCCACCAAAAGGGCTCGACATAGCGTGCCGGCCACCACTCGGCAAAGCGCAACGCATAGGCTGACCACAGTGCTAGCGGCAAGGCCACCAGATCCGCCGCAACCATGATCAAGCGCTTCTTGGCACGACTCAGTGTCGTCAGCCGACGGTGTAGACGTTCAGATCGCGCCATGACCGTGATCCTAAGAGGGACGAGAGTAACGAGGCACCAAGTGTAGGGAAGCCAAGCGGGCCACACAACGCTGCATTGGCAGTAATGCTGTAAAGCCGGCTTAAGAAGAAGCAAGGAGGCAATGCGAATGACGGCTGCATCAGTCCACCTCCGCAGATCTTGAGTTATTGAACAAAATCCCGCCGCATTCTGCGATTCGATTTTTGGAATGAATCGACAGTCAAGGCGGTGCAAGGCGATAGCCTTGCTGGTGAAACTGGATAAACATATAGTTAGTTGATGGCCATCATTCGCTCGGACACCCTCACCCTCCAGGTCACC
>NZ_WHMA01000064.1 GCF_010994375.1 Halomonas sp. NO4
CCTGACACGGGAAGGTCTCATGATCAGCTTATAGAGAATAGGCTTAACTGACTGGCATTAGGGCAAGTGCCCGGCGTTGCTGAGTGGAGCAGCGGTTGGCGCGAGCGTCAGAAGCGCAGGGTGATGCCGCCGCCGATGGTCCATGGATCGACCTTGGCCGTGCCGGTCTGCTGGCCGCCGCTGTCGATATCGGCATCTACGTCGGCGTAATTGGCAAAGCCGTTGAGCATCAGGTTGCGCGTCACCGCCAGGTCGATGCCCAGCTGGCCCACGGCGCCGTAGGAGTGATCGACGTCCAGGCCGTCCGGTTCGTCGGAGAAGCGGGTGTAGTTCACCCCGGCGCCTACATAGGGCTGCACGCGGGAGTCGAGACCGCCCAGCGGGTAGTAGTTGACCAGCAGGTTGACCGGCATGCGGTCCACGCTGCCGATGCTGCCGGCAGTTTCGAGCGTCAGGTCGTGCTCGAACGGCTCGCTGCCGTTCAGCTCGACACCGATCCTGTCGTGGAAGAGATAGCCGGCACCGTAGGTGAAGCCGTTCTCGTCCTCGATGTCCAACGATTGCCCATCGGCCGAGCCGTTGTCGGACTTGACCTCGGTCTTGGCGAAGCCGCCGCGCACGAAGATGTCGCCGGCGCTGTAGGCCAGGGCGCCCTGGCTGGCCAGCAGCAGGCTGGCAGTCACGGCAATGGCAGAAAGTTTCAGGGGCTGGTTCATGGGAATTCCTCCCTTAGTGTCGTGCCGGTGGCACTCTCTTGAGCAAGCGTCTTGAGCAAGCGCTGGCAGCCACGTCGGTGGCGCCAACCCAACTGCATCTTGTGATGTAGTATAGAAACAGTGTTTCTAAAAGTCTTGTAGCATTTTTCTATTGCCGGGATGGGGATCGCTAATCCCGCTCAATCAAGGGTTGCTGCCGGTCGCTGTGGGATGCGTGCATCGGTCAGGGCGGTCTTATTGGCTAATGCTTGTAAAGGAAAATAGCGACTTCGCTCGCATGTCGGGCGCAAATCGGCTTCACTGAGGCGGAAGGGCGTCGAGGAGAGTTGCCATGCCATCACGCGAAAGCGACCAGCCACTGCCCTGGGTGCCGCTGGGCGCCATGCTGCTGGCCGCTGGGCTGGCACTGGCGCTGTTGTTGCGCCCTGAGTTGATCAGTGGCTTGGCCATGCCCCTGCGCCTGCCGCTGATCGCCCTGGGGGTCTGGGCCTTGGGATCGGCCTTCATGCAGCCGCTGGGGCTCGAGGTGCGTCACCCCGGGTTGCGCCGGCTGACCACGCCGCCGCTCAGTCTCGCGGTCCTGGCTCTCTTTACGCTGGTGGTGCTGCTGAGGATCTGGTGGCTGTAAGGGCCAGAAAGGCGACAAGCCGCCCGCAGGCGGCTTGTCGGCTGGCGACCGGCGGCTGCCGGCCTGTCAGCGAAGCGCTCAGGTCTCGTCGAAGGTGTCGAAGTCGGCGGTGACCCGGAGGTTGGGCTCCTCGGTGGCGAGGCTGACGGCCACGATGGCGATGTAGGCGAAGATCACCCCGGGAACGATCTCGTAGAGATCGAAGATGCCGCCGGAGGCCTCGGCCCACAGCACCACGGTGACGCCGCCCACCACAATGCCGGCCAGTGCCCCCCACTGGTTCATGCGACGCCAGTAGAGCGACAGGATCAGTGCCGGGCCAAAGGCGGCACCAAAGCCGGCCCAGGCGTAGGCGACCAGCTCGAGCACGGTGGCGTCGGGGTTGAGCGCCAGCAGGTAGGCGATCACGGCGATGCCGATCACCGCGAAGCGGCCCACCCAGACGAGTTCGGTCTGGCTGGCGTCCTTGCGGAAGATCGCCTTGTAGAAGTCGTCGGTGAGCGCCGAGGAGGAGACCAGCAGCTGGGAGTCGGCCGTGGACATGATCGCCGCGAGGATGGCCGCGAGCAGGATGCCGGCAACCACCGGGTGGAAGATCAGGTTGACCATGACCATGAACACCGTCTCGCCGTCGGCCAGGTCGCGCTGCACGAAGCCCACGCCGAGCAGACCCACGGCCACGGAGCTGACCAGGGCGATGGCGGTCCAGCTCACCGCGATACGCCGGGCAGTGGGAATGTCGCGGTCGCTGCGGATGGCGGCGAAGCGCGCCAGGATGTGCGGCTGGCCGAAGTAGCCCAGGCCCCAGGCCAGGGAGCTGATGATGCCGATGGCGGAGAGCGCCTCGCCGGTGGAGGCGTCGCGGAACCAGGCGAGCATGTATTCGCTCTCGGACGCCAGCGCCGCCCCCGCGCCGCTGGCGCCGCCCAGGTCGCTGAAGGCGACGATGGGCACGATGGCCAGCGCTGCGGCCATCATCAGGCCCTGGATCAGGTCGGTCCAGGAGACGGCCAGGAAGCCGCCGAAGAAGGTGTAGGAGATCACCGCGATGGTGCCGATGGTCACCGCCAGGGTGTAGTCATAGCCGAACACCGTCTCGAACAGCCGCCCCCCGGCAACCAGGCCGGAGCTGGTGTAGAAGAGGAAGAACAGCAAGATGAACACCGCCGAGATCACCCGCAGCAGGTGGGTCTTGTCCTGGAAGCGGTTGGCGAAGTACTCGGGCAGTGTTAGGGCATCGCTCACCTTGAAGCTGTAGAGGCGCAGGCGGCGAGCCACGATCAGCCAGTTGAGCCAGGTGCCGACGAGCAGCCCCACGGCGATCCAGCTTGCCGAAATGCCGCTAATGTAGGCTGCCCCAGGCAGGCCCAGCAGCAGCCAGCCGGACATGTCCGACGCCCCGGCGGAGATCGCCGAGGTCCAGGGGCCGAGGGTGCGCCCGCCCAGGATATAGTCGGACAGGTTGGTGGTTCGCATGTAGGCGACCAGGCCGATACCGAGCATCAGCAGCAGGTACACCACGAACGTGAAGCCGATGGCCATGTTGTTCTCAACCATGTGATGGTTCCTTCAGTCAGTGTTGTTTTATGGAAAGTTATTCGTCTTCCAGTGCCAGCAGCGAGGCGTTGCCGCCCAGCGCCGCGGTGTTGTTGGTCACCGCCTTCTCGGTGGCGAAGCGCAGCAGGTAATGCGGTCCGCCGGCCTTGGGGCCGGTGCCGGAAAGCCCTTGGCCGCCAAAGGGTTGCACGCCGACCACGGCGCCGATGATATTGCGGTTGATATACACATTGCCAGCTCGAATCTTCTGCGCGATGGCTTCGGCGAAGGATTCGTTGCGGCTGTGCACGCCGAAGGTCAGGCCGTAACCCCGCCCATTGATCGACTCGATCACCCGATCCAGCTCGCTCGCCTTGTAGCGCACGATGTGCAGCACCGGGCCGAACTGCTCGCGCTCCAGCGTCTCGATGCCGTCAATGGTGAAGGCCGCCGGGGGCACGAAGGTGCCCTCGGCGGTGTGGGCCGGATCGAGCGAGGTCTCCGCCACCAGTCGGCCCTCGCCCTTGAGGCGCTCGATGTGCGCCATCAGGCCCTGGCGCGCCTCCTCGTCGATCACCGGACCCACGTCGGTACCCAGATCGCTGGGGTCGCCTACGTGCAGCTCGGCCATGGCGCCGCGCAGGATCTCCAGGACCCGGTCGGCCACGTCGTCCTGGAGGTAGAGCACGCGCAGCGCCGAGCAGCGCTGGCCGGCGCTCTGGAAGGCCGACTGAATGACGTCGACCACCACCTGCTCGGGCAGGGCGGTGGAGTCGACGATCATGGCGTTCAGGCCGCCGGTCTCGGCGATCAGGGTGGGCAGCGGGGCGCCCTCACGTGCCGCCAGGGCGCGGTTGATGATCTGGGCGGTGTCGGTGCCGCCGGTGAAGACCACCCCGGTGATGCGCGGGTCGGAGGTCAGTACGCTGCCCACGGTAGGACCGTCGCCGGGCAGCAACTGGACCACGTCGCGCGGCATGCCCGCCTGGTAGAGCAGTTCCACCACCCGGTGGGCGATCAGCGAGGTCTGCTCGGCGGGTTTGGCGAGCACAGTGTTGCCGGAGACCGCCGCGGCCACCATCTGGCCGCAGAAGATCGCCACCGGGAAGTTCCACGGGCTGATGGCGGCGAACACTCCGCGGCCGGCCAGCGACAGTTCGTTGGATTCGCCGGTGGGGCCAGGCAGCGGCATCGGCGCGCCAAACAGCTCCTCGGCGCGCATGGCGTAGTAGCGGCAGAAGTCCACCGCCTCGCGGATCTCGTCGACGCCGTCGGTGAGCAGCTTGCCGCCTTCCCGGGAGCAGAGTGCCATGAGCTCGGCGAGGTTATCCTCCAGCAGTTCGGCGAAGCGACGAATGATGGCCGCCCGCTCGGCCACCGGGGTGGTATCCCAGCGGGGGAAGGCGGCCCAGGCGGCATCCAGCGCCTGGCCGGCCTGCTCGCGGGTGGTCCACTGTACGGTACCGACCCGGTGGCGGCGGTCGTAGGGGCAGGTCACATTGTGGGTGTTGGCCGGGTCCGGCGATACCTCGACGGCAAGCAACGGGCCCGCCTGATAGGTCTTGTCCATGACCCGCGCCATGGCCTCCATCAGCGGCCGGTAGTGGCTGAAAATGTTGAGATTGACGCCTCGCGAGTTGCGCCGCTTCTCGCCGTAGATATCGGCGGGTAGCGGAATCCGGGGGTTGGCGAGCGTGTCGTGCTGGCGCAGGGTCTCCACCGGGTGCACACAGAGCGATTCGACCGGCACCTTGGGGTCGACCAGTTGGTGCACGAAGGAGGAATTGGCGCCATTTTCCAGCAGGCGGCGCACCAGGTAGGGCAGCAGGTCCTTGTGGGCGCCCACCGGCGCGTAGATGCGACAGTAGGTGCCCTCGGGGGCGCGCTTGAGGGCGGCGTCATAGAGGGCCTCGCCCATGCCGTGCAGGCGCTGGAACTCGAAGTGCCGCGAGACCTCGTTGGCCTGTTCGAGGATGGTGCTGATGGTGTGGGCGTTGTGGGTGGCGAACTGGGGGAAGATCCGCCCCCGCGTGGCTTCGGAGAGCAGGAAGCGCGCGCATACCAGGTAGGCGACATCGGTGCCCGCCTTGCGGGTGAACACCGGGTAGCCCTCCACGCCGAGCTGCTGCGACTCCTTGATCTCGGTATCCCAGTAGGCGCCCTTGACCAGGCGCAGCGGAATCTCGTCGCCCTGGCGCTCGGCCAGGCGGTTGAGGTAGTGCAGCACCGGCAGGGCGCGTTTGGAATAGGCTTGCACCACCAGGCCGAAGTGGCCCCAGCCTTGGCACGTCTCGCTCTCGTAGACGGCGCGGAACACCTCCAGCGAGAGCTCCAGGCGGTCGACCTCCTCGGCATCGATGGTCAGCGCCACGTTGCGTTCGCGGGCCAGTGCGGCGAGCTCGCGCACGCTGCCCACCAGTTCGCGCAGCACCTGCTCGCGACGACCGAACTCGTAGCGCGGATGCAGCGCCGAGAGCTTGATGGAGACCGAGGGATCGGGCGTGGCGTCGCCCAGATTCTGGCTGGTCTGGCCCACTCGCTCGATGGCGTGGGCGTAGTCCTTGAAGTAGCGCTGGGCATCGTCGCGGGTGCGCGCCGCCTCGCCGAGCATGTCGTAGGAATAGGTGTAGCCCTTGTCGAACAGCGGCCGGGAGCGCTTGAGCGCCTCGTCGATGTCGCGGCCGAGCACGAACTGCCGGCCCATGACCTTCATCGCCTCGACCATGGCGCGGCGGATCACCGGCTCGCCCATGCGGTTGACCAGCTTGTTGATGAAGCCGCTGGGCTTGCCTTCGCGGGGCTTGTCCAGGTTTACCACGCGACCGGTCATGAGCAGCCCCCAGGTGGAGGCGTTGACCAGCCAGGACTCGCTCTTGCCCACGTGGGCCTTCCAGTCGGCGGGACCCAGCTTGTCCTCGATGAGGGCGTCGGCCGTCGCCTTGTCGGGAATGCGCAGCATCGCCTCGGCCAGGCACATCAGCATCAGGCCCTCATGGGTGTCGAGGCTGTATTGCTGCAGCAGCTCGTCGATGGTGTCGACGGCGGTGTCCATCTCGCGCACTTCGCGAACCAGCTCGGCCGTCTTGTCGGCGATGCGACGGAAGTCGT
Source organism: Halomonas sp. NO4 (assembly GCF_010994375.1). Taxonomy (GTDB): domain Bacteria; phylum Pseudomonadota; class Gammaproteobacteria; order Pseudomonadales; family Halomonadaceae; genus Halomonas. Next base: position 5,989 of record NZ_WHMA01000064.1, read on the forward strand.
CGGCGTCGGCGGCGAGCACCTTGATCAGCTCGCCGACGAAGGGTTCCTCATCGACGGCATAGTGGTCGCTGATTCGCTCGAACAGGGTGTCGAGATCCTGCTGCCAGGTGTCGGCAGCCAGCATGTTGTTGGCATTGAGCATGAAAGGTCCCCCGGGTGTTACCCGTCGTGAAACGGCCTACCCACGGCAACACGCGAGCGGCATCGCTCGGGGCCGATGGATACACTTGACTCTAGAGTGGGACATCGGGGCGTGCTTGCGAATTTCCCGGAACTCTTTGTCGATTTCGCGTTTTTACGCCCCTAATGGCTTGAAATTTCGACTTAAGTCGAAGGCTTCGGCGCCGCTACACGCGGGGAGGGCGGCGAGCCGAGCGCACGCCGCTGGCGCAGCTGGCTGGGGGGGTGGCCGTAGGTGCGACGGAAGGCGTGGGAGAGGGCGCTCTGGTGGGCGAAACCGGTCCGGGCGGCAATCTCCGAGAGGGGCAGTCGGCTGCGCTCGAGCAGCTGGCGGGCGGCCTCCAGCCGGCGATGGCGCACGTATTGCCAGGGGGTGAGGCCTGTCTGCTCGCGGAAACAGTGGCGAAAGTGCGCCTCGCTGAGACACGCCTTGGCCGCCAGGTCGCCCACGCTCAGGGGGGCGGCGAGGTGGCGGTCAATGAAGCGATCGAGCTGGCGCAGATCCAACCGCTTCGGGGTCGCCGCCGGCTCACCGCCCAGGCGTGCGTGCAGGCAGCCGAGCAGGGTGGCAACCAGCCGGTCGCTCTGCGCGGGGTCGTCGAGACCGTGAGGGGTCTGGGCGAGCTCGTGGAGCAGGAAATCCAGGTAGCGCTTGAGGGGGTCGTCGAGGTCGAAGAAGCGCGGCGCATCGAAGAGACGGGCCAGCTCGCGATGGTGGCCCGTCAGGGAAGGGGCATCGCCGGGCAGGTCGAGGATGAGCTGGTGGTTGTCGCCCTGGCCCACGTAGTAGTGCACGTGGTTGGCGGGCACGATGCAGCCGGAAAAGGCCGAGATGGCGCCACCCAGGCCCTCGATCTCGAACTCCGCCTGGCCACGCAGACCGATGACGATCTGGTGAAAGTCATGGGCGTGGTGGCGAGTGCGCGGCTCGAGGGGGATCTGGCGAATGGCGCTGGGCATGCGGCGCTCCAACCGGGACCGGGTATCGGGCGTCCAGTATAGCCGTTGACCTCCTCCCCTCCCTACAGCGCTAAAGCGCTTCAGGAAGAGGATTCCCTGGCGGGT
>NZ_WHMA01000065.1 GCF_010994375.1 Halomonas sp. NO4
AAGGTCTCGGCTTTCTCATCGTGATTGTCGCGTGACTCTCATCTTGATTGTCGCTCTGCACTCTCCTGCTGGCGCAGCTTCTCGGCGCTGCGTTGGGCGAACTGACGGATGGCCTGATGGATCTCCACATGGCAATCGGTCAGGCGCCCGAAGGAACGCGAGGTCATGATCCGCTGACGGGCCTCGCCGGGGTCGTTCATCTCGATGCAGGGAATTCCCTTGAGTTCCAAGCAGGTGCGTTCCAGGGTGACCGAGAAGCGCCGGCGGATCTGCTTGGGATTGGCCTGGGCCAGATCCCGGGCGCTATGCAGCCCGAGCAGCGCCAAGCGTTCGACTAGGCGGCGCCCGACGCCCCATACGTCACCGAGCGCTATCTGCTGCAGCAGTTCTTCGCACTTTGTAGTTTCTGGGGTAAGAATGCAGACACCCCCGTAGATCGGCAGCTTCTTGGCCACCCGGTTGGCCAGCTTGGCTAGCGTGCGGGTCGGTGCGATCCCCACGCTGACCGGGATATGGGTGTATCGGCGTACGTTGGTGAACAGCTCCTGAGCATGGGCATGTAGCTGCTCTGGGGCGAAGCCATCGAAACGTACGAACATCTCATCAATGGAGTAGGGCTCCACACCCGCCGAGAATTCCTCCAGCACTTGCTTTACTCGGGAGGACATGTCGCCATAGAGCTCATAGTTGGACGACAACAGCTCGATACGTCGTTGGCGCAGTAGCGGCTGCAGCTCGAAGGCCGGGGTACCCATTTCCACGCCCAGCGTCTTGAGCTCGTTGGAGCGCGCGATCACGCAGCCATCGTTGTTGGAGAGTACGCCAACCGGGACGCCCGCCAGCCGTGGTTGAAAGGCCCGCTCGCAGCTGACATAGAAGTTGTTGCAGTCGATGAGTCCGATCATGGGCACTCGCCTCCAGCTAGACCGGATACTCGTGGATCACCGCTCGCACCACCCCCCAGGCCTGGCACTCCAGGTCGGCAGCTGGGATGGGACGGTATCGGGGATTGCCCGAAGAGAGGTAGGGACGGTTGCCGAGCACCTCGTAGCGCTTCACTACCAGCTCTCCCTCCACCGACGCCACCAGGATGTGGCCAGGCCGTGGTTCGATGGCGCTATCGACCACCAGTAGGTCGCCGGCATGAATGCACAGCGCCTCCATGCTGTCGCCGGTGACGGCCATGAAGAAGGTTGATGCCGGCCGTTTCACCAGCCTCTCGTTGAGATCCAGAGTGCGCCCCTCGTAGTCCTGGGCGGGACTGGGAAAGCCCGATAGCCCGGCGCGTGTGAGAGGCAGCGGATAGGGTAGGGGCAAGGCCGGCGGTTCCGGCTGAGCCGGGATGAGCTTGGAATGGGGCATGGTGGGCTCCTTTCTGTACCTGATATTTATACAGTACCAGATAGCGTGAGAAGCCTGCCAAGCCCATCCTCCACGAAGGTCGCAAGCAGCCATACGATGATGGTGCTAACCTGACTGAGTCGCTGGGATAGCAAGGGTATGCGTAATGACAGCCCTACTCCTCGAGGACATGGATCCGCATTGCGGCTCTGGGGGCATGTCTGATATCGACCCAAAGCCGACATGCCAGAAAGGCAGCGAGCACGTTCATTGGGGATATGCAGCATGCCCGATGATCGGTGTTATGTAGCCGAATTATACTCAATACCAAGGAATTTCAATAGGTTGAGAGGTGGTCGAGCGTGCAGCATAACATTATTGAACACGCATACACGTTCAAGTGGAATATGGAGTATGCTACATAATACAACTGTTATGAAATATAAATTTGAAAGGGTAAAATATGAGCACTAATTTTGCTGAAGATGACGTAAAGGTTGAGGATGAAACCGAAGAAGACGAGGTTGCGATTCATTATGATATTGCAAGCTACCCTTCGGATTATACCTTGTCTGGTATCGCCCAGATGTGGAAAGACGAGGACATAGAGATTCCCGATTATCAACGAGAATTTGTCTGGGGAATTAAGCAGTCCTCTTTGTTGGTGGATTCGTTCTTAACTGGTCTTCCTGTTCCACCAGTGTTCTTCTATATAGATGATGAAAATAAGAATCTTGTTATAGATGGGCAGCAGAGGATATTGAGTATTGTTTTTTTTATGGAGGGTTACTTCGGCAAAGAAAGCACTCACGGGAAAAGACAGGTATTTAGGCTTTCCGGCTTGGGTGAAGGTAATCCATATAATGGAAAGAGATTTGAGGATCTGAATGAATCCGATCAACGGAAACTTAAACAAGCTGTGTTAAGAGCTATCAACATAAGGCAGTTAAACCCAATTGGAGAAAGTACAAGTGCCTACCATATTTTTGAAAGACTAAACACGGGTGGTACCCCGCTAAAACCACAGGAGATACGAAATTGTGTTTTTAAAGGTCAGTTTAGCAAGCTGCTAAAAGAGGCGAATAAAGATCCTAACTGGCGACTGATTTTGGGACGACCGAATCTAGACAAGCACCAGAAAGATGTAGAGCTATTATTAAGGGTTTTCTCCTTGGTAGGAGCAGGAGATAAATACGAAAAGCCCATGAAAGAGTTCCTTAACCTAGCAATGAAAAAGCATCAATCTGGTGATTCGAAGAAGGTAGTCAAATTTATGGAGGTTTTCCCAAAAGTTACGGAGTACGTTGTTTCTGAGATTGGAGAAAAGCCTTTTAACTTAAGAGGCCCGTTAAATGTTTCGGCGCTCGACTCAGTAATGTCAGTCTTGATTGAGAACCACTCCAAGCTGTCTAAGGTAAGTCTCTCAGAAAAGTATAAGAAACTTACTCATGACGACAAATTCTTGGAAGATACGAGCGTTAACACCACTGACACCAAAACGGTTGTTAATCGAATTTCACGCGTTAAAGAAATTTTAATTGGTGGTTAGATGAGCTATGCAAATCACTTTCGGCATGCTGATGACGTGATTTCTCATCTAAACACAGTGATGCCTGATATTCCAGATCCGCTTCTAAAGGCAAAGTATGTAGGCTTTGTTTCAGTTGCCGCTGTAACTGTATATGAGCAGGCAGTAAAGGAAATATTTATTGATTTCGCCAAGAGAAAGCATAAAGTCCTTGGCAATTTTACTGAGTCTTACTTCTCTCGGATTAATGGGAAAATAAAGATAAAAGTAATACATGATGAGTACATATCCAGATTCGGAGAAAAATATCAGAAAAGGTTTAAGAAAAACCTACAGAGTGTTTCTAGGTCGCACCTGCAACTGTATCGAAGGGATATGAAAAGCTCCTACACAAATATGATCACGTGGCGCAATGATTTCGCTCACGAAGGAAAGATGAACTCAACAACTACTTACGGTGAGGTCGTGCAAGCATATGAGGATGGGAAAGAAGTAATACATTGCCTTGCCCGAACTATGACGAGATAAATGCATAACAATCGGCTGCACAGCGACCGTTTTTCCGCCGCTTAGCGGCTCCAAACCGGCGCGTGAGTCGGGCGTTATACGGAGCGTTGTTCATAAAATTTTGGAGTTCCTGATTTGAGATTACCGTTTACCTGTATGCAATGTACCTTCAGTGACGAAGGCAATAGTCATCCTCCGTACCCGAAGTACGTAGAGCTTAGAGACGATGGCCGTTATGAATTCACCTGTGAAAAAGGCCATACGACGGTAACGGTGTTACAAGAACAAAAGTTTGAAGTGCTTTTTGATCTCGGTGCTTACGCGGTTCTTGACGGTTACTACCGAGAGGCGGTTGCCTCTTTTACGTCGAGCCTCGAACGTTTCTACGAGTTCTTTGTGAAGGCTGTCCTATTGGAGGATGGCTTAGACGAGGCTACAGTGGCCGAAACTTGGAAGCAGGTCTCATCACAGTCAGAACGGCAGCTTGGAGCCTTCATTTTTTTGTATCTGAAATGCTTTACCGAAAAACCTTCGCTGCTTAGACCGAAACAGACGACGTTTCGAAACGAAGTAATTCACAAGGGAAAAATACCTTCTCGAGACGAGGCGGTTCAATATGGCCAGGAAGTGCTAGATACCATTAGACCAATACTGAAGCGTGTAAAGACGACCTTCCCGAAAGGGGTGGAGAAAACTGTCTTCCAGCATTTAATGAACAGTAGAAAAGCCGACGAATCCCAGCCCGTCGGTACAATGACAATTGCAACAATTCTTAGCCTCAATGATGGATCAGGAAAGGAGCCTTCATTGGAGGAGGCGTTGTCGGAAAAGCAATGGTGGCGTGACCGGTGGTAAAGCCCGTGTAACCAGTGGGTGAAGCCGACCAGTACTACGCTGCACTCCGTTCCGACGGCTTACCCAAGACGTTAGCAAGGAGTAACTATGGCCGTAGGAGATTGGTTTAGTACATTTTGTGGAAATATAAAGGTCAACAACAAGGACTCAATATCAAGACGATATAAAGCTATTACAAGAAGGCTGAACACTGATTTCTGGGATACAGTCTCTGACACTTCACACAGCCTCTATGTCGGCTCTTATGGCAGAAACACTGCTGTGGGAGGGTTTAGTGATCTCGATATGCTATTTCGTTTGCCATATAGCGTTTATGAGCGATACAACAATTACAATGGAAATGGCCAATCCGCATTGCTACAGGAAGTAAAACGCTCTATAGAGCGAACCTACTCGACAACTAAAATTCGTGGTGATGGTCAAGTAATTCTGGTTCCATTTGACGATGGTCTGACCTACGAGGTTGTTCCTGCTTTTGTTAACAAGGATGAAAGCTACACATATCCTGATGCAAATAACGGTGGACGTTGGCGTATCACCAACCCAAAACCGGAAATTGAAGCGATTAGGGTGCGAAATAATCTATGCAACAAAAACTTGGTTTGGCTTTGTAGAATGATGCGCATTTGGAAAAGAAAATGGGATGTTCCCATAGGTGGCTTGCTGATAGATACGTTGGCCTACCAGTTTATTGAAAATTGGCAGTATAAAGATAAGTCCTTTGTATACTATGACTGGATGTGTCGCGACTTTTTCGATTTTATGGCAAATCAAGATAGAACGAAGGAGTATTGGAAGGCCCCCGGTAGTGGACAGTACGTTTATGGAAAAGATTTGTTCCAGTGGAAAGCAAGGCGATGTTGTAATATAGCAATAGAAGCATGTAAGCACGAGTCGGCAGAGCCTAAACGTGAATGGTCAGCAAAACAGAGCTGGAGAGAGATTTTTGGAACAAAATTCCCAAGCTAACAATGAAGACCAGGCATACCTTGAAGAGCAGATCCGGGAATGCTATGGCCGTGTCGTTTATTCGCATAAAACACATGAGAAATGCGCGGACATCCTTTTGAATCGGCTTTCCCATATAAAGATTGCACAAATTGTGCTGTCTGCGCTTAGTACAGCCGGTTTCGTATCCATAATCTTTGGAACTGGGGAAGTGGGAGCGATTGCTGGTGGTATAGTTTCTGTAGCTTTACTTGTTCTGAATGGTTACACAAAAGATTATGATCTTGGTCAATTGGCGCAGAAGCACCGTCAAGCTGCAGCTGACCTGTGGCTGATTCGCGAGCAGTACCTCTCGCTTCTGACCGACTTACGTTCCACTTCGTGCACTGAAGAGGAAGTGCGAGAAAAAAGAGATGACTTATTGACCGAATTACATGCTCTATATTCAGGTGCGCCCAGCACTAACTTCAAGGGATATAAAAAAGCACAAGAAGCCTTGAAAAATCTTGAAGATATGACCTTTTCCGATGAGGAAATTGACGCATTTTTACCTAAAAGTCTAAAGAAATGCTAACAAGTGGCTGTTGGCGGACGTACCTACGCTTCGTTCCGGCACGCCGCAAAGCCAAGCGTTATATATCAGGTAAATCTCAATGGCCGCTTCTGGCCGAATGAGGAATGTTAGTCTATGCTGATGAACAATGTGCGTCAGATGACGACCCAAAGCCGACAACTGGGCAGTGGCTGCGGCCACCTCGATCCGTGTTATGCAGCTTCCACGATGGTCTGTGTTATACTGCCTAGCTATACTTAATACATAGGGACTCAATAGGATGCAATGTGTTCGAGCGTGCAACATAACATTGTTAAAAACGCTTGCGCGTTCAAGTGAAATATCAGGCACGCGGTCTAATACCTGCTATGTGTCTCGGAAAGCATAGTAGTCATATGAATCTCAGCCCAACATCTTTGGAAAAACTGCGGGAACTAATCAACGAGGAGACCGAATACCGTTCGGGCCCTAAGCTTGTACAGTTTTTCAATCGTCTCGGCTTCAATGATTCGTATGGTCAAGGCTTCCCGTCCCGGTGGATGTATACCGATCAGCGCCTAGAAGCGATTAATGGAACGCCAGAGCTAGATAAGTGCATTCGGACGGTGTTCAATCCGGCCAATTTCATCGTGAGAATTCCCGAGCTGGATGCCCACATCGCCTCATTTAATCAGTTTCTCACCTTCGATAAGTGGAAGGTCGTTCGCGATGGTGCAGAGATTGCTTTTCGGAGG
>NZ_WHMA01000066.1 GCF_010994375.1 Halomonas sp. NO4
ACCTTACGCCCACTCGTGCCTCATGCTGGCAAACGGGGAGGACTCCATATACGGTCTTGTAGACAGGAAGCCCGGCAAGCCAGTCACACTGTGTGCCACCATGAGAGGCACTCGGTGTGGAAATGAACGAGGGAAGCGTGTGACCGGCTACGTGACGGACGACCAGCTGCAGTGCCTGATTGAGGGCGTGCAGACTGCGGGGCGCGAGGTGCGGGCGATTCAGACCCGCGGCTTCGCTGTGCAGACCAAGGCCGATGATAGCCCGCTGACCGAGGCGGACATGGCGGCGCACCGTGCGCTCTTGTCTCTGCTGCAGGAGGTGGCACCGGAGCTGCCGGTGCTCTCCGAAGAGTCGGGGGAGATTCCCTGGAAAATACGCCGCAAGTGGTCCCGCTACTGGCTGGTGGATCCCCTGGACGGCACCAAGGAGTTCGTCAGCGGCAGCGATGAATTCACCCTCAACGCGGCGCTGGTCGAGACGGGCGTGCCGGTGCTGGGCATTGTCCATGCACCGGCCCTGGATGGTGGTGCTGGCACGACCTGGGTGGGTGAGGCAGGGCAGGGGGCCTTCACGCTTCGCGCGGGCATGCGAGAGGCCATTCATGTTCGCCCGCTGCCGGACCCGGCAGCGCAGCCCTGGCGGGTGCTCGGTAGCCGGCGGCATGGCCTGGAGCGACTCCAGGCGTTTCGTGATGCCTTGCCCGCCCATACCTGCGATGCCGTGGGCAGCTCCCTGAAGTTCTGTCGTATCGCCGAAGGAGCGGCCGACCTCCACGCCCGGTTCGGCCCCACCAGCGAGTGGGACACCGCCGCTGCCCAGGCCGTGGTCACCGCCGCCGGCGGCCAGGTGCTCGATGCCCACACCCTCGAGCCGCTGCGCTACAACCAGCGGGAGAGCCTGGAGAACCCCGATTTTGTCGTTTGCACTGAGCGGGACGCGCGCTGGGAGCGGGCGCTGCGGACTGCCATGCCGTCGTGAACTATCCGTTGACGTTGCAAGCAGATGCCTACGCCAGCTGGATGAGTCGCCTGGCGTAGGCGAGCAGGTCGTCGGTGTGCTTTTCGATGATGGCGATCACGATCGGGATTTGCACTGACTGGTAGTCATGTACGGCGATGTTTCGAAAGCCGGTCATCTGCTTCATGGTCTTGGCCAGCTTTGTATCGATGAGCTGTGCCTGGGCGAGAATATCGAAGACATCCCGGGCGCTTTGGGGCAAGCCCAGTTGCTTCATCCGGATCAGACGGTTGCCGGCGTCGATGGCGGATTCGCAGGCGCGCTGCAGGTTCAGGATGGCAGCGTCCTGACGGGTCTGGTCGTGTGTGAAAGAGTCGGGTCCTTTGTCGTACTCTTCCCGTGCACGGGCGACGCAACGCTCGATGGCGGCTGCCTTGTTGAGCAACACTTCATCGGCCATGGACCCTGCCTCGCTGCTTGATATCCGCTATCAAGTCGCGGCGCTGGATCGCGAGATCCCAGTACTCGCTTTGTACCGTGAGTTCGAACTCTTCGACGTCGAGGCTGCGGCTCCATAGCCGTTGTCCCTCCGCCACGACTTGTTGCTGCAGGATGGTAGAGGCTTGGCGCAGGTCGATCAGATCGACGTCACGATCCAGGATATCAGCGAGTTCGCCGGTCAATGCCCAGCGGCTTGCGGCATCGAGTGGATGGGGGAGCAGAATCGCGAGGTCGACGTCGCTAGCGTCTCCCGTCTCGCCGGTCGCCTGGCTGCCGAACAGGTAGAGCGCCTCAAGGGAAGGCAGTTCCGCCTTCAGGTACTCAGTGCACTGCGTCAGGGCGGCTGGTGGTAGGGGCATAGTCCCCTCCGCAAGCTGGGTAGTGGAAGCACTCTATGCAATTCGCGAGGGAGGAAGCAACTGATATGTCACCGGCCGCTGCCCATGGCTGCATTGGCCCCGCCGTCGACGATCAGGGTGTCGCCGGTGATGAAGGTGTTCTCGGCCGAGGCCAGAAAGGCGACGGCGCGGGCGACCTCATGGGCCTCGGCGACGCGGCCTAGCGGCGTGGCGTCGCGCCACAGGCGGCGTGATTCCGACTCGGCGTCCTGCATGCCGGCGCTCACCGGACCCGGTGCAACGGCGTTGACCAGGATGCCGTGGGGCGCGAGTTCCACGGCGAGGGCGCGGGTGAGAGAGAGGATCGCGCCTTTGCTCATGGCGTAGGCAGCTCGCTCGGCACCGGTGCGCAGGCCGTGGACTGAGGCCAGGTTGACAATGCGACCGCCGTTGCCGGCGATCATCAGCCGCGCGGCGGCCTGGAGGGCCTGGAAGGCACCGCTGACGTTCACCGCAAGCAGCGTGTCGAGCGCGGCCGGGGAGACATCGACGAAGGCGCCACGGTGAATCACCCCCGCCGCGTTCACGCAGGCATCGAGCCGCCCCTGTTCCGCCTCGATGGCGGCAAAGGCGCGCTGGATGCTCGCTGGATCGCGCAGCTCGCAGGGCAAAAAAGCGGTGCGCTGCGGTTCGGCTGCTGTGAGAAGCGGAGCGGGTGGCTGGCGGCCGGCCTCTCGGTCGAGCAGATAGACGAAGTCATCAGTGGCGAGTAACTCCTCGACGATGGCGGTGCCGATCCCGCCGGTGGCGCCCAGCACGGCCGCGATGCGCATACGGTATCCTCGTTAGCCCGTTAATGGGTGGTCAATCCTGAAAAAATCGGCATTATAGGGACTTGTCTGACGATCAGACACAATCATCGCCTATAACAATGGCATCACCTCGATGCTGGACACGCTGGAAGGAGTCTTTTTATGTCCCGATTTACCTCTTCGCGTTTTGCCCGTCCGCTGGCCCGCACCTTGCTCGCTTCCGCCATGGCGGCGGTGCTGGGCGCCGGCGCCCTGAGCGCCCAGGCCGAGACCCGCGTGACCTACAAGTCGGCCTCCGCCGGTACTGCCTACTATCAGATGGGCGTGGAGCTCGCCGAGGCGATCCGTCAGGGCACCGACGGCGAGATGACCCTGACCCTGGAGGAGAGCCAGGGCTCGGTGCAGAACGTCATGGAGGTGATGGCGCGCCAGGGCAACTACGTCTTCACCACCCCGCCGGGACTCGTCGATAGCGCCCTGGCCGGCGAGGGGCCCTTCGCCGAGCGCCAGAGCCCGCGCTTCCAGGAGATCCGCGGGCTCTTCCCGATTCCCGCCATCACCATGCACTTCGTGGTGGCCGACGATGCCGGCGTGCTCGCTCTGGAGGACCTCGAAGGCAAGCACATCCTGATCGGGCGAGGCAGCTTCGGCGCCCGCGAGGCGGAGCGCTACCTGGAACTCTTCGACCTGGCCGACAAGGTGGAGGTGGCCGATGCCGAGATCGGCAGCGGGCCGGATGCGCTCAAGAACGGCCAGATCGATGCCTTCGTCACCGCGAGCTCCTTCCCCACGCCCAACGTGATCGAGACCGCAGCCAGCATGCCGGTGAGCCTGGTCAGCCTGACCGAAGCGCAGATCGAGCAGACCGGGGCGGCGCACCAGACCATTCCCGGCGGGACCTACGACGGCATCGAGGCCGACGTGGAGACCACCTCGCTGCCGGTGATCGCCTACACCACCACGGGTATGGACGACGACACCGCCTACACCCTGACCAAGACTTTCTGGGAGCGTCGCGAAGCGATGGCGGAGGCGTCGCCGTGGTGGGGCGGCATCACCCACGACATGATCGGCAACGTGGCCGGTACCCTGCATCCGGGGGCGGTGCGTTACTACGACGAGGCCGGCATCGAGATCCCCGACGCTTTGCGCTGATCTCGCCAGACAGGACGCTTCATGGTTTCCTCCTCCCCTGCGCCGGCGGCCGTTGCCGCCGGTGCGTCATCGTTGCGCGTGCACCCCGGCTGGGTCGTTCTGGGCGGGGTGTCGGTCCTCTTTCACCTGGGGCTGATCTTCTATGGGCTCACGCCGGCGCTGATCAGCCGCCCCATCCACATGGCGCTGGCGCTGCCGTGGATCCTGGTGTTCGCCGCCCGTACGCCCTGGCAGAAAGCCAGCGGTTGGGTGCTCACCGGGCTGGGCATCGCCGCCTGCGGTTATATCGCTCTTAACGAGGCGGCGCTGGCGGGGCAGTACGGTTTCATCGACACCAATCTGCAGATGACCATCGGGGTCTTTCTGATCGCCCTGGCGCTGGAGACGGCCCGCCGCGCTATCGGCTGGCCCTTGCCGCTGGTGGCCTTGGTGGCGCTGCTCTACGGACTGTTCGGTGAGTACGTGCCCGGGCAGTTCGGCCACCAGGGACTGCCCGCGGCGAGTTTCGTCGGCACCCTGACCATTGCCGAGGGCGGCCTTTGGGGCAAGCTCACCGGCGTCAGCGTCGGGGTGGTGGCGATCTTCGTGATCTTCGGCGCCGTGCTCAACGCCGGCGAGGCGGGGCGCGGCTTCATGAACATGGCCAGTAGCGTGGCAGGGCGCCTGACCGGCGGGGCGGCCAAGGTGTCGGTGATCTCCTCGGCGCTGATGGGCTCGATCTCCGGCTCCGCCTCGGCCAATGTCGCCTCGACCGGGGCGATCACCATTCCTTCGATGGTGCGCCTGGGCTATCCGCGCTCGCTGGCTGGCGGCGTGGAGGCGGTGGCCTCCTCCGGGGGGCAGATCATGCCGCCGCTGATGGGGGCCGGCGCCTTCGTGATGGTGGAGCTTACCGGCACGCCCTACACCCAGATCATGGCGGCGGCGCTGCTGCCGTCGATCCTCTATTTCGCCACGGTGTGGGTGGGCATCAACGCCTTTGCCACCCGCCACGACCTGCGTCCCGTGGCGGCCAGCGAGCAGCCGGCTGGCAAGGAGGTGCTGATCACCTCGCTGTTCTTCGCCGTGCCCTTCGTGGTATTGCTCGAACGCATCTTCCTGGGCGGCGTGACGCCCCAGTACGCGGCGAGCCTGGCCATCTTCGTGGGCATGGCACTGCTCTTCGTCGACGTCCGGCTGACCTTCTCGTTGCGAGGCTTTGTTTCGCGGCTGGGTGATGCCCTGGTGACGGCCGGCAGCCAGGTAGCGACGATCGGCGCCATCATCATCTGCGCCTCGCTGGTGATCGGCGTGCTGGGGCTGACCGGGCTTGGCGTGAAGATCACCTCGGGCATCCTGTCGCTCTCCGGCGAGCTGCTGTGGCCGGCACTGCTGCTCACCGCGCTCGCCTGCCTGGTGCTGGGCATGGAGGTGCCGACCACCGCGGCTTACGTGATCTGTGTCTCGGTGGCCGGGCCCGCGCTCACCGAACTCGGCCTGCCGCCGCTGCTCGCCCACCTCTTCGTCTTCTGGTATGCGCTGCTCTCCACCATCACGCCGCCGGTGTGCGGCGGGGTGTTCATCGCCGCCGGCATGGTGGGCGAGAACTGGCTCAAGGTGGCTCTGAAGGCCATGGCGCTGGGGCTCGGGCTCTACCTCATTCCGCTGGCCATGGTGGCCAATCCCGAGGTCATCCGGCTCGCCTTCGATCCGTTCTGGGCGGTGGTCGATGCGCTCAAGATCGCCGTGGGCCTCGGGGCCATCTCCTACGGCGTGATCGCCCGTCGCGCCGCCTGGCTGCGCCTCGTGCTGGTCATTGCCGGCGCCGTGGTGATCTTCGTGGTGTAGGTTCGCTGGGGCCGGTGGCGTTGGCTCATGGATGGAGCTGCCGCACCACCGGCGCCTGCGGCCAGATCACCGGGTCTTCTGACAGCTTTTCCCGTCCGAACAGCACCCAGGCGTCGAGCGCCGGGCCGAGGTCCGCGACCAGGCGCAGACGCTGCGGGTGCGTATCCAGTACCTCCCGGGCGCACAGGCCGGCCTCGTAGTGGCCGGCCAGCAGCCCCTCGGCCACGCTGACGATGGTTGGCTCCTCGATCTGCTCGGCATAGCCGCTGAGGTCGCTGTAGTAGCGCGTGGCCGGTTGAAGGCCGATGGTGCGTGGCTCGCTAACCTCGGCACGCGCCAGCACGGCGAGCGGCTTGCTGCCGGCGATGAAGGTATCCACGGGGAAGGCGCGATGCATGAACCGCCCCACGCAGTCGCCATGACTGGGGTGAGCGGTGCACTGCAGCACGAAGTCGACGTCGCCGTCGACGAGAGCCCTGAAGGCAGTATCGAAGGTGTCGACCAGGTGAACCGTCGCACCGGTCAGGCGGCGAACGCTCAGATAGCGGTGGAGGACCAGTTCGTGATTGCTGCCGGCGGGGCCGAGGGTGGCAAAGTGCATGTATCGACCTATCGGAAGAGGAGGGGATGGGGAGATGTCGCGAGGCTCAGCCACGCTTGTCGAAGAACACCACGCCTGCCAAGCCTTCGAAATGGTCATCTGAGGTGATCAGTTCGGCGTCAGCCCACTGCGCAGAGGCATAGATGATCGCATCAGCAAAAATCCGCGTGAACCCTCGCCCACTCGGGCGGGGAGGTAAGCGGGGGCCGCG
>NZ_WHMA01000067.1 GCF_010994375.1 Halomonas sp. NO4
CCCACATCGTTCAGAGTCTAACAGCCGCTGATACTCCAACTAGCTTGACAGTGGGGGGCCGCCTCGGCCATCACCTCGCCCAGCACACGGCAGGACTCGTCGCTCTCATCTTCCGTCAGGGGGGAGGGAGGGCGTGGATGTCTGAATCGCCCCAGACCACATCGACGATGTGTCGGCCTAATTGCAACATAATACTGATTATGATGCAGTTAGAAATGGCAACATCCTCTTTTATATTCAATAGCTTATCAACCAGCCAACCAAGCTGGCAGAGCCGATAAATTCGCCATCGCCGGGTGAGGGAACCCCGATGCTGGCTGCCGGCCTTTCCTGCTTCGCTGCCACTTCCGGAGGACTCTCTTGCCCCTCCCCCTTTCGCAGCTTCAGATAGAGAGCAAGAGTCGCCACCATCAGAGCGGCTGTGGTGCTGAGAAGCAGCAAGACCAGCCCGAACTTCTCTTCCATCGTTTCGTCCCTTCCTGGAACTTCCCCGACCGGCTAACCACGCTGGCGCTGGCTGTGTCTCGGGATCAGCTGGCTTGAAACACTCGAGCCCCTCACTGATTCCACGAAACTGCATCAGATCGTGCCCAACTTAGGAAAGCGACTCCGCCGTTTCCAGATCACGCTCGACCTGCGCGATCATACCCCGCAGCGAGGATTGGTTCATTGGTTCCAGCCCAATGCCGGAATGACCTTGGTAGAACATGCTGCGGGCCAAGTGAATGGCCTCGGTCTCGGTCATCTCGGGCACATAACTCGTTGAGCACCTGCAGGTGGACGTATACGCTATGCATAAATAGTCCTGGTGTCCATTTATGAAGCACCATGTAGCCCTGCAGCGTCTGGAAGCGTTCGACAGGGCGGGTCGATACATCTATACCCGGGCAGACCTTGCCATCCTGTTCCATGAAGACAGCCCTAAGACGTTGCAGGAGGGAATCAATCGCCTCCGAAAACAGGGCCTGCTCGAGGGTGTGGCCAGGGGCATCTACTGCTATGCCCTGTCACGCACAGCCGCCCCCTACCGCCTGGAGCGTATCGCCTGCGCCATGAGGCGCGGGGAATACAGCTATGTCTCCTTGGAGTCGGCTCTGTCGGAGTATGGGGCCATCTCCCAGATCCCGGTCGATCGCCTGACCGTGATGACCACGGGACGAAAGGGGGCCTACCGCACTCCTTACGGAACGGTCGAGTTCACGCATACGAGCCGGTCTATCATCGAGCTGCTCAAGCGCATGCGAGATATCGGCCGCCCCCTCAAGGTGGCGACGCCGGAGGCCGCCTGGGCGGACCTCAAGCGGGTGGGGAGAAACACGCATCTGGTAGATACCGTGGCACTCAGGGAGGCGGTCACCGGCCCGAGCATCCTTCAATAGCGCTGCTCGGAGCTTGGAACTGCCAACATCATCCGCGTTGAAGCGCCAGCACGGTCGGCACGTCCAGGTCACCGGCATACGCCACGAACTCGGCTTGGCACTCGGTCGCCGCCAGCATCGCCATGCGGTCGGCCAGCTCGTTACCCTCGATTCCGGCGTGGCCCCTCACATGCGCCAGCTCCACTCGGTCGGCGATGGTGCGGAACAGCTCGTGCGCCGACGCGATGATCTCGGGGTTCTTCACCGGATCGCCGTTGGCGCGGCGCCAGCCCCGCTTCTTCCAGCCGTAGGCCCAGGTGCTGATGCACTGGATTGCATAGTTCGAGTCGGCGCGAATCCTCACGCTCTCCCCTGCCGCAATGGCCTTATGCGCCAGCTTGAGTGCCTCATGCAGCGCGAGGAGTTCGGCAGTGTTGTTCGTCCCCTCGGGCGTGTAGAGCCCATAGTGCAGCGCGGAGAGCGTGCCGCCCCGGTACAGCGCCAGCCCCGATCCGGCAGGGCCGGGGTTCGGCTCGCAGGCGCCGTCGCAGAAGATCTCCACGTCCACCAGAGGGCGCTTTCGGTCCTTGCCTGGGGCTGCCCGCTGGCGCGAGGGCTTGGCCCGCCCAGTGGGGCGGGCCCCCGTTGCAAAGGCGGCTTCCGCCTCGGCCTGGCTGGCGAATGACTTGAACTTCGCGTCCGACACGCCCTTCACCTGGCGCTCGCACTCGGTCCAAGTGGTGTAGACCCCCGGCTCGCGGCCTTCCCAGACGACGTACCACTTCCTCGCTTTCCTGGCCATGTGTCTACCCCTGTACTCGAGAGCTGGTGTTGCACCCATGGGTGCAGGTGGCCTGGCCTACCCTGCTGTTGTCCCCATCGGTGCAGCTTCGCCAGTCTGCCCTCCGCCTGTTCCCATGGGTGCAGCTGGCCTGCCTACACTGCTGCACCCATGGGTGCAGCTTCGCCTGCCTACTGCAGTTGCTGGTGACCATTGGGCTGCCGCGTTCATAGCGCCGGATGACCCGTTGGAAGAACAGGTTGGCCGCCCCCAGCTCCAGCGGCAGGTAGCCCAGCTCGTCTATGATCAATAGCTTGGGCTTGGCGAAGTGCCTCAGCCGCTCCTCCAGGACGCCATTGGCATGGGCCTGGACCAGTTGAGTGATCAGTGCCGTGGCGGTGGTGAATAGCACCGAGTAGCCGGCCTTGACCGCTTCCCTGCCCAGTGCCACGGCGAGGTGGCTCTTGCCTACGCCCGGCGGACCGAGCAGCAGTAGGACATCGCCGTTGGAGATCCAGCGCCCACAGGCCAGCTCACGGATCTGGCCGGGGTCCACGGCAGGCTGGGCGCTGAAATCGAAGCCCTCCGGGTGCGCAGGAAGGGGAAGCGGGCGATGCTCAGACCCACCTGGATGCGCCGCTGCTCCTTGTGGGCCACCTCCTGCTCGCACAGGTAGGCCAGCGTCTCGCGCAGGGTCAGCTCCCGGCGTTCGGCTTCGTCGAGCAGGGTGTCGAGCCGCTCGCGGATGGCGGTCAGCTTGAAAAACGCGTCAGCATGGCGTCCAGGCACTCAGTTTCCGGCGGCGTCATCACCAGCCACCTCCCACCACGGCTTCATACTCGGTCAGGTCGCGCTGCAGCTCGGCCGGCGGGACCGCCGCTGGCGGCAAGGTAACCACAATCTCGCTCGGCTCCACAATGTCCTGGGTGCCCGCCTAGGGCGGCCGGTAGCCGACCATGCCCTGCAGGTGCTCCGGCAGGCAGCGCACCTGACGGCGCCCGCCCAGCTCTGGGTGGCGGGCCACCTCGCGACCAGCATGGTGTACCCGCAGTTCACCGTCGGTCACGCTGACCTGGACCGGCTCGCCGATCAGGCGCCAGGGCACGCTGTAGCGGTTGGTGTCGACCTCCACGGTGGCATCACGCTGGACCCGACGGCTCAGTTCTCGGGCCTGCTCGAAGGGCGCCCGATCGTTCAGCGGCTGCAGACTGGCCTGCTCAGCGATGAAGCGCACCGCCGGCAGCTCTCCGGTGGTGCCGTGGACCCGGTGGTCGGCGATCTCGCGCATCCACCAGCTCAGGTGGGCCTCCAGCGCCGCCCAGGCGGCGAAGGTCCGGCCGGCGATGGCGTTACGCTTCACGTAGCCAACGCCACGCTCGTCCTTGCCCTTGGTACGGGCGCGGTAAGGGGCACAGGCCACCGGCCGGAACCCCCAGTAGCGCGCAAAGGCTGCCAGCCGCTCGTTGAATACCACTTCGCGGGTCGCCGCGTTGTGGTGATCGACCAGCGCCCGGGCATTATCCAGCAGCACCTGCTCCGGCACCCCGCCAAAGTGGCGGAAGCCCCTTCCACGCCGGCGAACCACGCCGATTGGCGCTCATACCGGAAGGCGCGGACGTAGTGGCGGCGGGAGTAGCCGAGGGTGGCGACAAACAGGGAGACCTTGACCGACTCCCCCTCGATGATGATGTGGCGGCTGCCGAAGTCGATCTGCAGCTGCTTTCCGTGCGGCGTCTCGAACCTCACTGTGGCCTTGGCCTCGGCGGCCAGTGCCTGGCGGAAGGGCGCGCAAGCACGCTCCACCGTGCGCAGGCTGACCGTGAAACCATGTTCGAGCTGCAGGTCCTGCAGGACCACGGCGGCGTTACCGGCGTGCTGCAGGAAACGGGCCTGTAGCCACGCTTCCAGGCCATCGAGCGATTTGGTGCGTTGCGGGCTTGCGTAGGGCGCCCAGCCGCCCTGGCGCAGATAGCGTTTGACGGTGTTCCTGCTGACACCGAGTTCATCGGCGATGCGCTGAGTGCCCCAGCCACAGGCATTCAGGCGCAGCATGGCGGCGACATCCTCTGGGCTCTGCATCGGTTCCCCTCATACCTGAGTTTGGGGAACGTTATATCCGGGCTGCTGCATGAATGGACCCTCCTGGGGAGCTCACGGAGGGGTCAGTTTTCCGTGTCGCCTGACATGTACCCCTTATAGGGGGATAGGCAACGAGGAGAAACCCGATGTATATAACCTACCAGCCTATCTACCAGAGCCCTTATTCTATTCGATGCAAGCTCACAATCAGCGTAGTGGAGCAGTTTCCGGAACTGGGGCAGCCCGGCTCGCCTCTCGGCCAGAGCCACGTCTGGCTGGATGCCAAGCCATTCATTCTGACTCAGGGAGACCGAGCACCCGAGCTGATGAACCCGGATGTTACCCTCCAAGCAATTCGAAAGCATACTTCAATTAAAAGTTTCTTATCATTGGCTATTGATCGCGATAAACTGAAGCCGGGAGAAGAGCAGTTCCTGGATTTTTATTTTAGAAAAATTGAGCCTACCTGTATGGGAAGCACCGAAAAAGGTGCAACCAAAAAAAGAAGAGAAGAGTGCATAATCGCCTTACATCACAACAAGTTGCTATGGGATTTTATCAAAACTTATGTCTTACCTAACGAGAACTTAACCAAACCTCTAGCTATATCAAAACTGTTTAATGACAACTTCTCTTCTTCATCTATTGGGCATGACCTAGACCGTCTAAGGAAAGAGGAATTGATCCCCGATCATCGTCAAAAGCCCAGATATAGGGAAGATAAAGGTGCGTTACCAACCATAAAAAAGCACGACCCAGGCAGCAATACAGCGAGCGATTCATTCGCCGAAAAAAATAGAAATATACCAAATAACAGAACTGATACAAAGGAAATCACTTCTTATAAATCAGAAACTTCGTTGGTAGAGTCGCATAACAACGAGACAGCCCCCTGTTACACGCAACATGTAAATGAAGTGCTGCAGCGCAAACTCGGTCTATCACGAAGACGACCATAAATTAGGTTCTTCGTCACTTCATGTGGATTTGGCCTGATCGAGCAGGCGCCCCACGGGGCTGC
>NZ_WHMA01000068.1:0-4637 GCF_010994375.1 Halomonas sp. NO4
GCGACACTCTGGTTCTCATCCAGATTGTCGCTGGCTTCTCATCCAGATTGACGCGCTACAAGGAGAGTCTAGCTCGGGCGGTCTACGTATTCCTGAAGACCAACCGCCACCGTCTTGACCTACCGCAGTATTCGCCGAGTGTCATCATGGAGCTGCCACAGCCCACCGACGACACTCGGGACATTCTTCTCGCCGCCACGCAAGCGCTTGATGCCATCTACCGCCCCCGCTACCGGTTCATGAAGGCCGGGGTGATGCTCATTGATCTGGTGGATGCCAATCGCCAGCAGCTATCGCTGCTGGACACCCAGGAAAGCCAGGCTCACCGCGAGGGCCGCGAACGGCTGATGGCTACACTGGACGCGCTCAACCATCAGATGGGACGAGGCACTGTGACTTTCGGGCGCCCATCACCCAAGGCCGCCTGGCATCTGCGCTGCGCCAACCTCACGCCACGCTGGACGACACGTTGGAGCGAGATCCCCAAGGTAAGATGACAACGTATCAACCAATCACGGCGCAAGGTTGGCAAGGGGGAATGGAATGGATAGCGAGAGGCTCATGACGACAGACGCTGACTAGCCAGGATACGAAGCACCACGTGCAGTGCTTCCGTACCGGGAATGGATGCCCTTGAAGGAGCTGAGGAGGAGACGCCTCCTGCGCTTGATCTCTGTGCATTCAGCCAGTGAATCCGGCCTCAAGCGATTTCAGATAGCGGAGCAGATCCTCCTTGCGCCCGGCATCGACCAACTGCTGAGGTGTCTGACCAGCGAAGGTCAGTAGAGCCTCATGATGGAACCAATGCCGAGCCTGCTCCCAGGAGCCGCAAATCCGCTCGGCGGCGGCTATAACGTCTTGTTGATCGCGATCCAGCATGGTGACACACCCTGCTCGTTCCAGTTCAGCGTCGAGTCGACACGCTGATACCGATCACTGACCTGACACCGGCTCGGTCAGGCTGGGATCATCGTTCACAGGCCTGTTGACGCGGGTGCTAACCGGCCAGTGGGTAACCAACTGGCTGTCGAGATGATCCACCAACTGTCGAATAGCCTCACGATCGGTGAGGTGTGGATCCAGCCACGGATCGAGGCTGTCGGCATCGAGAACAAGGGGCATGCGATCATGAATCGACTTGGCAGCCCCCCTCGCGGGCTCGGTGAGGATGGCGCAGCCTGGCTTGCCGTCGGGGCGATCTGCCCAAATGGCAGCCAGCCAGAGCGGCTCTCCGTCCTGTCGTGTGAGGTAGTGAGGCTGCTTCCTTCCATCGACTTGCATCCACTCATACCAGCCGTCGACAGGTACAAGGCAGCGATGATGGGCAAAGGCACCTCGAAAATACCTTGAGCTTGCCACCTTCTCGACGGTGGCATTGATCGGCTCGGGAGCACTCTCTCCAGCCCAATGAGGACGATACCCCCACCACAACGCATCAAGGACCAACGGCGAGCTCTCATCTCTATGCCGCACCGCCGAGATCCAAGTACCGGGCGCCACGTTATATCGTGGCGATAGCTCGGTGTCCGGCAATTCCACCGGCAGTCGCAACGACTCCGTCAAGCGAGGATACGTACTGTACAGGGCAAAGCGACCACACATGTTGACGGTTCCTTATGCTGCCTTAGTGAATGCTCCCGCGCATCATGCTGCGCATTGATGCGGGACTTCCAACAGGAACATGGCCTTGTTTTCTTCTCACAACCTCTCTTTCAGTGCCCGCTGAAAGGCCGTATGGCGTGGGTATTGTTGTCGAAGCTGGTTCACCAGCGCCGCTGCCATCGGCGCCCTTCCCACCGCAGTGGCCGTTTCCACGCACACCGCCACGCAAGCTGCCGCCCGGTCATACGCCTTGCGGTGCCGATTCGATACGATGGCATGACATCGCTCTACCGCGGTGTCGCAACACCACTGCAGCCAATCCCTTGCCTCCTGTGACGACAGCGGAGCCTGACTAGTGACTGTCAGCAATGCCTCATTGAGCCGATCGGCCACCACGCCCTCCTCTGCTGGATCACGAGACACGTCGGTGAGGTAGCGTTCAGCCAGGTACCAACTCCCGCTCTGAGCCAATTGCTGCCAGGCCAACTGCGTGGCAGGTCCGATCGCCGATGCTGGGCGACCTGCGAGCACCGTGGGCAGGCAGGCGAACAGCGCCCAGCGAGGACTCCTGCCTCCCGACCAGCCGACGACGGCGTCTTCGGCAGCGACCAAGTCCCTGGCCTGCTGCCCTTCCCCCACCAGCCACCAGGCCAGAACCGCCACCGGCGACCAGCATTCGAAGCTTGTCGGCGACACCAGGTCGTTATCAGGCTCGGCGAGTGGCTTGGACCGACCTCGCCCCTCTGATATGGACTCCACACTGCTGACGGGCGGCTTGCCGACTCTGGCCGCTTCTCCCAGCCAGAGCGCGGCTGCCCGAAGACGCTGGCGGCGGGCTGTCTCGTCACGGCAAGCTTCGTACAGGGTCAACAGCCGATGGCCAGTCGGGTTGGCCAGTAGCGCGTCGAAGGCGATGGCATCACCGAGCGGGATCGCTTGAAGGGGCGTGACAACCTGGAGAGTATCCGCCAGATGGCGCCAAATGCTGGCTCCACGCGGAAAATGCGGCTGCGCTTCCTGCCAAGCGGCAACCGCCTGGGTCATGTCCTGCTGGCGAACGGCAGCCCGTACCCAATCCACCCACAGACGCGGCATACGGGCGCCTGCCTGCCGAGCCAGGCGGGCGATGCCGTCGATTCCCTGCCGCTTTTCCAAGGCTTCCCGATGCCACATGCCTTCGAGAACGGATCGGGGTTCTGCCAATTCCTGCACGATGGCATCGAGAAATGCCTCCCAGCCCGGCAGCGGCGTGACGTCAACGCCGGCGATTTCTTGCAAGGTGCAATAAAGGGTCTCGGGGCGAGAGACGATGCCGGACAAACGCACTTCTTTGGCCGCCAGCAGGAGCGTGGCGACCTGGCGGTCCGGGGCGGTGGTCAATAGCACGGAGCGCAGATAGCAGGCCGCATGCTCCCGTGTCAGTTCATCATCGGCTTCTTCCAGGCTGGGACAGTGGCCGTAGTCATTCTCGATATCCACCATCGTCCAGATTGCAGAGTAGATGTCGCGCGCAGTCTGCGCCTCTCCCTGGTGCAGGCACTCCGCTGCCTCACCCAGCAGGTCGAAGATATCGGGCATGAGTGCCTGGAACGGGCCACAACTCTCCTCCTCATCCCAATCCCATGCATTCTCCAGCTCTGATTCGGCAATACGCTCCAGTGCTGCTTTCAGGTCATCCAGCCTTGTCGATAACGCCTGCGGGTTGGATGGCGGGATGCCGGATGCCTGCGCTTTTGTGCAGTGCTGACGAAGCCTATCAAGGAATGCCTGACGACGACGGGGATGCTCCTCCTCGGCCAAGGCGATCAGTACCTGTCGCAGGCGTTCAGCCGTCATGGCCTCAACCAGCGCATTGATTTCGTCATGCAAGGCCTGTCGGGACAACAATGTCATGCAGAATACCCAATGAAGGTTGCCAAGCTAATCAATACTGTGCTGTGGGGAAATACCGGCCCAGCTCGAGAGGCAACGGTCGAGATTCTCGCCCAAATACCATGGTGGAAGAAGTGGTGCTCGTACCCGAAGTCGCCGGGTCGCCCGCTGCTCGAGGAACGTTGACGGGGAACATCACCACCATCATCGCCAGGTAGACAGGTACCGCAAAGAAGCCCCCTTGTCCGGCGTATTGGTCAGTATTCATCAAGGCCCCGGCGTCGCAACAGGGAATTATCGTCGCGGCAATAGTTCCCGATAATTCAATAAATTCAGAGTTGTAAAACGATTCTGCCGATTTTCTTACATTGCCTAGCCAGTGATCCGGCGACTCGCCCCTACGGACTTTACACGACCGAGATCCCCTGATAACTTTCCAGTTGTCGAGCCAGATTGCTCGGCCGGGTTTGGCGACCCGAAACATCCAAGGCGCACAAGCGCCACTGCCATGGTAGGCGCTTTTTCTTTGCCTGCCATGTCTATGGCGGTCGTGCGTGGGAGACCTTCGGGTCTGCCGGTTCCCTTGGATGCCGGTTCGCCAACCCGCGTACGGCCGCCCCCATCACTGCTTGGCGACAGCGGGGACGGCTCCAACTAATCCAAGGAGCTATACCCATGGTCCACCCGACCGTATCCCCCCACCGCAGCAATCATCGTGCGCGCGCCGCGGCTCACCGTGCCATGGCCATGGCCGCCCTGGCCTCCAACAGCAGCGCCCGCGTTCGCTACCGTCGCTATCACGCTCACATGCGCCAGGCACACGTCCTCGCCCTGGCCGCCGACCGACTGGGTCAGGACGCTCCGTGGGAGGTGAACGCATGACGACGCTCACACCAGCCCATGCCCCGTCCACACCGGTCGATGCCGCGAGTGGTGAGGCCAAGAACCGCCTGATCGCCGATGCCCTGGACCATCAGCTCCTGGCCTTTGCCGAAACCGGCGAGTCGTTCACGATCAGCGAGGTGCGCGATCAGCTGCTCAAGGAACCACGCCTGGCGAATCTCGACAGCGTCCTGCTGCGGTATCGGGTCCGCGACCGCCTCGCCACGCTCGAGGCCAAAGGCCTCGCCCACCGCGTCGGCATGCGGGGCAAGAACCGGCCG
>NZ_WHMA01000068.1:4647-5071 GCF_010994375.1 Halomonas sp. NO4
CTTCCAGCTCGTGATGGAGGCCAGTCCACAGCAGCGCACCGAAGCCCACGCGCCGGATGCCCGTCCCGCCTCGTCCAGCAAGGCAAACACCGCCTCCCCCTCTCCCCACCATGAGCTCGAGACCTTTCTGACCCGCGAACGCGATCAGTTGCGCTCCGAGATGCAGGCCGCACTCGGCGAAATCGAGCACTACCGGTTCCTGATCGGGCGATTTCCCGATCAGCAGTCTTGCATCTCGCCACTGCTGGACACCGCCATCGAGCGTGGCGGTCAGCTGAAGGGGCGCCTTGATGCCAACATCAAGCTGCGCAGCCGACTGGCCAATGGGGAGGATCGCGCATGAGTTCGCCTTTCTGCCAGGCAGCCGTTACCGGTGCCACGCCCCCGCTGCGTGACTGGCAATCCGCCTGTCTCCGGCAGGCAC
>NZ_WHMA01000069.1 GCF_010994375.1 Halomonas sp. NO4
GTGATTCCAGTATAGCCCCAGGCTCGCGTGATGGCTGGTCAACATGAGTAATCAGGAAAGGTGTTGTCATGCGATTCGCCTCCCTGGCGGACTGTCGTGGCATGCCTTGTCGCGCGGTCAGGGCGGCGGTGGTGCACCCAGTCGTGCCAGTCTGTCTCGAACGCCACCGGCCCTGGCTCGTCATCGACGACGGGCATGGGCGCGCCGCGCAGGTAGCCCATGAAATCATCCTGAAGTGCTTCCGGGATGTCACGAATTCGTACATAGCGTGCCCCGGTCGGCGTATGGTGCACCATGACGCTAATCGGCTCGTCCTGAGGGTGACGACTCGCGCCTCGCACGCCGGCCATCGAGCAGCGTCTTTCGCATCTCCCAGAGCTCGTGCGCGATGCCTTGCGATGTGTGGCGTCAGCGTCGGCGGGCTCCAGGCGCTGACCAAGAGCTTGCAGCGTCCGGGCATGCTCGTCGAGGTCATCTGCCAGCCACTCAATCTCGTAGTCCTCGAAAAACGGCATAGGGCCTCCAGAGTGATGCGAAAGCGGAGACAGCATGCGCCGGAGTCGCTTTCCAACGCACCTGTACAAGTCTATATCCTGGCAGCAAGCACAGGCCGAGGAGTGCCAGGCCTTCACAGACCCATTCACGGCACCTGCGAATGAGCGCAGATCAGATATTAGTAACACTATAATATCGATAATAGCAGCTAAGCGATGCTATAGTGTCGAAATGAAAACGAGGCATGTCACCCTCAGCCCCCAAGCTTCCCTTTCGCTGCGCCTGTTCGCCGGACTGATCGAGGAGGGACGGCTACGCAAGGGTTGGACCCGCGACGAACTCGCCGAGCGGGTCGGCGTCGGCGTGGTCACGATGCGCCAGGTCGCCAAGGGCTCGCCCCGGGTGGCCATCGGCACCTACTTCGAAGCGGCGGCGCTGGTCGGCGCATCGCTGTTCACCGATGACCCGGGCACGCTGAAGCGCGAGCACGCCACCCAACTGGAACGGCTGGCGCTGCTGCCCAAGCGCGCCCGCGGTCAGCCACAAGAGCCCATCGACGATGACTTCTAGCCAACGCGCCTACGTCTGGATCTGGCTGCCTGGCCAGACATCGCCCGTGGTCGCCGGTCTTGTCGAGCGCGACGATCAGGACCGCTACCGCTTTGCCTATGGCCGCCGCTTTCTGGCGCGTGAAGACGCAATCAGCCTGTGTCCCGGCGAGCTTCCCCTGCGGCCCGGGAGCCAGGAAACGGCAGATGGCGCATTGCCATCCTGCCTGCGCGACGCCTCCCCGGATGCGTGGGGGCGTCGCGTCATCATCAACCGGCTGACGGGAAAAAAGGGCGATGGCGCCGGAGAGGCTGACTTCAACGAGCTGGTCTACCTGCTGGAATCCGGGTCGGACCGGATCGGCGCGCTGGATTTTCAACTCTCTCCCACCGACTACCGACCGCGCGAGTATCAGGACGCCACCCTGGCGGAATTGCAGGAAGCGTCGGCGTATGTGGAGGCAGGGGAGCCGCTACCCCCCGCTCTGGACCAGGCGATCCAGCACGGCAGCAGCATCGGCGGCGCCCGCCCCAAGGCCTTGCTGAATGACCGGGACCGCAAGCTGGTGGCAAAGTTTTCCTCCAGCACCGATCTCTACAGCATGGTGAAGGCGGAGTTCGTCGCCATGCGGCTCGCCAGGCTGGTGGGACTCGATGTCGCCCCCGTCGAGATGACCCGCTCGCTGGGCAAGGACGTACTGCTGGTGGAGCGCTTCGACAGGATGCGGGCCGCTGACGGCTGGTGCAGGCGAATCGTGCTCTCGGCACTCACTCTGCTGGGCCTGGATGAAATGACGGCTCGCTACGCCAGCTATGAGAATCTCGCCCATCGTATCCGGGCGGAGTTCGACCAGCCCGGGGAAACGCTACGTGAGCTGTTTGGCCGCATCGTCTTCAACGTGTTGTGCGGCAATACCGACGACCACGCGCGCAACCATGCCGCCTTCTGGGATGGCGAGACCTATCGACTGACGCCGGCCTATGACATTTGCCCGCAGTCACGAACCGGTGGCGAAGCCACCCAGGCCATGCTGCTGCACGGCCAGGAACGACGCAGCCAACTCGTCCACTGCCTGGCAGCCGCGGATCGGCTCGGACTGAGCCAAGCCCACGCCAGGGAGATCATCGACAACCAGCTCGACACGATTCGTGAACACTGGGACGCCGTGTGCGATGCGGCCGACCTGAGCCCGGTCGACCGCGACTTCCTGTGGGGCCGGCAATTTCTGAACCCGTTCGCGCTGGAGGGCTATACCGAGACTTGAGATTTTCCACTCCCAGGCGGTGTGTCTTCGCTACCACGGGGACACACGAGTGACTCCAACACTCACTGGCTGGATGTCGTGGTCACTGAAGGTCGGCATGGACACTCCGGGGTGGTGTGACAGGGCAGGTGGCGCCGGAGCGAGCAATCCAGGGCTCCTTGAGCATGTCTATACTCTGTCAAAAAGTAGTCCGAGGGGCTGCGGCATTCGCAGGTCTGTCCACAGAATCTGTGGATGAGAGAGAGGGAGGACGGACGGTGACCGACAAGACACATCCCACCTTGATACCTGACGACTATCCCGAATTGCGCTTGATTTGCTGGTTCCGCCGCCGTGACTTGCCGATTGAGGAAAAGGAGGCCTGGGCAATCTATGAGCGCAACTGGCGTTATGTGTACACCAACTGGCTGACTGAGGAAGAAAAGGCGCTTATCGAACGGCTCAAAGAAAAATACGGCAGCAAATAGCCTCAGCGAAAAGATATCTTGTTTTCCTTTACATGATGGCAGGTTTGGGTACCCTGAGAAAGGCTTAATGACATACATATCCTAGAGGTTCAGCAGATGCGAACCGTCCCTATTTATAAAAGCAGTATGGGGCATGTCGTTTTCTTGCCTGCCGACATGGCCTATGAAGGCGTGGCGGAATTGGCAGTCTCCCGGAATGGAGACGTGGTCACCCTTCGCCCCGTTCACCCATCCTGGGCGTCCTTCCCTGAGCTGCCGAAAGCGAATGCCGATTCTCTTCAGGAGCGCCCAGTGATCATGGGCGATGATGGACATAATCCATATAAAGAGAAACGGCTGGGCTTTCTGTCGGGACAGTTCAGCGTGACGAATGATTTCGACCGGGTTGCCGGACAGGGTCGGCAACTCGAGCAACTTGGTAGAGTCGCTTCCGTCAGTCTGTTGGCTGCAGAAGTGCTGGAAGACAAGGAAGCCGCCGCTGTCGCCTGGCTCTCGCGCTCAAATGAAGCGTTAGGCGGACAAGTCCCGATACTGCTCTGTGAAACCGAAGCAGGTGCGGAACAGGTACAGCGCGTTCTGTATGCGCTGGAGTGGGGCGGGCCAGTGTGATGTGATGCTACGCAATGGAGAGTGTTCATGGGCGTCATCGATTGCGAGGTGCTTCGAGCTGCCGAGCAGATCAGCGGTGACAGGAAGAAGGCCTTGGCATGGTATCGTCAGCCGCTGTCTGTCTTCGATCATCAGACGCCACGGCGACTGGTCGAGGCGGGACGCAAGACTGACCTTCTCCGCTATCTCCGGTCGATTGAGGCTGGTCCTGCTGGCTGAGTAAGGCGCCATGAGGAAAGGTTATAAGCGACCGTAATATCCCCGAGGTGAACGTTACCGATTTTCCCGGAGGCCCACTGGTTTGGGTCGAGCTGCCTCTGTTCGATCACCATAAATTAGTTCGATAGCCGCCCGACAGACTGCAACACCCCGCCTATTTCGCCAAGCGTCGAGCATTGCCAATCTTTCTATCCATCGCTCTCTATTGATCTTGCACCGAGGTGCTCAAGGAACCAGTCGTGGGTCCACCCTGTAATAGCGTTGCACTTGGAACTTGAGGTCGCCAAATTTCAGCACTGAAACATGTGCAGAGAAATGTCAGCTCACAAGTGTGAGCGTGAATATGAGCACTGAAGTGTGTGCAGAGAAATGTCAGCACACAAACGCGTGAGCGTGGATATGAGCATTGAACATGTCTGGACTTTCTCGGTGGCACGTTTGTTTGTATAAAGTCAAGCGGCCTCCTCGGCCTAGCCTTGTTGCTCAAAATACAGCACTTCTCGCCCGGCTGATGACAACTAGCAACCGGTCGATTGATTACCCACGAAGGCTGATGGGCGTTCGCTCACGCTTGGTCGGCCGGCTGTTGAAACAGCGCGGCACCGAGGGCTCCAGCGAAAGCAGCAGGCGACTCAGGCAGCCTACCATGGCCGGCGCTTGCACAACCTAGCAGTCCGGCATGCCCGACACGGATGATCTTCTTTCCGCCTTGTACGACGGGGAGGAGGTCTGTCGTGCGATTAAAGTTGGCACGGAAGCTAGCCGAACTCCTCGGTATCGATTTCCGCCTGCTGTGCTTCACCGTATCGACTACCCACCACCTGGTTTGGCGTCATCATGACGTCCAACCGGGAGAGGCTCGCGGCATCCAGGCGCAGTGGTTCTGCCGCCAGATTCTCGCGCATGTGCTCGATGGAGCGAGTACCCGGAATCGGAATGATGTCATCCCCCTTGGCTCTGAGCCAGGCCAGCGCCAACTGGCTGGGCCTCACGTCTAGCTCCTGGGCCACGGCTGTGAAATCCGCCAACAGGGAAAGGTTCTTGGGATAGTTCTGGGCACTGAAACGCGGCATG
>NZ_WHMA01000007.1:0-62131 GCF_010994375.1 Halomonas sp. NO4
CCGAGGCACCACCCTCGGGAACAGCGCCAGTCAGGCGCTGCGCGCCATGCCTGGCGCACAACAAAAAGGCGCCCCGCAGGGCGCCTGAATCCAGTGTGACTGGCTATCACTTGAAGTTCTTGCGCACGACCTTGAGCGCTTCGCCGACGATGCCGCTGCGGAAGCTCAGCACGCAGACCACGAAGATCAGGCCTAGGATGGGGCTCACCCAGTTGCCCAGCGGCGACTGCGCCAGGGTGTGCTGCAGGCTGACCACCAGGCCGGCCCCCACTACCGGGCCGAACAGCGTGCCCACGCCGCCCAGCAGGGTCATCAGGATCACCTCGCCGGACATGTGCCAGTGGGCATCGGTGAGCGAGGCGAGCTGGAAGACCACTGTCTTGGTCGACCCCGCCAGGCCGGCAAGCCCTGCCGAGAGCACGAAGGCCAGCAGCTTGTAGGCATCGACGTTGTAGCCCAGCGACACGGCGCGCGGCTCGTTCTCGCGGATCGCCTTGAGCACCTGGCCATAGGGCGAGTGAACGGCGCGCTGGACGATGGCGAAGCCGATCAGGAAGACCGCGAAGACGAAGTAGTACATCGCCAGGTTGCTCTCCAGGCTGATGAGGCCGAACAGCGCCCCACGCGGTACACCGTGCAGGCCGTCCTCGCCGCCGGTGAAGGGCGACTGGATGAAGACGAAGAACATCAGCTGGGCCAGCGCCAGGGTCACCATGGCGAAGTAGATGCCCTGGCGGCGAATGGAGAGCGCGCCGAACACCGTGCCCAGCGCCAGGGCCGCGGCGGTGCCGGCGAGGATGCCCGTTTCCGGGGTCAGACCGGGGTAGCTCGCCAGCAGATAGCCGGTCACGTAGCCGCCCGTGGCGAGGAAGGCGGCGTGCCCGAAGGAGAGCAGGCCGGCATAGCCGAGCAGCAGGTTGAAGGCGCAGGCGAACAGCGCGAAGCACAACACCTTCATCAGGAACACCGGGTAGGCGGCGAAGGGCGCCACCAGGCCCACGACCAACAGCGCCAGGTAGAAGAGGTTGCGGCGCTGGGAGGCGCGACGGGCGCGCTCCATGGCGGGCGTCAGGGTTTGCGTCGTGGCCATTGTCATGCCTCCTTGCCGAAGAGTCCGGCGGGCCGCAGCATCAGGACGAGGATCATCACCAGGAAGATCACGGTGTTGGCGGCCTCGGGGTAGTACACCTTGGTGAGGCCTTCGACCAGGCCCATGCCCAGGCCGGTGAGGATGGCGCCGAGGATCGAGCCCATGCCGCCGATCACCACCACGGCGAAGACCACGATCAAGAGGTTGGCCCCCATGGTCGGCGACACCGGGTAGAGCGGCGCGGCCAGCACCCCGGCGAAGGCGGCGAGCGCCACGCCGAAGCCGTAGGTGAGGGTGATCAACTGGGGCACGTTGACGCCGAAGGCCTGCATCAGCGCCGGGTTCTCGGTGCCGGCGCGCAGGTAGGCGCCAAGCCGGGTGCGCTCGATGACGAACCAAGTGCCCAGGCACACCACCAGCGCCGCCACCAGCACCCAGGCGCGATAGGTGGGCAGGAACATGAAGCCCAGCTGGAAACCGCCCTGCAGGGCCTCGGGCGTGGGGTAACGAGCGCCGGAAACGCCGAAGAAATTGACCAGGGAGCCCTCGAAGATCAGCGCCAGGCCGAAGGTGAGCAGCAGCCCGTAGAGATGGTCGAGATGGCCGATACGGCGCAGCAGGAAGCGCTCGATCAGCATACCGAACGCCCCAACCACCAGCGGCGCCAGCAGCAGCGAGGCCCAGTAGCCGATGCCCAGGTACTGCATCCCCAGCAGGGTGGCGAAGGCCCCGAGCATGTACATGGCGCCATGGGCGAAGTTGACGATCTTCAGCAGGCCGAAGATCACCGCCAGGCCCAGGCTCAGCAGGGCGTAGAAGGCGCCGTTGATCAGGCCCAGCATCAGCTGGCCCATGAACACCGCCAACGGCACCCCGAATATCATCGTCATGTCAGATTCTCCTCGCCGTCAGAGGGGCGGCGGCTTGCGCCGCCGCCGTTCGTGCCGCGCTCAGTTCTGAACCAGGTCACACTGGCTTTCGGAGAGCGGGCGGTAGGCCTCGTCGGCCGGGATAGTGGCGAGAATCTCGTAGAGATCCCACTCGTGGGTGGCATCGGCCGGCGACTTGACCTCGGCGAGGTACATGTCGTGAACCATGCGGCCATCCTCACGGATGCGGCCGTTGCGGGCGAAGAAGTCCTCGATGGGCTGCTCCATCATGTAGCTGCGCACCGTCTGGGCATCGTCGCTGCCGGTCGCCTCGACGGCCTTCAGGTAGTGCATGGTGCTGGAATAGACCCCCGCCTGGACCATGGTCGGCATGCGGCCCACGCGCTCGTAATAGCGCTCGGCCCACTCGCGGGATTGGTCATCCATGTTCCAGTACCAGCCGGTGGTGAGCAGCAGGCCCTGGGTGGTCTCGAGGCCCATGGCGTAGACGTCGTTGAGGAACACCAGCAGACCGGCCAGCTGCTGGCCACCCTGCACCACGCCGAACTGGCTCGCCGTGTTGATGGCGTTGACCGTGTCGGCACCGGCGTTGGCCAGACCGATGATATCGGCCCCGGAGCCCTGCGCCTGGAGGATGTAGGAGGAGAAATCCTCGGTCGGGAAGGGATGGCGAATGCGGTCGACGATGGTGCCGCCGTTGTCGGTGACCACCTTCTCCACGTCGCTTTCCAGGGCATGGCCGAAGGCGTAGTCGGCGGTGAGCATGAACCAGGTGTCGCCGCCCTGTTCGACGACCGCCTTGGCGGTGCCATTGGCCAGCGGGTAGGTGTCGTAGACCCAGTGGATGTGGTTGGGCGTGCAGTGCTCGTTGGTGATGCTGGATGCCGCCGAGCCGGACACGATGCCCAGCTTGTCGTTGGCCTCGAGGACATTGGTCACCGCGATGGTCACCGAGGAGGCCACCATGCCGGCCACCAGGTCGACGTTGTCCTGGTCGATCCAGCCACGCACGGTATTGGCGCCCACGTCGGCGCTGTTGCGATCATCGGCGCTGAACACCTCGATGGACGCCCCGTTGACGCTGCCGCCGAAGTCCTCGATGGCCATCTGCAGCGCCTCGAGGCCGCCCGGGCCAGCCAGGTCGCGGTAGGTACCCGACATGTCGGCCAGGTAGCCGATGCGCACCTCGCCGTCGCTGATCTCGGCCTGGGCGCTGGTCGCCATCATGGCGGTGGCGGCGATGGCGATGCTGCTGGCGAGTGTCTTCTTGATGAAGGTCATTATCGTCTCCTCGGCCCCGATGGGGCTGTTGTTGTTGTTGCTGACGTTTTGCAGCGATGGGTTGTGGTGGGTGGAAGGCTCGACGCCTGGTGTGGCGCCGGGGCAGTGCTCAGACCCCCAGCAGGGAATGCAGGTGCTCGCGACGCGACGGCAGCTCGGCAGCCGAGATCTGCTCGATGATGCGCCCGTGCTCCATCACGTAGTGGCGGTCGGCCAGGGGCGCGGCGAAGCGGAAGTTCTGCTCCACCAGCACGATGGTCATGCCGCGTGCCTTGAGCTTGACCAGCACTTCGCCGAGCGTCTGGACGATGACCGGAGCCAGCCCCTCGGTGATCTCGTCGAGCAGCAGCAGCCGCGCACCGGTACGCAGGATGCGCGCCATGGCCAGCATCTGCTGCTCCCCGCCCGAGAGCCGCGTGCCCTGGCTGCGACGCCGCTCGTAGAGGTTGGGGAACATCTCGTAGATCTCGTCGATGGACATGCCCCCGGAGCGTACCGTGGGCGGCAGCAGCAGGTTCTCCTCGACGTCGAGACTGGCGAAGATGCCGCGCTCCTCGGGGCAATAGCCTACCCCCAGCCGCGGGATGCGGTGCGGCTTGACGTTGAGCGTCTCGTTGCCGTTGATCATGATCGAGCCGGTGCGCCGGCCCACCATATTCATGATCGACTTGAGCGTGGTGCTGCGCCCGGCGCCATTGCGCCCGAGCAGGGTCACCAGTTCACCGCGCTTCACGTCGAAGTCGACGCCGTGCAGGATGTGCGACTCGCCGTAGAAGGCGTGCAGGTCGCTGACGCGCAGCATCTCGGCACCGTCATGGTCCTGGTAGGGAGTGACGCTGGGCTGTTCGGCGAGCTGGTTCATGCCCCGGCCTCCTCTTCGGCGACTTCGCTGCCCATGTAGGCTTCCTTGACGCGCGGATCCGCGGAGACGCTGGCGTAGTCGCCCTCGGCGAGCACGCTGCCGCGCGCCAGTACGGTGATGCGGTCGCAAAGACGGCTGACCACGCTGAGGTTGTGCTCCACCATCAGCACGGTGCGCCCTTGGGCCACGCGGCGAATCAGCTCGACGATGCGGTCGACGTCCTCGGCGCCCATGCCCTGGGTCGGCTCATCGAGCAGCATCAGCGTGGGGTCCATGGCCAGGGTGGTGGCCACCTCCAGCGCGCGCTTGCGCCCGTAGGGCATCTCCACGGTGAGCACGTCGGCATAGTCAACGAGGCCCACTTCGTCGAGCAGCGCCATGGCGCGCTCGTTGAGCGGCTCGAGGGTGCGCTCGGACTTCCAGAAGTGGAAGGAAGTGCCCATGGGACGCTGCAGCGCCACCCGTACGTTCTCCAGCGCGGTCATGTGGCCGAACACCGCGGAGATCTGGAAGGAGCGCACCAAGCCCTTGCGGGCGATCTCGTTGGCTTTCATGCCGGTGATCGCCTTGCCGCGATAGAGGATCTCGCCGCGGGTCGGCGGCAGGAACTTGGTGAGCAGATTGAAGACGGTCGTCTTGCCGGCCCCGTTGGGCCCGATCAAGGCGTGAATGTGGCCTTCCCGAACCTGCAGGTTGACGTCGTCCACGGCGGTGAAGCCGCGAAATTCCTTGGTCAACCCACGGGTTTCGAGTGCGAACTCCTGGGTCATGTGGCGTCCTCTCTGGACCGCCGCTGGCGATCCGCCGTTGCTGACAATTGTTGTCGTTGTCTGACAATTGTTGTCGTTGTAGAGAAGGCTCAGGACTCTCTAACCTTTACGTTAACGTAAGCTAGAGGACTCGCCACGAGGGAGCAATAGCTGAATCGTCGAACTCGACCAATGGCGTAGCCCCCCGCCACTTCAGTAGCTTGCAAACAAAAACGCGATGCCTCGACAGGCATCGCGTGATCCAGCGGTAGACGACTGATCTGGCAGCGATTCGGTGTTTCAGCACTCGATGGCGTTGACGGCGAGACCGCCGCGGGAGGTCTCCTTGTACTTGTCCTGCATGTCGCGACCGGTGTCGCGCATGGTGCGGATCGCCTTGTCCAGGGAGATAAAGTGCTCACCGTCGCCACGCAGCGCCATCTGGGCGGCGTTGATCGCCTTGACCGAGGCGATGGCGTTGCGCTCGATGCAGGGCACCTGCACCAGCCCGCCCACCGGGTCGCAGGTCAGCCCCAGGTTGTGCTCCAGGCCGATCTCGGCGGCATTCTCCACCTGGGCGACGCTGCCCCCCATCACCTCGGCGAGCCCCGCCGCGGCCATGGCGCATGCCGAGCCCACCTCGCCCTGGCACCCCACCTCGGCGCCGGAGATCGAGGCGTTCTTCTTGCACAAGATGCCCACCGCGCCGGCGGTGAGCAGGAAGTCCACCACGTCGCGCTCGCTGGCCCCCGCCTTGAACTTCATGTAGTAGTGCAGCACGGCGGGAATGATCCCCGCCGCCCCGTTGGTGGGCGCGGTGACCATGCGCCCGCCGGCGGCGTTTTCCTCGTTCACCGCCAGAGCGAAGACGTTGACCCAGTCCATGGCCGAGAAGGTGGAGGCGATCAAGCTGGTATCGTCCGCGGCGGCCAGCAGGCGGCGGTGCAGGCCGGCGGCGCGGCGGCGGACGTTGAGCCCGCCGGGCAGTACCCCCTCCTGGTCCAGCCCCTGCTCGACGCACGCCTGCATCGCCTCCCAGATCGCCCATAGGCCGTCGCGCACTTCGGCCTCGCTGCGCCAGGCCTTCTCGTTCTCGAGCATCAGTTCGCTGATGCGCAGCCCGTGAATGCGACACAAGGCCATGAGCTCCCCGGCGGAGTTGAAGTCATAGGGCAACGCGGTGGTGTCGCTGTCCAGCTCGCCGCGGGCCGCCTGGGCTTCGTCGACCACGAAACCGCCACCCACCGAGTAATAGGTATTGCGGCAGAGCTCCTCGCTGTGCCCATAGGCGATCAGTGTCATGGCGTTGGGGTGGTAGGGCAGGCACTCCTCGTGCCACTGCATGTCACGCGCCCACAGGAAGGGCGTCGCCAGCCGGCCGTCGAGCAGCAGGGTGTTGGACTCCAGCAGCTCCTCGAGGCAGGGGGCGACGATCGCCGGGTCGATGGCGTCGGGGCGCTCGCCCATCAGCCCCATGATCACCGCCCGATCGGTGCTGTGGCCGGCGCCGGTGGCCGACAACGACCCGTAGAGCCGCACCTCGACCCGGGCGACGCGCTCGAGCAGCGCCTGCTCGCGCAGCGCCTGCACGAAGTCGAAGGCCGCTTTCATGGGGCCCACGGTGTGCGAGCTGGAGGGGCCGATACCGATCTTGAACAGGTCAAAGACGCTGATTGCCATGGGAGATCACCTCGTACGGCCCGGCTCGGCCGGGCATCATCTTGTTCGTTGCGGGGGCACGACAGGCCGCTCATGAATGAGCCATGCTAAAGCCGGTTGCCATACCACCGCCGTTGACCCTATGTTGGTGGCGTACCGCTCCACGAGCAAACGAGAATATCTCCCCCACAGTATAGAATCACTAAACCATGAGCCGACTCCTCCACGCCCAGACCCACGCCTGGCTGAAAGTCTTCGCGGTCAGTGCCCGGCTGCTCTCCTTCACCCGCGCAGCCGAGGAGCTGCACGTGACCACCGGCGCCGTCAGCCAGCAGATCAAGCAGCTGGAGGCACGCCTGGGGTTCAAGCTGTTCCGCCGCCTGCCGCGGCGCCTGGAACTGACCGAGGAGGGACGTCGGCTGGCCGCCGTGGTCGACGAGGCCTATCAGTCGGTGGGCATGGAGGTGAAGCGGCTGCGCAGCGGGGTGATGAGCGGCATCCTGCGCCTGCGTAGCGTGCCGGCCTTTCTCAGCCTGTGGCTGATGCCGCGCCTGCCGCGCCTGCAGGCGCGCTTTCCCGACATCGAGCTGCAGGTGATTGCCGAGGACAGCAGCCTGTCGCTGCGCGAGGGCGAGTTCGACCTGGCCATCGACCTGGGCGACGGCCACTACCCGGGACTCGCCGCCACCCCACTGATGGAGGAGGTGATCTTTCCGGTCTGCGCCCCCGCCCTGCTGCGCCGGCGCCCGCCACTGTCGCGCCCGGCGGACCTGGCCTGGTATCCGCTGCTCCACGACGTCACCGCCTGGCGGGGCGGCCAGCCCTACGCCCAGTGGGAACACTACCTGCAGGCGGTGGGCGCCGAGCCGATCAACGTGCGCCGCGGCTACACCTTCAATCGCCACCGCCTCACCCAGGAAGCCGCCATCGCCGGCATGGGCGTGGCCATGGCCCGCCAGTCCCTGCTCACCGACGAGCTCAGAACCGGCGCACTGATCGCCCCCTTCGCCGAGCGCGTGGCCACCGGCAAGCGCTACGGCATCGTCTACCCCAGCGGCGCCCTGGACGACCGCCGAGTCGCCGCCGTCCACGACTGGATCGTCGAGGAGGTCCGCCGTCACCAGGCCGTGGCCTGAGGCGCCTTGGCCCGCGGCGGGCATCTCTTTAGAATGCCCCCGATTCACCCCTTATCGGAGCAGACCACCTTGACGCCCCCTTCACCCGACCCCGGCTGGCCCATCGGTTTCGGTGCCACCTGCCTGCGCGCCGTGCTCTATATCCTCTTCATTGCCGCCCTCGCCCAGGGCGTCTACTGGGAAGCCCTCTATCTGCCCGAGGCGCGTTTCTCGGAGCGCGGCTTCACCGAACTGGCCCAGACCGGCGTCCTCGCCGTGGCCACGCTGCTGCTGGCACACCTGCGCTGGCGATGGCGCACCCTGCCCGAGGTGACGCTGCTGCTCTTCGCCTTCGTGGCCAGCTCGCTGATTCGCGAGCAGGATGCACACCTGGACGCTCATGTCTTCGACGGCGCCTGGCAGCTGCTGGTGGCGCTGATCGTGCTTCCTACCCTTTTCTGGATGGTGCGACAGCGTCGCCGCTTCCTCGAACAGTTCGCCCACCTGTCCAACACTTTCTCGTTCGGCTTCTTTGCCGCCGGCGTTTTGACGACTTACGTCTTCTCCCGTCTCTACGGGCGTGCCGATTTCTGGATGGCCGTGCTGGAAGAGCACTATGTCCGCGACTTCAAGAGTGCGGCCGAGGAGGTCGTCGAGCTGCTCGGCTATGCACTGATCCTGATCGCGATGATCGAACTCCTGCTCCTCGCCCGGCGCTGGCGACAGGCTAGCCAGACGCGCTGACCCTCCCCCGACGCAGGAAAAGCAGCCTGCACATACGGATATTCTCAACAAAAAATTCTGTTTGCAGTGGGCGACATCGCGAAGTAATGTCGCGCGTTATGCCGATTCGGCGAAAAATCACCCTAGTCACTGCAACAACATTGAGAAATCCTGATGTCATCACAAGGAGCCCGAAGCGCGCGCCTGCGACGCGGCGCTTTCACCCGTTTTCTGGATAGCGTGGAGTGGCTGGGCAACCTGCTGCCTCACCCCGTGACCCTCTTTGCCCTGCTCTGCGTCATCGTGGTGGTGGCCAGCGGCATTGCCGGCGCCCTGGGCGTGGCGGTGCCCGACCCGCGCCCCGCCAACGAGGGCGAGTGGATTGCCGTCAACTCGTTGATGAACGCCGACGGGCTGCGCCGCCTGATCACCGGGGTCGTCGCCAACTTCACAGGCTTCGCGCCGCTGGGCACGGTGCTGGTGGCCATGCTTGGCGTGGGCGTGGCCGAACATTCCGGCCTGCTCTCGGCCAGCATGCGTGCCCTGGTGCTTGACCGCTCGCCGCGCATCGTCACCTACGCGGTGGTCCTTGCCGGCATCATGTCCAACATGGCCTCGGAGCTCGGCTACGTGGTGCTCATCCCGCTGGCCGCCATGATCTTCCACTCGCTGGGACGCCATCCGCTGGCCGGCCTGGCCGCCGCCTTCTGCGGCGTCTCCGGCGGGTATAGCGCCAACCTGCTGATCGGCACCGTCGACCCGCTGCTCTCCGGCATCACCCAGGAAGCCGCGCGCCTCCTGGATCCCGCCTATGTGGTCGGTGCCGAAGCCAACTGGTTCTTCATGATCGTCAGCACCTTCGTGGTCACCCTCATCGGCGGGCTCGTCACAGAGCGGCTGGTAGAGCCCAAGCTGGGCCAGTTCGATGCCGCCTACGCCGACGACGACATCGACCAGCAGCGCCTGGCCGGCCTCAGCACCACGGAAAAACGCGCCCTCAAGGGCACCGGACTGGCAACACTGGCCATCGTCGGGGTGCTGGCGGCCCTGGTGGTGCCCGAGAGCGGCATCCTGCGTCACCCCGAGACCGGCGCGGTGAGCGGCTCGCCCTTCCTGCGCGGCATCGTGGTGATCGTGGCCGTCTCCTTCGCGCTCCTGGGCTTCGTCTACGGCCGACTGGCCGGCACCATGCGCAACGACCGCGACATCGTCGATGCCATGGCCAAGAGCATGAGCAGCCTGGGGCTCTACATCGTGCTGGTGTTCTTCGCGGCGCAGTTCGTGGCGCTGTTCAGCTGGAGCAACTTCGGCACCGTGATCGCCGTGGCCGGCGCCGCTTTCCTCGAGTCCCTGGGGCTTAGCGGACCGGCGCTGTTCGCGCTGTTCATCCTGATGTGCGCCTTCGTCAACCTGTCGCTGGGCAGCGCCTCGGCGCAGTGGGCCCTGACCGCGCCGATCTTCGTGCCGATGCTGATGCTGATGGGCTACGCGCCCGAAGTGATCCAGGCGGCCTACCGTATCGGCGACTCGGTGACCAACCTGATCACACCGATGATGAGCTACTTCGGGCTGATCATGGCGGTGGCGGCGCGCTACCGGAAGGACCTGGGCATCGGCACTCTGGTCGCCCTGATGCTGCCCTACACGCTGTTCATGCTGATCGGCTGGAGCCTACTGTTCTTCGTCTGGGTCTTTGGCTTCGGCCTGCCGGTGGGGCCCGGCTCGGCCACTTACTTCGGCCTCTGACCACCCGCCACCCTGAGACAACAAAGCGCCCGCAGCTGCGGGCGCTTTGTTACCGAGACCGGGTGACGTGCTTATTCGTCGAGGAAGGAGCGCAGCGGTTCGGAGCGGCTGGGGTGGCGCAGCTTGCGCAGTGCCTTGGCTTCGATCTGGCGAATCCGCTCACGGGTGACATCGAACTGCTTGCCGACCTCCTCGAGGGTGTGGTCGGTGTTCATGTCGATGCCGAAGCGCATGCGCAGCACCTTCGCCTCGCGGGCGGTGAGCCCACCCAGGACGTTGCGGGTCGCCTCGATCAGCCCTTCGCCGGTGGCCGAATCGATGGGCAGGATCATGGTGGCGTCCTCGATGAAATCGCCCAGGTGCGAGTCGTCGTCGTCACCGATGGGCGTCTCCATGGAGATCGGCTCCTTGGCGATCTTGAGCACCTTGCGCACCTTGTCCTCGGGCATCTCGAGACGCTCGCCGAGCTCCTCCGGCGTGGGCTCGCGCCCCATCTCC
Source organism: Halomonas sp. NO4 (assembly GCF_010994375.1). Taxonomy (GTDB): domain Bacteria; phylum Pseudomonadota; class Gammaproteobacteria; order Pseudomonadales; family Halomonadaceae; genus Halomonas. The sequence goes on from NZ_WHMA01000007.1 coordinate 10,614, forward strand.
TGCAGCATCTGCCGCGACACGCGGTTGAGCTTGTTGATGGTCTCGATCATGTGCACCGGAATGCGGATGGTGCGCGCTTGGTCGGCGATCGAGCGAGTGATCGCCTGTCGAATCCACCAAGTGGCATAGGTCGAGAACTTGTAGCCGCGACGGTATTCGAACTTGTCCACCGCCTTCATCAGGCCGATGTTGCCCTCCTGGATGAGGTCCAGGAACTGCAGGCCGCGGTTGGTGTACTTCTTGGCAATGGAGATCACCAGGCGCAGGTTGGCCTCCACCATCTCCTTCTTGGCCCTGCGCGCCTTGGCCTCGCCGATGGAGAGACGGCGGTTGACCTCCTTGAGCTCCGGTACCGCCAGCTGCACCATCTCCTCTTCGAAGGCGATGCGTCGCTGGGCACGCTGGATATCGGGGCGCAGTGCCTCGAGGCGATCGGTGTACTTGGGGTTGGCCGTGATGAACTCGTCGAGCCACTCGGTGCGCGACTCGTTGCCGGGAAACGTCTTGATGAAGGTCTTGCGCGGCACTTTCGCCTTCTTGACGAAGAGCTGCATCAGCGCCTTCTCCTGGGCGCGCACCTGCTCCACGCTGATGCGCACCTGGCCGACCAGGCGCTCGAAGTGCTTGGGCACCAGCTTGATCGGCGAGAAGAACTCCGCCAGGCGCGCCAGCTCGGCCCGCGCCTCGGCGGAACCACGGCCGTGCGCGGCGACGGCCGCCTTGGCGCGCTCGTTCTGCTCACGGATCTGTTCGAAACGCGCCCGCGCCTCTTCCGGATCGGGGCCGCCGCCGCTCTCGTCTTCGGCCTCCTCGTCGTCGTCCTCATCGCCGTCGCTGTCATCGGCGTCGCCCAACGTCTCTTCCGGCGCTTCGGCCTCAGCTACGCCAGGAATCCCCTCATCGGGATCGATAAACCCGGAGAAGAGGTCGGAGAGACGCCCCGGCGCCTCCTCGTCCTGAGTGGTATCGTAGGCGTCGAGGATGGAGTCGACAGCCCCCGGCAGCCAAGCCAGAGCGGACATCACCTCGCGGGTGCCCTCCTCGATGCGCTTGGCAATCTCGATCTCGCCTTCGCGGGTCAGCAGCTCCACCGTGCCCATCTCGCGCATGTACATGCGTACCGGGTCGGTGGTGCGGCCCACATCGCTCTCCACCGCCGCCAGCGCGGCCACGGCCTCTTCCGCTGCCGACTCGTCGGTAGAGTGATCGGACATCATCAGGGTGTCTTCATCGGGGGCTTCCTCGACGACACTGATACCCATGTCGTTGATCATGCCGATGATGTCTTCCACCTGATCGGGGTCGGCGATATCCTCGGGTAGGTGGTCGTTGACCTCGGCATAGGTCAGGAAGCCCTGTTCCTTGCCGCGCGCGATCAACTCCTTCAGACGCGACTGCTGCTGCGCATTTCCAGCCATAGAAACCCTATCTCGACGAAGAAGAATGAAGCACCTGAAGCGCTAGGGCGGAGAAAAGTCATCAAGCCGAACAGTATAACGGGAAAGGGTGTTGCCCTGCCAGTTCGGCCATTTGCTCGTCTACTCAGGTGTGTTAGGTTGTTTGGTTACGCTGGCGCCGGGAGACTATCTTCTATCTGGTGATGGTAGGAGAAATTTCAACCCCCGCGCCAAGTTCCTGCCGCCGGCTAGGCTTTCAGCGCCTGCAGCAACGCCACCAGCCGCTCGCGATCCTCGCGTGACAGGCGTTCGCCGCTGCGTTCGCGCGCCAGCAGCGCCTCGTACTCCTCCCGGGGCGACTGCCGCCGGCGCTGTCGACGCAGGTGTTCGACCAGACCATCGATCTCGGCGCCCCGGGCCTCGCGCGGGATGAGCAGTTCGCGCCGCACCAGGGCGCTCAGCCGCCACCCCGCCTCGCTACCGTGGAAGTGGGCGAGCAGCACCTGCGAGCTACGGTAGCGCCCGGCACGCAGCAGCCGCACCACCTCACGGCACAGCGGCGCATCCTCCCCCTCCTCGGACAGCCACTCGGCCGCGTCGGGCAGGCGCTCCACCAGCGCCGGCTCATGCACCAGCAGCTGCAGGATTCGCGCCAGCGGACCCAGCGCCGACTCGGCCACCGGCCGGGGCGAGTACCCCGTGACGGCTGACGGCTGCGTCGAGGTCGCGGGCGGCGCAGCGCGGTCGGGCTCGGACCCCGCCATGATCGTCGCGAAGCGTGACTCATCGACCCCGGTGCGGCGCGAGAGTTCGCCGAGCAGCAGCGACTTCAGCACCCCCTCCGGGAGCCGGCCTATGGCCGCCAGCACCTGGCTGGCGTAGCGCTCGCGATCCTCGATGCGGGCCAGGTCGCGACCGCGCGCCGCCTGATCGAAGAGGAACTCCGACAACGGGCTCGCGCAGGTGATGCGATCCGTGAAAGCCTCGGGGCCCTCGCAACGCACCAGGCTGTCCGGGTCCTCGCCCTCGGGCAAGAACAAAAAGCGCGCCTGACGGCCATCGATCATCAGCGGCAGCACCGTCTGCAGGGCCCGGGTCGCCGCCTGGCGTCCCGCTTGATCGCCGTCGAAGCAGAACACCACCTCGTCGACCAGCCGGAACAGCCGCACCAGGTGCTCCTCGCTGGTCGCGGTGCCCAGGGTGGCCACGGCATTGCGAATGCCGAACTGTGCCAGCGCCACCACGTCCATGTAGCCTTCGACGATGACCAGCCGCTCGAGGCGCGCATTGGCCTGACGCGCCTCGAAGAGCCCGTAGAGCTCGCGCCCCTTGTGAAACACCGGCGTTTCCGGCGAATTCAGGTACTTGGGCTTGGCATCGCCGAGCACGCGCCCGCCGAAGGCGAGGGTGCGACCCCGCCCGTCACGGATCGGGAACATCACCCGGTCGCGAAAACGGTCGTAGGTGCGCCCGCTCTCCTCGCGGTGCACCAGCAAGCCGTACTCCACCTGCACCGACTCGGGAATACCGCGCTGGCCCAGATGGCGCTTGAGCCCCTCCCAGCCATCCGGCGCGTAACCGATGCCGAAATCCGCCACCACCTCGGCGGACAGGCCGCGATTGTCCAGATAGTCGCGCGCCGCCTGCGCCTCGGGCATCTTCAACCGCTCGCGGTAGTAACTCGCCGCCAGCTCGAGCAGGTTGACACCCTCCTTGCGCTTGCGCTCCCGCGCCTGGGCCTGGGGGTCGTCACGCCCCTCTCGCGGCACCTCGAGTCCCAGCCGTCCCGCCAGCTGCTCCACCGCCTCGGGAAACGACAGGCGGTCGTACTCCATCAGGAAACGCAGGGCATTGCCGTGGGCCCCGCAGCCGAAGCAGTGATAGAACTGCTTGTCGGCACTCACCGTAAAGGAGGGCGTTTTCTCCTGATGGAAGGGGCACAGCCCCGAGTGATTGCGCCCGGTTTTCTTCAGAACCACCCGCTCGCCGACCACCTCGACCACGTCGACGCGGGCCAGCAGGTCATCGATGAAACGCTGGGGGATGGGTCCGGCCATGCGGATATCGCCACGTCAGAAGGGGAATGGCGGCCGCGGGGGCGGCGAAATCAGGGGCAACCGGCAAGCCCTGTGGAAAAACAAGCGGCCACCCGCCGGCGGCCGCTTGCGCATCCTTCCAGAGTGGCCGGCGCTTTGCACCGCCACTCCACAGTACGGATCAATAGAGCCGTTCGAAGCGCTTGCGCTCACGCTGCAGCTTCTTGGCGTGACGCTTGACCGCGGCAGCCGCCTTGCGCTTGCGCTCTGCAGTCGGCTTCTCGTAGTGCTCGCGACGACGCACCTCGGACAGAATGCCGGCTTTTTCACAGGAACGCTTGAAGCGACGCAGAGCGACGTCAAACGGCTCGTTATCACGTACTTTGACAGAAGGCATTAAGCACTCACCTACCTTAAGAATCTTGAGTTCGGTTTATACGCACACCCTCTCGGGCGTCTCCCATTTTACCGTCACCATGGGTACCTAGTTTGGCAACGGTAAGGCGGCATCGTTCATGACGCCGCCGGGAAAGCCCCCTGGATGCACGACCCAGTGTTACAGCGCACGATATTCTAGTCGCCGAACCCGGCCTTTGCAAACTTCTTGCCCCGTTGTCCCAAGCCGGCTTAGCCAGGCTCGGGAATCTGTCGCTCGCCCAGCACGAAGGCTCCCATCAGAGCGTTGAGGCGCTCGGACTGATGGCGCATCTCGGCCGCCGCGCTGGAGGTCTGCTCCACCATGGCGACATTGCGCTGGGTCGCGCCATCCATGTCGCTGACCGCCAGGTTGACCTGGCCGATGCCCACGCTCTGCTCGCGGGCGCCGGCGCTGATCTCGGCGATGACGTCATTGACCCGGCCGACACTCTGTACGATCTCGTCCATGGTCACCCCGGCACGCTGCACGATCTCCGCGCCGCGCCGAGTGTGTGCCACCGAGGCGTCGATCAACCGGCGGATGTCGCGGGCCGCATCGGCGCTGCGGCTGGCCAGGGTACGCACCTCCTGGGCGACCACCGCGAAGCCGCGGCCGTGCTCACCGGCCCGCGCCGCCTCCACTGACGCGTTGAGCGCCAGGATGTTGGTCTGGAAGGCGATGCTGTCGATGAGGGTGATGATCTCGCCGATACGCGCCGCCGAGGTGTTGATATCCTCCATGGTGCTCCCCACCTCGCCCATGGCCGCCTCCCCCTGGCGCGCTACCGAGACGGTCGACACCACCAGTTGGCTGGCCTGCTGGGCCGACTCGGCGCTGTGTTCAACCGTCGCGGTGATCTGCTCCATGGAGGCAGAGGTCTCCTGCAGGCTGGAGGCATCCCGCTCGGTGCGCGCGGCCAGCGCCTGACTGCCCCGGGCGATCTCCTCCGCCGCGGCATGCACCTGATGGGCGCTGTCGCGTACGTCGAACAGCAGCGCCTGCATACGCGAGGCGAAGGCGTTGAATTGGGTAGCCAGCGCACCGATCTCGTCACGGTGTGTCACCGCCAGGCGCCGTGTCAGATCGCCGTCGCCGCCGGCGATCTCGCTCATGGCACTCGCCGCCTGGCGCAGACGCATGGCGATACTGCGCCCTATCAGTATCGCCACCAGCAGCACCAGCCCGGCCACCACGCCGGCAACCAGACCGTTGCGTACCAAGGCCTGCTGGGCGTCGCTGCGCAGCCCGGCCACCAGCGTCAGGACACTCTCGGCCACGCTATCTTCGACGCGCATGAGCCGGTCGATCTTGGCCGTCTGCCAGGCGAACCACTGCTCGGGATCGACGCCAAAGTCGCGGCGTGTCGCACTTTCCAATACGCGGCGGCGCAGGCCTTCGACCCGCTCGACCTCATCGCCGCCCAGTTGCTCCTCCAGCAGCTCGCGCTGCTGGGCGCTGGCCAGGGTACGAAAGGTATCGAGCTGCGCCTGCTGGGCGCCGATCAGCGAGACGAAGCGCTGGAAGTCGGCGCTGGCGATACGATCCTGTCCGAAAGCCGTCGCCAGCACGGCCCGTTCGATGCCGGCCAGCTCCTTGCCCCTCAGGAGCGAAAAGTAGGCCCCCAGGGTTCGAGTGGTCTGCGCCTCGCTGGTGACGTGGCTGAGCCGGCCGACGATTCGGATCAGCGCCGTATTCAACTCGGTGTAACGGGAGGCGGCTTCGGCCACCGGGAGTTCCAGCGCATCCACCCGCCGGCGCAGCGCCGGCAGGTCGGAGAGCCGCTCGCGCACTGCCTCGATCAGCTCCTGGATCGCGACGTCGTCAATGTCGCCCCGCAGCCTGGCCAGTTGGGCATCAAAGCGCTCGGCCCGCCGCTCGGTGCGCTCGCGCTGGCTCGCCAGCTCGCTCTCGAACTGCCGCCCTGCGGTGCCGAGGAAGAGTGCCGTGCTGCCTCGCTCGCGCTGCGACTCATGGACCAGATCCCCCGCCATCAGCGCCAGCTCGGTCAGCCCCTGCAGCTGGTCCATGCGGCTGACCATCTGCTGACGCTCATGCAGCTGAAGCCCGGCAAAGCCGCCCATGGCCAGTAGCGGCAGCAGCAGCGCCAGCAGTATCTTGTGACCGATGGACATGTGACGCAAAAAGGCCATGACCGCTCCCCTGAAGGGCACCTCTGCGGGCGCCCGCACTGTTGTTGAATATTATCAACGGTCAGAGTAAGCAAAACCTCATATAATCGTATGACCTGGGTCAACCTTTTTGACTTGTCGACATGCATTTCGACACTGCCACGGCGTTTTACACGGAGCTTGTGTCATGGCCCGGCGAGAGGCGAGGAACGCTTGAGTCCAGCGGATGCTGTTGACACGTTGCGCTTGCTCCGCTCTCGACTATTGGGTTAGCTAACACTTATCTATAATAAAGTAAAATGAAGGCTTTCTTCCCCGTGGGCGCCAACCGATGATTTCTCGAAAGCGCGGGATCCGGGCCGCAGGGGGCCATTGCCGATGACCATCCGCAACCTCCTGATCACACTGCTGACCCTGCTGGGGCTGCTGATACTGGTTGGCTCGAGCTGGGAACTCCGCAAAATACGGGCCAAGCAGAGTGCCGCCCGCTGGGTGCACCAGAACAACCAGGTGGCCGACCTCTCCCTGCGCGCCAGCGGCATCATGGCCATGGAGCGCGGCATTACCGCCACCATCCTCTCGCACCCCGCCCAGGCCAACCCGGACATGCTCTATGAGATGGCCCAGCAGCGGCACAACGGCAACGAACTGTATCACTCCATTCTCACCCTTGCCTCGCCGCTTGCCCGCACGGCGGATAGCCACCCTCTCAGTCGCAGCCTGGAGCAGCTGAGGCGCCATCGAAAGGCGCTGGAACAGGCGCGCCAGCAGGTCGACCAACGCCTTGCCGGCAAGACGGTTTCCCTGGACGAGACAGAGTGGATCGAGCTAGCGACACGCCATATCGAGGCGCTGTCGAACCTGCGCGACGCCACCGTGCAGCCCATGCCGGGCAACATCTACACTCACACTCCCAACCCGGTGATCAAGGAGGTGCTCTTCATCATCAGCGAGCACGCCGGGCGCGAGCGCGCCATTATCGGGGCGGCCATCGCCCAGGGCCGGCCGTTAAGCGATGCCGACCTGACGCGGCTGCAGCGCTATCGTGACATCGTCAACGCCTCGCTCGAACGTGCCGATACCCTTATCCAGCAGTTGCCGGACACCCCCGAGCTGGTCACAGCACACAGCGAGCTCGAGGCAGGGTTTCTGGGCGACTACCAGACACTGCGTGAAGCCGTCTACACGGCCAGCCGTCAGCAAGCCCCCTACCCGGTCAGCGCCGCGGAGTGGTACCAGGCAGCCACAGCCGGCATAGACACGGTACTGGCGCTCTCCGAGGCGGTCAGCGACCACTTCGGCGCCGGCCTGGATCGCGTGCAGGACCACGCCAAACTCTCGGTGGCGATGGTCGTCTTCTCGATCCTCACCGCCATTAGCGTCTTCCTCTTCGCCGTCTGGTCCATTCGTCGCCGCATCCTTCACCCTCTTCAGCGGCTCGAATCCGCGGTCAACCGGGTCGCGGAAGGCGGCCTGAAGTCGCCGCTGCCGCCCCTCCTCGACGACGAGATCGGCACCCTGGCGCGCGCCTTCGAACACCTGCGCACCAGCCTGGTCGACGACATCGAGCGGCGCGAGGCCACCGAGGCCAAGCTGCGCAAGATCTCTCATGCCGTCGAGCAGAGCTCGGACTCCATTATCATCACCGACCGCCACCGCACGATCGAATACGTCAACAGCGCCTTCGAACGGCTGCGAGGCTATCGGCGTGCAGACATCATCGGGATGAACGCGCGCATCCTGAAAAGCGATGAACGCAATCCCCCCGAGCTCTACCAGGGCTTTCGCGCTGCGCTGGAGAACGGCCAGACCTTCCGTGCCACCCTCATCAACCTCAGCGCCAGCGGCGAGCTGTACTATGAGGAGATCGCCGTCTCGCCGCTCTACGACGAGCGGGGCGAGATCACCCACTACGTGGCCAACGGCCGGGACGTCAGCGAACGGATCCGCGCGGAACAGGAGTTGAGGAAGCTCAACCAGGCCATCGACCAGAGCGTCAGCTCGATCGTCATCACCGATGCCAACGGCATCACCGAATACGTCAATCCACAATTCACCCGCACCACCGGCTACCAACCCGAGGAGATCAAGGGGCGACGAATCTACCTGCTCGAACCCGGCCGCCTTCCCCGGCGCCAGTACCGCAACATGCGCCGCACTCTCCAGCAGGGCAAGGTGTGGGAGGGTGAGATTCTCAACCGACGCAAGGACGGCCAGGCTTATTGGGAGCTGGCCTCCATCAGCCCGGTACGCAACCAGCACGGCGTCATCACCCACTACGTGGGCATTCAGTACGACATCAGCGAGCGTAAGCAGATGGAAGAACAGATCAACTTCCTCGCCTACTACGACGACCTGACAAAACTCCCCAACCGCGCCCTGCTGGCCAAGCGCTTCGACAAGCTGGCCAGCTACGCCCTGCAGCGCGGCCGGCCGATCGCCCTGATGTCGCTAGACATCAGCCGTTTTCACCTGATCAACGACAGCCTGGGGCACCGTGCCGGCGATCAGGTGTTGCAGACCGTCGGCAAGCGACTGGCCAAGTGCGCCCGAGACCAGGACATCGTCGCCCGCTATGCCGGCGATGAGTTCGTCGTCATCCTTACCAACGCCCCGAACTATGACGGCATCGCCGCGGTTGCCCAGCGCATGATCGAAGCCGTTTTCCGCCCCATGAGCATCGAGGGTCATGAGCTCCACATCAACATGCACTGTGGTATCAGCGTACTACCGCAGGATGGCGAGGACCTCGAGACCCTGCTCGGCAATGCCACCACCGCCCAGCACATGGCCGCCCGCGAAGGGCAGAACGTGTTCCGCTTCTTCACCGAGGATCTCAATGCCGCGGCCTTGCAGCGCCTAGCCCTGGAGCATGAATTGCGGCGCGCCCTGGAGCAGGAGGCCCTTGAGCTGCACTATCAGCCCAAGGTGGACTTCGCCAGCGGCGAGGTGGTGGGAATGGAAGCGCTCGCCCGCTGGCACCACCCCAGCAAGGGGCATATCTCTCCCATGCACTTCATCCCGATTGCCGAGGAAACCGGGCTGATCCAGCCCCTCGGCGAGTGGGCACTGCGCGAGGCGTGTCGTCAGGGCCAGGCCTGGCAGCAGCAAGGCTGGCCACCGATGATCATGGCGGTCAACCTCTCCACCCGGCAGCTGCAACAGCCGGACCTAACCGCCACCGTCGGCAGGATCCTGGCCGACACCGGCCTCAGCCCCGCCCTGCTGGAACTGGAACTGACCGAAAGCGCCGTGATGGAGCATCCCGAAGAGACCATCGCCGTGCTCAATGAACTGAAAGCACTGGGCGTGCGCCTGGCCGTCGACGACTTCGGTACCGGCTACTCTAGCCTGGCGTACCTACGTCGCTTCCCCTTCGACACCCTGAAGATCGACCGCAGCTTCATCACCAACGTCACCACCTCAGCGGATGAGGCCTCCATCGCCCAGACCATCATCGCCATGGGTCATGGACTGCGCCTGCAGGTCGTCGCCGAGGGAGTGGAGACCGAGGCCCAGGCCGCCTACTTGCGGCGGCGCCACTGCGACCAGCTACAGGGCTATCTGTTCAGCCGCCCACTGCCCGCGGAAGAGATGGGACGGCTGCTGAGCACGCAGCGACGCCTGACGCTGCCCACCGACGACCCCTCGGCCAGCGCCCGCTCGCTGCTGCTGCTTGACCCTGACGAGCAGGCGCTCGAGGCGCTACGCCGTCCGCTGCAAGACGCTGGTTTCCGAGTGTTGACCGCCACGGGCACCGAAACGGCCTTCGACCTGCTGGCGCTGAACAGCGTGCGCGTGGTAATCGGCGAGCTGAGCCTGCCCGATATGCCGGGACTCGAGTTTCTGGAGCGAGTGCAGGCCCTCTACCCAGAGATCCTCGCCATTGCCTTAAGTGAGCAGGACGACGCCCCAGCCACCGTTGAAGCCAACCGCCGTGGTGTCATCCACTCCTGCCTGCGCAAGCCGTATCAGACAGAGGTTGTGCTCGCGGAGGTGAGGGAGCTCTTCTTGCGCTCCGCGACTGCCCGGGACCTGCATCCGGATATGTGCTCGATCATCTCCTGTGGCGAGAAATGAGGGCGTGCTGCACCGAGCATTACTACCCAGCCAGCCGCGCGGTGATTTGCTAGAATGCGCCCTCTACCCCAGCGCGAGAGCGTTCCATGCGAGTCCTCGGTATCGAAACCTCCTGCGACGAGACCGGCGTCGCCCTCTATGACACCGAGCGCGGCCTGCTGGCCGACGCGCTCTACAGCCAGGTTGCCATGCACGCCGAGTTCGGCGGCGTAGTGCCCGAACTCGCCTCGCGCGATCACACCCGCCGGCTGCTGCCGCTGATCCAGCAGGTTCTCGACGAGGCCGGCCTCGAGCGCCGGGAGCTCGACGCCATCGCCTACACCGCCGGCCCGGGACTGGTCGGCGCGCTGATGGTAGGGGCCAGCACCGCCCACGGCCTGGCCCGGGCACTGGACATTCCGGCGCTCGGCGTCCACCACATGGAGGGCCACCTGCTCGCCCCCATGCTGGAAGCGGACCGCCCCGGCTTTCCCTTCGTGGCGCTGCTGGTGTCTGGCGGGCACACCCAGCTCGTCGCCGTCGAGGGGCTGGGTCGCTACCGCCTGCTCGGCGAATCGGTGGACGACGCCGCCGGCGAGGCCTTCGACAAGGCGGCCAAGATGCTGGGACTCGCCTACCCCGGGGGCCCCCAGGTGGCGCGACTCGCCGAGCAGGGCGACCCGGGGCGCTGGCGTTTTCCGCGGCCCATGACCGACCGCCCCGGGCTGGATTTCAGCTTCTCCGGGCTCAAGACCCATACCCTCACCGCCATTCGCCAGCTCGAGACGGCCGGTGAGCTGGACGAGCAGGCCCGCGCCGACGTGGCCCGCGCCTTCGAGGAGGCGGTGGTCGACACCCTGGTGATCAAGTGCCGTCGCGCCCTGGACGACACCGGCCTCAAGCGGCTGGTGGTAGCCGGCGGGGTAAGCGCCAACGTGCGGCTGCGCGAGCGCCTGGAGCGCGAATGCGCCAAGCGCGACGCCCGCGCCTACTACCCGCGGGGACGCTTCTGCACCGACAACGGCGCCATGATCGCCTATGTGGGCGCGCAGCGCCTGCTGGCCGGCGAACGCGACGACCCCGGCATCATGCGGGCCGTGCCGCGCTGGCCGATGGAGACCCTCGAAGCACCAGCCGGCATCGAGAGCCTCCCCGCCTCCTAGCAGCGAGCGTTCAAAGCACCGGCTCGTCGCCGTGACGCAACCGGCGGATATTGAGCAGGTGGCGCGCCAGCACCAGCGCCGTGAAGGCGAGCACCACCGAGACATAGTCGGGCGCCAGCCACAGGCTGGCGAGCGGCGCCAGGCCGGCACTGATCAGGGAGGCCACGGCCGCGGTTCGCACCCGCCAGGCGAGCAGGGCCCACAGCGTGGCGCAGAGCAGCGCCACCCCCGGGGTGAGCAGCAGCATTGCGCCGAAGGCGCTGGCCACCGCCTTGCCGCCGCTGAAGCGATGCCACACCGGGTAGCTGTGACCGAGCAGCACCGCGAGGCCCACCAGCCCCTGCGCCCAGGGCGGAAAGCCCAGCGCCAGGGCCAGGGCCAACACCGGCATGCCCTTCACGACATCCACCAGCAGGGTGGCCAGCGCCAGGCGCATCCCATGCAGGCGCAGCACGTTGGAAAAGCCCGGATTGCCCGACCCCGACCGGTACGGGCTGCCGGCGCCGGCCAGACGGCACACGCTCAGCGCCCCCAGCCAGGAGCCACTGAGATAGCCCAGCGCCACCACCCAGGGCAGCTGCCACTCGACCCCTGTCACCCGAATCTGCTCCTCTCGTGTCCTGGTCGCATTCTGCCAGCCCTCGCCGGCGACGGACAGCCGCACGGCTGTCATCCCCCTCAGGGGTCACGTACAATCGGCGGCCAACCCTTGCCCAGCTGCGGAACGCCCAGAATGGATCGTGTACTGATCGAGTCGCTCGGCGTCGACACCGTGATCGGCGTGTACGACTGGGAGCGTCGCATCACCCAGCGCCTGGTGCTCGACCTGGAGCTCGCCACCGACATCCGCGCCGCGGCGGCGAACGACGACCTGAGCCAGACGCTGGACTACGCCGCCATCAGCGAGCGTATCGCCCGCTTCGCCGCCGACAATGCCTTTGCCCTGGTGGAGACCTTCGCCGAGCGCCTGGCCGAGGTGCTGCGCCACGACTTCGCCATCGCCTGGCTGCGCCTCACCGTGCGCAAGCCCGGTGCCGTGCCGGCGGCTTCCGCCGTGGGGGTGCGCATCGAGCGCGGCACTGCCGCGGGGCCTTCTCCATGCGCCTGATCAGCGTCAGCCTCGGCAGCAACATCGACCGCGAACACCACCTGCGCGGCTGCCTGGATGCCCTGGCGGAGACCTTCGGCGCCCTGCGCGTGTCGCGGGTCTTCGAAAGCGAGCCAGTGGGCTTCGAGGACGGCCGCAACTTCTACAACCTGGTGGTGCTCTTCGAGAGCGACTGGATGGTCGGCGAGTTGCAGGCGTGGTGCAAACGGCTCGAGGTCGCGCACGGGCGCCGCCCCGACAGCCTCAAATTCAGCCCCCGCACCCTGGATATCGACCTGCTCACGGTGGACGATCTCGTCGGGATGCATGACGGCGTGGGACTGCCGCGCGACGAAATCCTCCATCATGCCTTCGTTCTCCAGCCGCTGGCCGAGCTGCTGCCGGCTGGAAAACACCCCGGTCTCGGACTGACCTATGCCGAGCTGTGGGCGGACTTCGAGGCCGGCGACCAGCGCCTGTGGCCGGTGTCGTTCACCTGGGCCGGACGGCAGCTCTCCCCCACGGCATAGGCCGCTGAGCCAGCGCCCAGGCGAGCCGACCCGCTCAGGCGCTGCCCAGCGCCGCGGCGATCCGTGCCCGGCGCTCCCGGGCCAGCGCCTCGCCCAGGGCACGCCCCCGGAAGCCTTCCGCCATCAGCGCCTGAGGCGCGACCCGTGCCGCGTCCTCCCAGGCCTCGGCCAGGGGGCCGGCGAGCGCCGGACGCTCCCGCGCCACCAGCGCCACCAGCGGTGCCACCCGCTCGGGGCGCCGCCAGGCATCGATGCCGTCGAGCCACGCCTGCACGGCGGCGGCATCCGGCATCTCACCCCGCCACAGCCGCCGCGTCAGCGCCACCTGGCGCGCCAGGTCGCGGTAGGCACGCGGCAGCTTCAGCCGCTCGGCGATGGCCTCACGAGCGCCTTCGTCGAGATGCTCCAGCAGGCGCGCCCAGCGCCAGCGCGGGCGCTCGGCCTCGTCAACCGCATCGGGCAGGCGCTCGAGGCGCGCCAGCGCCGCCTCCAGGTCGGCCTCGTCAGCGGCGAGCTCCGGCAACAGCGCCGAGAGCGCCCCGCAATCGTGCAACGCGCGAAAATAGACCGCCGGCGTCGGCTCGGCGAGCGCCTTCTCGGTCTCCGTCCACACCCGCTCGGCCACCAGGTGGGCGAGCTCGCCACTCGCAGCCAGGCGGCGCATCAGCGCCCGGGTCTCCTCGGCAATGGCAAAGCCGAGATGCGCATAGCGGGCCAGGAAGCGCGCCGTGCGCAGCACGCGCAGCGGGTCCTCGACAAAGGCCGGCGAGACATGGCGCAGGGTGCGCGCCTCGAGGTCGGCCAGTCCACCGTAGGGATCGACCAGCTCACCCCCCCGGGTCTCGGCCATGGCGTTGATGGTCAGGTCGCGTCGCGCCAGGTCCTCCTCCAGGGTGACCGCGGGGCTCGCGTGAACCGTGAAGCCGGTATAGCCGTGCCCGGACTTACGCTCGGTACGCGCCAGGGCGTACTCCTCGTGGGTCTCGGGATGCAGGAAGACCGGGAAGTCACGACCCACCGGCTTGAAGCCGCGCCGCTCCATGGCTTCGGGCGTGGCCCCCACCACCACCCAATCGGTGTCGGTCACCGGCCAACCGAGACGAGCATCGCGCACGGCGCCGCCCACCCGGTAGACATCGAGCCCCTCGATGGCAGGGTCACGCGGGTTATTCATCGCTTCCTCAATGCCGGTGGCTGGGCACACTGACCCGCTCGCCGCTGTCCAGATTCAGGGCCGTGAGCGTGCCCCCCCACACGCAGCCCGTCTCCAGCGCCTCGACGCGCACCGCCGCCCCCGGGGTCTTGCCCTGCAGCGCCGCCCAGTGGCCGAAGAGCAGCCGAGGGTCGTCCTCACGGGGAAAGCAGAACCAGGGGGCGAAGCCGGACGGCGCGCTGTCGAGCCCCTGCTTGGCGGTAAAATCGAGACACCCCTCGGCATCGATGAAGCGCATGCGTGTGAGGACATTGACGATGACCCGCAGGCGATCGTTGCCGTCCAGGTCGTCGCGCCAGCAGGGCGGCGCATTGCCGTACATCCGCTCGAGAAAAGCGCCGACCTGTTCGCTGCCAAGCCGCGCCTCGACCTCCCGCGCCAGCCCCGCGGCCTGGGGCAGCGACCACTGCGGCAGGAGCCCGGCATGGGTCATGACGTCGTCACCCTGGCGCACCAGCAGCGGCTGAGCCTGCAGCCAATCGAGCAGCGCCTCGCGATCCGGGGCCTCGAGGATCGCCGTCAGGGTGTCCTTGCGATTGAGCGGCGCCCCGCCGCGAGCCACCGCCAGCAGATGCAGGTCGTGATTGCCGAGCACGGTGACGGCGGACGACCCCAGGGCACGCACTTCGCGCAGGCACTCGAGCGAGGCGGGCCCCCGGTTGACCAGATCGCCCACCAGCCACAGCCGGTCGCGGCCGGGGTCGAAGGTGAGCCGTTCGAGCAGCTCGACGAATTCAGCGTGACAGCCTTGCAGGTCGCCGATGGCGTAGGTGGTCATGACCACTCCCTGTCTTGATGCGTGGTCTCGCCGTGGCCGCGGCGGCCACGGCACGAATGCTCAATGGACCTGATTGGGGCCGGCCAGGCGGAACGGGGGGATGGGCACCTCGAAGGGGTGCTGGCTGACCGTGTCCACGCAGGTGTACTCCCCCTCCATGACGCCCACCGGGGCGTCGAGGATGGCGCGGCTAGTGTAGCGGAACGTCTGGCCCGGGCCGATCAGCGGCTGCTGGCCGACGACCCCCTTGCCGCGCACCTCCTGCACCTGGCCGCTGCCCTGAGTGATCTTCCAGTGGCGCGCCAGCAGCTGGAGGCTGCGCGTGGAGTGGTTGTGGATCGTCACGGTATAGCTGAACACGAAGCGCGCCTCGTCGCGGGAGGACTCCTCCTCACGGTAGGCCGGCTCCACGTCGATGCGCACGGCGTCTGGCGCCACGCTCTCGGGGGCCTGGGTCACGGCGTCGCCTCCTCTTGGGATGTCGCCAGGTGATTGGCAATGCGCACGAACTCCTCCACCGTCAGGGTCTGGGGTCGCCGCGCGGAATCGATGCCCAGCGCCTCGAGCGCCGCGGCCCCGATACGCCCCTTGAGGTTGTTGCGCAGCGTCTTGCGGCGCTGGCCGAAGGCCTGGCGCACCAACTCGAAGAGCAACGCCTCGTCACGGGCCGGAAACGGCAGCGTGGCATAGGGGGTGAGGCGCACGATGGCCGAGTCGACCTTGGGTCGCGGCACGAAGGCCTCCGGCGGCACCCTGAAAAGGGAGTCGACGGCGCAGCGGTACTGGGCCATCACCGAGAGCCGGCCCCAGTCGGCACCGCCGGGTTCGGCGGCGAGGCGCTCCACCACCTCCTTCTGCAGCATGAAGTGCATGTCGGCGATGGCGTCACCCGCCTCGAGCAGATGGGCGATCAGGGGCGTGGAGATATTGTAGGGCAGGTTGCCCACCACGCGCAGCGGTGCGCCCTCGCCGCGCAGGGTGCGGAAATCGAAGGTGAGCGCATCGGCCTCATGGACGACGAGCGCCGGGTAGTCGAAGAACTGCACGCGCAGCCCCGGCACCAGATCGCGATCCAGCTCGATCACCTCGAGGCGGCCATCGGCCGCCTCGAGCAACGGCTCGGTCAGGGCACCCTGGCCGGGGCCGATCTCGATCAGGCGCTCGCCGGGGCGGGGCGCGATGGCGCGCACGATGCGCGCGATGACGCCGGGGTCGCGCAGGAAGTTCTGGCCGAAGCGCTTGCGCGCACGATGTACCGGCGGGCGGGATGCCATGTAGGAGTCCTTGTCTGGTTCGTTACCCGGGTTGACCGCGGGCCAGGATCGCCGAGGACGCGCTGTGAATCCTTCCCTGGACGCTACATTTGCCGTCCATGGCAAATGACATCCTCGGCGATCTGCCCCCGGTGCCGCTAAGTGTCACGCTACGATAGTCGTCGGGACGCTGCCCAGCGACTTGCCATCTCGGCGGCCAGGGTCACAGCGACACGCAGGCTGCCCGGGTCGGCCACTCCGCGGCCGGCCAGGTCCAAGGCAGTACCGTGATCCACCGAGGTGCGCGGGAACGGCAGGCCCAGGGTGACGTTGGCGGCACGCCCGAAGCCGGCGTACTTGAGCACCGGCAACCCCTGGTCGTGGTACATGGCCAGCACGGCGTCGACCCCGGCCAGGTGGCGCGGAGTGAACAGGGTATCCGCCGGCAGCGGCCCGTCAAGGGCGAACCCCTCGGCGCGCAGGGCGTCGAGCACGGGGAGGATCACGTCGCGCTCCTCCGTCCCCAGGTGGCCGCCCTCGCCGGCGTGGGGGTTGAGGCCGCACACGGCGATCCGCGGCGTCGCCACGCCGTACCAGCGCATCAGGTCGGCGTGCAGGATGCGCAGCAGGCGTTCCAGGCGCGGCGTGGTGACGGCATCGGCCACCTCGCACAGCGGCAGGTGGGTGGTGGCAAGCGCCACGCGCAGCGCACCATCGCCCGGCCAGCTCGCCTCGCGGGCGTGCAGCGCAGCGTCGGTGGCGAGCATCATCACCACCTCGTCGCTGCCGCAGGCGTCGCGCAGGTAGTCGGTGTGGCCGCGAAAGCCGGTATGCCCCGCCTCGATGATCACTCCCTTGTGCAGCGGCGCGGTCACCATGGCGTCGGCGCGCCCCTCGCGGCAGGCCTGGATCGCCACGTCGAGGGTCTCGAGCACGTAGGCGGCATTCGCCTGGGCAAGCTCACCGGGCCGGCTCAAGGTGCGCAACGCCACCGGCCACACCGACAGGCAGCCGGGACGGGGAGCGGGCACCGGCTCACCCGGGGCCAGCACGTCCAGCTCGAGCGCCACCCCGAGGGCCGCCGCCCGCTCGGCGAGCAGCGCCGGATCGCCCACCGCCACCACGCGTGCCGGCCACTCGCCCGCCGCGGCGAGATGGACGACGAGCTCCGGCCCGATGCCCGCCGGCTCGCCGGTGGTCAGCGCCAGCACGGCGGCGTCGCCAGAGATCATCAACGCGCCGCGGAGAGCCGCTTGTCGATGAAGGCATCGGCGCGAATCTCCTGAATCCACGCCTCCAGCGCCTCGTTGGCCTTGCGCTGGAAGAGCGCCTGCCCCGCCTGCTCGCGGCTGACGCCGCCGCCCTGCTGCTCGAGGAAGCGTTCCACCTCGCGCTCGCTGAGGTTGACCCGGCTAGCCACCCGGCGCTGCTGCAGCTCGCGCAGCAGCAGCTGGCGGCGTACCTCGTCACGCACTTGCGCCAGGCTGAGGCCATCGGCTTCCAGGGCGTCGGCGAACTCCTCGAGGGTCATGCCGTTGTTTTCGGCAATCCCCCGCACCTGGCGGTTGAGCTCGGTATCGTCCACGGCGAGCCCCGCCTCCTCGGCCAGCTGCAACTGGATCTCCTCGACGATCAAGCGGTCGAGCATCTGCTCGCGCAGGGAGGCGTCGGGCGGCACGTCGACCTGGTTGTCGACGAGCTGGCTGCGCGCCTGCTCGACCCGCTCCTCCAACTCGCTGGCCATGATCGCCCGGTCGTTGACCACGGCCACGATGCGATCCAGCGACTGGCGCGCCACCGGCTTGAAGTCGTCGGACCCGCCCTGCTGGGCGTGAAGCGCCAGCGGCGCCATGCCGATACCCAGGGCCAGCGCCAGGGCGACCCCCAGCCTCGTGGTTCGCTCAGTGCGCATGTCGGTGTTTCCTCTCATGTCATCTCTTGTCAGAAATCGTCTTGGCCCACCTGGAAGGCGGTGGAACGATAGCCGGGAACGGCCTGCTCGAAGTAGCTTCCGGCATCGCCGCCGACGCCCCCCAGCCCCTTGAACACGAAGCGCAGGAAAACCCCGCGGTCGGTCGTATCGTCCTCCAGCCGGGCGGTGTCGCCGTCTTCGATCCACTCGCGCCACACCAGTTGCAGACCATAGCAGCAGTCGTTCCACTGCACACCCGCCATCTGGTCGAGCATCCGGTCGTTGCTGTTGTCGTAGAGCGCCCGGCCGATCAGCTCGACCCGGGGGGAGAGCTTCCACGCCGCCGAGAGGTCGAACTCCTCGCGGTTGTATTCACGGAAGGCGTCGTCGCCACGCTCCACCGAGGGGTCGAAGCCTTGGAGTTCCCAGCGGTAGCCAAGGTTCACCACATGGCCCGCCTCGGCTCGGTATTGCACATCCAGGGAGGTGCGTTCGGTGCGCTCCAGATGGTCATCGTAGAGCCACTGCCAGCGCGTGTGCCAGGCGTCGGTGACTTGCCAGTCGAGCCGGGTGACAAGCTGCGAGCGCTCGCGGGTGGCACGGTAGTAGCGCTGGAAGTTGCCGCCCTCCTCCGGCGAGGGGGGCAGGAGGTCGGGGTCCCCGGCGCGCCGATCATTGCCGAGGTCGATGTGGCGGTCGTCGAGGTAGAGGGCCTGCCCCAGCCCTAGTGCCAGGCGCTCACGACCGCCGTCGTCCTCGAGCAGGCGGCTGTCGAGGCCCACGGAGAGGCGATGCAGATCACCCACCCGGTCGGCCCCGGTGAAGCGATGGGGCGACCACAGCTGCCCCCAGGAGAAGGCGCGCTCGCTGGTGTCGAAGACGGGCAGCTCGGTCTGGTCGCGCCCCGGCACGTAGGCGTAGTTGAGGCGCGGTTCCAGGGTCTGGCGATAGGGGCTGCCACGGAAATCGAACGTCCGCTCGAAAACCAGGCCGCCGTCGACCGAGCTCACCGGCACCTCGCGGGTCGGCGCGGTGTCGCGGTCGACATCGCGTTCGCCGTAGTCCAGGTCGTAAGCGGTGGCGAGCCACTCCAGGCGCGGCTCCAGGTGGCCCCAGCTGGCATCGAAGCGCCAGCCGACGGCCGGCGACAGGTGCATCCGCGCCCCGGTGGCAGATTCCCGGTCGTAGCGCTCGCCGCCGGGCAGGCCAGCCTCGTCGACGTCGCGCCAGAAGTAGGTCGCATTGGAGCGCCACTGCTGGTAGAAGCCGCTCGGCTGCGACCAGCGCGCGTTGGCGGTGAGACTCGGCAGGCGATAGAAGGGCTTGTCGCGGTCGAGCAGCGGGGCGTCGAGGCGCTGGAAGCCCTGGGCCCGCGCCTCCAGGTGCCAGCGCTGGCCACGGTGGTCGAGGCGTGCCAGACGCGGCATCGCCGTGGGGTCGTCGCCGAAGAGGCTGCCGAAGTCGTCGAAGTAGCGCCCGTCGCTGGCCGCGCCGTAGCGCAGGTCGTAGCGGGTACGGGCATCGAAGCGCCCGCTGTGCCGATAGTCGAGGTACCAGCGATCCTCGCCCTCGAAGCGCCGCGAGGGGGCATTGGGCTCGCCGCTGCCGCCGCCGTCGTCGGCCAGGTAGGCCCCCTCGATCTGGCCGCGATCGGTGGGGAAGAGGTAGCGATACTCGCCGCCCAGCAGCAGGCCGCGGTCGCTGATCCAGCGCGGCGTGAGGGTGGCGTCATGGTTGGGGGCGATGTTCCAGTAGAAGGGCTGGGCGTAGTCGACGCCATCCCCTGACACGGTGAGCGCCGGCCACAGAAAGCCGGTATGGCGGCGGTCGTCGATGGGAAAACGCACCCAGGGCCAGTAGAAGACCGGCACCCGCCCCATTTCCAGCCGCGCGTGGCGCGCCGTGCCGAAGCCGCTCTCGCGGTCGAGCACCAGGTCGCCGCTGACCAGCCGCCACAGGCTGTCGCCCGGATCGCAGGTGGTGAAACTCGCCGAGGTCAGCCGGTAGCGGCCATCCTCCAGGCGCGCCAGACGCAGGGCGTCGCCGCGCAGGTGCTGGTCGTGGAGCACGTAATGGGCCGAGTCGATGCTGGCGGCATCGCTCTCCAGCGATACCTCGGCAGCGTCGCCGCGCACCAGCAGCCCCGGGCGGCGCAGCGCCAGCGGCCCCTCGGCGAGGACCCGATCTCGCGCGGGGGGCACGCGAACCCGAGGGGCCTCCAACTGGCTGTCGCCGCGACGCAGCAGCACCTCGCCGCGCAGGATCGTCTCGCCCTCCTCGCCATACTCGGCGCGGTCCGATTCGCTCTGCACCCGCCGCGGGTCGTCCGCGGCCGGCAGGCGGTAGTCGGGCATGACGTAGCGCCCGCGACACAGGGCGTCGGCCGGGCGGTCGTCGCCCCAGGGACGGAAGTCGAGGCGCTCCGCCGGCAGCGGCTCGGGTGGCGCCGCGGCGAGTGGCGCGCTGACCAGCCCCGTGGTGAGCAGCCCGGCCAGGGCCATCCCTGAATGTCGCTTGCCCATGGTCTTCGGTGTCCTTGGCGAAGAGAATCGGTATTATACAGGCCGCACCGCCCGTCGCATGCGCCGCATCCGCGGCTCAGCATGCGGTGGCTTCCCACGGGCGTCAACCGGCCCCCCGACGCAAGGAGCCAGCATGCCCCACCCGGCCGACCCCGCCACCCGCCGCGACCAGTTGCACCGCTGGGCGGCGTCTCGTCACGGCGTCAGCCCCGATGCCACCGCCCTGCGCCTGGCCGCGGGGGACGCCAGCTTCCGCCGCTACTACCGGCTGACCCTGCCCGACGGCGCCACGCGCATGCTCATGGATGCCCCGCCCGGGCGCGAGGACAGCCGCCCCTTCGTGGCCATCGCTCGGCGCTGGCGGGCCGCCGGCCTGCCGGTGCCGGCGCTGCACGGCGTCGACCTCGAGGCCGGCTTCCTGGAGCTCGACGACCTGGGCGACACCCCGCTGCAGGCCCACTTCCGGGGCAGCGAGCACCCCGAGACGCTGGCCTGGCACGAGGCGGCGCTGGCCCAGCTCGACGCCCTGCAGAACCGCGCCGGCCCCGACGACCTGCCCGCTTTCGATGCCACGCTGCTGGGTCGCGAGCTCGACCTCTTTCCCGACTGGTGCCTGGGTGAATGGCTGGGCCTGGCGGTACCGCCGGGCTGGGAGGCGCTGCGCCAGTCGCTCATCGACAGTGCCCTGGCCCAGCCGGTGGTCACCGTGCACCGCGACTTCGACGCCATGAACCTGATGGTCGTGGACGAGCGCCTCTACCTGATCGACTTCCAGGACGCCGTGGCCGGCCCGCTCAGCTACGACCTGATCTCGCTGCTGCGCGGGCGCTACTGCCGCTTCACGCCCGAGCGCTTTGCCGCCTGGGTCGAGGCCTTTCGCCAGCGCGCCGTGGCCGACGGCCGGCTGCCCAGCACCCAGGCGCCGGCGCGCTTTCTCGAACGGGTGCAGGCCATGGCCGCCCAGCGTTCGCTCAAGGTGCTGGGCATCTTCTGTCGGCTGACGCTGCGCGACGCCCGCGACGGCTACCTCGTGCGGCTGCCCCACTTCCTGGCCCACCTCGAGGATAGCCTGGCAGGCCTCGAGGGACACGACGCGTTCCGCGGCTGGCTCGCCGACACCTTCCGCCCGGCGCTGGCGGCGCGGCTGGCTGAAACGGGCAAGGCCACGCCATGAAGGCGATGATCCTCGCCGCCGGGCTCGGCACGCGCATGCGCCCGCTCACCGACCGCTGCCCCAAGCCGCTGCTGCCGGTGGCGGACAAGCCGCTGATCGTCCACCACCTGGAACGCCTGGCGCGTGCCGGCATTCGCGAGGTAGTGATCAACGTCAGCTACCGCGCCGAGCAGATTATCACCGCCCTGGGCGACGGTCGCGACTTCGGCGTCACCATCGCCTGGAGCCGCGAGACAACCCCGCTGGAGACCGGAGGGGGCATCCGCCAGGCGCTGCCACTGCTCGGCGAGGCGCCCTTCCTGCTGGTCAACGGCGATATCTGGTGCGATCTCGACCCGGCGACGCTGCCCGCTCTGGGCGATGACCTGGCCCACCTGGTGCTGGTCGACAACCCCGACCACCATCCCGACGGCGACTTCCACCTGGACGCCGCCGGCCGCGTTCACGCCACGGGCGAGCCACGCCTCACCTTCGCCGGGCTGAGCCTGCTCGACCCGGCGCTGGTGGCCGACCAGGCGCCCGGCGCCTTTCCCCTGGCGCCTCGGCTCAAGGCGGCTATGGCCGCGGGGCGCGTGGGCGGCACCCGCCACCGCGGTGCCTGGGTCGACGTCGGCACCCCGGCGCGGCTGGCCGCCCTGGACACCCGCCTGCGGGCGCAGGGCTGAGGCGCTGCCCCGCAGCTGCTATGCTGCCCGCCTGCGTTTTCACCACGACTCGAGGAACCCCGCCATGAAAGCCACTGTGAAATGGACAGATGGGCGCCAGTTCGTCGCCGAATCGGGAAGCGGCCACAGCGTGGTCATCGACGGCCCGCCCGACCACGGCGGGCGCAACACCGGACCGCGCCCCATGGAGATGCTGCTGATGGGGCTCGGGGCCTGCACTTCCTTCGACGTCATGGAGATCCTCGAGAAGTCCCGCGCTCCGGTCAGTGACTGCGTGGCCCACATCGAGGCCGAGCGCGCCGACGCCGTGCCCAGTGTCTTCACCAAGATCCACGTCCACTTCACCGTCTCCGGCCACGGCCTCAAGGAGAAGCAGGTCAAGCGCGCCGTGGAGCTCTCCGCCGACAAGTACTGCAGCGCCTCGATCATGCTCGCCCAGGCCGGCGTGGCAATCAGCCACTCCTACAGCATCGTCGACGACTGACGGAGCAGGCTGCCGGAAACCCCAAGGCCCGCGACGCCACCGCCGCGGGCCTTGTCGCCTGGCAGTGCCCGGATTCACACGTAATAGACGCTCTTGGTCATCACCTTGGACATCAGCGTCATGCTGAACCTGACGGGCGCCGGGAAGCGCACACCGCCGGCCTCGCGGGCGAGCTGGGCGTGGTGGGCCTCGTCGACGGCAATCTGCCGCAGCACCGCCCGCGAGCGATGGTCGCCGGCGGGAAGCGCAACCAGATGCGCCTCCAGGTGGCGGCCGACCTGCTCCTCGGTGGCGGCGACGAAGCCCAGGCTCACCCGGTCGCTCACCGCCCCGGCCGCAGCGCCAAGGCCGAACGACGCCGCATAGAAGAGCGGGTTGAGACGGCTGGCGTGGCCGCCAAGCTCCTGCAGGCGCGCGTCGCACCACGCCAGGTGGTCGATCTCCTCCCGGGCGGCCTCGGCCATCTGGCCGCGCACCTCGGGCAGCGTGGCGGTGCACCCCTGCCCCTGGTAGAGCGCCTGGGCGCACACCTCCCCGGTGTGGTTGATGCGCATCAGCCCCTCGGCGTGGCGCCGCTCCTCCGGCGTGAGGGGCTCGTCGCGTACGTCGGCGGTGGCCGGCGAGGGGCGCGCGGCCCTAGCGGCGTGGGGCACCAGGGTGCGCAGCACGCTATCGAACTGGTGGATCAGCTGGTCGGTGCGGGAGAGCGTGCGGTTCATGGGGACCTCTTGGGGAATGCACCCGATGCGTCGAGCGCTTGGGAAACGCGCGGCTAACCGCAGCGAGCCGACTACCCCGCCGGCCAGGTAAAGCGTCGACCGCCCATCAGGTGCATGTGTACATGATAGACCGTCTGGCCGCCCTGCTCATTGCAGTTCATCACCACCCGGTACCCCTCCTCGGCGAAGCCGCGCTCGCGGGCCAGCTCGGCGGCGACCTGGGGCAGCCGGCCGATCAGCGCCCGGTCGTCGTCGGCGATGTCGTTGAGGGTGGCGATATGGCGCTTGGGAATGATCAGCACATGGGTCGGCGCCTGGGGGTTGATGTCGTTGAAGGCCAGCACCTCGTCGTCCTCGAAGACGATGTCGGCGGGAATCTCGCGGTCGAGGATCTTGCAGAACAGGCAATCCATGGTCTCGGTCTCCTCTGCGTCGGTCGGGCGCCGCCTCAGCGGAAGCGGCGCTGGGCGAGCAAGTGGCGCACCAGCGGTGCGATGATCAACTCGATGGCCAGCGGCATGCGCGAGCCCGGCACCACCAGGGTGTGCGGGCGGCTCATGAAGGCATCCTGGATCATCGCCAGCAGCCACGGGAAGTCCACCGTGGCAGGGTCGCGGAAGCGGATCACCACGAAGGACTCGGCATCGGTGGGAATGTCCTGCACCTCGAAGGGGTTGGAGGTGTCCACGGTGGGCACGCGCTGGAAGTTGATGTGGGTGCGCGAGAACTGCGGCTGGATGTAGCGCACGTAGTCGTCCATGCGCCCCAGGATGGTGTCGATCACCGCCTCCTGGGAGTAGCCGCGCAGCTTGGTATCGCGGTCGATCTTCTGGATCCACTCCAGGTTCATGGTCGGCGCCACGCCGATCAGCAGGTCGACATGGCGGGCGATGTCGTGCTCGGTGGTGACCAGCCCGCCATGCAGCCCCTCGTAGAAGAGCAGGTCGGTGCCGCAGGGCAGCGGCTGCCACTCGGTGAAGGTGCCGACCTGGTAGCCGGCTTCGATCATCTGCTTGTCTTCGGCGTGGATGTAGTGGCGATAGGTGCCGGTGCCGTGCTCACCGTACTCCTGGAAGAGCATCTCGAGGCGATCGAGCAGGTTGGCCTGCACGGCGAAGTGGGAGAGCTCGTCCTTGCGTTCGGGCTCCTCGCGGAAGATGCGTGCCAGCTCGTCGCGGGTATAGCGGTGGAAGGCGTCGCCGTCGACGTAGGCAGCATGCACGTCCTCGCGGGCGAACATGCGCTCGAAGGTGCGCTTCACCGTGGTGGTGCCGGCTCCCGAGGAGCCGGTCACGGCGATGACCGGATACTCGCGGGACATCAGGCGACTCCCGCCCGCACGAGGGCGTCGCGCACGCTGGCCGGCACCGCCGCGGGCCGCCCGTTGGTCGGATCGATCAGCACCAGGTTGAGGCGCGCCGTGGCCACCACCCGATCATCGGCCTCGCGGCGCAGGCGCTGATAGACGGTGAGCGCCCTGCCCTCGGGCGGGCGCACGGCGGTCTCCGCGACAAGGGCATCGGGCCAGCGCGCCTCGACCTGGTACTGCACGGCGAGGTCGGCGACCACGCTGGCGCAGCCACCCAGGTCCCACTCGACGAGATCCAGCGAGGCCAGCGCCGCCACCCGCGCCTCGTGGAGCAGCGACACCAGGGCGTCGTGCCCCAGGTGGCGACCGTAGTTCATGTCGGTGATGCGCACCGTCAAGGCGTGACGGTGGATGATGGCCGCCTCGGGAAACACCAGCTTGATACGCTCCATGCTGCCCTCCTCTTCTTGTGATTCGCGGATTGCGGCACGGCGACCGGACTCAGCCGGCCGAGCGCTCCCGGTCGATGGCGCGGAAGGCGATGTCGCGGCGGTACTGGACGTCGGGCCAGTCGATCGCCGCCACCCCGCGGTAGGCCAGGTCGCGCGCGGCGCCGACGCCCTCGCCTAGGGCGGTGACGCACAGCACGCGCCCGCCGGCGGTGACGATGCGGCCGTCCCGCTCCACGGTGCCGGCATGGAACACCTGACAGCCGGTGGCCGCGGCGGCCTCGAGGCCCTCGATGGCGTCGCCCTTGCGGTAGCTGCCCGGATAGCCGCCGGCGGCCATCACCACGCCCACCGCGGCACGCGGGTCCCAGTCGCAGGTGTGGCCAGCCAGTTCCCCGCGCGCCGCGGCCAGGCAGAGCCCCGCCAGGTCGGATTCCAGGCGTACCAGGATCGGCTGGGTCTCGGGGTCGCCGAAGCGGCAGTTGTACTCGATCACCCTGGGGTTGCCCTCGGCGTCGATCATCAGCCCGGCGTAGAGGAAGCCGGTATAGGGGTAGCCCTCTGCCGACATGCCCTGCACCGTGGGCTGGATGATGCGCTCCATGACTCGCTCATGCACGGTATCGGTCACTACCGGCGCCGGCGAGTAGGCGCCCATGCCGCCGGTGTTGGGGCCGGCGTCGCCGTCGTAGGCGCGCTTGTGGTCCTGGCTGGTGGCCAGCGGCAGCACCGTATCGCCGTCGACCATGACGATGAAGCTCGCCTCCTCGCCGGCGAGGAACTCCTCGATCACCACCCGCGCCCCGGCATCGCCGAAGGCGTTGGCCTCGAGCATGTCGCGCACTGCCGCCTCGGCATCGGCCAGGGTCTCGGCGACGATCACCCCCTTGCCGGCGGCCAGGCCGTCGGCCTTGATGACGATGGGAGCGCCCCGCTCGGCGAGGTACTCCAGCGCCGGTGCCACGGCGGTGAAAGTGCGGTACTCGGCGGTGGGAATGGCATGGCGCGCCAGGAAGTCCTTGGTGAAGGACTTGGAGCCCTCGAGCTGCGCAGCCCCGGCGGTGGGGCCGAAGATGGTCAGCCCGGCGGCGCGGAAGCGATCGACCACGCCGGCCACCAGGGGCGCCTCGGGGCCGACCACGGTCAGGGCGACATCCCGCTCGCGGGCGAAGGCTACCAGACCGTCGAGATCGGTGGCCTCGATGGCGACGTTCTCCACCCCCGCCTCGTGCGCCGTGCCGGCATTGCCGGGCGCCACGTAGACGCGGTCGACACGCGGCGACTGCGCGACCTTCCAGGCCAAAGCATGTTCGCGGCCTCCGCCGCCGATGATCAGAACCTTCATCCGCTCAACCTTGTTTTACCAACTGAAAGCAGGGGCAACTCGAAACGCCGCGGCATTATGTCAGAAAGCGCCAGCCATCGCCGCCCCGCTCACGACCTCTTGTTACCGCCCTTGTCGTCGTCCTTGCCGCCATCCTTGTCCTTGTCGTTCCCGGCCTGGCCGATGGTCTGCTGCCAGAAGCGCATGTTCTCCTCGGCCAGCTCGCGCATCAGCTCCATGGGCGTGTGGCGCATGGCCTGCTGCCACTGGTCCTGCATGCGCTGCTGCTGCTCGAGCATCAGCTGGGTGCCCTGCTCCAGGTAGCGCGCCAGCGGCAGCGGCTGGGCCATGTCGTAGACGCGAATGAACTGGGCCAGCAGGTCGTTGGAGAAGACCTCCGCCTCGCCATCGGCCTCCTGCTCCTGCTCGATGATGATCGACAGCAGGATGGTGCGGGTCAGATCCTCGCCGCTCTTGGCGTCCTCGACGCGAAAGGGGATTTCGTCGAGAATCAGGCGGCGCAGATCCTCGAGGGTCACGTATCGGCTCTGCTCCGTGTCGTAGAGCCGGCGGTTGGCGTACTTGCGAATCACGCGCACGGCGTTTCTCCTTGTCATGGCAGACGCTTGGTCGTCCTGCCGCTATTGTGCACCGCCACACCGCCCATGCAAATCCAAGCCTTCCACGAGCGCCCATGAATCTGATCCTGCTTGCCCCGGACGACCTGGTCAGCCCCCGGCTCGCGCAGGTCCGCGACCCGCGCCGCCTGCGCCACCTGCGCGAGGTGCACCGGGCCCGCCCGGGCGATCGCCTGACCCTGGGCATCGAAGGCGGCGGCCTCGGTCGCGGCGAGCTGATCGCCCTCGAGGCGCACGAGGCGCGCTTCGTGCTGGACGACCTGGACCAGCCGCCGCCCCCGCCGCTGCCGGTGCACCTGGTACTCGCCCTGCCGCGCCCGCGCATGCTCGCGCGGACCCTGGAGCACGTCACCGCGCTGGGCGTGAAGGAGCTCACCCTGCTCAACACCCGGCGCGTGGAGAAGAGCTACTGGCAGTCGCCGGAGCTCACCAGTGAGAAGATCCACGCGCACCTGGTGCTGGGCCTGGAGCAGACGCGCGACACCGTGATGCCGCAGGTCACCCTGGCCAAGGGCTTTCGCCCCTTCGTCGAGGACGCCTTGCCGACGCTGCTCGCCGGCCGACGCGGCCTGCTCGCCCACCCGGGCATGCCGGCCGACTGCCCGCGCGGGCTGACCGAACCGACCCTGCTGCTGGTGGGCCCGGAGGGCGGTTTCATTCCCTGGGAGGTGGAGCAGCTGCTCGCGGCCGGCTGCCAGGGCATCCACCTGGGGCCACGCATCTTGCGCGTGGAGACAGCGGTGACGGCCCTGCTGGCGCGCCTTTTCTAGCTCTCTACAACCCCGTTCTAGCTCTCCGCATCTCCGCGGTCGGGGGGGATTTCCGCCTCGGGGTCATGCTCCACCAGGGCCGTATCCTCGCCGCAGTCGGGCTCGGTCAGGAAGGTCTCGGTCACGTCGAGCAGGCCTAGGTGGCCGATGGTGCGACGCCCGAGCAGCAGCGGATAGTTCATGTCGCCGCGGTCGCGCAGGCTGAACTGCTCCTCGTAGACGGTGCCGCCCAGGCACACCTTGAGCAGCACCACCGGGCGGCGGTCGGAGCCACCGGCGCCGATCAGCTTCAGCCGGCGGTAGACCGGCCGTTCCAGCGTCTCGGAGAAGGTCTCGCCGCTCGCTTCGTCCTCGAGTTCCAGCCGGAAGCGCACCCAGCGCTCGCCGTCCTTGTCGAAGCGCTCGATATCGCGGGCATCCAGCGAAGAGGTCAAGGCACCGCTGTCGAGCTTGGCCTTCACCTCGACACCCCAGGGTTCGAGTGTCGCCTTCTCCACCCAGCCGAAGACCTGGGCTTCGTCCTGGGCACTGGCCGTGCCGAGCGCCAGCAGCGCCGCGGACAGCCAGGCAGCTAGGCTGCCTCGTCTCATGCACGTCCTCCTCGTTGCGTCATTGGGTCAGTCGTTCCAGCAGGCGACGGGTGGCGAAGCCGTCGGGGGTCTCGCCGATGTCGCGCTGAAAGGCGCGCAGGCCGCGACGGGTATTGGGCCCGAGAATGCCGTCGGCCTGGCCCACCTCGTAGCCGCGCGCATTGAGCGCGCGCTGCATCTCGCGCACCTGGCCGCGGGCCAGCGGCTGTTCGTCGCGCGGCCAGCCGCCCACGATGCCCTCGCGCCCGGCAATCTCGTCGGCCAGGCTGCCCACCGCCAGGGCATAGCTGGTGGCGTTGTTGTAGCGCAGAATGGCGCGGAAGTTGGGCCCCACCAGAAAGGCCGGCCCGCGCGCCCCGGCCGGGGTGATCACGGAGGCTGCCGCGAAGGCCGGCAGCTCACCGCCGCCCACCGGACTCACGCCCTGCGCAGCCCACTCGCGGCTGGGGCGACGGGTGGCGAGCTCGGCCTGGGCGTAGTCGAAGCCCGGCGGCAGCCGGACCTCCACCCCCCAGGGCTCGCCGGCCTGCCAGCCGGCCTCGGCCAGGTAGTTGGCGGTGGAGGCGAGTACGTCGGGAATGCTGCCCCAGATATCGCGCCGCCCGTCGCCATCGCCATCCTCGGCGTAGGCCATGAAACTGGAGGGCAGGAACTGGGTATGCCCCATGGCTCCGGCCCAGGAACCGATCATGCGCTCCGGGGCGATATCGCCCGTCTCGATGATGCGTAGCGCTGCCAGCAGCTCGTCGCGGGCAAAATCGCGACGGCGCCCCTCAAAGGCCAGGGTGGCGAGCGCCTCCAGGGTCGAGAAGTCACCGAAGTTCCCCCCGTAGTTGCTCTCCACCCCCCAGATCGCCACCAGGATCTCGGCGGGCACGCCGTAGCGCCGTTCCATCTCGCGTGCCGTGGCACGATGCTCGGCCAGGCGCTCGCGTCCATTGGTGACGCGAGCGGCCGAAACGGCGCTGTCAAGGTACTCCCAAATGGGCCGGACGAACTCGGGCTGGGAGCGATCCAGCTCGATCACCCGCGGTCGATAGCGCAGCCCGTCCAGTGCACGAGCCAGGGTCGCCGGCGCAATGCCCTGATCACGTGCCTGGCGGCGGAAGCTTGCCAGCCAGACAGCGAAGTCGCCGGGGGGCGTCGGCGCCACAGCGCTGCCGGTGTCGTTCGCCGGCGCCGCAGCCGCCTCGGCGGTGGCCTCGTCGGCGGCAGCATTCGCCTGGCGGGCCGGTCCTCCCTGGCAGCCGGCGAGCAGGGCCAGCACCAGGCTGAGGCTGAGGGTGCGTTTCATGGTCGCTTTCGTGCTCCTTGGCAAGTCAAAGGGGCGATCATCGCGCAGATCGGCCACCGCGACCAGCCCACCGCTGGCCGAGACGACGAGCCAGTCCGTCCCCTCGCCACGCTGTCGGCCGGCAGCCATACGCTGGCCAGCCGCGGCGGGCAGCCCGCCTCGGGTCGTTGACAGTGCCATCCATAGTCGGAAACCGCCTAGTGGGTGTCGCCCTCGCCGGGCTTGGGCTTGCAGCGGGCGTTGGCCTCGGTGTCGAGCCCGCTCTTGAGCTCGTGGGTCAGGGGGTCGTAGTTGGGGCGCAGCTCGTCCTTCACGGTGCCACTCCACAGCTTGGAACCCACGAAGTAGCCGGCGCGACCGATCACATGGGCGGCCACCGGCGCCGTCATCATGATGAAGATGATCACGCCGAAGGCCCGCGCGACAAAGGCCACCTGAGTGAAATGCAGCGCCACGGCCAGCATGATGAGCGTCGCCCCCAGCGTGGCGGCCTTGGTGGTGGCATGCATCCGGGTCAAGAGGTCGGGGAGCCGCAGCAAGCCCAGCGATGCCAGGAACATGAAGATGGCACCCGACAGGATCAACCCCTGCTTGAGGAACTCAATCATCCCGCGGCCCCCCGCGCTCCAGGAAGCGCGCGAACCCGATCGCCGCCATGAAGGCCATCAGCGCCATGACGATGGCCACGTCCAGCAGGCTCGGTACATCGGTGGCAATGGCCACCACGCCGATGATGCCAACGATCATCGACGAGAAGAGCTCCAGCGCGACGACGCGGTCGGGCAGGCTGGGGCCAATGAACAGGCGGGCAAACACCAGACACAGCGCCAGTGTCATCAACACGAGGCTCAACAGGATCACGGACGTCACACGGCTTCTCCTCGTTCAGTCGAACAGCGCCAGGGCCCGGCGCTCGAGTTCCGCCAGGCCACGCCGCAGCTCCTCCTCGTCATCCAGGAACATGGCATGGATATAGAGCACCTTGCGGTCGTCGGAGACATCCAGGCTGAGGGTCCCGGGCGTCAGGGAGATCAGGTTGGCGACGAAGGCGATCTGGAAATCGCTCTCCGCCCTCAGCGGCATGGCGATCACCCCCGGGCGCATGTACCAGGGCGGGGTCACCACGTCGAAGGCGACCTTGAGGTTGGCCAGCAGCAGCTCCTTGACAAAGAAGCCCACGAAGCCGACCAGCCGCGGCAGGCGCTGGGCGTACCCCTGCAGCGCCGGTACCTGAGGCTGCAGCAACGCCAGCACCAGGTAACCGAAGAACAGCCCGGCCAGCAGGTTGCTTCCGCTAAAGTCTCCAGTCAACACCACCCAGGCGAAGCCCAGCAGCAGGTTCCAGGCGGCACCGATCATGGCTGCACCTCCTGGCTCGTGCCGAGCACCGCCTCGATGTAGCGTTCGGGGGCCAGCAGCTGGGTGGCCGAGGCCTCGGCGAGGGCGTGAATGGGCTCGGCATTGAGGCCGATCAGCAGGGTGCATACCGCCAGCGCCACCACGGGGGCCGCCACCAGCCACACCTCCCGATGGCTGATCTCCGGATAGGGGTCGGTATCACCGTCTTCCGGAGCGCTCTTCCAGAACACCTCGGCCCAGATCTTGATCATCGAATAGAGCGTCAGAAGGCCCACCAGCAGGGCAATGAAGGTCACTCCGTACGCCTCCGCCTCGATGGCGGCACGGATCACGATGAACTTGGCGAAGAACCCCGACAGGGGCGGCACCCCCGCAAGTGACAGGGCGGGTATCAGGAACAGCACGGCGAGCCAGGGGTAGCGGCGATAGATGCCGCCCAGCTTCTTGAGGTCGTAGGTGCCGCGCAGGCGGTGCACGATGCCACTGATCAGGAACAGGTTCGTCTTCACGATGATGTGGTGCATGATGTAGAAGACGCCGCCGATGATCGCCAAGGGCGTGAACAGTGCCAATCCCAGGATCATGTAGCCGATCTGGCTGACGATGTGGAACGACAGGATGCGGCGGAACTCGTACTGCGCCGCGGCCCC
Source organism: Halomonas sp. NO4 (assembly GCF_010994375.1). Classification (GTDB taxonomy): domain Bacteria; phylum Pseudomonadota; class Gammaproteobacteria; order Pseudomonadales; family Halomonadaceae; genus Halomonas. Next base: position 42,536 of record NZ_WHMA01000007.1, read on the forward strand.
CAGCACGCCGGACAGCATGGTCAAGCCCGCGCCCCACACCAGGATCTCGTGGGTATACCCCGGACTGTGGTGGAAAATCAGCGTGAAGACGCGATACAGCGCATAGACCCCGACCTTGGTGAGCAGGCCAGCGAACAGCGCCGACACCGCCACCGGCGGCGTGTGGTAGGACGCCGGCAGCCAGAAGAAGAGCGGGAAGGCGGCGGCCTTGATGCCAAAGGCGACCATGAACATCATGGCCAGCACGTCGACCATGCCGTCGCCTTCCATCGCGGCCAGGCGGCTGGCGATGTCCGCCATGTTGAGCGTGCCCACCTTGCCGTAGAGCAGCCCCACCGCGATTAGGAAGATCACCGAGGAGACCAGGTTGAGGGTCACGTACTTGATCGCGCCCTCCATCTGCGCCTTTTCGCTGCCCAGGATCAACAGCGCGAAGGAGGCCACCAGCATCACCTCGAACCACACATAGAGGTTGAAGATGTCGCCGGTGAGAAAGGCGCCGGCCACCCCGGCCAGCAGCAGGTGCATCAGCGGAAAGTAACCGAAGGCCTCGTGGCCGCGGCCAATGGTGGCCAGGGAGTAGATCGCCACGGCGAAGCCGATGATGCCGGTCAGCAGGACCATGATGGCGCCGAGCAGATCGGCCACCAGGCTGATGCCGAACGGCGCCGGCCAGCTGCCCATCTGGCTGACGAGGATGCCGTGCGCGTTGACCTCACCTAGCAGCCAGATGCTGGAGAGCAGCAGGGCGGCCGTGCCCCCCACGGCGATGAAACGCTGCATGCCGCGGAATCGCCAGAAGACCAGGGAAAGGGCTCCGGACAGCAGCGGGATCAGGATGGGGAGAGCGATCTGAGAACTCACGTATCGGTATCCTTCATCTTGTCCAGGTCGTCGGCCCTGACGACCTCCCAGGCACGGCGCAGCAGGACCACGGAAAACGACAGCACCCCGAAGGCGATCACGATCGCCGTCAGCACCAGGGCCTGGGGTAGCGGATCGGCCACGCTGCCGGCCGGTGCGGCCATGCCTTCAGGGACCAGCGGCGGCCTGCCGCGCTCCATCCCGGCGGTGGAGAAGATCAGCAGGTTGGCGGCATTGGAGAGCAGCATCAAGCCGATGACCAGCTTGACGATGGAGCGACGCAGCATCATGTAGATGGCACAGGCAAAGAGCACGCCGATCGACACAGCCATCAGGGGTTCCATCTTGCCTCCTTGGGGTCACGCATCGGGGTCCCGGTCGGTCGTCATCAAAGCAGTGATGGCGGTCAGCACCGAGCCGAGCACCACTAGATAGACACCGATATCGAAAATGAGAGGGGTCGACGCCTTGAAGCCGATGATCGGCACGGTCCACCACTGGGAGGTGAAAAAGGGTTCGCCTCCCCACCAGGCCGGCAGGGTCGAGCCCAGCGCAAAGAGTAGCCCCAGGCCGACGAGGTCCCGCGGGGAGACCTTGATCATGGCGCGCAGCGCACCCAGGCCAAAGGCGAAGAGGTAGAGGGCAAAGGCACCGGCGGCGACCAGCCCGGCGATGAAGCCACCGCCCGGTTCGTCGTGGCCGCGCAGCAGCAGGAAGAGCGAAAACAGCAGCTGCAGCGGCAGCAGGAAGCGTGCCGCGACATTGAGTATCAAGGTACCCGACCTAACCATCGTCACTCTCCATCGTCGCTTGACCGCGGTCGTGTCGGTAGCCGCCCCGTCCCCTCGGCGGCATGGAAGCGCAGCATCGCATAGACACCGATCGCCGCCAGTGCCAGAACGAAGATCTCGCCGAGGGTATCCAGGGCCCGGAAGTCGACGAGGATGACGTTGACGATGTTGTGGCCATGCCCCAGCGGCTGGCTGTTCTCGACCATGTAATCCGAGATGCGCGGCAAGCGCTCGCCTCCCAGCACCGCCAGCATCAGCAGCGTCACCATGACGCCGAACGCACTGGCCACGACCAGGTCGCGCAGGCGCTCCGAGGGTGCCGAAAGGTTGGCGAAGCGCGGCAGGCGGAACAGCACCAGCACCAGCAGGATCACCGTCAGCGTCTCGACGAGCAGCTGGGTGATCGCGAGGTCCGGGGCGCTGAACAGCACGAAGGTCAGCGCGATGGAGAAGCCCATCACCCCCACGGCCGCCACCGCCGCCAGGCGGGACTTCATCAGGCAGGCCGTCACGGCACCGGCGATCATCAAGCCGGCAACCACGGCCTCGTGCAGGTAGACGGAAATGGACACATCGAATTGCGGGGTATGCCGAAAGAAGAAGGCGTGTCCCACCAGGCCGACCAGGACCAGCAGCGTCACCGCCAGGTAGTTGCGCAGATAGCCGTTCTGGAGGGCGCGGGTCTGCCACTCCGCGATGCGCACCAGGGCGACCATGATGGCGTCGTAACCTGCTTCGGGGCCGCGGGCTATAACCGGGTCGAGATAGGCCAGGCGCGCGCGCAGGCGATCCCAGCGGCGGAAGATCAGCCAGCCCAGCACCAGGGCCGCCAACGACATCAGCAAGGGCAGATTGATGCCGTGCCACAGCGCCAGGTGGACATTCGCTTCAGGGGCTCCGATACCGACGACGATGGCCTGCACCAAGCCATCCAGCCCCCCCGGCATCAGGCCCAGCAGCAGCGAAAGGGCCGCCAGCACGGCCGGCCCCAACAGCATCGCGGCCGGCGGCTCATGCGCCACGTGCGGGGTCTGGCGCTGCTCCCCGAAGAAGGGCCGCAGCGCCACGATGGCCGCCACGGCGATGGTCAGGAAGGCGGCGGCAAAAGCCAGCAGCAGGAGCAGCAGCGTGAAATGCGAGGCATGCAGCACCGACTCGAACATCAGCTCCTTGCCGATGAAGCCCAGCAACGGCGGCAGACCTGCCAGGGAGAGCGCCGCCACCAGCGCCACCGCCGTGGTCACCGGCATCAAGGTGCGCAGCCCGCCCATGGCGGTCACGTCCTTGGTGCCGGTTTCGTGGTCGAGAATGCCCGCCACCATGAACAGTGCCCCCTTGTAGAGGGAGTGGGCCAGCAGGAAGACCACGAAGGCCACCAGCGCGCCCTGTGTGCCGATGCCCAGCAGCATGGTCAGGGTGCCCAGCGCCATCACCGTGGAGTAGGCGAGCAGCTTCTTCACATTGGTGTGGCGGACGGCGAGAAAGGCGCCGGTGAACATGGTCATAGCCCCGACCAGCGACAGGATGGTGACCCATGCCTCGGTGCCGCCCAGGCTCGGCTGCAGTCGCGCCATCAGGTAGATGCCCGCCTTGACCATGGTGGCCGAGTGCAGATAGGCCGACACTGGGGTGGGCGCCGCCATGGCGTTGGGCAGCCAGAAGTGGAAGGGGAACTGGGCCGACTTGGTGAAGGCACCGAGCAGCAGGCAGATCAGCATGGGCGTATAGAGGGGATGCTCGCGCAACGCCTCGCCACGGGTGGTGAGTTCGACCAGCGACCAGCTCCCCCCCGCGCTGCCCAGCATCACCAGGCCGGCGAGCAGCGCCAGGCCGCCGGCCACGGTCACGAACAGCCCCTGGAGCGCGGCCTTGCGGGCGGACAGGTCGGTGTGATTGAAGCCGATCAGCAAGTAGGAGGTGATGCTGGTCAGTTCCCAGAATACGAACAGAGTGACCAGGTTATCGGCCAGCACCAGCCCCAGCATGGACACCATGAAGGCGATGAGGATCACCAGAAAGCGCGGCAGATCGCGATGCCCATGCAGGTACCCCCCGGCGTAGAGCAGCACGAAGGCACCGATACCGGCAATCAGCAGCGCAAACAGCAGACTCAGGCCGTCGATCAGGAAGGTGAGGGTGATGTCCATGCCGGGGACCCAGGCCATTTCCAGCAGCACTGGTTCGCCCCCCACCACGCTGGGCCACTGGGCCAGCAGCCACACCACGATGGCCGCGGGATACAGGGCCAGGAACACCGTGGTACGCGACCCCAGCCAGCGGTACAACAGTGGTGCAAAGGCGGCGAGCACGAAACCCGACAGCACGGCTAGTTGCATCATCATGCCCTCTTCCCGTCAGCCTTCCAGGCGCTCTTCGAGCCTAGTGCAGGGTCCTGCCATTGCGCCAACGCCGCCGCTGGCAGACGGGCGCCCCCTCCTCGGTAGCGTTTTTTGACGCCGGTCATTTTCCCTCGAAGACTTATCCCAATGGATGAGTCCGCACGCGGTCCCGCGGGTGTATCTGCCCGGACAAAGCCGATAAACTCTGCGCCGCAGCTGGCCACCGTAAGCGTCGAACCCCGGGCGAAACGGCCTGGTAGTATAGCGATTCGCCCCCGAGAGTTCATCCGGCGCTCCCAACGCGTCAGCGGTGCGATCCTTCTATCGCCGCCGACCCAATGAGCCTCCGCGTGGTATCCGGCACATTGAACGCCACGACCCGAAGTCGCGACCGCTCGACGAACGGTGAGTGGCGACGATGTCTCCGTAACCGCCGTCAGAATGGACGAACCACCAATGTCATTGCTGTGGATTCCCCTTCTTACCATCGCCGGCATTGCCGTGCCGGTAATGACCTCCCGTCGTGGCCGCATGATCTGCGTCAGGGCCACCCTCGTCGCCCCGCTGCTAGCCCTGGCCCTGGTACTCAGCCACGCCCCGGCCGTGTTCTCCGGCGAGGTGGTCAGCTTGCAGATACCCTGGATGCCGCTGCTCGGGCTCGACCTCGCCCTGCGCGTCGACGGTCTGACGCTGCTGTTCGCCCTGCTGATTCTGGGCATCGGTAGCCTGATCCTCTACTACGCCGGGCACTATCTCTCCGCCAAGGAGGACGACGGCCGCTTCCTCGCCTACATGATGCTGTTCATGACCGCCATGCTCGGCATCGTCATGGCGGACAACCTGATCCTGCTGTGGCTGTTCTGGGAGTTGACCAGCATCTCCTCCTTCCTGCTGATCGGTTTCTGGGGGCACCGCAGCGATGCCCGGCGCGGCGCGCGCATGGCCCTGGCGGTGACCGGCGCCGGCGGGCTGGCACTGCTCGCCGGTCTGCTGCTGATCGGCCAGGCTGCCGGCACCTTTGCCCTTGGCGAGGTGCTCGCCGCCGGCGACGCCATCCGCGCCTCGGAGCACTACCCGCTGATCGTCGCTCTGGTGCTGCTCGGGGCCTTCACCAAGTCGGCGCAGTTCCCCTTCCACTTCTGGCTGCCCCACGCCATGGCTGCGCCCACTCCGGTGTCGGCATTCCTGCACTCGGCGACCATGGTCAAGGCCGGCGTATTCCTGATGGCGCGCCTCAATCCGGCGCTGGGCGACACCGCTCTGTGGTCACTGTGCCTGACCCTGGCCGGGCTTGCCACCATGCTCTATGCCGCCTGGTTCGCCCTGCTGGAGCGCGACCTCAAGGGCATCCTGGCCTTCTCGACGGTGAGCCACCTGGGCCTGATCACCCTGCTGCTGGGCCTGGGGAGCCCGCTGGCACTGGCCGCCGCGACCTTCCACATCCTCAACCACGCTACCTTCAAGGCGGCGCTGTTCATGAGCGTGGGGATCATCGACCACGAGGCGGGCACTCGCGATATCGACCGCTTGGGCGCGCTGTGGTCGATGATGCCGCTCACCGGCACCCTGACCCTGCTGGCCGGCGCCGCCATGGCCGGCATTCCGCCGTTCAACGGCTTCCTCTCCAAGGAGATGCTGCTCGACCAGAGCCTGCAGACCGGCCTGCTCGGTGCGCTGAGCGGCGTCATCCCGCTGCTGGTGGTGCTTGCCGCCACGCTCTCGGTGGCCTACTCGCTGCGCCTGGTGTGGAGCCTGTTCTTCGCCGCGCCCAAGCTGACCCGCGAAGAGAAGGCCCAGCCATTGCTCAAGGTTCACGACCCGGCCCGCGGCATGCTCGCCCCGGGGCTCTTCCTGGCCGCCATGAGCCTGCTGGTGGGACTCTTCCCCATGACCCTGGCCGAACCTCTGGTCAGCGCCGCGAGCCTGGCCATCCAGGGCGCATCCACGCCCGAACTGAACCTGGCGCTGTGGCACGGGCTCAACCTGCCGCTGCTGATGAGCGCCGTCGCCGTGGCTGGCGGCGTGGTGGTCCTGCGCCAGCAGCGGCGCCTCGCTGCCATTGCCGCGCTCTTCCCGGCCCGCGACGCCAGCCGCCTCTTCGAAGCCGCCGTGCTGCGCGTCATCAAGGCCGCGCTGTGGCTCACCCTGCGCCTGGAAAACGGCTCGCTGCAGCGCTACCAGGCGCTGCTGGTGCTGTGCGCCCTGGCCATGGCCGGCATAGGCCTGATGCAGCTCGACAACCTCACCGGGGCCGCCGGCCTGCAGCCGATCGACGCCATGCTGGTGCTGGGTGCGGCGCTGACCATCTTCTGCGCCATCAGCAGCGCGCTCAGCCACCGCTGGCGACTGGTCTCGATCCTGATGCTGTCGGTCGTCGGTCTGATGGTGTCGCTCGCCTTCGTGCGCTTCTCGGCGCCGGACCTCGCTCTGACCCAGTTGTCGGTGGAAGTGGTCACCATGATTCTGCTGATCCTGGCCCTGTTCTTCCTGCCCCAGCGCCCGCCGCTGATGGTCTCCGGCCGGCGTATCCTGCGTGACCTGCTGCTGGCGGTGGCGATGGGGCTGGTGATCGCCATGCTCAACTATGCCCTGCTGACCCGCGAGACGCTGAGCATCGCCGACTACTTCCTGCGCGAAAGCATCCCGGGCGGTGGCGGCTCCAACGTGGTCAACGTCATCCTGGTCGACTTCCGCGGCTTCGACACCTTCGGCGAGATCACCGTACTGACGCTGGCCGGCCTAGCCACCTTCAAACTGCTCAACCGCCTCAGGCTGTTCATGCCGGCGGGCAACGTCGAGGGCATTCGCTGGTCGCAGCACCGCTACCCGATGATCCTCGCCGTGGTCGCCCAGATCCTGCTGCCGCTGGCCCTGCTGGTCTCCGTCTATATCTTCCTTCGCGGCCACAACCAGCCGGGCGGCGGTTTCGTGGCCGGACTGATCACCGCCACCGCGCTGCTCCTGCAGTACATGGCGCGCGGGCACGACTGGACGCGGGCCCGCCTGCCGATCGCCTATCCGATCGTGGCCGTATCGGGGCTGGCCGTCGCCCTGGCCACCGGCCTGGGCAGCTGGCTGTTCGGCTACCCCTTCCTGACCTCGGCCTTCGGCCACTTCCACCTGCCGCTGATCGGCGAGTTCGAACTGGCCACGGCGATGCTCTTCGATCTCGGGGTCTTCCTGGCCGTGGTCGGGGCCACCCTGATGATCCTGGTCAACCTCGGTCGTGTCACCACCATTCACCGTCCGACTCTGGAGGAGCACTGATGGAAGCCCTGTTCTCGGTTGTGGTCGGAATACTCACTGCCAGCGGCATCTACCTGCTGCTGCGCGGCCGCACCTTCCCGGTCATCATCGGCCTTTCGCTGCTCTCCTACGCCGTGAACCTCTTCCTGTTCTCCAGCGGCGGGCTGCGCACCAATGCCGCGCCAGTGATCGGCGCCTCGCTCAGCCCCACCGACCCGCTGCCCCACGCGCTGGTGCTGACAGCCATCGTCATCGGCTTTGCCATGACCGCCTTCGTCGTCATCCTCGCGGTGCGGGCGCGCAGCGAGCTGGGCAGCGACCACGTCGACGGCCAGCAGGGCGAAGAAGGAGATACCCGCTGATGAGCCAACACCTGATCGCCCTGCCCATCCTGCTGCCCATGCTGGGCGCCCTGGTCCTGCTGCTCTCCGGCCGGGCCACCGAGTCGACCCAGCGTGGTCTCAGCCTGACCTTCACCGCCCTGCTGCTGGTGGTCAACCTGGGCCTACTCGAGCGGGCCGCCGGCGGCGGCCTGGCCTTTTATGCCCTGGGCAACTGGGAGGCCCCCTACGGCATCGTGCTCATGCTCGACCGGCTCTCCGCCCTGATGCTGACCCTCACCGCCGTGCTGGCCCTGGGCTGCGTGCTGTTCGCCTGCGCCGGGGACGACATGCGCGGTGCCTATTTCCACGGCGTCTTCCAGCTGCAGCTGATGGGGCTGAACGGCGCCTTCCTCACCGGGGACATCTTCAACCTCTTCGTGTTCTTCGAGATCCTGCTGCTCGCCTCCTATGCCCTGCTGATGCACGGCGGCGGCAAGGGGCGCGTGGGCGCCGGTCTGCACTACGTGATCCTCAACCTGGCCGGCTCGGCGCTGTTCCTGATCTCGCTCGGCATCCTCTACGGCGCCACCGGCACGCTCAACATGGCCGACATGGCGCGGCGTATCGCCGGCATGCCCAACGACCAGGCCGCGCTGGTGACTGCCGGGGGGCTGCTGCTGATCGTGGTGTTCAGCCTCAAGGCGGCGCTGCTGCCGCTCTACTTCTGGCTGCCGCGCACCTATGCCGCGGCGCCCGCCCCGGTGGCGGCACTCTTCGCCATCATGACCAAGGTCGGGCTCTACGCCATCCTGCGGGTGCAGAGCCTGGTCTTCGCCGACACGCCGGCCGCCGAGCCCATTGCCGCCTGGCTGTGGTGGTCGGGGCTTGCCACCCTGGTGCTGGCCGCCGTGGGGGTGCTCGCCGCCCGCGACCTGCGAACCCTGATCGCCTATCTGGTACTGATCTCGGTGGGCACGCTGCTGGCCGGCAGCGCCCTGGCGAGCCCCGGCGCCAACACGGCGCTGCTCTACTACCTGCCCCACACTACCCTGATCTGCGGGGCGCTGTTCCTGCTCGCCGAACTGATCGGTCAGCAGCGCGGCAAGGCGGGCACCCGCCTGGTGCGTGCCCGCCGCCTCCACCAGCGCTTCCTGCTCGGCGGTCTCTTCCTGGTGGCCGCGGTGGGCGTGGCCGGCCTGCCGCCCCTGGCCGGCGCGCTGGGCAAGCTGATGCTGATGCAGGCCGTGGAAGGCAGCGCGCGGCTGTGGCTGTGGCCGCTACTGCTGCTTGCGGGGCTGTGCGCCCTGGTGGCGCTGTCGCGCGCCGGCTCGGTGTTCTTCTGGGCAAGCTACAAGGGCGAGGTGGCATCCGGCCGGGTGAACCGCGCCCAGCTCGCCGGGGTCCTGTGGCTGATGGCCAGCGCCCCGCTGCTGGTGGCCTTCGGCGGCCCCATGAGCGAGTACACGCGGGCCACGGCCCAGCAGCTGGCCCAGCCCGGTGCCGTGGTCGCCGAGCTGTTCGGCGAGAGACCGATCGCCCGGGTCGCCCCGGTCCATGAGCTGGAGGGAGAAGTGCGATGAAAGCCCTGGGACGCTACCTTCCGACCCCGACCCTGTCGCTGGTGCTGCTGGTGGTCTGGCTGCTGATGGTGCGCAGCGTGTCCTTCGGTCAGATCCTGCTCGGTCTCTTCCTGGCGGTGGTCATCCCGCTGATGACTCGCGACTTCTGGGAGCCCCTGCCGCGAGTCAAGCACCCCCTCAAGCTGGCGCGTTTCGTGCTGGTGGTGCTGTGGGACATCGTGGTGGCCAACCTCCAGGTAAGCCGGTTGATTCTGTCGCCCAAGCGCGAGGCGCACCCCGGCTTCATCGAGTACCCGCTGGAGGTGAAGGACCGTCTGACCATCACCCTGCTGGCCAACACCATCACCATGACGCCCGGCACGGTCTCCACCAACATTCGCCTGGACGGCTCCTCGCTGTTGATCCACGCCCTCGACATGGGCGAGGAGCAGGCGCTGATCCGCGAGATCCGTGAACGCTACGAGCGGCCGCTCAAGGAGATCTTCGAATGCTAGACACCGCCTTGTGGGTCAGCCTGACGCTGATCGTGCTGGCCATGGCGATGAACGTCTATCGACTGGCCATCGGCCCCGATGTCCCCGACCGCCTGCTGGCGCTGGACACGCTCTACGTTAACTCCATCGCGCTCATCGTGCTGCTGGGACTGTGGCTCAACACCAAGACCTATTTCGAGGCCGCCATCCTCATCGCCATGCTGGGCTTCGTGGGCACCATGGCCATCTGCCGCTACCTGCTGCGTGGCGACATCATCGAGTGACTCGAGGAGCGAGACCATGACCTTCTTCGTCATCACCGAGGGCCTTATCTCCCTCCTGCTGGTCGCCGGGGGGATCTTTGCCTTCACCGGCTCGCTGGGCATGCTGAAGCTCAAGGACTTCTTCATGCGCCTGCATGGCCCCACCAAGGGCACCACCCTGGGCATCGGCTGCATACTGATCGCCTCGATGCTCTACTTCACGGTCACCCAGCGCACCTTCCACGTCCAAGAACTGCTGATCACGCTGTTCCTGTTCATCAGCGCCCCGGTGACCGGTCACATGCTGGCCAAGACCGGCCTGCACATGCACCTGCGCTTCATCACCGGCACGCGCGGCTCGGTGCCCGAGCTCCGCGACGAGGACGTGGGCCAGAGCCGAGTGGCGCGCCCGGCCCGCGCCAAGCACCCGTGGCACACGCGCAAGGCCAAGAAGCGGTCCCGGTTCAAGCAGCGCGAGACCGCCTGAGCCGGCCGGTTCAACACCAGCCGGCCAGCTCGTTCTCGATCACCGCGAGCAGCGCCTGGATGTGGTCGTCGCGGTCGTTGAGGCAGGGCACGTAGGTGAAGCGTTCGCCGCCGGCGGCAAGGAAGCTCTCCTTGATCTCCTCGTTGATCTCCTCGAGGGTCTCCACGCAGTCGGCGGAGAAGGCCGGCGAAATCACCGCGATGTGCTTCCTGCCTCGTCGGGCCAGCTCGGCCACGTGGTCCACCGTGGCCGGCCCCACCCACTCCTCGGGACCGAACTGCGACTGGAAGGCGGTCTGGACGGCGTCCGGCTCCCAACCCAGCCGCTCGCGCAGCAGTCGCGTGGTCTTCTGGCACTGGCAGTGATAGGGGTCGCCCTCGCGCAGAAAGCGCTTCGGCACGCCGTGATAGGAGGCCACCAGCACCTCGGGACTTTCCTCCGCGGCCGCATAGGCTTCGTTCACCGAGTTGGCCAGCGCCGTGATGTAGTCGGGGTGCGCGAAGTAGGCCGGCACGGTGCGCAGCGCCGGCTGCCACTTGAGCTGCATCAGGGTGCGGAAGGCCTGGTCGTTGGCCGTGGCGGTGGTCGGCGAGGCGTACTGCGGGTAGAGCGGGAAGAACAGGATCTTCTCGCAGCCCGCCGCCTGCATACGGCGCAGCACGCTGTCGGTGGAGGGGTTGCCGTAGCGCATGCAGAAATCGACCAGCACCCCATCACCGTGGGCCGCAGCGAGCCCCTCAGCCACCTTGCGCGTCTGTTCGCGGGTGATGGTGAGCAGAGGGCTCTCGTCCCGGTCGGTGTTCCAGATGCCGCGATAGGCGGCCCCGGAGCTGAAGGGGCGCTTGGTGAGGATGATCAGCTGCAGCAGTGGCTGCCATTTCCAGCTCGGGTAGTCCACCACCCGCTTGTCAGAGAGGAATTCGTTGAGATAGCGGCGCATGGACCAGTAGTCGGTGGCATCCGGCGTACCGAGGTTGGCCAGCACCACTCCCACTCGGGGACGCGCCACCGGCGGGTGGTCGGCCGGGGCATGCGCCAGGCGGCCCTCGCCGGGCTGGTCTTGATCCACTTGCGATGCGGTCATGCACTGCGCTCCTTCTGGTCGGTGACGACGTCGAGCACAGTTTACCAGCCAACGCTGGCGAGGGGCATGAAGTTGTACTATGGGGTTTATTTGTACAGCTCAGGAAAAAGCCTCAGCGTACAGCGGCCCCGCGATTGTCGGGTGAAAGGGTGATGACGTCAGAACACCAGCGGCATGCGCGATGCCAGCGGATCGTGGTAGTGGGCCTCGCGCCCGATGACCTCGTCCTGGGGCACGTACTGCACCAGATAGGCACGATGGATGCCGGCGCGCTTGAGCTCCAGGTAGACGTCCTCCAGCGAACGGAAGAGCATGGGCTTGCCGCGGTTTTCCAGGGTGTGCCGGACACCTTCGACGTCTTCCAGCTCCATCTGGTAGCAGTGGCTGCCGGCATGGGTGATGACGCGAATCTCGAAATTGTCGTGGGCGGCCACGAAGGTCTTGAGCGCGTGCAGTTGCATAGGTCCCTCCTTGGGAGCGGGCCGGGATTGCCAAGTGGCCACAGCCTGGGCCACACCGATGACACCCGCATGACGATACCGTGTCTTGGCTGTGACCACGCCCGGGAAGGAAGGGTTCCGGCGACGGGGAGCGCCCACGCTCACTGATAGCTGGAGGGGTCGATGGCCTTGGCCAGGGAGTTGCGATCCACCCACTTGCCCGCCTTGGTCTCCTTGTAACGAAACACCACCCGGTCGCCCACCTCGACGGCAAGCTCCGCCTCCTCGGTCTGGTAGCTGTATGCCTCGCCATCCACCACCAAGTGGAAGCGGTAGAGGTCGGGCATGCCCAGCCACTCCTTGAAGGGCCCTTCGCGCTCCACTGACTGCAGCTCGCCACGCGCTTCCAGCTTGGGCACGCGCGACCGCTTGCCGCGCCGAAATCCGCCTGCCATGGTGTCTCCTTCCTGTGCTGATCCGAGGGGTCGGCATTATACGAGCCCGCGTGCGGGACTCAAGCCGCTTCTAGTCGCCGAAGGCCTCGCCGTAGCTATCCGGCGCCAGGTCCTCGAAGCGGGTGTACTTGCCGATGAAGGCCATGTGCACCGTGCCGATGGGGCCGTTACGCTGCTTGCCGATGATCAGCTCGGCCAGCCCCTGATTGTCGGGGTTATCGGGGTTGTACACCTCGTCACGGTAGACGAAGGCGATGATGTCCGCATCCTGCTCGATAGCCCCCGACTCGCGCAGGTCCGACATCACCGGACGCTTGTTGGGACGCTGTTCGAGCGAGCGGTTAAGCTGCGAGAGCGCGATCACCGGACAGCCGAACTCCTTGGCCAGGCCCTTGAGCGAGCGCGAGATCTCGGAGATCTCGCCGGTGCGATTCTCCGAGAAACCGGGGATCTGCATCAGCTGCAGGTAGTCGATCATGATCATCGCCAGGTTGCCGTGCTCGCGCACCACCCGGCGGATGCGCGAGCGCATCTCGTTGGGCGACAGCGCGGCGGTGTCGTCGATGAACAGCTGCTTGTCCTTGAGCAGGTTGACCGCCGAGGTGAGGCGCGGCCAGTCCTCGTCCTCGAGCTGGCCGGTGCGCACCCGAGTCTGGTCGATGCGCCCCAGTGAGGAGAGCATGCGCAGCATCAGCGACTCCGCGGGCATCTCCATGGAGAACACCATCACCGGCTTGTCGCTGGCGATCACCGCATGTTCCACCAGGTTCATGGCGAAGGTCGTCTTGCCCATCGAGGGCCTGCCCGCAATAATCACCAGGTCGGAGGGCTGCAGCCCCGAAGTCATGTCGTCGAGGTCGCGAAAGCCCGTGGAAAGCCCCGTCATCTCGCCTTGGAGGTTGAACAGCTCGTCGATGCGATCCACCGCCTTGGCGAGCAGCTCGCTCATACCGATGGGGCCACCCGACTTGGGCCGCTCCTCGCTGATTTGGAAGACCAGCCGTTCAGCCTCATCGAGGAGTTCGTCGGCCGGCCGCCCCTGGGGGCTGAAAGCGCCGTCGGCGATCTGGCTGGCCGCGCGGATCAGCTTGCGCAGGGTGGCGCGCTCGCGAACGATATCAGCGTAGGCGCGAATGTTGCTCGCCGAGGGCGTGTTGCGCGCCAGCTCTGCGAGGTAGGCGAGCCCGCCCACGGTATCGAGCTGGTCGCGCCCCTCCAGCGCCTCGGAGAGCGTCACCACGTCCAGCGGGCGCGCCCCCTCCGCCAGGCCCGCCATGACGTTGAAGATGAGACGATGCTCGTAGCGGTAGAAGTCGTCGGCCCCCAGACGGTCGGCGACGTTGTCCCAGGCCGCGTTGTCGAGCATCAGCCCGCCCAGCACCGACTGCTCCGCCTCCAGCGAGTGCGGCGGCACCTTGAGGGCGGCAGTTTCCTGGTCGGGGGCGACGACGTCATTCATGGCGGACGAACTCCACGGCGGCAAGGGGTCATTCTAGCGCAAGCGCGCAGGCCTCCAAACGGGGCAGGCGCAAACGAAAAGCCCCGCAACCCTGACGGGTGCGGGGCAGCGCGAAAGCTCGGCAATGAGGCTTATTCGGCCACCACCACCACGCGCACGGTGGCGTCGACTTCGGCATGCAGGTGCAGGTCGATATCGTACTCGCCGGTGGCGCGGAGCGGCCCGTCGGGCATGCGCACTTCGCTCTTGGCAACGTCGATGCCGGCAGAGGAGATTGCCTCGGCCAGGTCGCGCGGACCGATGGAGCCGAACAGCTTGCCCTCGTCGCCGGCCTTGGCGACCAGCGACAGCTCGATATCGGCGAGCTGGGCGGCGCGTGACTCGGCCTCGGCCTTGCGCTCGGCGGCCTGGGCCTCGAGCTCGGCACGCTGCGCCTCGAAGGCGGCGATGTTGTCCTTGGTCGCCGGCACGGCCAGGCCGTAGGGCACCAGGTAGTTGCGGCCATAGCCGGGCTTGACGGTGACCTGGTCGCCCAGGCCGCCCAGCTTGCCAATCTTGTCGAGCAGAATGACTTCCATCTCGTGAACCTCTATGTCAATCGCTGCGGGAGGCCAGACGGCCGCGGAAATCCGCGAACACGTCGAGCAAGGCCGCCAGCAGCACGATCAGAATCATGGGCCAGGTGGTGATCAGCAGCAGATAGAAGGCGATCAGCCACAGCCCGTTCATGCCCTTGGCACCGATGAAGCCGTGGACCAGCGCAATGCCGGCCACCAGCAGGGGAACCCATACCAGCATGGCCAGCGCCGGCACCCCCAGCAGCGCGCCCACCGCGCCAACGCCCACCAGCAGGCCCAGCTCGCGGCCGGACAGGCGCAGCGCGTGGAACTCCTCGCGAAAGCCGCCGGGGTTGTAGAGCCCCGCCTGCCAACTGCGCGCCAGCGCCAGGCAGCCCACCGCAGCGAGCAGCACCACCAGACCGGTAATGCCCCCGACCAACAGCGTGGCCAGCGCCTCGGCATCGTAGCCCTGGCGGGCCAGCTCGCTGAGCATGGCGTCGACCTCGGCCGAGCCCTGGCGCAGCTGCTCGAGCAGTGGCCCGGTCCCCCCCGGCGGCACGAAGAGCCCCAACTGGATCATCGCCGCCCCGGCCAGAGCACCGACGATCAGCGCCTCGCTCCAGCGCATGCGCTCGCGCAGCACCAGCGCCATCAGGGTGACCAGCAGCACGCTGGCCAGCGGTATCGCATCGCCCTGCATCCACCACCAGCCGGCCGGTACGGCGGCCGCCACGATCACCGGCAGCGCCGCGGAGAAGCCGCTTCGCAGGGTGACCAGCGCCGCAATGGCCCCGCTCAGCCAGAACAGCCAGGGCACAATGGCCGTTACGGCCGCCCCGCCTGCTGCATGGGGCGTGCCGCGCATCAGCCAGCGGGCGATGGGCAACATCGGCTGGCCGGCTTACTGGTGGCTGTCGGTATAGGGCAGCAGGGCCAGGTAGCGAGCGCGCTTGACGGCGGTCGCCAGCTGACGCTGGTAACGCGCCTTGGTGCCGGTGATGCGGCTGGGTACGATCTTGCCGGTCTCGGTGATGTAGGCCTTGAGCGTGTCCAGATCCTTGTAGTCGATCTGCTTCACGCCCTCGGCGGTGAAACGGCAGAACTTGCGACGGCGGAAAAAGCGTGCCATGGAAAAGACTCCTTGGGGCGAGCGAATGGTGACTTAGGCGGTGGCTTCGGCGCTGCGCGGTTTCTCTTCGCGGCGCGCCCGCTTCTCTTCGGCCGGCTTCATCATCGGCGACGCCTCGGTGATGGCTTCCTTGCAGCGCACCACCAGGCTACGGATGATGGCGTCGTTGAAGCGGAAGATGTTCTCGATCTCCTCGAGGGTCTCGCCGCTGCACTCGACGTTCATCAGCACGTAGTGCGCCTTGTGGATCTTGTTGATCGGGTAGGCCAGGTGACGGCGGCCCCAGTCCTCCAGCCGATGCACGGTGCCACCGCTCTCGGTGACGATGCTGGAGTAGCGCTCGACCATGGACGGCACTTGCTCGCTCTGGTCCGGATGGACCATGAACACGATTTCGTAATGACGCATGGGGATCTCCTTGCGGGTTAGCAGCTTCCACGTGAGGCGTGTCGCGCTCAGAGGAAGCAAGGAGGTGAAATGGAAACGCCCGCTCACGCAGGAACGGGCGCCTGCATTCTAGAGAGGCACGCCATCAGTTGCAAGGCGCGCGATCATCGGCGGCGTTGGCGCACCGCCTCGAAGAGGCCGATGCCGGTGGCCACCGAGACATTGAGGCTCGACACCGCCCCGGCCATGGGCAGCTTGACGAGATGGTCGCACGCCTCGCGGGTGAGGCGTCGCAGCCCCTTGCCCTCGGCGCCCATCACCAGCGCCACGGGCCCGCTGAAGTCGGCCGCGAAGAGGCTCTCCTCGGCCTCGCCGGCGGTACCGATGACCCAGACATCGAGCGTCTTGAGCCTGGCCAGGGCGCGCGCCAGGTTGGTGACCTGATAGACCGGCACGCTCTCCGCCGCGCCGCAGGCCACCTTGCGCACCGTGGCATTGAGCGGGGCGGACTTGTCCTTGGGAACGATCACCCCGTGGGCGCCGGCGGCATCGGCGCTGCGCAGGCAGGCGCCCAGGTTGTGCACGTCGGTGACGCCATCGAGCACCAGCAACAGCGGCGGGGCCGTGAAGGGCCAGGCCTCCAGTTGGAAGTAAAGCGCCGCCTCATCCTGGGCGACGAGCGGGGAACAGAAGGCGATCACCCCCTGGTGGGCACCGCCGCCGGCCAGGTCGTCCAGCACCTCGCGGGGCCGGGCGAGCGGGCTCACCCCAGCAGCCCGGGCCTGGGCCACCAGCGCCTCGAGACGCCGCTCGGCGGCGCCCTCCTGCACCCACAGCTCGCGGGGCGGCTCACCGCGTGCCAGCAGCGCCTCCACGGCATGAACCCCGAACACCGCCTCGAGCCCGGCGGGGGCTGCAGTGGACGGGCGGCGGGGGCGGCGAGGCTTGCGCCCCGCCCGGTTCTGCGTGCGTCGTTTCTCGCTCACCGTCGACTCACCCCGCTCAACGCTTGCGCGAGCGCGGCTTGCCGCGACCGCCGCGGCGCTGGCCCTTGCCCTCGGCACCCTGGCTCTCGTCCGCCTTGCCCTTGGCCTTGGCCGCACCGGCCCGCGCCCGACCGCGGTCCGGCGCGGCATCCACGGCGCGCCGCCGCCGTGGCTTGCGCTGCGGCCGCGGCGTCGCATCGGCCAGCTCGAAGTCTATCTTGCGATCGTCGAGATCGACGCGCGCCACCTGCACGGTGACGCCGTCGCCGAGGCGGTAGCTCATGCCGCTGCGCTCGCCCTTGAGGCGGTGCTTCTCGGGCTCGTAGTGGTAGTAGTCGGAGGGCAGCGAGGTGACGTGCACCAACCCCTCCACGTAGACCTCGTCGAGACGCACGAAGATGCCGAACTGGGTCACCGAGGCGACGGTGCCCTCATAGATCTCGCCGAGCTTGTCGGACATGAACTCGCACTTGAGCCAGTCCTCGACGTCGCGAGTGGCGTCGTCGGCGCGACGTTCGGTCATCGAGCAGTGCTCGCCGAGCTCGAGCATCTGCTCGAAGGTGTAGGGACACCACTTGCTGGGCGGCTCCACCGGTGCGCCCTCGGCGCGCAGCACGGTGGCGGTCTGGCGCGGGCCGCGAATCACCGAGCGGATTGCCCGGTGGACGATCAGGTCCGGGTAGCGGCGGATCGGCGAAGTGAAATGGGCATAGGCCGGGTAGGCCAGACCGAAGTGGCCGTCGTTCTGGGGCGAATAGACCGCCCGACTCATGGAGCGCAACATCACCGTCTGGATGACGTCCGAATCGGGGCGGTCCTTGATGGCCTCGGCGAGTTCCTGGTAGTCCTGCGGGCTGGGGTCGTCCCCCCCGCCCAGTGACAGCCCCAGCTCATTGAGAAACAGGCGCAGCTTGTCGAGGCGCTCCGGCGAAGGCTTCTCGTGGATGCGGTAGAGGGCCGGCAGGTCATGTTTGTCGAGAAAGCGCGCCGTGGCTACGTTGGCCGCCAGCATGCACTCCTCGATGAGCTTGTGGGCGTCGTTGCGGGTACGCGGGACGATCTTCTCGATCTTGCGCTCGTCATTGAAGACGATGGCCGTCTCGGTGGTCTCGAAGTCAATGGCACCCCGCGCCTCGCGCGCCTCGCGCAGCAGCCGGTAGAGGGCATGCAGGTTCTTGAGCGGCTTGACCAGCTCGCGGTACTGCTCGCGCAGGGCATTGCCCTCGTCTCCCTCGTCGTCGAGGATCGCCGCCACCTTGTTGTAGGTGAGCCGCGCATGGGAGCGGAACACCGCCTCGTAGAAGCGGTAGCGGCTGATCGCGCCATTCTGGGAGATGTTCATCTCGCAGACCAGTGCCAGGCGGTCGACGTCCGGGTTCAGCGAGCAGAGCCCGTTGGAGAGCAGCTCCGGCAGCATGGGCACTACCTGCCCGGGGAAATAGACGGAGTTGCCGCGACGGGTCGCCTCCTGATCCAGGGCACTGCCGGGGCGCACGTAGTGGGAGACGTCGGCGATAGCCACCAGCAGCTTCCAGCTGCCGGACTTGGTCTTCCAGGCACAGACGGCGTCGTCGAAGTCCTTGGCCGTCTCGTCGTCGATGGTGACGAGGGGCACGTCGCGCAGGTCGACCCGGTGCGCCTTGTCATCTTCGGCCACCTCGGCGGACATCCCGGCGATCTGGTCGTGCACCTCCGGCGGGAACTCGGCGGGGATCTCGTAGCTGCGGATGGCGATATCGATCTCCATCCCCGGGTCCATGCGCTCGCCGAGCACCTCGACCACCTCGCCCACGGGCTGCACCCGGGTCTCGGGTTGCTTGACGATGCGCGCCGAGATCACCTGGCCGTCCTGCGCTCCGCCACAGGCGCTGTGGGGGATGATCACCTCTTGGGTGATGCGCGGGTTCTCGGGAATCAGCACGCCGAACTCGGGGGTGTTCTCGCGGTAGACACCGACGATGGTCTGGGTATTGCGCGCCAGCACCTCGGCGATAGTGGCCTCGTCACGGCCACGGCGGTCGCGGCCGCTGATGCGCACCAGCACGTGATCGCCGTGGAAGACGCGGCGCATCTGGCGCGGCGGCAGCACCAGATCGGGCTTCTTGCCATCGTCGCGCAGCAGGAAGCCGAAGCCGTCGCGGTGGCCGAGCACCTTCCCCTTGATCAGGTCGAGCTTGTCGATCAGCGCATAGGCACCGGCGCGGTTGCGCAGCACCTGGCCGTCGCGCTCCATGGCGGCGAGGCGTCGGCGTACCGCCTCCTGCAGCTCCTCATCCTCGAGGCCCAGCAGGCGGCTCATCTTCTCGTGGGTGATCGGCTTGCCGTACTCCTCCAGCCGGGCGAGCAGGTACTCGCGGCTGGGCGCCGGCTTGTCGTACTTGTGGGCCTCGCGGCTGGCATGCGGGTCGTCGCTGAGCGTCCAGTGAGTCATGCGGGGTGCATCCTTGGCAGGGTCGGGGACGGCAAAAGGAAGGGGGCGCCCGGGCGCCGCGGGCCAGGAATCTGGCTTAGGGGATTGATTGTCATGGCCGCAGTATAGCGTCGCCCGGGCCACCACCCAACCTCAGCATCGGTCGCCGGCGTCCGGATCGGCGGAAAAATTCGCCCCGACCGCCCGCCGACCCTTGCAAAGACGACGAAATCGGGTACCATACGCGTCGCCTGCCCAGATGGCGGAATTGGTAGACGCGCTAGCTTCAGGTGCTAGTGTCCTTACGGACGTGGAGGTTC
>NZ_WHMA01000007.1:62141-144141 GCF_010994375.1 Halomonas sp. NO4
TCTGGGCACCATGACCCCTACCCCTAGTAGAGGTAGATACTGGTACTGGTAGGTAGAGGTCGCCGGGAGTTCGCTCCCACGCTCTTTGTCAGCCCGACTCGCTCGTGTTCGCCCAGGTGGCGGAATTGGTAGACGCGCTAGCTTCAGGTGCTAGTGTCCTTACGGACGTGGAGGTTCAAGTCCTCTCCTGGGCACCACCGCTTTTCACAAGCACATCGCGTCATGCAGGCTGATGATTGCCAGGGCAAACCAAGAATCATCCAGGAACCGCGACGAATCGCGGTTTTTTTGTGCCCGCTCTTCGCCCCGGCTCGCCACCCAGCAGTCACTGGAACCGACCGGGCAACCGCGCCACCGCTTCCAACCCCCAGCCGGCCCTCGCCACCTTCCCTTCCAGGCTGTCGGCCACCGCCGGCGGCAACTGCGGGAAGAAGTCGAGTCCGGTGCGCGCCTCCACCTCGTCGATGCTCACCAGGAAGTCGTCGAGCGACTCGTCGCCGCGCACCGCCTGGGGCATGAGAAAGGCCAGCGCGCGGGGCGTTTCGCCCGGCACCACGACAATCTTGTAGAAGGCCTCCGGCACCTCCACCAGCCCCACGCGGCGCCGCGCACCGTCGAGGAAGCGTTCGGCGAACACCGGCCCGGTGATGACCTGGACGCCGCCGAAGCGCGGCACGAAATGGTCGATCACCACCTCCTCCAGGCGCTGCCAGAGCCGGCGATTGAGCGCCGGCCGCTGCGGGGTGATGTTGCTCATCAGGAAGGTGTCGTGCTGCGCCCCCCGCCCGTGCACGGTGGCGATGGCGTAGTTGGGCGCCAGGTGGCCGCGGTCGTGGCCGCTGCCGAAATAGCTCTCCGGGTCGATGGGCCAGAGGGTGCGCCAGTCGCGGCGAAAGCCCGGCCGCGCACCGATGCCGGCGTCATCCACCTCGTGCAGCAGGTAGCTGACCCACAGCGGATTGACGCGGACGTCCGACCAGCCGACGAGGAAGCCGTCGTTGCGCAGCACCCGGTGCAGACTCAGCGGCGAGACGCGCTCCCAGGTGGGCACGCCCATCCAGCTCAGGCTGTCACGGTAGGCCTGCTCCTGGCTGTACCACAGGCCGCTGCCCACCAACACGAAGAGCAGGGTGACGGCGAAGCGGCGCAGCGGGCGGCGCCAGCGGGCACGAAGGGGGGACTTGCGGCGGCGTGTCATCCGTGAACCTAGGGGCTCCTGATGAGGGCTGGGTGGTGCGGCTTACCAGCCGAGGGAAAACATGGTCTCCAGATCATGCCGCGAATGCACCTGCATGGCGTTGAGCGTCTCGGTGTCGCGGATCCCTTCCACGGCGTTGAGCCGCTCGGTGACGAGCTCGGCGAGGCTCTCGAAATCCCGGGTGCGGGCGATGGCCACCAGGTCATAGCGACCGCAGGTGGAATAGACCTCGCTGATGCCCTCCACGTCGGCGAGCCGCTCGGCCACGGCCTTGACCTGGCCCTTGTCGGTGTTGATCAGGATCACGGCATTCTGCATCGGGCATCCTCCCGCTCGGTGAATCCCGCGGCGAGGCTCGCCGCGACCTGGCGCGAGTATAGCAGGCCCGGCGCAGCGGCAGAATCGCCCCGGCCCACCCCGAACCCCGGGCTGCCCGCAGAGTCTCAGGGTGAGCGGCCGACTCGCGCACGGGGCCGCCAATCCGGATAAGATGTTGACCACCGTGACGTGACGACAAGGAGAAACCATGGCTGACAAGCGTCGTCGTGACTTCCTGCGCCAGGGCCTGCTGGGCCTGGCCGCCCTGCCGCTGGGTGCGGGCCTGCTGACCCGGCGCGGGCTGGCCCAGGAACTGCCGCGCCTCGACCCCGCTTCCGAAGCGGCGCGCGCCCTCAACTATGTCGAGAATGCCAGCGACGCCAGCGACCACCCCGCCTACAGTGCGGGCGAGACGTGCCGCAACTGCCTGTTCTTCGAGGCCGACAGCCAGGGCTGCCAGCTATTCCCGCAGAACCGCGTGGCGCCGGGCGGGTGGTGCCAGTCCTGGGCGCCGGCCAACTGAGCCCGGCACGACATCGGGGCAGCGGCTTGCCTCGCCGCAGCGCTCAGCGCGAATCGCCCTCCTCGTCGGGCAGCGGCCAGTGGTAGCGGCGCGCCACGCTGCCGTCGTCGTGCAGCGACTCCAGCTTGACGGGGAAGCCCCACAACTGGTGGAGGTGGCGCATCACCGGGTAGACGCTGCGCGCCAGCGGCCGCCGATTGTCCTGGATATGGTGCAGGGTCAGCGAGCGATCGCCGCGGATGTCGGCCGAGTAGACCTGGATATTGGGTTCGCGCACGGCCAGCGCATACTGGGTGGCCAGCATCTCGCGCACCCGCCGATAGCCACGCTCGTCGTGAATCGCCGCCACCTCCAGCAGCTCCTCCTGGTCGTCATCCACCACCGTGAACAGCTTGAGGTCGCGAATCACCTTGGGTGACAGGAACTGCTGGATGAAGGATTCGTCCTTGAAGTTCTTCATGGCGAAGTGGATGGTATCCAGCCAGTCGCTGCCGGCGGTGTCGGGGAACCACTCGCGGTCCTCCTCGGTGGGCTCCTGGCACATGCGCTTGATGTCGCTGAAGATGGCGAATCCCAGCGCATAGGGATTGATGCCGCTGTAGTAGGGGCTGTCGAAGCCGGGCTGGCTGACCACGGCGGTGTGCGACTGCAGGAATTCCAGCATCAAGCCCTCGTCGACCAGGCCCTCGTCGTAGAGGCGGTTCATCAGGGTGTAGTGCCAGAACGAGGCCCAGCCCTCGTTCATTACCTGGGTCTGGCGCTGCGGATAGAAGTACTGGGCGAGTTTGCGCACGATGCGCACGATCTCGCGCTGCCAGGGCGCCAGCAGCGGGGCGTTCTTCTCGATGAAGTAGAGCAGGTTCTCCTGAGGCTCGGGCGGGTAGCGCTCGCCGCTGTGCAGGCCCAGCGGGTCCTCCTCCTCGGCGAGGCTGCCGGGCAAGCTGTCGCCGTCGTGACGGCCGGGGATGGTGCGCCACAGGGTGTTGACCTGGGCCTGCAGGTACTCCTCGCGCTCCTTCTGGCGCCGCGCCTCCTCCTCGGCGGAGATCGGCGAGGGGCGCTTGTAGCGGTCGACCCCGTAGTTCTGCAGCGCATGGCAGGCGTCCAGCAGCTGCTCCACCGCGGTGACGCCGTGGCGCTCCTCGCACTCGGCGACGTACTTGCGGGCAAACACCAGGTAGTCGACGATCGAGCCCGCATCCGTCCAGGTGCGGAACAGGTAGTTGCCCTTGAAGAAGGAGTTGTGGCCATAGCAGGCGTGGGCCATGACCAGCACCTGCATCATCAGGGTGTTCTCCTCCATGAGGTAGGCGATGCAGGGATTGGAGTTGATCACCAGCTCGTAGGCCAGGCCCATCTGGCCGCGCCGGTAGGCCTGCTCCACGGCGAGGAACTGCTTGCCGTAGGACCAGTGATGGTAGCCCACCGGCATCCCCACGCTGGCGTAAGCGTCCATCATCTGCTCGGTGGTAATGATCTCGATCTGGTTGGGGTAGGTGTCGAGGCGATACTCGTCGGCCAGGCGAGCCAGCTCCTGTTCGTAGGCCTCGAGCACCTCGAAGTTCCAGTCGGATCCCGTGGCAATCGGCGTACGGCGATTCATGGTGCCTCCTCGGCCGGCTACTGGACGGCGCGGCGCTTGAACAGCTCGCGGAACACCGGGTAGATATCCCCGGCCTCGACGATCTGGCGCATGGCAAACTGGTCGGGGAACTCGTCGGCCACCGTCTCGTACTCCTCCCATAGCGCCTGATGGGCATGGGGGGTGATCTCCACGTAGGTGAAGTACTGCACCCGCGGCATCAGGCTTTTCACCAGCAGGTCGCGACAGGTCAGCGAGTCGTCGTCCCAGTTGTCGCCGTCCGAGGCCTGAGCGACGTAGAGGTTCCACTGCGACGGCGGGTAGCGATCGGCGACGATCTCATCGACCAGGGAGAGCGCGCTGGAGACGATGGTGCCGCCGGTCTCCCGCGAATAGAAGAACTCTTCCTCGTCGACCTCCTTGGCGGCGGTGTGGTGGCGCACGAAGACCAGCTCGACCTTCTCGTAGCTTCGCTCGAGGAAGAGATAGAGCAGCAGGAAGAAGCGCTTGGCGATGTCCTTGTGCGCCTGGGTCATGGAGCCGGAGACGTCCATCACGCAGAACATCACCGCCTTGCTGGAGGGCTGCGGCTGGTTGATCAGGTTGTTGTAGCGCAGGTCGTAAGTGTCGATGAAGGGCACCGCCTCGAGCCGCTGCTCGAGCCGCTCGATCTCCGCCTTGAGCTCGGCGATGCGCGCCGGATTGCGCAGCACCGGGTCCTTGCTCTCCTCTTCCTCCAGGGCCTGGCGCGCCTCGCGCAGGGCGCGGCGGATGGGCGCGCGCATGGCGATGCGCCGCGCATGCGCCTCGCGCATGGAGCGCACGATATTGATCCGCGAGGGAACGCCATCGCGGGAGAAGCCGGCGCGCACCGGGCGCACTTCGTCGAGGTCGACCAGGTTCTTGCGCTCCAGGTGTGGCAGCTCCAGGCCATCGAAGACGAAGTCGAGAAACTCCTCGCGGGTCAGGGTGAAGGCGAACTCGTCCATGCCCTCGCCCTGGTTGGAGGCGCCGCCCTCGCCGGCGCCTCCCCCGCCACCGCCGCCGCTCGGACGGCGCAGGCGATCCCCCTCCACGAACTCCTTGTTGCCGGGGCTGACGATGGTGCGCTTGCCGCCGGGACCGTGCTGGAACACCGGCTCCGAGATGTCCCGCGTGGGAATCGAGACCTTCTCGCCGCGCTCCATGTCGGTGATCGAGCGGCGATTCACCGCCTCCTCCACCGAGCGCTTGATGTGCGTGCGGTAGCGGTCGAGAAAGCGCTGGCGGTTGACGGCGCTCTTGTTCTTGGCATTGGCGCGACGATCAATGAAATAGGTCATGGCGACCTCCTCTGCACGCCGGTCTCAGCAGCCGGCGAGGAACCCCTGCACCGGCTGCCCATGGCTCGCTTGGCGCATAGCGGGTCACCCGCTACTGCGATTTGCGCACCCGCAGGTACCACTCGGAGAGCAGACGCACCTGCTTTTCGGTGTAGCCCCGTTCCTTCATGCGCGCCACGAAGTCCTCGTGCTTATTCTGGTCCGCCGTGGAGGCCTTGGCGTTGAAGGAAATCACCGGCAGCAGCTCCTCGGTGTTGGCGAACATCTTGTGCTCGATCACCCCGCGCAGCTTCTCGTAGGACTGCCAGCTCGGGTTCATGCCGTTGTTCTGGGCTCGCGCCCGCAGCACGAAGTTGACCACCTCGTGACGGAAGTCCTTGGGGTTGGAGATGCCCGCCGGCTTCTCGATCTTCTCCAGCTCCTCGTTCAAGGCCTGGCGGTCGAGGAACTCGCCGGTCTCGGGGTCGCGATACTCCTGATCCTGGATCCAGAAGTCGGCGTAGGTGACATAGCGGTCGAAGATATTCTGGCCGTACTCGGAGTAGGATTCGAGATAGGCGGTCTGGATCTCCTTGCCGATGAAGTCCACGTAGCGCGGCGCCAGGAACTCCTTGATGAAGCGCAGGTAGCGCTCGAAGGTCTCGCGCGGCAGCTGCTCCTGTTCGAGGCGCTGCTCAAGTACATAAAGCAGGTGCACCGGGTTGGCCGCCACCTCGTGGTTGTCGAAATTGAACACCTTGGAGAGGATCTTGAAGGCGAAACGGGTCGAAAGCCCTTCCATGCCCTCGTCCACCCCGGCGGCATCGCGGTACTCTTGGATCGACTTGGCCTTGGGATCGGTATCCTTGAGGTTCTCGCCGTCGTAGACGCGCATCTTGGAGTAGATGCTGGAGTTCTCCGGCTCCTTGAGCCGCGAGAGCACCGAGAACTGCGCCAGCATGCGCAGGGTGTCCGGTGCACAGGGGGCCTCGGCCAGCGAGGAGTGCTCGAGCAGCTTCTTGTAGATGTTGATCTCCTCGGTGACGCGCAGGCAGTAGGGCACCTTGACGATATAGACGCGATCGAGGAAGGCCTCGTTGTTGCGGTTGTTGCGGAAGGTCTGCCACTCGCTCTCGTTGGAGTGCGCCAGCACGATGCCCTCAAACGGGATCGCCCCCATGCCCTCGGTGGGGTTGTAGTTGCCCTCTTGCGTTGCCGTCAGCAGGGGGTGCAGCACCTTGATGGGGGCCTTGAACATCTCGATGAATTCCATCAACCCCTGGTTGGCCTTGCACAGCCCGCCGGAGAAGCTGTAGGCATCGGGGTCGTCCTGGGCGTACATCTCGAGCTTGCGGATGTCCACCTTGCCCACCAACGAAGAGATGTCCTGGTTGTTCTCGTCACCGGGCTCGGTCTTGGCGATGGCGATCTGGTTGAGGCGCGACGGATACAGGCGCACCACCCGGAACTCCGAAATGTCACCGCCGTACTCCTTGAGGCGCTTGGCCGCCCAGGGCGACATCACGCTTTTCAGGTAGCGCTGCGGGATACCGTACTCCTTCTCGAGCAGCTCGCCATCCTCCTCCGGCGAGAAGAGCCCCAGCGGCGACTCGTACACCGGCGAGCCCTTGATGGCGTAGAAGGGTACACGCTCCATCAGCAGCTTGAGCCGCTCGGCCAGCGACGACTTGCCGCCCCCCACCGGCCCCAGCAGGTAGAGGATCTGCTTGCGCTCCTCCAGGCCCTGGGCGGCATGGCGGAAGTAGGCAACGATCTGCTCGATCGCCTCCTCCATGCCGTAGAACTCGGAAAAGGCGGGATAGCGGCGAATCACCTTGTTGGAGAAGATCCTCGAGAGCCGCGAATCCTTGGCCGTGTCGATCACCTCGGGCTCGCCGATGGCCTTGAGGATACGCTCAGCGGCGCTGGCATAGGCCATGGGGTCCTCGCGACACAGCTCCAGGTACTCCTGCAGGGTCATCTCTTCCTGCTGGACACGCTCGAAGCGATTCTGCACATGATCGAAGATGCTCATCGAAGCCTCCTGTTTGCCCACCCTCGAGCCCTCAAGATGAACGGCTCCGGGTTGTCCATCAGCCTAGACAGCTTTGCGGCTCAGGCAGTCCGCGCAGTGTCAACGCAGTGGACGCTATCCATGAGAACGCAGGGGAAGCTCAGGGTTCGATGGCCGGCAGGCGAGACCTTTAAACGCTGCAAGGACGCTGTGAACGCCGCTTCTCTTCGGCTCGCTGAGCGTGACGCCGGCGCGATTCACAGCGTCGCGGCCACCCGAGTGCCCTGGTCGATGGCGCGCTTGGCGTCCAGCTCGGCCGCCTTGTCAGCACCGCCGATCAGGTGCGTCTCGATGCCGGCCGCCGTGAGCGCGTCGATCAGTTCGCGCACCGGCTCCTGGCCGGCACAGACCACCACGCTGTCGACCTCGAGACACCGCGGCTCGCCGTCGACCCGCACGTGCAGCCCCGCGCCATCGATGCCGACGTACTCGCAGCCGACCAGTGCTTCGACCCCGCGGTGCCGGAGCGAGGCACGGTGCACCCAGCCGGTGGTCTTGCCGAGCCCCTTGCCCGGCTTGGAGCTCTTGCGCTGCAGCAGGGTGACCTGGCGCGGCACCACCGGCGGCTGCGGCGCGGTGACACCCCCGGGGGTAGCCACACTGAGATCAACGCCCCACTCGGCGCACCAGGCGTCGCGGTCGAGCGCGGGGTGGCCGGCGTGAGTCAGCAGCTCGGCCACGTCGAAGCCGATGCCCCCGGCCCCGATGATTGCCACGCGCGGCCCCACCCGTTCCGGGTGGCGGATCGCCAGGGGATAGCTGAGCACCTTGGGGTGGTCAATACCCGGCAGGTCGAGGTCGCGAGGGCGCACCCCGGTGGCCACAATGACCGCCTCGAACGCCTGCAGCGCCTGCGCATCGGGCTCGCTGTGCAGGCGCACCTGCACGCCGTGCTTGTCGAGCATCACCCGGAAGTAGCGCAGCGTCTCGGCGAACTCCTCCTTGCCGGGAATGCGCTGCGCCAGGTTGAACTGGCCACCCAGCTCCCCCGTGCGCTCGAAGAGCGTCACCCGATGCCCGCGCCGCGCCGCGGTGAGTGCCGCGGCAAGCCCCGCCGGGCCACCGCCGACCACAGCGATGTCCCGCGGTCTCTCGACCGGCAGGATGACCAGCTCCGTTTCGTGGCAGGCCTGGGGATTGACCAGGCAGGAGGTCAGCTTGCCCTGGAAGGTGTGGTCCAGGCAGGCCTGGTTGCAGGCGATGCAGGTATTGATCTCCTCGCTGCGCGCCTCGGCTGCCTTGCTCACCCAGGCGGGGTCGGCCAGGAAGGGGCGCGCCATGGAGACCATGTCGGCATGCCCCTCGGCCAGCACCCGCTCCGCCACTTCGGGCATGTTGATGCGGTTCGTGGTGATCAGCGGCACCCCGAGCTCGACCTTGAGGCGCCGGGTGACCTCGGTGAAGGCCGCGCGCGGCACGCTGGTGACGATGGTCGGCACCCGCGCCTCGTGCCAACCGATGCCGGTGTTGATCAAGCTCGCCCCGGCCGCCTCGACGGCACGCCCCAGGGTCACCACCTCATCATGGGTGCTGCCCTCCTCCACCAGGTCGATCATCGACAGGCGGAAGATGATCAGGAAATCTTCGCCCACGGCCTCGCGGATACGGGTGACGATCTCGACCGGAAAGCGGATCCGGTTTTCGAAGGCCCCTCCCCAGTGGTCCGCGCGCCGGTTGGTGCGACGACACAGGAACTGGTTGATCAGATACCCCTCCGACCCCATCACCTCCACGCCGTCATAGCCGGCTTCGCGCGCCAGCGTGGCGCAGCACACATAGTCGTCGATCTGACGCTCCACTTCGTCGCTGCTCAGCTCACGTGGGGTGAAGCGGTTGATCGGCGCCGGTATCGGCGAGGGCGCCACCAGGTCGGGCGAGTAGGCGTAGCGCCCGGCATGGAGAATCTGCAGGCAGAGCCGGCCTCCCTCGGCGTGCACCGCCTCCACCAGATGCCGATGCTCGTCCAGCTGGTCGCCATGCACCAGGGTCGCCGCCCCGGGGAAGACCGCTCCCTCGGGATTGGGGGCGATACCGCCGGTGACGATCAGCCCGACCCCCTGACGGGCCCGCTCGGCATAGAAGGCGGCCAGGCGCGCGAAACCGCCCGGTGCCTCCTCCAGGTTGGTGTGCATCGAGCCCATCAGCACCCGGTTGGGCAGCGTCAGGTGGCCCACCTCAAGGGGGCGAAAGAGATGCGGATAGCGCACGCCGGGTCCTCCTGCTGATTGAGTCATGGCCAGCCAGACGGCCAGAATTCAAACAACTGTATGATAGATGAGCGCGACGCGCAAAGCCCGTCGACTCGACCCGACAACCCGCGCCTCACCCAGAGGATGGTCGCGACGAGCCCACGAGGGAAGGAACAAGGAGAAAAAGAGAGAACAGGCCAGAGAAAGCGCTCAGGCAGGCACGGACGCGAAAGACCCCGAGCCGCAGGGCTCGGGGTCGACATTCGCAATGGCGGACCGGACGGGACTCGAACCCGCGACCTCCGGCGTGACAGGCCGGCATTCTAACCGACTGAACTACCGGTCCGCGTGGTGGGTGATACCGGACTCGAACCAGTGACCCCCAGCATGTGAGGCTGGTGCTCTAACCAACTGAGCTAATCACCCACAGGATACCGCTTGTTGATGCTGCCACTGCTGCCGTGGCGGACCGGACGGGACTCGAACCCGCGACCTCCGGCGTGACAGGCCGGCATTCTAACCGACTGAACTACCGGTCCGCTGCATGCGCTTCACGTGAACGTCAACGCCGATGGCGCTGATGGTGGGTGGTACAGGGTTCGAACCTGTGACCCCCAGCTTGTAAGGCTGGTGCTCTCCCAGCTGAGCTAACCACCCCCGGTCACGTGGCGCTGCATTCTACAGGGCCGCCGCCGGTTGTCAACGCCTTTCCGCGCCGGGCTGGCCGACCGGCCATCGTCCCGCCACCCTGGTCGCAAATCGCTCGGAAAATGCCGACACTCGCCACCGCCCAGACGCAGGAACCGGCTCGCCACCGACCTGTGGCGCAATGTCGCACCCAGCCCCCGCACGCCCCGTCATTTCGGACACCGGCTGTGGCCAAGGCCCCGCCGGGCGCGCCCCAACCACCGGCAAGTGCTGGAAAAGTCGACCCGCGTCAAACTCTCGGCCGGGTTTTTCCCCTAGGTCGTGTTTCAGTGAACGAGCCGGCTGCGCTAGAATTCGCCCTGTTTTGACCTGCATTACCCTACCGGGGGCGTCGGCTGCGGCACTCTGCCACGGTTGGCTCTCGTTACCGCGTTCGATGGGAATCTGACATGAGCACAGCACTAGAGCACCCGACCTACAATTACAAGGTAGTTCGGCAGTTTGCGATCATGACAGTGGTGTGGGGCATCGTGGGCATGCTCCTCGGTGTCATCCTTGCCGCACAGCTAGTATGGCCGCAACTCAACCTCGACCTACCCTGGACCAGCTTCGGCCGCCTGCGGCCGCTGCACACCAATGCCGTGATCTTCGCCTTCGGCGGCTCGGCTCTCTTCGCCACCTCCTATTACGTCGTGCAGCGCACCTGCCAGACGCGCCTGTTCGCCGACAAGCTCGCCGCCTTCACCTTCTGGGGCTGGCAGGCGGTGATCCTCTCGGCGGTGATCACGCTGCCGCTGGGCTACACCACCACCAAGGAGTATGCCGAGCTGGAGTGGCCCATCGACATCCTGATCACCCTGGTCTGGGTCAGCTACGCCATCGTCTTCCTCGGCACCATCAAGCTGCGCAAGACCTCGCACATCTACGTGGCCAACTGGTTCTTCGCCGCCTTCATCCTCACCGTGGCGGTGCTGCACGTCGTCAACAGCGCGGAGCTGCCGGTCACGTTCATGTACTCCTCCTCGATCTATGCCGGCACCATCGACGCCATGGTGCA
The DNA here is from genome assembly GCF_010994375.1 of Halomonas sp. NO4. Taxonomy (GTDB): domain Bacteria; phylum Pseudomonadota; class Gammaproteobacteria; order Pseudomonadales; family Halomonadaceae; genus Halomonas. The sequence continues at coordinate 73,032 of NZ_WHMA01000007.1, forward strand.
GTGGTGGTATGGCCACAATGCCGTTGGCTTCTTCCTCACCGCCGGCTTCCTGGGGATGATGTACTACTTCGTGCCCAAGCAGGCGGAACGCCCCGTCTACTCCTATCGCCTCTCCATCGTCCACTTCTGGGCGCTGATCATGGTCTACATGTGGGCCGGCCCGCACCACCTGCACTACACCGCGCTGCCCGACTGGGCGCAGTCGCTGGGCATGATCATGTCGATCATCCTGCTGGCCCCCTCCTGGGGCGGCATGATCAACGGCATGATGACCCTCTCCGGCGCCTGGCATAAGCTGCGCACCGACCCGACTCTGCGCTTTCTGGTGGTCGCCCTGTCGTTCTACGGCATGTCCACCTTCGAGGGGCCGATGATGGCGGTGAAGACCGTCAACGCGCTCTCCCACTACACCGACTGGACCATCGGCCACGTGCACGCCGGCGCCCTGGGCTGGGTGGCGATGATCACCATCGGCTCCATGTACCACCTGATTCCGCGCCTGTTCGGCCGCACCGAGATGTACTCCGTGGGCCTGATCGGGGTGCACTTCTGGCTGGCGACCATCGGCACCGTGCTCTACATCGCCTCCATGTGGGTCAACGGCATCCTGCAGGGCCTGATGTGGCGCGCCATCAACCCCGACGGCACCCTGATGTACACCTTCATCGAGGCGGTCGAGGCCAGCGCTCCCGGCTACATCGTGCGCCTGATCGGCGGCGTCTTCTGGGTCGTGGGCATGCTGATCATGGCCTACAACCTCTTCATGACGGTCAAGCGCAGTGAAGCCATCCGTCAGCCGATTCCGCAGACTGCCTGAGCAACCGGGGATACCAAGACCAATGAGACACGAGATCGTCGAAAAGAACGTGGGCCTGCTGGCCGTGCTGATCCTGGTGGTGATCAGCTTCGGCGGCCTGGCCGAGATCGTGCCGCTGTTCTTCCAGAAACAGACCACGGAACCGGTTGATGGCCTGCGCCCGCTCTCCGCCCTGGAACTGGAAGGTCGCGGAATCTATCGTCGCGAGGGCTGCGTCGGCTGCCATTCGCAGATGATCCGCCCCTTCCGCGCCGAAACCGAGCGCTACGGCCACTACAGCGTCGCCGGGGAGTTCATCTACGACCACAACTTCCTGTGGGGCTCCAAGCGCACCGGGCCCGACCTGGCGCGCGTCGGCGGCCGCTACAGCGATGACTGGCACCGCGCCCACATGTACAACCCGCGCGACGTGGTGCCGGAGTCGATCATGCCCGCCTACCCCTGGCTGTTCGAGAACACCCTGGATGGCGAGGACACGCCCAAGAAGATGCGCGCCCTGCGGGCGCTGGGCGTGCCCTACACCGACGAGCAGATCGCTAACGCCACCAGCGAAGTCCGCGGCGAGCAGGAGATCACCGCCCTGATCGCCTATCTGCAACAACTGGGTACCGTGCTCGAGGGCACGCGTTGATCATGGATACCGGGACCTTTCGCGGCATCATCACCGGCCTGCTGATTCTCGCCTTCCTGGGGATCACCGCCTGGGCCTACTCGCGGCGGCGCAAGAAGGATTTCGACGAGGCCAAGAACCTGCCGTTCGCCGACGAGGATGAACCAACCAACCGTGACAGCCACGTCGCCACTCGCCGCGACGAGTCGTCGAGCGAGGCCGATTCCCGACCCGCCGATTCCCGCCAAGACAGGGGAGACAGGAACGCATGAACAATCTTTGGGACGACTCCCTCTCCGGGTTCTGGAGTGCCTGGATCATCGTCATCACGCTGGGCTCCATCGTGTTTGCCTTCTGGTTGCTGTACGCCAACCGCAAGACGGAGAAGACGCCGGACACCGAGGGCAACGTCGAGACCACCGGTCACGCCGCCGACGAGATCGAGGAGTACGACAACCCGCTGCCGCGCTGGTGGTTCCAGCTCTACGTCGCCACCATCGTCTTCTCGCTGGGCTACCTGCTGCTCTACCCGGGGCTGGGCAACTTCGCCGGGCTGCTGGGCTGGACCCAGGAAAAGCAGTGGGAGGAGGAAGTGGCCCGCGCCGAGGAGCGCTTCACGCCGATCTTCGCCCAGTACCAGGAGGTGCCGATTCCCGAACTGGCCGAGGATGAGGAGGCCATGCAGGTCGCCGAGCGCATCTACCAGAACAACTGTGCGGTGTGCCACGGCGCCAACGCCCAGGGCGGCTACGGCTTCCCCAACCTCACCGACGACGCCTGGCTGTACGGCGGCGAGCCGGAGCAGATCGTGACCAGCCTGGTGCAGGGACGGAACGGCCTGATGCCCTCCTGGCAGCAGCTCGGCGCGCAGAACATCGAGAACGTGACCCAGTTCGTGCTCTCCCTCTCCGGCCTCGAGCATGATGCCGAGCGCGCCGAGAGTGGTGCTGCCACCTACGCCTCGGTGTGTGCCGCCTGCCACGGGCCCAACGGCACCGGCAACCAGGCCCTGGGGGCCCCCGACCTGACCGACAATGCCTGGCTCTACCAGGCACCCGGTCAGAACGTCGCCGACTCGGTTCGCCAGACCCTGCGCAACGGCCGCAACGGCCACATGCCAGCCCAGGAGGCCTACATCGGCGAGGAGCGCGTCCACCTGGTCGCCGCCTACGTCTACAGCCTGCGCCTGCAGGACTGAGCCCCACCATCGCGCGGCGGGGTGCGGTCTCCCGTCGCACCCCGCCGCGCGATGCCCCTGCCCCGGTACAATGAGGCGACTGTCATCGCTTGCCTGAGCCAGGCACCCGCCGCGAGTCCGCCATGAGTGACAAGATCCCGACCCGAGACGTGACCCCGAACTCCCAGGGGCACGATGCCCGCCGTGGCAAAGCGCCGCACGAGCCAGCCACGCAGGAGATGTACGCGCGCCGGCGTCACATCTACGTGCGCGAGATCAAGGGGCTCTTCCAGCGCCTGAGGCGCAGCACCAACTGGCTGCTGATGCTGGCCTTCTTCGGCTTGCCCTGGGTGCAGTGGGGCGACCGGCCGCTGATCTGGTTCGACCTACCCTCGCGCGAGTTTCACCTCTTTGCCGCGACCTTCTATCCGCAGGAGTTCATGCTGCTGTCGTGGCTGCTGATCATCTGCGCCTTCGGCCTGTTCTTCATCACCGTCTTCGCCGGGCGCGTGTGGTGCGGCTATACCTGCCCGCAGAGCGTCTGGACCTTCCTCTACATCTGGGTGGAACACCGCCTGGAAGGGCCGCGCAACCGCCGTATCAAGCTCGACCGCGCCCCCCTGAGCGCCGACAAGGCGTGGCGCAAGACGGGCAAGCACGTCATCTGGCTGGCCATCGCCGCCGCCACGGGCATCACCTTCGTCGGCTACTTCACGCCGATCCGTGAGCTGGTCGTGGATCTGCCCACGCTCGAGGCCCACGGCTGGTCCTACTTCTGGGTGGGCTTCTTCACCCTCTTCACCTATCTCAATGCCGGCTGGCTGCGCGAGCAGGTGTGCATCTACATGTGCCCCTATGCGCGCTTCCAGTCGGTTATGTTCGATGACGACACCCTGATCGTCTCCTACGACGCCGCGCGCGGCGAACCCCGCGGGCCGCGCAAGCGCAGCTTGAGCCATGAAGCGGCCCGCACGGCGGGCTACGGCGACTGCATCGACTGCGACCTGTGCGTGCAGGTCTGCCCCACCGGCATCGATATCCGCGAGGGCCTGCAGTACGAATGCATCACTTGTGCCGCCTGCATCGACGCCTGCGACAGCGTCATGGACAAGATGGGCTACCCCCGCGGGCTCATCCGCTACACCACCGAGAACGCCCTGGAGGGCAAGCCGACCCATATCCTGCGGCCGCGCCTGCTCGGCTACCTGACTGCCCTGCTGATGATGATCGGCCTGTTCGCCTGGGCGGTGGCCGACCGCAGCCTGGTGGGCCTCGACATCGAGCGCGAACGCGGCCAACTTTACCAAATGACCCAGGAGGGTCGGGTAAGCAACGTCTACACCCTGAGAGTGCGCAACCTCGACCGCCAGGATCACGACTATCGCCTTGCCGTCAGCGGCCTGCCGGGGCTCAGCCTCGACACCCAGACCCTGAGCGTGCCGGCTGGCGAGTCGCGCCTGGAAGTGATCGAGATCACCGCCGACCCCGAGGTGCTCGACCAGCCCAGTCACGCCATCCAGCTGCACCTGCAGTCCCAACAGAACGACAGCATCAGCCTGGAGAGCGAAACGCGCTTTCTGGGTGACGTCCGGAGATGACCATGGATCAGCACGCCATTCCCCCCTGGTACAAGCAGTTCTGGCCGTGGTTTTTGATCGGCCTGCTGCTCTCCGCCATCAGCGTCAGCACCACCTTCGCCGTGCTGTCGGTGCGCTCCTTCGACGGCATGGTGCAGGAGGATTACTACAAGCACGGCACCGCCATCAACATGGTGCTGGCCAAGCAGCGCCAAGCGGCGGAACTCTCGCTCGCCGCCGACCTGCGCATCGACCCGCTGACCAGCGACATCGTGGTGGACCTGACCGGCGAAGCACGGCCCGAGCGCCTCTACCTCAAGCTGATCTTCCCGACCCGCGACGACCGCGACCAAGAGCTGGTCCTCGAGCATGTCCGCAACGGCCGCTATCTGGGCCAGGCCCCCGACAACCTGCGCTACCGCTGGTACCTGCAGCTGCACCCCAGCCAGGAGTCGCCCGACTGGCGCCTGATCGGCGAGGGCCACTTCCCCAGCGAAGGCGGCTTCGCCCTGACGCCGGGCCTGCCCGACCGCAGCTGATGGCCAACCTGTGTCGCCCCCGAGTCAGGCTGCCATGAGCGCCACTGCCACCTCTTCCGAGGCCGCCGCCGACTGCTACCACTGCGGCAGCCCCGTGCCGGCGGACGCACCCTGGGCGATCACCCTCGACGAATCGCGTCATCCGCTGTGCTGTCCGGGCTGCGAGGCGGTGGCCCACGCCATCGTCGACGGTGGCCTGGAAAGCTACTACCGCTTTCGCACCGAGCTGCCCGAGCGCCCCGACGAGCGCCAGGCCGTGAAGGCCGAGACCTGGGCCGTGTTCGACGACCCGGGCCTGCAGCGCCAGTTCGTCCATCCCGAAGGGGAGAGCGGCGAGGTTCATGCCACCCTGGCGGTGGACGGCATCACCTGCGCCGCCTGCGCCTGGTTGATCGAGCACCGCCTGAATGCCCTGGCCGGCGTGAGCGCCAGCGCCGTCAACCTCAGCCATCACCGCGTGCGCATCACCTGGGACCCCGAACGGCTCCGCCTGTCACGGATCCTCGCCGAGCTCGCCGCCATCGGCTACAGCGCCCAGCCCTACGAGCCGGACGCCGCGCAGCAGCGGCTCCACCGCGAAGAGCGCATGACGGTGCGCCGCCTGATCGTGGCCGCCGTGGGCATGGCCCAGGTGATGATGTTCTCCATTCCCATCTACGTCTCGGGCCCCGGGGGGATCAGCGCGGACTTCCTGGCGCTCTTCCACTGGCTCTCCTTCGCCCTGGCCACGCCGGTGGTGTTCTTCTCGGCCCGGCCCTTCTTTCGCAATGCCGCCCGCGACCTGCGCACCCGCACCCTGGGCATGGACGTGCCGGTTTCGCTGGCCGTCGGCGGGGCCTACTTCGCCAGCGGCTATGCGGTGCTCACCGGCACCGGCGAGGTGTACTTCGACTCGGTGGCCATGTTCACCTTCTTCCTGCTCTTCGGCCGTTACGTGGAGGCGCGGGCCCGGCGCCGCAGCGGCCATACCGGCAACGCCCTGGCCGGCGCCCTGCCCCTCTCGGCGATCCGCCTCACCGAGGCGGGCGAGGAGCGCATCCTCCCGGCCAGCGAGCTCGCCGCCGGTGACCGTGTGCTGGTCAAGCCCGGCCACGGCGTCCCCGCCGACGGGGTGATCGAGGAGGGCGAATCGAGCCTCGACGAATCCATGCTCACCGGCGAGTACCAGCCGGTCACCCGCCGTGTCGGCGACACCGTCACCGGCGGCAGCCTGAACATCGAGGGCCCGCTCACCGTGCACGTCACCCGCGCCGGCCGCGACGCCCGGGTGGCACGCATCGTCGACCTCACCGACCGCGCCTTCGCCAGCCGCCCGCGCCTCGCCCAGCTGGCGGCGCGCATGGCGCACCTCTTCGTGCTGCGCCTGCTCGTGGTCACCGCCTGCGTGGCCACCGCCTGGTGGTTCATCGACCCTGATCGGGTGCTCTGGGTGACCCTTTCCGTGCTGGTGGTGACCTGTCCCTGCGCCCTGGCGCTGGCCACCCCCACGGCGCTCACCGCCGGCCACGGTCAGCTGCGCCGCCGCGGCATCCTGGTCACCCGGGCCGACGCCATCGAGTCGCTCTCCCAGGTGGACCGCGTGATCTTCGACAAGACCGGCACCCTGACCCGCGGCGAGATGCAACTGATCGAGACCCGCCCGCTCGGCGCTCTGCCCGCGGCGCACGCCCGGGCCATCGCCGCCGCCCTGGAGGCACACTCCGAGCACCCCATCGCCCAGGCCTTCCGTCCCTGGCGGGATGCCACCCTGGCCGTCGAGGCGCGCAGCAGCCGCACCGGGCAGGGGGTTTCCGGCCAGATCGCGGGCACGCCCTGGCGCCTTGGCAAGCCTGCCTTCGCGGCCCCCGGGCGCAACCTGACGCCCCCCGACGACGGCGCCTGGCTGCTGCTCGCCGAAGCCGGCGAGCCGCGCGCCTGGTTCGCCCTGCACGACCGCCTGCGCGATGACGCCGCCGCGACGATCGCCGCCCTCACCGAGCGCGGTATCGCCGTCGAGCTGCTCTCCGGCGACACCCGCGCCGCGGTCGCCTCGCTCGCCAGCCAGCTCGACATCGCCACCTGGCGCGCCGGCGCCAGCCCCGAGGAGAAGCTCGACCACATCCGCAAGCGCCAAGCCGCGGGCGAGACGGTGGCGATGGTCGGCGACGGCATCAACGACGTGCCGGTGCTGGCCGGGGCCGATGTCTCGCTGGCCATGAACGGCGCCACCGACCTGGCGCGCACCAGCGCCGATGCCGTCTTGCTCAGCCCGCACCTCGGGCGTATCGTCGAGGCCATCGAGATCGCCCAGGCCACCCGGCGCGTCATGCGCCAGAACATGATCTGGTCGGTGTGCTACAACTTCTCGGCGCTGCCCCTCGCCGCCCTGGGCATCGTGCCCCCTTGGGTCGCGGCGCTGGGCATGTCGACCAGCTCGCTGGTGGTGGTCGGCAACGCCCTGCGCCTCAGCCGCTTCCGCAGCACTGCCGCGCGCGACGCAGCGCCTACCGCAAGCCCGGTGACCGCATGACCATCCTCTACCTGCTGATACCGCTGTCGCTGATCCTGCTGGGACTCGCCGTCTGGGCCTTCTTCTGGGCGGTGAAGCACGATCAGTTCGAGGACCTCGAGGGCCCCGCGCACCGCATCCTGTTCGACGAGGACGAGAACGACTTCACGCCCGAGGAGCGGGAGCGCCGCCGCCAGGCCCGCACCGACCGCTCGGGAGGGCACGACAAGCGCTGATGGACCCCACCGGCCTCGACCTGCCCCCCTATGCCGCGGCCTTCGTCTTCGGCCTGCTGGGTGGCGCCCACTGCATCGGCATGTGCGGCGGCATCATGAGCGCGCTGACCTTTGCCGTGCCTCCCAGCATGCGCTCACCCACCCGGCTCTCCGGCCTGCTGCTCGGCTACAACGCTGGGCGCATTGCCAGCTACATGACCGCCGGGGCTCTGGTGGCGGGGCTCGGGACCCTGCTCGCCCTGAGCGCCGAACTGCGCCTGGCGCTGCAGGGCTTTGCCGCCGTCATGCTGATCCTGATGGCACTCTACATCGCCGACTGGTGGAAGGGACTACTCCGGGTGGAGGCGCTGGGCCGTCGCCTGTGGCGCCACCTCGAGCCGCTCGGCCGGCGTCTGATGCCGGTGGTCCGGGTGCCCCAGGCGGTGGGCCTGGGCATCGTCTGGGGCTGGCTGCCCTGCGGGCTGGTCTACTCGATGCTGGCCTGGAGCCTGGCCGTGGCCGATCCCTGGCGTGGTGCGGCGTTGATGGGTGCCTTCGGCCTCGGCACCCTGCCCGCACTGCTGGTCACCGGCCTGGCCGCGCGCCAGCTCGGTGTGCTGGTCCGCCATCCCGCCACGCGCAGCCTGGCGGCCCTGTCGATCATCGCCTTCGCCCTGTGGCAGCTGTGGCTGCTGCTGCCGTCGGCCAGCGCTCCCATGGCCCACTGAGCCCCGAACGCCCCGCCAATGCACTTCGTTTGACGCAGCTCAATCCGCCTCGGACGGGGGCCCGCTAGCATGAAGAGACTTCTCGCCATGCCGGAGCCCCCGATGCTCGTCTCCGCGACGTCTGCCCATCAAGAGATGCCCGACCCACCCGCCTGGGACGACGCCAGCCTGGATCGTTACCCCAGCGGCGGCGACCCCTATCTCTGCTATCCGCCCCCCGGGGCCTGGCGCGACGACTTCACCGAAGGCGACCTCCAGGCGGCACTCGCACGCAGCAACCGCCGGGCGCGCACCCTGGCGCTCTACGTCCACCTGCCGTTCTGTCGCAAGATCTGCTTCTATTGCAACCGCGCCACGGTCGCCACCAAGCTCACGCGTCAGGCCGACCCCTATATCTCGCGCCTCGACCGCGAGATGGTGCTCGCCCGCCGTCACCTGGACACCGCCCGCGAAGTCACCCAGCTGCACTGGGGCGGTGGCACGCCCACCTTCCTCACCCTCGACCAGATGAGCGACCTCATCGACCGGCTCGATGCGCGCTTCGGCCTGTCGGGCAGTCGGGAGCGCGACTACAGCATCGAGGTCGACCCGCGGGAGGCCGACGTCTTCACTCTGCGCCACCTCCAGGCGCTGGGGTTCAATCGCCTTAGCCTGGGCGTGCAGGACCTCGACCCGCAGGTGCAGCGCGCCGTCAATCGCGTCCAGCCACGCATCCTCACCGAGGCGTTGATCGACGAGGCCGATCGCCTGGGCTTCCGCTCGCTCAACCTCGACCTGATCGCGGGCCTGCCCGGCCAGACCCGCGACAGCTTCGCCGCCACCCTGGAGCAGGTCATCGCCATGGCGCCGCCGCGCCTGCGGGTGATCGACTATGAGCACCAGCCGCAGCGCGTCCCCGTCCAGCGCCGCATCCAGGCCGAGACACTGCCCGACGCCGCCGAACGGCACGCCATCCTGCGCACCACCCTCGCCCAGCTGACTGCCGCGGGGTACGTACACATCGGCCTGGACCAGTTCGCGCGGCCCGACGACAGCCTCGCCGTGGCCCAGCACCAGGGGCGGCTGTCGCGCCGCTTCCAGGGCTACACCAGCCACCAGCCTCAGGGCGACCTGCTGGGGCTCGGGGTCTCGGCATTCTCGCGCATCGACGACGTCTATAGCCGTAACCCCGAGAAGCTGGCCGCCTACGAGGCGGCCCTCGACGCCAGCCACCTGCCGATCGCCCGGGGGATGCGCCTTACTTTCGACGACCGGGTGCGCCGCCACGCCATCGAGCGCCTGCTGTGCGACATGGCGCTCGACCTCGACGCCCTCGGCGAGCGCTTCGGCCTGGATGCCGAGCGCTACTTCGCCGAGACGCTGCGCGGGCTCGAAGGGCCACGGCACGACGGCCTGCTGGAGCGCCACGGCAGCCGGCTGCTGGTCACGCCACTGGGGCGGCTGCGCGCCCAGCACCTGGCCCGCGCCTTCGCGGCACCTCTCGCCCCGCCGGATCGCAGCGCCTAGCAGCAGGGTGGTGCACCACGGGTTCCCGAGCGGTCTGCGTCCAATCGTCGCAACCTCCATTTTCCCGCGCTGCAGAATGCTCCATAATGACGCCATGCTCACGATGAGGAGGTGGCCATGGCTGTCAATGCGGCCAGCAAGCGGCGCTCGCTGTTGCACGAGACCCGTTGCCAGAACTGCAGCCTGAGTTCCCTGTGCCTGCCGTTGGCACTTGAAGTCGAGGATATGGAGCAGTTCGACGCGATCATTCGCCGTCGCGCCCCGCTCAAGAAAGGCGAGTCACTGTTCCGCCAGGGCAGTCCCTTCAACAGCGTCTACGCGGTACGCTCCGGCAGCCTCAAGCAGATTACCACCGAAGGCTCGGGCGAGGATCAGGTCACCAACTTCTTCCTGCCCAGCGAGCTGGTGGGACTCGACGGCATCGACGAACAGGCCTATCCCGGCAGCGTGATCGCCCTGGAGACCACCACCGTCTGCGAGATTCCCTTCGACCGCCTCGACTCGCTTTCCGAACGGCTTCCCGAGCTGCGCGGCCAGCTCTATCGCAGCATGAGCAAGGAGCTGCGCGACGACCGGCGCATGATGCGCCTGCTCTCGCGCAAGACCGCCGACCAGCGCCTGGCGAGCTTCTTCACCAGCCTCTCCGACCGCTTCCGCCGGCGCGGCTATTCGCCCTACAGCTTCCGTCTTTCCATGTCGCGGGCCGACATCGGCAACTACCTGGGGCTGGCCGTGGAAACCGTCAGCCGCATCCTGGGGCGCTTCCAGCAACAGAAACTGGTGGAAGTCTCGGGGCGCGAAGTAAACATCCTCAACCTCGAGGCGCTGCAGGAACAGGCCCAGGAAGAGCACTGAAGCGTGCCGTTCGCACACTACAGGGAGCAACCTCAAACAAGGCACCCCCGGTGGAGTACCACCGGGGGTGCTGCTTATGCGGCCCGATACGCGGGACTCAGGACTCGTTCAGGATATCGATACGACTGCACTGCAGGTGCGCCTGCTTCGCTTCCAGGCCCGCAAAGTCGAAGAGATCCCGGTCAGCAAGCTGCGACGGCGCCACGTTGGTGACCGCCTTGAAAAGGCTCTCCAGGCGCCCGGGGTGCTTGGCCTCCCACTCGGCGAGCATCTCCTTGACCACCTGGCGCTGCAGGTTGGGCTGGGAGCCGCACAGGTTGCAGGGGATGATCGGAAAGTCCATCAGCCGGGCGAACTCGGCGATGTCCGCCTCGCGGCAGTAGGCCAGCGGGCGGATCAGGATGTTCTTGCCGTCATCGGAGAGCAGCTTGGGCGGCATCGCCTTGAGGCTGCCGCCGAAGAACATGTTGAGAAACAGCGTCTCGAGGATGTCCTCCCGGTGATGGCCCAGCGCCACCTTGGTGGCACCGATCTGCTCGGCGAAGCCGTAGAGCGAGCCTCGCCGCAGCCGCGAGCAGAGCGCGCAGGTGGTCTTGCCCTCGGGGGTTTTCTCCTTGACCACCGAATAGGTGTCGCGCTCGAGGATATGGTAGTCGACGCCGGTCGATTCCAGGTATTCCGGCAGCACGTGCTCGGGAAAGCCCGGCTGCTTCTGGTCGAGGTTCACGGCCGTGATCGAGAAGCTCACCGGCGCATTGCGCTGCAGGTTGCGCAGAATCTCCAGCAGGGTGTAGCTGTCCTTGCCACCGGACAGGCACACCATCACCTTGTCGCCCTCGTGGATCATGCCGTAGTCGATGATGGCATTGCCCACCTGGCGCCGCAGGCGCTTCTGCAGCTTGTTGAATTCGCGTCGCCCCTTGGCATCGAGGCCCGCCAGGGACGACGCGCCCAAGGTGGGCTCGACCGGCGAAGCGGGGGTGGCGGCATCAGGGGCGTGCGGGTCGAAGGTCACGACGTCTTGCATGGTCACGGCACTGCCAGGGTTGGGTGGATGAGGCCCGCCATGCTACCACCGCCGCTCCCGCCTGGCACCTGTGGTCCGGCGGCCTCAGGCTTCCCGGCGCTGAGCGACGGCGCCACGCTCGAGGCGCAGGTACATCAGCGCCGTGGTCACGGCATCGCCGAGCGCGGTATGGCGCCCCATCACCGGCACCCCCAGCGCCTGGGCCACGCTCTCGAAGCGCAGCCCCGCCGCATCGGCTTCCAGATGGCTGCGGCGCAGCTGGCGGAAATAGAGCTGGGAGACGTCTATGCCGCTGTTGGGCAGGTCGAAGCCGAAGCGGGGGCGCAGCTGGCGGTCGAGCACGGCGCGGATGAAGTCCAGGTGCCAGCCGAGCAGCGGCCGGTTGCCGATGAAGTCGATCAGGCGCGCCAGCGCCCGCTCGGGGCTCTCGCCGTCGTCCAGGTCGACGCCGCGCAGGCCGTGGATACGAATCGAGTCGCCCGTCAGCGTCGCCGGGCGCTGCAGGCGCAGGTCCAGGGACTCGCTGGTCAGCACCCGTTCGCCCCGCACCTTCACCGCGGCAATGGCCACGGGTTCCGCGGTGCGTGTATCCACCCCTGTGGTCTCGCAGTCGATGGCGACCAGTTCGTCCCCGGTGTAGGGATGGAACAGCCAGCCGTATTCGCCGCCGGCATGGCGGCGGCGATCACTGGCGCGGCGCAGGACTCGCAGCATGGAAAGGCTCTCCTCCGGATCGTTGCCGGTGTTGTTGTCTGTGGTGACGGGAGGCGAAAGCGCCCCGCTCAGCTGTACTCGAGGTGGTAGCGGTGCGAGAGGTGCTGCTTGAACTCCTTGACGATGTGCAGCGCCTCGCGCAGCAGGTCGCGCTCCAGGGACGACAGCTCCTGCACCACCACCCGGTTGGCATCCTGCCCCGCCAGCTCGCCGTCGAGACGCGCCAGCTGCTGCTTGAGGCGCAGCTCGGTGAACAGTGACAGCGCCTCGCCGAGGTTCTCCGCGGTGCGCTCGTCGAGCCGGCCATCCGCCGCCAGGGCATCGAGACGTTCTAGGGTCGAGGTGGGCTTGATGCGCCGCTCCAGCGCCATGGTTCGCACCCCGTGGACGATGGGAAAGATGCCGCCCTTCTTGATGTCGATGCCGTGCTGCGGCTTCTTCAGCGAGCCGAACAGAGTCAGCGGCGTGGAGAAGCGCAGCGCCGCCCGGGCGAAGTAGGAGAGCAGCAGTTCGTCGCCCGAGCACTGCGCGAACAGCGCCTCGCGCAGGCGGTCGAGCAGCGCCGGGTTGCCGGCCACGGCATGACTGTCGAGGATGATGGCCAGCTTCATCAGGCTGTCGCCGTCACGTGCCTCCGCCCACTTGGCGATGCGACGACGCCACTGCGACTCAGTGCCAACCCAGTCGGGGTTGGAGACCATGATGTTGCCGGGACAGGGGGGATAGCCCAGCTCGATGAGCGTGTCGGTGAGCGCCTGCATGCGCTCGCTCAGGTCGGGCCACTCCAAGTCATCCTCGAGGATCAGGCCGTTGTCCTGGTCGGTCTTGAGAATCTGCTCGCCGCGCCCCTCGCTGCCCATGACCATCAAACAGCTGTGGGCGTGGTAGCGCTCGTCGATGAGAAAACTCCACGCCTTGGACATGATGCGGCCATTGAGCGCGGCCAGCAGCTCCATGGCAAAGCGAAGCTTGACGCCCTGGGCCATCAGCGCCTTGACCAACTCCGGCGTGCGGTGGCTGGCCCGGGTCAGCGCCTCGAGGGTGGTCGCCTGCTCCACCTGCAGGCTGACCACGTAGCTGCGGCTGGAGAAGAAGCTGAGCACGTCGGTCAGCTCGACCACGCCGCTGGGCTGATCGGCTTCCATGACCACCACGCGCTCCACCTTGTGGCGAGTCATGATCACCAGCGCCTCGAAGAGGTACTGCGCCGGGGTGACCGTGATCAGCTCGAAATGGGCCACGTCGAGCACCGGCTGCCCCTGGGACTTTCCCTCCAGCACCAGGGCGTTGAGCAGGTCGGTCTTGGTCACCATGCCGGCGCCCTGGTCACTGCGTACCAGCAGGCTGTCGGCGTGGCTGTCGCGCAGCGTGGTCACGGCATCGGCGATGCTCGCCTCGGGACCCACGCAAAGCGGCTCGCGCATGCATTCGCCGACCCTGGCCAGCATGAAACCGGCCATGGTTACGCCGCCCTCGGCTCGCTGCTCGGTCAGCAACCGCGTCTTGTGGGCCAGCGTCTGACGAAAGAACTCGGCAAAAGGGGGATAGTCGTCGCACAGCGCCAGAAACAGCGACTTGGGCAGCAGATAGCAGAGGCTCTCCTGCTCGGCGCGGAAACGGTAGCGGCTCTTGCCGTTGAGAATGCTGATGGCGCCGAACAGATCGCCCTGGGTGTAGTGGCCGATGCGCTCGCGTGCCCCCGGCAGCGTGGTGTCCAGCTCGGCGATCTCGCCCTTGTGGATCAGGAAGACGTATTCGCCCGGCTGGCCCGCTTCCAGGATGATCTCGTCGCGATCGAAATACGCCAGGTCGATGCCGTTGCGCACACGATCGCGACCGGCATCGTCGAGCAGCGTGAAAGGCGGCTGGGATAAATCGATGTCCACCATGGCGCTATCCTCGAGAGGCGGCGGCCGCACGCCTGGCCGGGTCGAGCCACCGCTGCCGCCAGTCTTGTTGTTGGTCGTCGATCACTCGGTCGCGCTGCCGCCTACGCCCTCCGTTGGCTGGGGGAAACCCTGCACCCGCCAGCTGGCGGGACGATGCAGTGCCTCGCCAGGGCGGCCTGCCGAGCAACTCCTTCGGCAGGATAGCAAAGGGGAATTGACGGGTAATAGCTAGACAATCGTCCTAGCTTTTCGGCGTTATACCAACGTCTCAAGCACGGCACTGTCGCCATCAAGCGTGCTCCCGGCGCGGACTATACCATCGTCCCATACCCGGTAGAGCATCGCACACCGCCCCTCCCATCATGCATTCAAGCCATTGATTTTTAATTATTATTGAAAAGTGACTTTCATCGTCATTCGTTCATGATACCAAAGTCTGGGATTTTTTTTCTGCGCTCATTGACCACTATTGCCGGTGAGTCATACGGGGCTTTCGCTCGTCGACAAGCGTCTCTAACAGCAAGAACCATGCGACGCACGGTCAGTCTTGTACGGCAACACCACCAGCTCACACACCTGTGTGGCATCGCCACCCTGCCGAGCGACTCCGATGATCGATGCCAACTCTCAGAGCCGCTTCTTCTCGATCTCAACAACAAGTGGAGAGCAACAACATGGCAGAAGATAAATCCAATGCCGAGGCTTACTGGCGGGCAAACCTCCGCCTGATCGCCGGTTGCCTGGTCGTCTGGGCAGCCGTCTCCTATGGCTGTGCCATTCTACTGCGCCCGCTGCTATCGGGCATTCCCGTGGGCGGGACCGACCTGGGCTTCTGGTTCGCCCAGCAGGGCTCCATCCTGACCTTCATCGGCCTGATCTTCTTCTACGCCTGGAAGATGAATCAGCTGGACAAGAAATTCGGGCTCGGGGAGTAAGTCAGCATGAGTCAATTTGCCATTAACGTCCTCTTCGTGGGCGCCTCCTTCGCCATCTATATCGGCATTGCCATCTGGGCGAAGGCCGGTTCGACCAAAGACTTCTACGTCGCCGGCGGCGGGGTGCATCCCATCACCAACGGCATGGCGATCGGCGCCGACTGGATGTCGGCGGCCTCCTTCATCTCCATGGCGGGCCTGATCGCCGCCGGGGGCTATGCCAACTCCACCTTCCTCATGGGCTGGACGGGCGGCTACGTGCTGCTGGCCATGCTGCTGGCCCCCTACCTGCGCAAGTTCGGCAAGTTCACCGTCCCCGAATTCATCGGTGACCGCTTCTACAGCAAGCAAGCCCGGCTCGTGGCGGTGATCTGTCTGATCGTGGCCTCGGTGACCTACGTCATCGGCCAGATGGCGGGCGCCGGGGTGGCCTTCTCGCGCTTCCTGGAGGTCGACGCGACCACCGGCCTGATCATCGCCGCGGTGGTGGTGTTCTTCTACTCGGTGCTGGGGGGCATGAAAGGCATCACCTATACCCAGGTGGCCCAGTACATCGTGCTGATCATCGCCTACACCATCCCGGCGATCTTCATCTCCCTGGAGCTGACCGGCAACCCTGTGCCGCCTCTGGGGCTGTTCTCCGAACACGGCGAGTCCGGCATGCCGCTGCTGGCCAAGCTCAACGAGGTGGTCACCGCACTGGGCTTCAACGAGTACACGGCGGACGTGGACAACAAGCTCAACATGGTGCTGTTCACCCTGTCGCTGATGATCGGTACCGCCGGCCTGCCCCACGTCATCATCCGCTTCTTCACGGTGCCCAAGGTGGCCGACGCCCGCTGGTCCGCCGGCTGGGCCCTGGTATTCATCGGCCTGCTCTATCTGACCGCTCCGGCCGTGGCCTCCATGGCACGCCTCAACCTGGCAACCACTATCTATCCGGACATGGCCGGTCAGGTCGAGAACGTCGAGGAGGCGGCCACCAACCCCATCCTCTACGAGAACCGTCCCGAGTGGGTGCGTACCTGGGAGGAGACGGGACTGATCACCTTCGAGGACAGGAACGACGACGGCCGCATCCAGTTCTACAACAATTCGGCTGACTTCTCCGACCGCGGCTGGGAAGGCAACGAGCTGTCCGTCAACAACGACATCCTGGTGCTGGCCAACCCGGAGATCGCCAATCTGCCCGGCTGGGTCATCGGCCTGATCGCCGCCGGCGGCCTGGCGGCGGCCCTGTCGACGGCCGCGGGCCTGCTGCTGGCCATTTCCTCGGCCATCAGTCACGACCTCATCAAGGGCTCGATCAACCCCAACATCTCCGAGAAGGGCGAACTGTTGGCGGCACGGATCTCCATGACCGTCGCCATCATCGTGGCCACCTATCTGGGCGCCAACCCCCCGGGCTTCGCCGCCCAGGTGGTGGCACTGGCCTTCGGTATCGCCGCCGCTTCACTGTTCCCGGCACTGATGATGGGCATCTTCTCCAAGCGGGTGAACAACGTGGGTGCCGTCGCCGGCATGCTCAGCGGCCTGGGCTTCACGCTGGTCTACATCTTCGTCTACAAGGGCTGGCTCTTCATCCCGGGCACCAACAACCTGCCCGACACGCCGGAGAACTGGGTGCTGGGCATCTCGCCGCTGTCCATCGGTGCGGTCGGTGCCCTCATCAACTTCATCGTGGCCTTCGGCATCTCCAAGGTGACCGCGGAGCCGCCCCAGGAAATCCAGGACCTGGTGGAGAGCGTCCGCTATCCCAAGGGAGCTGGCATGGCGGTCGACCACTAAGCCATAATCCCACCCCGGCGCCACAACGGCGCCGGACCCAACCTTCCATCGGGCTTCCCTCGGGAAGCCCGATGGCCGTCAGGAAGCTCCCATCATGATTTGGCATTTGATTGCAGCGGTATTCGCCGGACTGGGCGCCGCGGGGGTCGGCCTCTTGCTCCGCACCCTCTCCGCCAGGCGGCTGCCGCGCTGGATCGTCCCAGTCTGCGCCGGCCTCGGCATACTCGGTTACCAGATCCACCACGAATACACCTGGTTCGAGCACAAGCGCGCCCAGCTGCCCGACACAGCGCGGGTGGTGACCACCGAGCAGAGCGCCGCCTTCTGGCGCCCCTGGACCTACCTCGTGCCCCTGACCACGGCCTTCACGGTGGTCGACGAGCAGAGCCTGGTGCGCACCCCGAGCGAAGCCGATGAGCAACGGCTGGTCGAGTTCATTCTCTACCGCTTCGAGCGGGAGTACGTCGAACGCTTCTCCCACCAGGCCTACCTGATGAACTGCACCACGCGAGAGCTCATCCCGCTGGCGGAAGAGTCCCGGGAACCCCGTACGGAGCGGATGCAGCGCCTCAGTGACGGTGCCAAGCTGCTGAACGCGGTGTGCGACTTCTCCTGATTTCCGGCTCGGCTTGCGCCTGGCTAACAGCGGCCTGATGCCGTCGCCCCCCGCCATGCCCTAGAATGGGCGCAGACACAGGGGGAGTCCACATGTTCGCTGGCTGGCTGCTGATTGCCGTTTCACTGCTCTATATCGCCGTGCTGTTCGCCATCGCTTGGCGCGGCGATCGCCATGCCCGGGAGCACGGCGCCAGCCAGCGCCGACCGGTGGTCTACAGCCTGGCGCTGGCCATCTACTGCACCTCCTGGACCTTCTATGGCGCCGTGGGCCAGGCCGCCACCGCCGGCTGGTCCTTCGCCAGCATCTACGTCGGCCCCATCCTCACCTTTTTGCTGTTCTGGCCGGTGCTGGCCAAGATGATCCGCGTCGCCAAGCGCCAGAACATCACCTCCATCGCCGATTTCATCGCCTCGCGCTATGGCAAGGCACAGTCGCTGGCGGCCTTCGCCAGCCTGGTCGCGCTGATCGGCACGCTACCCTACATCGCCCTGCAGCTGAAGGCCGTGGCGGTCTCCTTCGACATCCTCACCGCTACCTCCTCGGAGGCACCCAGCACGCCGCTGTTCGGCGATACCGCCTTCTTCGTGGCGCTGGTGATGGCCGCCTTCGCCATCCTCTTCGGCACGCGTCATACCGATGCCACCGAACACCACGAGGGGCTGATCCACGCCGTGGCTTTCGAGTCCCTCATCAAGCTCCTCTCCTTCCTGCTGCTGGGGGCTTTCGTCACCTGGGGCATGTTCGACGGCATGGGCGACCTGCTGGGGCGGGCTGAATCCCAGCTAGAACTGCAGCGCCAGCTCGCCGACCAGGATTTCGGCCAGAGCTTCTGGGCACAGACCCTGCTCGCCATGCTGGCCATTCTCTGCCTGCCGCGACAGTTTCATGTGGCCGTGGTGGAGAACACTCATCGCGACGATGCCACCAAGGCGCGCTGGCTATTTCCGCTCTACCTGCTGGCCTTCGCCTTCTTCGTCGTGCCGCTGGCAGCTGCGGGCCTGGCGCTGTTTCCCGATGGCAGCGTTGAGCCCGACACCTTCGTACTGGCCATTCCCATGGCCTCGGGCAACGAGTGGCTTACCCTGCTCACCTTCATCGGCGGCTTCTCGGCAGCCACCGGCATGGTGATCGTGGCCACCGTGGCGGTGTCGATCATGATCTCCAACGAGATCGTGATTCCGGCGCTGTTCCGCCTGCGCTGGCTGGATGCCCGGCCCCGCGATTACGGGCGCCTGGTACTGCGCGCGCGGCGCATCACCATCGGCGTGATTCTCGGGCTGGCGTACGGCTTCTATCAGATGGTGGCCGAATTCGGCTCGCTGGCCTCCATCGGCATGCTCTCCTTCGCCGCCGCGGCGCAGTTCGCCCCGGCGCTGATCGGCGGTCTCTACTGGAAGCGCGGCAACCGCATGGGCGTGGTCGCCGGCATGAATGCCGGCTTTGCCATCTGGGCCTACAGCCTGCTGATGCCGGCGATGGTCAATGCCGGGGTCCTGCCGGCGACATGGCTGGATGGCGGTCCTTTCGGCGTGACCTGGCTCACGCCCACCGCCCTGTTCGGCCTCAACATCGGCGACTCCTTCACCCACGGGGTGATGCTGTCGCTGGGGCTCAACCTCTTCTGCTACATCTTCGTCTCCCAGCTCACCGCCCAGCGCGTCGTGGAGCG
This sequence comes from Halomonas sp. NO4, assembly GCF_010994375.1. Lineage (GTDB taxonomy): Bacteria > Pseudomonadota > Gammaproteobacteria > Pseudomonadales > Halomonadaceae > Halomonas. The sequence continues at coordinate 92,185 of NZ_WHMA01000007.1, forward strand.
CATCCAGGCGTCGCTGTTCGTCGACAGCGTGGAGACCCGCCAGACCTCGGTGAACCGCCCCTGGACCGGGGCCACCACGGTGGGCGACCTGAAGGTGCTGTGCGAGCGCTTCCTGGGCGCTGGCCAGGTGGCGCGGGCCTTCGAGGACTACGCCCGGCGCAGCGGCCAGCACCTCGACGAGAGCGCCCGCGCCTCCATCGACGTCATCCAGTTCACCGAGCGCTTCCTCGCCTCGGTGCTCGGCGCCTCCTCGGCGCGCATCGTGGTCAACTCGGCGCTGCAGGGCCGGGGCATCGGCATCTCCGACGTCATCTCCATCGTCGACGAGGCCTCCCAAGTGCTGGAGTTCAACCGCGCCCTGCTCCAGGCCACCATCGAGAACATCAGCCAGGGCATCAGCGTGGTCGACCAGAACCTGCGCCTGGTGGTGTGGAACCAGCGCTACTTGGAGCTGTTCCGCTTCCCCGACCACCTGATCCGCGTGGGCGCGCCCATCGACAAGATCTTCCGCTACAACGCCCACAACGGCGAGTACGGTCCCGGCGACCCCGAGGAACATGTGCGCCTGCTGATCGACAACATTCGCGATGGCCAGCCCCACCGCTACGTGCGCTACCGCCAGGACGGCAGCGTGCTGGAGGTGCAGGGCAACCCCATGCCCGGCGGCGGCTTCGTCTACACCTACCTCGACATCACCCAGCAGAAGCGCATCGAGGAGGCGCTGATCCGCTCGGAGAACAACATCCGCATCTACACGGACAACGTGCCGGCGCTGATCGCCTACTTCGACAAGGAGTGCCGCTACCTCTTCACCAACCGCGCCTACGAGCAGGCCTTCGGCATCGACCGCAACGAGGTGATCGGCAAGCACGTGGACACGGTAATCACCGGCGAGATGGCCCGCGAGCGTGCGCCCTGGATCCGTCGCGCCCTGGCCGGCGAGCGCGTGAGCTTCGAGGTCTCCATGGGCAGCGGCGACGCCATTCGCTACATGCTGGTCACCTACACGCCGCACTTCGGCGACAGCGGCGCGATACTCGGCTTCTTCGCCCTTTACCAGGACATCACCGAGCGCCGCCTGGCCGAGATTGCCCTCAAGGAGACCAACGAGACCCTGGAGGAGCGCGTCCGCGAGCGCACCCAGGCGCTCTCGGAGGCCAACGCCGCCCTGCGCCAGGAGAACCGCGTTCGCGCCGAGGCCGAGCAGGCCCTGCGCCAGGCCAAGCAGGTAGCCGAGGACGCCAATGCCTCCAAGACCCGCTTCCTCGCCGCGGCGAGCCACGATCTGTTGCAGCCGCTCAACGCGGCGCGGCTGTTCACCTCGGCGCTCTCCCCGGAGGTCGAGGCGAATGAATTACGTCGCACCATTGGCCACATCGACAACTCGCTGCAGGCCGCCGAGGAGCTGCTCGGCACCCTGCTCGACATCTCCAAGCTCGACGCCGGCGCCCTCACGCCACGCCGCAGCCACTTCGCCCTGGCCGACATCATCCAGCCGCTGAGGGCCGAGTTCGAACTGATGGCCGAGGAGCGCGGCCTCGACCTGGTGGTGGTGCCCACGCGGCGATGGGTCGACAGCGACCCCCAGATGCTGCGCCGCATCGTGCAGAACTTCCTCTCCAACGCCATCCGCTACACCCAGGAGGGCCGGGTGCTGCTGGGCTGTCGCCGCCACGGCGAGCGACTGACCATCGAGGTGTGGGACTCGGGCCCGGGCATCCCCGAGTCCAAGCAGTGCGAGATCTTCCAGGAGTTCCGCCGCCTCGATCAGGTCTCGCGCCACAAGGAGAGCGAGAAGGGCCTGGGGCTAGGCCTCTCCATCGCCGACCGCATGAGCCGCGTGCTGGACCACCCGCTGCGCGTGCGCTCCTGGGAGGGCTTCGGCACCGTCTTTTCGGTCAGCGTACCGACCGTGGCCGCCCAGCCACAGGCAAGCCGGAGCGCTCAGCCGCCGACACGACGCGCCGGCAACAAGCTCGCCGGCACCCGCATCCTGTGCATCGACAACGAGACGCTGATCCTCGAGGGAATGAAGGCGATGCTCTCCGGCTGGGGCTGCGAGGTGTTCACCGCCACCAGCATCGGCGGCGCCAAGTCGGTGCTGCGCCACCTGGACGGCGACCCCGACGCGATTCTTGCCGACTACCACCTGGACAACGAGGTCACCGGCCTGATGGCCCTGGAAGCGCTGGCCGAGCGCCACGAGGATGCGGTACCGGGCATCGTGATCACTGCCGACCGCACCGAGGAGGTCGCCGAGGAGGTGAAGCGTGCCGGCTACCACCTCCTGCAGAAGCCGGTCCGCCCCGCCGCCCTGCGCGCCCTACTCACCCGGACCCTGCAGGCCAGCCGCGCGGCCAAGGCCTAACGGCGAGCTGCAGGCAATTGGAGGCTCGAAAGCGAAAAGCCCGTGACCTTGGTCACGGGCTTTTCGCTTGAACCTCGAACCTCGAACCTCGAACCTCGAACCTCGAACCTCGAACCTCGAACCTCGAACCTAAGACTCCACCTTCGGCGGCTCCACCTCGAGCTTCTGGGCGGCAATCACTGCCTGGGTGCGCGAGTGCACGCCGAGCTTGCGCAGGATGGCGGTGACGTGGGCCTTGATGGTCGCCTCGCTGACGTTGAGCTCGTAGGCGATCTGCTTGTTGAGCAGCCCTTCGGTGAGCATGTTGAGCACGCGGAACTGCTGCGGGGTGAGCGAGGCGATGGCCTCGGCGAAACGCGACTCCTCCTCGTCGGCATCGCCCAAGGTGTCGGCCAGCTCCTGGGGCAGCCACACCTCGCCGTCGAGAATCTCGCCCACCGCCTCGGCGATCAGCGCCAGCGACGACGACTTGGGAATGAACCCCGAGGCACCGTAATCGATGGCCCGGCGCACCACATGCGGCTCATCGCTGCCCGACACCACTGCCACGGGAATGTCGGGTGTCTGGCCGCGCAGCTGGATCAGCCCGGAGAAGCCGTGCGCGCCCGGCATGTGCAGGTCGAGCAGGATCAGATCGGCATCGGGGTGGCGGGTGACCACCTCGGTGGTGGCCTCCATGGTGTCGGACTCGACGATTTCGGCCTGGGGCGCCAGCTGACGCAGCGCCTGGGTCAGGGCTGCACGGAACAGCGGATGATCATCGGCGACGATGAATTTCTGGGCAAAGGCCATGGATTCTCCTCCGGTTCCTCGAGCAGTGGCGAGCCGACTGCCACGGCGCTGGCACTTTCGATCTGCAGGGTCGATCAGGACCATCGATCAAGACATTCAATCACGGCATGTTACCCCATGGCCAAAGCGTTTCCCAAGCGCTCACACCGGCATCGCGCCTTTCCTTGACTAGGGCCCGCAAAAAGCCGGCCCGAGGGCCGGCAAAGAGGTCAAGTGGAAGGGGGACAGCCCCTCAGCGATTGGCGCGATGCTCGATGAGCTCCTCGACCACGCTGGGGTCGGCCAGGGTACTGGTGTCACCGAGCCCCTCCGTCTCGTTGGCAGCGATCTTGCGCAGGATGCGGCGCATGATCTTGCCCGAGCGGGTCTTGGGCAGCCCCGGCGCCCACTGGATGACGTCCGGCGAGGCGATCGGCCCGATGTCCTTGCGCACCCACTGGGTGAGTTCCTTCTTGAGCGCGTCGGTGGCTTCCACACCATCGGCGAGGGTCACGTAGATGTAGATGCCCTGCCCCTTGATGTCGTGAGGGAAGCCCACCACGGCGGCCTCGGCCACGGCATCGTGGGCGACCAGCGAGGATTCGATCTCCGCGGTACCCATGCGGTGGCCGGAGACGTTGAGCACGTCGTCGACGCGACCGGTGATCCAGTAGTAGCCGTCCTCGTCGCGACGGCAGCCGTCACCGGTGAAGTACATGCCCTGATAGGCGGAGAAGTAGGTCTGGACGAAGCGCTCGTGGTTGCCCCAGATGGAGCGCGCCTGCCCCGGCCAGGAGTCGAGGATCACCAGATTGCCGTCGGTGGCGCCCTCCAACAGGTTGCCTTCGTTGTCCACCAGCGCCGGCATCACCCCGAAGAACGGCAGGGTGGCGGAGCCCGGTTTGAGATCGATGGCGCCCGGCAGCGGCGCGATCATGATGCCGCCGGTCTCGGTCTGCCACCAGGTGTCGACGATGGGGCACTTCTCGTTGCCGATCACCCGGTAGAACCACTCCCAGGCCTCGGGGTTGATGGGCTCGCCCACGGAGCCGAGCAGACGCAGGCTGTCGCGCTGGCTGGAATCCATGACGCTGTCGCCATGGGCCATCAGGGCGCGCACCGCGGTGGGCGCGGTGTAGAGGATGTTGACCTGGTGCTTGTCGACGATCTCGCCCATGCGCCCGCTGGTGGGGTAGCTCGGCACGCCCTCGAACATCAGGGTGATGGCGCCGTTGGCCAGCGGTCCGTAGACGATGTAGCTGTGACCGGTGACCCAGCCCACGTCAGCGGTGCACCAGTAGACCTCGCCGTCCTGGTAGTCGAAGACGTACTGGTGGGTCATGGCGGCGTGCAGCAGGTAGCCGCCGGTGGTGTGCTTGAGGCCCTTGGGCGCCCCGGTGGAGCCGGAGGTGTAGAGGATGAACAGCGGGTCCTCGGCATTCATCTCCTCGGCCGGGCAGTCGGTGGCCTGCTTATCGACCAGCTCGTGGTACCAGACGTCGCGCCCCTCCTTCCAGTCGATCTCGCCACCGGTGCGCTTGACCACCAGCACCTTCTCGCACACCTCGGTGCCGTCGCGAGTCAGGGCGGCGTCGACGTTGTCCTTGAGCGGCACCTGCTTGCCGCCACGCACGGACTCGTCGGCGGTGATCACCAGTTTGGAGTCGGCATTGACCACGCGCTGGGCCAAGGCATCCGGGGAGAATCCACCGAACACCACCGAGTGCACGGCGCCGATGCGTGCGCAGGCCAGCATGGCCATGGCGGCCTCGGGAATCATCGGCATGTAGAGCGTGACCACGTCGCCCTTCTTGACGCCCAGCTCCTTGAGGCCGTTGGCCAACTGGCAGGTGCGCTCGAAGAGCTCGCGATAGGTGATGCGCTTGGAATCCTTGGGGTCGTCGCCTTCCCAGACGATGGCGGTCTGGTCGCCGCGGGTCTCGAGGTGGCGGTCGAGGCAGTTCACGCTGGCATTGAGGCTGCCATCCTCGAACCAGCGGATGTCGACGTTGTGGGAATCGAAGGAGGTATGCTTGATCTTCGTCGGTGCCTTGAACCAGTCGAGGCGCTTGGCTTGCTCGGCCCAGAAGCCCTCGGGGTCATCCACGGACTGCTGGTACATGGCCTCATACTTGGCCTTGTCGGCCCAGGCATTGGCGGCAAAATCGTCGCGTACCGGATAGACGTCTTTATGCTGTTCGGTCATTGATTGGCCTCTTCCAGGAGATGCACCCTCTCAGTGTATGTCACCGACCCCTTGTTGTTGGTGGGCCGGAACCGGGATGTACCCTTCAGCATATACCCCAGGGTGCAGCCTTCCACTTAGACATTGGTATCAGCTATTTTCTTTTTAATTTCATGAACTTGTGTTGGATTTTCATCCCCTGCAAAAGGCTGATAGACCAAGGTCTCAGCGCAGTGGCGACAGCGATAGACGCGCCCCTGGCTTGCCAGGGCATGGCGGCGAGAAGTGAAGGCGTGCTCGCGGCAGGCGCAGCGGTAGCGGTGGGGCGCCGGACTCGCCCGGGCGGTGTCGAAACGGTGGGTGACGCGCGGCGCCAGGCCGAACAGGCGCCGCATCACGGTACGCCATTCGTGGCCGTGGGGGCGTATCCGGTGGCCCTCCTCGAGGTGATGAACCAGCCAGTGCGCCATCTCGTGGGGTACCACCTCGACGAAAAACTCGCGGCGGTTCTCGGCCAGCAGCACCGGATTGAAGCGCAGCCCGCCACGCCCGAAGTGGGCCTGACCGGCGCACTGGCCACGCAGGTCGAGCCAGACCGCCGGGCTCGGCAGGCCGGGATGCATCTCGCGACACAGCTGGAAGGCCGCCGCTACCCGCTCGCGCAGGGCAGCGTGTAGCGCCGACTCGTCGAGGGCGTTGAGCCATTCGGCACCGGGCTCGGGAAGGGCTGGACGGTTCATGGGGTGCTAGAATGACGCTCCGTCACGGCGGCGTCCAGCCCAGGCTGACGGCTGTCCGCTCACGACCCCTTGAGCACGAACCCTTGCGAGAGCACCGATGTCCGATACGCCCCTGCCCCAGCCGCTGCTCGACGACGACGAACTCGAGCGCCTCGACGACTTTCTCGACTCCGAGCAAGTGGACCCCGATGCCCTCGACCTGATCGCCGCCCACGGCTTTCTGGTAGCGCTGGCCGTCGCCCCCCGCGACGTGGCACCGGCGGTATGGGTTGCCGAGCTCTTCCACGGCGAGCCGTCTTTCGCCGATGCCGCGGAACGCGGCGAGATCCTCGGCCTGCTCGAGCGGCTGCGCAGCAACGCCATCGAGATCCTGGAGCAGGGCGGGCTGCCCGAGCTGCCCTTCGAGGCGACGCTGGACGGCCTGCCCCCGGAGGAGACGCCCATCGGCGACTGGTGCGCGGGGTTCATGGAAGGCGTCTTCCTCGACGAGGCGGCTTGGTTCGCCGAGGATGAAGAGCGCATCGCCACCCTGCTGCTGCCCTTCATGGCGCTCTCCGGACTGTTCGACGACGAGCCGGACATGGCCGAGCTCACCGCCGACACCGCCCGCCTCGAGTCGCTGGTCAGCCAACTGCCCGAGCTGGTGCTCGACCTCTACCTGCATTTTCGCGTGCCGCCGGAGACACCCAAGCCCAGCCCCCGCAGGAAGAAGCCGGCGGGCCGCGGCAAACGCGACCGCTAACGCAGCCGCGTCAGCCAGGCATCCAGCGTGCCGAAGCACCACTCCCGGGCGCGATGCCACCAGGGGCGCTGCACCCACTCACGGTACTGAATCTCGCGACTGGCGGCGAAATTGCGCTCGAACAGCGCCGCCACTTCGCCGGCGAAGCGGGCGTCGTCCACCTCCTGGTTGGCCTCCAGGTTCCAGTGCAGGCTCCAGTGGTCGAAGTTGCACGACCCGAGGCTCGTCCAGCGGTCCACCAGGGCGAACTTGGCGTGGATGAAACTCGGCTGGAACTCGTAGATGCGCACCCCCGAGCGCAGCAGGCGCCGGTAGAAGCGCTGCCCCGCGTAGCGCACCCCGGGCACGTCATGGTTCTTGCCCGGCAGCAGCAGGCGGACATCGACGCCGCGCCGCGCCGCCCGGGCCAGCCGCATCCGCAGCGTCAGCGTCGGCACGAAATAGGGCGTGCACAGCCAGATGCGCTGCTGGGCGGTGGAAACGCGCCCATGCAGCGAGTGGCGGATGGCCTGGTAGCGGTAGCCCTGCCCCCACACCACGCGACCGCGCATGCCGTGGTAGTCCTCGCGGCGCTGCTCGGCCACGGCGAGCCGGTGGACCAGCGCCGGGGTACCGGCACCGCGCGTCATAGGCGAGTCCCACAACCGGCAGAAGAGACGCACCCAGTCCGCCACCACCGGCCCTTCGATGGCCACTGCCACCTCGTACCAGGCCTCGAGGAACTCGTCCACGGCCCCGAAGCCGCCGGTGAAAGCGCGTCGACCGTCCACCACCACCAGCTTGCGATGGTCGCGGGTAAGGTTGCGCGCCAGCGAGTGAAATCCCAGCGGATTGAACAGACGCAGCGCCACGCCTCCCTCTTCCAGGCGCCGCCGATCCGCCGCCGAAAGTCCCATAGCGCCGTAACCGTCCAGCATCAGCGCCACCGTCACGCCGCGCCCCGCGGCCCGCGTCAGGGCATCGATCAGCGCCGTGGCCAGGCGGCCCGACTCCATCAGGTACAGCTCCACCAGCACCGAGTGGCGCGCCGCGTCGATGGCCTCGAACACCGCCGGCAGAAACCGCGACGACTCCGCCAGCAGTCGAAAGCGATTGCCCTCCCGCCAAACGCCATGCATGGCCCCTCTCCTTTGTTGACGCGCCTCGACTCTGGTGGATTGACGCACGATTACGACACAAGGAAAAGCCGCTCGCCTGACCCATGCCGCGTCGCGGGCTATACTGGGCCCTCGCTTACCGGACAGGCAAACGGATGGCCGCTGCACGCTCCCTGCCCCACCCCCTGCGCGCCCTGCTGAAGCGCCTGCTCAGCGGCTGGGTGTCGGTACGCCACCTGGAGCCCGACCCGGCCTCGCTGGCCCTGGACCCCCAGGCGCTCACCCTCTACGTGCTACCGCGCCCCGCGCTCTCCGACGCCCTGCTGCTGGAGTGCCTGTGCCGCCGCCACGGCCTGCCGGCCGCCACCGGTCGCCACCGGGTGGCCGGGCAGCGCCTGCCGGCCACCCTCGCCCTGCCCCGGCCACGACGGCGCTACCGCCGCCACGCCCTGCACGACGCCGTTGCCCTGCTCGCCGCGCATCCCGACCGCGAGATCCAGCTGGTCCCGGTGAGCATCTTCTGGGGCCGTGCCCCCGGCAAGCGCTTCGGGCTGTGGCGCCTGCTGGCCGCCGACAGCTGGCCGCTCACCGGTCGCCTGCGCCGGGCGCTGTCGGTGCTGGTCAACGGGCGCAGCGTGGAAGTGCACCTCGGCGCCCCGCTGCGCCTGCGCGAGCTGCTCGACGAGCGCGGCCCGGCCGTGGCGGAGCGCAAGGCGGCGCGCCTACTGCGCGTGCACTTCCGCCGCATGCGCACCCGGGTGCTGGGACCCGATCTCTCCCATCGCCGCACGCTGATCCAGGGCCTGGTGGCCAGCTCCAGAGTGCGCCAGGCCATTGCCGAACAGGCCGACATCGAGGGGCGGCCGCGGGCCCGCCTGGCCCGCCGCGCACGGCGCTACGGTCACGAGATCGCCTCCAACATGACCTACCCGGTGCTGCGCTTCCTCGACGGCATGCTGCGCCGGCTGTGGAACCGACTCTACGACGGGGTCGACGTGCGCGGCCTCGAGCGGGTCAAGGCGCTGGCCGGCGACCACACTCTGGTCTATGTGCCCTGCCACCGCAGCCACATCGACTACCTGCTGCTCTCCTACGTACTCTACCGCGACGGCCTGATGCCGCCGCACGTCGCCGCCGGGCGCAACCTCGACATGCCGCTGATCGGCCCCCTGCTGCGTCGCGGCGGCGCCTTCTTCCTGCGCCGCAGCTTCCGCGGCAACCCGCTCTACACGGCCGTGTTCACCGAGTACCTGCACCGCCTGCTGGCCGCTGGCCACCCCCTGGAATACTTCATGGAGGGCGGCCGCTCGCGCAGCGGGCGGATGCTCACCCCGCGCCCCGGAATGCTGGCGATGACGCTGCGCTCCTTCCACCGCCTGGCCACCGACGACGAACGCCACCGACTCGCCTTCGTGCCGGTGTACATCGGCTACGAGCGCATCCTCGAGGGGGGCAGCTACCAGCGCGAGCTGCGCGGTGCGGGCAAGCGCCGGGAGACACCGCTGACGCTGCTGCGCGTGCTCGGGCGACTGCGCCAGCCCTTCGGCCGGGTGGCCGTGAACATCGGCGAACCGCTTGTCCTGGGGCCCTTCCTCGACGCCCGCGTACCGGGCTGGCGCGAAAGCGAGGCGACGCCGCGCGCCGCCTGGCTGGCAACCGCACTGCCCCGGCTGGGGCGTGAGCTGGCCCAGCGCATCAACGCCGCGGCGGCGCTCAATCCGGTCAACCTGGTCGCCCTGGTGCTACTCGCCACGCCCCACCACGCCATCGAGGAGAGCCTGATGGCACGCCAGCTGGCGCTGCTCGCCGCCCTGCAGCGGCGCTGTCCCGGCGGCGTGGACGCCAGCCTGCCTGCCGGCGAGCCGCGCGACTGGATCGCCCACACCCTCGCGCTGGGCATGATCCGGCGTCGCGCCCATGCCCTGGGCGACATCCTGGTCGCCACGCCGGAGCAGACCGAGCTGCTCGCCTGGTACCGCAACAACGTCCTGCACCTCTTCGCCGCGGCGGGGCTGGTCGCCTTCGCCTTCCAGCACGAGCCACGCCACAGCCTGGCGAGCCTGCACGAGCGCCTCGACCCGGCCTGGCCGATACTGGCCCGGGAGTTCTTCCTGCCGAATACGGCGCTCGACCGGGCGCTGCCCACCCTGCTCGAGGCCCTGAGCAATGCCGGGCTGCTGGTCGCCGACGGCGACGGCTGGCAACGCGCCGAGGCGCTGGAGGCGAGCGAGCAGCTGCGCCTGCTGGGCCGGTTGATGCAGCCTTCGCTGGAGCGCGGCTACCTGCTGCTGTCGCTGCTGCTGGCGGCGCCATCCGGCAGCCACGACCGCGAGGGCCTGGTGTCGCACAGCCAGCAGATGGCCGAGCGCCTGGCCCTGCTCTCGGGCCGCGACGCCCCGGAATTCTTCGACCGCAGCCTGTTCGCCCGGCTGATCGACAGCCTGGAAGCCGAAGGCTGGATTTATCGGCAAGAGGACCGCCTGTGCTACACGACAGCCTTACCGGAAGCGGCGCAGCGCACCCGGGCGCTCTTCGACCCGGCGCTGCGCCACCGCCTGCAGCTGGTCACCCGCGACTGAGCCACGGCTCATCCTTTCAGGGAGCGATGGACGTAGAGGTCATAGCGACTGGTCTTGCCTTCGAGGACATGGCGCGGCGGCGGCCCGGCCAGGGGGGCCGCCTGGCGCGGCCGCTTGACCGCCACCCGATGGCTGGCCACGTCCAGCGCTGCCTCGAGCAGGCGCGGCGCATCCATGTCGTCACCGGCCAGGGCGCGGAAAAGGCGCATCTCCTTCTTGACCAGCGCCGACTTGGTGCGGTGGGGAAACATGGGGTCGAGGTGGATCACCTCGGGCGCCACGCCGCTGCCCGCCACCAGGGCGTCGAGCTCGCGGGTGGCATCACCGCGGGCGAGCGTCATGCGCGCAGCGATCGCCGCGGTGTCCGGGTCGGCCAGCGCCCGGGCCAGGCCATCCTCGAGCAGCGCGGCGATCGCCGCCACCCGCTCGACCAGCAGCACCTCGGCGCCCAGGCTCGCCAGCACGAAGGCGTCGCGCCCGAGCCCCGCCGTGGCATCGACCACGCTCGGCGTGACGCCGCCGGTCAGGCCGCAGGCGCGGGCGATCAGCTGGCCGCGCCCGCCGCCGAAGCGCCGCCGATGAGCGCTGCGGCCGGCGACGAAATCCACCGCCAGGGGGGCGCCGAAGCGTCGCGGGTCGCCGGCCAGCACCAGGCGGCCCCCTTCGCGGCGCAGTACCAGCTCCCCCTCGTCGGGCGCGCCCCGGGGCAGCCCCAGCCGCTGCGCCAGGGCGGCATCCGGCACCACGACCGTCGACCCGGACTCGTTCATCGCCCCTTCTGCCAGGCGACCCGGTCGCGCAGGTAGACCGGCTGCACCGCCTGGGCCGGCTGTCCGCCCCCCGCCGCCAGGTCACGCGCGGCGAGCAACGCCATCTCTTCGGCGGCGGGTTCCGGCTCGACCAGGCACTGGCCGAGACTCGCCTGAACCGTGGCGGGCATGGCCTCCCACAGCGCCCAGCCGGAGCCCACGCCCACCCAGTCGAACTGGTCGCTCTCCTCTGGCAGACGCAGGCGCTCGGGCGGCAGCACCGCCTCCGCGCTGAGCGCTTCGACAACCCCGTCACGACAGCGCCAGGCCGCCACGTAGATCTCTCCCATGCGCGCATCCAACGCCGTGACGATGTGCCGGAAGTGATGACGTCGGTGGGCGCCCAGCGCCAGTGCCTCCAGGGTGGAAACGCCAAGCAGCGGCCGATCCAGGCCGAAGGCGAGCCCCTGGGCGACGCCCGCGGCGATGCGCAGGCCGGTGAAGGAACCGGGGCCGCGACCGTAGGCCACGGCGTCCAGGGCCGCGGGGGCGAGGCCCGCCTCGGCCAGCACCTCATCGATCATGGGCAACAGGCGGTAGGTGTGCTCGCGGGGGGTGTGGGCAAAGCGCGCGATCAGGGTGTCCGCCTCGCCGGGGCGGCGGATCAGCAGGGCGGCGGAGCAGGCGCGCGAGGAGGCATCCAGGGCCAGCAGGGTCGGCATGGTCTCGGGTCATCGCAGGTCAGTGTAGGGGCGCATTATACGCAACCCGGCCCACAACGACGAAGGCCCGCTTGCGCGGGCCTTCATGCGCCGAGTGGGAGCGGGCCTCAGCCTTCCAGGGCCTTGAGCACCTGTGCGGTAATCTCGTCGACGCTGCCCACGCCTTTCACCCGGTGATAGACCGGCGCCGCCTCGGGGTCTTCCTTGGCCCACTGCTGGTAGTAGTCGACCAGCGGCGCGGTCTGCTCATGGTAGACCGAGAGGCGGTTGCGCACCGTGGACTCGCGGTCGTCGTCGCGCTGGATCAGCGCCTCACCGGTGACGTCGTCCTTGCCGGGCTCCTTGGGCGGATTGTACTCGACGTGATAGACGCGGCCGGAGCCGGGGTGCACACGACGGCCGGCCAGGCGCTTGACGATCTCCTCGTCGTCCACGGCGATCTCCAGCACGTGGTCGATCTTCACGCCCGCTTCCTTCATCGCCTCGGCCTGGGGAATGGTGCGCGGAAAGCCGTCGAACAGGAAGCCGTTCTCGCAGTCGGGCTGGCTGATGCGCTCCTTGACCAGGGCGATGATGATGTCGTCGGAAACCAGCCCGCCGGTGGTCATGATCTCCTGGACCTTGAGGCCGAGCTCGCTGCCCTCCTTGACCGCGGCGCGCAGCATGTCGCCGGTGGAAATCTGCGGGATGTTGAACCGCTCGCAGATGAACTGGGCCTGGGTACCCTTGCCGGCCCCCGGGGCGCCCAACAGGATCAAACGCATCGGTGTGCTCCTTGAATGAGTGGTGAAACTTATGGTTGAAATTCTTGATGGAAAAGCGTTGGCAGGAAACCTTACCCGCGGCGTGTCGGCCAGACAACTAGAAGCGTCACGGCCGGCACGGCCCAACCGCCCAAAGATGACCGGTTTTCAGGCAATTAACCGGCCAGTTGCACTTTGGTATTCCCCACGGCCACAAATGCGGACGGCGCCCCGGGCAGGGACGCCGTCGACGCACGCGGCTCGGGCGGCGCTTACATCAACAGCCGCCGAATGTCGCTGAGCGCGGCAGCCAGGAAGGCCGTGAAGCGCGCCGCATCGGCCCCGTTGACCGCCCGGTGGTCGTAGGAGAGGCACAGCGGCATCATCAACCGCGGGGCGAAGTCGGCCCCGTCCCACACCGGCTTCATCTGCGCCTTGGAGATACCGAGGATGGCGACCTCCGGGGCGTTGACGATGGGCGTGAAGGCGGTGCCGCCGATGGAGCCCAGGCTCGAGATGGTGAAGCAGCCGCCGCTCATTTCCTCGCGCTTGAGCTTCTTGGCCTGGGCCTTGCCGGCCAGCTCCACGCTCTCCTTGGCCAGCTCGATCAGCGACTTCTTGTCGGCATCGCGGATCACCGGCACCATCAGGCCGTCCGGGGTGTCCACGGCCACGCCGATGTGGACGTACTTCTTCCACACCACCGTCTCGCCGTCGGCCTTGAGGCTGACGTTGAACTGCGGGAACTTCCTCAGCGCAAAAGCGCACGCCTTGATCAGGAAGGGCAGCGGCGTGAGCTTGGCGCCCTGGGCCTCGGCCTCCGCCTTCATGGACTTGCGGAAGGCCTCCAGTTCGGTGATGTCCGCCTCGTCGAACTGGGTGACGTGGGGCAGGTTGACCCAGCTGCGGTGCAGGTTGGTGGCGCCCATCTTCATCAGGCGCCCCATGGGCTTCTCTTCCACCTCGCCGAACTGGCTGAAGTCCTGGTCGGGGATCGGCGGAATGCCGCTGCCACCTGCGGCGGGAGCGGCGGCCTGGGCAGGGGCCTGCGCCTTGCCCGCCATCACCTGCTTGACGTAGGCGTGGACGTCCTCCTTGAGCACGCGCTCCTTGGGGCCGGACGGCGTGACCAGGGCCAGGTCGACGCCCAGCTCGCGCGCCAGCATGCGCACCGCCGGCCCGGCGTGCACCAGCTTGCCGGAGCGCGGCTTCTCGGCAGCCATCTGCGCCTCGGGGCTGGGGCGGCCGGCCGGGGTGGGCGCGGCCTTCTCGGCCTTGGGCGCCTCGGCCGGCTGCTCGGGCTGCTTCGCCGGCGCGGGCTTGGCGGCCGCCGGAGCGCCGGCCACCTCGATATAGCCGATCAGGTCGCCCTCGGAGACGGTGTCGCCCTCCTGGACGGTGAGCTCGAGCAGTTTGCCCTTGTAGGGACTCGGCACGTCCATGGAGGCCTTGTCGGACTCCAGGGTGATCAGCGGGTCCTCCTCGTCGACCTCGTCACCGGCGCTGACGGCGATCTCGATGATCGGCACGTCGGACGAGCCGGAGAGGTCGGGCACGCGGATCTCCTGGCGCTGCGGCTCACCCGCGGCCGCTGCGGTCTCCTGCTGTGGCTCGGGCTCGGCGGCGGGCTCGCTGGAGGCCGCGGGCGCCTCTGCCGGCGCCTCGTCACTGCCTTCCCCGCTACTCGCGTCGGCGATCTCCATGGTGCCGATGACATCGCCCTCGGAGACGGTGTCGCCCTCCTTGACGGCCAGGGACACCAGCTTGCCGGCATGAGGGCTCGGCACGTCCATGCTGGCCTTGTCCGACTCCAGGGTGATCAGGGTGTCCTCCTCGGCGACCTCGTCGCCCTCGGACACCGCTACCTCGATGATCTCGACGTCCTCCGAGCCGCCCAGGTCGGGCACCTTGACCTCGACGGTGCGCTTGCCGCCACCGCCGGACCGAGCCGCGGGCTTCTCCGGCTCGGCCGGCGCCTGTTCGGCCGGTGCGGGCGCTTCGGCCTTGTCGTCCGCCGAGGCATCGCCGCCGCCTTCCGCCTCCAGTTCGAGGATGTCGTCGCCCTCGGAGACGGTGTCGCCCTCCTTCACCAGCACGCGGACGACCTTGCCGCCCTTGGGCGCGGGGACGTCCATGCTCGCCTTGTCGGACTCCAGGGTGATCAGGGTGTCTTCGGCGTCGATGACGTCACCTTCCGTCACCGCCACTTCGATGATTTCGACATCTTCGCTGCCGCCGATGTCGGGAACTTTGATGATTTCGCTACTCAAGGTCGCGCTCCTTCCAAATCGTGCCTGGAACGGGCGGGTCGCCCCGCCCGGCCACCGGGATCAGCTGGTCAGCGGATTGGGCTTGTTGGGATCGATGCCGTACTTCGCGATCGCCTCGGAGACGACCTTGCGATCCAGCTCGCCACGGTCGGCCAGCGCCTTGAGCGCGGCCACGGTCACGTAGTAGCGATCCACCTCGAAGAAGTGGCGCAGCTTCTCGCGGGTATCCGAGCGGCCAAAGCCATCGGTCCCCAGTACATGGTAGTCGGTCGGCACCCAGGCGCGGACCTGGTCGGCGAACAGCTTCATGTAGTCGGTGGAGGCGATGGCCGGACCCTTCATGCCCTCCAGGGAGGCCGTGACGTGCGGCTTGCCGCGCTCGTCCTCGGGGTGCAGGAAGGCCTGACGGTCGATCTCCAGCGCCTCGCGGCGCAGCTCGTTGAAGCTGGTCACGCTCCAGATGTCGGCGCCCACGTCCCAGTCGGCCTTGAGCAGCTCGGCGGCCTGCTCCACCTCGCGCAGGATGGTGCCGCAGCCCAGCAGCTGGACGTGGCCCTTCTGGCCCTGGGTGCCGCTGAGGCGATACATGCCCTTGATGATGTCCTCGGCGGGAATCTCCTCGAGCGCCGGGTGCTCGTAGTTCTCGTTCATCACCGTCAGGTAGTAGAAGCAGTTCTCCTTGTCGGCGAACATGCGCTTCAGGCCGTCCTGAACGATCACCGCCACCTCGTGGGCGTAGGTGGGATCGTAGCTACGGCAGTTGGGAATCATCGAGGCTTGCAGGTGGCTGTGGCCGTCCTGGTGCTGCAGGCCCTCGCCGTTGAGCGTGGTGCGACCGGCGGTGCCGCCGACCAGAAAGCCCCGCGCCTGCATGTCACCGGCTGCCCAGGCCAGATCGCCGATGCGCTGGAAGCCGAACATCGAATAGTAGATGTAGAACGGCAGAAGCGTGGTGTTGTTGTTGCTGTAGGAGGTGGCCGCGGCGATCCACGCCGACATGGCGCCCGCCTCCGAGATGCCCTCCTCGAGGATCTGGCCCTGCTTGTCCTCGCGATAGAACATGATCTGGCCCTTGTCGACGGGCTCGTACTTCTGCCCCCCGGAGGTGTAGATGCCGAGCTGGCGGAACATCCCCTCCATGCCGAAGGTGCGCGCCTCGTCAGGCACGATGGGCACCACCCGCTTGCCGATCTGCTTGTCCTTGACCAGGCCGGTCAGGATGCGCACGAAGGCCATGGTGGTGGACACCTCGCGGCCCTTGGAACCGCCGGTCTGGGAGGCGAAGGTCTTGTCGTCGAGATCGGGGATCGGCAGCGCCTCGAAGTCGCTGCGCCGGTTCGGCAGGTAACCGCCCAGGCGCTCGCGCTGCAGGTGCATGTACTTGAGCTCGGGGGAGTCGTCCTCCGGCTTGTAGTACGGCACCTCCTTGAGCTGCTCGTCGGTGAGCGGAATGCCGAAGCGGTCGCGGAACTTGCGCAGCGCCTCGTATTCCATGGTCTTGACCTGGTGGGCCTCCATGGCCGCCTCGCCCTCGCCGCTGCCCATGCCGTAGCCCTTGACGGTGTGCGCCAGGATCACGGTGGGCCGGCCGTTGGCGTTGTTGGTCGCCTCGTGGTAGGCCGCATAGACCTTGAAGGGGTCGTGGCCGCCGCGGTTGAGCTTCCAGATGTCCTCGTCGGACATGTCCTTGACCAGCTCGGCGGTCTCCGGGTACTTGCCGAAGAAGTGCTCGCGGGTATAGGCGCCGCCGAGCGCCTTGTAGTTCTGGTACTCGCCGTCGACCGCCTCGTCCATGCGCTTCTGCAGGATGCCCTTGGTGTCCTTCTCGAACAGCGGGTCCCACAGGCGGCCCCAGACCACCTTGAGCACGTTCCAGCCCGCACCGCGGAAGACGCCCTCGAGCTCGTCGATGATGCGCGAGTTGCCGCGCACGGGGCCGTCGAGGCGCTGCAGGTTACAGTTGATCACGAAGATCAGGTTGTCGAGCTTCTCGCGGCTGGCCAGGTGGATGGCGCCCAGCGACTCCGGCTCGTCGCACTCGCCGTCGCCCAAAAAGCACCAGATCTTGCGATCCTGCATCTCCTTGAGCTCGCGCGAGTCGAGGTACTTCATCACATGGGCCTGGTAGATGGCCTGGATCGGCCCCAGCCCCATGGAAACCGTGGGGAACTGCCAGAACTCCGGCATCAGCCAAGGGTGGGGGTAGGAGGAGAGCCCGTTGCCGTCCACCTCCTGGCGATAGCTGTCCATCTGCGCCTCGGTGAGACGCCCTTCCAGGTAGGCGCGCGCATAGACGCCCGGCGCCACATGCCCCTGGATGTAGACCAGGTCACCCTCGAAGTCGCCGTTGGCGGCGCGGAAGAAGTGGTTGAAGCCCACGTCGTAGAGGGTCGCCGCGGACATGAAGCTGGCAATGTGACCGCCCAGCCCCGGGTTGGCGCGGTTGTTGCGGATCACCTGGGCAATGGCGTTGTAGCGGACCAGCGAGCGAATGCGCCGCTCCATGAACAGATCACCCGGCATCGGGGCTTCGCGATGCACCGGAATGGTGTTGCGATGCGGGGTCGTCACCGAGAAGGGGGCCTGCATGCCATCGCGGCGCAGCCGATCGGCCAGGCGGGTCAGCAGGTACCGGGCACGATCCTCGCCCTCACGATCCAGAACCGATTCCAGGGATTCCATCCATTCCGTGGTTTCGACCGGATCGAGATCTTCTCTTGCCTCCAGACTCATAGACGTCTCTCCGAGTGACAATTTGATGTCAGTATGCCCCGCTTCTTTGCGACGGGGCCTTGTCGTTGCTGACAATCAGGGGAAACCGGGCCGCCAGGCGGCAATGTTGTAGTGGTTTTACATAACGGGACAGCGGCACATACCACCAATGTCGCAGAACATACCGTAAAGCGCACGCCCTGCCAATTCAAACATAATGGAATCTTTTTCCATCAAAGCTACATTGCATTGCAACACAAGCTCTTACGCAACCATTGGTCAACCGCTGACAGGGGTCCGCACGGGATGTAATAAAACTACCGTATGATTAACGATGCCCCTCCCGCTTGGCCAGGCAGGCGCGAAGGTAGGCCCAGTCGAAGGCGGGGCCCGGGTCCGTCTTGCGCAGCGGCGCCACCCGGGCATGACTGGTGATACGCGCCGGCGTGATGGCCGGATAGGCCGCCATCAGCCCCTTCAACACGGCAGCCAGGGCACGGTACTGGGCGTCGCGATAGGGCGACACCTCGTCGCCCTCGAGCTCGATTCCCAGGGTAAAGTCGTTGAGGGCGCAACGAAGCCGGTTGCCGTCCTGCCAGCGCGAGCGCCCGGCATGCCAGGCCCGCCGATGGAAGGGCACGAACTGCACGCACTCGCCGTCGCGGCGAATCAGAAGGTGCGCTGAGACGCGCAGGTCGGCGATCGCGGCAAAGAAGGGGTGCGCCTCAGGGTCGAGGTGGTTGGTGAACAGCCGCTCCACGGCATCGCCGCCGAAAACCCCGGGGGGCAGACTGATCGAGTGCAGCACCACGGCCGAGACCTCGTCTGTCGGGCGCGCGTCCTGATTCGGC
The DNA here is from genome assembly GCF_010994375.1 of Halomonas sp. NO4. GTDB lineage: Bacteria > Pseudomonadota > Gammaproteobacteria > Pseudomonadales > Halomonadaceae > Halomonas. The sequence continues at coordinate 110,714 of NZ_WHMA01000007.1, forward strand.
GACGGCACGCGCCGCACTCCCTTGAGCCAGTCGTTGTCGATCTCCATCTCACTCCCCTGACGCCGTACACGGGCTTTCCTCTATAATGATGGCCCAGTCGCTACACCCACTGCACCGGAGCCACCATGCACTATCAGGACGCCCTTGCCGAGGAGATTCGCGCCAGCGCCGCCCACTTGCTGGCCGAGGACGTCGGCCCCGGCGACATCACCGCCCAGTTGATCCCCGATGCGCAGTGGGCGCGGGCCCGGGTCATCACCCGCGAGCCGTCGGTGCTGTGCGGCGTGGCCTGGGTCGACGAACTCTTCCGCCGCCTCGATGCCAGCGTGGTGCTGCGCTGGGCCGCCGCCGACGGCGACCGCCTCGAAGCGGGTGCCACCCTGCTCGAGCTCGAGGGGCCGGCACGCAGCCTGCTGACCGGCGAGCGCGCGGCGCTGAATCTGCTGCAGACCCTGTCGGCGACCGCCACGCGCACCCGCCACTACCTCGACCTGCTCGAGGGCACCGGCGTGCGCCTGCTCGACACCCGCAAGACGCTGCCCGGCCTGCGCCTCGCCCAGAAGTACGCCGTCACCTGCGGCGGCGGCTACAACCACCGCATCGGACTGTACGACGCCTTCCTGATCAAGGAGAACCACATCGCGGCCTGCGGCGGCATCGCCGCGGCCGTGAAGGAAGCACGCAAGATCGCCAGGGACGCGCCGGTGGAGGTGGAAGTGGAGACCTTCGACGAACTGGATCAGGCCCTCGATGCCGGCGCCGATGTGGTGATGCTCGACAACTTCTCGCTCGACGACATGCGCGAGGCGGTACGGCGCACGGCCGGTCGCGCCACCCTCGAGGCTTCCGGCAACGTCGACGAGTCGACCCTGCGCGCCATCGCCGAGACCGGCGTGGACTGCATCTCCAGCGGCGCCTTGACCAAGGACGTCCGGGCCGTCGACCTGTCGATGCGCTTCATCGAGCAGGGCTGAACGACGAGAAGAAACGGCAGCACCGCCTAGGTCTCTACGGCGACCAGGCGCTTCTCCAGGCGCCGGCGGCACAGCCGTTCGCCGCCACGCTCCACCCACTCCTCGCCGTGGTCCTGCCAGCCCCGGCGCACCAGGGCGTCGGCGAGCATCAGGCTGGCCTCGATGGTCACCCGGCTGACGCCGTGCTCCAGAAACAGCCGCTCGGCATGCACCAGCAGGGTGCTGCCGATGCCGCGCCGGGCCAGCGAGGGCCAGACATAGAGGGTGACGATGCGGCCGGCAGGTATGTCCAGCTCGGCAAAGCCCACGCAGCGCCCGTCGCAGGTCGCGACCAGCGTGGTGTAGAGCGCCTGGCGCGCCATCCAGGCGCTGGCTTCGCGCGGCAGCACGCTGGCCCAGGCCTCGCGCTGGATGACGCTGTAGTGCGCGGCGGCGCCCTGCATCACGGCATGGTGGAAGACCTCGGCCTGGTCGGCGGCATCCTTAGCCTTCGCCAGCCGATAGAGGATGCGCGGCGTCGCCCGCGCCGCGCCGGGACTCACCGGTTGCGTCATGTCATGCCCTGCGCCAAGAAACCTGCGAGGAGAGTACACAAGCCCGGCCCCGGGCGCCAATGGGCTCGCTCGCACCCGCCCGGCCGGGCATAATCGGCGCCATGACGGAGACACACCCAGAGCGCTTCGCGATGGAGGCCATCGGCCACATCGAGAGCGACTTTCCCGACAAGTTCGGCATTCCCCGCCAGCCGGGCCTGGCCCCGGCCGCGCGGGCGGTGCTGAGGCTCGCCCCGCCCTACGCCGACCCGCTGGCCGTGCGCGGCCTGGACGCCTTCAGCCACCTCTGGCTGACCTTTGTCTTTCACCAGAGCCCGCCACGCTGGACGCCGCTGGTGCGCCCGCCGCGCCTGGGCGGCAACGCTAAGGTGGGGGTCTTCGCCAGTCGCAGCACCCACCGCCCCAATCGCCTGGGGCTGTCGCTGGTGGAACTGCTGGAGATCGACACCCGGCGCGGGGTTCGTCTGCTGCTGGGCGGCGCCGACCTGGTGAGCGGCACGCCGGTGCTCGACATCAAGCCCTACCTGCCCTGGACGGAGTCGCACCCCGACGCGCGCAGCGGCTATGCCAGTGCGGCGCCTCAGCATCTGGCCGTCGGCTTCTCGGCCGCCGCGAATGCGACCCTGACCGCCCGCTCCGATGGCGATTCGCTGCGCGCCCTGATCGAACAGGTGCTGGCCCAGGACCCGCGCCCCGCCTACCGCAATGGGAGCGAGGCACGGATCTACGGCGTCAGGCTGCGCGACGTGGACGTGCGCTTTCACGCCCCGGATGACGAGACGGGGATGCCCCTGCTGCGCGTGGTCGAGATCGTGCCGGCCTGATTCCCTCCCGAATACGCCGAAGGGCCCCGCAGGGCCCTTCGTGAGCGGTCCAGCAGCCGTCAGTCGAAACGCACGCCGATGCGCCGTCCCACTTCCTCATAGGCCTCGATCACCCCGCCGAGCCCCTGGCGGAAGCGATCCTTGTCGAGCTTCTCGCGAGTCTTGGCGTCCCACAGCCGGCAGCCGTCCGGCGAGAACTCGTCGCCCAGCACGATCTCACCCTGGAAGAGGCCGAATTCCAGCTTGTAGTCCACCAGCAGCAGCCCGCCGTCGGCGAACAGCTGCTTCAGGACGTCGTTGACGCGGAACGTCAGCGCCTTCATCTCGGCGAGCTGTGCGGGGGTTGCCCAGCCGAAGGTCTCGGCCAGCGACTCGTTGATCATGGGGTCGTGCAGGGCGTCGTTCTTGAGGAACAGCTCGAAGGTGGGCGGGTTGAGCGCCTGGCCCTCCTCCACGCCGAGGCGCTTGACCAGCCCGCCGGCGGCGAGATTACGTACCACGCACTCCACCGGGATCATGTCGAGCTTCTTGACCACGCTCTCGGTATCGGAGAGACGCTGCACGAAATGGGTGGGAATGCCCGCCGCGGCGAGCTGCTCCATGATGTAGGCGTTGAAGCAGTTGTTGACCTTGCCCTTGCGCGCCAGCGACTCCATGCGCTCGCCGTCGAAGGCGCTGGTGTCGTCGCGAAAGTGCAGGATCAGGTGGTCGGGGTCGTCGGTGGCAAAGACCGACTTCGCCTTGCCGGCATAGAGTTCTTGACGCTGTTCCATGGGTGCCTCCGGGCGCGGATACGAGAAGAAAAGGGGTCAGTCGATGCACTGCCAGGCCATGCCATCGGCCTGGGCGGCCACGATCAGCCGCGAGTCATCGCCGTCGAGGAGCGGGACCAGGGTCTCCAGCACCCGCTCGGGACGGTTGTTGTGTTCGGAGAGGTGCGAGCAGACGATGCGCTGCAGACGGTCGAGCCCGAGCCGCGGCAAGAGGCCCGCCGCCTGAGCGTTGGCCAGATGGCCCCAGCGGCCGCCCACGCGGCGCTTGAGCCGCGGCGGGTAGGGTCCTTCAGCGAGCATCTGCACGTCGTGGTTGCACTCCAGCACCAGCGCATCGCAGCCGGCAAAGGCCTCCGCCACGTGATCGCTCGCATGGCCAAGGTCGGTGAGCACGCCCAGGCAACGCGCGCCGGCGGTGAAACGGAACTGCACCGGCTCGCGGGCATCGTGGGGCACGGTGACCGGTGCGACGCGAATACCGCCGATGGCAAAGGGCGACTGCGGCGTGATCCAGTGGTGGCATGGCACCTCCCCCAGGCGGCCGGCGAGCCAGGTGCCCGGCGTGAGATGGACCGGCACGCCGTAGCGACGCGCCAGCGGCCCCACCCCGCGCAGGTGGTCACCGTGTTCATGGGTGACCAGCACGGCGTCGAGCTGGCGAGGGTGCACACCAAGCCGCGCCAGGCGCCGCTCCGTCTCGCGCAGGCCGAAGCCGCAATCGACCAGCAGCCAGGTCTCGCCGTCGCTGACCAGGGTGGCATTGCCCTTGCTGCCGCTGCCCAGGGAGGCGAAGCGCAGCCGTCCCGGCGGCGCTGCCGCGGCGAGCCGCCCGCCCGCCATCAGCGCAGCAGGCCCGCCACCCGCTCCAGCAGCTCACGGGCATCCGCCTCGGTGAAGCGCCGCTCGCTCTCGTTGATGGCGCGCAGCACCGTGCGCTCGGCCCCGGCCGGCTCCAGAGCCAGGCGAATGGTCTGCGGCATCTGGCGCACGTCGGGGCTGAGCACGATGGAGACGAAGCCGCGCTCGCGCTCCGAGGCGGTCATGTACTCGATCAGGAAGTCGTGGCTCGCGGGATTCTGCTCGAGCAGCTGGCGACGCCCCTCCACGGTGAAGTCGGCTTCCAGCTGATGGCTGAGCTCGGCCCAGACGCGGTCGACCTCAAGCGGAATCTCGACCACCCACTCGCCGCTGTCACGCTGGGTGAAGCGCAGGCGATCCTCGCTGGCCAGGCGCTGGCCACTCAACGAGGCGGCGCTGGCCGTGGCGCTGCGCGCGCTGAAATGCTGCTCGAGGGCGTCCAGGCAGTTCGCCACCGGGCGCCCGCCCTGTTCGCAGCGCACCTCGCTGTCGCCGGCGCGCAGGCCCTGGCGCACGCTCAGGCGCCCCTGGGCGGTGACGATCTCGCCGCGCTCGTTGTCCATGCGCTGCACGGCCAGGCCGCGCGAGTTGACGAAATCCTGCAGCTGCGGCCACACCATGCCCGGGTCGGCGCCCACCACCAGCCAGCGGTCGTCGGCGATCTCGCGGCGCTCGACGAAGTCGCGCTCCACGGCACGCCCGGCGGCGAGACGCGACGGCATCGGCGTCTCGGCGGGCTCACCACGATTGGGACGCGAGCCGGCGGCACGGGGCACCGGCATGGCATCCTGGTAGCGCTGCGGGTTGCGACTTTCCGGCAGCACGAGCGGGGCGCTGCGCTGGGCCTCCACGTAGTCGAGATTGCGGTCGTCGTAGAAGCCCTCACGGGCACAGCCGGCAGTGGCCAGGGCAGCGACCGCCACCAGCGGCATCCATTTCAGCGCAGAATTCATGCATCCACCTTGCATCGGGTTGTCGGGGCAGCGGTCACCGGGTTCGGGCGTGCACCGCTCAGTCGTCGATCACGCCGGCCAGCTGCAGGGCCTCGTCCACGGTCGCGTGGTACTTGTCAGAGAGCCAGGTCAGCGGTAGGCGAATGCCCGGCTCGATCAGACCCATGCGATTGAGGGCCCACTTGACGGGAATCGGGTTCGCCTCGATTCCCAGGTTGGTGTGCAGCGGCATCAGGCGCGTATTGATCTGGTGCGCGCGCTCGGTGTCGCCGGCCACGGCGGCGGCGCACAGGTCGTGCATGGCCCGGGGCGCCACGTTGGCGGTCACCGAGATGTCACCGTGGCCGCCCATCAGCATGAAGTCGCAGGCCGTGCCGTCGTCGCCGGAGTAGAGCATGAAGCCGCTGCCCTTGAGACGCGCGATGAGGTCCTCGGCGCGCTCCAGGTTCCCGGTGGCGTCCTTGAGGCCGATGATGTTGTCGACCTCGGCGAGGCGCAGCACGGTCTCGTTGTAGAGGTCCGAGCAGGTGCGACCCGGCACGTTGTAGAGGATCACCGGTAGGCGGCTGCCCTCGGCCACTGCCTTGAAGTGCTGGTAGAGCCCCTCCTGGGTGGGCTTGTTATAGTAGGGGCACACCGAGAGACAGTAGTCGGCGCCCACCTCGCTGGCATAGCGCGCCAGTTCCACCGCCTCGGAGGTGGCGTTGGCCCCGGTGCCGGCGATGACCGGGATGCGACCGGCCACCTCCTCCACCACCGCACGGATGACGTCGAAATGCTCGGCGAACGACATGGTGGTGGGCTCGCCGGTGGTCCCGGCGGCGACGATGGCATCGGTGCCGTTGTCGAGATGGAAATTCACCAGGCGACGCAGGGCCTCCCAGTCGATGTCGCCATTGACCTTCATGGGTGTCGCCAGGGCGACGATGCTGCCTGTGATCATGTCCTACCTCTTGCTCTAGCCGCGCTTGCGTCCCGGGGCTGCCGCTGTAGCCAGCTGCCAAAGGGTCAATGTTACTCAGGCGGCCGAGGGCTGTACAGCGCGCCGGCCGCGGCTTTTGACAGCGCCACGGCAGTTGCGTGTAATCAGCACTGACCCTGACCCCGCCAGCACAGACCAGGAGCCTTTATGACCCTTGCCATCGGCCAGCCCGTTCCCGACTTCACCGCCACCGCCACCGGCGATGCCGCCGTCAGTCTTGCCGACCTGCGCGGGCGGCAGGTGGTCGTCTACTTCTACCCCAAGGCGAGCACCCCGGGCTGCACCACCGAGGGGGGCGACTTCCGCGACCGCAAGGCGGACTTCGACGCCGCCAACACCGTGATCCTCGGCGTCTCCCGCGACGGCATCCGCGCCCAGGAGAACTTCAAGGCCAAGCAGGGCTTCAACTTCGACCTCATCTCCGACAAGGACGAAGCCCTCTGCCAGCTGTTCGACGTTATCAAACTCAAGAAGCTCTACGGCAAGGAGCACCTGGGCATCGAGCGCAGCACCTTCCTGATCGACGCCGAGGGCAAGCTGGCGCGCGAGTGGCGCGGGGTCAAGATCAAGGGCCATGCCCAGGAAGTGCTGGAGGCCGCTGAGGCGCTGCACGGGGGCCGCTAACGCGGCCGCGCCCTCACTCCTCGACCAGCTCCCGCTGCGCCGCTTCGGCCTGGCGGGACTGGATGCCCCGCGGCCAGGCGTAGACCAGCGCCTTGATCAGCGTGGCCAGCGGAATGGCGAAGAAAATTCCCCAGAAGCCCCAGATACCACCGAAGAAGAGCACCGCCAAGATGATCGACACCGGGTGCAGGTTGACCGCCTCGGAAAATAGGATCGGCACTAGAACGTTGCCGTCGAGCGCCTGGATGATGCCGTAGGCGATCAGCACGTAGACGAACTCGTCGGTCATGCCGAAGTGGAAGCCGGCCACCGCCGCCACGGGCAGTGTGGCCACGGCCGCACCGATGTAGGGCACCAGCACCGAGAGGCCCACCAGCACGGCGAGCAGCGCCGCATAGGGCAGCCCGAAGAAGGCGAAGGTGAGAAAGGACACGGTGCCGACGATGACGATCTCGATGAACTTGCCACGCACGAAGTTGGCGATCTGGTCGTCCATCTCCTGCCAGATGCGCGTCATCAGGCCGCGCTGCTGGGGCAGCAGCGACAGCGTGAAGCCCACCAGCCGATCGCGATCCTTGAGCATGAAGAAGACCAGGATCGGCACCAGCACGAGGTAGACGATCAGCGCCACGACGTTGCCCAGCGAGGCCAGCGACAACGTCAGGGCACGCTGGCCGAACTGGGTCATCTCGCGCCCGGCGGCGGCGATCCAGTTCTGGATCTGGTCGGGAGTGATCAGGTTGGGGTAGCGCGCCTGCAGGTCATCGAGCAGTTGCTGGCCGCTGGCGAACATGCGTGGCGTCTCCTGCACCAGCCCCACCAGCTGATTCCAGATCAGCGGCATCAGAATGAAGGCCATCGCCAGCAGCACACCGATGAAGGCCAGGAACACCATCAATACCGCCAGCAGGTGCGGGGCGCCCTGCCGCTCCAGCCAACTCACGACGCCCTGCAGCAAAAAGGCGATCACCAGGGCGGTGAGAAAGGGCGCCAGCATGCGGCCAAGCAGCACCACCACGGCGACCCCCAGTGCCAGCAGCACCAGCAGGATCACCGCTTCCTCGTTGGAGAAGTAGTGGTCAATCCAGCTCTTGAAGACGGCACGCAGCGTCATGGCGTCGGCTCCCCGCCCTTGCGCAGCCAGTAGTGGTAGGTTTCTCCGCGCGTCTCGCGCGCCACCAGTTCATGCACGCTCTGCGCGGTGAAGGTCTCGAAGTCGCGCCACGAGCCGGCATCGGTGGCCATCACCTCGAGCAGTTGCCCTGCGTCCAGGCGCGACAGGGCCTGCTTGGCCTTGAGTAGCGGCAGCGGGCAGGGAAGGCCACGGGCATCGAGCACGTCGTCTGGTTGCACAGCCATGGTGTCTCCCGGGAAAATGAACGGCGATGCCGCTTGCCAGCGCCATCGAATTCCTTGCGATTTAAAGGCACTTTGCAGGTCGAAGCAATGTCGGAAGGAGACTCGTCCACCCCGTCACCACGAGGAAGGCCATGCTGCGCAACCTCCGCTCCGGCCTCGCCGCCGGCCCTCTGATCGCGGCGCTTGCCCTGCTGCCCGCCCAGGTCGCGGCTACGGAAGACTATGGCCTGCCCAGCCTGGCCGGTGCCAGCCAGGCCGCCAGCGACGAGGAGTATCGCCTGGGCCGTGCCTGGCTGCGCCAGTTCCGTGCCCAGGCCCCCCTCTGGCAGGATCCTTTCGCCCAGGAATACGTGGAATCGCTGGTGGCAAGACTCACCCCACACAGCGCCCTGACCGATATGCGCACGGTGGTTACCCTGGTGGAGAGCCGCACCCTCAACGCCTTTGCCGTACCCGGCGGGGTGGTCGGGCTCAACGCCGGGCTCTTCGCCTTCGCCGAGGAGGAAGACGCTGCCGCCTCGGTGGTGGCCCACGAACTCGGCCACCTCTCGCAGCGCCACTATGCCCGCGGCATGGAACGCGCCGAGCAGACCCAACTCCCCGCCATGGCTGCGATGCTGGCCGGCATGCTGATTGCCGCCAGCGGCGCCGGCAATGCCGGCATTGCTGCGGCCATGGGCTCCCAGGCGGCACTGCTGCAGGACCAGCTCACCTACTCGCGACGCTTCGAACAGGAAGCCGACCGCATCGGCCTGCAGGCCATGACCCAGGCCGGCTTCGACCCCCAGGCCATGGTGCGCATGTTCCGCGCCATGCAGCGCCAGGTAAGCCTGCAGGGCGGCAACCCGCCGGAGTTCCTGCTCACCCACCCGCTCACCGAGTCACGACTCAGCGACATCGCCTCCCGCGCCAGCCAGCTGGAAGCGGCAAAATCCGAGCGGGAAGCGCCGACCTACCACCTGATACGTGCCCGGGCGCTGCTGGCGCTGCATGAGCGCACCCCCCAGCAGGCCGTCACCCGGCTCGCCCAGGGCGAGGCCCCCGACACCGCCCGGCGCTACCTGGATGCCCTGATCGCGGCCGAGGGCGGCAACATCGACCAGGCCCTGAGCGAACTCGACCGGCTGGCCGACGCCCTTCCCGACCTGGCGATACTGCCAGCCAGTGCCGCCGAGGCTGCCTTCCAGGCCGGCCGTTACGACGAGGCCATCCAGCGCAGCCGGCGGCTGCTACGCCTGATGCCGGGCCATGTGCCGACCCGCCTGATCCTCGGCGAGGCGCTGCTGCAGCGCGACCCCGACGAGGCCTACCGCGTGCTGCGCGAGCTCACCGAAAGCCGTCCGGAACACCCCCAGGCCTTCGCCCTGCTCGCCGAAGCCGCCGGCCGCAGCGGCCGTGAAGCCTGGGGTCACCTGGCACGTGCCGAGCAGCTGCAGCTCAGCGGAGAGATAGACCGCGCCGTCCGCCAGCTCGACGTCGCCAGCGACGTTGCCGAACGCGACGGTGACCGCTCCGCCGCCAGCCGCATCGAAACGCGCCGAGAAGACTTCATCGACTATAGGGAGACGATGGAGAAGTTCTGATCAGGAACGAGGAACAAGGGGCGAGGCGCGATGAAGAGCGCCTCGAGCCGCGCCCCTCGAACCTTATGCCTGGAAGTTCAGCATCCGCTCCAAGGGCTTGAGCGCCGCCTGGCGCAGCGCGGCATCCACGAAGACCTCCCCGGATTGCTCGCGAAGGCTCGCCGCCAGGTTGTCCAGGGCATTCATTGCCATCCAGGGGCAGTGGGCGCAGCTCTTGCAGGTGGCGCCGTTGCCGGCGGTGGGCGCCTCGAACAGCGTCTTGTCCGGCACCGCCTGCTGCATCTTGAAGAAGATGCCGCGGTCGGTGGCCACGATCAGCTTGTCGTTGGGCAGCGACTTGGCGGCCTTGATCAGCTGCGAGGTGGAACCCGCCACGTCAGCGAGTTCCACCACCGGAGCCGGCGACTCGGGGTGCACCAGCACCGCGGCTTCCGGGTAGAGCGCCTTGAGGTCCTCGACGCCCTGTGCCTTGAACTCCTCGTGGACGATGCAGGCGCCGTCCCACAGCAGCATGTCGGCACCGGTCTGCTTCTGGATGTAACCGCCCAGGTGCTTGTCGGGGGCCCAGAGGATCTTCTCGCCGCGTGCCTGGAGGTGCTCGATCACGTCCACGGCAATGGAGGAGGTCACCACCCAGTCGGCGCGCGCCTTCACCGCCGCGGAGGTGTTGGCGTAGACCACCACGGTACGGTCGGGATGGGCGTCGCAGAAGGCGCTGAATTCCTCGGCCGGGCAGCCCACGTCCAGTGAGCAGGTGGCCTCCAGGGTGGGCATCAGCACGCGCTTCTCCGGCGAGAGGATCTTGGCCGTCTCGCCCATGAAGCGCACCCCGGCCACCACCAGGGTCTCGGCCTCGTGGCGGGCGCCGAAGCGTGCCATCTCCAGGGAGTCGGCTACGCAACCGCCGGTCTCCTCGGCGAGCTGCTGGATGGCGTCGTCGGTGTAGTAGTGGGCCACCAGGACGGCGTTGTGAGCCTCGAGCAGGCGCTTGATCTCGGCAACGCGCGCCTCGTCCTCGGCGGGAATCCGGGTGGGGCAGTAGGTACGTGCGAGCTGCTCACGCAGATCGGCACGGGAAGTCATGATCGTCATCGTGTCTACCACTGTGACCGGCAGGGGCTCCCCCTGCATGGACCGGGAACATCGCCACCGCGCGCTCCGCGCGGGCGATGCGCCAAGGAGCCCGTGGCGTCTCTCGCGGTTGGGCTCCGCTGGCTGCTGCTCAATGCAGCAACCGTCTTCATTCTAGACCACGATGCACCGTAATTGCTCCCCCGGGCTTCACGAACCCGTGAAGATGCATCAGCAGTGGTCGTCCAGCACCTGCGAGTATAGCGAACGGTCGGCACGATAGCAGCCACAGGACGCTTCGATCAGGCCGGCCCGGTCGAGCACGATGATGTTACCGCGACGATAGCTGATCAACGCTCGCTCTTGCAGCGCCGTTGCCGCCTGAGTGATGCCAGCACGCCGGACACCCAGCATCGCCGCCAGAAATTCGTGGGTCAGCTGTAGCCTGTCGGAACCGGCGCGATCCTGGGTCATCAGTAGCCAGCGCGCCAGCCGGGCCTCGACCTGGTGAAAGTGCGTGCAGGCAGCCGTTCGGGCAAGCTGACCGATGACCACATAAAGGTAGCGTTGCAGCCGCTGTTGCAGCACGGGACAACTGGGCAGCAGACTGCGAAACCGAGCGGCATCCATGCGCAGCGCCATGCCGGCGCCTTGTACCAGTGCACACAGCGGCGATTGCTCGACGCCGAGGAGCAACGATACTCCCATCATGCCCTCGCGCCCCGCCATTGCCACTTCCAGCCGTTCGCCGTCATCGAAGCTGACGATCAGCGAAATGAAACCGTCGAGGGGAAAGTAGACCTGCTCGATGAGCGCGCCCGGCTCGACCAGAATCTCCCCAAACACCAGGCTTGCAGGCTCGCAAGCGGCCATGAAGGCGGCATGTTCAGTCGCCGGCAGCGCATGAAGCAGCCGGTTGGCGGCGGGAAAAGCGGGGCGGGGGTGCATGGCTGCTCCGGCGTCGACGTACCTGGCAAGCGGCATGGATACATACTGAATGATTTCGATGTCGACTGCAGACCGAGATCCTGAGAGACTTCAATCAGGCGATATGGGTGCAGACTAGCATGCGGCAAAACACGCGTCGGCACGCTAGCGTACATAGGATGGATGGGATGCGGGCTCACATCTTCGTTCGACCATCCAGCAGACGGTCGTACTCGCTTTTGACCACCGCATAGCACTCGCAGACCCTGGCTTCGAGACCCGGCCGGTCGAGCACGGTGATGTGTCCACGATGATAGGCGATCAGCCCCGCCCGTTGGAGCTTGCCTGCCGATTCGGTCACGCCTTCCCGGCGCACCCCGAGCATGTTCGCGATCAATTCCTGGGTCATGATCAACCGATCACCCGGCAAGCGGTCGAGGCTCAGCAGCAGCCAGCGACACAGCTGCTGGTCGACGGTGTGGTGGCGGTTGCAGACCGCCGTCTGCGCCATTTGCGTCAGCAGCGCCTGGGTATAGCGAAGCAGCAGCCGCTGCATCGCACCGGCACGATAGAATTCATCCTTGAGGCGCTGCCCCTTGAGGCGATAGGCCTCGCCGGCACTCTGCACGATGGCCCGGCTCGGCGTCGTCTCACCGCCCATGAACAATGACACGCCCACGATCCCTTCATTGCCCACCACCGCAATTTCCGTGGAGGCCCCGTTCTCCATCACGCAGAGCAGCGACACGATGGCATCCAGGGGGAAATAGACGTGCTGCATCACGCCGCCGGATTCGCACAGCGACTTCCCCAACGGCAAGGCCACTCGCTCGAGGTGGGGTAGCAGCCGCGCTCGTTCGTTCTCCGGCAATAGCGCCAGCAGCTGGTTCCGAGGGTCATACGGCGGTGCCGACATCCCTAGCTCTCCTTTGTGGGCTTCAGCGCCAGGGACTGTGGACTATGTGGGTCACCAAACGGATGGCACTCGCGTCCTCCCGGCAAGCTGTCACCAGTATAGAGGCTTGGCGGCGCTCTACGTACGCTAGCGCACCGACGCCGGCCTACCGATCCACCATGATCGTGCTACCGATGCTTCACGAACTCGTGAAGGCCGGACAGTGACGCGAGGTCACCATGTCATCCTCCCTCCAGCACGACACTCTTCCCTCACCTGCATTCGAGCAATTCACGCGCCTGCCCAACCGTGAGACGAGTGAACAGCAGCATGGCTATCCCTTCAAACCGCAACGCTTGCCCGAAGCACCACTTGCGACACTTCCCGGCGAGAAACTCGACGAGCCCCCCAAGCGCGCTGCCGAAGGCGACGACGACCTGATGAGCAATGACATCAATGCGACCGCCCCTGAGGCACTGTCATGACGCATCAGTAGCCGTATCCGTCCCAGGGCGACGACTCACGCCTTGGGCCGACGGCATACCTCCACTGCCGAGCCCGAGATCGTCGAGCGACGGTGGAGGCCATTTCCGCATGGCCACACAGCATGGACTGGGGTTATATGCCTGGCAGTGTTACGGGAGTAGTCCTGCTGGTGCTGGTATCGCTCTTGGCAGGCAAGGCTTGAGGCAATCCATACCCGATATGAAATGCCGGCGACATAGCGTCGCCGGCAGTATGCAATAGGTGACGAACCCCGAAAACTAGCGAAGATCAGTGCTTGGAGGCCTTTTCAAACTCTCTGACCTGCTTTTCAGCCTCTTCTCTCGAAATACCGTAGGCCTGCTGAATTTCGCCTGCCAGCTGGTCTTGTCTTCCAGCGATTTCATCGAGTCGATCATCGGTCAGCTTGCCCCAATGCTCTTTCACTCTACCCTTTAATTCTTTCCAATTACCTTCGATAGTATCTTTGTTCACCTGTCTCTCCTTCGGCCTTGTCTGCCGACTCATGGAGCCGTGGGACGGACACACATTGGCGCAAGACTTCGGTCCATCACCTCCACATCTTGGCCCTTATGTCGAGTCGCGTCTGTTGGTTATCGCACGCAAGCGTGCTTCTTCCGCCCAGCCGTGCGCTATACCACTCTCCCATCGCTCCGGCATCCACGCCTGAATCCCTTTTCATCGTCTTGCGTACGCTTACGCACAGACGGCCGAACGGTCGGACAACGATCCTGAAGCGGGCGTATACGCCGGCTGACTGCCTTGGCCTCTACCGCCGCAGCACGGTCTGCGCCTAGTTGGTAATGGCGCAGTTCGCAAATGCAATCTGCATGAATGCAAGCAAGGAACCTCTCATGAACACGATCAACGCTGCGGCAATCGCCATCTGTATTCTCGGCGCACTACCGATGACAGCATCCGCACAATCCTCCGAGTTCGGCCCTCAACAGGGCGGCCGGGAGTTCTCCCTCTCCGGAACCGGCAGTAGCGACCGGAATTTCGATAGCAGCAGCTTCGGCGTGACCGGCGACCTGGGATGGTACTTGCGCGATGACATGGTTTCCGGCATCCGGCAAAGCATCAATTACGCTAGTATCGAAGGCGAAAATATCAAGGATGATTTCTGGAACGGCTCGACCCGTGGATATTTCAACTATCAATTCCTAAAAGATCGCGCGCGGCCTTTCATCGGCGGCAGCCTCGGCGGCATCTACGGCGACGGCGTCAAGGACAGTGCCTTCGCCGGCGTGGAAACGGGTATGAAGTACTACGTGCAGACGAACACTTATTTCCTTGCCCGTGCCGAATACCAATTCTTTTTCAGCAGCACTAGTGATGCTTCCGATGCATTCCAGGACGACGGGGCCTGGGCCTATACGGTGGGGCTGGGTTACAACTTCTGAGTCATGGCAAAGCGCTGACAACGCACGGTGTCACCCAGCTTCCAGGGACGATGATCTTTATGTACGACAGCGCACAGACGGTAGGACAGCCATGACATATATTCAACATGAGCTTGGCAAGGAAAAGGGAACCGCCTGTACAGGGAGTTACGCTAGGCGTCGCACGGATTTCGGCGCCACCACGACACGAACCATCCCGCAGCATTCTTGAAACAGAACATGCGCCGCAGAGGAAAGCTTCATGAACAACATCGTCTATATCGTCGGCGCAATCGTCATCGTGCTGGTGATTCTCTCCGTCCTCGGTCTTCGTTGAAACGAACCACGCCACGCGAAGTAGCCGATCGGCAAGGCAACACGGTGCGATACAGAACGGCAGGTTGAGAATGACGCCCATGTTCACTGGAGACGCCCCGTGATCATCACCAAAGGATTCGTGTTCCTGCTCCTCCTGCTCGGTCACATCGCACAGGCCAGTGCCGTTGACACCTACGCCGACGCCCTGCGGACCTACGAGCGGCAGGAGTACCGCCAAGCCTTTCAGATGTTTGATCGGCTTGCCACTACCGGTGATGCCGATGCTCAGTACATGCTGGGACGCCTGTACGAGACTGGCAACGGGACGCCACAGGACTTCGTGCAGGCCCACAAGTGGTACAACCTGGCCGCGGCCCGCGGTCATCGCAACGCTGCCGAGGCTCGCGATTCTCTGGCCGATCTCATGACGTCCGGGCAGATCGCCGAGGCGCAGCAGGCAACGCGTGGCTGGCAGCCGAAAGCGGCATCCTCTTCCCGGGCGAAACCTGCATCGCGGCCCCACATCGAGTCCTTGTCGGATCGGCAAGGCGTGGCCGAAATACAGCGCGAGCTCAATCGACTCGGCTATGACGCCGGCCCGGTGGATGGAACCATGGGGCGCCGGACCCGCAATGCGATACGCGACTATCAGGCCGACATGGACATGGCTCAGGACGGCCACGCAACGTCCGGCCTGCTGACACGCCTGCGCCAGACGAGGAGACAAGAACAAGAAGTCGTGGCGCCCTCCGAGCCGGAACCGACTGCCGCATCTCGGGTCGCCCTGCAGGACGACTTCGGCGACGGCGATTTCCGTGGCAATCCTCCCTGGACGGTGCTCAGCGGCAACTTCACGGTCGAGGAAGGCGGCCTGCGCAGCATCGTGGAGACACAACGCACGACCGATCGCGAGGCACGCACGCTCAGCGCCGAGCGGCCGGAGGAGATTGGCCTGCTGATCCTCGATCAGACGGGTGACACCCGGCAGGGCCAGGTGTCCACCCCGGTGGAACCGGCACGCATCTTCGTCAATGCTCCCGTCGACAATGCCTTCAGGCTGGAGCTTGAACTCGCCTCCCAGCAGCGGCCAGGCAGTCTGGAACTGGGACTCTTCAAGGGCAACCGGCCCAATGGCACCGGATATCGACTGGTCTACTCTCCCGGATCACGCCCGGGACTCAGCCTGGTCAGACTGACCTCCGGAAACGTCGAGGTGGTTGCCCGCTCCGAGAGCAGGCTGGACCTCGAGGACGGCTGGTTCCACCGCATCGTCTGGACCCGCGACGCGAACGGAACGATGCAGGTCCACGTGGATGACCAGCACCTTCTTCAGGCAAGAGACGCTGGACTCCCCGATCGCTTCCAGGGCTTCATGCTGGCCAATCAGGGGGGCGACTACACCTTGGGCCGGGTGCGGCTCCAAGATCGCTGATCCCTCGCATCAAGGCTCCTCGTGGGGATGCTCCCTGTCTTAGCGACTCTCTGAGACGCCAAGTACAACGAAAAAAGCGCCGTCGCTTCTCGGGAAGCAACGGCGCTTTTCATCGTGACTGGTGGGTCGTGTAGGATTCGAACCTACGACCAATTGGTTAAAAGCCAACTGCTCTACCAACTGAGCTAACGACCCGTAACCCATGGCGCAGCGGCCATGGCTCAGGTCCGGATGGTGGGTCGTGTAGGATTCGAACCTACGACCAATTGGTTAAAAGCCAACTGCTCTACCAACTGAGCTAACGACCCGTCCGAACGGGTGCAGATACTACTGATCTACCCCCGTGATGGCAAGCGCTTTTTGCCTTTCGTCGCAGTGGCGTCAGCGCCGCGGGCGCCCTTTCGGCTTGCGCATGGTCTGCACCGGCTTGCGCTTGTGCTTGTCGCGGCTCCAGCGGTTCTTCTCGTCGGGGGTCAGTTCCGGCACCTTGCGCGGCGCCAGGCCGGCGGCCTCCGCCAGGTCGTCGACCTCCTCTTGGGTGAGTTCCACCCACTCGCCGGCCTTGGCGCGTTTGTCGAGAAAGATGTTGCCGTAGCGCACCCGCTTGAGGCGGCTCACCGTGAGCCCCTGGGATTCCCACAGGCGGCGCACCTCGCGGTTGCGCCCCTCCATGATCACCACGTGGAACCAGGTGTTGATGCCCTCGCCGCCGAACTCCTGGACGTCGGTGAAGCGCGCCGGACCATCCTCGAGCATCACCCCCTCGACCATGGCCACCACCTGCTCCTTGGCCACTTCGCCCATGACGCGCACCGCGTACTCGCGCTCGACCTGGGTGGAGGGGTGCATCAGGCGGTTGGCCAGCTCGCCGTCGGTGGTGAAGAGCAGCAGGCCGCTGGTGTTGATGTCGAGCCGGCCGATGGCGATCCAGCGCTCGCCCTTGAGGCGCGGCAGGCGGTCGAAGACGGTGCGCCGCCCCTCCGGGTCCTTGCGCGTGCACAGCTCGCCCTCGGGCTTGTTGTACATGATCACGCGACGCGGCGTCTCTTCGGCGCCGCGCAGGGTCACCGGTCGCTCGTCGACGGCCACCTTGTCGTTCATGGCGATGCGGTCGCCCAGGGTCGCCACCTTGCCGTTGACCTTGACGCGGCCGTCGGCGATGGCGGCTTCCATCTCGCGCCGCGAACCCAGTCCGGCGCGAGCCAGGACCTTCTGCAGTTTTTCCGTGGTGGTGCTCATGAGTCGTTGCTTGTCTCATCGGAGGTGGATTCCGCCCCCGCTCCGCCGTCCTCATCGACGCTGGAGCGGGCACGTTCGGCCAGGCGAGCCTCGAGATCGGCGAAGCTCAGCCCGGGCCGGTTGGACGCCTTCCCGGCGTGGTCAGCGTCGGCCGTCCCGGCCGTCGCGGGGGAGGCGTCGGCGTCGGCCGCCGCCTCCGGGGTCTCGTCGTTCTCTCGCTCACGCCGGGGAGCCGCCTCAGCCTCTTCCGGCGCTATGTCGGCCTGGGCCAGCAGCTCGCTCTGCGGCGGGGGCGGCGTCTCCTCCCAGGCAGCGGGCGAGTCGTCGAAGTCCTTGAGCGCATGCATCGGTGGCAACTCGTCGAGGGTCTTCAAGCCGAAGTCGTCGAGAAAGGCGCGGGTGGTGGCATAGACCGCCGGGCGGCCGGGCACGTCGCGGTGACCCACCACGCGAATCCAGCCGCGCTCGGCGAGGGTGCGCATGATCGAGCTGCTCACCGTCACGCCACGCACTTCCTCGATGTCGCCGCGGGTCACCGGCTGGCGGTAGGCGATCAGCGCCAGGGTCTCGAGCAGCGCCCGGGAGTAGCGTTGGGGCCGCTCGTCCCACAGCCGTGACACCCAGGCGGCGAGCCGCGGCCGGATGCGCAGCTGGTAGCCCGAGGCGGTCTCCAGCAGCTCCATGGCGCCGCGCTCGTGGCGCAGGGAGAGCCGCGACAGCGCCTCGCGCAGGGCACGGCGCGGTGGGCGCTCGTGGTCGTCGAAGAGCGCCTCGAGCCGCTCGAGACCGAGCGGCTCACCAGCGGCGAGCAGGGCCGCCTCGACGATCTCGTCCAGCGCCTCGGGAAACTCCATGGCCGTCATGGCGACGCCTCTTCCTCATCATCGGCAAAGGGGCTCTCGCCGTCACGCTCAGTTTCTTCCGCCGCCTCAGTGTCGAAGGCGTCTTCCGACGCCTCTGTGGTCGCCCGCGCCCGCACATGGATCGGCGAAAGCGGCGAGTTCTGCACGATCTCGATCATCGCCTCCTTGGCCAGCTCGAGGATCGCCATGAAGGTGACGATCACCCCGGCGCGCCCCTCCTCCAGGGTGAACAGCGCTTCGAAGGGCGTGAAGCGCTCATGGGAAAGCCGCTCCATGACCGCCAGCATGCGCTCGCGGGTGGAGAGCACCTCGCGGCTGACCTGGTGCGCCTGGTTGAGCTCGGCGCGCTTGAGAATCCCCGCCAGCGCACCGAGCAGCTCACCGAGCTCGACCTCGGGGTGGATCACCCGCGCCTCCAGCGGCGGCAAGGCAGCGCGGGCCGGGAACCAGTCACGGCCCAGGCGCGGCAGCTCGGCCAGCGCCTCGGCGGCGCTCTTCAACTGCTCGTACTCCTGCAGGCGGCGGATCAGCTCGGCGCGCGGGTCTTCCTCCTCGTCGTCGCCCCCCTCCTTGGGCGGGCGCGGCAAGAGGGTGCGCGACTTGATCTCAGCCAGCATCGCCGCCATCAGCAGGTACTCGCCGGCCAGCTCGATCTCCAGCGCCTTCATCAGCTCCACGTACTCGATGTACTGGTGCGTGATGGCCGCGACGTCGATGGCCAGGATATCCAAGTTCTGGCGCCGGATCAGATAGAGCAGCAGGTCCAGCGGCCCCTCGAAGGCCTCGAGGAACACCCTGAGCGCCTCCGGGGGAATGTATAGATCCTCCGGCAGCTGGGTGATCGGCTCGTCGAACAGCCGCCCCAGCGCCTCGGCCTGCTGGGCCGCGGCCGGCTCGGGGCTGGCGGTATCGGACGTAGCGCTCACGCGGCGGGCCTCTCCGGATAGGCGGAATCAACGGGCCAGTCTAGCAAGATGGTGCCCGGGGAGACAGCACCGAGGCCAGCGGCTGCGCTCAAAGCCCGTTCGAGGCTGATCCAGCATCTCTCGCTGAGACCGCCCATGGTTACCCCGCCGCGTCCGCCCGGCGGTAGCGCCCGCGGTAGTCGAACAGCTTCTCGCGCACCTGCCAGTGGCGGCCCACCTGGCGGCCCACCACGAAGTCGGGGTGGCGCAGGCGATGCTGCTGGCAAATCACGGCCTCGGGCGTGTTGGCCTCGAACGGCACACCCGGCGCACGCAGATGGTCGCGCAGAAAGGCCGCGGCGAAGGCGCGCCGCTGGGCCGGCGTCTCCAGGGCGAACCATTCGGCGAGCGCGACACCGTCCTCGTCATGGTAGGTGACCTTGAGCCGTGGCAGGCCGCGGCCGTTGACGGTCGCCTCGAGCTGCATGCCACTGACCCGCAGCACTCGGGCGTCGCGCAGGCGCAGGGCTTCCTTGAGCTTGTCGTCGGCATCCACCAGCAGGCGTGCGCAGCCGTGGCAGCGCCGTGCGGCGATGTCGTTCTCGGCGCCGCAGTCGTCGCAGACCTTGAAGCGAAAGCGGAAGTCGCACTGCTGCCGTCCACAGGCGCCCGACCCCGCGCCACGCCCTCCCTTGCCGGGCAGGGCCGACTCAGCGGTCTCGGCATCCACCAGCCCCTGGCAGCGGCGACCGAAGTGCTCGATGACCAGTTCGCCGTTGCGCCGCCCCCAGAAGAGGTTGGCGTGGCCGCAGGCCGGGCACTCCACCTGCACCGGTTCGGTGTCGGCCGCCGGCCGGGGCGAACCCACCTCGGGGGCATAGAGGTCCCAGGGGTTGCCTGCGTAGTCGAGGATCAGGCAGTCGCGCTTGCCCGGCGAGAGGCGCAGGCCGCGGCCGACGATTTGCTGATAGAGGCTCACCGACTCGGTGGGCCGCAGGATGGCGATCAGGTCGACGTGGGGCGCGTCGAAACCGGTGGTGAGCACCGCCACGTTGACCAGGTACTTGATCTCGCGCGCCTTGAAGGCGGCGATGAGCCGCTCGCGCTTAGGGCCGGGCGTCTCGCCGGTCACCAGCGCCGCCTCGCCGGCGGGCAGGCAGGCGAGCACCTCCTCGGCGTGGGCCACCGTGGCGGCGAAGAGCATCACCCCCTGGCGGTCGCGCGCACGCGCCACCACCTCGGCGACGATGCCCGGCGTCGCCCGATTGCCCGCCACCACTTGATCGAGCTCCGCCTCGCGAAACCACCCGCTCGCGGCCGGGGTGAGCGCCGCGAAGTCGTAGCGTGCGACGGCGGCATCGATGCGCCGCGGCTCGGCGAGGTAGCCCTGCTTGACCATCAGTCGCAACGGCTGCTCGAAGACGCAGTCACGAAAGAAGCAGTCGTCGTCGCCGCGCACCATGCCGTGATGGTGGCGGTGATAGATGAAGCCCTGCCCCAGGCGATAGGGGGTGGCGGTGAGCCCCAGCACCTTGAGGCGCGGGTTGGCCGCGCGCAGCCGGTCGATCACCTGCCGATAGCTGGCGTCCTCCTGGGGTGACACCCGATGGCACTCGTCGATCACCAGCAAGGTGAAGGCGTCATCGTCGAAGCGCGCGAGGTGTCTCACCACCGACTGCACCGAGCCGAACACCACCTGGCGCGCGCTCTCCTTGCGCCCCAGGCCGGCGCTGAAGATATCCGCTTCCAGGCCATAGGCCAGGTACTTGGCGTGGTTCTGCTCCACCAGCTCGCGGACGTGAGCCAGCACCAGCACGCGGCCACGGGCCAGGCGAGCCAGCTCGGCGATCACCAGCGACTTGCCGCTGCCGGTGGGCAGCACCACCACCGCCGGCTCGCTCGAGCCGCGGAAGTGGGCCACCACACGCTCCACCGCGGCCCGCTGATAGGGACGCAGGCTGGGGAAGCTCACCTCAGAACGACTGAGATTCATCATGCTGTAAGCATTAATTCACTGATATGAAAGATAAAACGCTGGAGAAATCTGACCGACGTCATGAAAATGCCATCGCCTGCCGGGCACGATGCGCCTGTCAGCGGAGCTGACCGCCCCCACGATCGCCACCATGACGGAGGACGCCGCCATGCCGACACCAACCACAACCACAACCACGGCCCGGCTTGTCTTGGCGCCGGACGAGCTGTTGACGCTCGCCGCCACCCACGAACGCGCGGAGCTGGCGCGCTATCGCCGCCTCGCCTTCGGTTTTCTCACCTACGACACGGCCCTCAGCCGCCTGATGGCGTCGCTGGGCATCGAGTGCGAACGGCGTCTCCAGGCGCTGCGTGAAGCGGCCGAACGGCATGGAGTCGCCCAGGTTGTGGGCGAGCACACGGAGCGCTATCGCCCCTGGCAGCACCACCTGCCCCTCGGCCTGGTCACCCATCACGCCATGGCCCTCGACAGCCTGCACCAGGCATTGGCCGACGCCGACTATTCGCAGCGCTTCTATGCGCAGCTGCGCACCGCCAGCGCCGTGCCCGCGCTGGATTCGCTGCTGGCGAAGATTCTCCGCCAGAAGGGCAGCGAACACGCCGTGCTGCAGGAGCAGCTCACCTCGCGCGGCGAGCTCGGCTGCCACTCGCTGGCGGTCTGAAGCGGGGCTGCCGAGCGCCACGGACGGTCCGCCGTCCGTGGCGCGTCGTGCGTTCAGCCGAGCCAGACCCGGGCGTTGCGGAACAGGCGCAGCCAGGCGCCGTCCTGGGCCCAGCCGGCCGGACGCCAGGAGTTGGTCACCGCCCGCACCACGCGCTCGGGGTGCGGCATCATGATGGTCACGCGCCCGTCCGGCGTAGTCAGCCCGGTGATGCCGGAGGGCGAGCCGTTGGGGTTCGCCGGATAGCGCGTGGTCACCTGGCCGTGGTTGTCCACGTAGCGCAGGGCCACCTGGCCACTGCCCTGCATGCGCCGCAGATGGGCGCTGTCGCGGAACTCGGTGCGCCCCTCGCCGTGGGCCACGGCAATCGGCAGGCGCGAGCCCTCCATGCCGGCGAGCAGGATCGAGGGGCTCTTCTCCACCTGCACCATGGCCACGCGCGCCTCGAACTGCTCCGACTCGTTGCGCACGAAGCGCGGCCACGCCTCGGCGCCGGGGATGAGATCGCGCAGCTGGGCGAGCATCTGGCAGCCGTTGCACACCCCCAGGGCAAAGCTGTCGTCGCGGTCGAAGAAGGCCGCGAACTGCTCGCGGGCGCGGGAGTTGAAGAGCACCGACTTGGCCCAGCCGCCGCCGGCGCCCAGGACATCGCCATAGGAGAAGCCGCCGCAGGCTACCAGACCCTGAAAGGCTGACAGCGACACCCGCCCTTGCAGCAGGTCGCTCATGTGGACGTCCACGGCCTCGAAGCCGGCGCGGTCGAAGGCCCAGGCCATCTCCACCTGGCCATTGACGCCCTGCTCGCGCAGCACCGCCACCGCCGGGCGGGTCTTGTTGAGCTGGGGTGCCTGGATATAGGGCGCGGCGATGTCCTCGTCGACGTCGAAGGTGGGCGCGGCCGAGAGTCCCGGGTCGCGGTCGTCGAGCAGGTTGTCGAACTCGTTCTTGGCGCAGTCGGGATTGTCGCGCAGCGCCTGCATCCGGTAGCTGGTCTCGGCCCAGGTGCGCTGGGTGAGCAGCCGCGTGGTCTCGAGCAGCGGCTCCTCGAACAGCGTGACGCGCACCTGGTCGTCGTAGCGCGGGCGGGCGATCACGCCGCAGGTCTCGATACCGGCGGCAGCGAACTGCGCCAGCACCGCTTCGGTGTGCTGGCGGCTGACCTGGATCACCGCCCCCAGCTCCTCGGCAAACAGTGCATCCACCGCCTCCACCGGCTCGTCGATCAGCCAGTCGAGCTTGATCTCGAGGCCGGCGTGGGCAGCGAAGGCCATCTCCAGCAGGGTCACCAGCAGGCCGCCGTCACTGCGGTCGTGGTAGGCGAGCAGCTGGCCCTCGGCGTTGAGTCCCTGGATGACCGCGAAGAACGCCTTGAGGTCCTCCGGGTCGTCGAGGTCGGGGCAGGCATCGCCCACCTGGCCGTAGACCTGGGCCAGCGCCGAGCCGCCCAGGCGGTTCTGGCCACCGCCCAGGTCGATGAGGATCAGGTCGGACTCGTCCTGCTCCAGATTGATCTGCGGCGTGAGGGTGCGCATCGCGTCGCTGACCGGGGCGAAGCCGGTGACCGCCAGCGTGAGCGGCGCGGTAACGCTCTTCTCCTCGGCCTCGCCCTGCCTTTCACCAGAGCCGGTTTCCGCCTGCCAGGCGGTGCGCATGGACATGGAGTCCTTGCCCACCGGGATGGCGATACCCAGTGCCGGGCAGAGCTCCATGCCCACGGCGTGCACGGCATCAAAGAGCGCCTGGTTCTCGCCGGGGTGGTCGGCGGCGCTCATCCAGTTGGCGGAGAGCTTGATGTCTTCGATCTTCTCGATGGGCGCGGCGGCCAGGTTGGTGATCGCCTCGGCCACGGCGAGGCGAGCGCTCGCCGCCGGGTCGATCAGCGCCACCGGCGGCCGCTCGCCCATGGCCATGGCCTCGCCGGCGTGGGTGTCGAAGCTCGCCGTGGTCACGGCGACGTCGGCCACCGGTACCTGCCAGGGGCCGACCATCTGGTCGCGGGCCACCTGGCCGGTGATGGAGCGGTCGCCGATGGTGATCAGAAAGCTCTTGGAGGCCACGGCGGGCAGGCGCAGCACCCGCTCCATGGCCTCGCGCAGGTCGAGGTTGTCGAGCATCACCCCGGGCAGCAGGCGCTCCTCGCGCTCGAACTCGCGGGTCATCTTGGGCGGCTTGCCGAACAGCACGCTCATCGGCAGGTCGACGGGGCGGCTCGTGAAGTGGCCGTCGCGGACCTCCAGGTGGTGAGACTCCGTAGCCTCGCCCACCACGGCATAGGGGCAGCGCTCGCGGGCGCAGAGGGCGTCGAAGGTAGCGAGGTCCTCGGCGGCCACGGCCAGCACGTAGCGCTCCTGGGCCTCGTTGCACCAGATCTCCAGCGGGCTCATGCCCGGCTCGGCGTTGGGCACGGCGCGCAGTTCGAAGCGCCCGCCCCGGCCGCCATCCTTGACCAGCTCGGGAAGGGCGTTGGAGAGCCCGCCGGCGCCCACGTCGTGGATAAAGCGGATGGGGTTGGCCTCGCCCAGCGCCCAGCAGCGGTCGACCACCTCCTGGGCGCGGCGCTCGAGCTCGGGGTTGTCGCGCTGCACCGAGGCGAAGTCGAGGTCGGCGCTCGACGCACCCGAGGCCATGGAGGAGGCCGCGCCACCGCCCAGGCCGATCAGCATGGCCGGGCCGCCCATCACGATCAGCTGACCACCCACCGGGATCTCGCCCTTCTGCACGTGGCCCGCGCGGATGTTGCCGTAGCCGCCGGCGAGCATGATCGGCTTGTGGTAGCCGCGCCGCTCGATGCCGCCCGCGCCCAGGGCGTCCTGCTCGTAAGTGCGGAAGACGCCGGCCAGGTTGGGGCGGCCGAACTCGTTATTGAAAGCGGCACCGCCGATGGGGCCGGCGAGCATGATGTCGAGCGCGCTTTCGATGCGCTCGGGCTTGCCGTAGTCGAAGGCCTCCCAGGGCTGCACGAACTCGGGGATGCGCAGGTTGGAGACGGCGAAACCGGTCAGCCCCGCCTTGGGCTTGCCGCCGATGCCGGTGGCGCCTTCGTCGCGGATCTCGCCGCCGGCGCCGGTGGCCGCCCCGGGGTGCGGGGCGATGGCAGTGGGGTGATTGTGGGTCTCCACCTTCATCAGGATGTGGATCGGCTCCTGATGGCTGCCGTAGGCCGCGCGCTCGCCGGCCTTCCCGGTCAGCGGCACCGGGAAGAAGCGCGGCGCCGTGGCGCCCTCGATCACCGCGGCGTTGTCGCGGTAGGCGGACAGGATGGCGTCGGGCGAGGCTTGATACGTGTTCTTGATCATCGCGAACAGCGAGTGCGGCTGCGCCTCGCCGTCGATGACCCAGTCGGCGTTGAATATCTTGTGGCGGCAGTGCTCGGAGTTCGCCTGCGCGAACATCATCAGCTCGACGTCGGTGGGATTGCGGCCGAGCTCGCGGAAGGCCTCGCACAGGTAGTCGATCTCGTCGTCGGCCAGCGCCAAACCCAGCTCGCCGTTGGCGGTCGCCAGCGCCTCGCGGCCACCCTCGAGGATTTCTACGCTGCCCAGCGGCGCCGGCGCGTGGTGGGCGAAGAGCTTCGCCGCGTCGCTCGCGTCGGTGAGGACCGTCTCGGTCATGCGGTCGTGCAGGGTGGCCACGATGGCCGTGAAGGCGGCCTCCGACATCGGCGCCTTGAGCCCCACCCGGTAGGCGATGCCGCGCTCGATGCGCTGCACCTCGGCCAGGCCGCAGTTGTGAGCGATGTCGGTGGCCTTGGAAGACCACGGCGACTGGGTGCCGATGCGCGGCACCACCAGCAGCAGATGACCTTCGGGACGCGCCCGGGCCTCGCCGTCGGCGCTCTCGCGGCGGGCACCATAGTCGAGCAGCTGGTCGAGCAGGTGCCGGGCATCGTCCGACAGCTCGCCGTCATGGTCCACGAAGTGCACATAGTCGGCACTCAGCGACTCAACCTCGGGAACTCGCGCGCGCAGGGCAGCCAACAGCTTGGCGTGACGAAAGGCGGAAAGGGCGGGCGCGCCTCGAAGTTCGAGCATGTCTTGAAGCCTCTGAAGCAAGCGAAGGGGAGGGGGCCGCCGCAGGCGGCGGGGAAAGCCGACATGATACTGGAAAGCGGGGGGCGGGCGAAATGCGGCAGGTGACAGCCGCCGCGGCGGCCGTTAAGGTGAGGCTCTCATCGCTGACCATCACCTGCATGCCTGGACTCTCGAGCCGTGTCACCCCGGGCCGCCTGCGCCGCGCCGCATGCCTGCTGGCGGGCGTGGCGCTGTGCCTGATCCCCTATCGCCACCTCTCGCCCCCCGATGGCCAGTTGGAGGCGGTGCTCAGCCGTGATTTCCTCAGCGTGCACACCCGCAACACGCCCACCACCTACTACGAGGGGCGCCACGGCCCTACCGGCTTCGAATACGACCTGGTGCGGCGCTTCGCCGACCACCTCGGCGTCAGCCTGACCCTGGAGGCCGACCACCACATCGACAGCGTCTTCGAGGCGGTGCGCGGCGAGGGCGACCTGGGTGCGGCCGCGCTACCGCTGGACCTCGACCGCGAGGGGGTGGTCTTCAGCCGCCCCATCCTCGACCTGCAGCCGCTGGTCGTCTATCGCCGCGACCTGCCCCCGGTCACCGGGCTGGATGATCTCGAAGGTCTGGAGATCGGCACCATTCGCGGCTCCGGCGCCGATCGCGTACTGCGCGAGCTGCAGGCCGAGCACCCCGGCCTGAGCTGGTGGGAATCCGCGGAGGTCGAGGTCGCCGAGCTGCTCAGCCAGGTGGAGAGCGGCAGCCTGGATGCCGCGGTGGTCTACGAGCACCAGTTCCGCATCAATCGCCTCTTCTTTCCCGGCGTCGAGGACGGCTTCCCCCTGGGCAAGCCGCTCTCCCTGGCCTGGGCCTTCCCCGCCGAGGGCGGCCTGGGGCTCCAGCAGGAAGCCAACCGCTTCCTCGAGCGGATGCGCAAGGAAGGCCTGCTCGACCAGCTGGTCGCGCGCCACTTCGGCCACGACGACTACCTCGAGTACGTCGGGGCGCGCACCTTCATTCAGCACGCCCGCGAACGGCTGCCCGAGTACGAGGCGCTGTTCCGCGAGGCCGCCCGCGACACCGGCTTCGACTGGAAGCTGCTGGCCGCGGTGGGCTACCAGGAGTCGCACTGGGACCCCGAGGCGACTTCTCCCACTGGGGTGCGTGGATTGATGATGCTCACCCTGCCCACCGCCGGCGAGCTGGGCGTCGACGACCGCCTCGACCCAGCCCAGAGCATCGACGGCGGGGCCCGCTACCTGCTATCGCTAAAGTCTCGCCTACCGGAGTCGATACAGGGAGAAGACCGGCTGTACATGGCCATGGCCGCCTACAACGTGGGGCTCGGCCATCTCTACGATGCGCGCCGCATCGCCGAGATGCGCGGCGGCGATCCCGATCGCTGGGCGCACGTGCGCGAAGCCCTGCCGCTGCTCCAGCAGCGCGAGTGGCACAGCCAGACTCGCCACGGCTATGCGCGCGGCGGCGAGCCGGTGATCTACGTGCGCAACATCCGCCGCTACTACGAGATCCTCAGCTACGTGGACCGCAGCCAGCAGCAGTTCCTGCATCTCGACGGCGACGCGGATGGCAACGTGAGCGCCGAGCAGTTCGAGATCGTGCCACCCATTCTGTAGCCGCCCACCCCGCAAGCCGACTCAGGATGTCGCCGGCCCCGAGTCACCTCGCCGGTCTGCGAAGAACGCCCTGAGCAGGCGCGAGGTGCGCGCGGCCAGCACGCCACCCTCGACGACCACCCGGTGGTTGTACCAGGGCTGGGCGAAGAGGTTGGCTTTCGACTCCACCATGCCGGTACGCGGCTCGGCGGCGCCATAGACCACCCGGGCGAGGCGCGCGTGGATGACCGCCCCGGTGCACATCAGGCAGGGTTCCAGGGTCACGTAGAGGGTGCAGCCGTCCAGGCGGTAGTTGCCCAGGCGCCGGCCGGCCTCGCGCAGCGCCCGGATCTCCGCATGGGCGCTGGGGTCGTGGCCCGACACCGGGGCGTTGTAGGCGGCGCCGAGAATCTCGCCGGCGGCGTCCACCACCACCGCCCCCACCGGCACCTCACCGGCGGCCAGCCCCTCGCGGGCCTGATCCAGCGCCCGGTGCATGTAGAATTCGTCGCTGCGCATCGGCGCCGACTCCGTGTATCCTGATCAATATAAAACAACCGTATGAGATCTCCCTGAGGAGCCCCCATGACCGACGCCCTGAACGCCCTCGTCGCCCTGCTGGGCCTCGAGGAGCTGGAGGAGAACCTGTTTCGCGGCGCCAGCCAGGACCTCGGCCTGCCCCAGCTGTTCGGCGGCCAGGTGCTCGGCCAGGCGCTCTCCGCCGCCACCCACACGGTGGACCCGGCGCGCCGCGCCCACTCACTGCACGGCTACTTCCTGCGCCCCGGCGACCCGCACCGCCCGGTAGTCTATCAGGTCGATGCGGTACGCGACGGCGGCAGCTTCACCACGCGCCGGGTCACCGCCATCCAGAAGGGGCGCCCCATCTTCTTCTGCAGCGCCTCCTTCCACGGCGTGGAGACAAGCCTCTCGCACCAGGCCGCAATGCCCGATGTCACACAGCCGGAAGCGCTGATCGACGCGCCCGAGGCGCGCCTGGAGCGCTTTCCCGGCCACCCGATCGAGTTCCTGCACCTGGGCGACGAGGCCGAGCCGGGCCAGCCCGCCCACAAGCGGCTGTGGTTCCGCTTCACCGGCGATCTGCCCGACGACCCCGCGCTGCATCGCTACCTGCTCGCCTACAGCTCCGACTTCAACCTGCTCACCACGGCGCTGGTCCCCCACGGCATCACCTACGGCGACTCCAAACTGCAGATCGCCAGCCTCGACCACGCGCTGTGGTTCCATGGCGACGTGCGCGTCAACGACTGGCTGCTCTACGACATGGACAGCCCCTGGGCCGGCGGCGCGCGGGGCTTTGCCCGCGGCAGTCTCTTCGACCGCGAGGGGCGCCTGGTCGCCTCCACCGCCCAGGAAGGGCTGACGCGAATGCGCGAGTGAACTTGGCAGCGCCGCCACGGCGGCGCTATCATGCCGCCACTGCCGCAATAGCTCAGTTGGTAGAGCAACGCATTCGTAATGCGTAGGTCGGTGGTTCGAGTCCACTTTGCGGCACCAACACACGAAACCGCCACCCATGGCCGAGGCCGGGTGGCGGTTTTGCGTCATGACCCCGGCAGTGCATGCCCGAGCGGGCTCGAGACAGTCACTCCACCAACTCCCGGGCCTCTACCAGCGTGAGCCGGCCGGTGTTGAAGGCCCCGGTATCGAGGTAGTGCACGTTTCCCAGCTGCACCGGCACCGGGACGATGGTGTGTCCCACCGCCACGGCATCGATCCCGGTCACCGGCGTGGTGTCCTGGCGAGCGATGCGCCGGCGCCCCCACACCAACTGGTGCGCCAGCGCCTCGTCGGCATCGGCCGTCTCGACCTGCGCCCAGTCAGATGGCGGTTCGGCATGCACGATGCCGAGGCGCTTGCCCGCGACGACCACCTCCCGCGCGAGGGGCAACCGCGCCAGCGCCGCCTCGAGCCGCCGTCGCACCACCTCCGCGTCGTGCCGGCGCACCCAGGTGCCCCCGTTCATCAACCACAGGCCCCAGTCGCCGCCGCCTCCGCTGCCCAGGGCCGCTTGCGCGAGCTCCTCGTGATTGCCCCGCACCCCGCAGAACCAGGGCTCCAGGGCCAGCGCCAGGCAAGCGAAGGAGTCCGGTCCCCGGTCGATCAGATCGCCCACCGCGAAGAGCCGGTCACGCGCAGCCTGGAAGTCGACCCGGCACAGTGCCTGCTCGAGCAGGCGGTACTCGCCGTGGATGTCGCCGACGACGAAATCCCGGCCGTGACGGTTCTCCGCATGGCATTGGATCATCGACGCTCCTTTTCGGCCCGCCGGTCCGGCAGGCTCTACGACTCGGCAAACGCCACCCGAGCGCGCGTCGCCTCAGGTGCGAATCCCGCTCGACGGCTCATCGCTCGGGTCCTGCCGGGGACGCGGGTCGGGCACGTCAGTGGAGAGCTCCAGGTCGTGGGTCTCGCCCTCCTGCCAGTAGCGCAGCCGGGCCTTCTCGCCGCGTGGCGTGTCACGCACCAGCTCGAGAAAGCGCAGGGGCGTGGTGGGCACCTCGCCGTTGACCTCAAGCAGCAGCGCCCCGGGCGCGAGGCCGGCCTCTGCCGCTGCGCCCCGCGCCTCGCTGACCAGCACGCCCTCGTCATCGGGCAGCTCCAGCGCCTCGCGCAGGTCCTCATCGAGCGGCGTCACGGTGATGCCCAGGGCGGCCACCACCTGATCCTCCAGCCCCTGATACTCGATCTCGCGGGCGGCCTCCAGCACCTGCGGCGCCACATGGATGGAGGCACCGGCATTCAGCGCCAGGGCGATGGCGTCGCTGGGGCGACTGTCAATGCGCACCGGCTCGCTGCGACCCTCCAGGCGCAGCTCCAGCATTCCCAGGAAAGTGCTGTCGACGATGGCGTCGACATAGACGCGCTCCAGGCTGACCTCGATGCCGGCCAGCACGTCGCCCAGCAGTTCGTGGGTCCGGGGGCGGCGGGAGCGTTCACCGTGCAGACCGCGCAGAATGGCGCCCGCCTCGTGGGGGCCAATGAAGATGGGCACCACCTCGCGGGCGCCCGGCTCACGCAGCAGCACCACGGGCAGGCCGCTCATCCCGGCCATGCCCACCGTGGCCACCTCCACCTCGACCATCGCCTCGGGGTCGACGGCCAGCTCGCGAGCGGCCGCCGCACCGCTCAACGCCATCGCCAGAGTCGCCAGGCCAAGCCAGGCCACTCCCCGGCACCATCGCCGAGACCGCCAATACCGTGACATGGGAACCTCCTTGGCAGCGACGAGTCATGCCGGTCGCTATACGCGACGGGGTTCCTTCAGGATGGCAGCCGCAGCCATTCCCCGCCATTCACGGTCGGCAAGGCCTCACGACTTGCCGGCCGTGAAGCCGCCATCGACCATCAGATGGGTACCGGTGACGAAGCTCGCCTCGTCGCTGGCCAGGAACAGGAAGGCGTTGGCCACCTCCTCGGGGCGCCCCAGGCGCGCCAGCGGGTGCAGGTCGATCAGCCCTTGGAGCAGCTCGTCGTCCAGGGCCGCGAGCAGCGGCGTGTCGATGTAGCCCGGGCCGATGGCGTTGACCCGCACCCCTTTCGGCGCCGCCTCGATGGCCAGGGTGCGGGTGAGATTGACCACCCCGCCCTTGGCCGCGGTGTAGGCCGCGGTCTGCGACTGGCCGAAGACGCCGAGAATCGAGGCGCAGTTGACGATGCTGCCCTGCCCCTGGCGATACATCACCCGCAGCGCCGCCCGGGCCACCCGGAAGACCCCGTTGAGGTTGATATCGATGACCTTCAGGTACTCCTCGTCGCTCAGTTCATCGGAGGGGGCGATACCCCCGATACCGGCGTTGTTGAAGACCGCATCGACGCTGCCGAACGCCGCCAGCGTCTCCTCGAAGAGGCGATCCACCTGGGCGGTGTCGGTCACATCGCAGGCCTCGAAACGGCAGCGCCCGGGATAGCGCACGTCGAGCTCGGCGGCCCGCTCGGCCCCGTCGCTTGCCTCGATATCGGCGATGACCACCCGGGCGCCTTCCGCCAGGCAGCGCTCCACGCTGGCCAGGCCGATGCCGCTGGCGCCCCCGGTAACGATGACAACCTTGCCTTCCATTCGCATGACCGATCTCCTCGGGTAGGGGTAGCTGGGATACGTCGCTCCCAGTGTAGCCGGCCACCGGACCGCGGTAGACCAGCCCCGCCGCTCCCTCAGTGACTTTTCACCTTGCCTTGACCCGCATCAACTCGTTCCAGCGCGTCGTATACCGCGACGAAAGCCGCTCGCAGCGCAGTCGCCAGGCGCTGTCGTCGCGGGGCAGGCCGAAGCGCACGGTATCGCGCCCCATCTCGCGATTGAGCCGGTCCACCACCGCCATGAGGCGCGTGCTGCGCTGTCGCTGCGCCTCGCTCTGTGCCACCTCCAGCAAGGAGAGCTGGCGCCGCTCGCGGTCGACCAGGTCGAGCAGCATGACTCCACACTTCTGATAGCGGTACCCCTCGCGATACAGGGCCGCCAGGGCGCGACGGACCACGCGCAGCAGTTTCGGGGTATCGTCGCTGGGTCGCGCCAGGGGCACCACCAGGCGGCTGCTGTACTGAGGCTCATGGGTCAGGAAGGGGTTGGTGCGCAGAAACACCATCACCGCCCGGGCGAGGCTGCCCTGGCCACGCAGCTTCTCGGCCGCCCGGGCGCCGTGCTGGCGCAACGCCGCGGCGAGCTCGTCGTACTCGCCGGTCAGCCGGCCGAAGGAACGCGAGACCATGAGGCGCTGGCGCGACTCGCCCAGGTCCTCGAGTTCGATGGCGGGGCACCCGCGCAGCTCCCATACGATCCGTTCGAGCACCACCGAGAAGGCGCGGCGAATGCGTTTGGGATCGGCCTCGCGCAGCTGCCAAGCGGTGTGAATGCCCATCAGCGCCAGCCGCTCGCCGGTGCGCCGGGCCACGCCCCACACCTCGGTGACCGGCAGCTGCGCGAGCAGCGCCCGGGTGACCGCCCCCTCGGCGTCCAGCCGGCACACCCCCTCATAGGCGGGAATCTGCTTGGCGGCGCGGTTGGCCACCTTGGCCAGCACGCGGGTGGGGGCAAGACCCACGCCGACCGGAATGCCGGTGTCGCGGCGCACCGTCTCGCGCAACCGCTGGCAATACGCCTCCATGTCCGCCGGGTCGAAACCGTCGAGGCCGACGAAGCTCTCGTCGATGGAGTAGACCTCCACGTCCGGCGAGAACTCGGCGAGGATCGCATTCACGCGTCGCGACATGTCGCCATACAGCGCGTAGTTGCTGGAAAGCAGCACCGCCTGACGGCGGATGCCTGGCGGCAGCAGGTGCAGCGGCGCTCCCATGGCCACCCCCAGCGCCTTGAGTTCGGGACTGCGGGCGACGATGCAGCCGTTGTTGGAGAGCACCCCCACCGGCCGCCCCTCCAGGTGCGGCGCGAAGACGCGCTCGCAGCTGACGTAGAAGCTGTTGGCATCGACCAGGGCGATCATGGGCCCGCTCCCGGCAACCCCGGCAGGGCGTGCACCACATGGGTGACCACTCCCCACACGTGGCATTCGCGCCCCGCCAGCGGAATGGGCGCGAAGCGCGGGTTGCTGGCCACCAGCAGGGTTCGTCCCCCCTCCTGCGCCAGGCGCTTGACGGTGGGCTCGCCGTCCACGGCGATCACCACCACCCGGCCGGGCAGCGGCTCCAGGCTACGGTCCACCACCAGCAGGTCGCCGTCGTGGATACCGTCGCCCTGCATCGAATCGCCCTCGGCGCGCACGAAGTAGGTGGACGCCGGACGGCGCACCACATGGTCGTGGAGGTTGAGGTCGACATCCAGGTGATCGTCGGCGGGACTAGGTAAGCCGGCCCGCACCCGGCAGCCCAACAGGGGGCGGGCACCGTTCCCCGACAGGGGCGCGGCACGCACGATGGCCGACCACGGGCGGGCAGGAAGTGACATGACGCCTCCGAAAGCTGTCTTTATATGGCTATGTTGGTATCTGCTGTTGGCGTGTTCCAAAGGTACTGTATAAACTACTGTATATCCAGTTTGCCTCTGGTGCACGCCATGAAACAAGCAGACCTCGAAGCCCTCAAGCGAACACTGGCTAGCCTTCCTGTCGATCTCAAGAAATACCTTGCAGATCAGCTTCTTG
>NZ_WHMA01000070.1 GCF_010994375.1 Halomonas sp. NO4
TAACATCAGTATAGGAGAGACTGACGGGATGGTGGCTGATCAACATGAGTAATCAGGAAAACAATTGCTTGAATGTGATCAGATTTCCCAAGAAATCACAAGGGAAGTTTTAGAAATAGGCACCAAATTGGGAAAAGGAGGAATAAAAACTCAAGCTGCCGGTAGAGTGGTAGAGGTTCCCCATGTCATTCGCTTGAACCAAAGAGTTGAACAATTTCTTTACTGTGCGAAATCAGCGCTGCGTGACCTGGCAAGAATATTCGCTCTATTCTTTGGTAAAGAATTTGATTCGGCTCGTTATGACAGGATTATCGCATGGGCAGAAGAAGAATTTGGAGATGAGTCAGAACTCGTCCGTATTCTACGTCAGGATCATGATTTGTGGATAAAAAAACTAGTCTCAATGCGAAATGCTGTGGAGCACCCAGGAGGGTACTCTGGTCATCTGCACATTCATAACATCACTTTAGTTTCGCCTAGCCACCCCAATTACCCAACCCTGGAAACACCAAGTTGGCACTTAAATGATGAGCCGAAAGAACCCATCGTTGAATACCTTCAAGCAACGGTAAATTACATCCTTGAGTTTTGTGAGGATATGCTCGTCATATGCATCACGATGTCGGGTTTGCCAGAAATGATTGGATTTGCCGAAATTCCGGAAAGTGAACGAGATCCAGCGTGCCCGATACGCATACGCGCAGTACCAAAGAATATTCAAATCTAACAATACCTTCCAGCGGACGCAGTCGCTTACGCGCCTGTCCGCTGAAGGTTGGTGTTATATATCAGAAAATTCTCAATGGCAGCTTATGGCCGGATTGAGAACTTTAGCCTATGTTGCTGGGATGGTAGAAGCAGTTGACGAAACAAAGCTGACATGACGACAAAGGCAGCAATGGTGTTCATCTGCATTATGACTTTGATATCAGGAGCTGGTTGTGACTCTATTGTCTAGAATTCAAAGCGATCTGTTCGATTTCACTGACCATGATCCGGATGACTATGGTGGGTTGCTCGAGTTCTGGTATCAAGCCAACAGTCCTGCATTGTCCGCAGCCTTGACCTCAGCGGAAGGCCTTACCCTCATTGTCAATATCGATAGTTTCGCGGGATTCGAGCACCTTGCTAAGAAGCTTTTCTTGGTCGCGGATACTTTAGTCCTACGTGATACTCGGAAGTGGACCAAAGAAGAAACGGGTTTTCGTAGCATACCTATTCCAACAAAGGAATATCGGCCGGGTTACCTGGATGACGTAGCGGATGAGCTTCAGCAACTACGACCTTCTCCATTGACACTGCTTTATCGGCCTAATCTTTATTGGTCTTCTACAGCTAAGACTCTCAATAATGGACTGCATGTTGCTTATGCAGGTTGGAACTATAACAGCATCCCTGAGCAGTTCGTAGAATGGATTGCCCAAGACGGAAGGAATTACCTAAAAACAGGGAAGATAGTCTATGCCCCCTTTATTCCAAGTTTGGAAATG
Organism: Halomonas sp. NO4; assembly: GCF_010994375.1. Classification (GTDB taxonomy): domain Bacteria; phylum Pseudomonadota; class Gammaproteobacteria; order Pseudomonadales; family Halomonadaceae; genus Halomonas. The sequence continues at coordinate 1,491 of NZ_WHMA01000070.1, forward strand.
GAGCTTGAGTTTGCAAAGAATGGAATTAGTTTGCCCGATTATTTTAATGCGCAGCCCTGCTTTCATCAGAAATATAGCTGGATTAAAGATGATCGTTTAAATGCACTATTCTCACTAAAATTTCCCGCGCTAGATGGGGTTGACATCGAAACAATACAAAAAGTAAAACAGGACCACCAAGACGAATTTGAAAACTTTAGCAAGACTCTGCTTAGTGCTATTGGTGGAGTAAAGAGTTCTTTCGGAACAGAGGCATTCCTACAGGACGTCAGATACATCCAGGAGCATCAGATTAATGCGGCAGTAAGTGATGTAGATCGAACCGTATCGAAAATCAAGCGCAGTGATGCACTTCGGAAGTCAGGGCTGCTAGTCGGATTAGTAGGGCTGAATGCTGCCGCATACCTCGGCGCAGGTTTGCCCTGGGTCGTGTCAGGCCTTTCTGCTAGTGGGGCCGGAATGGTACTAGCAAAACTTGAACAGCTGAAGGATGAGGATGATCTGAGATACATGGATGGCTATTTCCTCTGGAAACTGGGGCAGTCTGGTAGATGAATAAGAAAGGCAAAACAGTCGCATACTCTCGGACAGCAAAAAGCGTCTGTCTGTTTCTTTTTCGGTGATGCGGGGCATTATATTATAATTTTTAAAAGACTGCTTCTGGCCGAATGAGGAATGTTAGTCTATACTGATGATATGATTAAAGCATCTGACGACCCATACGGACGCCTTGGCAAATGCCACATGCTCTTTCATCCGTGTTATACAGCATGCACGATAATCGGTTTATGCAATCGAGATTTAATTAATGTTTTTGTATTCCAGTAGGTTGGGCGGAAGGTGGCGTGCGGTATAATTATTGAACGTGCGTACGGATTCAAGTAAATATATACAAGCACGAAGTTTGTTTCCTATTGGTCGTCTAATGGTTGATTTAACCAGGCTAGGCAGATCGGGGCCATGAGTAAAATCAGGAGTGAATCAACTAATCGGGAGTCTGCGTTCGGCTCCCCTGCCAGGCATCCGGTGACGCGGCTCCCCATGGGTGTTCGGTGTGTAGCATTGTGGGCAGTTCTGATGCTTGCAAATTTTCCCGCTATCGTCTTTGCCCAATCATCATGCCCCGGAATTCACGTAACAATTCCGAACATTCGTAACAACGCTGGGAGTGTAGCTTGCGCGCTTTTTGAATCGCCAGCAGGTTTTCCTACTGAATTTCTTCACTCCGCAACCAATATAATGATGATAAAAATTCGGGATTCGCAGGCGCGTTGCAACTTTTTAGATATCCCCCCGGGAACGTATGCGTTAGCTGTCATTCATGATGAAAATATGGACGGCAAGCTTGCCACTAACTTTCTAGGGGTCCCCACGGAAGGCTACGGCTTTTCAAGCGGCGCAAAAGCCACGATGAGTGCGCCTTCGTTCGAGGCCGCTAGCTTTTCGTACAGTGGGCAAAATTTGGATCTGACGATTAGATTGAATTACTAAACAACCTTTCCATGAATACCGAGGCATTCTTTAAACTTGGATTCAAAGTCACCATGATCAGCGAGTAAAAGGTCCCGTATCCTACAAGCTTCGTCAAGGTCGCCCGTCGGAGCCTGTCAACATAGTTGGCACATGAAATGGTTTCGGCTCTTTAAAATCCTGCTGC
>NZ_WHMA01000071.1 GCF_010994375.1 Halomonas sp. NO4
TCGCACTGCCCGCTTTCCTCCCCGCCCGAGTGGGCGAGGGTTCTCGCGGATTTCTGCTGACGTCACTCGGCGGGGTCGACGCGGGACGCGGGTAGCCGAGCGCTATCGGCGGCGTGGGCCGTCTGGGCCTCCGATACGCGCTCGTGCCGCCGCTGACGTTCCTGGCTGGGCGAATGGCCGAAGCGGTCGCGGTAGCTCTTGGTGAAGTGAGGCGGCGAGACGAAACCGCAGGCCATGGCCACGTCGGTCACCGGCATGTGGGTCTGGCGCAGCAGCAGGCGCGAGCGCATCAGGCGCAGATCCATGTAGTACTTCAGCGGCGGGCAGTCGACATAGCGCTGGAAGAGCCGCTCGAGCTGGCGCCGCGAGAGGTTGGCGTGGCTGGCCAACTCGTCCAAGGTCAGCGGTTCCTGCAGGTTGGCCTCCATGAGGGTGGCCACCTCCTCGAGCTTGGGGTGGCTGTGACCCAGGCGCACGCGCAGCGGGTTGCGCTGGCGGTCACCCACGCCGCGAATCCGCTCGTGAATGAACTCCTCGGCGATGGCCTCGGCCAGCGCCAGGCCCTGCTGACGAGCGATCAGGGTGAGCATCATGTCGAGCGGCGCGATGCCACCGGAGCAGGTGTAGCGATCACGGTCGAGCACGAAGAGCTGCGAGCAGAAGGTCACCCGGGGGAACTGCAGCGCCTCGTGCAGGCTCGAGATGTGCTCCCAGTGCAGGGTACAGCGGTAGCCATCGAGCAGCCCCGCCTGGGCCAGCACGTAGCCGCCGGTGCACACCGCTCCGAGCGGGATGTTGCGACCAGCCTGGCGGCGCAGCCACTGCAGGGTGACCCGGTCACAGTGGCGCTGCACCTCCAAACCGGCGCACACCAGCAGCATATCGAGCTGCGGCGCCTGCTGAATGGAGCCGTCGACGCCACTCGCCAGGCCGCTGCTGGCCTCGACCGGAGCGCCGTCGCGACTCAGCAGGTGCCAGCGGTAGAGCGGCGTGTCGGTGAGGTGGTTGGCCATGCGCAGCGGCTCGAGCGCCGAGGAGAAGGCAAGCTGAGAGAACCCCGGCACCAGCAAAAAGCCGATGTCGTAGCGGCCGTCGATCGGCAGTTCCATGGGCCCCATGACACACCTCGCTCACGTTCTCCTCGCCCTTGGTTTAGCGACAACGGAAATGGAGCGCAAGTTGCACGACCGATGATCGCGTGTCGCTGTCACCAAGCCGCCTGACGCCAGCGGGTAAATGCCGGCACCGGCTGGGGAAAATACTGGGAGAAGGCAGGATTCACCCAGCAAGACCGTATCGAGGAGGCAGGGCCATGGCACCTCATTCTCAGGCCGTCGCCGAGGCGGCGTCCCAGCCACTGGACAACCTCACCCTGGCGCGTCAGGCGCGGCTATGGCCCATCGAGGAGATCGCACATCGACTCCATGTGCCCGGCGAGGCCGTGGAGCCCTATGGGCGCGGCGTCGCCAAGCTCGACCCGGGGGCGCTGGATGCCCTGGCGACACGGCCGCGAGGGCGCTATGTGGTGGTCTCGGCGATCACCCCCACCCCCCTCGGCGAGGGCAAGACCACCACCGCCATTGGCCTTGTCCAGGGCCTGCAGCAACTGGGTCACGGCGCGGCCGTGGCGCTGCGCCAGCCTTCGCTCGGGCCGACGCTAGGCCTCAAGGGCGGCGCGGCCGGCGGCGGCCTCAGCCAGGTGGTGCCCATGGAGCGCATCAACCTGCACCTGACCGGTGACATCCATGCGGTCACCGCCGCCCACAACCTGCTGGCCGCCATGGTCGACAACCATCTCCACCACCGCCGCGGCGTCGACCTGGACCCGCAGAGCGTGCGCTGGCTACGCGTGCTCGACCTCAATGACCGCGCCCTGCGCCATGTGGTCACCGGGCTTGGCGGGCGCGGCGACGGCGTGACGCGCCAGAGCGGCTTCGAGATCACCGCCGCCTCCGAGGTCATGGCCGTGCTCGCCCTGGCCGACTCCCTGCAGGACCTGCGCCAGCGGCTGGGGCGCATGGTGGTGGGCGAGACCCATGACGGCGAACCGGTCACTGCCGACGACATCGGTGCGGCCGGGGCCATGACCGCCCTGCTCAAGGAGGCCATCAAGCCCAACCTGCTGCAGACCCTGGAGCATGCCCCGGCGCTGATCCATGCCGGGCCGTTCGGCAATATCGCCCACGGCAATTCCTCCATCGTCGCCGACCGCTTCGGCCTTCACGGCGGCGACTTCTTGGTCACCGAGGCGGGCTTCGGCGCGGACATGGGCGCCGAGCGCTTCTTCAACATCAAGTGCCGCACCTCGGGCCTCACGCCAGACACCGCGGTGCTGGTGGTCACGGTACGTGCCCTCAAGTACCACTCGGGTCGCCATGTGGTGCGTCCTGGCCAGCCGCTGCCCGCCGCCATGCAGGCCGAGAGCCCCGAGGAGGTGCAGGCTGGCGCCGCCAACCTGGTCAAGCAGATCGACAACGTCCGCGCCCACGGCCTCACCCCGGTGGTGGCGATCAACGCCTTTCCCTCGGACCACCCCAGCGAGCACGCGGCCATCCGCGACATCGCCGCGGCCGCCGGGGTGCGCGCCGCGGTTTCGACCCACGTGCGCGACGGTGGCGCCGGCGCCCTGGAGCTGGCCGATGCGGTCGCCGAAGCGGCCGAGGAAGGCGGCGACTTCCGCTTTCTCTACCCCGATACGCTGCCACTGGCCGACAAGATCGAACGCATCGCCACCCGGATCTACGGTGCCGAAGGGATCGCCCTAGCCCCCCAGGCACGCCGTCAGCTCGAGGCGTTCCAGGCACAGGGCCACGGGCACCTGCCGGTGTGCATCGCCAAGAGTCACCTCTCCCTCTCCGCCGACCCCACGCTGTTGGGCGCCCCTACTGGCTGGACCCTGCCGGTGCGCGAGGTGCGACTCTCCGCCGGAGCCGGCTTCGTCTACGCGCTGTGCGGCGACATCCGAACCATGCCGGGCTTTGGCGCCGAGCCCGCTGCCTCGCGCATCGACATCGACGATGACGGCGAAATCGTCGGGCTGTTGTGACTGCTCCCCGCCCTAAGCGCTGACGCGCCACGGGCGAGGCTTCCCACTTCTCAGGC
>NZ_WHMA01000072.1 GCF_010994375.1 Halomonas sp. NO4
ATCGCGCATGCCCGGATCTGAGGGGGGCCGGGACGAGCAATCGCCCGGTCTACCCGACCCGGTTGCCCTAAGCTTGACCGCTTGTCCCGACCCACCAGGGAGCCGGTATGGCGGTCACCAGCCAACAGGTCACGATCTACATGTCGCAACGTCAACAAGGCCAGACCCAGGAGGTTGCCGCCGCCAAGGCCGGCCTCTCCGTCAGGACCGCTCGACGCCTTGAACGTCGTGCCGAGTCCCCTGAGCCGCCGGCGCCACGCCACTGGCGAACCCGTCCGGACCCCTTTGCCGGGGTGTGGGAAGAGACGCTCGTCCCGCAACTGGCGACTACCCCGGACCTGCAGGCCCTGACCCTACTGGAGTGGCTGCAGGAGCAGCACCCCGGTCAATACCCGGACAGCCTGCTGCGCACCCTGCAGCGCCGGGTCAAGGGCTGGCGAGCCGCGCACGGCCCGGACAAGGAGGTGATGTTTCCGCAGACCCACGGCCCTGGGCTGCGCGGCCTCTCTGACTTCACTGAGCTCAAGGGAATCGTCATTACCGTGGCGGGGGATCCACTCGATCACCGGCTCTATCACTTTCGCCTGGCGTACAGCGGCTGGTGCTATGTGCGCGTGGTGCTCGGCGGCGAGAGCTACCCGGCGCTGGCCGAAGGCCTGACCCGCGCGCTGGAGCGCCTCGGCGGGGTCCCCGCGGAGCACCGTACCGATAGCCTGTCGGCGGCCTTCCGCAATCTGGGCAAAGAGGTCGAAACGGATCTCACCGCGCGTTATGCCGCTCTGTGCACTCACTACGGCATGACGGCAACCCGCAACAACCGGGGGCGCGGGCATGAGAATGCCAGCATCGAGTCACCGCATGGCCACTTCAAGCGGCGCCTTCAGCAGCGCCTGGCGCTACGCGGCTCCCCGGACTTCGCCAGCCTTGACGACTACCAGGCGTTTCTCGATGAGGTGGTCGCTGCGATCAACCGCCGCAACGCGGCACGCATCACCGTCGAGCGTGGCGCCCTACGGCCGCTGCCCAGTCGGCCAGGGACCGACTACACCGAGTTGACGGTGCGCGTCACCACCTCCAGCACCATCCAGGTCCGCAGGGTGCTCTACTCGGTGCCGTCGCGGCTGATCGGTGAGCGGCTGCGTGTCCACCTCTACGACGACCGCCTGGTGCTGCACCACGCCCAGCAGGTCCTGCTGACGCTGACGCGCTTGCATGCCACGGCAGAAAGTGGCCGCCTGCGGGTCATCGACTACCGCCATGTGATCGGCTGGCTGGTCCGCAAGCCACGGGCGCTGGCGGGGCTGACGTTCCGCGACGAGCTGCTGCCGAGCGCGGACTGGCGCGAGCTGTACACCCGGCTGACCGCCGAGTGGCCGGTCACCGAGGCCTGCAAGCGCATCGTCGGTGCCCTGGCGCTGGCCGCCGAGCAGGACCAGGCAGAGGCTATTGCCACCTACTGGCTGGGCGCGTTGCAGCGGGGTAGGAGTCCGACGCTGGCTGAGCTTCAGGCCCGCTTCGCGGCCACACCAAGTGACACGATCCCGTTCCCTAAGGTGACCCAGCACGAGATCGCCAGCTACGACCACCTGCTGCCCAGTGCGATGGTCACGGAGGTGCGCTGCCATGCCTGATGCCCAGACTCTGCCGCTCCTACTGCGGCAACTCCGCCTGCCCACCATGGCTGCCTGCTGGTCCCAGTTGGAGACCCGCGCCCAGACCGAAGGCTGGAGTCTGCCACAGACGCTGGCTGCCCTGTGCGAGCACGAGCTGGCCGAGCGTGAGCGGCGCCGACTGGCCCGTCACCTCAAGGAGGCTCGGCTGCCGGCGGGCAAGACGCTGGAAACCTTCGAGTTCGATGCACTCGCCGCCGAGCAGCGCCGGCAGCTGAGTACCCTGGCGGGCGATGCCCAGTGGGTCGACCAGGCCCACAACCTGCTGCTGTTCGGGCCCTCTGGCGTGGGCAAGAGCCATGTGGCGGCCGGGCTCGGCCATGCGCTGGTCGATCAGGGCTACCGAGTGCGCTACGCCACCGCATCGAGCCTGGTCCAGGAGCTCCAGGCTGCCAAGCAAGCTCTGCGCCTGAGCGATGCCCTGATCAAGCTCGACAAGTACGCCGTGCTGGTGATCGACGACATCGGCTACGTCAAACGCAGCGAAGCCGAGACCTCGGTACTGTTCGAGCTGATTGCCCACCGTTACGAGTCGGCCAGCCTGATCATCACTGCCAACCAGCCGTTCAGCGCCTGGGACAGCATCTTCCCCGACAGCATGATGGCGGTGGCCGCCATCGATCGGCTGGTGCACCACGCCACGCTGATGGAGCTGAGCGGGGAGAGCTATAGGAAGCGGGCTTATCAGCGTCAATTACAAGGAGGAGACATCGGGTCGTCAGGCTGACGACAACTACCTCATCCAACCGGTCATTTTAATTGTCGCTAAGCGGCCAAAGTAGTTGACGTCGCATAGGCAGCTGTGTGACAAGCTGCGCCATAGCGTGCCGCATCACTACAAGGACCAGCTGCGGGGCGCCAGGCAGGTGCTGGAGGCCGAGCCAGAGCTGGACCTGGCGCTGATCGGCAACTGGGTCACCCGAGAGCGCCTCACCGCCGGTGGCCTCAAGGAACGGCTGGCGGCGACCCGGCTGGCCAAGGTGCGTGGGCGGGATCGCGATGGCAATGCACCG
>NZ_WHMA01000073.1 GCF_010994375.1 Halomonas sp. NO4
GTCGCGGCTCTTGCCCTTCTTCTTGAAGGTCGGCGCCTCGGCATCCAGCTTGGGGTTGAAGTGGCGCTGCCAGGCGGTATCCAGATCGCGCAGCTTCTGCTGAAGGTTGTCGGTATAGGCATCCACCAGAAACGCCGTCGCCGGCTGGCGCTTCCAGGCGGTGATCCAGCCGGCCATGGTGCCGTAACGCGGCACCCATTCGCCCCGTTCGCGCGCGGCACGGCATTCGGCCAGCGCCTGGTTCCAGACAAAGCGCGCATGGCCGGCCAGTACCCGCAACCGCGCCGCCTGCTGCGGCGTCGGATCGAGGCGGTACTTCAGGCCAAGCTGTCGCTTCATTTATCATTTATCTCTAAACTGGATATATATACATAATAACAGCAACGGCGTTGCCCGCAAGTGAGCCTACGGCTCACGCCGCATTCCCCCCACACCTTGCTCGGTGTGGGTACCCTGCGGTGACAGGATGGGCACTCAGCGCTCATTCTTCTCATTCTCGCCGGCCCCCTGCCGCAGCTGAAGGCGTGCGGCCAGGTGGTCGCGCAGGGCGGCGAGCTCCTCCTGCCCCGTGCTGTCCAGCAGGGGCTTGCCGCGAGCGGCGCGGCTGTGGCGGCCGTGCTCGTCCATCAGGCGGTAGGCGCGTCGCCGCACACCTTCCAGGTATTCGTCGTGGCGAATCGGATAGCCCATGACCGCATTCCACTCCGACTCGTTGACGCGACTCTCCAGCGCCTTGTCGAACAGGTCGAGAAGGTGCTGCGGCTCGGTGCGGTAGCGCGGGGTGCGCGAGAGAAGCAGTAACCCGATCACGCTGCCGATGACCAGCAGACAGACCGCCAGGACAAGCAGATAGAGGGCCATGCAGAGGTCCGCATTGACGACTGCTGCAGGTGACGAAAGACATGCGATGCCGCGAGACGGGACGGCAGGCCTGCAGCCGGGAGTGGAGCGGGTGAAGGGAATCGAACCCTCGTCTTAAGCTTGGGAAGCTTCTGCTCTACCATTGAGCTACACCCGCGAGGCGGAGCTGATGATATAGGAGGCCTCGCGAGGATGGCAAGTCCGGGGGAATTCAAAAACTTTGTCGTTGCGAGAACTTTTCGGCTACAGGTTGTCATAGAGGTACAGACAACAGCGCGATGGCAGTCGCTAACACTGTTGCTCTGGCTCGCAGTTTCGATCTTGCCGCCCATGCTCAGCATGTGGCGGCTTCTTTTTGTGGGTGTGATGCAAGGCGCAAACGGGCTCGGACGGCTGGGGAAAGAACGGCATTGCGCGCGCCCGGCGGTTGCCGGGCGCGCCTTGAAGGAGGTCGTGACAGGCGCTGTCGGTCAGGAGTGGCGCATCCGCAGCAGGGCGCTCAGTACGTCGCGGCGGGTCACGATGCCTACCAGTCGACCCTGTTCGGTCACCGGATACACCTTGGGTTTGGTGCCGAGCATTTCCTGGGCCAGGTCGGTAATGCTCTTGGTGGGGGAGACCGCAAGCACTTCATGGCGCATCAGCTCCCGCACCAGCGGCGGCTCGTCATTGAGGTAGGCGCTTTCCAGCACCTTGCCGAGCACGTCCTGCTCGGAGATGAAGCCGATCAGGTGGTCGTGGCTGTCGACGACCGGCACCCCCGGCAGGCGGTGGAGCGCCAGGCCTTCGGACAGGGTGGTGACCGAGGTGTTTTCGGTGACCCGATAGCAGTCGCGGGACATGATGTCGCGCACGGTGGTGGGGGCCTTGTTGGGCATGGCGGATCTCCTTGTCCGTTGGCACGGGCATGTCGCCCCTTCAGCATAGCCGAGCCCGGAACTCGCTTGAGGGCCGGCGCCAACACTTCTGCCAACGCTCGGCGGGTCGATGGAGGAACCCGAGCCGAGGTGAGGACTCTCAATATCAACGAAATGGCGTGGAAGTCACCGAGCTCGTTGGAGGAGGTGTCGATGGACGCACGGGAGTACATGGCCAAGAAGGGCATCAGCCAGGGGCGTGATGAAGAGCGTCCCAACACCCTGGAAGAGAAGGCCTGGGCCCGGGCTCGGGAAGCCGGTGACCATCGGCCGCGTGCCGGCACACCCTTCGACTGGGAGGAGTGGGAACGCTATCACGGCGAACTCGCCGAGGATGCCGACAGCATCGAGCAGAAGATCGATCACGAGGCACACCAGGGGGCCTTCGAACACGAGACCGCCGAGGTGGCACGCGACAGCGATGCCGTGCAGTATCATGAGCCGCATGCCGCCGCTCCCTCCTCAGCATCCGCTCCTCCCCCTGTCGTACCGGATGCTCCCGCGCCCCGTGCTGCGCTGCTGGCCCTGGCGGTACTTCTGCCGCCGCTGGCCGTGGGGCTCGGCGGGTTCGGCGGGCGGCACTTGCTGGTCAACCTGGTGTTGACGCTGCTCGGCTGGGTGCCGGGCGCGGTACACGCCTGGTGGCTGGTCAGGGGAGGGTGACTCTCCCTGTGGTTTGAACAAAATCCCGCCGCATTCTGCGATTCGATTTTTGGAATGAATCGACAGTCAAGGCGGTGCAAGGCGATAGCCTTGCTGGTGAAACTGGATAAACATACCTGATTACTCATGTTGATCAGCCACCATCCCGTCAGTCTCTCCTATACTGATGTTATG
>NZ_WHMA01000074.1 GCF_010994375.1 Halomonas sp. NO4
AGGTCTCGGCTTTCTCATCGTGATTGTCGCGTGACTCTCATCTTGATTGTCGCTCTGCAGGGCGGCGTGATCGAGCTCTCGTGATCGGGTCGTGGCGCGGAGGCGAAACCGGCCATGGTACACTGCCGGCAACGGACAGGAGTACACATGAGCGAAACGGACGCCGCCCGAGCTACCGACCACGACAGCCCGTGGAAGATGGCGTTGGACGCCTACTTTCAGGAGTTCCTCGACCTGCTGTTCCCGGAGATCCATGAGCAGGTGGATTGGAGCCAGGGCTACAGCTTCCTCGATAAGGAGCTGCAGCAGGTCACACCGGATGCCAACAGCGGCCGGCGCTACGCTGACAAGCTCATCAAGGTCTACGCCCGCGACGGTAGCGAGACCTGGGTTCTGATCCACGTCGAAGTGCAGGGCGAGCCAGAAGAGGCCTTTGCCGAGCGCATGTACATCTACCAGTACCGGCTGCGGGACCGCTACGGGGTGGACGTGGTGAGCCTCGCGGTGTTGGCCGATACCCGCGACAGCTTCCGGCCCACGGCCTTTCGCTATCAGCGCTGGGGATGCGCGCTGACCTTTGCCTTCCCCACGGCTAAACTGATCGACTGGGAAGACCGCTGGGCGGAGCTGGAGGCCAGCAGCAACGTCTTCGCGCTGGTGGTGATGGCTCAGATCCACGCCAAGCGGATCAAGGACGACGCCACGCGCAAGGATGTCAAGATCGCACTGATTCGGCTGCTGTATGAACGAGGCTACAGCCGCGAGCAGGTCGTGCTGCTGTTCAACATCATCGATTGGATGCTCCAACTGCCCCGTGCTCTGGAACCCGAGTTTGCCCAGGCGGTCCATGCCATACAGGAGGAAAAGCACATGCCTTACGTGAATACGATTGAGCGCCTGGCATTAGAGAAAGGGCGTCAGGAGGGGCGTCAGGAGGGCGAGCAACTGCGTGCCGAACAGACTGCCCGTAATCTGATCAAGTTGGGTGTGCTCAGCGATGAGCAGATTGCCGAGGCCACCGGCCTGGCGGTGGCTGACGTCCGTGTGCTGCGCGTTGAGGATAAGCACTGATCCTTCCTTGATTGCATTCACCGGGGACAGACTCTCAAGTGATCCGCGCGGTGCTGCTGCATCAAGAAAAGCCTAGGAACACCGCCAATGCTCGGTTAACAGCGACCATGTCGCTGTCATCGAGATGGCCGAAGGCCTCACCCACTCTCTCCCGTTTCACTGTCATGGACTTGTCCACCATGACTTGGGAGCGTCGTCGCAAACCATTCTCGGGAGCCGGTTCCACATCGAGACGGATCAAAGGTGCATCGACCACGGTGCTGGATAGCAGCAGCACGGTGACGCTGGCTGTGCCAGCAAACTGATCTGACTGGATGACGAGGGCCGGGCACGGCTTACCGAAGTCACCTGGCAGGGCAATAGTCACCAGGCCCCCGCGCCTCATGCGTCACTCTCGTCGTCCAGGTCAAGGTCTCGCAGTGCCGCGTCCATGAAGTCATCCAGGTCGCGATCCCCTGCATCGGCAGCCGCGACGATGGCGCACTGCCGACGAGCCTCTTCGGCAAAGCCGGGACTCCGGGTATCCGGTACCCAAATCTGGATCGGGCGCAGGCCGGCGGCTCTCAGAGCGGCACGGTGCTTCTTCACCCGTGTGTTCACGTCGTTGGTTGCTACCATGACGAGCCCCCTCCTTTTTCCGTTTCATGTAACAGAGTAGTGCATGCCTGCTGTTACATGCAACACGGCCGTGCGCCAGGAATAATGAACACTCATAAGCGCTTCGGCAGTCCCGTGAGCATGCCCGCCAGGCGCGGCATCTGAGAGGCATCCGAGCGGCGCGGGAGGTATTCGAGCGGCGGGTGGCTAAGGTTAATTAGGCGGCGTGCGGACGGATGTCATCGTAGCGCCCTTTACGCCTGGCCTGCTCCAGGTCGTAGGCGTTCTGCAGCCGTAGCCAGTAGCCTTCGCTGGTACCGAAGTAGCGAGACAGGCGTAGATCGGTATCGGCGGTGATGGCGCGCTCGCCGCGGGTGATCTGGCCGATACGGGTAGCCGGTACGCCGATGGCCGTGGCCAGGGAGTTCTTGGTCAGCCCCATGGGCTCGATGAAGTCCTCGAGGAGGATCTCGCCCGGGTGGATGTTGGGCAGTCGCTTGGTCATGGTCGCCTCCTCAGTGGTAGTCGACGATTTCGACATCATGGGCATTGCCGTCTTCGAAGCGGAAGCACAGCCGCCATTGATCGTTGATGCGGATGCTGTGCTGACCTTCACGATCACCGCGCAACGCTTCCAGGCGATTGCCGGGTGGAATGCGCAGATCGTCCAGGCTGGCGGCAGCCTCCAGCTGGCGCAGTTTCTTCAAAGCGTTTCGCTGCATGTCCTGTGGCAACTTGCGCAACACTCGACCGTTGGCGATGGTGGCGGTCTGCTTGTCCTTGAAGCTCTTGATCATGTCGCTGTCAATGGCCATCAGAAGTGACCCACCAGCGGTCAACAAAATTGACCCACCCGTG
>NZ_WHMA01000075.1 GCF_010994375.1 Halomonas sp. NO4
GAGAACGCCGCCGATGCCGTACCGGTTCCTGAAGATGGCTGACTCTTATGCGTAATCAGGATTGTTTTTGGACATGGTCATGAAAAAGCTCAAGGACAGATTTGTGTAACTCTTCGCCACCGGGACAAAACTTGACCAGCTGACTAGTCTGTACACTCAAGCGAGCCACAATGGGATTGGCTGTTCCTTGATCTGAAACTTTGGTGATCTGGAATGGCAACGTAGAAGCTCCTTTGAAATCTAACGTGGAGCACACCAGTGGCCTTTTTTAAGCGAAGTGGAAAAAAGGCCATCCGTGTGGCGCAATATGTTAGAGGAGGTTTCTCTAGAGTTCTGTATAAATTGCAATAGGATCAATGATGATTTCATTTGAAAGCCTACCCGTAAACTGGTTCTCCAAGTTCGTCAGGTGCTCTACCAGATTTAGCAATGCATCCTTAATTGATCTTTCCTCGTCCACCTCCTCTTCACCCTCGATATCTATGTTCTTTGAGTTATTCGCTTGAGATACCACTCCAAACATCACAAATTCTTTTTCAGTGATTCGCGAATATTTCCTTTTCAATAGAGACTCATTCTCGCGCAAATATTCTCTATTTAAATTTGCGGTACATATACGGTCAGAACCATTCATTTGTATTTCGAACTGATCTTCAAAACCGTAAGACAATAGATAATTTAGTTTTTCCAGAAATTTTTCATCTTGATGGAGGCCCGTCTCCTTAGCCACATTTTTTATATTTGTTATCGATTTATACTCTTGCTGTAGCCGTGCTTTTTCATTTCGATCTTTCGTATTCCTTTTTGCCTCTTCAAGTTGAGACTGAACTTCCTTAAGTTTTTCAAAGTTAGTTACGTACGCAAATGCTTCGCCCAAAACATTAAAATTAGTCAGGGTTGCTTTAATAGAATTAATGTCATTGAAGATGGCCTTGGATGTTATCTTTATGAATGGATATTTGGGTATCTCAGCCAATAAATCACACTCCGAACCACCTTTCACGATTAGAACTTTTTCATTTTCTAGAAGTCTATTTTCAAATTTTGAATACAGATAGTCGTGAAGAACCTTTTTCTCTTCTGTGCTACTATCTTTGCTAAGCGCATCAGCAAAAATACGACCACTACCAATTTCTCCTTTTTGCTGCTCACTTTCCTCTGATGCTGACCTGTTTGCAGAAACAAGATACTCTGTAATGCCTTCAAAAAGTTGTGACGACAGTGAAGACATTTTGTATTCATCCAGATAGATAAAGTTCTTAAGATGTTCCATTGCGCTTCCTTCTCAAATAGTCATCAAGGTATCTTTTCCTTGTACTTAATATTGACCAAACGCCAACACCAGCACCGGATATAACTAGAATAGCGGCTATAAATATCACTAGTATATCCATTTTAGCCTCCACCCTTCTCGATCATCGACACTCGATGAAACACGGAATAGCTTAAAAACAATGAGACTACACAAAGAATCATCGCTGAATATTTAATGGTCTCTAAATTTATTATCCCTGGAGACATATCGGACATTACCGTTAACGCATACAGAACACCATAAAATACAATAAACGCCAAAGAAACACCGTTCTGTATGGTTTTCCAATTATGGTCGTTTGCACCTATATGCTCAATCTCATTGATATTAGATATGTGCAGCACCAATCCAAATGCAACAAAGTCAGACGGATTGAACAACGGCATCGTATTAGATGTTGAGACCAACCAGATTAGAAAACGCGAACCTATTGGTATAAGGCCGACTAGAACCGTATAGGCCAACCATTTAACTCTTCTATCTACCATATTAACTGACCTAAGAAAAATTGAGTGAGTGGTAGTCCACCCTCTAACACCGATAAACGCGCCCGCAGCATTTGCTTCCATGTCCGTTTTGTGTCGAATCACGACTGACTGCTGGCTCCAGCACACGTCGATCATGTTCTGGACCATCCTATACATTCCATCCGAGGAGGTCCACACCATGAGCACATCAACAACAGCTACCCGCGAGCCTTGGAACAAAGGCAAACTAGTTGGTCAGAAAACACCGCTTCGGCTCAAAGACATCTGGGCCATTCGTGTCAGGCTGCAGCTTGCTGAGAACATAAGAGGCCTAGCGCTGTTCGAGCTGGCGATCGATAGCAAACTGCGAGCCTGTGATTTAGTCAAATTACGCGTCCGTGATGTATCCCATGGCAACCATGTGGCTTCAAGAGCCATCGTCACGCAGCAGAAAACGAAGAGGCCAGTACAGTTTGAAATAACCGAGCAGACTCGCACCGCCCTTGAGGAATGGATGCAGCGCGCCTATCTCCGTAACGATGACTATTTGTTCCCAAGTCGTCTGAGCACCCTATGCGGTCGGGTAGACCGGGCGATTGCTCGTCCCGGCCCCCCTCAGATCCGGGC
>NZ_WHMA01000076.1 GCF_010994375.1 Halomonas sp. NO4
TCGCACTGCCCGCTTTCCTCCCCGCCCGAGTGGGCGAGGGTTCTCGCGGATTTCTGCTGAAAGCGTCGTGGAATTCGGCCCTTCACGCTTCCAGGGCGCGCTCCACGGCCCTTGCCGCATGAAGGGCAGTGGTGTCATAGAGCGGGACGGCGGTGTCGGCCTGCTGTACCAGCAGGGCAATCTCGGTGCATCCGAGTATCACCGCCTCGGCACCGCGCTCGCCAAGCGCAGCGATGATGGCGAGATACGCCGCCTTCGAGGCAGGCTCGGTGCGTCCCAGGCAGAGCTCCTCGTAGATGACGCGATGAACCGTCTCGCGCTGAGCCTCGTCCGGCACCAGCACCTCGATGCCGAAGCGCTCGGTCAACAGCTCCTTGTAGAACGGCTGCTCCATGGTGAAGCGTGTGCCCAGCAGGCCCACGCGGCCAATGCCATCCGCCACCAGCCGCTCGGCAGTGGCATCGGCGATGTGCAGCAGCGGGATAGCGATGGCCGCCTCGATCTGCGGCGCCACCTTGTGCATCGTATTGGTGGCGATCACCAGGAAATCCGCGCCGGCGCGCTCGACCTGCTGCGCGGCACGGCTCAGTATCGCCGCTGTCTCGGCCCAGCGCCCCTCATGCTGCAGCGCCTCGATCTCGGCGAAATCGACGCTGACCATCGCCACCTTCGCCGAGTGCAGCCCGCCCAGCGCCTGCTTCACGCCCTCGTTGAGCGCCCGATAGTAGCTCTGCGTGGATTCCCAGCTCATGCCGCCGAGCAGCCCGATCGTCTTCATGACGTCTCCTTCTACCGATCCGGTGGTGAGAGGTGGCGACGGCATGCTCAGAGGCGCTGGATATCGATCAGGTAACCGATGATGGGATAGCCCGCCTTCTTGGCGGCCTTCTCGGCCTCGAGCTGCGCCTCGAGCTTGGAGATACTGGAAGAACGATGCTCGAAGACGGTGTCCAGATCAAGCTGCCGCTTGCGTACCGCCAGCTTGACCCGGTGACCGGTCTTGCGTGTCTCCGCCGGCTCGGCGGCGTGGCCAGGTGCCTGCCTGGCGGGCCGGGTAGGCGCCGTATCGGCATGGCTCGGCTTGCGTGCTTGACGCTTGCCAGGCTTCAAGAAGGCGTCGATCTCGCGCCGCATGTTTGCTTCGAACTCGCTCAGTTCCGATGCCATCTCCACTCCATGTATTGCCCACGATGGGGGCAGTGTACCAGACCAGGACGCTCAGACGTCGTTGGCCAGAACGTTCAGGTAGCTTGTCGGATGCCCCGGCCACTTGAGCAACTCGAGCCCCGCCCACAGCGTCACCTGGTTGGCTGTAAGGACAACCCGGCCGGCCTCGCGGTTCATCGCCTCGACCAGCGCCAGGGAGTTGATCGCCGTGTCGGGCACCAGCAGGGGACGCTCCGTGTCGGGATGGGCGGCACAAAAGGCGCGCACCTCGGCCAGGATGTCCATGCGGTGGGAGTCCGCAGCATAGGGGCAGTCCAGCGCCTTGACATGCTCGACCGTCACCCGGCTCTCGCCGAGGAAGTACGCCAATGCCTGCGTCACCGCCTGGGGATAGGCACCGAGCAGGTCGACGGAGTGCGCGCCCAGCACCGCCAGTGCATCGCGAAACGCCAGGGCGGTGCTGGTCACCGGCACACCGAGGCGGCGCTCGAGCTCGCGCGACTGCGCCTCGGCCCACTCGAGCCCGCCGATAAAGCTCGCGCTGGTGCACGCCCAGACCACGGCCCCAGCGCCGGTCTCGTTGACCAGGTTCTCGCCGGTCGGCGCCAGGCGGTCCGGCGCTCCCAACGCGGTCAGGGCGCCGTGCTCATGGTGGCCATCGCTGGGTACCCGGCCCACCTCGATGGCGGGCAGTTCCCCGGCCTGACAGGCCGCACTGCGGTTGAGGTCGTACCACTCGTAGTCGGTCGGGCCGTCATCGGGCAGCAGGATGCCCAGACGCTGCTGGGTCGGCATGGCAGGCTCCACGCATGAAGTACATGTTGTTTAAGGCAGCAAAGGCTCGGCGGCAATTGCGACCATCGTACCGCCATTGGGAACGGTGCCAAAACGGCGATGGTGAACGCTGTAGTGAATCGAACCGGGCAGACGACGGCCATCAGGATTGCCTGGGCCAGGGGGCGTCTGACCTGTCACCGCCGACACTACCGGGCTCGGCGCAAGTCTACTGTATGCTCCTGCAGGTAGGCCTCCGGTGAACGCTGCATGCCTGCCATCAGACGGCGGGCGATCAGGCGCATCAGAAAACCTGATTACTCATGTTGATCAGCCACCATCCCGTCAGTCTCTCCTATACTGATGTTATG
>NZ_WHMA01000077.1 GCF_010994375.1 Halomonas sp. NO4
AACCGAGAATGCCGGTCACGCTCTCAACGCTCTGGCAGCGAGAGCGGGAAGCCCCGCATCCATGCGCAGCATGATGCGCGGGAGCATTCACGCCTTGGCGCACAGCGCCATTGCTCAGCCCAGCAGCCTGACATGGACCGTGACCTCCTCACGGTCATGGTAGAGATGCCGGCAGGCGATCGCCGCCCGGACGCCGGCTTCTTCCAGGGAGGAGCTCAGGTCCGCAAGGCAGCCTGACACCGTTTCCCAACGGCGTTTCATGGGCAGCTTGAGATTGAAGATGGCCTCGCGGCACCAGCGCCGCACCAGCCAGCGCTCCATCATGGCCGTGACCCGTGCCGGCTTGTCGACGATGTCACACACCAGCCAGTCCAGCCGATACGGCGGCTCCCAGACGAAGCCATCCGCACGCAGGTGCTCCACCAGCCCGGTGGCCATCAATCCCTTGTCCATGGGGCCGTTGTCGATGGCGAAGACATGCATGCCACGCTGCACCAGCTGCCAGGTCCAGCCCCCGGGGGCCGCGCCCAGATCGGCGGCCTGCATGCCCTCGCCAAGGCGCTCTGGCCACTCGTCCCGCGGCACGAAGGCGTGCCACGCCTCTTCCAGCTTCAACGTCGAACGGCTCGGGGCCTGCTGGGGAAACTTGAGACGGCGGATGCCCCCGGGAAGATCGCTGCGGTTGCCGGGAAAGCTCATCCCCAGCTGTACCCGGTCACCGGCGCTCCACAGCAGATGCAGCCGCCGACCGCCCGCCTTGCGGCGCAAGGCGCCGCGCTTCCTGAGCAGCGACTCCAGCGGACGTGCCAGGGCCTTGATCAATCCCGACAGGGCCTTGCCGTCGTTGGTGTCGGGAGTCTCGTGCCACACCGACTCGCAACTCCAGCCACTGGCGAGCACCTGCTCGATAATCGGCGTCAGGCGGTCATCACGCGACAGGCTCAGCGGCGGCAACCCCACCAGGCACTGCCGCGCAAACACCAGTGCGTCTAGCCGCAGCGCCTGGTGCAAGGGATTGATCGGCTGCCCGTCACTGAGCCGGAAGTTCACATAGCCGGCCATGGCGTCCATTTCGGCCTCTCCGTCCCACCCCAGATCACTGGCGCGCTCCGTGACCTCGGCAGCCAAATCGGCCTCGAAGCCGGGACGACAATAGAGCAACAGTCGTTTCGGGATCAGTGCGGCGCTCTGGCGCGATGCAGTCGGCATATCAGCGCCTCTTTTCCGACGTGTGGTGGGACTCGCGCTGTCGAGCACCGCCCAGGGCCTCGATGTCCTGCAATTGCACGTTCAGGGCGTTGGTCGACAACAACACCTCCCACAGCGAATAGACCAGCGAGATCGACAGGGTGATCAGGCTGGCACCGAAGAGGATCAAGCCCAGGAGTTCCAGCGACAGGAAGAGCGCGAACATCGACAGGGTACAGAGCAGAAAGCTCAGCACCCCGGCCACCTGCATGCGCTTGGTGAGGGAAATACGCTTGCGCAGCATCTGGATCTGACGCGCTGTCACATCCTGGTGCTGGCTCCGCTCCTCCTCCGCCAGCTTGCGAATCAGCTGAGCCAGCACGAGGAAACGGTTGGTGTAAGCGAGCAACAGCAGCGATATGGCAGGGAACAGCAAGGCCGGCGTCGTCAGGGTCACGGCGAGAAGGCTCCATCAGTACAACCAACCCCATGATACCAGCGCCCATCCAGGCCCGTCCCTTGCAGCGTCATCCACTCTCCTCCACGTCCCATCCAGCAAGGCAGCGACCTTTCATGATGATCGCCGATGCAAACAAGCCCCGGGGCGCATGCGACCGAGGCTTGTATCGATAGGCCCCCAGGCCGTGTTGTGCATCGCACAGCCCAAGGGGCATGGCATCGAGAATCAGGTGTAGGGCAGAAAGCCACGGCGAGCCTGAGCCCGGCACTGGATCTCGGCAAGCTTGATTACGCCATTCCAGCACCGGCGCAGGAAGGGCTTGGAAACCGATGGACGGGCGGCGCTCCGATCCCAGATCGTCGGGAAGGTCATCTTGGCATTGCTCATGGGATATCTCACATCGCTTGGTATGTTGCAATGCATTATACCTTAGTCTACATCCTAAAGTCTAATTATTAGCTCCTGACGGCAAACCGTACGGGCAACCCAAAAAAGCAAAACCCCGAGCTCGTATGAGCCCGGGGTTTCGGGATAAGGTGCCTGACGATGACCTACTCTCGCATGGGGAAGCCCCACACTACCATCGGCGCTGAGCGGTTTCACTGCTGAGTGCGGCATGGGATCAGGTGGTTCCCGCTCGCTGTGGTCGTCAGGCGAAAAAGCGTGAATCATGCCGACCGGACCGTCTCGTCGTATCCGTCATCGTGCGCGTCATGCGCAGACCCCTTGGGGTTATATGGTCAAGCCTCACGGGCCATTAGTACCGGTTAGCTCAACGCCTTGCAGCGCTTCCACACCCGGCCTATCCACCAGCTGGTCTTGCTGGGCCCTTCAGGAGGCTCGAGGCCTCGGGGAGATCTCATCTTGAAGGGGGCTTCCCGCTTAGATGCCTTCAGCGGTTATCCCGTCCGCACATAGCTACCCGGCAGTGCCACTGGCGTGACAACCGGAACACCAGAGGTGCGTCCACTCCGGTCCTCTCGTACTAGGAGCAGCCCTTCTCAAATCTCCAACGCCCACGGCAGATAGGGACCGAACTGTCTCACGACGTTCTAAACCCAGCTCGCGTACCACTTTAAATGGCGAACAGCCATACCCTTGGGACCGACTTCAGCCCCAGGATGTGATGAGCCGACATCGAGGTGCCAAACACCGCCGTCGATGTGAACTCTTGGGCGGTATCAGCCTGTTATCCCCGGAGTACCTTTTATCCGTTGAGCGATGGCCCTTCCATACAGAACCACCGGATCACTAGAACCTACTTTCGTACCTGCTCGACGTGTCTGTCTCGCAGTCAAGCACCCTTATGCTCTTGCACTCATTGCACGATTTCCGACCGTGCTGAGGGTACCTTCGTGCTCCTCCGTTACGCTTTGGGAGGAGACCGCCCCAGTCAAACTACCCACCACACACTGTCCTCACACCGGATCACGGTGCCAAGTTAGAACGCCAATGATGCCAGGCTGGTATTTCAAGGTCGGCTCCACCCGAACTGGCGTCCGGGTTTCCAAGCCTCCCAGCTATCCTACACAAGCAACATCAGCGTCCAGTGTGAAGCTATAGTAAAGGTTCACGGGGTCTTTCCGTCTAGCCGCGGGTACACCGCATCTTCACGGCGATTTCAATTTCACTGAGTCTCGGGTGGAGACAGCGTGGCCATCATTACGCCATTCGTGCAGGTCGGAACTTACCCGACAAGGAATTTCGCTACCTTAGGACCGTTATAGTTACGGCCGCCGTTTACCGGGGCTTCGATCAGGAGCGTCGCTTGCGCTAACACCATCACTTAACCTTCCGGCACCGGGCAGGCGTCACACCCTATACGTCCGCTTACGCGTTGGCAGAGTGCTGTGTTTTTAATAAACAGTTGCAGCCACCTGGTATCTTCGACCGGTTCGGGCTCCGGCAGCAAGTGCCTTCACCCTAAGCCGGCGTGCCTTCTCCCGAAGTTACGGCACCATTTTGCCTAGTTCCTTCACCCGAGTTCTCTCAAGCGCCTGGGGATTCTCACCCTGACCACCTGTGTCGGTTTGGGGTACGGTCTCACGGTATCTGAAGCTTAGAGGCTTTTCCTGGAAGCGTGGCATCGATGACTTCCAGCCCGTGGGCTGTTCGTCTCGTCTCTCGGCCGTGAGGGACCGGATTTGCCTGACCCCTCAGCCTACTGACTTTCACCAGGACTACCAACGCCTGGCTCACCTAGCCTTCTTCGTCCCCCCATCGCAATACCGTGAGGTACGGGAATATTGACCCGTTTCCCATCGACTACGCCTTTCGGCCTCGCCTTAGGGGCCGACTCACTCTGCTCCGATTAGCGTCGAACAGAAACCCTTGGTCTTCCGGCGGGGGCGTTTTTCACGCCCCTTGTCGTTACTCATGTCAGCATTCGCACTCGTGATACCTCCAGCCGACCTCTCGATCGACCTTCATCGGCCTACACGACGCTCCTCTACCGCGTG
>NZ_WHMA01000078.1 GCF_010994375.1 Halomonas sp. NO4
ATCAGGTCCAGCCGCTCGAACCACTTCCGTGGCAAGGCCTGATTCATGTGCGAGGCACCGGCATTCCACCAGGGGCCTCGCCCATTCCCGGCTGACTTCCACGCCCGATAGTCGTCCAGACCCAGTGCCAGGAGCTTACGGCGCCGGGTCCGCGGGCGCTTCCATTGCCGCCAGATCAAGTCGCGTAGCCGGCGACGTATCCATTGATCCAACGCTTCCAGCGGGCGCTTCACATCGACGAGGCTGAAGTAGCTGGCCCATCCTCGTAGGACAGGCACCAACTCTTCGATCACCCGTTGGATGTGGCGTCCCCTGCCACGCTTGAGGATCTCGCGGACACGTTGCATCAGACGCTGCAGGCTGGTCTTAGCCAGCGTCAGCTTCGGCAGCTTGTGTCGGGTCAGCGTATAGCCCAGATACCCCCGGTTCCAGGGCCGATCCACCGCGCTCTTGTCGCAATTGACTGTCAGCCGGAGCGAACTCTCGAGACAATCACTCAGGCTGGCCATGACGCGCTCACCCGCCCGCCGGCTCTTGACGTACACCTGTACGTCGTCGGCGTAGCGGCAGAAGCGGTGACCCCGGCGTTCCAGCTCCTTGTCCACGTCATCCAGCAGGATGTTCGCCAGCAGCGGACCCAGCGGTCCGCCCTGGGGCGTTCCCTGCCGGCGTGGCGCGGCCAGGCCATCCTGGCACATCCCGGCTTCCAGGTAGCGCCGGATCAGGCGCAGCACCCGCTTGTCGCGGACGCGGCGCGCGACCCGCGCCATCAGCAGGTCGTGGTTCACTCGGTCGAAGAAGGCTTCCAGGTCGAGGTCGACCACCCAGCGGTGGCCGGCGGTGACATGGGCCTTCATCGCCGAGACGGCCTGCTGGGCGCTGCGCTTGGGGCGGTAACCGTAGCTCGATGCGGAGAAGCCCGGATCGAAGAGCGGCGTCAGCACCTGCAACAGCGCCTGCTGGATCAGCCGGTCGGTAACCGTGGGGATGCCGAGCTGTCGCGTCCCGCCCTTGGGCTTGGGAATCTCGACGGCCCGGATCGGGCTGGGATGGTACTCACCGGCCAGCAGCCGCTCGCACAGCGTCGGCCAGTGCTCCTTCAGGTGGTCGGCCAACTGGTGCACCGTCATGCCATCGGCACCCGGCGCGCCCTGGTTGGCGACCACCCTACGGTAAGCCCGCGCCATGTTGGCCTTCTCTACTACGGCCTCCATGAGCGGGGCGGGCTCCGCTTTCGTCCACGATGACGACGCCGGGACCGTCTCGACGCCCACCGGCTGGGACTCGGGGTACTGCCCCTGCCCCTCTGGGTGGGTGGCGGTATCAGCGCCAGTTTCGGTCTTTATGATCGATCCTCGAGACGTCATCGCCTACTCGCGGTTCTTCATGTTCGGCCCTTGGTGCCGCGGTGAACCGGCACTTACTATGGCCTCTGCTGACGTCTGGTAGTCCATCCCGTCGCCTCTCGACGCCGGTAGCACCGTGGCAGACCACCAGACCTCCCAGGGTAAGACGCGCGACCTTCCCGCTTATGCCTGTCGGATATACGTCATGGCGTTCCGTGCAAGTATCGGGCTTTGATGATTGATGCCATCTCGCCCCGCCATGACGCCTCATATCCGCTTCCTGTTCGTCAGGCCAGCGTTTTGCCTCGGGCTGCCTTCGGATTCTCCCTCACGGGAGACACCCTTGCCGTCGGCTAGCACTTCCCCTTGCCGGGCGTGCAGGGGACTTTCACCCCCAAGTCATCCCGAGGCACCACCCTCGGGAACAGCGCCAGTCAGGCGCTGCGCGCCATGCCTGGCGCACA
>NZ_WHMA01000079.1 GCF_010994375.1 Halomonas sp. NO4
ACGGGCTGTTGGGTTGTCTGAGGTGTCCGCGACCACCCTGCGCCGTGCCCGGACCGAACACCCCATTGCGGCGGTGCAGTCTGAATACTCGCTGTGGACACGGAATCCGGAAATCGCCCTGATCGAGGCGTGCCGCGAGGCGAACACGGCCTTGGTGGCCTTCAGCCCCCTCGGCAGGGGCTTCCTGGCGGGGGCCGTCTCTGATCCCGAAAGCCTCGAAGAGAACGACATGCGTCGAAGCATGCCGCGTTTCAGTGCCCAGAACTATCCCAAGAACCTTTCCCTGTTGGCGGATTTCACCGCCGTGGCCCAGGAACTGGACGTGACGCCCAGTCAGTTGGCGCTGGCCTGGCTCAGAGCCAAGGGGGATGACATCCTTCCGATTCCGGGTACTCGCTCCGTCGCGCACATGCGCGAGAACCTGGCGGCAGAACCACTGCGCCTGGCTGCCGCGACCCTCTCCCGGCTGGACGTCATGATGACGCCGGACCAGGTGGTGGGTAATCGATACGGCGAAGCGCAGCAGGCGGAAATCGATACCGAGGAGTTCGGCTAGCTTCCGTGCCAACCTTAATCGCACGACAGATCTCCTCTCCGTCGTAAAGGCGGAAAGAAGATCATCCGTATGGGGCATGCGGGTCTGCTAGGTTGTGCAAGCGCCGGCCATGGTAGGCTGCCTGAGTCGCCTGCTGCTTTCGCTGGAGCCCTCTGTGCCGCGCTGTTTCAACAGCCGGCCGACCAAGCGTGAGCGAACGCCCATTAGCATTCTTGGTTAATCAATCGACCGGTTGCTAGTGGTCATCAGCCGGACGAGAAGTGATGTATTTCGATCAACAAGGCCAGGCTGCGGAGCCCGCTTGACCTGATACAACCAAACGTGCCACCGAGAAAGAGCAGACATCTTCTGTGCTCATATCCACGCTCACGCGTCCGTGTGCAGACATTTCTCTGCACACGCTTCAGTGCTCAACTTCATGCTCACACAAAGGTAAGTTGACATTTCTCTGCACATGTTTCATGTCCTGACATTTGGCGCCCTCAAGTTCGAAGTGCAACACTATTACAGGGTGGGCGGACCCACGACCGGTTCCTTGGTCACCTCGGCGCAAGATCAATAGAGAGCGATGGGCATGAAAGATTGGCAATGATCGCCACTGGCGAAACAGGCGGGGTGTTGCAGTCTGTCAGGCGGTTATCGGGATGATTGAAGATGATCGATCAAGGCAGCTCGACTCAAACCAGTGGGGCTTCGGGTAAGCCGGTAACGTTCACCTCGAGGATAATAGGGTCGTTCAGAACTTTTGCTCATGGCGCCCTCCTCAGCCAGCAGGACCAGCCTTAATCGACCGGAGGTAGCGGAGAAGGTCAGCCTTGCGGCCCGCCTCGACCAGTTGCCGTGGCGTCTGGTAATCGAAGACAGGCAGCGGCTGGCGATACCATGCCAAGGCCTTATTCCTGTCACCGCTGATCTGCTCAGCAGCGCGAAGCACCTCGCAATCGATGACGTCCATGAATTCTCTCCATTGCGTAGCATCACATCACACTGGGCCGCCCCACTCCAGCGCATATAGAGCGCGCTGTACCTGTTCCGCACCTGCTTCGGTTTCACAGAGCAGAACCGGGACTTGTCCGCCTAGCGCTTCATTCGGGCGCGATAGCCAGGCGACAGCAGCTTCCTTGTCTTCCAGCACTTCGGCAGCCAAAAGGCTACCTGATTACGCATAAGAGTCAGCCATCTTCAGGAACCGGTACGGCATCGGCGGCGTTC
>NZ_WHMA01000008.1 GCF_010994375.1 Halomonas sp. NO4
CCGGCCCGCTCGAGCCCGGCGCACAGGGCCGGGTGGCGCGCCGCCAGCGCCGCCTCGTGCTCGGCCGCCGGCCCCGTGGCGAGGCTCTCGCCGCTGCCCCACAGCACCCCGCCGGGATGCAGGTCGAGGCGTGCCGCGCGCTCGACCAGGCTGTCGTCGAGCGCGGCCACGGCAAACTGGCTCGCGGTGCCGTCGAGCATGGCGACATCGCCCGGCAGCAGACGGTTCCAGCTGCCCTCCCCCAGACGGCTCGCCAGCAGCTCGTTGAACAGAAAGCTGCGCGCCGTGGAGAGCAGCATGCCGTGGCGGTCGTCGCGCTTGCGCCAGCCTCGTGCCAGCAGCGCCGCCGCCCGCGCCAGGTTGCGCCCCTCGGCACCGAAACGCTGCGGGCCGAAGGCATTGGGTACCCCCTGCTCACGCAGCCGCGCCCAGCGCGCCTCGAGCTGGATATCTTCGACCGCCGCCCCGCTCACCACCAGGGCAAAGCGATTGGCGCGGTGCACCCCGCGCTTGAGCTTGCGCGGGTGGCGCGCCTGGGCCAGCACGCGGATGCCGCGGCCCGCCAGCGTCTCGACGAGCCCCTCGGGCGCCTCGCGCCCCGGCAACTGCACGGAGAGCCACTGGCGGGTCACGGCGAAGCGGTCCTTCATGCCCGAGTAGCCGATGGCACGAGCCATCACGCCACAGGCGCGGGCCAATTCGCGCACCGCGTCGAGGGTGGCGAGCTCCCGCGTCTCGACCCACAGCCAGAGGTGCTCGCCCTCGCCTTCCGGGGCGAAGTCGAGGCACTCCTCGACCACGAAATCCTCGGGACTGGCGCGATAGTCGCCGGGTGGCGGCGGCCCGAACTCGGCATCCAACGCACGGGGCCAGGCCGGTGGCCAGGCCTGAGCCATGTCGAACGTCACGTGGCGCGTCTCGCTCACCGGCCACCCTCCGCTGCCCCGGAGGCAGCGTAGCGTTCCAGCAGCACCACCGCCTCGGCGGCGATGCCCTCGCCACGGCCGGTGAAGCCCAGCCGCTCGCTGGTCGTCGCCTTGACGTTGACGGCAGCGCGCGCCACGCCGAGGTCGGCGGCGATGGCCTCGACCATGGCGCCGACGTGCGGTGCCAGCTTGGGGGCCTGGGCAATCACGGTGGCATCCAGGTTACCCACGCGGTAGCCGGCATCAACAACCAGCGCCACTACCCGGCGCAGCAGCTCACGGCTGTCAGCCCCGGCCCAGGCCTGGTCGGTATCGGGGAAATGGCGGCCGATATCTCCCAGCGCCACGGCGCCCAGCAGGGCGTCGCAGACCGCGTGGAGCAGCACGTCGCCGTCGGAGTGAGCGACGAAGCCCTGCGCGAAGGGGATGGCAACGCCGCCGATCATCAGGTGGTCGCCCTCGCCGAAGCGGTGCACGTCGAAGCCGTGACCGATACGCATCATCTCAGGGTGCCTCCCGGGTCATGCTGTCCCCGAGTGACGGCTCGGCCTGCTGGGCGGCGAAAATCCGCTCGGCGAGCGCCAGGTCCTCGGGATGGGTGATCTTGAGGTTGTCGCGTCGCCCCGCCACCAGGCAGGGCGAGAAACCCAGCGCCTCCACGGCCGAGGCCTCGTCGGTGACGCTGTTGCGGCTGTCGCGCGCGGCTTCCAGCGCCCGGCGTAGCAGGCCGTAACGGAAGCCTTGCGGTGTCAGCGCATGCCACAGGCCGTCGCGCGGCTCGGTGACCGCTACCCGGCCGGTGCCATCGTCGCGCTTCATGGTGTCGGCCACCGGGGCGGCAAGCAGCCCGCCCACCGGTTCGTCGGCAAGCCGGTCGAACAGCCGGCGCAGGTCCGCCACGCTGACGCAGGGTCGGGCGACATCGTGCACCAGCACCAGGTCCTCATCCGCCGCGGTGTCGGCAATGGCCGCCAGCGCGTTGGCCACGGAGTCGGCACGTTCAGCACCGCCGGGCACCCGGCGCCAGCAGGCGAAGGGCACCCAGGCGGCATCGAAGTACTCGTCGTCCGGATCGAGACAGAGGCACAACCTGGCCATCGGAAACGCGGCATGCAGTCGTGCCAGGGTGTGGGCCATCACCGGCTGGCCGGCCAGATCGAGGTACTGTTTGGGACGCTCGGCACCCATGCGCCGCCCACGTCCCGCCGCGGGCACCACCAGCCACAGCCTCTCACTCATCGACGGCTCCCGAGGCTCGCGGCGCCGGTTCCATCACGGCATTGGCGTGGCCTGCCAGGCTATCGCTCACCACGGCAACACCGGGCACCCAGTAGAAGCGCTCATCGCTACGCACCATGCCGATGTCGCTGCGGGCGCGCTCCTCGATGGCATCGAGCCCGGTCTTGAGGTCCAGCACCTCGGCGGCCAGCCGCGCATTGCGGTCGCGCAGCGGCTGATTGGCGGCGTCCAGCGTCTCGACGCGCTCGCGGATCTGGCCCAGCTCGCGAACGCCGCCGTCACCGAACCACAGCCGGTACTGCAGCAGCGCGAGCAGCAGGAGCAGCGCCATGGCCAACCACTTGAGCATCGACACCTTCCGTCATGACCTCAGGATGGCGGGCATTATGCCACTGAGGCCCATGCCGGGGCGAGGCAGTCGCGATAAAACGCCAGCACCTCTCCCCGTACCTATCGCGAAAGCAAAGACCGGGTTGAACAAGCCATAGCGCGCCCCAGGCTGGAACTGCCCCAACCGAACGTCAACGGGCCGCATTGCAGCGGCCCGTTGTTTGTGCCCCGGGGGCAGGGTCAGAACTGCAAAGGCATGCGGAAGGTCAGGCTGATATCCGAGGCATCGTCGGTGAGCCCCACACCCAAGCTCGTAACAATAGAGGTGCTGTCGCTCAGGGCATAGGTACCACCCAGGCTCAGCACGCCCACATTGGCATCGCTGCCAACGACTTTTCTAGTAACGCCACCGCGAGTTGTTTCCGACTGCTGGATATATTCATGAGAGTAGGATAGCGACAGGCTGAAACTCTCATTCAGGGCAAAGGCGGTCCCAAACCCGGCGCGAATGGTATCACCCAGCTTTACATCACCAGGCTGATCACCATCAGAAGCGGATATATCGTCGAAACTTTCTTCAAAGTTGTAGGTATATCCCAAGTTGGCGAAGACGATCGCCGGATCCAGGGTCTTGAGAAACGAAACGCCCGTATTAACACCCCAGACACCGTTCCCGGTCGGAAGCTCGTCTGGAACATTGAGATTTTCATTTGATCCGGGCACTGAACGCAGGGCAATGCCATAAGGATCTGTTCCTGTTGGCGCTCTTATTCCAAAGTTCCAGACCAGATCCGGCCGCTCTGCTGTTTCCGGCAAGAGTCGATAGGAAAGTGAAAGACTGATATCACCTATGCCTGCCTCATCCACAGATGACTCAATATTGGCCTCGGTAGACCCACCCGCTCCTATCGATTGATAGGTACTGCTGCGGTAGACAAAGGGCAGATTTACCCCAACCTCTATCCGATCAGTTATCCCATAGCGAGTATTGAAATCGAAGGTGGTGATATGACTTTCTACTGAGTCCAGATTAATCTCGCCCAGAAAGATGGCATCAAGCGCCAAGAAACCTCGCAAAGCCAGCTGCGAGCGATCCGAGTAGGAGTAGTTGATCCCCGGCTCGATGGTCAACCGATCGGAAAAGAGCGCATGCTCTTCGCGAAAGACATTCTCGACGCTCTGGCTGGGACGCGCTTCGCGAACCACCTCGCCTTCTTCTCCGGCCCTCTCGCCGGTGGTCTGTGCCTGGACTGACGATACCCCGCCAAGGGTTGCCGCCGCGATGGAAATGTACAAGAGCGATACTTTATCCCGCATGAATGACCTCGTTTTGTCCACACGATATTCCTTGTGCCAGCGGCACCCTCGACAATCAGCATCAAGCCGTGTCATAGCTGACACGGCTTGAGGATTCAAGCGTCATCAAACCCTAGGGGAGTGTAGACCAGCACGGCGTTGATGCGTAAGTGGATCAGCGCCTGAGTTGCCGCACCGACTCAACGGCGCTGCGCATGCCGGGCACATCGCCATTGGCGCCGCGCTGTCCCATATAGAGCTGTAGCCGCGTCAGGTTACGCACCTGCTGCAGGTCGCTGGTCAGCTGGATCGACTGACGCAGCCCCTGGCTCGGCACGATGGCCTGCTTGGCGCTACCCATCCCCGGTACATCGAGGGACACGTCCATCCCTTGCGGCCCGTGGCTGACCGACACCCGCGTGCCAGACGGCAGGCGCCGTTCGAGATCGTCACGATTGGTGCTACCCCCCCCCTGGTAAGCTGATGCATCGAGGACGTCGATCTGCAAATCATTAGCAGCAGTATTGAAATCCCCAGCTGCCTGGATGGTCTGAACCACGCCGCGGGCATTGCCGGTACCGGCATCGATCACGGTAGCACCATTGCCTTGCCGGATGCTGGAAGCCAACTCCTCGCTCGAGAACGTGGTGATTCGAGGCTCGAATGTCACCTTGGGGATGCTCCCTCTAATGTCACCCACCAGGTTCCCTTGCGCTATCAGATGCTCACCGTGAGAGGTGCGCCACTCACTGGTCACCTGCACACCGAAGAACATCAGTTTTCCCTTGTCAACGAACCGACCGCGCTGTTGGCCAAGTTCCGAATCACTGAGTTCGCGGCCCGATTGGAAATCCGAAAAGTCCGATACGGCGGCATGCACCGCCGGCGCGGTGAGGCTCATCACTCCAGCAGCCATCAGCGATGTCACGCTCACCTTTCTGCAGCTCTGTTTCCACCCTTGCTTGAACATGGTCATTGCCCTCTGGTCGGCTGGCCATTCTGCTGCGCATTGGCGTCAGAAGAGCTCGGCGTGCCGAAATCCGAAATCGAGCAGTTTCTGTTGAGGTACCGGCGCAAAGACATCCCGCATGCGATGCGCCGTCAGCGGCTGCCGTGGATCGAGCAGCACGGTGCTGCGATCGAATCCGTCACCGACGACGGCAAAGATGATGTTGTTCCAGGCTTCCATGAAGTCGTCGCGATCCATCACCCGGTTACCCAGCGCCGGGTCGCCGACATAGACCCGATCACCACTGGCCTTCTTCATGACCACAAAGTGCTTGTAGCCATCGAGGTCCAGCAGCACGATGACGGGGATCGATACCTCGTCAAGGGTAGCCGGCGTCACCTCATACCCGCGGCCACGGTATCCCAGCCTCTCCACGTAGTTCTTGAGATCCAGCAGCGAGAACCCCTGCTGGCGAACCAGCTCGGGATCAGACACTTCAAGCATGCCGGCCAGGACACTTTCCTCCGTCACCGAAGGCAACTGGTAGGCATACTTGAGAATGGTTGCCAGAGAAGCCGCTCCACAGGAAAAATCCGTGCGCTGCTCGACGAGGTTCTCGTATCGGCGCTCACGGATTGACTGAACATCCTTCTTGATCACGGTTCCCGGCATGACATTACCCAGGCTGACACTGGCAGCCTGAGCATCGAAAATTATCAAGGAGAGCCCTATTACCATCCACGGTAGCCAGTGACGATAAGGTGGCTTCATGACTTACTCCTTGGCCAATATGCAAGAAACAGCCTTGGCTTGAAACACCCGGCCTGCAGAAGCAGGCCGGGAATTCAATGAGACATCGTATTGATATCTCGACGATCCACTATCACTCGCCACCACCATTACCACCACCGTTGCCACCACCTGAAGCGGAAGCAATGGCCAGGGAGTTACGCTGCAGATTGTTGGAACCGGCCGCCACGTTGACGCCGATATTGCCACTGGCGCCGCGCAGGGAGTTACCGCCTAGGCTGGCATCGTTGCTGTGGAATTCATAAACCACGACATGAGCCGGCATTTCACCGCTGATGGTCCCTTCCAAGGTAGTATCGCCGGCCGCCATGAAGGCCAGTGCCCCGCCATCTCCATTCAGATCACTACCTCCCTGGGTAGCGGTATCCAGATCAAAGTGGCCGGTTGAGGTACCGCCAGTATGGCTGGAGCCTGACCACATATCAGGATAAACGTTGCCGATCTGGTCCATAGCTAGACCACTAGCATCGATGTTGAATGATGCATCGACTGCGCGGGACTGTACCTCATTACGGCTATGCAGCGCATTGTTGGTGTAATTGTTGTATGCGGTCTGCACACCGCCGGTGGTCGCATCGGCAGACCCGCTAGAGGTATTGGCGGAAGCTGCCAGCGAGTTCTGCTGTGCGTTGCCAACCCCAGCTGCGGCATTGACACCAATATTGCCGGTGGCATTTTGCAGTGAATTACCTCCAAGGCGAGCACTGTTCGGACTACCATAGTTGGCAACAATGTTATTAGAGGATGATTGGGCCGAGAAGGCAGCAGCCTGGCCAAAGACCTCTTCAGCATCTGATGCAGAGAGCGCGGCATCGTTGGCCTGGCTGTTGTTGTCACCGGCTGCCACGTTGACACCCACATTGCCAGAAGAGCCGCGCAGGGAATTACCACCTAAGGATGCATTGTTCTCAGATGCATTATTTTCCACTGAATTATAGTTATTAAGCTGCTTACTATCGACAGTCGCACCGGAATAGTTATCCGCGAAATCGACCGTAAATACAGCAGTATAAAAATTCTTGTACGTATCTGAATCGTGAGTCACCTCCACATCGATCTTGTTATCAAACTTCGAATCAATGTAGCTGTCGGTATCAAACGTGTTGTTTCCGCCTCGGACTTCAGCCAGCGCGTAGGGCGCTGCCATCAGTGCAGCGATTGCGATTGCCAGCGGAGCTTTATGGAACGTTTTCATGATCTTTCTCCTGAATGAACCGAAATGTTCTCTTACTGCTGATTTGCGATCACGCTACTGCCCCAGCGCCATATTCAAACGGAAGCTGTTGCTGGTAGCGTTCCCCGTGCCGGCTGACTGGTTGACCTGGATGACACCCCGGGACCCCTCGAAGGTCGTGCTATCGATCTCGACCTTGTTCTGGTTTGCTCCCGGACTGCCATCGGCACCGCTCAGCCCCTGCTGATCGGCCATCACCTGCTGCAACATGGTGTCGTTGAGGTTGCTGGCCGATATGCCCAGAGCCACACTGAAGGTGTTGCTCTGCACATTCCCTTGGCCCGCCGCCTGGTTGATCGACATCCAACCTTCGGACTGTCGAAAGGCGCGGTCCTGAATCTTGACGCTATCTCTCTGGTTGGCGAGCTTCTCGCCGATTACCGCCTGCTGAAAAAGCGAGTTGGCGGCACTGGCGACATTGCCGATAGCAATACCGCCGCTATTGCTTTGTAAATTACCGTCCCCGGCAGCCATGTTCGTAGTGCTGACACCACTGATCAGGCTCAATGCACTTCCCCCCAGGACCGTACTGTTGCGAACGCCCATCGAATCCTGGGCGATTGTGGAATGCACACCGGCCACTAACAGACAGCCACCGATCAGCGTGGCGAGGCATGTTCTCCGAGCATGATTTCTGTCGATCATGCTGCTGACCACCTGTTGTTTTCTGTACATTGCCATCATTATTTTTGCCCCGTGAGTGGTGAAAGCGCATTACCAATGGTCCCGGATATGCCGGAGGTAACAGCGCCGACACTTCCCCCTGCGTTACCGCCGCCTACACTGCCACTTACCGCTCGGCTGACGCTGCTGCCATTGGACATGGCTCCACGAGAGACAGCCCTTTCCGTTCCTAGCATGCTGTGCAAGCTGCCGATGGGGCCTTGCACACTGCTGCGAATGCCCGAAGCGCGATCATCACTCAAGGCGATGGCCTGGATACCGAGCACATTCTGCCGTTCTGCCAGGCCTCCGTTTCGTGCATTGACTTTGGATACGATAGGGCCGGAGTGACGATCGACTTGGCCTGC
This sequence comes from Halomonas sp. NO4, assembly GCF_010994375.1. Classification (GTDB taxonomy): domain Bacteria; phylum Pseudomonadota; class Gammaproteobacteria; order Pseudomonadales; family Halomonadaceae; genus Halomonas. Next base: position 7,816 of record NZ_WHMA01000008.1, read on the forward strand.
CGGAACCGCTTCCACGCGACGCAGAATGACCACATCCCCGGGCTCGACTCCTGGTCTGAGCCGATGGTTCTCATCGGCCTCGGCGTAGCTGGCGATGGTGGCGACGCCCATCATCAGGACCGAACACAGCGCTGCTCGTGTCATCAGGGCTTTTCGGCCTTGTCCAATACGCACCCTGTTCATGGCTACTGCCCCCGCCGCGTGGTCACGCTGGTACTCTGCTGATTACCAAACCCTGTCGAGACAGACTGCCCCGCTCCCTTGTTTCCGCTGCTCGAGCCACCCGCCGGCTGCTCATCCCAGAGAATGACGAAGTCTTTACTGTGGTTTTCGATATCGCCTGCGTGGGCGAAACGTCCACGAATCGAGGCCAAGTCTCCGTCTTCCAGACTCACCATCGATGTCTGTGGGGAGGAACCGAAAACGCTGGCTCCCACCGTTGCCTCAGCAACCTCTTCTGCCTGTGCTGACTGAAGCCCCATCGTGGTAGCCACGACTAACCCGGCCAGCATCACCCCACACCTGAAAGACGGGCGATTCTGAGAGCTAGCACCAAGCTCATGAGCCTCACTCGCGCGGCGACCGCGGTGGTCGCTTGGGTGCCGCTGGGTCGTCAGTCGCTGGTGCATGGCGGGCTCTCCGTTACTTTTTGAAACTCTTGTTTACGTATAAGATAGCAATCGCCGTGCCAACTTATATGTAGTTGATTTTTATATATTTAATCGGATATGAAAAAACGCCAAGTGTTAACTTAATGAAACCGTCTCGTCACCAAACAGGCGGCGGGTGCTGGATTTGTAGGGCTATGTCACCAAAGATCAGCATCTTATGTAACTTCGTGTATCATTGTCACAAGGTTGAACGCACTCATGCCAAAGACGAAGCGACTGACACACAAAAACGCCTGTCCAGGGGGCAGACAGGCGTTCAAGGAGGTGGGGAGGAAAAGTGTAAACCGCCGTGAGCGCTCAGCGGCCCGGCAGTAGGCGTCGGGGGGCGCGCTGCTCAGCGCCGAAGCGTGCTACGTGCTACGGCGCCGCGAAAGGCGGGGTTGGCGCCGACTCACCGGCTCAAACCGCGTGCCGACTCGATGGCGCTGCGTACGCCTGGCACATCGGCATGGGCACCACGCTGTCCCATATAGAGCTGCAGGCGCGTGAGGTTGCGTACCTTTTGCAGGTCGCTGGTCAGTTGAATCGATTGACGTAGCCCCTGGCTCGGCTCGATAGCTTGCTTGGCGCTTCCCATTCCCGGCACATCGAGCGACACCCCGACACCTTGCGACCCACTGCTGACCGACACCCGGGTGCCGGAGGGCAAACGCCGTTCGAGGGAGCCACTGTTGCCGGCGGCTCCCCCTTCGTACGCGGAAGCATCGAGGACGTCGATCTGCAAGTCGTTGGCAGCCGTATTGAAATCCCCGGCAGCCTGGATCGTTTGAACCACGCCACGCGCGTTACCCGTGCCGGCGTCAACCACCGTTGCGCCATTGCCGGTGAGCGCATCTGCGGCGGCAGAATCCGCCGTCACCGTGGTGATCCGTGGCTCGAAGGAAACGTTGGGCGTCTCCCCTCTGAGATCCCCCACCAGATGGCCCTGGGCCCTCAAATGCTCTCCGTGGGAGGTCTGCCATTCGCTGGTGACCTGCACCCCGAAGAACATCAGGCTGCCCTTGTCAACGAAACGACCTCGCTGCTGCGCGAGCTCGGAATCACTGAGTTCACGACTTGACGAAAAGTCGTTGAAATTGGATACGTCGGCTTGCGTCACCGGTACCGTCAGGCCAGCCGTAGTGAGACCCAACAAGGCCGCGACGCTAGCCTTTCTGCAGTTACGTTTCCACCCTTGCTTGAACATGATTGTGACCCTCTGGTCGACCCGCTCTTCTGTTCGTCGCCTGGCCTCAGAAGAGCTCCGCATGTCGAAAACCGAAATCAAGCAGTTTTTGCCGGGGTACCGGCGAAAAGACGTCCTGCATGCGATGCGCCGTCAGGGGTTGACGAGGCTCGAGCAGCACCGTGCTGCGATCGAAGCCGTCACCGACCACCGCAAAGATGATGCTGTTCCAGGCCTCCATGAACTCATCCCGGTCCATGACACGGTTGCCCAGTGCCGGATCACCGACATAGACACGATCCCCACTGGCCTTCTTCATGACCACGAAGTGCTTGTAGCCATCGAGATCCAACAGCACGATTACCGGGATCGAGACTTCCTCCAGGGTTTCCGGCGTCACTTCATACCCCCGGCCGCGATAACCCAGGGTTTCCACATAGTTCTTGAGATCCAGCAATGAGAAGCCCTGCTGGCGAACCATCTCGGGATCGGCCACTTCCAGCATGCCTGCCAGTACGCTCTCTTCGGTTACAGATGGACGCTGGTAGGCATACTTGAGAATGGTCGCGAGCGAAGCCGCCCCACAGGAAAAATCCGTGTTCTGCTCGACGAGGTTCTCGTAGCGACGCTCGCGGATGGACTGGACATCTTTTTCCACCACCGTTCCGGACATGACATTACCCAGACGCATACTGGCCGCCTGAGCATCGAGAAGCGGGAGCAAGAGCCCCAGGAGTAGTGACCCTAGCGCAAACTGCTGGCGGGTTGGCATGACCGACTCCTCGACTCACTCTCGTCAGTTGATGGAAAGCCCGGCCTGCCGAAGCAGGCCGGGATTGCAGTACAGCATCACGATGATGCCGAGCACAGGCGAGCCGGATCAGTTGTCACCTGTGCTGGACGAGGCGATGGAGAGGGAGTTGCGTTGCAGGTTGTTGGTCCCTGCTGCCACGTTGGCACCGATGTTGCCGCTGGCACCGCTCAGCGCACTGCCGTTCAGGGAAGCGTCGTTATGACGGTCGGTATAGGTCAGCCCTGATGTGGGGACCTCACCGCTGACGGTCATTTCGAGCTCAGAGTCTTCGGTGCCCTGGAAGGCCAGCTCCTCCAGTTCTCCAACGTGATCTTGATTGCTTGAGTCTCTTGTTCCTTGATCGTCGTAGATCGGGATATCAACAGAGTCCTGCTGCTCCATGGCCAGGTCGCTGGTATCCAGCGTCACGTCCAGGTCGACCTCGGCGGTTCCACCCGTCTCACGGATCGCTGGCCCGTTACCGGTGGTATTGCCATAGGTTGACTGAACGCCAGCCGAGGTGGCATTGGCATCGCCGGAGGCGCTGTTACTTGAAACCGCCAGCGAGTTCTGCTGGGCGTTACCGACACCGGCGGCCACGTTGGCAGCGATATTACCGGCGGCATTCTGCAGCGAGTTGCCACCCAGCTGTGCCGTATTAGAGCTTCCAATGTTGTTTACCATATTGCCGGAAGCCGACTGGGCGGAGTAGGCTTCGGCTTGGCCGAATACCTCTGCAGCGTCCGAAGTGGCCAGTGCCGCATCGTTGGCCTGGCTGTTGCTGTCACCGGCTGCCACGTTGGCACCGATGTTGCCCGAGGAGCCGCTCAATGAATCGCCGCCCATCGTTGCGTCGTTCTCCGAGCCATCATTGGTAACGGTATTGCCATCGATCAGCTGCTTGCTGTCCACCGTGGCACCGGCGTAATTGTCCGCAACACTCAACGTGAACACGTTGGTATAGAAGTCACTGTCGCTGTTGGTTTCATGTTCGATATCCACATCAATGTAGTTGTCGAGATCCGAATTGATGGTGCTGTCGGTATCGAACTTGTTGCCGCCTTCATCAGCCAGCGCATAGGGCGCGACCATGAGGGTGGCGACGGCAATGGCAAGCGGAGTCTTGTGGAACGTCTTCATGGTTTTCCTCCTGGATGAACCGGATCGTTCGGATTCCTGCATTGCGATTACGCTACTCTCCCAGTGCCATGTTCATGCGGAAGCTGTTGCGAGTAGCGTTTCCCGTACCGGCTGACTGGTTGACCTGAATGACCCCTTGCGCCCCCTCGAAGGTCGAATCCTCGACCTCGATGCGTTGGGAGGCATTGTCCGGGCCGTCTTCGGTCCCATTCAGCCCCTGCTGATCGGCAAGCACACTCTGCAACGTGCTGTCGCTGAGGCTGCTGGCCGATATGCCCAGAGCCACCGTGAAGGTGTTGCTCTGCACATTCCCGAGGCCCGCCGCCTGGTTGATCGACATCAACCCTTCTGCTTGTCGAAAGGCGCGGTCCTCAATGCTGACGTTATCCTGGCGATCATCGAAGCTTGTCTCGATGCGTGACTGTTGCTGTAGCGCGTTGGCCGTGGCGGCGACATCGCCGATAGAGATGGCACCACTGTTCACCTGCAGGTTGCCATCGCCTGCTGCCAGGTTGGTGGCGCTGATCCCGGCAATCTCGCTGAGTGCACTACCGCCCAATACGCTGCCGTTGTGGATGTCTGGCTCGCCCTGCGCCGCGGCGACTTGCATGCCGACGACCAGCAGGGAAATACTGCTCATGGCTTTGATAACGGCGCTTTTATCGCGATGCTTGGTACACATGGCTATTTCCCCAGCTGGATGGTGAGGCTAGTATCCTGTCGATTGTCGCCTCCCATAGAACGGGACTTCACGGTGCGTCTGTCCCCTTTCGAGGCCCCCTTACCACGCTCATCCCAGAGAATGACGAAGCCGCCTCTTTGCTCTTCACCTTCAAGGTTGTCGTCGACGTAACGTCCCACAACCCTTTCAAGATCCCGATCGCCGAGACTCGTCATCTGCGGCAGACCAGCCAGCCCGACAAATCCAGGCTCCACGGTTGTGGGATACCCCTGTTCTGCCCCCTTCCCATGAGCGACCTGCTGACCATTCGGGAGAGTCACCCCGCCCAGAAGCCCCATCAGCAAAGCGGCATACAGCGCACGCTTCCTACTGACTCGCATGACTTCGCTCATTCGCTTAGCTGTCACAATTCGCTGGGGTCGATTCATCAGGTTCATGGTGACACCTGCTCATTTTCCCGTAGCTGGTTCTTGCCCTTAGGGGAGCAATCGGCATGCCAAAATGCAACCTATTGATTTTAATGATTAAACGCACTTATTTAATATAAGGGACCGTTAACCGGATGTACCAGTAAGGCTCATCCATTTAGATGAGACAGGCAGGTGAAACTGAATAATGACGCAAAATCAGTCAATTACAGGCAGAAAAGGCCGAGCGGTACAAGTATGAAAATAAACCCACTAAAACATCACCGAGAGCTGATAGCAGGCATGAAAAAGCCTGGCAGAAGGCCTGCCAGGCTAATAGGAGGCATATCCTAACAAATACTGAACAAGCGAACCGGTAAAAAGGTTGGGACGTCGCTGTTCACAGCTCAAGGGGCGATATTGTGCTTCTCCTTCAACCGGTAAATGGTGACATGCGAGACTCCCAGCTCCTTGGCCGCCGGTCGGACCTTGTTGTGGTTGCGCCCCAGCGCGGCAACCACGGCGTCTCGCTCGGCCTTCTCCTTGGCCTGCTCCAGCGACATGACATGGCGCGGGACCTCTCTCCGTTCGAGCCCCAGGTCAACCGGCTGGATAAGGCGCTTCTCGCACATCACCATGGCACGCCGAATTCGGTTGATCAGCTCGCGAATATTGCCCGGCCAATGATACTGGCGCATCACCACCAGCGCCTCCCGGGAAAAGCCTTTGAGCCGGGCGGTCTTCTCGTCCGAAAAACGTTCGAAGAAGTAACGCGCCAGGATTTCGATATCTTCCGGGTGCTCGCGAAGTGCCGGCACCCGGACATGCAGGACATTCAGTCGATGATAGAGGTCCTCCCGAAAGCGCCCTTCCGCGACCGCTGCCGCAAGATCCACGTGGGTGGCGGCGACGATACGGACATCAACCGGGACATCCTCCAAGCCGCCGACACGCTGGATGCTCTGGGTCTCGAGCACACGCAGCAAGTTGACCTGAAGGTCCAGCGGCAGATCGCCGATCTCATCCAGGAACAGGGTGCCACCCTGAGATGCTTCTATCCGTCCGATCTTGCGCTGAACGGCCCCGGTGAAGGCGCCCTTCTCGTGGCCGAAGAGTTCGGACTGGATCAGGTGTTCCGGCAAAGCCCCGCAATTGACGGTGTGGAAGGGGGAATCGGCACGCGATGAGCGCTCATGGATGGCTTGTGCTGTCAGCTCCTTACCCGTTCCCGACTCGCCGCCGACCAAAACCGGGGCCTCCACGGCCGCCACCTTGCGGATGGTATCGAACAGCGAGCGCATGACCGGGCTGGTTCCAACCATCTCGTACTCTTCCAGGTCGGACGGTGCGATGGCGCCACTCTGCCCATGCGCGGCATCGTCGTGTCGCAGCACCGACAGGGAAATGGCATGGCGCATCAGGCAGTCAAGCTCTGACAAGTCGATGGTCGGCTTCACCACCGCATGGCACAGCGTGGCGACCAGCCGTCGCCTGCCGGCTTCCTTGACGGTCTCGGCAGGCGCGACCACCAGCCAAGGCCAGCGACTCTCGAGCAGCATCGCTTCCAGTTGCAGCAGATCGGCATCCGGCATGCCCGCCAACTGGACGATGCCGACGCCATACGCCATCTCATCCGGCAGGCGGCACTTCGAAAACGGCGGCGACAGACGATGCACCTGCCACCCCAGGGCCTCAAGCCGTTCTCGCAGTCGATTCGTCGCCTCTTGCTCGCCCTCTACCAGCCAACAATGTCGTTCCATAGCCATTCCCTCACTCCTTGTCGGCGGTAACTGTATTGTCAGCTCAAGGCAGCTTTCTGGTGCCAGTCATAATGGGAAGGTCATCAGACCAAGCCCCTAGACCAGCCTGCGTTATCTCTTGCCAAGACAATCAAAATCGTAATCGTCTGGATCAGCGGTCAGTGTAGCAATCCCGGGCTAGCCCTTCCGAAAAGGCAGCGCCCGCTCAGCGGCTCGGCAGTAGGCTTCGACGTGAGCCCGCTCCTCAGCGCAGAAGCGTGCCACGGCGTCGCGGAAGGCGGGGTCGGCAATATGGTGCAGCGAGCGCAGCCGCCGCGGGGCGAAGCCGCGTGTCACCTTGTGCTCGCCCTGGGTGCCGGGGTCGAAGGTGGTGAGGCCGCGCTCGAGGCAGTGCTCGATGCCCTGGTAGTAGCACGCCTCGAAGTGCAGCGAGTCGGCCACTACCTCGCTGCCCCAGTAGCGGCCGTAGAGGGTGCGCGTGCCCTGCAGGCACAGGGCCGCTGCCACCGGCTGCCCCTCGAGACGGGCCTGGATCAGCACCAGGGCCTCGGGCATGGCGGCGTGCAGGCGACGGAAGAAGTCGAGAGAGAGGTAGCCGTGACGCCCGCGCTCCAGGTAGGTGATCTCGTAGCAGCGGAAGAAATGTGCCAGCGCGGCCGCGTCGATGGCCTCGCCAGCCAGGCGATGCAGGGTCAGCCCCTGCTCGGCGACCAGGCGGCGCTCGCGACGGATCGCCTTGCGCCGCTTCGAGGTCATGGCCGCCAGGAAGCCATCGAAGTCGCCGAAGCCGGCGTCGCGCCACTGGAACTGCACGCCGTGGCGTACCAGCAGGTTGGGGCGGGCGGCGAGCCAGGCGTCCACCTCGGCGTCATCGGCAAAGAGCAGATGCCAACTGGAAAGGGCACCATGCTCCCAGGCGCCGGCCAGCACGTCGCGGGCGGCGAACGGATCGATACCCGGCGCCAGCGCCAGGCGTGGCCCCGGCACCGGGCTGAAGGGAATGGCGCTGAGCCCCTTGGGGTAGTAGTCACCGCCGGCGCGCTCCCAGGCATCGGCCCAGGACCAGTCGAAGACGTATTCGCCGAAGGAGTGATGCTTGCGGTAGTGCGGCATTGCACCGACCAGGGTATCGCCCTGCCACAGCGTCAGGTGGCGCGGCACCCAGCCGGTAGCCGGGCTCACCGCTCCGCTTGCCTCCAGGGCATGCAGGAACTCGTGGCGCAGGAAAGGATGGTCGTCGTCGACCAGGGCGTTCCACGCCGCCGCCGAGACCGCTTGGATGGCGTCCAACTCCTTTAAGACCAGTTCGGGCATGGGCTCTCCTGGCGCGAATGACGCATGGCACGCCGGCTCTTCTGTGTGGGAGGCCGGTTTACCGGCGGTTCGACGCTTCGACGAAGGCGCCGAAAGGCGCCCGGCGGTTGCCGCTTTGGCAGCGCTGTGCGCTGCTTCGCGAGCTAAAGCTCCCTCCCACTACTCTCTGCCCACCCAAGGGCAGTAGAACCTGCTGTGGGAGGCCGGCTTCGCCGGGCGAAGGCGCCGCAGGCGCCCTTGTCGGGGCGGTGCAGCTGACAAGCGGCCGGCAAACGGCCTACATTGTGCCCAGACCACCCCCGCCCCTTCCATCATCGTCACACAGGGAGACGTGAATGGCCGATGCCCGCCAGCTGCAGGCGCGCTTCGATGCGCAGCGCCAAGCCTTCCGTACCGAGCCGTATCCTACCCTGGCCACGCGACGCGACCGCCTCGCGCGTCTGGACGAAATGACGCATCACCATCGCCAGGAGGTCGCCCAGGCGATCCGCCAGGACTTCGGCTACCGCGCCGAGACGGAAACCCGGCTGGCGGAAATCGCCACCCTGCGCCAGGCGGTGCGTCACGCCCGTCGTCATCTCAAGCGTTGGATGAAGCCGCGCCGCGCGAGCGTGCCCTGGCGGCTCCAGCCCGGCCGGGCCCGGGTGCACCGCCAGCCGCTCGGGGTGGTGGGCATCATTGCCCCGGCCAACTACCCCTGGAACCTGGCGATGCTGCCGGCCGTCGACGCCCTGGCCGCCGGCAACCGGGTGATGATCAAGCCCAGCGAGCACACCCCGACCACCAGCGAGCTGATGGCGCGGCTCGCCAAGCGCTACTTTGCCGCCGACGAGCTCGTCGTGGTAACCGGCGAAGTGGAAACCGCCCGCGCCTTCGCGGCGTTGCCCTTCGACCACCTGCTGTTCACCGGCAGCGCTGCCACCGGCCGCAAGGTGGCACAAGCCGCCGCCGCCAACCTGACCCCCGTCACCCTGGAACACGGCGGCAAGTCCCCGGCCCTGGTGTGCGCGGATGCCAACCTGGAGAAGGCCGCCGAGCGTATCGCCTTCGGCAAGTGGCTCAATGCCGGCCAGACCTGCATCGCCCCCGACTACGTGCTCGTCGACCAGCCGCGGCTCGGCGCCTTCGTCGACGCCCTCGAACGCGCGGTAACGCGCTTTTATCCCCAAGGGCCGGCCGGCGACGACTACAGCGCCATCCTCGGCGATTCGCAGCGGGAGCGACTGGCTGCCATGCTGGAAGAGGCCCGGGATCACGGCTGCCGGGTCATCCCGCTGGGCGAGACGGTGGAGTTGCGCGAGAGCGCCAAGCTGCCGCCGACCCTGGTGATCGACCCTACGGCCGGGCTGACGCTGATGCGCGAGGAGATCTTCGGCCCCTGGCTGCCGATCATCGGTGTGGACGACCTTGGCACGGCACTGGCGTTCATCCAGGCCAGGCCGCGACCGCTGGCGCTCTACGCCTTCACCGACGATGACGCGGCGCGCCAGCGGCTGCTGACCGAGACCCACTCCGGGGGCGTGGTGTTCAACGACACCCTGTGGCACAACGCCGTGCCCGCGCTGCCCTTCGGCGGCGTCGGGGAAAGCGGCATGGGCGCCTACCACGGCGAGGCGGGGTTCCGCCGCTTCAGCCTGGAGCGCAGTGTCTTCATCCAGGCGCGCCGCAACGCCGCGGGGCTGCTCAACCCGCCCTACCGTCGGTGGCTGCTGAAGCTCCTTGGCCTATGAGGTAATAAAACTACAAATTTACCCAGCATTCCCGTAGTCTTGGTCCAAGATACGGCAATATTTTTGGTAAGATTACCGAAATGACACGTCCGCACACGAGGTAACGCCATGGCCAGCACGACCCCTGCCCTCAACGCCACCGTCGCCGCCGTCACCCAGCGCATCCGCGACCGTTCCGCCCAGCGCCGCGCCCTCTACGAGCAGCGCATGGCCGACCAGCACAAGCGCGGCGTGCATCGCGGCGAGCTCTCCTGCGGCAACCTGGCCCACGGCTTCGCCGCCTGCGGCGAGACGGACAAGAACCAGCTCAAGCTGATGAACTCGGCCAACCTGGGGATCATCTCCTCTTACAACGACATGCTCTCCGCCCACCAGCCGCTGGAGACCTTCCCCGCCGCCATCAAGGAGGCGGCGCGCGCCATGGGTTCCACCGCCCAGTTCGCCGGCGGCGTGCCCGCCATGTGCGACGGGGTCACCCAGGGTCAGCCGGGCATGGAGCTGTCGCTGTTCTCCCGCGACGTGATCGCCATGGCCACCGCGGTGGGGCTCTCCCACAACATGTTCGACGCCGCCCTGTATCTCGGCGTGTGCGACAAGATCGTGCCGGGGCTGTTCATCGCCGCCGCGCGCTTCGGCCATCTGCCGGCGATGTTCGTGCCTGCCGGGCCCATGCCCAGCGGCCTGCCCAACAAGGAGAAGGCGCGCATCCGCCAGCTCTTCGCCGAGGGCAAGGCGAGCCGCGAGGACCTGCTGGAGGCCGAATCGCAGTCCTACCACAGCCCCGGCACCTGCACCTTCTACGGCACCGCCAACTCCAACCAGCTGATGATGGAGATGATGGGCCTGCACCTGCCGGGCACCTCCTTCGTCAACCCCGGCACCGAGATGCGCGAGGCGCTGACCCGCTTTGCCACCGAGCAGACGATCCGCAACACCGAACCGGGCGGCGAGTACCGTCCCTTCTTCAAGCAGATCGACGAGCGCGCCATCGTCAACGCCGTGGTCGGACTGCTCGCCTCGGGCGGCTCCACCAACCACACCATGCACCTGGTGGCCATGGCCGCCGCCGCCGGCCTGACGCTGACCTGGGAGGATTTCACCGACCTTTCGGCGGTGACCCCGAGCCTGATGCAGGTCTATCCCAACGGTCAGGCGGACATCAATCATTTCCAGGCCGCCGGCGGCATGAGCTACCTGTTCCGCGAGCTGATCGGCGCCGGTCTGATCCACACCGACATCCCCACGGTGTTCGGCACCGACATGACCGCCTACACCCAGGAACCCTTCCTCGAGGAGGGCCGGCTGGTGTGGCGCGAGGGGCCCACCGAGAGTCTCGACACCGAGGTGCTGCGCGGCGTTGCCGAGCCTTTCGCACCCACCGGCGGGCTCACCGTGCTCGATGGCAACCTGGGCCGCGGGGTGATCAAGGTCTCGTCGGTGGCCGAGGCGCACCGCGTGGTCGAGGCGCCGGTGATGCTCTTCGAGGACCAGAACGAGCTCAAGGCAGCCTTCGAGGCCGGCGAGCTCGACCGCGACGTCATCGCCGTGGTGCGCTTCCAGGGGCCCAAGGCCAACGGCATGCCCGAGTTGCACAAGCTCACCCCCTACCTGGGCGTGCTGCAGGATCGCGGCCACAAGGTGGCGCTGGTCACCGACGGGCGCATGTCGGGCGCCTCGGGCAAGGTGCCGGCGGCCATCCACATCAGCCCCGAGGCGCTGGACGGCGGGCCGCTGGCCCGGCTGCGCGACGGCGACATCGTGCGCCTGGACGCCAACGCCGGCACCCTGGAGGCCAGGGTGGACGCCCAGGCATGGGCCGAACGCGAGCTTCACGTCGCCAATCTCGACCACTACCACGTGGGGCTGGGCCGCGAACTGTTCGGCGGCTTCCGCCATCTGGCGATGCGTGGCGAGGAGGGCGCCGGCGTGTTCGGCGGCTTCGAGGCCGATGATCTGGCGCGCCAGGAGGGGCAGATCCACGACGAGGACGCCTGATGACCCGTCCGGCCCTGATCGGCGACATTGGAGGAACCAACGCGCGTTTCGCGCTGGTGACCCCGGGTGCCTTCGTACCCCGCGACGTCCTGAGCCTGCCCTGCGCCGACTACCCGGGCCTCGTCGAGGCGGTGACCGACTACCTGACGCGAGTGGGTGCCGTGGACGAGGCCGCTCCACGCGAGGCCTGCCTGGCCTTTGCCTGCCCGATTCGCGGTGACCGCGTGAGCATGACCAACAACGCCTGGTCCTTCTCCCGGGGCGAGGCGCAGCAGGCCCTGGGGGTCACGCGCTTCAAGGCGATCAACGACTTCACCGCCCAGGCGCTGGGCGTGCCCCACGTGGTCGACGCCGACCTGGTCACGATCCAGCCCGGCGAGGCCGTACCGCAGGCGACCCGCCTGGTGATCGGCCCCGGCACCGGCCTGGGCGTGGCCGGCCTCTATCCCGGCCGCCACGCCTGGGTCGTGCTGCCCACCGAAGGCGGCCACGTCACCTTCGCCCCCACCGACGAGCGCGAGCAGAACCTGCTGCGCCACTTTCGCAACCGCTACGGCCGGGTCTCGGTAGAGCGGATCCTCTCCGGCCAGGGCCTTCACGACCTCTACCTGGCCCACTGCTCGCTGAAGGGCGCCAACCCGCGCTGCCACGGCCCGGCCGAGGTGACCGAGGCCGCCGCAAGCGGCGACGGCGTGGCCCGTGATACCCTGCTGCGCTTTCTCAAGATTCTCGGCGAGGTGTGCGGCGATGCCGCCCTGATGCTGGGCGCCCGCGGCGGCGTCTACCTGTGCGGCGGCATCCTGCCGCGCCTGGTCGACTGGCTGCCCAAGAGCCGCTTCTGCGAGGCATTCGCTGCCAAGGGACGGCTGAGCGGCTACACCGCCGCCATCCCCGTCCAGCTGGTCACCGCCGCCTGGCCGGGGCTGCTGGGCGCTGCCGAGGCACTCCACAATGAAGAAGTCGAATGAATCGACGGAAGAGGTCGAGTGACTCGACGAAGGAGATCGCATGATTCCCGATACGCTTGCCGCGCTGATCGACTCGACCGAGGGACAGCGCCGCGCCGAATGGGCCGGCCGTGAGGTGTGGCTGGCCAACGAAGCCTGGGGGGAGCTGGCGGTGTCACTCCAGGGCGCTCAGGTGCTCCACTTTCTACCCAACCCCGCCGCAGGCGCTCCGCCGGCCGGCGCCACGGAGGCGGCCGAGGGCATGGTGCCCGGCGGCTGGCTATGGGTGACGCCCACGCCCCAGCCGCTGCCCGGCACGATCCGCGGCGGCATTCCGCTGTGCTGGCCATGGTTCGCCGACGAGAACACCGCCGACGAGACGCCCGACCGCTCCGGCCCCATGCACGGCCTGGCGCGCCAGGCCGAGTGGCGCCTCGAAGCGGTGGACGAGCACGAGGGTGGCGTGGAACTGCACCTCTCCCCCCGCGAGCGCCTGCACACCCAGCTCGTGCCCCGCGCCGTCATCCAGGCCAACGCCAACCGCCTGCACGTTGAGCTGATCACCGAGCACGTCGGCGAAACCCCGGAGAAGATCAGCGGCGCCCTGCACAGCTATCTCGCCGTGGCCAACGCCTTCGCCTGTCGCCTCGAGGGACTCGCCGGCGCCCGCTACCTGGACAAACTCGCCGGCTTCGCCGAGCAGGAGCAGCAGGGCGAGCTCGCCGTGCGCGGCGGGCTCGACCGCATCTACCACACCAACGCCGAGCTGGCCCTCGACGACGGCGCGCGCCGCCTGCGCATCGCCCGCCAGGGCAGCGACTCCGCCGTGGTCTGGCAGCCGGGCGAGGCGCTGCCCGACGACACCCCCGCCGCCGCGGCGCGTCACTTTCTCTGCGTGGAGTCGGCCAACACCCGCCTCGATCCGGTATGGCTGGTGCCCGGCGCCCAGCACCTGCTGGGGACCACCCTCTCCCTGGAGACCCCCTCATGACCCCCGTGATCGCCTTCGGCGAGGCCCTCGTCGACATGCTCTCGAGCCACCTCGGTGACAACACCGAAGGCCCCGAGACCTTTACCCCTTATGCCGGCGGGGCGCCGGCCAACGTCGCGGTGGCCTGCGCGCGCCTGGGCGTGCCGAGTCGCTTCCTGGGCATGCTCGGCGACGACCACTTCGGCGACTTCCTGGCCAGCGAACTCGCCACCCACGGCGTCGACACCTCGGGGGTAGTGCGCACTCGCGAGGCGCGCACGGCCCTCGCCTTCGTCTCCCGCGACGCCGATGGCGAGCGCACCTTCGACTTCTACCGGCCACCGGCGGCGGATCTGCTCTACCGCCTGGAGCATCTGCCCGCCGGAGTCTTCGCCGAACCCGCCATCGTGCATTTCTGCACCAACAGCCTCACCGAACCGGAAATCGCCGACACCACCCTGGCCATGGCCGAGATGGCGCGCCGAGCCGGCTGCCTGGTGAGCGTCGACGCCAATCTGCGCCACAACCTCTGGGCGAGTGGCGCTGCCGACATCCCGCTGGTCACCCGCCTGCTCGATGCCGCCGATCTGCTCAAGCTCTCGGCCGAGGAGCTCGACTACCTGCGTGCCGACCATCCCCGCGACGCCTGGCTGGCCGAGCGCCTCGCCGCCGGCGTCAAGGTGGCGGTGATCACCGACGGCCCGAACTCGGTAAGGCTCTACACCGCTCACCTCGACGACCGGGTGACACCGCCACGCATCAAGGCCGTGGACACCACTGCCGGCGGCGACGCCTTCATCGGCGGCCTGCTCGCCGAACTGGCTGGCCATTTCGAGGAGTTGGGCATCGTCGGCGACTGGCATCAGGACAGCGCCTTCCTGCACCGCGCGGTGGACACCGCCTGCCGCTGCGGCGCTCACGCCGTGGCCCGGCCCGGCGCCTATGTCGCTCTTCCGACACAAGACGACCTGTCATCCCTCTGAACACGGCGTTCGGCGGCATCCCACGCCACCGGACGCCGGTGGCGTGAACACTTCTCTCCTGCCAGGAAGGGATGGCAGGTGCCGTTCAGGCGCCGAGCCGCTTAGCGATCCGTGCCTCCAGGGTGCGCTGGTCCTCGTCAAAGCGGCGGATACCCTCAGCCAGCTTGTCGTTGGCCATGGCATCCTGGTTGTGGCCCCAGCGGAAGGCGGGCTCGTCGAGCGGCTCGGGGCGCTCGCTGGCAGCGGGAATTTCCACGGCCCGGGTGACCTCACCTTCCTCCGCTGCCAGCTCCTCGAGCAGTGTCGGCGAGAGGGTCAGCCGCGGACAGCCGGCCAGCGCCAATACCTGGCCGACGGTGCGGAAGCTTGCCCCCATCACCACGGTGTCGTAGCCGCCACGGCCGACCCGCTCGCAGACTCGCCGCACGAAGCGTACGCCCGGATCCTCCTCCGGGGCATAGTCGTGGCCGGTTTCCTTCTTGTACCAGTCGGTGACCCGGCCGACGAAAGGCGACACCAGAAAGACGCCAGCGTCGAAGCAGGCCTGGGCCTGGGCCTCGCTGAACAGCAGGGTCAGATTGCATTGAATGCCGTCTTTCTCCAGATACTCCGCGGCGCGGATGCCCTCCCAGGTGGAGGCGAGCTTGATCAGCACGCGGTCGCGGCCCAGACCACGCCGCTCGTAGAGTTCCACCAGTTCGTGAGCCTTGCGGATGCTCGCCTGGGTATCGAAGGAGAGCCGCGCGGCCACCTCGGTGGAGACCCTTCCAGGGATGCGCCTGGCGATCTCCACCCCCTTGGCCACGGCGAGGCGGTCGACGGCGTGCTCGACCCTGGCCTGCGGGTCGGCGATCGCGGCCTCCACGGCAGCGAGCTCCTCGTCGATCAAGGCCTGGTAGCCCGGCATGTCGAAGGCCTTGAGCAGCAGCGAGGGGTTGGTGGTAGCGTCGTGTGGCCGGTAGCGCTCGATGGCGTCCAGATCGCCGGTGTCGGCGACTACCAGGGAGTGGGTCTTCAGGGCGTCGAGTCGTGTGGGCATGCGGTTCCTCCCGAAACGGTCAGTGGGTTGCATGGCGTTCAGCCAAGCACCGGCGATAGCGGGCATAGACGTCGCGATAAGCATCGACGCTGGCAGGGTCCGGCTCGGCCCGCGAGGCTTCATCGAGACGAACCAGGCGCGCGCAGAGATCGGCCAGCTCGCCGCCCCCCGACTGGAACTGATGATGGCACCAGGCCGCCTGCAGGGCAGCGCCAAGAGCCGCGGCATCGGCGATCTCGGGGCAGATCACCCGGGAACCGGTGACGTCGGCGACCATCTGCCGCCACACCGGGCTGCGCGAGCCGCCACCGATCAGGCGAATCTCGCGCACTCCCTCGGCCAGACGACCGAACTGATCCAGGCCGTACCGTAGGCCGAGGGTGGCGCCCTCCACCACCGCCCGACACAGGTTGGCCTGGGTCGTGTTGACGCTGGTCAGGCCGTCGAGGCTGGCGGTGGCCTCGGGCAGCATGGGCACCCGCTCGCCGTTGAAGAAGGGCAGCATCGCGACCCCCTCGGCACCAATGGGTGCGGCGGCCACCCGCTCCCCGAAGGTGGCCAGGTCGAGCCCGAACAGCTCGCGAATGCGCGTGGTCGCGGAGGTGACGTTCATGGTGCAGACCAGCGGTAGCCAGCCGCCATTGCTGGAGCAGAAGTTGGCCACCATGGCGCTGTCGGACACTACCGGCTCGGGAGAGTGGGCGCAGACGGTGCCCGAGGTGCCAAGGCTCAGGGTCACCAGGCCGGGGCGGATATTGCCGGTGCCGATGGCGCCGAGCATATTGTCGCCTCCCCCACTGGAAACCAACACGCCCTCGCCCAGCCCCAGTTCGCGGGCCACCTCGGGACGCACGGTGCCGGCCGGTTCATGGGAAGCGATCAGCCGCGGCAGCACCCGCCCGGCCTCGAGCTCCGGGGCGATCTCGGCCAGGACGTCGTGGCGCCAGTGCCGCGTGCGAGTGTCGAAGTAGCCGGTGCCCGAGGCGTCGCCGGCCTCGGCCACCCGCTCGCCGGTGAGCCAGAAGTTGAGGTAGTCATGGGGCAGCAACAGGGTGGCGATGCGTGCATAGGCCTCGGGCCGGGTGTCACGCAGCCAGGCGATCTTGGAGGCGGTGTAGCCGGTCTGCAGCACCAGGCCGAGCCGGTCGAGGCAGCCATTCTCGCCGCCCAGGCGTTCGATCAGCGCGGCGTTCCAGGCCGCGGTCTCGGTGTCGCACCACAGCTTGGCCGGGTGCACCGGCTCGCCGGTGGCGTCCAGGGCCACCAGGCCGTGCTGCTGGCCGGAGACGCCGATGGCACGGATCGCCCGGGCGTCGACGCCGGTCGTCGCCAGCACCTCAGCGAAGGCACCGCGAAGCGCCGCAATCCACTCGCCGGGGTCCTGCTCGCGACGGCCGCCCTCCCCCTCGTCCAGGCGGTGCGGCCGACTCGCCTCGCCGAGAATGCGTTCACCCTCGACATCGATCAACACCACCTTGGTGCTCTGCGTTCCGCAGTCCACGCCGATGTACATCAGACCTCTCCCTGTGTCGTGACCAGAGCCTCTAGTGTGGCACGCGCGCCACGCTCGTGGAGCAGCGCCAGGGCCGACAGGTAAGCCTCGCGGAAGCGTGGGTCCGCGGCCAGATCGCCGAACAGCTCACGGTTTTCGATGAACGCCGTGGGCCGGGTGCCATTTTCGGCGGCAATGGCCATCAGTTCGTCCCGGAGACGATCCACCACCTCGATGGGTTGGCCTTGCTCGTCGACCCCCTCGGCGTAGCGCGCCCAGCTGGCCACCACCGCCGCGCTGCGGTGGATCTCGCCGCCCCGAGCCAGCTGCTCGCGGATCACCGGCACCAGCCACTTGGGGATACGATCCGAGCTTTCGGCACAAAGCCTCGCCAGGGTGTCCTTCACCTCGGGGTTGGCGAAGCGCTCGATCAGCGTCAGGCGATAGTCCTCCAGGTCGATGCCCGGCACCGGGGCCAAGGTCGGCGAGCCCTCTCGGCGCATGTAGTCGAGCAGGAAGTCGACGAACAGCGGGTCCCGGCACACCTCGTGAGCATAGCGGTAGCCCGCCAGATAGCCGAAGTAGGTCAGCGCCTGGTGGCTGGCGTTGAGCAGGCGCAGTTTCATCAGCTCGTAGGGCACCACGTCGTCCACCATCTGCACGCCGGCCGCCTCCAGCGATGGGCGGCCGGCCACGAAATGATCCTCCAGCACCCATTGGGTGAAAGGCTCGCAGACCACCGGCCAAGCGTCCTCGACGTCGAAGCGTTCGTTCAGCTCGGCGATGTCCGCCTCGGTGGTCACCGGGGTGATGCGATCGACCATGGCATTGGGGAAAGCCACCGAGGCCTCGACCCAGTCGGCGAGTGCCGCGTCCCGTGCCCGGGCATAGGCGGTGAAGGTCTCCTTCGCCACCTCGCCGTTGCCCTGGATGTTGTCGCAAGACATCACCGTAAAGGGAGCGAGACCGCGCTCGCGGCGGCGAGCCAGACCTTCGACGATCAACCCGAAGGTCGTTCTCGGCGCTGCAGGGTGGTCCAGGTCGTGGCGAATGTCGGGGTTGGCCAGATCGAACTCGCCGGAGACCGGATGGAAGTTGTAGCCGCCTTCGGTGACGGTCAGCGAGACGATGCGGATCGCCGGATCGGCCAGCAGCTCGATCACCGCTTCCGGGTCGTCGGGGGCAAACCGGTAGTCGATCAAGCTGCCGATCACCCGCGGCTCGCGGCGACCGTCGGGGTGCTTGATGATCAGCGTATAGAGGTGGTCCTGGCCGGCCAGGGCCTCCTGCATGCGACGGTCGCCGGGCATCACTCCGACGCCGACGATGCCCCAGTCCAGCGCCTCGCCACGGTTCATCAACGCGTCGAGGTACATGGCCTGGTGGGCACGGTGGAAGCCACCGACCCCGAAGTGGACGATGCCGGGGGTGACGGCGCCGCGATCATAGCCGGGCGAGGCGATCTCGGGGGCCAGCCGGCCCAGGTTGGTATTGTTGAGTCGGGTCATGAAATCTCTCCTGCCACACGTGACGAGGGCGTCGCGTGAGGGAATGGGGCTCAATCGCTCGCGGTCCAGTGCAGGTCGGCGGCCACCGAGGCCGCTTTGATGAGGCGGGCGTTCAACATGTCCTTGTGGCGAGTGCGCTCGAGGGCACCGGTCTGGTCCTGCCCCATCTCCCGCCAACGCTGGATGAGGCGCGCTTCGAGCAGCTCGTCGGGCACCTCGAGGAACAGCGTCATATCGAACAGGGGGCGCAGGGCCGGCCAGGGCCCCTCGTCGAGCAGCAGGTAGTTGCCCTCGACGATGACGATGCGATGATCGACAGTGATCAAGCGGCCGCCAGCCCTCGCCAGGTCCAGGGGCCGGTCGAACACCGGCACCGCCACCGTGGCATCGGCACGGCGGATACGCCCCAGGTCGTGTTTGAGCCCATCGCAGTCGAAGGTCTCCGGCGCCCCCTTCACGGGCACCAGTCCCAGGGGCTCGAGCACGGCGTTGTCGTAGTGGTAGCCATCCATCGGCACCACCGCGGCGCAGCCGGCATGGCGGGCGTTGAGTTCGCGGCACAGCCAGCCCGAGAGGAAGGACTTGCCGGCGGCGGGCGGCCCCGCCAGGGCCACGATGAAGCGTCGGCGATCATCCGCCGCCGCCAGCACCCGCTCTGCCACGCCATGGATATTGGGCGTCATAGTGGTGTCTCCCGGCGGTCAGCTCATCCAGTTGCCGCCATCGACGTTCAATGTCTGGGCGAGCACGTATTCGCTGTCGTCGCTGGCCAGAAAGACCGCCGGGCCGGCGTAGTCCGCAGGCCGGCCCATCCGACCGTAGGGCACCGCCTCGCCCACCAGGCGCTTCTTCTCGCCAAGGGGCCGGCCCTCGTAACGGGCGAAGAGGGCGTCCACTTCTTCCCACATGGGGGTCTCCACCACCCCCGGGGCAATGCCGTTGACGCGGATGCCGTACTGGATCAGGTCGAGGGCGCAGGACTGGGTCAGGCTGATCACCGCCGCCTTGGTGGCACAATAGACGCTGACCAGTGGTTCGCCACGGCGGCCGGCCTGGGAGGCCATATTGATGATCCTCCCTCCCTTGCCACGGTCCACCATCGCCTTGGCCACCGCCTGGAGGGTGAAGAAGAGCCCCTTGACGTTGACGGCGAACTGCTTGTCGTAGCTCGCCTCGGTCACCTCCAGCACCGGCGCCATGTCGAAGACGGCGGCGTTGTTGACCAGGATGTCGATGCCGCCGAAGCGCTCGGTGACGCTCGCCACCATGGCGTCGATGGCCTGGCGGTCGCAGACGTCCAGACGCACGCCCATCAGCCGCTGGGCGGGGTGGCCCTCGCCCTGCAGGGTGGTCAGGGCCTCGTCGATGGCGCCCTGGTCGATGTCGGCGATGACCACCGAGGCGCCCTCCTCCACATAGGCTCGAGAGATGGCCAGGCCGATGCCGCGGGCGCCACCGGTCACGACGGCAACCTTGTCTTGGAGCTTCATAGTGTCTTGTCCTCCTGTGAGGTGTCTTGGGTGTGCAAGGGATCAGGCCCCCCTCCCCGCCGATGGTCACCTCGCCACTGCTGAACCAGCTCGGCCAACCCGCTCATGTGGGTCAGCACCTGCCAGGCCCCGGCTTTGCGCAGGCGCTCAGCCTGCCCCGGCTGCACGTGGCTCGCGCCGGTGAAGCCGATCACCGTCATCCCCGCGCCGTGAGCGGCGGTGACCCCGGAGACGCTGTCCTCCACCACCAGGCAGTGCGTCGGCGTAGTGCCCAATGTCTCGGCGGCCAGGCGGTAGAGGGCGGGATCCGGCTTGGGGCGATCCACCTGCTCGGCGGTGAACACCGGCGCCCCATCTAGGCGGGCAGCGAGCCCGGTGGTGGAAAGCGAGGCCAGCACCCGCCGGCGCCGGCTGTTGGAGACCACCGCCTTGGGCAGGTCGATGGCATCGATGGCCGTGGTCACCCCCGGCATCGCCTGGAGCTCCCGGGCCAGCCGCGCCTCGATGGTGTCGTCCACCAGGTCGGTGGCCGCCGGCGGCAAACGATGCGCGCTCAGGCCCTCCAGGTGGCGCAGGATATTGGCGGTGGTCATGCCCAGCGCCTGGCTGAGCACGGTGTCGGCGTCCAGGTCCGGCAGCCACTCGCCGAGCAGCTCCACCAGGGTCGCCTCGGCGATCGCCTCGCTGTCCACCAGTACGCCGTCGCAGTCGAAGATCAGGGTCTCCATGGGGTCCCCTCAGGCGCCGTTGACGTCGGTGGCGGCGCGGTTGTCCTGACGACGCAGGCCGGCCAGCGGGTGCAGCTCGAGGCTGGGAAGGGCCAGGCCATCGCTGTCGAAGAGATGGGCGCGGCCGGACTCGAAGCCGAAGCGCACCTTGTCATGCACGCGATGGGCGACGTCGCCGTCGGCCATGATGGTCACCATGGCGTCGTCCATCTGGACGTACAGCGAGGTCTGGCCCCCCAGGCGCTCGAGAACCTGGATATCGCCGGACAGCGGTCCCTGGTCATCGTCGAGCACCAGGTGCTCGGGGCGGATGCCCAGCTCCAGCGCCGTACCGGGACGCTGGTCCTGGCCCTCCACCGGCACCTTGGTGACGCCGCCGCCCGGCAGGCGCACGCTGATCCCCTCGGCATCGGCCTCCACCACCTCGACGGGCAGGAAGTTCATCTTCGGCGAGCCGATGAAGCCGGCCACGAAGCGGTTGCGGGGATGGTGGTAGAGCTCCATAGGCGAGCCGACCTGCTCCACCACGCCGCCCTGCAGCACCACGATCTTGTCGGCCATGGTCATGGCCTCGATCTGGTCGTGGGTGACGTAGATCATGGTGGCGTCGAGCTCCTCGTGGAGGCGCGCCAGCTCGATGCGCATCTGCACCCGCAACGCCGCATCCAGGTTGGAGAGCGGCTCGTCGAACAGGAAGATGCTGGGATTGCGCACGATGGCCCGGCCGATGGCCACGCGTTGGCGCTGCCCGCCGGAGAGCGCCTTGGGCTTGCGGTCGAGCAGCGGCTCGAGCTGCAGGATGCGCGCCGCCTCGCGCACCTTCTCGCGGCGTGCCTCCTTGCCGACGCCGGCCAGGCGCAGGCTGAAGCCCATGTTGTCCTCGACGGTCATGTGCGGGTAGAGCGCATAGCTCTGGAACACCATGGCCAGGCCGCGATCGGCGGGACCGACCTCGTTCATGCGCGTGCCATCGATCAGGATGTCGCCGGAGGTAGCGCTCTCCAGGCCGGCGATCATGCGCAGCAGGGTCGACTTGCCGCAGCCGGAGGGGCCGACGAAGACCACGAACTCCTTGTCGTTGACCTCCAGGTCGACGCCCTTGATGACGTGGGTGTCGTCGAAGCTCTTGGTGACCTGATTGAGTTGTAACGTTGCCATGTTGGGACTCCCGAATTACTTGACGGCGCCGAAGGTGAGGCCGCGAACCATCTGTTTTTGGGTCAGCCAGCCGAAGACCAGGATGGGCGCGATGGCCATGGTCGAGGCGGCGGAGAGCTTGGCCCAGAACAGGCCCTCGGGGCTCGAGAAGGAGGCGATGTAAGCGGTCAGGGGGGCCGCATTCGATGAGGTGAGGTTGAGACTCCAGAAGGCCTCGTTCCAGCTGAGGATCACCGACAGTAGCCCGGTGGAAGCGATGCCCGGCAGGGTCAGCGGCAGCAGCAGGAACATCACCTCCTGGAGGGTGCTGGCGCCGTCCATGCGGCCCGCCTCGAGAATGTCCTTGGGCAGGTCCTTGAAGAAGGTGTAGAGCATCCATACCACGATCGGCAGGTTCATCAGCGTATAGACGATGACCAGGCCGGTGCGGGTATCGAGCAGTCCAAAATCACGGAACAGTAGATAGATCGGCACCAGCACGCCCACCGGCGGCAGCATCTTGGTGGAGAGCATCCACAGCAGGGTGCCCTTGGTCCGCTTGGTGGGTAGGAAGGCCATGGAATAGGCCGCGGGGATGGCGATCAGCAGCGCCGCGAGCGTCGAGCCGAAGGCCACTACTACGCTGTTAAGGGCGAACTTGAAGTAGTCCGCACGTGCCTGTACCTCAATGTAGCTCTCCAGGGTCGGTGAGAAGATCAGGCTGGGGTCGGCGATGGCTGCCGACTCGGTCTTGAAGCCGGTCAGCACCATCCAGAAGATCGGGAAGAAGATCAGGCAGGCGATCGCCCAGCCCAGCACCGTCAGCCCCAGCCGGCGGGTCCGTGCCGAGCGCATCGGCGAGGTGCGAAGTACCGAGACGGCCGGTGCCTGTCCGTCGCCGGCGAGGGTCTTGGTCTTGACAGTGGTCATGAGAAGCCTCCGGCGCTAGCTTTCCAGGTTCTTGGCCACCATGCGGACCAGGAATATCGCAACGATGTTGGCGAGGATGATGGCGATCACCCCGCCCGCGGAAGCCATGCCCACGTCGAAGTCGAGCAAGGCCTGGATATAGATCAGGAAGGCCAGGTTGGTGGTGGCCAGCCCCGGGCCGCCGGAGGTGGTGACGAAGATCTCGGCGAAGATGGTCAGCAGGAAGATCATCTCGATCATGATCACCACGCTGATCGCCCGCTTGAGGTGCGGCAGGGTGATGAAGAAGAAGATCGCCACCGGCCCGGCGCCAT
Organism: Halomonas sp. NO4; assembly: GCF_010994375.1. Lineage (GTDB taxonomy): Bacteria > Pseudomonadota > Gammaproteobacteria > Pseudomonadales > Halomonadaceae > Halomonas. The sequence continues at coordinate 31,011 of NZ_WHMA01000008.1, forward strand.
CCATGCGCGCCGCCTCGACCTGGTCGTCGTCCAGCGACTGGATGGCGGTGAGCAGGATCAGCAGCGCGAAGGGCAGCCACTGCCAGGCGACGATGATGATGATCGAGGTCAACGGCAGCGACGAGAACCAGTCCACGGCGGGCAGGCCGAAGGATTCGGCCACCCAGGAGAGCACGCCGTTGGAGGGGTGCATCATCATGTTCTTCCACACCAGGGCGCTCACCGTGGGCATGACGAAGAACGGCGAGATGGCCAGCACCCGCGCCACGCCGCGCCCGGGGAACTCCTGCTGGAAGAGCACCGCCAGCAGGGTGCCGCCGACCACGGTGATCGCCAGCACCGCCCCGACCAGCAGCAGCGTATTGCCCATCGCCGTCCACAGCGCCGGATCGGTGAACAGGTAGCGATAGTTTTCCAGCCCGGCGAAGCCGGTCATCTCCGGCATCAGCAGGTTGTAGCGCTGCAGCGAGAACCAGACGGTCATCGCCAGCGGCACGATCATCCAGAGAAACAGCAGGGTAACGGCGGGCGCCTGCAGCGACAGGGTACGAAGGCCCCCGACGGTGCGCCCGGCGGCTCGTGTCTTGGTCATGATCTGGCCCATTGGGATGGGAGGGATTGTGCCGGCCGGGGTGTCCCCGGCCGACGCGAGGGATCAATCCAGGTAGCCGGCACGCTGCATGGTGCGCTCGGTGGCACGCTGTGCGGTCTGCAGCGCCTGCTCCACCGTGACGTCACCGGTCAACGCCGAGGCAACGGTCTGGCCGACCTGGGTGCCGATCGACTGGAACTCGGGAATGCCCACGAACTGCACGCCGATGTAGGGGCTGGGCTCCAGGGTCGAATCGGTGGGATCGGCACCCCGGATCGCCTCCAGCACGAAGTCGGCGAAGGGCGCCGCCTGCTGGTAGTTCTCGTTGGCGTAGGTGGATTCGCGGGTGCCCGGCGGCACGCTGGTCCAGCCCTGGGTCTCCCCGACCAGTTCGATGTACTCCTTGGAAGTGGCCCAGGTGATGAAGGTCTCCGCCGCTTCCTTCTTCTCCGAGGTGGCCGGGATGCCCAGCGCCCAGGACCACAGCCAGTGGGAGCCCTTGGGCGTCTCGGCCACCGGCGCCGGGGCGAAGCCCAGCCGGTTGGCGACCTCGGATTCGTCCGGGTCGTAGAGCTTGCCGGCCGCCGAGGTGGCGTCGACCCACATGGCGCAGTTGCCGCGGGAGAACAGTGCCAGGTTCTCATTGAAGCCGTTGGAGCTGGCGCCCGGCGGGCCGTAGTTGTCCAGCAGGTCGACGTAGAAGGAAATCGCCTCCTGCCAGGCGGGGGAGTCGAGCTCGGGGTTCCACTCCTCGTCGAACCAGCGACCGCCGAAGGTGTTCACCAGGGTCGAGACGAAGGCCATGTTCTCGCCCCAACCCGGCTTGCCGCGCAGGCAGATGCCATAGGTCTCGTTTCCGGGATCATGGAGCTGGCCGGCCCAGTCGCGTACTTCTTCCCAGCTGGGCTGCTCGGGGACCTCGATGCCTGCGGCGTCGAACAGGTCCTGGCGGTAGTACATCATCGAGCTCTCGCCGTAGAACGGTAGCGCATGCAGGGTACCGTCATGGGAGAGGCCGTCACGGACCGACTGCAGCAGGTCGTCGACGTCATACGCCTCCGGCAGGTCGTCGAGGGGGGTCAGCCAGCCGCGCTCGGCCCAGATGGGTACCTCATAGGTGCCGATGGTCATGACGTCGAACTGGCCACCGCCGGTGGCGACATCGGTGGTCAGCCGCTGGCGCAGCACGTTCTCCTCCAGCACCACCCAGTCGAGCTCGACATCAGGGTGGGCCGCCTCGAACTCCTCGGTGAGGCTCTGCATGATCACCATGTCGTTGTTGTTGACCGTGGCAACGGTAATCTCGGTCTGTGCCTGGGCCTGGGAGGCGGCGGCGACGGCCGCCGTCAGGGTGGCCAGCGGCAGGGCTCGGGTGAGCTTCATGATGGGCTCCTCTCGGGACTCGTGTTGTTGTGTGTCGAACTGGATTTGATCATTTTGATCATAGTCCAATCAAATGATCGAACACGCCCCCAAAAAAAGCAAAACCTTGCCCCTTAGACTTTGGCCGCAGAAATCAGCCGCTTCGAATGATGCACCGCATCAGAGCGACTCGGTGATCCGGCGGGCTGCGGCCTCGTCAGTGATCAGCCCCTTCAACCAGCCACCACGCAAGGCCGCCAGAATGGCGGGAGCCTTCTCGCGGCCGCCGGCCAGGGCGACGAGCGGCTGATCGCGAAACAGTTCCAGCGGCAGGCTGGTCACTCGGCGGGTGATGGAACAGTCGATCACTTCGCCGTTCTGATTCAACGGCCAACCCAGCAACTCCCCCACCGCCTGACGAGAAAGCAGCTCATCGAGTTCCGCCTCGCTAATGAAGTGGTCCTGGAAAAGGGTCGCCTGGCGGTCGATGCGCCCCACGCCGATGAAGGCGGCCTCGGCCTCCTTGGCGACCTCGGCAATGGCCTGGAAAAGTCGCTGATGGAGCATCGCCTCCTTCTCTTCCACCGAGCCGGCCACAACCGGTGCCGGCAGCAGGAAGCGCTCACCACCGGTCTTGTCGGCCAGCACCATGACCCCGTCGTAACGGTTCGCGGAGCCATCGCGGGCCACGTTGCCGACCAGCGAGACGAAGCGATGCTGGGGTCGGTCGAGGCGGCTCAGCGCCTCGACCATGGCGCGCACCGAGCGCCCGGTGCCCAGCGACAGGGTCAGCGGCTCGGTGCGTTCCAGATAGCGGGAGAGCCGCTCGGCAGCGGCCACCGCCAGGTAGTGAGCGCTGCCATCGTGCGCCTCGGAATCGGCCGGCACCACGTCGCAGAAGTCCAGCCCGAAGCGTTCGCGAATCGCACTGCCCATGGCCATGCAGGCCGCGAGGGGATGGTCGATATGCACTTTGACCAGCCCCTCCTGACGCGCCAGGGCGAGCAAGCGCTGCACCCCCGGCCGCGACACCCCGAGCTGGGTGGCGATCTCGTCCTGGGTGCGCCCGCCGACATAGGAGAGCCAAGCCGCCCGAGCGGCCTGATCCAGCTTTCTCTCGAACTTGTCCATGATTCGCGCCACCTCAAGCCAGCCAGAAGTGCCGGGAATGATCGCAAGCCCGCCCTCATCGCACAACGGCTGTCACAGGCCTACTCCACCACCAACCGCTCCGGCAGCCGCCAGCGCAGGGTGCGCGGGATCACCTGCTGGCCGATGCGATAGTCGCCGCGGGTGGCGGCGAGTGCCGCGGTCAGCGCCGCCGCCGCCATGCGCTCGTGATCCTGCACGGCGGAGTTGATCGGCAGCGGCAGGAAGTCGAGCAGGCGGCTGTCGCCGAAGGTGGCCAGGCGCAGCGAGGGCGGCAGGCCGCCCTCTTCCAGCAGGATGTCGAAGACGCCGTCGAGCAGCGTGTAGGAGGCGGTAACCAGCGCATCCGGCAGGCCGTGACGGTCGATCAGCTCGCGCATCTGCTGCGCCCCCTCGGCGCGGTCGTAGCGCTCGGCACAGAGCGTGATCGGGCGCACCCCGCGCCCCGCCAGGGCCTGCTCGAAGCCGGCACGCCGTTCGCCGGTGATGGAGAGCGCCGGCACAGCGTCGAGCCAGGCCACGCTCTCGACCCGTTCGTCGAGCACCGAGCGGGTCAGCCGTTCCGCGGCTTCCCGGTCGTTGCTCACCACGCTGGCGAAATGCGCCGGGTCGAAGCCGCGGTCCACGGCGATGACCGGCAGGCCGTCGGCCATCAGCTCGCGATAGAAGCGGGCGTCCTGGGGCAGGCAGCTCGCCGTGATCAGCACCTCGCAGCGCTGGGCGCGCAGTGACAGGGCCAGATCGCGCTCCGCGTCGGCCTGGTCGTCGGAGCCCACGATCAACACCTGGTAGCCCTGCTCGCGGGCGCCGCGCTCCAGGCGCTTGGCCAGCCGCGCGTAGCTGACGTTCTCCAGGTCGGGAACGATCAGCCCCAGGGTGCGGCTCGTGCCGCGGCGCAGTGCCGCCGCCTGGGCATCCACCCGGTAGCGGTGCTCGCGCACCACGCCCATCACCCGCGCCACGGTATCGGGGCTGATGCGCCGCTCCTCGGCCTTGCCGTTGATGACGTAGCTGGCCGTGGTGCGCGACACGCCGGCCAGGCGCGCGATTTCGGCGAGTGTCATGGTTGTCCTCGTTGCAGCTGGGCCCAGTCTACGCGACGCACCGGCATCTCTACCCCCTGCCAAAGTCTAAGATAGCTCACCTTGCCAAACGGCATGAATCGATCCAGCATGAAAATCATCGCTGGTGACACGATTCAGCTTACCGTAAATAACCGCCATTGCCGACACTCAACGCACCCCATGGCGTGCCGGCTGGAAGGAGAGTCCCATGCTGACCCTAAGCCCGGAAGACATCCGCCTCGACTGCCAGGCCGCGGACTGGCGCGCCGCCCTGGAGCAGGCCGCCGAGTCGCTGCATGCCGCCGAACTGGTGACCCCCGCCTACCGCGACGGCCTCTTCGCCCGCGAGGCACAGTCTTCCACCTTTCTCGGCAGCGGCATCGCCATCCCCCACGGCACCGCCGATAGCCGCACCCAGGTGCGCGCCACCGGCATCCGGGTGCTGCAGTTCCCGGCCGGCGTGGAGTGGCACGACGGCAACCGCGTTCACGTCCTGGTGAGCATCGCCGCCCAGAGTGACGAACACCTGGGCATCCTGCGCCAGCTCACCCACGTGCTCGACGACGAGAACGTCGCCGAGCGCCTGGCCGCGGCCGAGTCCACCGAGGAGATCGCCACCCTGCTCTCCAAAGCGGTGGTCGAGGCGCGCCTGGACGCCGACACCCTCTGCCTGGGGTTTCCCGCCCGCGACATCCGCGAGCTGGCCCTGGCCGGTGCCGCTCGCCTGCGCCAGCTCGGCTGCGTGGGCAGCGACTTCGTTGCCGCCCTGGCCGAGCACGCCCCAGTGCGCCTGGGCCAGGGCTTGTGGCTGGCCTCCAGCCACCGCGGCGTCGAGGCGCCGGCGCTCGCCCTGGCCACCCCCGAGACGGCACTGCGCGAGGCGGACGAGGCAGTCACCGGGGTGTTCAGCCTCGCCGCCGACGGCGAGGCCCATCGGGGCCTGCTCGAGCGCCTCCTGGCCCTGCTGGATAGCGACGCCGGCGAGAGCCTGCGCGGCGCCGACGCCGCCACCGTGCTGGCACGGCTCGCCGGCGAGTCGGCCACCGCCCACACCCGGCTGGCCCGGGTGCTCAACGCCCACGGCCTGCACGCCCGCCCCGCCAAGCAGTTGGTGCAGGTGGCCCGTGAGCAGGCCGTGCCCGTCCGCGTGCGACTCGCCGAGGGCGGCGGGCAGGCGGTGTCGGCGGCCAGCCTCACCAAGGTGATCAACCTCGGCGCCCGGCGCGGCCAGCAGCTCGCCTTCTCCGCCGAAGGCGACGGCGCCGAGGCGGCGCTCGCCGCCGTGTGCCAGGCCGTCGAGGGCGGCCTCGGCGAGTCGGTGCGGCCCTTCGACGAGAGCCGCGAGCACGTCGCCCCGCGCGAGGACGACACCCCGCCCCCCGAGCCGCTGCCCGCCGACGCGCCCCATCCGGGTATCGCCGCCTCGCCGGGGCTCGCCATCGCGCCGGCCTTCGTGTTCACCACGCCGCGCTTCGACTATCCAGAGCGGGCCGACGACCCCGCCGCCGAGACGCGCCGCCTGGAGGCGGCGATCCGCGAGGGGGCCGAACAGCTCGAGGCGCTGGTGCGCGAGGCCCGCGGCGGCGAGGTGGCGCAGATACTGGCCATGCACGAGGAGATGCTGGAAGACCCCGAGCTGTATCAGGCCGCCCGCGAGGGCATCCAGGAAGGCCGCTCCGCCGAGGCCGGCTGGTGGGAGGCCATCGACACGGCCGCCCGCGCCCAGGCGAGGCTCGCCGACCCCTTGCTCGCCGAGCGCGCCGCCGACCTGCGCGACGTGGGGCGCCGCGTGCTGGGCATCCTGTGCGACGTCAAGCTGCCCGACCCGCCGGATCACCCCTACATCCTGGTCACCGACGACATCGGCCCCTCCGACGTGGCCCGCCTCGATACCCGCCGCGTGCGCGGCCTGCTCACCGCCCGCGGCGGCGCCACCGCCCACAGCGCGATTCTCGCCCGGGCGCTGGGCATCCCCGCCGTGGTGGGCGCCGGGGCGCGAGTGATGACCCTGACCGACGGCACCGAACTGATCCTCGACGGCGAGCGCGGGCGCATCACGCCGAGCCCCTCCGCCGAGCGGCGCGAGGCCGCCGAGCAGCGTCTGGCCGAGCGCGAGCGTCGCGAGGCCGAGGCCTGGGAAGCACGCTTCGGCGAGGCGCGCACCCGCGACGGCCACCGCGTCGAGGTGGCCGCCAACCTGGGCAACACGGCACATGCCCTGGACGCCGTGGAACGCGGCGCCGAGGGGGTGGGGCTGCTGCGCACCGAATTTCTGTTCATGGCCCACGCCAAGCTGCCCGACCTCGACACCCAGATCGCCGAGTACCGCGAGGCCCTCGACGCCCTGGACGGCCGCCCCCTGGTGGCGCGCACCCTGGACGTGGGCGGCGACAAGCCGCTGCCCTACTGGCCGGTGCCCCAGGAGGCCAATCCCTTCCTCGGCCTGCGCGGCATCCGCCTGACGCTGACCCGCCCCGAGGTACTCGAGACCCAGCTGCGCGCCCTGCTGCTGGCCGCTGTCGGCAAGCCGCTGCGCATCATGCTGCCGATGGTCAAGGACGTCGCCGAATTCCGCGCCGCCCGCGAGATCGTCGACCGCCTGCTCGCCGAGATCCCCGCCGAACAGCGTGCCAGCAACCTGCAGCTCGGGGTGATGATCGAGGTGCCCTCCTGCGCCCTGCTGGCGCCGAGCCTGGCCGCCGAGGCGGACTTCTTCTCGGTGGGTACCAACGACCTGACCCAGTACACCCTGGCCATCGACCGCGACCACCCCGAGCTCTCCGCCCAGGCCGACGGCCTGCACCCGGCGGTGCTCAAGCTGATCGAGATGACCGTGGCCGCCGCCCACGCCCAGGGCAAGTGGGTCGGGGTGTGCGGCGAGCTGGCCAGTGACGCCACCGCCGTGCCGGTGCTGGTGGGCCTTGGCGTCGACGAACTGTCGGTGAGTGCCCGCCAGGTGCCGCTGGTCAAGGCGCGCCTCGCCGAATTCGACCTGACGGAGGCGCGCGCCCAGGCCGAACTGGCGCTCGCCCAACCCACCAGCGAGGCGGTTCACGACGCCCTGGAGGTGCGCTGATGGCCCGCGTACTGACCCTCACTCTCAACCCGGCGCTGGATCTCTCCATTGGCCTCGAGCGCCTCGAGCCCGGCGCAGTCAACCGCACCCGCGAGACCCACCTCGCCGCCGCCGGCAAGGGCGTCAACGTGGCCCGGGTGCTGGTGGCGCTGGGCCACGACGTCACGGTGTCGGGTTTTCTCGGCACCGACAACGACGGCCCCTTCCTGCGCGCCTTCGAGGCCCTGGGCGTGGAGGACGCCTTCCTGCGCGTGCCCGGCGAGACGCGCATCAATGCCAAACTGGCCGAGGCCGATGGCCGGGTCACCGACATCAACGGCCCCGGCGCCACCATCGGTGAGGCTGCCTGGCAGCGCCTGCTCGACGGCCTCGACACGCGCCTGGCCGACGCGCACCGCCGCCCCGACGCCGTGGTGATCGCCGGCAGCCTGCCGCCGGGAGTGACCCCGGACCACCTCGCCGGCCTGGTCAACCGCCTGCGCGGCGCCGGGCTGCCGGTGTGGGTCGACACCAGCGGCGAGGCGCTCACCGCCGCCATCGCCGCGCACCCCACCGCGGTCAAGCCCAACGAGCACGAGCTGGCCGCCTGGGCCGGCCAGGACCTGGCCAGCGCCGAGGCGCGCCTCAAGGCGGCCCTGCGCCTCTACGCCGGGGGCGTCGAGGAGGCGCTGCTCTCCGCCGGCCCCGAGGGCGTGCTCTGGGTGAGCCGCCGCGGCGCCTGGCAGGCCGTGCCGCCGCGCCTCGCCGTGGTGAGCACGGTGGGCGCCGGCGACACCCTCCTCGCCGCGCTGCTGCACGGCGTGCTCTCGGGGCACACCGCCGAGCAGGCGCTGCGCCTGGCTACGGCGCTCTCCGCCGAATCCGTCCGTCATGTCGGCGTGGGCGACGCCCGCGCCGCCGACTTCCCGCAACTCCAACAACAGACCCGCGTGCGGCGTCTCAATGACGTCGATGCCAGCGCGGGGGGAGCCTACGCATGAACGCCATCCTCATCACCGCCTGCCCCAGCGGCATGGCCACCACCTTCCTCGCCGCGCGCCGTCTGGAACAGGCCGCCGGTCGCCTCGGCTGGCAGGTCCAGGTCGAGATGCACAGCGAGCTCGAACCGCTGACGCCGGTCAGCGCCGAGGCGATCGCCGCCGCCGACCTGGTCGTGGTCGCCGCCGACCACGTGCCAGCGCCGCAGCGCTTTGCCGGCAAGCGCCTCTTCCAGGCCCCTGTCGGCGAGGCGCTGCCCGACCCGCAGGCCTTCCTCGAGCGCGCCGACCGCGAGGCGGCCGAGTACACCCCGCCCAGCGAGGACGAGACGCCCCTCACTCAGCAGGCCGCCGCCCACCGGGACGCCGGCCGCAAGATCGTCGCCGTGACCGCCTGCCCCACCGGCGTGGCCCACACCTTCATGGCCGCCGAGGCACTGAGTGAGGCGGGCAAGGCGCTCGGCCACGCCATCCGCGTGGAGACCCAGGGCTCGGTGGGCGCCCAGGATGCCCTCACCGACGACGAGATTGCCGAGGCCGATGTGGTGATACTGGCCTGCGACATCGAGGTCGACCCCACCCGTTTCGCCGGCAAGCGTGTCTACCGCACCTCCACCGGCAATGCGCTCAAGAAACCCAAGCCGACCATCGAGGCGGCCCTCGAACAGGCCCAGGTGGAGGGCGCCAGTGCCGCGGCCCAGGACGGCGGCCAGGCGAAGACGAGCGTCAAGGAGAAGGGGGTCTACAAGCACCTGCTCACGGGGGTCTCCTTCATGCTGCCCATGGTGGTGGCCGGGGGCCTGCTCATCGCCCTCTCCTTCGTGTTCGGCATCGAGGCCTTCCAGGAGGAAGGCACGCTCGCCGCGGCGCTGATGCAGATCGGCGGCGGCACGGCGTTTGCGCTGATGATCCCGGTGCTCGCCGGCTACATCGCCTACTCCATCGCCGACCGCCCCGGCATCGCGCCGGGTATGATCGGCGGCATGCTGGCCTCGGAGATCGGTGCCGGCTTCATCGGCGGCATCCTCGCCGGCTTCCTGGCCGGCTATATCGCCAAGGCGGTAGCAACCCACGTCAAGCTGCCAGCGAGCGTCGAGTCGCTCAAGCCGATCCTGATCATCCCGCTGGTGGCGAGTTTGGTGACAGGGCTTATCATGATCTATGTGATCGGCGAGCCGGTGGCCGGCCTGCTGGCTGCCCTGACCGCCTTTCTCGAGAACATGGGCTCGGCCAACGCCGTACTGCTGGGCATCCTGCTCGGCTCGATGATGTGCTTCGATCTGGGCGGGCCGGTCAACAAGGCCGCCTACACCTTCGGCGTGGGCCTGCTCGCCTCCGAGACCTACGGCCCCATGGCGGCGATCATGGCCGCGGGCATGGTGCCGGCCATCGGCATGGGCATTGCCAGCTTCGTCGCCAAGGCCAAGTTCTCGGAGCCGGAGCGCGAGGCGGGCAAGGCGTCGTTCGTGCTGGGCTTCTGCTTCATCACCGAAGGCGCTATCCCCTTTGCGGCCAAGGACCCGCTGCGGGTGATCCCGGTGTCCATTGTGGGCGGGGCCATCACCGGTGCGCTCTCCATGCTGGTCGGCGCCCAGCTGATGGCGCCTCACGGTGGTATCTTCGTGCTGCTGATTCCCAACGCCATCACGCCGGTGGTGCTCTACCTCGGGGCTATCATCGCCGGCTCTCTGGTCACCGGGCTCGGCTACGCGGCGCTCAAGCGGAGTGCCACGCCGGTGGCGGTCACCGCCAACGCCTGAGCCCGCACCATCACGGGCAGGCCGAGAGCTGCCCGTGATGTTCACCTCACCGACTCACTACCTGGAGCGCCTCATGTTCCACCTCACTCGCAGTGTCACCTGGCAGGCGCTCAAGCGTCTGCACACCGAAACCCAGAACGACCGTATCGCCGACTACTTCGCCGCCGACCCGCAGCGCTTCGAGAAGATGAGCCTGCGCGTGGGCGGACTCTTTCTCGACTACTCCAAGCACCAGGTCTCGGAAGCCGTGCTCGACACCCTGATCGAGCTGGCCGAACACTCGGCGCTGGTGCAGCGCCGTGCGCAGATGTTCTCCGGCGACATCATCAACGTCACCGAGGACCGGCCGGTGCTGCATACGGCCCTGCGTACCCTCGGCGAGGGGCCGCTGATGGTCGACGGCAAGGACGTGATGCCGGAGATCCAGCGCACCCGCGAGCAGATCCAGCGCTTCTCCGAGGCGGTGCGCAGCGGTGAATGGAAGGGCTATAGCGGCCAGCGGATCAAGGACGTGGTCAACATCGGCATCGGCGGCTCGGACCTCGGCCCCAATATGGCCAGCCGGGCGCTGCTCAAGTATCGCCACGGCGACCTCAACTTCCACTTCGTCTCCAACGTCGACGGCACCCACATCCAGAAGGTGCTCAACCGCCTCGACCCAGCCACCACGCTGTTCATCGTCTCCACCAAGACTTTCTCCACCCAGGAGACGCTGCTCAACGCCAAGACCGCCAAACGCTGGTTCCTGGAGAACGCCGGCGAGGACGCCGACGTGGGGGCGCACTTCGTCGCCGCCTCGACCAACAGCAAGGCGGCCATGGAGTTCGGCATCCGCGAAGAGAACGTCTTCGAATTCTGGGCCTGGGTCGGCGGGCGCTACTCCATGTGGTCCTCCATCGGCCTGCCCATTGCGCTCTCCATCGGCTACGACGGCTTCATGGAGATGCTCGAGGGCGCCTACGAGATGGACCAGCACTTCCTCAAGGCCCCCTTCCGCGACAACATGCCGGTGCTGATGGCGCTGATCGGCATCTGGTACATCAATTTCCACGGCGCCGAGACCCACGCCATCGTGCCCTACGACCAGGCCCTGCATCAGCTGCCCGCCTTCCTGCAGCAGCTCGACATGGAGTCCAACGGCAAGTCGGTGGATATCTTCGGCCACCCGGTGGACTACAAGACCGGACCCATCGTGTGGGGCCAGACCGGCTCCAACGGCCAGCACGCCTTCTTCCAGCTGCTCCACCAGGGCACCCGCTACGTGCCCATCGACTTCATCGCCTCGCTCAAGCCGGAGCCGGGCTTCGAGGAGCACCACTTCGCCCTGCTCACCAACATGCTCGCCCAGGCCAACGCCTTCATGGAGGGCAGCCAGAAGGGCGGCCAGCTCGACCCCTACAGCTGCCCGGGCAACCGCCCGTCGAGCACCCTGCTGCTCGACGAGCTGTCGCCGCGCAACCTCGGCGCGCTGATCGCGCTCTACGAGCACAAGGTGTTCGTGCAGGGGGTGATCTGGAACATCAACTCCTTCGACCAGTGGGGCGTGCAGCTGGGCAAGCAGATCGCCGGCGAGATCAGCAGCCGCATCGACGCCCACAGCCAGGACTTCGATGCCTCCACCCAGGGGCTGCTGGCACTGGTGCGCGGCCACTTCCCCGACGCGGGGCGGACCGAGGCCGCCGAGCCCCCGGCCGCCAAGGAGAAGTCGCGCAAGGCGCGCTCCCGGACCTAGGCGGATGGCGAGCGGGAAGCGTGCCTCCCCGCTCGCCGGAGGACTGGCGATTCTCGTCAGGCTGGTCAAGAACCGCCACAAGAATGGCGGCCACTACTCGGTGCACGCCAACGTGTCGCCGTCCAGCCGCCAGGCAGCGAAGCGCACGGCACGCGATGCCCGGGCGGAGTGGAAGGCATTCTGACCCGGCATCACGGCAAAAAACCCGGCCACGGGGGCCGGGTGCAAGGACGGCCAGGCCGTCGAGAGAGCACAGGGGAGCTCTGGCAGAAAAGCGCGGTACAGTACTCAGTGGTGGAAGCGCTCGGCCACCTCGCGGGCCAGTTGGCGGATGCCGTTCCAGTCCTCGGCGGCGACCAGCGACTTGGGCGTGAGCCAGGAGCCGCCCACGCACATGACGTTCTTCAGCGCCAGGTAGTCATCGGCATTGTCGAGGTTGATGCCGCCGGTGGGGCAGAAGCGCGCCTCGGGAATGGGGCCGGCGAAGGCCTTGAGCGCCTTGACGCCACCGCTCGCCTCGGCGGGGAAGAACTTGAAACGCCGGTAGCCGTACTGCCAACCGGTCATCAGCTCGGAGACGGTGGCCACGCCGGGCAGCATGGGCACGGGGCTGCCCACGCCGTAGCGGTAGAGCGCCTCGGTGGTCCCCGGCGTCACCACGAAGTCGGCCCCCACCTGCTCGGCCTGGCGGTACTGCGCCGGGGTGAGCACGGTGCCCACGCCAATGCTGGCCTGGGGCAGCGCCTCGTTGATGCGGCGGATCGCCTCCAGGGCGCAGTCGGTGCGCAGGGTCACCTCAAGCACGGAGAGGCCACCCTCGAAGAGGGCGCGAGCCAGGGGCACGGCCTCCTCCACCCGCTCGATGGCAATTACCGGAATCACCTCGGCCTTGAGGCAGATGCTGTCGAGTTCGGTGGTGCGCGTGGATGGCAGCTGTTTTTCGATGGTCATGGCAAGCACTCCAGAAAGGGGCGGTGGTAACGATCAGGGGGCCCAGTAGACCGCCAGCGGACAGGAAAGGAAGGCGCGGATGGGCAGCTCGCGACTGTCGTCGCCGGCGAGCGCCTGTGCCAGCACGGCGCGCTTGTCGTCGCCGGTGATGTGCAGCACGTGACGCCGCGCCTGATGGAGTCGATCGGCGCTCAGGGTGAGGCGCGGCTGGGGCTGGCTCGGCGTGCGCACCGCCACCGCGGCCTCGGCCGTGGCGAGCGCCAGCGCCAGCTCCTGGCTGTCGGGGAAGAGCGAGGCGGTGTGGCCGTCGCCGCCCATGCCCAGCACCACCAGGCTGGCCGGCCAGGCCAGCCGCTCGAGCCGCTCGGTCACCTCGGCAACCCCCTGCTCGGGGGTGTCATCGGCCGTGGTCAAGGGCACGAAGGTCGCCGCCGCGGCCGGGCCCTGCAGCAGGTGCTCGCGCACCAGGCGGGCGTTGCTCTGAGCATCGTCCTCGGCCACCCAGCGCTCGTCGGCCAGGGTCACCTCGACGCGCTCCCAGGGCAGCTTGGCCCCGGAGAGTGCCTGGAAGAAAGGCACCGGGGTGGAGCCGCCGGAGACCACCAGCAGCGCCCGCTCGCCGTTGGCCAGGTCGGTGCGCAGCGCCTCGGCAGCGGCTTCGGCGAGCTGGCTGGCTAGCTTGTCGCGGGGGGATGCGTTCATGTCAGTCGTCCTCGTACCAGCTGCGGCCACCCTGGGGGATCATGGCGGCCTTGCAAGAGCCGCCACCGGCTTCAGGGGCCGGCCGCGCTTCTGCAATGGTCTTCATACTCAATAGTCTTCATACCAGCTGCGGCCATCCTGAGTGATCATGGCGATGGAAGCCACCGGCCCCCAGGAGCCGGCGGGATAGCGCCGCGGCGCCTCGCCGAGATCCTCCCAGGCGGCGATCAGGCTGTCGCACCAGCGCCAGGCGTGCTCCACCTCGTCGCGGCGCACGAACAGGTACTGGCGCCCCTTCATCACCTCGAGCAGCAGCCGCTCGTAGGCGTCGGGAATCCGCGTCTTGGGGAAGGCGCTGCTGAAGTCCAGGTGCAGCGGCCCGCGGCGCAGGCGCATGCCCTTGTCGAGGCCGCTGTCCTTGGTCAGCACCTCGAGCGCGATGCCCTCGTCGGGCTGCAGGCGGATCACCAGCTTGTTGGCGGCCAGGTTGCGCTGGTCCGGATCGAAGATGTAGTGCGGCTGCTGGCGGAAGTGGATGATGATCTGCGAGAGCTTCTCGGGCAGGCGCTTGCCGGTGCGAATGTAGAACGGCACCCCCGCCCAGCGCCAGTTGGCCACCCCGGTCTTCATGGCCACGAAGGTCTCGGTGGCGCTGTGCCGGTTGGCTCCCTCCTCCTCCAGGTAGCCGGGCACGCCGGCCCCGTCGATGGTACCGGCGATGTACTGGCCGCGCACCACGTCGCGCCCCAGGGCCGCCTCGCTGAACGGCTGCAGTGCCTTGAGCACTTTGACCTTCTCATCGCGGATGGCGTCGGCGTCGAGGTTGGCCGGGGGATCCATGGCGATCAGGCAGACCAGCTGCAGCAGGTGATTCTGCACCATGTCGCGCAGTTGGCCGGCGTCGTCGAAGTAGCCCCAGCGCCCCTCGATGCCCACTTTCTCGGCCACGGTGATCTCCACGTGCGAGATGTGGTTCTGGTTCCACTGGGTGCCGAACAGCGGGTTGGCGAAACGCAGCGCGATCAGGTTCTGGACGGTCTCCTTGCCCAGGTAGTGGTCGATGCGATAGATCCGCGACTCGGGAAAGACCGCGCCGATGGCGTCGTTGATCTCGGCGGAGGAGTCGAGGTCGTAGCCAATGGGCTTCTCGACCACCACGCGGCTCTGATCATCGAGGCTGCCGCTGGCCTCGAGGTGGCGGCAGATATCGCCATACAGGTTCGCCCCCACCGCCAGGTAGACCACCAGCGGCCGCTCGGCGCCCTCCTGGCGCCACTCGCGGATCGCTGCATAGCCTTCCTCGGTGGTGAAGTCGAGCTGGCAATAGTCGAGGCGGGCGAGAAAGCGCTCCAGGGCCTGGCGGTCGAGCTCGGCGGCCTTGACGTGGGTCGTCAATGCCGCCTCCACCTCCTTGCGGAAGCCGTCGGCATCCAGCGGCTGGCGCGCCAGCCCCAGCAGGCGCGTGGCATCGGACAGCAACCCCTCGCGGTCCAGGTGGTAGAGCGCCGGGTAGAGCTTGCGCTGCGACAGATCGCCCAGCGCCCCGAAGAGGGCCAGATCGATGGCGGGGCGAATCTCCTCGGCTGACCGCGTGGTTGCGTTCATGTCGGCTCCCATCTGGTTAATTTACCAAAAAAGTACGCCACGAGCGGGGCGAAGTGCAATCTTTTCTGTAATTTTACTCCAAATTTACCCTGCTGCGATCCTGGTTCGCACGATCTCGATGCCTCGCGCTAGCATAGCGGGAGAAATGTCGTAAAATCACCACATCAATAGTGCTCTCAGGCGCCACCTGCCGCCGTTCACCCCTTGCTGTCACGGAGACACCTCCTCATCATGGCCCATCACGACCTGCTCCAGCGCATTCGCCGGCGACTCGACGAGCTCAACCGTTCCGAACGCAAGGTAGCCGACGTGATTCTCGCCGACCCGGCCCGCGCCACGGGACTCAGCATCGCCAGCCTGGCACAGGCCGCCGCGGTCAGCGAGCCCACGGTCAACCGCTTCTGCCGCAGCTTCGATGCCAAGGGCTATCCGGACTTCAAAATCAAGCTGGCCCAGAGCCTGGCCGGCGGCACCCCCTACGTCAGCCAGTCGGTGGAGCCCAGCGACGACGCCGCGGCCTACACCGGCAAGATCTTCGGCGCCACCATCGCCGCCCTGGACCAGGCGCGCCGCGAGATCGACCCCGCCAAGGTCGAGCGCATGGTCGACTACCTCACCCAGGCCAAGCAGATCCACTTCTTCGGCCTGGGCGCTTCCGGCGCAGTGGCCCAGGACGCCCAGCACAAGTTCTTCCGCTTCAACCTGCCGGTCACTTCCTACGTCGACGTGCTGATGCAGCGCATGATCGCCGCCGCCTGCCACACCGGCGACGTGGTGGTGGTGATCTCCTGGACGGGCCGCACCCGCGAGCTGGTCGACATCGCCCGTCTCGCGCGCGAGTCAGGCGCCGTGGTGCTGGGCATCACCGCCCCGGCGTCGCCGCTGGCCCGCGAGTGCACCGAAAGCCTCGAAGTGCCCACCCCCGAGGACACCGACTACTACATGCCGATGACCTCGCGAATGATCCAGCTGGCGCTGATCGACGTGCTCGCCACCGGGGTCACCCTGCGCCGCGGCGAGGACTTCCTCACCCACCTGAAGAAGATCAAGGATAGCCTCAAGGAGACGCGCTATCCGGCACAAGGATAGTCTAGTGCAAGAGGCTTCTAGTGCAGTCGAGATAGAGGGCGCTGCGTGGTGGATGTTACCTCGCAGCGCGTTGAGGAGGGATTAAGGCAGTTGGCGATGCAGTTCTGCTACCAGTTCATCAATGTTTTCTCGTATGGCTATGTCCATGCTGCCACCGAAAGCCCCGATGGATAAATCCGTGTCGCTCGCCAACTGCAACAGCTTGGTACTGTCCTCGGCGCGCCGTATGGCCAGCACAGTACGTACCATACCCTTTCCAGCGCCGAAACCAATCCAGTAACGCTTGGCCCGACTGCCATAGGTAATGTTCATGTGGGTCTCTACCACCAACGCATCGGGACCTTCGACCGACGCTGCATCCACCAATTGATAGAAGCCCGAGTCCTGAATCACGCCACGAATGCGGTGAGTGGCATAGTCACTGAACTCCCGATTCAGGCGTAGGTGGTTGTTCTCCTGCTCAGTTGAGTTGACCTCCACCTCAAGCACCTGAACCCATGGATATTCATCAAGTCCGGCTGCCGCCTGGTCAGTCCTCACATGCGCAGTGCCACAACCAGCGAGGAGCAGCAACAGACAGCCAATCATTATTGCTCTCAACATCCCTCATACCTCTCCTTGGTGAACCCCGTTTTGCCTTAGTGACAGCCACTTGAAGGCACAAGGCAACTCATCGGCAATACATCAGAAAACTTTAATCCGAAAGTTGCGACTCAAGCCGGGTTGGGGGTCGCCCGGTTTTCCGGTAATATCACGCTCCACTCAACTGGCTCTCTTTGGTCATGGAACGACTGTGCCTCAGCGACTGGCGTGGCTGGCATGGTGGGGCAACCCGCTCGCTACCGCCCACTCAGCACCGGCTATCCGATTTCGATCGCCCCGGCAACTCATTGCCGGGCATGCTGCGCCGACGACTGGATGAAACCGGTCGCGCCGTCTGCGACATCCTGGCAGCACTGGACCCGGAAGCTCGTTACCCGCTGATTCACGCCTCCCGTCATGGCGATGCCCGCCATACGCTTGCCATGCTGGAAGCGCTGGCCGCCGGGGAGCCCCCATCACCGACTCGGTTTTCCATGTCCGTGCACAATGCGGTACTGGGCGTTCACTCCATTGCCCAGCAGCACCGTCGTCCCCTACAGGCACTTGGCGCCTGCGGCCAGGAGTTCGACGCCCTGCTGGTAGAGGCCACCGGCTACCTTGCCGAGGGCCACCCTTCAGTCGTTATCGCCCTTTCGGAAGGCGCCCTTCCTGAAGCGTATGCTGACCATGTGCGCCATCCCGGTATCCCCTGCGCGGTAGGCCTGCGCCTGTCCAGGGAGAGCGGCAGTGCCCTGGTGGCCACAAAGGGTTCGGGGTCGGGGTCGGTCGACCCAGATCCGCTGGACGTCATGGAGTGGCTTGCTGGCGCCACGTCGGTTCTCGAGGGACGTCAACGCTGGCACCTGGAGGCACCATGACCCTCGACCAGTGGCGGCGAGGCCTAGGCACCGCCATCTCTTTCCTCGCGTTCGGCATTGGCGGCGTTGCGATCGGGCTGGTCGTCGCTCCCCTCCTGCAGGTGAGCGTGCGTGACCCCGCGCGCCGGCGCCACTTGGCCCGGCGCTTTATCCAGCGGACCTTCTACGTATTCGTCACCCTGATGCGTGGCCTCGGCGTGCTCGACTACCGCTTCGAAGGCCGTGAACGACTGGCCAGACCGGGACTGCTGTTGCTGGCCAATCATCCTTGCCTGATCGACGTGGCCTTTCTGCTGGCTTACGTTCCCAACGCCGACTGCATCGTAAAGGAAGGACTCATCAAGAACCCCTTTACCCGCGGGCCGATACGCGCTGCCGGCTATATCACCAACCGGGAGCCAGAAGCCGTGCTGGATGCCGCCCGGGCCAGCCTGGCGGAAGGCAATTCACTGATCCTTTTTCCTGAGGGCACTCGTACCGTACCTGGCCGACCGATCAAGTTTCGCCGCGGTGGAGCCAATATCGCCCTGCGCACCTCGACCAACATCACGCCGGTACTGATCCGGTGCACGCCGACGACCCTGACCAAGGGTGAGCCCTGGTATCGCATTCCACCGCAGAAAGTACAAATCGACCTACGGGTGCTTGATGACCTGCCGATAGAGCAGGAAGCAGCCCAGCCGACGTGCCAACAGGCCCGGCGGCTGACCCGGTTGCTAAGCAGCCACTTCAACAGGGAACTGGAGCAATTTCACCATGAACGAGACACAACAACTGTCGCTTGACCTGAAGCGAATGATCATCGAGGCCCTCGAACTCGAAGACATCTCCCCCGATGACATAGAGGACCAAGCACCGCTGTTCGGTGAGGGACTAGGACTCGATTCCATCGACGCTCTGGAACTGGGACTTGCCCTGCAAAAGCGCTTCGGTATCAAGCTCGATGCCGAAGCCGAGGAGACGCGCCGCCACTTTGCCAGCTTGGCAGCCCTGCAGTCGCTCGTGGAGGCCCGCCGTGTCGCTTGATACTCCCTCTACCGTCAAACGGGCGGACATACTCGCCCATGTCCAAAAAACCTTGGTGGAACTCTTTGAGTTGGATGCCAACGAAGTCCAGCCTGAGGCGCGGCTCTACGAGGACCTGGATATCGACAGCATCGATGCCGTGGACCTGGTCGTCGAGCTCAAGCAGTTCACCGGACGCCGCATCAATCCCGAGGACTTCAAGTCCGTGCGCAGTATCGACGACGTGGTCACCGCCGTCGAACACCTGATGCAGGCGTGAGTCGCGCGTGCGAGGGTTCAAGCTGCTGGTCGTACCGCTGGCCTTGGCCTGGCCCCTGCTGGTGTGGGGGCTGCATGATTTGCTGGGCAGCTGGCCCTTGCTGGCCGTTGGAGCGGGACTGCTGGCCTGGCGCCTGCCAGAGGCCCGTCGGCTGGCCGCCATCGCGGCGGCCGGTCTGTTGCTGACAGGCCTTCTCGTCAATGCCGAGTTAGGTATGCGCGCCTACCCCGTCGCCATCAACGCCGTGATGCTCACTGTGTTTGCCGCCAGCCTGTGGCAGGGACCGCCGGTAATCGAACGGCTAGCCCGACTTCGCCAGCCCGACCTCCCCGAGGCAGGGGTACGCTACACACGCCGGGTGACACAGGTCTGGTGCGCATTCTTCTTCGCCAACGGGTCGATTGCCGCCTGGACCGCCTGCTGCACCAGCCTGGCAACCTGGTCACTCTACAACGGCGTCATCAGCTACGGACTGATCGCCTTGATGTTCTCCGGCGAGTGGCTTTGCCGTCGCCGGCTGCGGAGGATCTCATCGTCATGTACGTCCCTCTGACCCACCTGCCTTGGCGCCACGCCGGCCTGCAACATAGAGCACTTTCCCCGGCCTGGTGCCAGCCGAGCGCCCTGGCAGGGCCTGTCGATGCCTGGCGAGACTGGCTCGAGGGTCGCGCCAGGGGGCGATGGCTGCTCCAGGCCTCGGATCCCACGGCGTTCTGCGCAGCCCTGGTAGCTCTTTGGGAAAGTGGCCGCAGTGCAGTGTTACCCGGAGACGACCGATCAGTAACCCAGCGCCGGCTCGCGGCTAGCGTCAATGGCGTCCTGCCACAAACCCTTCCCGTGCCAACTGGCGCCGCGCCAGCTCCTCCGGTGCGCCTGGCCCCCAGCGCCGAAGCACTCGTGCTCTATACCTCAGGCTCCAGCGGCGAGCCTCTCATGCAGGCCAAGCGTTTCGATCAGTTAGAGGCGGAGCTTGCCACCCACGCCGAACTCTGGCCCCTCGAGAGGGGAGCCGTCATTTCCCAGGTAAGCCATCAACATATCTATGGCCTGCTGACCGGCGTGCTGCGCCCCTTGTGCCACGACACGCCGTTCTGCGGCGATGACAGCCGTTATCCCGAGGTGATGGCCGACCGCCTGGCCGAAGCAGTCAAAACCGGCCTTGCGCCCATTCTGGTCAGCTCGCCGGCGCAGCTCTCGCGGCTGCCGGCGCATTTGCCCTGGTCAGAGGCCACCCCGGCCCGGATCTTCTCTTCCGGCGCACCGCTTGCCGCAGAACATGCCCGGGATGCCGAAACGCTTCTCGGCGCCCCGGTGATCGAACTCTATGGCAGCACCGAAACCGGCGGCATTGCCAGCCGCCGCCAAGCTGAGAGAGTCGACTGGCAGCCACTGCCCGGCGTCGAGCTCACGTTGCGCTCGTCGGAGCTGTTACTGCGCTCTGCCCACCTCGAGCATCCAGCCCGCTGGTGGCACCAAGCAGATCGTGTTGAAACGACGGAGCACGGCTTCCGCCTCCTGGGCCGCGCAGATCGTCTAGTCAAGGTCGCCGGCAAGCGCGTGTCACTAGCCGCCATCGAGCGCGATCTCATCCGCCTGCCGGCAATCGAGGAGGTTCGCTGCGTGACCCTGGGACGTACCGATGGCCGCCTTGGAGCCGTGGTAGTGGTGCCGCGGGAAGCGCTACCCAGAGACCATGCCAGCCGTCGCCAACTGGTCGATCAGTTGCGCCGTCATCTGGCCGACACCCAGACACCGGTGGCCATCCCCCGCTACTGGCGTTTCGTTGACGCCCTGCCGACCAACCCGCAGGGCAAGCTCGACCGTGCCATCATCGCACGCCTGTTTGCCGACCTAGACAATCCCCGAATTCCACGCTGGCTAGGAGAGCAGGTTGACGGTCCCGATGAGCGGCGGCTGACGCTGGAAGTGCCGGAGCGCCTGGCCTATCTAGAGGGGCATTTCGCCTCCTTCCCAGTGGTTCCCGGGGTGGTCATGCTCCAGTGGGCCATTGAACTGGCCAACGAGGTCTTCGGCAGCGCCGGCAACTTCCGCGGCGTGGAACGTCTGAAGTTTCAGCGCGTGCTGCGCCCCAGCGCCCACTTCACCCTGCACCTGAAGCGTCACGAAGATGGACTGACCTTTTCCATCGACTCCCACGAGGGACGTCATTGCAGCGGCCGGGTTCGCTTCGTTGTCAGGGGGCAAGATGCCTGAGCCTCGTCCCTGCGCCCTGGTGCCGGTCTACAACCATCCTGCCACCATCGCCGATGTCTGCGCTGCCCTCGATGACCTGGGGCTGCCGGTACTGCTGGTGGATGACGGCAGCGATGCGCCCTGTCGCCGCGAGCTCGATCGCCTGGCAAGACTTGGCCACCACCTGCTGCGTCTGGCCCCGAACCAAGGCAAGGGCGCAGCCGTCAAGGCCGGCCTGCGCGAGGCCGAGCGTCTGGGCTTCAGCCACGCCCTGCAGGTGGATGCCGACGGCCAGCATCACCAGGCGGACCTTCCCCGCTTTCTCGAGACTATGAGCCGGTCACCGGACACTCTGCTGATCGGCTTCCCACGTTATGACGACAGTGTGCCCAAGGTGCGGCTCTATGGTCGTTATGCCACCCATGTCTGGGTGTGGATCAATACACTGTCGCGCGATATTCGCGACACCATGTGCGGGGTACGCCTGTATCCTGTCGCGGCACTTAACCACCTGTTGGCATGTCATCCCTGCGGTAACCGGATGACCTTCGACACTGAAGTGCTGGTGCGCTGGCACTGGGCGGGACGGCGGCTTCGCAACCTCCCTGTCAGGGTCCATTACCCTGCCGACGGAGTCAGTCACTTTGCGCCCTGGCGTGACAATGCACAGATCAGCGCCATGCATACCCGGCTGTTCTTCGGCATGCTGGTGCGGCTGCCGAAACTGCTCGGACAACGTCGGCGGTCACTCTCATGAACCGCTGGCACTGGGCCCGCATCGGCGAGCGAGGCACGCTGCTAGGTATGCTTGCCATGGTGCAGATCCGGCGCCGTCTCGGTAACTGGCCCTTCCGCCTGACACTGGGGCCGGTGATTCTCTGGTATTTCCTTGCCCACGGCATTGCCCGCCGGGCCTCGCGGGCCTACCTGATGCGCTTGGAGCCGTCGCTTACCGACCGGCCCTTGTTCAGCTTCTACCGCAGCTATTGCCACTTCCTGACCTTTGGCCAGTCATTGATGGACAAGGTAGCGGCCTGGAGTGGGGATTACCCGCCGTCCAGTCTGCGAGGCGAGGGCGTCAGGCAGTTTGAGGCAGCCATCGCAGAGCAACGCGGCGGGCTGGTGCTGGTCGCTCATCACGGCAACCTGGATGTGGTCAACGCCCTGCACGACCGCCACGGGGACCTTCAACTGACTGTCTTGATGCACACCCGCAATGCGGGCAAGTTCAATACGTTACTTGAACGCGTCACCGGTCGACGACAGCCCGAACTGCTTGAAGTCACCGAGATTACCCCCGCCACCGCCCAACGGCTCGATGAGCGTATCCGCGGTGGAGGCTTTGTGGTGATCGCCGCCGACCGGGTGCCGATCGGTGCCGGGCGCAGCCGCCCACTCGACTTCCTGGGCGCGCCCGCCGTCTTCCCTGAAGGCCCCTTTCGCCTGGCGACCCTGCTGCGTTGCCCACTGTACACCCTGTCCAGCGTCCGTGAAGGTAAAGGCTTTCACATAGACTTCGAGACCTTCGACGATACTCGCAAACTGCCACGCCGTGACCGGGAGGCGTGGCTCGGCGATGCCATGCAACGCTATGCCGACCAACTGGCCAAGCGGGTACGAGAACACCCGCTGCAGTGGTTCAACTTCTATCCGTTCTGGCTCAACGACACGGAACAAACCCATGACCATACCCTCTGACCCATGCCCTCCTCTGACTCTCAACGGCGACCCCGTGAGCCTCGAGGAGGTGCTCGACGTAGCCGAAGGCAAGCGCCGTGTCAGGCTCTCGGCGGATCCCGCTTTCCGCGAGCGTATCGCCCAGGGCAACGCTTTCCTCGAGACGCTGCTGAACGAGGATGGCGTCGTCTACGGGGTGACCACCGGCTACGGTGACGCCTGCACCCGTGCCGTCCCCGTCGCGGACGTGGCCAGCCTGCCCCACCAGCTCTATACCTTCCACGGCTGTGGCCTGGGCCAAACCCTGTCCGTGGAAGCCGCCCGGGGGGTGGTGCTGGTACGCCTGGTATCACTATGCCGTGGTGTGTCGGGGGTCAGTCTTGAGCTACTCGAGCACCTGGTCTGGCTGCTCGAACACGATGTCCTGCCGGTCATTCCGGAGGAGGGCTCGGTGGGGGCCAGCGGGGACCTGACACCGCTCTCCTACCTGGCCGCGGTACTCTGCGGCGAGCGCGAAGTGCTCGACAACGGCCGCCGGCGACCGGCTGCCGAGGCGCTGGCCGAACGTGGCCTCACTCCCTATCGGCTCAAGCCCAAGGAGGGGCTGGCGCTGATGAACGGCACGGCGGTGATGACCGCACTCGGCGTCTTCGCCTATGCCCGCTGTGCCTATCTCGCGCGCCTGGCCACTCGCATCACCGCACTTTCGGTACATGCCCTCGCGGGCAACCCCTACCACTTCGATGCCGACCTGTTTGCCGCCAAGCCCCATCCCGGCCAGGGCCAGGTGGCCGCCCGCCTGCGCGAGGATTTGCATGCGCCGACTACACCGCGCAACTCACCGCGTCTGCAGGACCGCTACTCCACCCGCTGCGCTCCCCATGTCATCGGTGTCGCGGAAGATGCCTTGCCCTGGTGGCGACAATTTCTCGAGAACGAGCTCAACAGCGCCAATGACAATCCTCTAGTCGATGCCGAGGGCGGCAAGGTGATGCACGGCGGTCACTTCTACGGCGGGCACGTGGCCTTTGTCATGGACAGCCTCAAGCAGGTGGCTGCCAACCTCGCCGATCTGCTCGACCGTCAGCTCGCCCTGCTCGTGGATGTCCGCTACAACCACGGACTGCCCAGTAACCTGAGCGGTGCGACGCCCGAACGCTTACCCCTTAATCATGGCTACAAGGCGGTGCAGATTGCGGCCTCGGCCTGGACCGCCGAAGCGCTGAAGCTGACCATGCCCGCCAGTGTCTTCTCGCGCTCCACCGAATGCCACAACCAGGACAAGGTCAGCATGGGCACGATCGCCGCCCGGGATGCCCTGCGCGTATTGACCCTGGTGGAACAGGTGGCCGCTGCGACCCTGCATGCCGCCTGCCAGGGGGTCGAGCAGCGCAGCCGACAGCCCAACACGCCCCCGCTACCCGAGAGGCTGGCGGGCTTCCTTGACGAGTGTCGACGAGATATCGCCCCGCTCGAGGAGGATCGTGCCCTGGACAGTGACCTTAATCACCTCTGTGAGTTGATTCGTGACCGCCGTTGGAGCCTGTATGACGCCGGATGATCGCCCCTTGCCCCGGGCCGAGGTCGAGCTGGAAATTCCCTTCCATGACGTAGACATGATGCAGGTAGCCTGGCACGGCCACTATGTACGCTACCTGGAGGTTGCGCGCTGTCAACTACTCGATGCCATTGACTACAACTACCCGCAGATGGGCGAATCTGGCTTCGCCTGGCCGGTGATTGACCTGCGGTTGCGCTATGCCGCTCCCGCTCTCTTCGCCCAACGGATCGCCATCGAGGCCCGCCTCAGTGAATGGGAGCATCGCCTCAAGGTCGATTACACCATCCGCGACGCCGACACGCGCAAGCGCTTGACCCGGGCCTGGAGCATCCAGGTTGCCGTGGGACTCGATGATGGGGAGATGCGCTTGGCGTCACCACCAGCCTTCGTCGAACGCCTTGTCGCTTGGCAGGAGGCCAACACGTGACCCGCTGCCTTCTCGTTATCTTCCTGTTGGCACTGCCTGTGGTGAGCAAGGCCGCAGAAACGGTTGATCCCCATAATCTCGAAGAACAGTTGCGCGAGCATGCACCTGAGTGCGGGCGCTTCGCCCAGCACCGTTGGATGGCCGATATGGAGCTCGGCCTCGACAGTGAAGGCCACTTCCAGCGCCAGGGGGATGCCTTGGTCTGGTCAACTCTCTCTCCGGTGGCTGACCGGCTTCACCTCTCTCTCGACAACCCCGACCTGCCCGTGGGACTCAAAGCCATGCTGCCGATTCTCACCGGGCTGCTGGAAGGCGACTGGGCGAGTCTGGGCACTCTCTTCAGGGTACAGTTGAAAGGTGAGTTGAGCGCATGGCAGGCCCAACTTACCCCCACCGATGTCAACGTCGCCGAACGCATCGAGGAAGCCAGTGCCAGCGGCGGGGATCTCGTCGAGCACCTGGCGCTGGACTTCACCAACGGCGACCGTCTGACACTGACGCTGATGCCCACCGACTGCCAGGTACTGGATGCCGAGGAGTCCGGCGTATGAAGGACCGGCGGGCTAGAGTCGCTGCACTGGCCTGGGGCTTGGCGTTGGTAGCCTGTGCGCTGCTACTGAGTGCCCAGCTCCTGCGTGACGCCCCGTTGGATACCCGACTCACGGCGCTGCTCCCCGAGACCCCTCGCACGGCGCTACTCGAGCGGGCCGAGGAGAACCTCGACAGCACTGTTGAATCCCAGGTGCTGCTGCTACTGTCTGGGCCGGATGCCGTCGCTAGCCTCACCGACCTGAAGCAACGACTGCAAGCCTCGGGCAGCATTGCTGCCTTTGCCAGCGACAACCCACCACGTCCCGACCAAACGCTGGCCCCCTATCGCTACCGCCTGTTGGCGGCCCCCATGGTCGAGGCCACTGCCGAGGCATGGCAGGCGCGTGGATTGTCGCGACTCTTCACCCCCGGCATCGATGCCGAACTACGCGACGACCCTTTCGGGTTGCTCGATGCCTGGATAGCGCATCGTTTCGCCGGACCAGTGACTTGGCGTGATGGCATGCCCGTTGTAAGCCGGGACGGACAGCGTTGGGTGCTGATGAGCGCCACCCTGGCCGGCAGCCCGTATGACATGGCCCGTCAGCGCCCGCTGGTCAAAGCCATCGCTGATTTCGAACAGGCCCATCCCGAACTGGAAGTCCTCCGCGCGGGCCTGGTCTTTCACGCGGCGGCCGGCACCCGCCAGGCGAAGCGCGAAATCACCACCATCGGCCTTGGCTCGCTGGTCGGTATACTGTTTCTGCTGGCCTGGGTTTTTCGACGGCCCGCTGTATTGGCCAGCCTGCTGCTGCCCGTCGCCGCGGGTGTGCTGTTCGCCCTGCCGCTGACCTGGACTCTATTCGGAACGCTCAACCTGCTGACCCTGGCTTTTGGTGCGAGCCTGATAGGTCTCGCCGTGGACTATGCCCTGCACCTGCAGTGCGCCCGCGCTTTACACCCCTGCTACGCCCTCTCACGGCTGTGGCCGGGGCTGGCTCTGGGACTCATCTCGAGTCTGACCGCCTATCTGATACAGCTGGCCACCCCCTTGCCCGGGCTACGCCAGATGGCCACCTTCACCGCTCTGGGATTGCTCGGTGCCTGGCTGACCGTCCGCCTGTGGCTGCCGCTGTTGCCGCTTAGCCCACACCCCGCCACTTTGGCAGTCGCCGAACGGCTTAACCACATCCGTCTGCAATCAAAGGCCGCCGGTCCTTGGTTAGTGCTGACCGCACTTGGCCTGATCGCACTCGGCCTGGCCTTGACCACCCTGTCAGCGGAGGACGACCTGCGCCAGCTCAACCCGTCGCCTCCCGATCTGGTACGAGAGCAGCAGCAAGTCCAGGCATTGCTTGAGCGAACCACTGGTCAGCACTATCTAGTGGTTACCGACACGACCGAGGAGCGACTGCTGGAGCGTCTTGAAGGACTTGATGCCCCGCTGTCTCGACTGGTTAGCGATGGGCATCTGTCTAGCTACCATCACCTCGCCCAAGCCGTACCTTCGGCCGCCACCCAGAACCGCAACCTGGCACGTGTTCGCCAGCGATACACTGAGGCCCTCCCCGGTTTGCTTGATGCGGCCCAGCTCCCCAGCAACCTGAGCGAGACACTCCAGGCACCTTTGATCTCGCCGCCGATGCTCACCCCTGAAACTTGGCTAAAGTCTTTGGCCGGTAACGCCGATAGAGCGCTGTGGCTCGGGGACGCCAACGTCCCGGCGGCCCTGGTACAGCTCGAGGGTGTTGATGCTTCCGCTCAACGAGCCCTTACCCAGCTGGCCGCTGGTAGTTCCGAGCTCCACTACCGAGACCGTGTGGGTGAGCTCACGGCCCAGCTCGCCCAGCTGCGCGAGCAGATCACTCGGTGGCTGGGGCTGGCTCTGCTGGCACTGATCGGGCTCTTCGGCTGGCGCTATCGGCGCCGGGCCTGGAGAGTGCTGCTGCCCCCGGTGGGTGCCGTGCTCCTGACGCTGGGGCTCTTCGCCGTCCTGGGCATCGGGGTAACGCTGTTCCACGTGCTGGGCCTGCTACTGGTGCTGGGTATCGGCCTGGATGCCGGCATTTTCAGCACGGAACACCCCGAGGATCCCGCGGCATGGCTAGCGATCAGTCTGTCCTGCGCCTCGAGCTTGCTGGCCTTCGGGCTATTGGCCCTTAGTGCCACCCCGGCGCTACACCAGTTGGGCCTGACCTGCCTGGCCGGACTCGTCGCCACCTGGGCGCTAGTGCCCTTTGCCCGGGCAACGGGTAGTCCCGATACATACCAAAAGGAGCAAGCCTCACATGGAGAAGTGTGAAACCACCGATGTCGCGATCATCGGCGCTGGACCGGCCGGCGCCGCGGCTGCCGCCTGGCTGGCCCAACGAGGGTATGGAGTCCGAGTCCTGGAGCGCCAGCACTTCCCGCGTTTCTCCATCGGCGAGAGCCTGTTGCCCCAGTGCATGGTGCACCTCGAAACCTGTGGGCTGCTGGAAGCAGCCCAGGCTGGCGACTACCAGCCCAAAAACGGTGCCGCCTTCTGTTGGCGAGGCTCGGAGTCCGCCATCGATTTTCGCCACAAGTTCAGCCCCGGGCCCGGTACTACCTGGCAGGTTGAGCGGGCCGATTTCGATCATCGCCTTATCGAGGCGGCCAGTCAGGCCGGTGCCGAGGTCACTCACGGGGTAGAAGTCACTGACTTTACGGCGGATAGGGAGTCACCCCGACTGACTCTGCAGGACGAGTCCGGCACCATGCAGCATCTCAATGCCCGATTCGTTCTCGACGCCAGCGGCTATGGTCGCGTGCTGGCCAGGCTGACGGGGCTCGACCGCCCCTCGACCCTAGCCAATCGCAGCGCCTTGTTCACTCATGTCGAAGACCGTATCCGTTGCCCGGACCATGATCGCGAGAAGATCCTGATCGGCATCCACCCTCGGCACTCCGGTATCTGGTACTGGCTGATTCCCTTTCGCCATGGACGCACCTCGGTGGGAGTCGTGGCCGAGCCCGCCATTCTCGAAGCGGCCGGAAGCGACGACCCGACGCGCCTCTGGTCATTGATTGGCGAAGAGCCGCGCTTCGCCGAGTTGCTCGAGAACGCCGAGGCAGTGCGCGATATCGCTCGGTTACAGAGCTACTCCGCCGATATCAAGCGACTGCACGGACCGGGCTTTGCGGTCCTCGGCAACGCTGGCGAATTCCTCGACCCGGTCTTCTCTTCTGGGGTGACCATCGCCCTGGACTCGGCGGTGCGTGCGGCACCCTTGGTCGCCCGGCAGCTCGAGGGGCATACCGTTGACTGGGCGGCTGAGTTCGAGGCTCCGCTACGTCGCGGTGTGGCCACTTTCCGGGATTTCGTGGATGCCTGGTACGACGGCCGACTGCCACGCATCATTTTCCATGACCAGCAGTCCCCTCGGCTGCGCGGCATGATTGGTTCGGTACTGGCAGGCTACGCCTGGGATACCGATAACCCCTTCGTCGCCGCCAGCCGCCGACGGCTCGATCGCTTGGCTGAGTCTTGTGCCATAGAAGCCTCGCCCGACAAGGCCACGGTGACATGAGAGCGCGGAGCCCGAGGAGATCCCGATGGGTCAGGGCCATATCGGCTATCCTGGCGCTGAGCTGGCTGACGGCCTGCGCGATGCAGCCGCCCTCGCCGCCTGTACCAGCGCTGGAAGCGCTGCCCAGCGCCGCGCCCTCCGTTCAGCGATTGACCTTCATTCACGGAGAGGAGCGTCGGGTGCTGATCGGCATGCTGCGCCACGACCGCGACAGCCTGAGGCTGGCGCTGCTCAGCCCTCAAGGGCAACGGCTTCTTACCTTGGTTCGCGACCAGGAAGGGATTCGCTTCCTTCCCGGAGCGGCTTTCGAGCCACCCTTTACCGCCGAGTGGCTGGCCAGCCGCCTGAGCTGGAGCCTTTGGCCTGCCGAACACCTTCGTGACGCCTTCGATGGCAGCGACTGGACGCTGGAGGCCACGGGCAACGAGCGCTGGATCCGGCACCGCGGTCGGCTCGTTGCCCAGCTTGTCGGTGGCCCCGAATGCCGTATCATCCACGACCTCGAAGGCGGCTACCGACTCGCTATCACCGCTGCCGACCACGACCGAGCCGAGGCCCCATGTCGCGTCCCGTAAGCCCGCAGTCAGCGCCTGCCTGTCGCCTGCATCGCCCCGCGGTGGTCTGTTCTCTGGGCAATGATCCGGCAACGATCGCTGCCGGGCTGTTCGTTGGGCAGCGCGGCCTGGAAATCAGCGATGCTTTCACCCCCGGCAGACTCCTACCATTGGGGCGTGTCACTGCATTGCTGCCAGATGATAGCGATTGGCCTGCTGTACACCGCTCACGCAATAACCGTCTGCTGGCCGCCGCTCTGGAGCAGCTCATGCCGACTCTGGAGGCCTTCCAGGGTCGACATCCCGACGCTCGTATCGGTGTGGTGCTAGGCACCAGCACCTCGGGCATCGGTGAGACGGAAACCGCTCAGGCTACCCGCCGCCAACACGGCGACTGGCCCAGGGATTTTCACTACCAGCGCCATGAAATCGGTGCTCCCTCCTGCTTCGTCGCCGAGCAGCTTGGTGTGACTGGCCCTGCCTACACCCTATCCACGGCCTGCAGTTCCAGCGCCAAAGCACTTGCCAGCGCCCGACGACTGTTGGCCGCAGGGGCCTGCGACGCCGTAATCGCCGGTGGTGCCGACAGCCTCTGTCATCTGACGGTCAACGGTTTTGCTGCGCTGGAGGCTGTCAGCGACAGCCCCTGCCAGCCGTTCTCCACCACACGCAACGGCATCAACCTGGGGGAGGCCGCCGCCCTGTTCCTGGTGACACGGGAAGCGGGAGGTATTCAGCTGGCAGGGTACGGGGAGAGCAGCGACGCCCATCACATATCCGCGCCCCGGCCCGATGGCGAAGGGGCCCGACACGCCATGCAGGGAGCGCTCGAGATGGCCGGAGTTGTACCATCGGCTATCGACTATCTCAACCTCCACGGGACGGCAACGGTGCAGAACGACAGCATGGAGGCCAGGGCCGTGTCAGCCCTGTTCGGCAACTCCCTGCCTTGCAGCTCGACCAAGGCCCTGACCGGTCACACCCTCGGGGCTTGTGGGGCGCTGGAAGCGGCCTTCTGCTGGATGGCTCTGGAGGCCGGCCGACTTCCGCCCCATGTCAATGACAACCGAGTCGACCCTGATCTGCCGGCACTCGCCCTCACTACCGGAGGCCCTGCCAACCTCAAACGGGCACTCAGCAATGCCTTCGCCTTCGGCGGCAACAATATCGCCCTGCTGCTGGAAAAGATGTCATGAAAACAACACACCCTTCCATCGCCGCACTGGTTCCCCACCAGGATCCCATGTGCCTCCTCGACACCTTGCTCGAGGCCGGTGAGGAGTCTCTACTCGCCGAGGTGACGCCACGCTGTCAGAGCCTCTTCGCCGTCCCAGAAGGGATTCCAGCCTGGGTCGGGATCGAGTGGCTGGCCCAGGCCATTGCCGCCTGGTCTGGCCGGCGCGCACTGGCCAAGGGTGGCACGCCTCGCATCGGTTTTCTCCTCGGTAGCCGACATTACCACTGCGAAGTGGCACATTTCCCCTTCGATCGCCCGGTGCGTGTGGAAGTGACTCTCGACTATCTCGCTGGCAACGGTCTCGGGGCCTTTCGTGGACGCCTACTGGATACCGAGGAATACACTCTTGCCGAGGCCGCCCTCAGCGTCTACGAACCGGACAGCCCCGAGGCCATGGCCGCCATGTTGCAACAGGACTCCTCTTCATGACCGATACGCTTCTCATCACAGGCTCAAGCCGCGGCATTGGCCGCGCCATTGCACTGCGACTGGCCCGTGACGGCTTCGATATCGTGCTGCATTGTCGGCAACGCCGCGATGCCGCCGAAGCCGTTGCCGACGAGATCCGCTCCCTGGGTCGGCAGGTGCGTATCCTGAGCTTTGATATCGCCGACCGTGAGGCCACCCGCCGCGCCCTGGAGGAGGATATCTTCGCCTACGGCGCTTACTACGGCGTGGTATGCAACGCCGGCATCACCGCCGACGGTGCCTTCCCGGCCCTCTCCGATGACGACTGGGACAGTGTCATCCATACCAACCTCGACGGCTTCTACAACGTGGTCAAACCGTTGACGATGCCAATGATTCGCCGCCGGGCCCCCGGCCGCGTCGTGGTCCTGTCGTCGGTCTCGGGCCTCATGGGCAATCGCGGCCAGGTCAACTACAGCGCCGCCAAGGCCGGCCTGATCGGTGCAGTCAAGGCCCTGGCAGTGGAACTGGCCAAACGCCGCATTACCGTCAATTGCGTCGCACCGGGCCTGATCGACACCGACATGACCGAGGGCCTGGCCAGCGAGGAAGCCCTCAAGATGATTCCCATGCAGCGTACCGGCACCAGTGAGGAAGTCGCAGCCGCCGTAAGCTTCCTGTGTTCGCCAGATGCGGGCTATGTAACTCGCCAGGTAATTGCCGTGAATGGGGGAATGTGCTGATGACGACAACGACAGGCCGCAGTGATGGCATGGGTCGTCGGGTGGTGGTCACCGGTATGGCCGGTTTTTCTCCCATTGGCAATGACTGGCCGAGCATTCGCTCACGCTTGGCGAAGCTGGAGAACGGCGTTCGCCACATCGAAGACTGGGCTGTCTACGAGGGCCTCAATACCCGCCTTGGCGCCCCTGTCAGCGATTTTGAACTACCCCCCCATTATCATCGCCGCGTGCTACGCAGCATGGGTCGCAGCGCTCAGATGGCCACCCGAGCGAGCGAGTTGGCACTCGAGGACGCTGGCCTGCTCGACTCACCATTGTTGACCAGCGGAGAGCTGGGGATCGCCTACGGCGCCTCGGCAGGCGAGCCTGAGGCAGTCGCCGATTTCGGTAATATGCTGATCAACAAGACTACCGATGGGCTCAATGCGAATTCCTATATCCGCATGATGGCCCATACCGCCCCCGTCAACATCGGTGTCTACTTCGGCGTTCGTGGGCGCATACATACCACCTCGAGCGCCTGCACGTCAGGGAGTCAAGGTATCGGCTACGCCTATGAGGCGATTCGATTCGGCCGCCAGAAAGCCATGATCGCCGGCGGGTGTGAAGAATTGTCTGCGTCCGGCGCAGCAGTCTTCGATACCTTGTTCGCCACCAGCACATGCAACGATGCGCCACACACCTCCCCCCGGCCTTTCGATGCCGAGCGTGACGGTCTGGTGATCGGCGAAGGGGCCGGCACGCTGATCCTTGAAGATTTGGAACACGCCCAGGCCCGCGGTGCCCCCGTCTATGCCGAGCTGGTCGGTTTCGGTACCAACAGCGACGGCCGCCATGTCACCCAGCCCGACGCCGGCATGATGGAAAAAGCCATCCGCATGGCGCTCGATGACGCCGGACTGGCCCCGCAGCAGATCGGCTATGTCAGCGCCCATGGCACGGCCACCGACCGTGGCGACATCGCCGAGAGCCTTGCTACCCAAGCGGTATTTGGCAGCCACCAGGCGATCAGCGCTTTCAAGAGTTTCACCGGCCATACCTTGGGCGCCTGCGGAGCACTCGAGGCCTGGGTGGCTATCGAGATGATGCGCGAGGGCTGGTTTCACGCCACCGCCAACCTCGACCGCCCCGCCCCCGCCTGTGCCGAGCTGGATTATCTTCGCGGCGAGGGGCGCCACATCGATTGTGAATTCGTGATGAGCAACAACTTTGCCTTTGGCGGAATCAACACCTCCTTGATCTTCCGCCGTTGGCCCTGATGCCGCACGGCATCCCATACCTGACCGGAAACGGGACGGCTCCAACCAAACCAGAAGGAACGAGACAATGAAGAAGGGACGACTGACACTGACGGCGCTTCTCAGCGGCCTGACTCTGGCTACGGCAGCCCAGGCCCGGGATACCCAGCACTTGCTACCCATCCAGGACGCCATGAATGCACCGGCAGCACGTGAAAAGCTGGATCCGAATATTCGCTTCGTCTTTGCCGACGCCCCCCGCGCCGAGGTCATCGAGAACCACGGCAACTTTGTTACCAACAAGAAGACCAACGCCTTCAACAAGAGCGATGAGGAGGCCTGTCGCTGGGTGATGCTCTCGGCACTGCTCAGCCTGCAGGAGCGCGTTCGTGCCGAGGGGGGTAACGCAGTGATCAATATCGAAAGCTTCTACAAGCAGAACGTGATGGCATCACAGAGCGAGTACGAATGCCATGCCGGCGCCTTGATGGCCGGTGTGGCTCTGCGTGGCGATGTCGTCACCCTGCGCTGAGTACGATGACGCCCTGCCTCGACCTGCTCCTGGCACAAGTCCCCGCTGGCAGTAGCGGGGCTTGTCTGTCGAGGCTGGGGCGCGAGCTGCTCGCTCGTCTCACCGCACGCCAGGGCTTCCACTGTCCGGTGAATGGCTGGTCGCCCAGGGGAGGCGGTGTGCCAAGCCACCCCAGCCTTCCCGGGACTTGGTACGCCTGCCTGAGTCATCGTGATCGACGCGTGATCGCGGGGCTCGCCAACGTCCCCGTAGGCATCGACCTTGAACATTCACAGCCTCGCCACGCCGCTCGCTTGGCGGCGCTGGTCGACCTGTTGCCAGAAGCATCGACTCGTCACGCCATTCTTGCCGATGCAAACCCCCAGCAAGTCTTCTACCGGGCCTGGACTCTACATGAAGCGCTCTTCAAGCTTGACTGCCTATCCGGCAACCCACCAAGCACCGTGCTAGGGACTCGACTGTCGCGCCTCAAGCCGGCCGGAAGCACCCAGGCCTGGCAATGGCAGCACCGAGGATGGACCCTGAGCATCTGCGCCCATCATCAGGGGTTGCGCATTCGTAGCCTTCCCGCCATCCCTCTCACCAAGGGAATGGCGCTGCGCTAGAACACCCAGTGTGACGGGCTTGCCATGGCCGTCCCCAACCACAACAATAGCGGCTTTCTCTTCGCCCAGGAGTCCCCCATGCGCCGCGCTGTGCTCACCGCCGTCGCCTTCGCGCTCGTCGCCCCGGCTGCAGCGGCCGAGACCTTTCGCTTCACCGCCATTCCCGACGAGGACCAGTCGCGGTTGATCGAGCGCTTCTCCCTGGTCGCCGACTATCTCGAGGCGCGCCTGGGCGTCGAGGTGGAGTACGTGCCGGTGAAGTCCTACGGGGCAGCAGTCACCGCCTTTCGCAACGACCAAGTGCAGCTGGCGTGGTTCGGCGGACTCTCCGGGGTGCAGGCGCGCCGCCTGGTGCCGGGCTCGGTGGCCCTGGCTCAGGGCAGCGAGGACGACGCCTTCAAGAGCTATTTCATCGCCCATGACTCCACCGGCCTCGAGCGCACCGACGAGTTGCCCGATGCCGTCGAGGGCATGACCTTCACTTTCGGGTCGCGCACCTCCACCTCCGGGCGGCTGATGCCCGAGCACTTCTTCCGCCAGCGCTTCGACGACGCCGACCCCGAGGCGTTCTTCTCGCGGGTCGGTTATTCCGGCGATCACTCGCGCACCATCGCCCTGGTGGAGGCCGGCACCTATGACCTGGGCGCGGTGAACTACACGGTGTGGGATGCCGCCGTCGAAGACGGCCGCGTGGATACCGACAAGGTCAGCGTGATTTGGGAAACTCCCCCCTACCCCGACTACAATTGGACCCTGCGCGGCGACGCCGACGAGCGCTTCGGCGAGGGCTTCACCGAGCAGGTGCAGGCCGCCTTCCTGGAAATGGACGACCCCGAGCTGCTGGCCACTTTCCCCCGCGAGGCCTTCATCCCCGCCGACAACGCCATGTACGTCCCCATCGAGCGGGTGGCGGAAGACCTCGGTTTGCTGCGCTGAGGGCGTCCTGACGATGGAGAGCGAGCAACGCCGGCCCCTGGTCGCCCTGCACGGCGAATCCTTGGGCCATGGCCGGGGCCGACAGAGTCAGGTGGTGCTCAACGACCTGACGCTGGCGCTGCACGAAGGCGAGCGCATCGCCCTGCTCGGCCCGAGCGGCGCCGGCAAGTCGACCCTGCTCGCCACCCTGCGCGAGCGGCTGAGTGAGCAGGCCGTTTGGTGCCCGCAACACCACGGCCTGGTGCCGCAGCTCGCCGTCTACCACAACGTCTACATGGGACGGCTGGCCGAACGCTCGGCGCTGGCCAATCTGTGGAACCTGGTGCGTCCGCTCCAGGCGCCCTGGGGCGAGATCGCCGAACTGGCCGGGGAACTCGGCCTTGCCGGCCTGCTGCGCCGCCCGGTGGGCGAGCTCTCCGGTGGCCAGCGCCAGCGCGTGGCCATCGCCCGAGCCCTGTACCAGTCGCGGGATATCTTCCTCGGTGACGAACCGGTGGCCAGCATCGACCCGCACCAGGCGCTGCGCCTGCTGGCCGTGATCGACGAACGCCACACCACGGCGGTGATCGCCCTGCACCAGCGCGAGCTGGCGCTGTCGCACTTCGACCGGGTGTGGGGGCTGCGCGACGGGCGCCTGGCCATCGATGCCCCGGCCCGCGAGCTGACGCTGGCCGACCTCGACGCCCTCTACCCCGACGCCGGCTCCCCTTCGCCAAGCGATTCCGACACGCCCGTACCCTTCGACCTGACCACCCTGCCCTGCGGCCGGGGACGAGCGTGAGCGAGGCGAGCATCGACGCCCGGCGCCCCCGCTGGCTGGCTGGTGCCACCCCCGGCGTGCGCCTGGCACGTCATACGCTGACCCTGGTGGCACTCGCCGTGGTACTGCTGCCGCTGGCCGACCTGGCGATCCTTACCCGCGATCCCTGGGCCGAGCTCGGCCGCATGGCACGGGGGCTGGCCTGGCCGGCCTGGGGCTCGCTGGAGTCGCCGTTCTCGGCGCTTGGCCTGACCGTGGCGGTGGCGCTGTGGGGCACGCTCGGCGGCCTGGTGCTCGGCTTTCCCCTGGCACTGCTCTTCGCCCGTTCGCGGCTGATACGCGCCGGCTGCGCCTTCGTGCGGGCCATCCACGAGCTCTTCTGGGCGCTGCTCTTCCTGCAGGTGTTCGGCCTCTCGGCGCTGACAGCGCTCGCCGCCCTGGCGATTCCCTACGCCGGCATCTTCGCCAAGGTCTATGCGGAAATCCTCGAACAGACACCCCGCGCGCCCCGCGACGCCCTCGCCCCCGGCGTCGGCCGGCTGTCGCGCTTCGTCTATACCGAGTTGCCGCTGGCCTGGGCGCGGCTGGCCGCCTACACCCGCTACCGCTTCGAGTGCGCCCTGCGCGCCAGCGTGCTGCTCGGCTTCGTCGGCCTGCCCACCCTGGGCTTCCACCTCGAGACGGCGTTTCGCGAGGGGCGCTATCCCGAGGCCGGGGCGCTGCTGTGGCTATTCTACCTGCTGATCGCCACGCTCCCCTGGTGGGGCCACCGGCGGCTGATCCCCGTTCTGCTGGTGGGTGGGGCGCTGCTGCTCGGTCCCTGGCCGAGCGTGGACGGCGGCCTGCTGTGGCGCTTCGTGTCGGGCGATATCTGGCCGGCGCCGCTGCTCGCCGGCGACTGGGCGGGGCTTGTCGCCTGGGCGGCGCGCATTCCCGACCTGGGACCGGCCATCGGCAACACCCTGCTGCTGGGGCTGCTCGGCACCGTGGGCGCGCTCGGCGTGGCGCTGGCGCTCTGGCCGCTGGCCTGCCGCCACTTCGGCAATCGCGCCACGCGGCTTGCCGGCCAGGGCTTGCTGGTGTTCCTGCGCTCGACGCCGGAGCTGATGCTGGCGTTCGTCTTCCTGCTGCTGCTCGGCCCCTCGCTGCTGCCCGCCTGGCTGGCGCTGGCGCTGCACAACGGCGCGCTGATCGCCTTTCTGGTGGCGCGCCACGCCGATGCCATCACGCCGGGCATGCCGGGGCTGCCCGCCTCGGGACGGCTCGCCTACGAGCTGCTGCCGCGGGTCTACCCGGGGCTGCTCGCCCTGCTCTACTACCGCGCCGAGGTGATCCTGCGCGAGACGGCGATTCTGGGCATGCTGGGGGTGGCCACGCTGGGCTTCTACATTGAGGAGGGCTTCGAGTACCTGATGTTCGATGTCGCCTTCGCCCTGCTGCTGGTCACTGCCGCGCTGAACATAGCCGTGGACGCCCTGTCGCGGCGGCTGCGGCCGCGGGAGGCGCCCATCGAGGATCCCTGCGCCCGTTAATAGCTGTACTCGCCGATGACCAGTGCGGTGACGGTGATCTCCACCCGGAGCTCGTCGGCGGGCATGGAGGCGCAGACGCAAGTGCGCGCCGGGGCGTGGCCGGTGGGCACCCAGGCGTCCCACACCGCGTTCATGGCGGCGAAATCGTGGCTGTCCCGGAGATAGATCGTGGCCGACAGCAGGTGCTCGCGGTCGGAGCCGATCTCGGTGAGCAGCGCATCGACGCGCGCCAGCATGCTCTCGGTCTGCTCGGTGATATCGCCGTGACGCGCCTCGGGGCCGGCCACCTGGCCGCACAGCCAGGCCACGCCGTTGTGGATCACGGCGCGGCTCATGCGCGCCTTGGTGTCGTGCCGGGTAATCGTCATCGCGTGTCTCCTTGGCCAGTCACTGCGCGCAGTCGATGCATTTGAGCACCAGCGGATCCCACTCCAGACGCTTCTTGCCGATCCACTCGCCGCACTCGATGCATTCACCGTACTCGCCGCGCTCGATGCGGACCAGCGCCGCGGTGATGCGCTTGAGCGCGAGCTGGCGACGCTCCTCCTCGGCCTTGGCCATGACCTGCCCCTGTAGGGCATCCATGCGCGAGAGTCGCCCCACCGCGGTCTGGTCGAGCATCACGGTATCCCGCGTACTGCGGCTGGCCTCGCTCTCGGCCTGCAGTTCCTCGCGCAGGTCGTGAAGCCGCGTTACCACGGCATCCATATCCAGTTCCGGATGATTCATGTCTCTCTCCCGACGCCACCCAACAGCGCGGGCCCGTCGCCCTGTCGATACGTCTCAACTGCTATCATAGTGGGCTTTTGCACTCGGGCCGCCGCTTCCGGCCATCTTGCCACTGCATCGGGAGATCGTCATGGGCTACCGCACCCTGCTGCGGGATCATCGCGGGCTGCTGGGCATCGCCTTTCTGGCGATGTTCTCCTCGAGCCTGGGCCAGAGCTTCTTCATCGGGCTTTTCCAGGCCCCCATCTCGGCGCAGCTCGGCCTCAGCGCCGGCCAGTTCGGTACCGCCTACGCCGCGGTGACCCTGGTCGCCGGCTTCGCCGTGCTGCGCCTGGGGCCGGCCATCGACTGGGTCGCCCCGCGGCGTTTCGCGTTGATCGTACTCAGTGCCCTGGCCGTCGGCGTGCTGCTGCTCACGCTCTCGCCCTGGTGGGGGCTCGGGCTGCTGGGACTGGGGCTGGTGCGACTCTGTGGGCAGGGCATGCTGACCCATCTCGGCAACACCCTGGCCGGGCGCGAGTTCTCGGCCATGCGCGGGCGCGCCCTGGGTCTGGTGGGCATGGGCATGATGCTGGGCGAGACGGCCCTGCCGCCATTGATGGCGGCGCTGCTGGTGTGGCTGGGTTGGCGGGAGCTGTGGTGGCTGTTCGGCGGTGTGCTCCTGGCGCTGTGGGCATTGGCACTACTGCGCGGCCCCTGGCCGAAAGCGCCGGGCCAGCGCCCAAGCCGCGGCCAGCGTCGCGACGGGCCGCGTCCCTTCCGCGAGCGGCGTTTCTGGGCCCTGCTGCCGCTGCTGATGGTGCTGCCGATCACCATGACGGGGCTCTTCATCTACCAGGCCCGGCTCACCGAGGACCTCGGCAGCAGCCTGGGGGTCTACGCCCTGGCGCTCACCGGCATGGGGCTCGCCAAGCTTCCCGGCGCACTGATGGGCGGGCGCTGGGTGGATCGGCTGGGCCCGGTGCGCCTGGCACGGCTCTACCTGCTGCCCTACGCCCTGGCGCTGATCGTCGCCCTCACCCTGGGCGGCCACCTCGGGGTCTGGGCCCTGATGGTCGGTGGCGGGCTGGCCATCGGTTCCCAGGAGTCGATTGCCACCAGCCTGCTGGTGCGCATCTGGGGTGCCGAGCACCTGGGCACGGTGCGTGCCACCCTGAGCGCCGCCATGGTCTTCTCCACCGGCCTCGCTCCGGCGGTGCTCGGCCTGGCGCTCGACCTCGGGGCGCCCTTCCAGGGCGTGCTCGCCGGCATGCTGGCCTTCCTGGTCGCCGGCTGGTGGCTGGCCCAGGGCGTGCTCGCCGGCGTGGGGAGCGAGCCCCCTGACACGCCGTCGCCGGCCCGCAGGCCGGCGACGTCACAGGGGCGGAACCGACCGCCTCAACGCAACAGCAGCACCGGCTTAGTGGCCTTGCGCAGCATCGCCGTGGTGGTGCTGCCCACCAGCAGGTGGCGGATGCGCGAGTGGCCGTAGGCGCCCATCACCAGCAGGTCGATGTCGTTTTCGTCCTGGTAGGTGCGCAGCGCCGCCTCCACCTCGCCAGCGCGGATGGCACCTTCCGCCTCGTGGCCGGCCTCGCGCAGGGTCGCCAGCGCCCAGTCGAGCTGCGAACGGTTGTCGCCGGTCTCGGCGCCGACGATCACCACGTGAACGGGGATGCCATCGAACAGCGGGCTCTTGGCCAGCATCTCCACGCCCTTGCGGGTGGTCTTGCTGCCGTCGAAGGCGAGCATCACCTTCGCGGGGCGCGTGAAGGTGTCGGACACCATGAGAATCGGCCGGTGCAGGGTGCGCACCACGCGCTCCAGATTGGAGCCCAGGTGCTCGCTGGCCTGGTGGGCGGTCTCGCCACGCTTGCCCACCACCAGCAGGCGGATTTCGTTTTCCAGTTCCTCGAGGGTTTCCACCAGGGTGCCGTTGCGCTGGCGGGTGCCAGGCTCCGCCACCCCGTCTTGAATGGCGCGCTCCTTGGCATCCTTGAGCATCAACCGGCCCTGCTCCTGGGCCACCTTGGCACGCTTCTCGTCCAGCTCGGAGAGCTCTTCCAGCAGGTGCTCCCGCGAGCCCAGGCCGATGTTGCCGGAGAGGTCCGCCTCGGCGGTCTGGGGGTGGTTGTCGACTACGTGCAGGAAGGTCAGTGGCGCGTCGAGCGCCAGGCTGGCCCAGGCGGCGTAGTCGCACACCCCTTCGGAAAACTGCGAGCCGTCGATGGCGGCCATTACCTGATCTGTCATCGTTGCATCCTGAAGGTGGTTGTCCTGTCTCGTTCTACACCATCGAAGCAGCGCATCACAGGGATGCCCTGCCCCGATACGAACGTCAATGGCCGCCCATCAGTTTTTCGACGGCTTCCGGATCGTCATGCACGGCGTAGCGGTCGACGATGGTGGCGCTCGCCTCGTTGAGGCCGATCAGCTCGACGTCGGTGCCCTCACGACGGAACTTGATCACCACGCGATCCAGCGCCTGCACGGCGGTAATATCCCAGAAGTGTGCCCGTGACAGGTCGATGGTGACGCGCTCTACGGACTCCTTGAAGTCGAAGGCATCGCCGAAGCGCTCGGAGGAGGCGAAGAACACCTGGCCCACCACCCGGTAGACACGCGCGTTGCCGTCGTCGGCCTCCTCAGAGCCGATGTAGAGGATGTTGCCCACCTTGTTGGCGAAGAACATGGCGGCGAGCAGCACGCCAACGAAGACGCCGATGGCCAGGTTGTGGGTACCCACGGTCACGACCACGGTGGCGACCATGACGAAGTTGGTGCTCATCGGGTGCTTCTTGAGGTCCTTGATAGAGCTCCAGCTGAAGGTACCGATCGAGACCATGATCATCACCGCGACGAGCGCGGCCATGGGTATCTGCGACACCCAGTCGGCGAGGAAAACCACCATCAACAGCAACGCCACGCCGGCAATCAGCGTCGACATCCTCCGCCGGCCGCCGGATTTGATGTTGATCACCGACTGGCCGATCATCGCGCAGCCCGCCATGCCGCCCAGCAGGCCGGCGCCGATGTTGGCGATGCCCTGACCCTTGCACTCGCGGTTCTTGTCGCTTTTGGTATCGGTCAGATCGTCGATGATGGTGGCGGTCATCATCGACTCGAGCAGGCCCACCACGGTGAGCATCAGCGAATAGGGCAGGATGATCAGCAGGGTCTCGAGGTTGAGCGGCACCTCCGGCCAGAGAAAGACCGGCAGGCTGTCGGGCAGCTCGCCCATGTCGCCCACGCTGCGAATCTCCATGCCGGTGGCCAGGTAGACGGCGGTGAGCACCACGATGCACACCAGAGGCGAGGGCAGCGTCTTGCCGATCACCGGCAGGTAGGGGAAGCCGTAGATGATCGCCAAGCCGGCCGCGGTCATGGCATACACATGCCAAGTGACGCCTGTTAATTCAGGAAGTTGGGCCATAAAGATCAGGATCGCCAGGGCGTTGACGAAGCCGGTGACCACCGAGCGCGACACGAAGCGCATCAGGTCGGCGAGCTTGAGATACCCCGCGATGATCTGCAGGACACCGGTGAGCAGCGTCGCCGCCAGCAGGTACTCGAGGCCGTGCTCCTTGACCAGGGTGATCATCAGCAGCGCCATGGCACCGGTGGCCGCCGAGATCATGCCTGAGCGACCACCAGCAAAGGCGATGATTACGCAGATGGCAAAGGAGGCATAGAGGCCCACCTTGGGGTCGACGCCGGCGATGATCGAGAAGGCGATAGCCTCGGGAATCAACGCCAGGGCCACGACGATGCCCGCGAGAGTGTCGCCCTTGAGGTTGGAGAACCAACTCAGTTTCATTTTTTCGTACATGCTGCGGTCCATTCAGGGGTGGTTATGGGGCCACGAACGGCGGCACGCCGGCCAACGCTTGCCGAGCCTCGTTCGACAGGGCGGGCGTTCGTGGGTGTCTGATTACTGTCGAGCTAGCTGGGGAGGCGCCAGGGCGCCGAAGACATCGATACGATGTCGTGCACTGATGCCGTCAAGGCGGCACCAGCGCGAAAGAGAAGGCGGGATCGTGCGCTAGGGCGGCGTGGCCAGCCCAGTCAGAGGCGTCGTCACGTGCGGTCGTTCCTCGGCTCCGGGTCTCGGAATACCGCCTGCGACCTTGGTCTAGGCAGCACCCCCGAAAGAGCGCGAAAGTCTAGCAGAGATCGTGCTGCAGTGCATCTTGACGCTGCCGCCACTCCAGGCGGCGCTCGTAGAGCCCCTTGGCGAGCAGGGTGCCGAGCACTAGAGCGCCCCCCACCAGGGCGATGGGCGCCGGGCGCTCGTCGAGAATCCACCATACCCAGAGCGTGCCCACCACCACCTCGAGCAGCATCAGCAGCCCCACCTCGGCGGCCGGCAGGTAGAGTGGCCCGCGCTGGATCAGCGTGAAGCCCAGCGGCAGCAGTCCCAGGCACAGCAGTACCAGCCATACCAGGCTGTCGGACGACGGAAGCCGCAAGCCCACCGTCAGGCTGCCGAAGACGGCCGCCACCACGGCCACGATCAGCCCGGAGAGCGTCAGCATGGGGCTCATGTCGATACCCGGGCGGGTACGGCACAGGGTGAAATTGGCGGCCAGGCTGGTGGCCGCCAGCAGCGCAAAGGCGTTGCCAATCCAAGAGCCAGCGCCGGCGTCGTCGAGCACGATCATCGAGGTGCCCAGCAGGCACAGCCAGATGGCCAGCCAGGTGCGCCTCGGCAGGCGCTCGCGGAGAAAGAGGCGCGACAGCAGCGCGGCGATCAGCGGCGCACCGGCCAGGATCATCAGCACATTGCCGCCCTTGGTGTACTGGTTGCCCAGCACGAAGCCGAAGGTGGAGCCGCTGAACAGCAGTGCCACGCCGATGCCGGTCCAGCCGCAGCGCCGGTAGGCGGCGGCGAAACCCCGGCCATGGCGCGCTACGACGATGGCAATGAACCCGAGCGCGGTGAGCAGGCCCCGCCACACCAGGATCTCGGCGTCGGGCAGGCCGATCAGCTTGATCAGCAGGGCATCGGGGGAAATGATCAGGGCACCGCCGCCGGTCATCAGCAGACCCTGCTGGCGGTGCGACAACCACTGGTTCAAGGCGACCTCGCGTACCGTTGAGTCGCCTCAGGGTGCCACAGGAGGGACACGCCGCCCATCAGGCGCTGTCACCGGAGGCGGGTGGCGTGCCGCCGCCCTTGCCGGTGCGCATCTCGCGGAAGGCCTCCATCAGGTCGATGGGCAGCGGCACCACGATG
The DNA here is from genome assembly GCF_010994375.1 of Halomonas sp. NO4. GTDB lineage: Bacteria > Pseudomonadota > Gammaproteobacteria > Pseudomonadales > Halomonadaceae > Halomonas. Next base: position 74,244 of record NZ_WHMA01000008.1, read on the forward strand.
GTGGAGGCGTTCTTGTTGCTCATGTCGCTCATGGTCTGCAGGTAGCGCAGCTGCAGCGCGGCCGAGTTCTCGGACATGATGTTGGCCGCCTCGACCAGCTTCTTGGAGGCCTGCAACTCGCCCTCGGCGTGGATCACCTTGGCGCGCCGCTCGCGCTCGGCCTCTGCCTGGCGGGCGATGGCGCGGATCATGCTCTCGTCCAGATCGACGTGCTTGATCTCCACGTTGGCCACCTTGATCCCCCAGCCTTCCGCCGAGGCATCGATGATCTCCTGGATGTCGTCGTTGAGCTTGTCGCGCTCGGAGAGCATCTCGTCCAGATCGTGCTTGCCGAGCACCGAACGCAGGGTGGTCTGGGCCAGCTGGCTGGTGGCATTGACGAAGTGCTCCACCTGGATGATCGCCTTCTCCGGGTCCACCACCCGGAAGTAGAGTACCGCGTTGACCTTGACGGTGACGTTGTCCTGGGAGATGACGTCCTGCTCGGGCACATCCATGGTGATCACCCGCAGATCCACCACTTGCATCTTCTGGATGGCGGGGATGACGATGATCAGCCCCGGCCCCTTCACCGCCTGGAAACGCCCCAGGAAGAACACCACGCCGCGCTTGTACTCGGGCAGGATGCGAATCGAGGCCGCGAGCAGCATCAGCAGCAGTACGACCGGAACGAGATAGGAAATCATCATGGCTGTGTCTCCCTGTGAGTCATCAACGGTCAGATACGTGGCCGCGCGCCGGCATCAGGCGTTCTCGCGGCGTTGGGGCGCCTCCAGCGGCTCGACGTCGACGGTCAGCCCGTCGATGCCCACCACCCGTACGCTCTCTCCCTTGCGCAGCGGACGGGAGCTGCGGGCGTTCCAGCGTTCGCCGCGCAGCCGCACGTGCCCCTCAGTCTCGAAGTCTTCCAGCACCGTGGCCTCGCTGCCCTGGAGCTCCTCCTGGCCGGTCTTCGCCGGCCGCCGGCGCAGCCCCAGGAAGCGCGTCATCACCCACAGCATCAATACGGCCGCCAGCAGGGCGACACCCCCGATCAGCGGCAGCGAGATACTCAGATTGTCCGCGTCCATCAGAATCACCGATCCGATCACGAAGGCGACGATGCCGCCGATACCGAGGATGCCGAAGCTGGGCATCAGCGCCTCGCCCACGATCAAGCCCAGGCCCACCAGGATGAGCGCCAGCCCCGCGTAGTTGACGGGCAGCACCTGGAAGGCGAACAGCGCCAACAGCAGGCAGATGATACCGATGGTGCCCGGTACCAGGCTGCCCGGGTTGGAGAGCTCGAACACCAGCCCGTAGAAGCCGATGATCATCAGGAAATAGGCGACATTGGGGTTGGTGATGACCTGGAGCAGCTGGGTGCGCCAGTCCGGGTCGAAGCGCTCGATGGCGAGCCCCGCCGTGCTGAGTTCCCGCTCGCCGTACTCCATGACCACCGTGCGCCCGTCGATCTGTTCGAGCAGGTCGTCGAGGTCGCGGGCGACCACGTCGATGACATTGCGCTCCAGCGCTTGCGAGGCGGTGAGGTTGACGGCTTCGCGCACCGCCTCCTCGGCCCAGTCGGCGTTGCGCCCGTGGCGCTCGGCCAGCGAGCGGATGTAGGAGACGGCATCCTCCAGCACCTTGCGCTCCATGGCGGTCTCGCCGCGGCGCGGCTCGTCATTCGCCGTCTCGTCCGCGGCTTCCGCGTCGGCCGCGTCCTCGTCGGAGGCCTCGCCGTTGCTCTCGCCGGTCTCTTCCTCGCCGGTCTCTTCCTCGGCGCTCCCTTGGCCTTCTTCTTCCTCCTCGCCGCCCAGGCCGGGCAGGCCGCCACCGCCCATCTGCACCGGCGTCGCCGAGCCCAGGTGGGTGGCCGGCGCCATGGCCGCCACATGGCTGCCGTAGATCAGGTAGGTGCCCGCGCTGGCGGCCCGGGCCCCGCTGGGCGAGACATAGATCGCCACCGGCACGCTGGCATTGAGCATGGCGGTAATCATGTCGCGCATGGAGGCGTCCAGGCCGCCCGGGGTGTCCATCTCCACCACCACCAGCTCGGCATTGCGCTCGGCCGCGCGCTCCAGGCCGCGCTGGAAGTAGTCGTTGGTGGCCGGGCCGATGGTGCCCTCGACGGTCATCACCAGCGCGGTCCGCTGGCTCTCCTGCGCTTGGCTCTGCCAGGCCGCGAGCCCGCCAAGGACCAGGCAGACCAGGCTGAGCAGCAGCAACAGGCGATGTCCGAGGCTCCCTAGCCGTGCACTCATGATGCCCTGTCCTCCCATCGCGGCCACCCGAACCGGGTCCTTGCCGAACAGACCGCCGCTGGCACGGGTTGGTTCAGCTTCTTCTGATTCCAGCCTAGCAGCCTGTCGGACTTGGCGCTGATCCGCACCGGCGGCAAAAGGGCCCGGTGCCGTCTCACCGTACCGGGCCCTGCAGAGCTTTCATCGTTTTCGGGTCACAAATCGTGCGGCTCCCCGGCGTAGCGCTTCTGCACCTCGACCACGTAGGCGGAGAGCGAGGTCAGCTCCTCGCTGCCCCAGGCCAGCGGCTCGGCCTCCATGGGTGCCACCATGCAGATCTGCACCATCTCGTCGGCATGCACCTCCGGCATGTTGAACTGGTTGCGGGCCATGGCCACCTCGTGGGGGAAGGGCTGCTCGAAGGTTGCCGGGTAGCCGATGTCGTTCCCCTCGCTGCCGTGGCAGGTGGCACAGGCCATGCCGTTGGTGCTCAAGGAGGTGTCGGAGTAGAGCGCCTCGCTGCGAGCCAGCAGCTTGCGGCGTTTGTCGCCATGGTATGACATAGTGGTTCTCCTCCATGGCTCTCGAAGATTGTCGGTATTGTTTCGATCTCATTAGCCAGGGTCATGGCGCACCGTTGCGACGCAGCGGTGTCACTTGGTAGGTCAAGCCCGGCCGGACTTACACTCGGCCGCCGGCGGGCCCTGTAAGGAAAGCGACGACAGCGCGACCATGCACTGACCGAAATTCACAGTCACGCCGAGGAGCCCATGTCGGATACCGTCACCCACACGTCGCCTGCGACTCGCGACCTGTGCAATCGCCTGGAACGGGCGCTGACCCGGGCCGGCCGCGGCGGTGGCGTTCGTGACCTGCGCCCCATGGCCGATACCGGCCTGGCGCACCACCACCTGTGGCTGACCCGAGACGGCGACGACTGGGTGGCGCGGCTACCCAAGCAGAGCCAGCTCGGCCTGGATGCCCACGCCAATCTCGACTACCAGGCCGCTTGCTTCGAGCGCGCCGGGCGCAGCGGCCATGCGCCCTCGCTGCACGGCGTGCTCTCCCCGTCGGAGGAGCTGCCGCGCGGGGGCCTGCTGGTCAGCGCCGTACGCGGTCGCGCCGCCCGGCTACCCGCAGACCTGCCGGCCATCGCCGAGGCCCTGGCCCACCTGCACGGCCTGCCGTTGCCACCGCGCGACAAACGCCCGCCGCTGCTGGCGCCGGCCGATCCCTGGGCGGCGATGCGCGAGGAGGTCGCCGGCCAGGCCGACTACCTCGAGGCGGCAGGGCTCACGGCGGCCGTGCGCCAGCGCCTGGAGAACGAACTGGCCGCCCTGCCCACGCAACTGCCCGACAGCGCCACGGCCCGACCGCGACTGATCAGTTTCGATGCCCACCCGGGCAACTTCCTGATCCGCGACGACGGCAGCGCCGTGCTGGTCGACCTGGAGAAGTGCCGCTACGGACTGACCGGCTTCGACCTGGCCCACGCCAGCCTCTACACCTCCACCACCTGGGACGTCGCCAGCCATGCCGAGCTGAGCCCCGCGCAGGTGGCCGACTTCTATCGCCGCTGGATGGCCATCAGCGGCCTCGACGACGTGGCGACTCTGCTCACCTGCCGGCGCGCCATGTGGCTCTGGTCTCTCACCTGGTGCGCCAAGTGGCGGGCCAGCCACGGCCGCGCCCAGGACACCGAGGCGCAGGGTGAGGACTGGTCGGCCGAGCTCAGCGACGCCGCCCTGATCGCCCATGTGCGCGACCGGGTCGACCACTACCTGTCCCTGCCCGCCATCAAACACGTCCAACGCGAGTTCGACGCCCTGGCCACCACTCTGGAAAAGGATGCCTGACGATGTCCCACGCCTTTGTTGATCGCCTCGCTCTACGGGCAAGCGTCGCGCTCACCGCCCTCTCTCTCGCCACCCTCGCGCTGGCCGCCCCGCTGGCGGCCGCTCCCGACCCGGCCGACTGGGACGCCGTGCGCGAGCAGGCCCGTGGCCAGACGGTCTACTGGAACGCCTGGGGCGGCGACACCCGCACCAACGCCTACATCGCCTGGGTGGGCGAGCAGATGGCAGCCGAGCTTGACGTGGAGGTGGTCCACGTCAAGCTCGATGACACCGGCACCGCCGTGTCCCGGGTGGTAGCGGAGAAGGCGGCGGGCAACGTTACCGACGGCAGCATCGACCTCGTCTGGATCAACGGCGAGAACTTCGCCGCCATGAAGGCGCGCGACCTGCTCTTCGGCCCCTTCGCCGAGGCGTTGCCGCACTTCGCGCTGACCCGCCCCGAGGCCAATCCCGAGGTGGTAACCGACTTCACCCTGCCTACCGAGGGCTTTGAATCGCCCTGGGGCAAGGCGCAGATCACCTTCTACTACGATAGCGAGGCGGTGGAGACGCCGCCGGCGAGCATCGCGGCGCTGCTCGACTGGGCGGAAGCCAACCCCGGGCGGTTCACCTACCCGCGCATTCCCGACTTCACCGGCAGCACTTTCCTCAAGCAGGCACTGATCGCCCTGACGGACGGACAGGCGCGCGACGCCCTCTATGCGCCGATCGAGGAGAGCGACTTCGACGCCATGACCGCGCCGCTGTGGGAGTACCTGGACGCCCTGCATCCCCACCTGTGGCGCAGCGGCCGCCAGTTTCCCGCTTCGGGCCCGGAGCTGCGCAGCCTGATGGGCAGCGGTGAGCTGGCTCTCGCCTTCACCTTCTACCCCTCCGAGCCGGCCGCCGCGGTGGCCGACCAGGAGTTGCCGCCGAGCACGCGCAGCTACGTGCTGGACGAGGGTACCCTGGGCAACGTGCACTTCGTGGCCATTCCCTTCAATTCGCCGCACAAGGCGGGGGCCATGGTGCTCGCCAACTTCCTGCTCTCCGCCGAGGCCCAGGCCCTCAAGCAGGACCTGGCCGTGTGGGGTGACCGTACCGTGCTCGATGTCGCCCATCTCGATCCCGAGACCCAGGCGCTGTTCGCCGTGGACGAGGAAAACCCAGCGATGCTGCCCGCCGAGGCGTTGCACGAGACGCTGCCCGAGCCGCACCCCAGCTGGATGGATGCCCTGGAAGCGGCCTGGCAGGCCCGCTACGTCGGTGACTGAAACTCACCACGCTGTGAGGCCGTGACGCCATGCTGCGTCTGGTTCCCGCGCTGATCGTCACCCTGCTGGTGGGGCCCATTCTCGCCGGCGTGGCCATGGTGCTGCTGCCCGCCTTCGGCTACCTGCCGGCGCTGGGCGGCGATACCCTCACCCTGGCGCCGTGGCGCGAGCTGCTGGCCCAGCCGGGCCTGGCGCGCTCGGTGGGGGTGAGCTTCGCCAGCGGCCTGGTCACCACGGTGGTGTCACTGGCCGTGGTGCTGCTGTTCCTGGCCGGCGCCTCGGGCACGCGGCTCGACCACTGGCTGCGCCGGCTGGTCTCGCCGCTGCTGTCGCTGCCCCACGCCGCCGCTGCCTTCGGACTGGCCTTCCTGATCGCCCCCTCGGGGCTGGCGGCACGGTGGCTCTCGCCGGGACTGACCGGCTGGGAGCGCCCCCCGGATCTGCTCATCGTCCAGGACCCCTGGGGGCTCTCGCTGATGGCGGGGCTGATCATCAAGGAGATCCCCTTCCTGCTGCTGATGAGCCTGGCCGCCCTGCCCCAGTTGGAGGCACCGCGCCGCGTGGCCATGGCTCGCTCGCTCGGCTATCGCCCCGCCCTGGCCTGGCTCAAGGCGGTGGCCCCGGCGCTCTACCCGCTGATCCGCCTGCCGGTCTATGCGGTGATCGCCTTCGCCTCCTCCGTGGTGGACGTGGCGATGATCCTGGGTCCCAGCCTGCCACCCACGCTTGCCGTGTCGATCCTCACCTGGTTCAACGACCCGGACCTCTCCCGACGCTTTCTTGCCTCGGCGGGAGCGGTGCTGCAGCTGGGCGTGACCCTGGCGGCCCTGGCCACCTGGTGGGGCCTGGAGTGCGGAGTCCGCCGACTGGGGCGGCGCTGGGTCGAAGGCGGCCAGCGCCGCTGCGGCGAAGTGCCGCTGCGCCTCGCCGGCAAGGGCGCACTGCTCGTGGCCACCCTCACCGCCGGCCTGGGGCTCGTTGGCCTGGCTTTCTACTCCGTGGCCGGCTTCTGGCGCTTTCCCGACGCCCTGCCCGCCAGCCTTACGCTCACCCACTGGACCCGCGCCCTGCCCACCCTGGGTGGGCCGGTCGCCACCACGCTGGTGATCGCGGCAAGCGCCACGCTGCTCGCCCTGGTCCTGGCCCTGGCCGCCCTGGAGAACGAGCAGCGCAGCGGACGCCATCCTGCCGAGGGGCGTCTTGCCTCGGCGCTGACGCTGCTCTACCTGCCACTGATCGTGCCGCAGATCGCCTTTCTCTTCGGCCTGGTGGTGCTGCTCGAGACCCTGGGGCTGCGTGCTCGCCTCGCCCTGGTGATCCTCGGCCACCTGCTCTTCGTGCTGCCCTACGTCTTCCTGTCGCTGGCCGAGGCCTATCGCCGCTTCGACCCGCGCTGGGACCAGCTCACCCTCACCCTGGGCCGCTCGCGCAACGCCACTTTCTGGCGGGTACGCCTGCCCATCCTGCTCGCCCCGATGCTCACCGCCGCCGCCGTGGGCTTGGCAGTCAGCATCGGTCAGTACCTGCCCACCCAACTGCTGGGCGCCGGGCGTATCACCACCGTGACCACCGAGGCGGTGTCGCTCGCCGCCGGCGCCAACCGCCGGGTGATTGGCGTCTGGGCGCTGGTCCAGGCGAGCCTGCCACTGCTGGGTTTCGTCATTGCCCTCGGCGTGCCGCGCTTGCTGTGGGCGAAGCGCCGCGACCTGCAAGGAGCGCCATGAACGACCGACACACCCTGACCCTCGACGCCATTCGCATCGCATTGGACGGCAAGACGCTGATCGCGATCGACAGCGAAGTGGGCCCCGGCGAGGTCCTCACCGTGATGGGCCCTTCCGGCTCGGGCAAGTCGACCCTGCTCGCCTACCTCGCCGGCTTTCTCTCCCCGGCCTTCCAGGCACGGGGGCGCGTGCGGCTGGATGGCCGCGATATCACCGACCGCCCCGCCGAGCAGCGCGACATCGGCCTGCTCTTCCAGGACCCGCTGCTCTTCCCCCACCTCTCGGTGGCCGGCAACCTGCGCTTCGGCCTGCCGCGCCGGACGCCCGACAAGGCGGCCCGCATCGACCAGGCACTGGCGGAAGTGGGTCTGGCGGACTACGGAGAGCGCGACCCGGCCACGCTCTCCGGCGGTCAGAAGGCGCGCGTGGCCCTGATGCGCCTGCTGCTCTCCGCGCCCTGCGCGGTGCTGCTCGACGAGCCCTTCTCCCGGCTCGATACGCAGCTGCGCCAGGAGATGCGTCAGCTCGTCTTCTCCCGCTTGCGCGATGCCGGCCTGCCGAGCCTGCTGGTCACCCACGACCGGGAAGATGCCGACGCCGCCGGCGGGCGGGTGATCGAGCTCAAGGACTGAGTGCCGCAAGATCACAGGCTGCTTCATCCCGCCACAGCGCGTAGCAAAACGGCCAGGTATCACCTGGCCGAAAAGGATGGACGTCGAGCAACCACTGGCATCAGTGCATGCTCGTTCTCAGTCGGTAAGCATTTCTGTCATCGCCTCCCAGCTGCTGACCCCGTACTTCCAGCATGTAACGTCCTGGCTGCAGGGCACGAACAAGGGTGAAGTTGCCACCCCGTTCCATGGACTCCGCCACGACATTGCCCCTCTCGTCCCGCAGCACGGCGCGCAGCCGCGCATGGTGAAAACCAGCAGGCCACAGGTCGCTGTCGATCCGAACCTCGGCCGGGGCTTCGAGCTGCAACTGGTAGCGGTGAATACCGCCCACGTACTGGGAGGGCGAGTTGCCTACTTTAAGCTGATAATCTCTTGCCATGGCCTGGCCTGTCACACCGGACAATAGCGCCATCGCCAGCAAGGCGATCACCCATCTGGCCATGCCGTTCATGGATGTGTCTCCTCTGGTATGGGCGGCCTGAGAGCCGCCCGGTACGGGCAGACGGTTCACAGCAAATCCTCCGCCCATTCGAAGCATAATCCTTGCAGGAGCCTGCATAGCTGCCGCAGGTAATAATATTTACTGCTATACCGCTCGTTTTTGGGAGCAAGCCGCCAGGCCGATCCAGGGAATGCCTGGCTGCCTCGCGCTATCCTTGTCGGGCGTCGCCGGGGCTGCTCCGCCGCGTGCCGCGTAAGGCTCTCCGACTCACGACGACCCTCTCTAAACCCGCAACCGGATGGATAGGATGGACAGACCGCCGCTCAGCGTGATCATCCCGACCCTGAACGAGGCCGAGGGCGTCGAAGCGACGCTCACCGCCCTGCTCGACTTGCGGGGCAGTGACGTGGAGGTCATCGTCGCCGACGGCGGCAGCCGGGACGCCACCGTGGCGCTGGCATGCCCGCTCGCCTCGCAGGTGATCGAGGCCCCACCCGGGCGTGCGCGGCAGATGAACGCCGGCGCCCGGGCGAGCCGCGGCGAGCAGCTGCTTTTCCTGCATGCCGACACCCGGCTGCCCAAACGCGCCGACCGACTGGTCGCGCAAGCGCTGGCCGGGCCGCGCTGCTGGGGGCGCTTCGACGTGCGCCTGGCCGGCCGCCATCCGCTGCTGCCGATGATCGCCTGGGCCATGAACCGCCGCTCGCGGCTCACCGGCATCGCCACCGGCGACCAGGCCCTGTTCATGACCCGCGAGGCCTTCGCGGCCGTGGGCGGCTTTCCCGACCAGCCGCTGATGGAGGACATCGAACTCAGTCGACGGCTGAAGCGCCTCTCGCCGCCGGCCTGCCTGCGCGCCAAGGTCACCACCTCCGGGCGCCGCTGGGAGCAGAGCGGCGCCTGGGCGACCATTCATCTGATGTGGCGGCTGCGCTGGCGCTACTGGCGCGGCGAGTCGCCCGAAACACTGGCCATGGAGTATCGCGATGTGCGCTGAACCCGAGGGCGACTTCCCCCTCGCGCTCCTTGCCAAGGGGCCGATTCCCGGGCAGGTCAAGACCCGCCTGATTCCCGCGCTGGGCGAAAGCGAAGCCGCCGTGCTCCATGAGAGCTTGCTGCGCCATACACTCGCCCTGGCCATCCAGGCCACCGCGCCCCACCGCATCACCCTGTGGACGGCCCTCGATCACGCCCACCCGCTCTTCCTCGAGTTGGCCAGCCGCCACGGCATCGGCTTGCGTGCCCAACCGGAAGGCGACTTGGGTGAGCGTATGTACTGCGCCCTGGCCGCCATGGACGGGCCGGGCCTGGTGATCGGCAGCGACTGCCCGGTGCTCACGGCGCCACTGCTCGCGCGCTGCTGGCAGGCCCTCACCACGGCCGATGCCGTCTGCCTGCCCGCCGAAGATGGCGGCTATGCGCTCATCGGTGCACGCCGTGCCGAGCCCCGGCTCTTCACCGGCATCGACTGGGGCACGAAGCGCGTCATGGCCCAGACACGGGAGCGCCTGCACGAACTGGGCTGGCAGCTGGCCTGTCCGGCCACCGTCTGGGACGTCGACCGCCCCAAGGACGTGGCGCGCTGGCGGGATCTGGAACGCCTTGCCGCGGGGAGGAGCGGTCCGGCATGCTGAGCCTCACCGCCTTCCGCGCAGGAGTGCCCGACGTGACCCAAGAGCCACAGGACGAGCGCATGCAGCGCCTGGCCGCCGTCCGCCCCCGCCTGCTCCCCTTCGCCCGCCTGCGCCTGCGCAACGGCATCGAGCACGGCTGGCTGAAGTATGGACCGAACGATACAAAAAAGGGCGACCCGCAAGGCCAAGACGACAGAGGAGACACCCGTCCGGCCGGGCGTCTTGCGACACGACCTCACCCAAGCCGCCCGACTGCCTCGCTTGACTCGGCGGCGGCCTCTCAGGCCAGGCGCACGTCCCCCTTTCCCGCCCGCTTGGCGACGTACATGGCGCTGTCCGCGCGCTGCAGCAGCGTCTCCGGCGTGAGGTCGCCATCCGGCGCGTAGGGCGCCACGCCGATGCTCGCGCTCACCCGCGCCTCGCCCCGGGGCAGCATCAGCGGCCGATCAATGACGGCGATCAGCTTGCGCGCCACCGCCAGGGCATCCTCGGCGCCGATGCCCTCCAGCACGACCACGAACTCGTCACCGGCCAGGCGCCCCACGCTGTCGGTCTCGCGCACCGCCTCGCGCAGACGCGCGGCGATCTCACGCAGCAGGCTGTCGCCGGCCGCGTAGCCCTGAGCATCGTTGACCGCCTTGAAGCCGTCGAGGTCGATGAACAGCAGCGCCAGCGGCGCCCCCAGGCGACGGGCCCGCGCCATGGCCTCGGGTAGCCGTTCGTTCAGGGCCCGGCGGTTGGGCAGTTGGGTGAGTGGATCGGTGCGCGACTCTCGCTCGCGCAGCGCCTCGAGCTGGCGCCGTTCGCGAATGTCGTGGATAAACAGGCTCAGTCGCACCTTGCCGGCCAGGGTCCAGCGACGACAGTGCACTTCCAGGGGCAGGCGCGTGCCGTCGCGGCAGCGCGCCTCGAGCTCGCTGACCGCGTCGACCCTCGGCTCGCCCTCGGGAAACAGCAGCTCGGGCAAGCTTTGCCCCCAAACCTCCTCCCGCTGCCAGCCGAACAGCAGCTCGGCGGCCCGATTCCAGTAGCGGATATGCCCGTCGGCATCGGTGTCGACATAGGCATCGAAGGCGTTCTCGATCACCAGGGTCAGCTCTTGGGTGCGCTCCGCCACCTCGGCTTCCAGCGACTGGTTGAGCCGTGCCAGGGCGGCCTCGGCCGCCTTGCGCGACTGGATGTTCTCGGCGATGCAGATGACATACTCCAGCTCGCCCCCGGGCCCCAGCTTGGACGTGAGGTGCAGGTTGACCCACAGCGTTTTGCCGTGACGGGTCAGCCAGCGCAGCTCGAGGTGCAGGGTCGCGCGCTCGCCCGCCATCAGCTCGGCGAGGCGCTGCCGCTCGGTGTCACGGTCGTCGGGGTGGGTGATCCCCGGCGGCGTGACGCCGATCAGCTCGCCCTCCGTGTAGCCGAGCATTCGGCACAGGCTGGGATTGACGCTGACCCAGCCGCCGTCGAGAGCCAGCAGTGCCATGCCCATGGAGCTCTGATCGAAGACGGCGCGGAAACGCTGCGCCAGGGCCTCGCGATCGCGCTCGGAGCGCTGGCGTCCCCGCCGCTCGTCGACGAGCTGCTCACGGCGATGGATGTCATGGCACAGCACCTCGGCGAGGTCGCGCAGCATCGTCAGCTCCGCCTCGGTGAGGCGACGCGGGTGCCGATCGGCGATGCACAGCGAACCGATGGCCAGCCCGCCGGTGGTGCGCAGGGACACCCCGGCATAGAAGCGAAGCCCCTCCTCTGTGTCGACGGCGGGATGGTCGGCGAAGCGCGGATCACGACGCAGGTCCTCCACCACCAAGGGCCCACTCTGGGCGATGGTATGAGCGCAGATCGCTTCGCTCCGCGGCGTAGCGCACATGCCAAAGCCAACCTCGGCCGCCAGCCGTTGCTCGGTCTCGCCGATCAGGGTCACCGCCGCCATGGGCACGTCGAGGCAGCGCGTTGCCAGGCGTGTCATCCGCTCGAAGAGGGGGTCGTCGCGCGACTCCAGCAGGTGCAGCGAATGCAGTACCGCCAGCCGCTCCGTCTCGTCAGCCGGGACCGGATACCTCACCATGCCGCTGTCCTGCCTCTTGCCGGATGTGTCATTTCAGCATGGTGACAAATCGGCCCTGTGACCGTCAGCCCCTTGTGGCCCAGGGTTGCCTCCGCTCAGCGCACCGGCGAACTCATCCCAGTCGCTCGGCCAGGGCGTCGAGGTCGGCCACGGTCATGTCGGGCTCGATGCCCCAGGGGTCGAAGGGGGCCTCGGAGCTGCGCCGCACCCAGGCGGCGTGCAGCCCGGCGTGGCGCGCCCCGATGACATCGAAGGGATTGCTGGAGATCAGCCAGGTGTCGCCGGGGTCGACCTCGAGGCGCTGGCGCAGGTGGGCGTAGACCGCCGGGTCGGGCTTGAAGCGCTTGACCTCGTCGACGCTGACCACCGCCTCGAAGTGGGCGCGGATGCCCGCCTGGTCGAGCAGCCCCTCCACCGCCGCGGCGGTGCCGTTGGAGAAGGCCACGCAGCGCACCCCGGCGCGGTCGAGGCGGGCCAGCGCCGCGGCCGTCTCGGGGAAGGCCGGCAGCCGGGCGTAGACCTCCATCAGATGATCCTTGTCGGTCTCACGAAGCTCGGTCTGCAGTGCCCGGTCGGTGAAGTCCAGCGCCTCGCGGGTGCACTGCGAGAAGGGCACGTAGGCGCCCATCAGGCCGCGGCGGAAGCTGTACTCGAGCTGCTTGTCACGCCAGCGCCGGGAGAAGTCGGCGGCCTGCGCTGCCTTGCCTGAGGCGGAGAGACGCGTTTCCAGTTCGGTGACCACACCGTGGGTATCGATCAGGGTGCCGTAGACATCGAAGGCCAGTACCTTGGCGGACATCGCCATCCTTCCTCTGTTGGGTGATAGCTGGGGATGAGCCCCCAGTCAGCCTGCGGCAGTCGCCGCGCGGGGGCAAGTCGACCTCTGGCCAAGCCGCTCAGCCGGCAGCAAACCGCTCGAGGGCGAAGGCGGCGATGGCGGTGTCCTGCACGCCGGTCCCGGTCAGGTCGCACACCGTGATGGTGGCGTCGGTCAGGCGCAGGCGCTGCCCTTCGGCGATCACCCGGCCGAGCTCGTGCACCTTGAAGGGGGGCTCCCGGCCGGCGAAGACCTTGAGCTCGCCGTTGGTCTCGCTCTGGGCGCGGGTGTCGGCGACGAAGGCGTCGGCGCGAATCATCACCTCGTCGTCGAGCTCGCGTTTGTCGGGACTGTCGGCGCCCATGGCGGTGACGTGCACGCCCTCGGGCAGATCCTGGGCACGCAGGAGCGGCTCGCGGGCCGGGGTGGTGGTAATGATGATATCGGCCTCTTGGCAGGCGCGGTTCACGCTGTCATGCACGTTGACGGCAAGCCCCGTCGCGCGCATCCGCTCGGCGTAGGCCTCGGCGGCCTCGCGGCGTCGCGCCCAGACATCAAGGGTATCGATATCGCGCACCAGGCGCAGCGCCCGGACCTGCTGCTCGGCCTGCTCGCCGGCCCCCAGCACCGCCACCCGGTGGCTGTTCGCCCGCGACAGGTGCTTGGCGGCCAGGGCCCCGGCCAGCGCCGTGCGCACCATGGTGAGATACCCCTCGTCGAAGAGCACCGCCTCGACGAGGCCCGTCTCGGCCGAGAACACCATCATCAGGCCGTTGAGGCTCGGCAAACCGCGCTGGGGGTTGTCGAAGGCCCCGGTGCTCACCTTGATGGCGAAGCGCTTGGCGCCCTGGATGTGCGCGGTCTTGACGTCCACCTCGCTGCCGAACTCCGCCATGGCCATGGAGAGAATCGGCGGCTGCACCGCCTCGTCGCGCCCCAGCGCGGCGAAACCCGCCTCCACCGCGGCCAGGGCGTCGGCATCGAGGGTCACGACCTCGGCAATGGCATCGCGCTGATAGAGCTGCATGGCAACCTCCGAAGGGAAGACGCAGAAAGACTGCTAGCGTCCCGCCAGGGTCCGAGCCTGGTCAAGGGTTTCCAGCGCCACGCCGTTGCCGGAGAGGATCAGCGCTACCGTCTCGCCGCGTACGTCAATGCCGTGCTCGGCGAGCGCCGCCAGGCCCACCGCGGCGGCGCCTTCCACCAGGAGTTTCTCGTGCTCGAGGATATCGACCATGGCACGAGCGATGGCCGCCTCGGAGACCTGGTAGTGGTCGTCCATGACCTCGCCTACCAACGCGAAGGTGCAGAGATTGTCGAGGCCGATGCCGCCGCCCAGCGAATCGGCCAGGCTCTCAACCTCCGCCACGGCGACGGGATGGCCGGCCTTGAGGCTCTCCCACATGGCCGCGCCGTGCGTGAGACTGACGCCGGTCACACGTGCCTCGGGGCGAATGGCCTTCACTGCCGCGCCGATGCCGCCCAACAGCCCGCCGCCGGAGAGCCCGACGATGACGCGGTCGAGGTTCGGCACGTCTTCCAGCAGTTCCACGCCGATGGTGCCCTGCCCCGCCACGATCAGCGGGTCATCGAAGGGCGGGATCAGCGTCATGCCCTGCTCGCGCACCAGCCGCTCGACCTCGGCGAAGGCCTCGTCCTGACTCGCGCCGACGCGCCTCGCCTCGGCGCCCAGCGCCTCGATGGCGGCCACCTTGTTTGCCGGCACCAGCCGGGAGAGGCAGATCACTGCCGGCACCCCGAGCCGCGACGCCGCATGGGCTACCGCGCGGCCATGGTTGCCGGTGGAGGCGGTGGTGACGCCGGCGGCCAGGGCATCGCGGCCGTGGCGCTCGATCAAGGCAGCGATCATGTTGGTGGCGCCGCGCAGCTTGAAGGCGCCGGTGGGCTGGCAGGTCTCGAGCTTGAGACGGATATCGGCATCGAAGCGTTCGGAAAGCGCCGCCGAGCGCACCAGCGGCGTGCGCACCGCCTGGCCGGCAAGGCGGTGGCGTGCCCGGTAGATCGCTTCCAGCGTCACGCCGTGTATGGGTTCGGTCATGTCACCTCCCCCTCAATACCTGGACGCTGCAGATACCGAGTGGGAGGGAGCTTCAGCTCGCGAAGCAGCGCGTAGCGCTGCCCTAAATCGGGCGCCTTTCGGCGCCTTCGTCGAAGCGTCGAACCGCCGGCAAAGCCGGCCTCCCACTGCCACTCACTAACAGCAGCAGACACCAATCACTATGAAGCCTTCTCTCATATGACCAACCTCGCCGCGGGCTGGCCGGGGCGAGGTCGAGACATGCCAAAGGCGCGATCAGGCGAGCTGGGCCTCGCCGCTGCGCACCAGTTCGTCGGCCACCTGATCGACGGCTCGCCGGGTGCGGGCGACGATCTCGTCGACCTCGGCGCGGGTGGCCACCAAGGGCGGTGCGAAGCCCAGAATGTCACCCTGGGGCATGGCGCGGGCGATCAGATTCTGTTCCAGCGCGGCGGCGGCGATGCGCGGGCCGACCTTGAGCGCCGGGTCGAAGGCCCGGCGCCGGACCGGGTCGGCGGCGAACTCGAGTGCCGCCAGCATGCCCACCCCACGCACGTCGCCGACCAGCGGATGATCGGCGAAGGCGGCCTGCATCTCGCGCTGTAGGTAGGCGCCGGTCTCGGCGGCGTTGGCGGTGAGTCCCTCGCGCTCGATGATGGCCAGGTTGGCCAGCGCCGCGGCACAGCCCAGGGCATGGCCGGAATAGGTCCAGCCATGGCCGATGGGGCCGTACTCGCCGGTGCCCTGCTCCAGCACGTTCCACACGCGGTCGCCGACGATGACGCCGGAGAGCGGCTGATAGGCGCTGGTCAGGCCCTTGGCGACGGTGATCAGGTCGGGCTGGATGCCGTAGTAGTGGCTGCCGAAGTCGGCGCCGATCCGGCCGAAGCCGCACACCACCTCGTCGGCGATCAGCAGCACGTCGTACTTGGCGAGCACCGCCTGGATCGCCTCCCAGTAGCCCTCGGGCGGCGGCACGATGCCGCCGGTGCCGAGCACCGGCTCGCCGATGAAGGCGGCCACGGTCTCCGGGCCCTCGGCCAGGATCATCGCCTCGAGCTTCTCGGCACAGTGCCGGGAGAACTCGCGCTCGCTCACGCCCTTGAGCTCGGCGGCGCGCTGGTAGTAGAACGGCGCCTCGGTATGGCGGATCGTCTCGATGGGCAGGTCGAAATGGTCGTGGAACGCCTTGAGGCCGGTGAGCGAGCCGGAGGCGATGCCGGAGCCGTGGTAGCCCCGCTGGCGCGCGATCACCTTCTTCTTCTGCGGGCGGCCCAGCACGTTGTTGTAGTAGCGCACGAGCTTGAGCTGGGTCTCGTTGGCATCAGAGCCGCCCAGGCCGTAGTAGACCTTGGACATGCCGGGGCCGGCGAGCGCGAGGAGCTTCTCGGAAAGCGCGATCTGCGGCTCGTTGGAGTGGCCCACGTAGGTGTGGTAGTAGGAGAGCTCCAGCGCCTGCTGGTAGATGGCTTCCGCCACCTCGGTCCGCCCGTAGCCGATGTTGACGCAATACAGCCCGGCGAAACCGTCGATGAACTCGCGGCCGTCCTTGTCGATCACATGGATGCCCTTGCCACCGGTGATCACGCGCCCGGGCGCATCGCCCTGGGCGAAGTCGCGCAGGTGGGTGGAGGCATGGAAGGTGACCTGGCGGTCGCGGTCGATCAAATCCTTATGCAAGCTCATATCGCTCTCTCTTCTGTCAAGGCTCCCCGGCTCCGCCGGGGAGAGTGTTTTCAATAGTGATTCGTTCGTGTGTGGGAGGGCGATTTATCGCGCGAAGCAGCGCGCAGCGCTGCCAGGTAAGGGCGCCTGGCGGCGCCTTCGCCCGGCAGAGCCGGCCTCCCACAGAACCGGGGCTCAACTACCCGATACGGAGCCCAGGGCGCCGAGGCAGTAATACTTCGTCTCCAGATACTCATCGATGCCGGTGATACCGCCCTCGCGGCCCAGACCCGACTGCTTGACGCCGCCGAAGGGCACGGGAGGGCCGGTCATCTTCACCGAGTTGACCGCCACCATGCCGTACTCCAGGGCCCGCAGCAGCTTCCAGATGCGGCGGATGTCGTGGGTATAGATGTAGGCGGCGAGGCCGTACTCGGTATCGTTGGCCATCTCGATCACCTGGTCGTCATCCGAGTAGGCGGTGATCCCGGCCACTGGGGCAAAGTTCTCCTCGCGCCACACCTTCATCTCCGGGGTCACGCCGGTGAGCAGCACCGGCATGAAGAAGTTCTCGCCCGGCGCCTGGCCCTGGTCGCCGGCCACCAGGTTGGCCCCCTGGGAGATGGCGTCGTCGACGATGCTGGCGGCCTTCTCCACCGCCTGGCGGTGGATCAGCGGGCCCAGGTCGATCTCCGGCTCGAGGCCGTTGCCCACGGTGAGCGCCGCCATGCGCTCGGCGAACTGCTCGACGAAGGCGTCGTGGATCGACTCGTGGACCAGGATGCGGTTGGCCGCCAGGCAGTCTTGCCCCGCGGTCTGGAACTTGGCCGCCACGGCGGCGTAGGCCGCCTCCTTGGGGTCCATGTCCTGGCCGACGATGAAGGGGGCATTCCCTCCCAATTCGAGGGAAACGCGCTTCACCGTACCCGCGCACTGCTCGAGCAGCAGCCGACCGACCCGAGTGGAGCCGGTGAAGGAGAGCGCCTTGATGCGCTCCTCGGCGCACAGGAGCTTCGACACCTCGGCGGCCTCCCCGAGCACCACGTTGAACACCCCGGCGGGAATGCCGGCGCGCTCGGCTAGCTCGGCGAGCGCCAGCGCCGAGAAGGGGGTCTCGCCGGCCGGCTTGACGATCACCGGGCAGCCGGCGGCCATGGCGGCGGCGGCCTTGCGGGTGATCATGGCCAGCGGGAAGTTCCACGGCGTGATCAGCGCGGCGATGCCCACCGGCTCCTTGAGGGTGCCGAGCGCGGCATTGGGAATGTGGCTGGGGATGGTCTCGCCGTAGGCGCGCTTGCCTTCCTCGGCGAACCAGCGCACGAAGCTGGCCCCGTACTCCACCTCGCCGCGCGCATCGGGCAGCGGCTTGCCCTGCTCCAGGGTCATGATCGTCGCCAGATCCTCGCGGTTGGCCTGCAGCAGGTCGTACCAGGCGAGCAGGCGCTCGCAGCGCTCGTCGGCGCGCAGCGCGCGCCAGTGCACGAAGGCCGCCTCGGCGGCATCCACGGCGCTGCGGATCTGGTCGGGTTCGAGCCAGGGGATGTGACCCAGGGCCTCGCCGGTGGCCGGGTCGATCACGGCCTGCTCGCGGCCGGCGTCACCGTGGGTCCACTTGCCGTCGATATAGGCGTACTGACGGAACAGGCGCGGATCGTTCAGCGCATTGGTCAGCGTCTTGGACAGTTTCATGCTGCACCTCCCCTTGCACGCCGGCCCGGTCGAGGGCCGGCGGTGGCAAAAATGGCCGGGCGGTGGGCCACCGCTCGATACCTACAGGGTAAGGGAGCGACGGACACGGGAGTTTTTGAAAGGCGGCAGCACGCATGGAGGTTTTTTTGTCATGGGCGGCAGGCATGCGGTTTTTTCTGCGCTGCCGCCGCATCGTCTTTCAGCCGGTCTCATCCGGCGGGCGGGCCAGCCAGCGCCGCCTCGGTGAACACCAGCAGGCCCAGTTCCGGGCGGTAGCCGTGGATCTCCGTGACGTCGAGTGCCTGCAGAAAGTACAGGATGTCAGCGCTGACCACCTGCCCCGGTACCAGCACGGGGAAGCCCGGCGGATAGGGGATCACGAAGCTCGCCGAGACCACGTCGCGGCCGTGCTGCATCTGCGCCTGCAGTTCGCCATTGTCGAAGCGCAGGTATTCGGTGTTCTCCTCGTCGTAGCTGAGGAAATAGGCGCTGCGGATATCGCCCTCCGGAGTGTCGCTGGTCGGCTTGGGACGGAAGGCGTCGTGGAAGCGGCTGAAATCGGGCAGCGGCGGCAGCTCCTGGGTCAGCGAGTGCACCCGCTTCTCGATGATCTTGCGCTCGGGGCGGCTGCTCTCCTCCCAGCGATACTCGAACTCCTTGGCCAGCTTCATCAGCACGTCGAGCAGGTAGGCGATGGCGCCGCGCGAGGTACCGATGTTGGTCATGAACAGCACGGTGTTGCGCGAGGTCTTGTTGATCTGGATGCCGTACTGGTTCATCAGGTACTCGTTCTTGAAGGCGTCGCCGTCGACCCCAGTGGTGCCGATGGCGATGGTGATCCGCGTGGGGTCGACCACGAACTCGTCGCGCGCCCAGGCCTCCTCCATCTGGTTCCACCCGGTGACCGGGTCGTAATAGGACTCGACCCCCGACTCGCGGTAGGCCGCGGGCACCATGTCGCTGTTCTTGAGCACCCGGAAGTACTTCTGCAGCAAGGGGTTGCTGTAGAGCTGCTCGCGCAGCGACAGCGCCGTCTCCACCTGGGCGTGGACCAGCTCGAAGCCCTCCATCTCTGCCTGCATGCGCCCCACGTCCAGCGAGGCGAGGATCTGGTAGTTGGGCGAGGTGGAGGTGTGGGTCATGTAGGCCTCGTGGAAGGGCGCCTCCACGCGATGCCGGAAGTCCTGGTCGTAGACATGGATCATCGACCCCTGGCGCAGCGAGGTGAGCGTCTTGTGGGTCGAGTGGGTGGCATAGGTGCGGATGCGCACCCGCTCCGGATCGGGCATTAGCCTCCGATCGAGCCAGGTGGTGTCGTCGTCGGGGTCGAGCTGATCGAATTCCGCCTTCCAGGCGGCGTACTCCTCGTGGTAGGCCTCGCTGCGATAACGGTAGCGCAGGGTGCGGGCGGTGTTCATGGCGGTGCGCGGCCGGTAGGTGGGATTGAAGGAAGCGAAGGCGAACCACGCTTCGTCCCACAGGAACACCAGGTCGGGCTTGATCGCCAGGCACTCCTCCATCACCCGGCGCACGTTGTAGACGATGCCGTCGAAGGTGCAGTTGGTGAGCAGCAGCATCTTGACCTTGTCGAGCTGCCCGGACCGCTTGTAGGCGAGCAGGGTCTTCTTGATCTCGTGCAGCGGCACGGCGCCGTACATGGAGTAGTCGTCGAGGGGATAGGAGTCCAGGTAGCAGACATGCGCCCCGGACAGCACCATGCCGTAGTGGTGCGACTTGTGGCAGTCGCGGTCGATGAGCACGATATCGCCCGGCTTGATGAGCGCCTGTACCACGATCTTGTTGGCCGTCGAGGTGCCGTTGGTGACGAAGTAGCTGTGGCGGGCCCCGAACGCCCGCGCGGCGTACTCCTGGGCCTTCTTGATGGGGCCATAGGGCTGCAGCAGGGAATCCAGCCCCCCCGAGGTCGCCGAGGTCTCGGCAAGGAAGATGTTGATGCCGTAGAAGTCGATCATCTGCCCCGCCCAGTGCGAGCGGGTCACCGACTTCCCCCGCGAGATGGGCATGGCGTGGAAGACGCCGGTGGGCTTCTTGCTGTACTCGCGCAGCGCATCGAAGAAGGGGGTGCGGTAGCGGCTGTCGATGGCGCGCAGGATGGTGTGGTGCTGCTCGATGTAATCCGTCTCGCGGTAGAAGATGCGGTTGAAGAAGCGGATGTCGCGGCTCGCCGTGGCCTCGACCTCGCCGCTGGTGACCAGGAACTGGTCGATCTCGGGGCGCAGCTCGTGGATCATCGAGCTGAGCAGGATGCTGCGCTCCGCCTCGGTCTGATGATCGAGATGGCTCTCCGAGAGGCCCTCGAGGTAGTTGCGCAGCGCGCTCAGGTTGTACTTCGACTTGTAGGGGAACTCGTAGCGGATCAGGCAGGCCTGGATGTTGGGGTTGACCAGCACCGCGATCAGCGCGTCCTCGAAGCTTCGCACCGTGACCACGTCGTAGACGAAGCGGTCCTCGGGGCGGCGCAGATTGTGGAAGGCCTCGCGCACCACCTCCTCTTCCTGGGCGGAGAGGTTGTCGACGATGAGCAGCTCGAAGTAGGGCTGGGCCGCGCTGTTGGAGGCCGGATGGCCGCGCCGGAGCTGGTTGAGGGCATCGAGAGTCTCCAGGTCCTCGGCATCGGCGTCGGTCTCGGAGAGGTCGACGTGGCGGCGACGGTAGGACTCGCTGATCAGCGCCCGCACCAGGCGCTTGACCACCTTCTCGAGCAGCACGTACTCCTCGCGGTTGAACAGCGCCCAGAGGTGGCGGAAGTCCTCCTTGGAGGGGAAGGCGTGGTAGTCCTCGATGATCTCGAGGCGCGTCAGCTTGACGTCGACCGCCTTGACCAGGTTGCGGACACGGCTCTCGTCGCCGCCGCGCACCAGCAGGCCCAGGTCGCGCTTGAGCGCATTCCAGGTATCGGCGCGCAGATGGGTGATCTTGTGATAGAAGCCCAGCGCCGTGTAGGGCGTTTCGGTATGGCTGCTCTCTTGCTGCATGGCGACACCTTCCATGTACGTTGTTGTTCAGTGCCCGGCGTGACCGCTCGGCGGCCTCAGCCCATGGCCGAGCCACCCGGCCCGTAGCGCACCCGCCGGTGTTCCTCGGGAAAGTCATCGAAGGAGAGGTCGAGCCACTGGCCGGGCCAGTGGAACTGGGCCAGCCCCTCGCGGGGGCGATAGACGGCGGTGTAGACGGTCCCCAGGCCACGCCCGTAGTCGTGGCGAAACAGCGGCGGCGAGAAGAAAGCCGAAATGAGGCGCTGCTCGGTGGTCGACTCGTCGTCCACCAGGATCGACAGCTGGCGTTCGCGGATCAGCGTCTCCGAGGCCAGCGCGTGGGCATACCACTCGATCTTCTTCTGGTGGTTGGTGGCCACCGGCACGCGGCGGATGCTGGCGCGACGGTCCGGGGCGATCATCGCCGTGACGTAGCGACCCGCGGCGTCGGCCACGGTGATGTTGTAGGCCATGTGGGTGGGCACGCGGGCCAGCACCTCGGCAGCCTCGGGCACGCTGTCGCAGAACTCCAGGAGGTAGCGCAGGATGATCGGCGCGCCGAAGCCCTCGCCCACCACCCGCCGGCCGCCGAAGGCCAGCGACACCGCGAGCCCGCGGTCGTTCATGCCGTCGAGCACCCCCCACAGGCAGTCGGACATGGCGATCACCCCGCGCCCGTTCCACCGCGTGTAGAGGATGGTGCCCTCGCAGAGCTCCGGCGGGTAATCGTAGTTGCGCGCCAGCACGGTAGTGGCGGGGCGCGCCAGCACCGCCTGGGAGCAGCCGGTGATGTAGGGCGGCGGCCGGTAGAGGCTCAGCAGCCGCGCGGCCAGGTCGCCCCCGCCGGCCAGCTCGCAGAGCGTGCGGTAGGTGTCCACCAGCTCCGGCATGTGGCGACGCAGGGCGTTGTAGCAGGCGAGGTACCCGGGGCGCTCTCGCTCCCCCTCGGCCAGGTACCAGGCTTCGTAGGCCGGCCAGTGGTAGTCGAACAGCGCGCGCCACTTGGCGCCCGGCGTCGCCTCGTGAACGGTGCGAAACAGCAGCGTCTTGTGCATCTCGATCGGCGGCGCGCCGCACGCGGCAGCGACGCCGCCCTCCCCGCTCACAGGATCTTGAAGTTGCCGCCGCCCACGGCGTGGCTCACGGCAACTTCCTCCACCACCGGGTCCTGCAGCGCCTGGCCGGCGTACTTCCCGCGGATACCCGCGATCCACGCTTTGGCCCGCTCGGTGAGCTGGAAGTCGTCGTCCATCAGCCGCCCGCGGGTGATCAGGATGCCCAGGTCCGCCCCTTCATAGCGGAAGTCCCCGGCACCGCTGATGCGCAGGAAGAAGGCCTCCTGGTCGTTCTCCGCCGCGTGAGGGTGATAGCTGTAGTGGTCGTAGGCGATGGTGCCATCCTCGTTCATGCGCCACACCCCGGTACGCGGCGCCTGGGTGAGCAGATCGACGCTCTCCTCGGTGTGCTTGATCACCAGCTGGCTCCAGCTGTCGACGCTGTCGGGGTGCGACCAGCGCTCGTTGATCTCGTCGATGTCCAAGTCGAAATCGAGATCGGAGAACTCCAGCAGGTGAAAGAGGAACAGCGGGATGTCGGAATGGGCGAAGGCCGCCACGTTGGTCAGCGAGCTGGCCCCGGTGACCCGCGGGTTGAGCTCGCCCAGATAGACCTCGCCCGTGTCCATGTCGATCAGGAAGTCGAGCTCGAAATAGCCGCGATAGCCCTCGTCGCGCAGCGCCTCGCCGAACTGGAAGGTGTACTCCCGGGCCTTGTCGCGCACCTCCTGGGTGAAGGCGCCGGCGAACATCTCGTTGCCGCACCAGCCGCCCTTGTAGGGAGTGAGCGTCTTGAAGCCGACCAGCTCGGTCATCAAGGGGCCCACCACGGTGCCGCAGCGGGTGGCACAGGCCTCGATGGCCGAGCCGCGGCAGTTGATGCACTTCATGATCTTGACCTCGGGCTCGGCCTCGATCTCCTCGGCGTGCTTGTAGTAGTCATCTTCGCTGGCGATGAAGAAGGTGGTGTGGCCGGAGTCGCCGAAGGCGGTCTGTACCACCAGATCGTTACCCAGATCCTTGCTGACCTCGCACAGCTCCTGGTAGCTGCCCACCTTGGCCAGCACGTTGGGCACGCTGGGCACACCGGCCTTGTTGCCGATGCGCACCGTCTCGATCTTGTTGTCCATGCGTTGACGCAGTGCCGCCGGCGGGAAGGCGACCTTGAGGCCCAGCTGCTCACAGATCGCTTCGGTGTGCTCGTCAAACATCAAGAAGGCGGCTGTACCGGCGTTGTCACCGTCGGCCCGCGACTGGATGAAGTCGATCACCTCCTTGTGCTCGAGCAGGTAGTTGTTGATGTCCTCGATGCTCTCGAAGTCGCGGGGAAACTTCTCCTTGGGCACGAAGACGTTGCGCTGCTGGCCCTCGAAGCAGTCTATGTAGTTGATGTGGCGGAAGTTGCTCACCCAGTCACCGATACCCAGCAGGTTGAAGTTGGTGGCCGAGATGAAGTAGACGGGCTCCTTGTTGTTGCGGAAGTGGCGACGCACATCAGCAATGCTGGTGATCTTGTTCATTGTTGTCGCTCCATCGATGGCGGGAGTGGCGGCATCGGCCGGGGTAGATGCCGTGGCGGAGTCCCCGGGGCGGAACAGTCGTCGCAGCAGGCGTACCAGGGACTCCAGCATGGTGATCTCCTTGGGTCAGAACTCCTCGACATCGGCCCGGCGGGGCTTCTCCAGCGGGCCAAGGGTGTCGAGGAAGGGCGTCGAGCCGCTTTCGGCGCGGTACAGCGGGAAGTCGACACGCCGGTCGCGGAAGCTCTTCAGCGGCTGGCCGAGGCCGCGCAGCCCGGTTTCGCGCTCGCGACGCACCCGGTTCAGGTCCACCTCGATGGGCATGATCTCCTCGCCGGTGCCGGCCTGGTGAATGACGTCGCCGGACGGCCCGACGACGATGGAGCGGCCGTTGCCGATGGCACCGGCGCCGTTGATGTCGAAGAAGTAACACTGGTTGACCGCGGCGTTGGTGCGCGCAATGGCCAGCTCGATGTCGCGGTCGATGGTGTCGGTCATGGTGGGGTGGAGAATCACCTCGGCTCCCATGGCGGCCAGGGTGCGCGTGGTCTCGGGGAACCACATGTCGTAGCAGATCGACACCCCGAAGCGGCCCACGTGGGGCACGTCGAAGGTGACGAACTCGCTGCCGCTCTCCACGCCCGCCTCGTAGGGGCGGAAGGGGAACTGCTTGCGGTAGCGGGCCACCACGTGGCCGTGGGGGTCGATCACCGAGAGGGTGTTGTACACGCCGGCCTCGGTCTGCTCGAACATCGAGCCGGGGATCAGCCAGATGCGGTGCTGTTCGGCCAGCTGGCAGAACAGCATCTCGGCGTGGCTGGGCAGCGGCTGGGCGTGATGAGGGGAAGCGCCCAGCGGCATCAGCTCGCTGAACACCACCATCTGCACCTGGGGGAAGCGACTCATCAGCACGTCGACCCGGTGGCGCATGGCCTCGGTGTTGTCACCATGGTGCAAGGCTTGCAGCTGCACGCCGGCAATCGTGAAATAGGACATCGTCTCGCGTCTCTCTCCGTCAGGCGATCTCGGTCGGTCTGGGCGTGGCGCAAAGCGCCTCGGCTCCGCTCGGGCGGTGGCCGCAGGGATCACCCGGCAGCCGTCAGTGACGGCTCACTACACACCTGAGCTTAAGCCAATTCCCATCCACTGAACATCAACGCTGAACGTCCGCACGGCCACGGACGGGGCTCAGACGGCGAAATCCTCGGGCGCGAAGCCGGCCGGCGGACGCTTGACGACCTTGGTGACGATGTAGGTGAAGTAGCGCTCGATGCCGGCATCCGAGGTCAGCCAGCTGTCGATCAGGCGCTGGTAGGCGTCGATGGAGTCGGCCTCCACCTTGATCAGGTAGTCGACACCACCGCCCACGGCCACGCACTCGGTGACCGCGGGGGTGTCGTGCATCAGCGCCTCGAAACGGGCGAAGCTCGAGGCGTTGTGGGCCTTGAGCTCGATCTGCACCCACACCGGGGTGCGCTTGACCAGCGCCTCGGGGTGGATGCGGGCGCTGTAGCCCTCGATGATCCCGGCCTTCTCCAGGCGGCGCACCCGCTCCCAGCAGGGACTCACCGAGAGGTTGATCGCCTCGGCGAGCTTGGACTTGGTGATGCGGCCATCCCGCGACAGGATCTCGAGTATCTTCAGGTCGTAGCGATCGAGCTTCATGCGATGGGGCGTCCCTCTCAACCCAGGGAGTCGACGATGTCGGCGATCACCGCAATGGTATCACCCATATTGACCAGCGCCGGGTGGCGACGTGCCGCCAGTACACCGCTGCGCTCGGCGCGGTACGTCACCGGCGGCGTGCCGCTGCGCGTCAGGTCATAGACGCGGGCGATCGCCTCGCCCTTCTCGACCCGCTCGCCGAGGGCGAAGGCGAGTTCCAGCAGCCCCGTGTGCTCGCTCTGCACGTAGCAGCTGGCATCCGGCATGTCGAGATAGACCTGCGGCTCGGCGGGCATCGACACCTTGCCTGCCATCAGGCCGTAGTGGATCAGGAAATTGCGCACGCCGCGCTCGGTGATGGCCAGGCTCTCGGGCGTCGAGGTGCCGCCGCCGCCGAGTTCGGTGGCCACGAAGATCTTTCCCTGGCTCTCCACCACGGTATCGAAGAGCGCCGCGGCGTCGAGCTCGAACATCATCATGGCATAGGGGGCGCCGAACGCCTTGGCGCCCTCCAGGGCACGGCGCTGCTGCTCGGCGTCCTCCAGCACGTGGGAGGCACCGAAGGGAATGATGTCCAGGGTGCGCCCGCCGGAGTGCAGGTCGAGTACCACGTCGCTCATCGGCACCATCACCCGGGTGAAGTAGTCGGCGATCTTCTCGGTGACGGTGCCATCCGGGTCGCCGGGAAAGCTGCGGTTGAGGTTGCCGCCGTCGAGCCCCGAGGTGCGCTTGCCGGCCATCACCGCCGGCTGGTTCATGCACGGCACGATGATCACCCGGCCCTGGACGTCCTCGGCGCGCAAGTCGCTTGCGAGCTTCATCAGCGCGGTGATGCCCTCGTACTCGTCGCCGTGGTTGCCGCCGGTGAGCAACGCCGTGGGGCCCGCGCCGTTCTTGACCACGGTGACGGGAATCATCACCGCACCCCAGGCGGATTCGTCGCTGGAGATGGGCAGCTTGAGAAAGCCGTGCTGCACGCCGTCCGCCTCGAAGTCGACGGTCGCGGCGATGGGGCTGGGTCGCTTGGTCATGGTCAGGGTCTCCTTGTTTCGCCCCGGCTCAACGGACGAAAAGTTGTCGGGGAAAGTCCGCCAGCGTCTCGCAGCCGGTCTCGGTGATCAGGATGCTCTCGGTGATCTCCAGGCCCCACTCGTCCTCCCACAGGCCGGGCATGAAGTGGAAGGTCATGCCCGGCTCGAGCACCGTCTCGTCGGAGGGACGCAGACTCATGGTGCGCTCGCCCCAGTCCGGCGGGTAGGAGATGCCGATGGGGTAGCCGCAGCGGGCACCGCCGCGGTCGAAGCCGTACTTGTCCATGGCCGCCCCCAGCGCCATGGCGATATCGGCGGTGCGGTTACCGGGCTTGGCCACCGCCAGGCCGTTGTCGATGCCCTCGAGCAGCGCCGACTCGGCGCGCACGAACTCCGCCGGGGGCCGGCCCAGAAACACGGTGCGTGACATCGGCGCATGGTAGCGCTTGAAGACCCCGGCGATCTCGAAGAAGGTGCCCTCGCCTTCACGAAAGGGGGTGTCGTCCCAGGTGAGGTGCGGGGCGGCGGCGTCCTTGCCGGTAGGCAGCATGGGCACGATGGCCGGGTAGTCGCCGCCGTAGACCTTGCCGTTCTCGTCGCACCAGCCTTCGATGCCCACGCGGTAGATCTCCGAAACCAGCTTGCTCTTGGGCAGCCCCGGCTCGATCACTTCGAGGATGCGCGAGTGCATGCCCTCGACGATCTTCGCCGCCACGCGCATGTACTCGACCTCCTGGGCGGACTTGATGGCGCGGCACCAGTTGACCAGGGAGTTGGCGTCGGCAAAGCGGGCGTGGGGCAGCTCGCGCAGCAGGCTCTGGTAGGCCTTGGCGGAGAAGTAGTAGTTGTCCATCTCCAGCCCCACCACCCCCTGGTGCCAGCCGCGGTCGGGCATGATCGACTGGGCCAGATAGTCCATGGGGTGCATGTCGGGGTTCTGGACGTAGTAGTCCGGGTAGTAGGTGATGTTGTCGGGATCCATCCAGCAGGTGCGCAGCGCCCCGTTGGCGTCCATGCGCCGCCCGTACCACACCGGCTCTCCTTCCAGGCCCAGCAGCACGCACTGGTGGACGTAGAAGGACCAGCCGTCGTATCCGGTCAGCCAGGCCATGTTGGAGGGGTCGCTGATCACCAGCACGTCGATGCCGCGACCGGCCATCTCGGCGCGCACCTTCCAGAGCCGGCTGGCGTATTCCTCACGCGAGAAGGGCAGATTCACCTGGTTCATGGAGCCGCTCGCCATCGCATCACCACTAACCGACCGCCTCCAGGAGCACGAGGGGCCGGGCCAAAATGGTCGGACAAGGGATCGGACGCCCCGCATTGTCATGAACCGCCACCGCCCTGACCATGACAATTGTCCGTCAATGCCGCTAAGCTGATAGTAGCACTCGCCCTTGGCTGGCGGTCAAAGGCTTTATTGGATCATGACAATTGACCTGACCCCGTACCTCAGCGACACCGGTCCCAAGTACCTGGCCATCGCCCAGGCACTCTCCGAGGCGATCCGCCAGGGCGAGCTCACGCCGGGCACCCGCCTGCCGCCCCACCGGCAGATGGCGGAGAGCCTCGGCGTCAGCGTGCAGACGGTGTCGCGCGCCTATGCCCAGGCCGAGAAGATGGGCCTGGTGCAGGCCCGGGTGGGCAGCGGCACCTGGATCAACGCCCTGGACGATGCCCGCGAGTCGGCCTACCTGCGCGGCCACGAACCGCGCCACGAGAGCCCGCTGATCGACCTCTCCATCGCCCATCCGGTGTGCCCCCCGGGCCACCACCTGCGCTTTCGCCAGGCGCTGGCGATGCTGGCTGACCACGCCAGCCCCGAGGTGATCACCGCCAACCGCCCCATCGCCGGGCTGTCCCATCAGCGCGAGCGGGCCAGCGCCTGGCTCGCCAGCCGGCTCCACGTCCCCGGCGAGATGGACGACCGCATCCTGTGCAACGGCGCCGCCCACGCCCTGATGCTGGCCATCTCCAGCGTGGTGCAGCACGGCGACCTGGTACTCACCGAGGCGCTCACCGACCACGGTCTGATCGCCCTGTCGCGCACCCTGGGCTTCCAGTTGCGCGGGGTGGCCGTGGACGGCGACGGGGTGATCCCCGAGGCGCTGGACGGCGCCTGCCGCCGCTTCAAGCCGCGAGCCGTGTGCCTGACGCCCACCCAGCTCAACCCCA
Source organism: Halomonas sp. NO4 (assembly GCF_010994375.1). Classification (GTDB taxonomy): domain Bacteria; phylum Pseudomonadota; class Gammaproteobacteria; order Pseudomonadales; family Halomonadaceae; genus Halomonas. The sequence goes on from NZ_WHMA01000008.1 coordinate 102,762, forward strand.
CCGGCGCTACCATGGGCGAGGCGCGCCGCGACGCCGTGGCCGAGGTGCTGGCCCGCCACCGGGTGTGGCTGATCGAGGACGATGTCCACGCCCTGCTCGAGGCTCCCGGCCTGACTCCGCTCACCGCGCGGCTGCCCGACATGGGCTTCCACGTGACCAGCTTCACCAAGGTCACCGTGCCGGGGCTGCGCGCCGGCTACCTCACCGTGCCGCGCGGCCAGCTGCACCATGTGCTGCCCCGCATGCGCGCCACCAGTTGGATGGCCACGCCACTCTCCTTCGAGCTCGCCGACCAGTGGCTTGCCGACGGCACCATCGAGACGCTGGCCGCCGAGCAGCGCCAGTTGCTCGCCACCCGCCAGCGCCTGGCGGCGCGGTTGCTCGCCCGTCACGCCCTGGCCTCGCGCCCCACCAGCCTGCACGTCTGGGTAACGCTTCCGGATGCCTGGCGCGCCGAGGAGCTGCAGCAGCACGCCGAGCAGGAGGGCATCGCCATCACCACGGCGGTACCCTTCATGGTCGAGCAGACGCCACCCCCACGCCGCATCCGCGTGAGCCTGGGCGCCGAGCAGGACCTCGACCGCCTCGAGGAGGGACTCAAGCGCCTGGCGGTGCTACTCGAGGAGGCACCGCCACCCATGATGCAGATCGTCTACTGACCCACCGCCATTCACGAGAACAGGAGGAGCTGTCATGCGCGTACTGGTCCATATCGACGACGCCGAGCTGTGGCGCGACGCCCTGGCTCGCCGTCTCCCGGAAGCCGAGGTCATCACCAGCGCGGCCCCGGAAAGCGCCCGCCGCGCGGCCGACTACCTGGCGGTGTGGAAGCCGCCCGAGTGGCTGCTGCGCGAGCCCACCGCCCTCAAGGGCATCGTCAACCTGGGCGCCGGCGTCGATGCCCTGCTGAACAACCCCGGCCTCCCCTCGGGGGTGCCCATCGTCAAGCTGCGCGATGCCGGCATGGCGGAGCTGATCGGCGACTACGTGCGCTACGCCGTGCTGCACTTCCAGCGCGACTTCGACCGCTACCGCCGCCAGCAGGCGCATGCCGAATGGCGCGAGCACGCCGTGGTCGACAAGGCCGACTGGCCGGTGGGCGTGCTGGGGCTGGGCGCCATCGGCGCCAAGGTGGCCTCCATGGTCGCCGCCGACGGCTTCCCGGTGCACGGCTGGAGCCGCTCGCCCAAATCGCTCGAGGCCGTCACTTGCCACCACGGCGACGCCGGCCTGGCGGCGTTGCTGGCCCGGGTGCGCAGCCTGGTGCTGCTGCTCCCCGACACCCCGGCCACGCGCCATATCGTCAACGCCGAGACCCTGTCGGCGCTGCCGGCCGGCGCCAGCCTGATCAACCCCGGGCGCGGCACACTGGTCGACGAGGCTGCCCTGCTCGAGGCGCTGGGCGAGGGTGAGCGTGAAGGCCGGCTGCGCGGCGCCGTGCTCGACGCCTTTCCCGAGGAGCCGCTGGCGGCCGAGAACCCGCTGTGGTCGCACCCGCGGGTGTGGATCACCCCGCACATGGCCGGGCCCACGCCCCTCGGCGCGGCACTCGACCAGGTCGCCGAGGCCCTGCGCGCCTTCGCGGCGGGCGAGCCCATCGATACCGTCGATCCCGCAGCCGGCTACTGAACGCTCGGCAACAACCCTCCCGCCACCCGCCAGCGGCCGGGCCCCGGGCCCGGCCGCCGGCTGGTGCTGGCGGGTGCCTCAGCTCGACGGCAGCAGCTGCTTGAGACGACCGCCGTAGAGCTCGGCGGCGACCTTGAAGCGCCCGATCAGCCCCGACATCTCGCCGGCCTGGTCGTCCAGCGAGCGGCTCGCCGCGGCCACCTGCTCGACGAGAGCGGCATTCTCCTGGGTGGTCTGCTCGAGCTGGGCCACCGCCTGGTTGATCTGCTCGATACCCGCCGACTGCTCGGTGGTGGCCGCCGACATGTCGCTGACCAGGTCGGCGACCTGGCGCACCTCGCGGGTGATCGCCGCCAGGGCATCATGGGTCTCGCTCACCAGGCCGTCGCCCTTGGCCACGCGCTGGGCGTTGTTGTCGATGAGTCGGCGAATCTTCTCCGCCTCGTCGGCACTGCGGCTGGCCAGCTTGCGCACTTCGCCGGCCACCACGGCGAAGCCGCGCCCGTGCTCGCCGGCGCGTGCCGCCTCCACCGAGGCGTTGAGCGCCAGCAGGTTGGTCTGGAAGGCGATGCTGTCGATGGCCTCGACGATGGCGTTGATCTGGCGATTGGCCTCGTGGATCTCGCGCATGGCATCGCGTGCCTGGGCGGCCACCTGGCTCGCCTGGTCGGCGCGGCTCGCCGTCGCCTCGCTCATGCGCTGGGCCTCGCGGGCGTTATCCGCCGACTGGCGCACCGTGGAGGTGATCTGCTCCATGCTGGTGGCGGTCTCCACCAACGACGAGGACTGCTCCTCGGTGCGGCTGGCCAGGTCCTGGTTGCCCTGGGCGATCTCGCCGCTGGCCGAGGTCACGCCCGAGGCGCCCTGCTGGATGCTCGCCACCAGTGCCTCCATGCTCTCGGTGGAGGCATTGAAGGCCGCATAGAAGCGGGAGAGCTCGTCGGTGCCGGGCACCGGCAGGCGCTGGGTCAGGTCGCCGTCGCGCTCGGCGATCTGGCGCAGGGCGGCCTGCAGGGGGCCGACGATGCTGCGCACCAGCAGGGCGGCCAGCAGCAGGGCCGCGCCGACGGCCAGGCCGGCAAACAGCGCGAAGCGCCACAGCTCGCCACGGGCATCGGCCGCCAGTGCCTCGGCATCGGCCAGCACGCCGGCGGCCATCGCCTCTTCCACTCCCTTGAGACGCTCGATCTTGGCCGTCTGGGTATCGAACCAGCGCGCCGCATCGAGCCCGTAGCCGCCGTTGACGCCCTGGTTGACGGCGATCTGTCGCATCATGGTGAGCCGGCCGGCATCCTCGTGCTCCGCGGTGGCGGCCTGGTAGCGCTCGCTCATCGCCGGCCGGGCCAGGGCCAGGAAGCTATCCTCGAAGGCCGAGGCTTGGCCGAGCAGCTCCATGAAGGCGTAGTAGGTCTGGGGCGCCATGCGGTTGGCCGAGAAGGCGCCGGCAAGCAGGGCGCGCTCGATGCCCGCGGTTTCCTTGAGTTCCATCAGGGCGGCGTAGGCGCTGAGGTCGCGCGACAGCGTGCCGGCATCGACCCTGGCAGTGAGGCGCGTCGCGATCTCCATCAGGGTGCCGTTGAGGCCGCTGTAGTAGGCCAGCGACTCGCTCGGCTTGATCGCCAGGGAGTCGATGGCAGCCCGCCGCGAGGCCAGTTCGGCGAGGTCGGCGTCGAGACCCTCGCTGAGCGCGGCGATCCGCGGGTCCCCGCCGGCATCGAGCGCGGACGAGCTGCTGCGAAACGCCGCCAGCCGCTCGTCCGCGCGGCCGCGCTGCTCGGCCAGACGATTGCCGAAGCTCTCGCCGTCGCTGCTTAGGTAGCCCGAGGAGAGGCCGCGCTCCACCTGGAGTTCGTGCACCAGATCGCCGACCCGATTGGCCAGGTGGGTCATCTGCTCCACCTCGGCCATGTCGGCGGCCAGCTGCTGCCGCTCGAGGATGCCGCTGGCCGCCAGCCAGGCGATGACGAGAATGGGAAGGGCCAGCGCAAGCAGGAACTTGCGCGACATGGAAATACGATGAAGGACATGGGTCATGAGATGCTTACCTGCCGAACCTGAGTGATCGCAACAAGAAAGTGCGGTGGAAATCGGGTGGTGCGTGATTGTTGTTGTGATATCAGCCGGCTGTCTCCCAGGACCGGTACCGACTGGGACCGGTCACGCAAAGGGCTACGCGGTTACCGTCAATGTCGGCCTGGAAAGGTTCGCCTTTAGTCCAATGGTCATGAAAGCGTCATAAATTTGACCGACATCATGTCCGCTACGCGGGGCGGACCGACAAACCGGGGGTTGTGCTCCGGCTACACGAACCGCACATCAATGAGTAGGCTGATAGGAGAGAGCCCACTCACTGCACGGAGGTACGCCATGACGACGCACGTCGATTACGGCCCCCACGACCTGCTGCTGGTCGTGGACATGCAGAACGACTTCTGCGAGGGCGGCGCCCTGGCAGTGTCGGGCGGTGCCGCCCTGGTACCGGGCATCAATGCGCAGATCCAGGCCGCCCGCGAAGCCGGCGCCTTGGTGGCCGCCTCCCGCGACTGGCACCCCGTCGATCATGTGAGCTTCGAGCATCGCGGCGGGCCCTGGCCGGTGCACTGCGTCCAGGACACGCAGGGGGCGGCCTTTCACCCGGATCTCGCCCTCACCGACGATGTCATCCGCGTGAGCAAGGCCACCGCCTTCGACGCCGACGCCTACTCCGCCTTCGACGGCACCGGCTTCGGCGGCTACCTGCGCGACCGCGGCATCCAGCGGGTGGTGGTGTGCGGCCTGGCCATGGACGTTTGCGTGCAGGCTACCGCCAAGGATGCGCTCAAGGAGGGCTTCAAGGTGGTACTGCTCGAGACGCTGACCGAACCGGTCGACCCCGAGGCGCGCGGTCGCATCCGCGAAGAGCTCGAGCAGGCTGGCGCCGAGGTCCGCGCATGAGCCAGCGCCCGCCCTACGGCGTCGACGACAGCGACCTCGCGCTGCTCACCGACCTCTACCAGTTGACCATGCTGCAGGCCTACTGGAAGGAAGGCATGGAGGAGCGCGCCACCTTCAGCCTCTACTTCCGCAAGCTGCCGCCGACGCGGCGCTTCATGCTCGCCTGCGGCCAGCAGCACGCCGCCGAGCTGGCCACCCGGCTGCGCTTCAGCGATGCCCACCTCGCCAGCCTGGCCGAGACCGGCACCTTCGACGACGCCTTTCTCGACTGGCTGAAGGACTTTCGCTTCAGCGGCGACATCTGGACGCTGCCCGAGGGCACGCCGGTGTTCGAGAACGAGCCCTTCATGGAGGTGGACGCGCCGATTGCCGAGGCGCAGCTGCTGGAGAGCCTGGTCATGAACCTGGTGCAGCTGGAGACGGTGATCGCCTCCAAAGCGGTGCGCCTCGTGCTCGCGGCCCACGGGCGTCCGGTGGTCGACTTCGGCCTGCGCCGCATGCATGGCATCGACGCCGCGGTGCGGGGAGTGCGCGCCTACCGTACCGCGGGGCTGGCGGGCACCAGCAATGTGCTCGGCGGGCTGCGCCACGACCTGCCGCTGCGCGGCACCATGGCGCACAGCTATATCCTCGCCCACGACGACGAACGAGAGGCGTTTCGTGCCTTCGCCCGCCACTACCCGAACACCACCCTGCTGGTGGACACCCACGACACCCTGGCGGGCGTGGACAAGGTGATCGCGCTGATGGCCGAGGAGCCCGCGCTGCGCGTGGCCGCCATCCGGCTCGATTCCGGCGACCTCGGCGAGCTCGCCCACCGCTCCCGCGAGCGGCTCGACGCAGCCGGCCATGCTGACGTGAAGATCATCGCCAGCAGCGGCCTCGACGAACACAAGATCGCCGCCCTGCTCGACGACGACGCGCCCATCGACGCCTTTGGCGTGGGTACCGAGATGGGGGTGGCTGCCGACGCCCCGGTGATCGACCTCTCCTACAAGCTCGTCGAGTACGCCGACACGCCGCGGGTCAAGCACTCCACCGGCAAGATCAACCTGCCGGGTCGCAAGCAGCTCTATCGGTGCTTCGACGCCGCGGGGCAGATGACGGGCGACGTCATCGCCCGGCGCGAGGAGCCGGGCATCGAGGGCGAGCCGCTGCTGCGACCGCTGGTACGCGGCGGCGCGGTGAACGCCGACGCGATGGCGCTGGCCGACGACGCCCGCGAGCGCGTCCAGACCTCACTCGACGCCATGCCCGTCACGCTTCGGCGTCTCGACCCGGGCCGGCCCGACTACCCGGTCGCGCTGAGCTCCGAGCTCGACCGGCTCCGCTCGCAGACCTGACGCGGCTCCCGGGCGCTCAGTCGAGGAGCGCCTGGAACTGCTTGAGCCATTCGCCATGGGCCGGCCAGGCCGGCGCCGTGACCAGCCGCCCCGAAGTGACCGCCTGGTCGACGGCGATCTCGGCGTAGTCGCCGCCCGCCAGGCGCACTTCCGGGGCGCAGGCCGGGTAGGCGGAGACGCGATGCCCCTCGAGGGAGACCGCCGCCGCCAGCAGCTGGGCGCCGTGGCAGATTACGGCCATGGGCTTGTCGTTCTCCACGAAGTGACGCACCAGATCGAGCACCCGCTCGTCGAGGCGCAGGTATTCCGGGGCGCGGCCGCCGGGAATCACCAGACCGTCGTAGGCGGCCAGCTCGACCTCGGCGAAGGTGGCGTTGAGGGTGAAGTCGTGCCCCGGCTTCTCGGAGTAGGTCTGGTCGCCCTCGAAGTCGTGGATGGCGGTACGCACCTTGTCGCCCTCGCGCTTGTCGGGACAGACCGCATCCACCCGATGCCCCATGGCCTGCAGGGCCTGGAAGGGCACCATGATCTCGTAGTCCTCGACATAGTCACCGGCGATCAGCAGCAGTCTGGCCATGGGAGTCTCCTTGCGTGGATAGGGCGGCTGGAAAATGTCACGCTTTGCAAGCGAAGCCTAGTCGAGCGGGTCCATAGCGCAAATTCCGTGCACGCCGGAACCCGTCGGGGCGCGACGCGCTCCCACATTGGCCACCCCATGCTCAGCGGGTCTTGCCACGGGAGCCTTCGATGCCGCACTCAGCCCTTCCTCGCCATGCGCAGGCCGCCCTGCTGCTGGCCGCGCTCCTGGCCCCGGCGCTGGCCTTCGCCGGCCCCGAACCCACGCCCTTCACCGCACGCTATCAGCTGGAACTGAGCGGCTGGCCCGATGCCACCATCGACCATCGCCTCGTGCGCGAGGGCCACCACTGGCTCAGCGAGATGCGCGCGGCGATCGCCCTGGCCCGCGGCGAGGAGCGCAGCCGCTTTCGTGTTGCCGCCGAGGCGGTGGAGCCGCTGCACTACGCCAGCAGCTACTCGCTGCTGGGCATGGGCGAGCGCTACCAGCTGGCACCGGATGCCCTGCGCCAGCGACTCGACCGCCAGACGGCGCTCTTCGCCCTGTCGCGGCGGGCCCTTGCCGGCGAGTGCACCACGCCCTGCCGGCTCGACTACCAGGACCACGAGGGAGAGAAGGAAACGCTCGAGTTCCGCGTGCTGGCGCGGGAGCGCCTGAGCGTGCCGGCGGGCGACTTCCCGTCGGTGACGGTGGAGGCCCGCGACCCCGCGAAACCCGATCGCCGCCTGGTGCTGCGCTTCCACGCCGAGCTCCCCGGCCTGCTGCTGGATGCCGCCTACCACCGCGACGGCGAGCGCCGCAGTCGCCTGGCGCTCACCGCCCTGGAGCAGCCCCGGCCCTGACACGCCGCCCCATTGGCCAGCCTCCCGGGTTGGGCTAGAGTGTGCCGCTTCGGTTCGCTCAGCGGCGGGCCGTCACGCCTTTTCGGACGAAACCTGAGGAGAAGGGAATCTCGATGCTGAGCGGTCTACTGCTGGTGCTGCTGCCGCTGCTTCTGGGCTACCTGGTGCCGGTGCCCCATGCCGGGGTGATGGCCGCCATCAATCGCGGCGTCAACGCCACCATCTACGTCATCCTGTTGCTGATGGGCGTGAGCCTGGCCGGGCTCGACGACCTGGCCCGCCAGCTCTCGCGCATGGGCGGCCAGGCGCTGCTGCTCTTCGCGCTGCTCTCCGCCTGCAACCTGACGGCGCTGGCCTGGCTGGCGCGCCGCCCTCACGTGCGCCTCGACCCCGCCCGCACGGTGGCCGGCGCCCCCACCAGCAAGCTCGCCGCCCTGGCCGGCTCGCTGGCCCTGGTGGCGGTGGTCGTCGCCGGCGTACTGGCGGGGCTGGCCGCCGCCGCCCTGGGCGGCGGCGCGGCGCTCTTCGCCGGCGCCGAGCGGCTTGCCGAATGGGTGCTCTACCTGCTGCTGGCGCTGATCGGCTGCCAGCTGCGCAACTCCGGCATGCCGCTGCGCCAGATCCTGCTCAACCGCCACGGCCTGGCGATCGCCGCCACCCTGGCGGGCAGCTCGCTGGTGGGCGGCCTGCTCGCCGCGCCGCTGCTCGCGCTGGCCTGGAACGAGGGGCTGGCGCTCGCCGCCGGCTTCGGCTGGTACTCGCTCTCCGGCATCCTGATCGGCGACGGGCTGGGGGCGCGGCTGGGCGGCGTGGCCTTCTTCAACGACCTGCTGCGCGAGCTCGCGGCCTTCGTGCTGATCCCACTGACCATCCGCCGACACGCGCCGCTGGCCATCGGCTACGGCGGCGCCACGGCCATGGACTTCACCCTGCCGGTGATCCAGCAGCACGGCGGCGTGGCCTGCGTGCCGGTGGCCGTGGTCTCTGGCTTTCTGCTGTCGCTGCTGTCGCCGCCGCTGATCCTGTTCTTCCTGTCCTTATGACAATCAGGGCTATCATCGTAGTTATTTTGGGTTCATCGCAGACTGGCGTGAACTGGCTCTGTGGGAGGGAGCTTCAGCTCGCGAAGTAGCGCGCAGCGCTACCCATGGGGCGCCTACGGCGCCTTCGCCCGGCAGAGCCGGCCTCCCACCCTGAAGTTTGCCAAACATGTTCACTCTAAAGTGCGAAGAGTCTTATTTAGTGGGAGGCAGCGCCATCCTCCCTCTTAGCCACTCTCTACCGTGGTTGCCATCAACTGCGAAAGCCCTGTTATCACAAGGGGTAGGCTTGCACCAATCTTGCACTGTTGTTGATCATTGGCTGCATCGCCATCGCCGATACTGAGGCGTCATCGCCACCGCTGCCGAGACCCGCTCCATGGCCCTACGCCTGCCCCGTCCCGCCGTGTCCCGCCTGGGCATCAAGCTGTTTTTGATCATCCTGCTGGGCAACGTGGTGATCGCCGGCCTGGTGTTCCTGGCCGTGTCGCGCAGCCTCGACCGCGGCTTCATCGAATACCTGGAGACCACCCAGGCCAACCGCGCCGCGACGCTCGCCGAGGGGCTCGGCGAGGAGTGGGCAAGGCGCGACGGCTGGCAGTGGCTGCGCAACTCGCCCCCAGCCTGGCACCGACTGGTGCGCCAGCAGCTGTGGCCCGGCGAGCGCCGCCCGCCCCACGGCATCGAGCGCCAGCTGGGCGATGCCCGCGACTTCGTGCTCCACGATGCCCAGGGCCTGCCGGTGATCGGCCTGCCGCCCGACAAGAACGGCGACGCCGCCGAGCTCGAATGGCTGCCCATCCGGCATGACGGCGAGCAGGTCGGCACCCTCGGCTATCGCCCGCCGCGCCAACTGCTGGCACGCATGGAGCGCGTCTTCCTGGAGCGCCAGCAGCGCAACTTGAGCATCATCATCGCCGCTCTGGGGCTCGCTTCGCTGCTGCTGGCCGGGGCCCTGGCGTGGTGGCTGGGGCGGCGCACTCGCGGCATGGCACTCGCCACCCGGCGCCTCACCGAGGGCGACTACAGCACCCGCCTGCCCCAGCGCGGCCGCGACGAGCTGGCCCGCCTGGCGGGCGACTTCAACGTCCTGGCGGCCACCCTCGAGGCCAGCCGCCAGGCCCGGGAGCGCTGGGTCTCGGACATCGCCCACGAGCTGCGCACGCCGCTCGCCGTGCTGCGCGGCGAGATCGAGGCGATGCAGGACGGCATTCGCCCGCTCAACCCCGACAGCCTGCGCTCCCTGGGCCAGGAGGTGGGACAGCTCGAACGCCTGGTGGCCGACCTGCGCTTGCTCTCGCAGAGCGACGCCGGGGCGCTGGAGGTCCAGCTCGCTCCCCTGGACCTGGCCGAGCACCTCGGCGCGCGCCTCGAGGAGGCGCGCGGCTGGCTGGCCGACAGCGGCCTGACGCTGACCGCCGACATTCACGGCCCGGCGTGGATGCGCGGCGATGCGCGGCGACTGCGCCAGCTGTGGACCAACCTGCTCGACAACAGCTGCGCCTATACCCAGGCACCGGGACAGCTCGAGGTGCGCCTCGCCGTGGTCGGCGACCGGGTGCGCGTCACCTGGCAGGACAGCGCCCCGGGGGTGCCCGAGGCGGCGCTGGGCAAGCTCACCGAGCGCCTCTATCGTGTGGAGGGCTCGCGCAGCCGCGCCAGCGGCGGCAGCGGTCTGGGGCTCTCCATCGCCGGGGCCCTGGTCAAGAGCCACGGCGGCACCTTCACGCCCTCGGCGTCGCCGCTGGGTGGGCTATGCTGGACCCTGGAATTCCCGCGGCTCGACGCCGCCGGCTGACAAGGAAGCACCGCCATGCACGACACCGACTCCCGCCGCGACAGCGTGCTGATCGTCGAGGACGAACCCAAGATCGCCCGCCTGGTCGCCGACTACCTCGAGGGCAGCGGCTTTGCCGCGCCCCAGCTGGACCACGGCGATGCCGTGCTGCCCTGGCTCCAGGAACGGGCCGCGGAGGATCACCTTCCCGACCTGGTGCTGCTCGACCTGATGCTGCCGGGCACCGACGGCCTGACGCTGTGCCGCGAGATCCGCCGGCGGTGGCCGGGGATGGCCATCATCATGCTCACCGCCCGCGTCGAGGAGGTGGATCGCCTGCTCGGCCTGGAGTTGGGCGCCGACGACTATATCTGCAAGCCTTTCAGCCCCCGCGAGGTGGTGGCGCGGGTCCGCGCCGTACTGCGCCGCAGCCAGCCCAGCGCGGAGGCCGCCGGCGATGACGGCCTCCTCCTCGACGAGGCAGGCTGGCGGGCGCTGGCCGACGGCCACGACCTGGGCCTGACCGCCGTGGAGTTCCAGCTGCTCAAGGTGATGATGCACGCCCCGGGGCGCATCTTCTCCCGGGACCAGCTGATGGACCACATGTACCGCGACCACCGCATCGTCTCCGAGCGCACCGTGGACAGCCACGTCAAGAAGCTGCGCAAGAAGATCGCCGAGGCGTGGCCGGAGCGCGAGGTTATCCGTTCGGTTTACGGGGTCGGCTACAAGTACCAGCCCGGCGAGTGAACCGACGGGGAGTGGCAGCGTGCACGAGCTTTGCACACTGCGTGCATGGCGGCTGCACACCGGGGCACGAGACTGACAGTGTCATTCATCAGCCAAGGAGCTGCCGATATGAAAGGTCCCTTCTCACGCCGACTCTTGATGCCCGCCCTGCTCGGCGCGGCCCTCGTCCCGCTTGCCCTCTCCGCCGCGGCCTTCTCCGGCAAGGGTGGCGACTGGCACGAGCAGCGCCAGGAGATGTTCGAGCGCGCGGGCATCGACGAAGCCACCCGCGAGGCGCTGGCCGAGGCCCGAGACGAGCACCGTCAGGCCCTGCGCGACCTTCGCGAAGAACACCAGGCGCGTCTCGACGAGATCCTCAGTGACGAGCAGCGCGAGGCCCTGAAAACGGCCCGCCGCGAGCTGCGCGACGAGCGGCGCACCGAGCGCCGCGAAGCCATGCAGCAGCGCCTGACCGCACTGGTCGACAGCTGGGAGCTCAGCGAGGAAGAGCGCACCCAGCTCACCGAAGTGCGGGAATCCCTCTATGCCGACATGCAGGCGCTGCGCGACCGCGAATTCGACTCCCGCGAGGCGCGCCGCGACGCCTGGCAGGCGCTGCGCGAGGAGCACCGCGCCGCCTTGGGCGAGCTGCTCTCCGACGAGCAGATCGCCGAGATGAAGGCCGCCATGGCACCGCGCGGCAAGCACGGTCATGGCAAGCATCCCGGTTATCGCCACCACTCTGGCAAGGGCGACAACCGCAACGGCTGAACCAGCGGCCACTCGCCCCTGCCTGACACGCCCGGCCTCGGCCGGGCGTTCTCGTGTCGGGCAGCGACCTTCAACGATGGCCGAGCTTGCGGCGTGGCAACCGTGGGGAGTAACGTTAAGGGCCTGCTTTATTAGCCTGCAAAGGAATCGTCATGCCCCGCTCCCGCAAAGGCGCCGGCTATCGCCTCCCCTTGCCCTGCCATGCGCTGCTCTCCGCCTGGCGCGCGGGCTACGGCCTTGCCGAGCTGCGCCGAGACCTGCTTGCCGGGCTGACCATCGGCATCGTCGCCGTGCCGCTCTCCATGGCGCTGGCCATCGCCACCGGGGTACCGCCCCAGCACGGGCTCTACACCGCCATCGTGGCCGGCGCCATCATCGCCCTCACCGGCGGCTCGCGCTTCAACATCTCCGGCCCTACCGCCGCCTTCGTGGTGATCCTCTTTCCCATCGTCGGCAGCCACGGCGTGGGCGGGCTCTTGCTCGCCACCCTGATGGCGGGGCTGATCCTGGTGGCGCTGGGTCTGGCACGCCTGGGCAGCCTGATCCAGTACGTACCCTACCCGGTGGTGCTGGGCTTCACCGCGGGCATCGCCGTGGTGATCGCCTTGCTGCAGCTGCCCGACTTCCTTGGCCTCACCAGGATCGAGCTCGGCGACAGCACCCTGCACAACCTGGCCGCCATCGCGCGTGCACTGCCGAACGTGGCAGCTGCCGAGCTCGGCGTGGGGCTGGTGACGCTCGCCACCCTGATCCTCTGGCCGCGGCTCAAGCTGCCGGTGCCGGCGCCGCTGGTCGGCCTGGTGGTCGGCACCCTGGCCGCGCTGCTGCTGGGCGCGCTGGGCGTGGAGATAGACACCATCGCCTCACGCTTCCATTGGGAGTTCCAAGGCCAGAGCGGCAGCGGCATTCCCCCCTTCGCGCCCAGCCTGGTGGTGCCCTGGCAGCTGCCGGGGCCCGACGGCACACCGCTGGTCGTGGATTTCGCGCTGATCCGCGAGCTGCTCGGCCCGGCGCTGGCCATCGCCATGCTGGCGGCCATCGAGTCGCTGCTCTGCGCCGTGGTGGCCGACGGCCTCACCCGCACCCGCCACGATCCCAACGCCGAGCTAATCGGCCAAGGACTCGGCAACATCGCCGTGCCCTTCTTCGGCGGCATCACCGCCACCGCCGCATTGGCCCGCACCGCCACCAACATCCGCAGCGGCGCGGCTTCGCCGCTGGCCGCGGTGGTCCACGCCCTGGTGGTGCTGCTGGCAGTGGTGGCACTGGCCGGGGTGCTGGGGCTGGTGCCCATGGCCGCCCTCGCCGCACTGCTGTTCATCATCGCCTGGAACATGAGCGAGGCGCGCCACTTCGTGCACACCCTGAGGGGCGCCCCGGGCAGCGACGTGGCGATCCTGGTGATCTGCTTCGCCCTCACCGTGGTCTTCGACATGGTGCTGGCGGTGGCGGTGGGCATGGCGCTCGCCGCGGCGCTGTTCATCCGCCGCATGGCGACCGTCACCCATGCCCGTCGCCTCGAGGACGACGAGACCCGCGACCTGCACCGCCAGGCGGCACTCTACGACATCAACGGCCCACTGTTCTTCGGCGCCGCCGAGAAGGCCATGGCAACGCTGCGCGTGGTCGATCCGGAAGTGAAGGTGGTGCTGCTCGACATGCACGACGTGCCGAGCCTGGACGCCACCGCCATCGTCGCCCTGCAGACGCTGGCTGAAGAGCTCCACTCCCAGCAGGTGGGGCTGATCTTCGTCGGCATGGCGCCGCGCCAGGTGATCAAGCTCAAGCGCGCCGGGCTCAGTCGCAAGGCCGGCCGCCTCGCCGTGGTGCGTAACCTGGCCCAGGGGCGGCGCCTCACCGAGCGCTGGCTGGCCGCCTCCTCTCGCTGAACGCCGGCCCCTTCATTCGCCGTGCAGGGTGGCCATCAACCGGCGCGTGCCGCCGTGGTCGCGATGCTCGCCGAGCCAGATGCCCTGCCAAGTGCCGAGCACGAGACGCCCGCCCTGCACCGCCAGACTGAGCTGGGTGCCGAGCAGGCTGGCGCAGACGTGGGCCGGCATGTCGTCCGGCCCCTCCAGGGTATGACGGAAGTAGGGCAGGTCGCCGGGTACCAGCCGGCGCAGGAAGGCGTCGAGGTCATGGCGCACGTCGGGGTCGGCGTTCTCGTTGAGGGTCAGCGAGGCCGAGGTGTGCAGGAGCTGCAGGTGCAAGAGCCCCGTCGCTACCTCGCGTAGCCCGGGCAGCCCCTCGACGACCTCGTCGGTGATCAGGTGAAAGCCGCGCGAGCGCGGCGCGAGGCGCAGTTCCTGCTGTTGCCACATGGCGATTCCTCCAGCTCGGGTCTCCCGCCATGCTAACGCGCTGGACCATCAGCTCAAGGGCCGCCCTCCAGCCAGCAAGGTTATTTGATTGCTCGAGGCTAATCCGGTGACAGGCCTTCAAGGAGGCGCTGTGAACCCCTCCCTGGGCGCTACCTTCGCCATCCATGGCGAAGGACCTCCTCTCCGGCCTGCCCCCGGCGCCTCTCGCTTTGGGCAACGGCAACTGCCCGGCTCCTGCTCCCGCCAGTGGGCAGCCAACGCATCTCAGTTGCGCGGATCGTCCGCCGGATCGAGGTACTCGATGCCCCAGGGACCGGTACCGTGGAGCTGGATGACGGTCTCGCCCTCGGCGTAGCCGAACATTGGGTCGCCGGGCGCCATGATGGCGTAGCCGCCTTCCGGCAGCTCTTGCGTGGCGTCGGGATCGTAGGTCTCGCCGAGGGCGAAGTGCAGGGTGCCCTCGAGCACGGTGACCCGCTCGTAGGCCGGATGGATGTGGGGGCGGATTTCGTAGCCGTCCTCCAGGCGGATGCGCAGGGTGAAGGGCTCCTCCTCGGCCAGGCTGCCCTCGATGATGGCGATCTCTGCGCCCTCGCCCATGGAGCCCACGGGGCCCCATTCGAACTCGTCGGGCGTGCCGAGCAGGTGGCCGTTGCCGCGGTAGGTGTCGTCCGCGGCGATCGCGGCGGTACCCATCGCCACTGCCAGGGCCGTAGCGGTCAGGATGGTGGTACGGGGATTCATGATGGTGTCTCCTGTGTCGTGAGAGTCACTCGGGCCTTGATGGCCTCCACTCGCTCTGTCGGTTGTCAGGGGCACGGCACGATGGCCGTGTTCGCCCAAGACGCAGCGGGCCAGGCCTGTGTTCCCGCTTTTCCGGGAACGCATTCATCGGGAACCTCAGGGGCCTCGGCTGCGTCCCTGAACTACCCCTTGCCCACGCCCCCCCGGGCGGCTCAAGCTCGAAAGAAGCCCTCATGGCCCTTGCTCAACCACTCACCCGGTCCCCGCTGCCGTGGCACCCCACCCGGGCCGCGGAGACGACGAGACAGACCATGTGCGATCGCCATGCCGACCCGCGCCAATGGTTCGAAGCCCGCCTGGAGCCGTTGCTCGACCGGCTCTACGGCACGGCCCTGCGCCTGACCCGCCACCCGGACGACGCCGAGGACATCGTCGCCGAGGCGGTGGGCAAGGCGTGGCACCGCCTCGACGAGTTGCGCGACCCGGCACGCTTCGACGCCTGGCTCTTCCATATCCTCTCCAACACCTTCATCAGCGAGTGGCGGCGACGCCAGTGCCGCCCCCAGCCAGCCAGCGAGCCCGACGCATCAGAGAACCTGGACAGCGGCGACTTCACGCTCTTCCAGCAGCTGCACCAGCCCTTCCTGCTGTGGTGGGGCAGCCTCGAGGAGCAGTTCTTCAACCAGTTGCTGCAGGAGGACCTGGCGAGTGCCATCGACGCCCTGCCCGACGGCTTTCGCGTGGTGATTGTGCTGGTGGAGGTGCAGGGCTATACGTATGAGGAGGTTTCCCGGCTGCTGGGAATCCCGCTGGGTACCGTGCGCTCGCGACTCAACCGAGCGCGTAGCCAGCTGCAGAAGCGGCTGTGGGGTCAGGCCAGGGAGGCGGGCATCACATCATCGGGACAGGGAGGTACGCCGTCATGACTCCCCGGGAGCTGAGCTGTGAGGACGTGATCGAACGCCTCTTCGATTACCTCGACCGCGAGCTGGATGCCCAGCAGGCAGAGGAGATCGAGCGACACCTGGCTCGGTGCCGCGACTGCTTCACGCGCGCCGAATTCGAGAAACGACTGCGGGCTAGGGTGGAGGCGGCCGGGACCGTCACGGCACCGCCGCGGCTACGCCAACGGGTGCGACGCCTGCTCGACCGCTTCGAGGCGAACGGCTCGGACGACACGCCCTGACCCCCTGAGGAGCGCCTCATGGTAGCCATTCTCGGCTACTCCCGCGAGCAGATCGTCGCCGCGGTGCAGGCCATGTACACCGCCGTGGCCGAGCGGCCGGACTCGCCCTTCCACTTTCCCGTCGGTGGCGACACCAGCCACTGGCTGGGCTACCCCGCGTCGCAGACCGACAGCGTGCCACCGGCGCTGCTCGACGCCTTCGCCGGGGTCGGCTACCCCTTTCGCGCCGGGGCCATCCGCCGCGGCGAGACGGTGCTCGACATCGGCGCCGGCGCCGGCGTCGACTCGCTGATCGCCTGTCACCTCGTTGGCGCCGAAGGGCGTGTCATCGCCCTCGACCTCACCGCCGCCATGACCCGCAAGCTCAAGGGCACCGCCGCCAAGCAGGGCTTTGCCAATCTCGACGTGATCCAGGCCTCCGCGGAGCGGCTGCCGCTCTCCGATGCCAGCGTCGACAGCATCACCAGCAACGGTGCGCTCAACCTGATACCGGACAAGCGCCGTGCCATCGCCGAGATGTTCCGTGTACTGAGGCCCGGCGGCCGGGTACAACTGGCCGACGTGGTGATCCACCGCCCGGTCAGCGTGGACTGTCACGAGGACCCGCGACTGTGGGTGGAGTGCGTGGTGGGAGCCACCGTGAAAGAGGACCTGCTGGCGCTGTTCGCCGAGGCGGGTTTCGAGGATATCCAGGTAGTGGGCAGCCACGACTACTTCGCCCTGAGCCCCAGCGAGCAGACCCGCGAGATCGCGGCAAGCTTCGGCGCCCATACCCTCGAGCTCGGCATGCGCCGCGCCGCCCAGGCGCCCTCCCCGCTCAGCCGCTGGTGCCAGCGCCTCGACCCGCGCCGCGCCTGGCGCCGGCTGACCCGCCGCGGCCTGCTCGGGGTGGCAGCCCTGGGACTGGCGCTGGCGAGCTGCTACGGCACCCTGGCGCTGGCCGCCCTGCTGCCGCTGCTCGGCGTTAGTCTCGCCGTGAACGAGGGCACCTGGGCCACCACCATCGCCGGTTTCGTGTTGCTCACGCTGGGCGTGCTGGTGGCCGGCTTCCGCCGTCATCGCGCCATCGGCCCGCCCCTGCTGGCCGCGTCGGGCGCAGCCATGGTGCTTTACGCGCTCTTCATCGACTACCACGCCCTGGTGGAGCTGGCCGGCTTCGTGCTGCTGGCCGCGGCCGCGCTGTGGGACCTTCACCAGCGCCGCCGCCAGGAAGCACGGCTGTTGGGGCTGGAAGCCCCCGCAGATCCCAGCTAGTTCGAGGTCGAGCGCGCCTGGCGCGCGGCGAGCCAACCTTCGAGGGCCGCCAGCGCCGCCGGCAGCGCCGCCTCGAGCTCACCCAACCGCTGCCGGGCCTCGGTCACCCGCCCCGCCCGCGCGCTCGCTTCCAGGCATCGCGCGTTGGCCGAGAGTTGACGCAGGCCGAGACTCACTGACTCGCCCTTGAGGCGGTGGGCCGCGTCGCCCAGCGCCGTCATGTCGCCGACCACAGCGGCTTCGCGCAGCGTGGCACCATAGCGCCGCAGTTCGTAACCGTGGGTGGCGATCAGCGTGGCCAACGGCGTCTCGCCCAGGGCGTCGGCCAGCGCCTCCAGCGCGGCGGCGTCGAGCACCGGCTCGGCCGTGGCGGGCTCTTCCCCTGCGGGTTCGGCAGCACTATTGGCACTGCCCGGTGGCACCGCGCTCGGCAGCACCCGCGCCAGGCAGGCTTCCAGGGCCCCACGGTCGAGCGGCTTGCCGAGATACTCGCTCATCCCCGCGGCGCTGCAACTGGCCGGATCGGCACCGGGACCGCCGGCAGTCATCGCCACGACGGCGACCGCGGCGCGCCAGTCCCCGGTGGCGCGCAGGCGCCGGGTGGTGGCCAGGCCATCCAGGCCGGGCATCTGCACGTCCATGAAGATCGCCGCGAACGGCGCTTCCTCAGCGAAAGCCAGCGCTTCCTGGCCGCTCGCCGCCAGGGTGACATGGCAGCCGAGCCGCTCGAGCAAGGCCTTGGCGACCTGCCGGTTGACGAGATTGTCCTCCACCACCAGGACCCGACCGGAAAAGCGGGGAAGCGCCGCAGCACTCGCCTCGCGCCGTGCCGGCGAGGGGGCGGCCTCCAGCGGCAGCTCGATCCAGAATCGGCTGCCCGCCCCGGGGCGGCTGTCGACACCGATCTCGCCCTCCATGGCGGCCACCAGCCGACGACAGATCGCCAGCCCCAGGCCGGTGCCACCGTAACGCCGCGCAATGGAGGCATCCCCCTGGCGGAAGGGCTCGAAGAGGCGCTCTCGCTGGCTGGCCGCGATGCCGGGGCCGGTATCGCTCACCGTCAGACTCAGCCGTCCGCTTTCGCTCAGGCCCGCCTCGACGCTCACCTCCCCCTGCTCGGTGAACTTGATGGCATTGGCCAGCAGGTTGAGCAGCACCTGGCGCAGCCGGGCCGGATCGCCCATGGTGGCCGCCGGCAGCGACGGCGACAGACGGGTGACCAGACGAAGTCCCTTGGCCGCGGCACGCGGCGCGAAGAGCTGGCACGCCTCCTCGACCAGTGCCGCCAGGTCCACCGGCCGGCGCTCCAGCTCGAGCCGTCCCGACTCGATCTTGGAGAAGTCGAGGATGTCGTTGATCAGCTCCAGCAGGCGCTGGCCGCTGGAGTGCAGGGTGCGGGCATAGTCGTCGGAGCGGGCATCCAGCGGCTGCTCCAGCAGCAGCTCGCTCATGCCGATGACGCCGTTGAGCGGCGTGCGGATCTCGTGGCTCACCGTGGCGAGGAACTCCGACTTGGCACGACTCGCCGATTCGGCCCGCTGGGCCGTGGCCTGGAGTTCGCGGCTCAGCGACTCCAGGGAGTGCCGCGCTTCGGCGTTGTCGCGCGCCTCGCGAATCAGGAAGACGACCACCAGCAGGCCGGACAGGCACATGGCCAGGATCAGCGCCAGCAGCAGGGCATAGAGGCCCTGCAGCACCTCCCGGTCGCGGGTTGCCCGCTCGGCCAGATAGCCGTTGAGGGCGATGACGAGCTGCTCGGTCTGGGCTCCTACCCGCTCCAGACGGGTGTCCAGCACCCAGCGCTCCTCCTGCCCGAGCTGCACGAGTTCCCCCAGCAGGCTATCGAGGTTGTCCAGCCTGTCGACCAGGCGAGGCAGCACGCGCCCGGCGGCAGGCACCTGGCTCAGCAGCTCGGTGATGTCCCCGCGCTGCAGCAGGTTGAGGCGAGAGTAGATCAGCTCGAAGCGCAGCCTGAGCGCGTCGAGCGTGCGCACCCGCTCCGCGGCCACGGCCAGGTCACTGCGCAGTTGGATGATGTCGCGGTCGAGCTTGTAAGCGTGCCAGGCGGTATCGCCGCCGACGCTCTGGTGCAGCCCCTCCTGGCGCCACGCCACCAGCCCCACCACCACCAGCGCGGCGGTGAAGAAGAGCAGGGCCGCGATGGCGCCCACCTTGAGTCGCAGCGGATGACGCAACATGCTCCGTTCGCCTCGCCGTCAACGCGACTCAGGGCACATGGATGCGCGCCACGTGCCACACGGAACGGAAGCGGATGCTCTCGGTGAGCAGCTCCGGATGGTCATCGAAGGGATAGAGCACCAGCATGGGACCGAAGTCGCGCACGGCGATGGGTTCGCCGTCGCGCTCCAGGGCGAGGATCACGTCGTAGTCGTGGAGGTCTGACACCGGGATTTCCGCCTCGTAGTCGTTGAGCGCGCGGACCCGCACGTGCTGCGCCTCGGCCCCGGCCTCGGCGAGCACGGCGCGCAGCAGCGGACCCTCGAAGCGAAACACGCCCTGCGTCCAGGGAATGCGAGTCTCGATGACGCGGGTCGGCAGGGCCATCAGTTGGGTGCGGTCGAGGTGCAGCTCGTCACCGACGTTGGGGTGGGCGATGTCGCCCTCCACGCGCAGCAGGACCTCCCCTTCGGGTGGCGGCAGGGCGTCGGCCAAGGCGGTGAGGGACAGGACACACAGCAGAGTCACACCCAGGGTCGACAGGAAACGCTGGAGAGGGTCACGAAACATGGCGGCAGTTCCGGTGGTGAACGGAGTCTGCCGCCAAGGTTACGCGATCGCGCGCGAAAGGTCAGCCGAAGCCTGATTAGGGTCGCCGCAGGGGCTCAGGCCGACGCCTTGTCGATCGGCTCGCAGCGCACCAGCTCCTCGTAGGCGTGCCAGCTGGCATGCCCCAGCACCGGCAGGATCAGCGCCAGGCCGATGTAGAAGGTGAGCACGCCCACCAGCACGCAGCCGGTGAGAATCGCCGCCCACAGCAGCATGGGGCGGAAGTTGCGGGCCACGGCGCGCACGCTGGCCTCGATGCCCTCCATGAAGGTGAGCTCCTGATCCATCAGGGTGGGAATGGCCACCACGCTGATGGAGAAGGCGCCAAAGGCCAGCACGGCGCCCACAGCGGTGCCCACAGCGATCATGCCCAGTCCCTGGGGGGTGGTGAGCAGCGAGGCGTAGAGGGTCGCCGGGTCGGGGGCCTCGAAGCCGAAGAAGAGCGCGAACAGCAGGGTCGCGAAGCGAATCCAGGCCAGGAAGAAGATCATCATCATCACGCCCATCATGGCCAGCTGGCCGGCATGAGACCGCCAAGCGCTGAAGGCGTCGCCCAAGTGTGGCGCGCGGTTGGCCTCCAGGGCGCGACTGATCCCGTAGGAGCCCACCGCCACCAGCGGGCCGATGAACATGAAGCCGGCCACCATGGGCAGCAGCCAGTGCCACAGGTCCAGCATGATGGCGCCGACGGTGACCGCGATGCTCAGCCCCACCCAGAACATGCCGTAGGCGAGGCTCACCGCCGTGGCCTGGCGGAAGTCCTCGAAGCCGGCCGACAGCCAGGCGCGGGGCCGATCCATACCGATCGGATTGATGGTGATCCGTACCGTGGGTACCGCAGACTGCCGAGAGGAGCGTGTCGTTGCGTTCATTGGCTTACCCCGTTGTTGCCTCTTGTTCTGGTGTTGCATCTTGTCCTGGTCACGCCTTCTTACTGTAGTTGACCAAGGACAAGCCTGCTGAATCGCAGCGTGTACACGACGACGCCTGCACCAACGGTGGGGGTGCAGGCGTCAGTCAGAGGTGGGGCGCCAGTCGGCGCCCGACAGAGAGGCCGATTCAGCGCACGATCATCACCGAGATCTTGGAGTGGTGCACCACGTGCTCGGCATTGGGGCCGAGCACGTAGTCGGCGAACTTGCGCTTGTTGTGGGAGGCCATGACAATCAGGTCGGCCTCCACCTTCTTGGCCGCCTTGATGATCGACTCCCAGGGCGAGCCGTCGACGATCACGCTCTGCACCTGGATGTCCTCCGGCACGTGCTCCTGGATGAACTTGTGCTGCGCCTCGGAGAGCGCCTCGTGAGCCTTCTCGGCGAAGCCGTTGGGGAAGTAGGCCCCCACCAGCGGCATGCGGAAATCCGGCATCACCGTGACCACGTGCAGCGAGGCACCGAAGGTGCGACACAGGGTCACCGCCGTGGGCAGCGCCTTGTTCCAGGAGTTCTCTTCGTTGAGGTCCACCGGCAACACGATCTTGTGATACATGGTCATCGTCTCCTTCACGCCGCCTCGGCGGCCGAACCCTGGGCGTCACGACGGCGTCGCTGCAGGAGCACCACCAGACCGAACACCAGCAGACCGGGAATCCACATCAGTTCCTTGGGCCAGCGATCCACCGGCGCCCGGACGGTGAGGATCTCCTGATCGAAGAACATGGAGCCAAAGCCGATCTGCTCGGCCTGGCTACCGAAGGTGACGCTGTCGACGTAGGTGGAGTCGTCCTCGGTACGCAGCGTCATCCCCAGGTTCTCCATGCGCTCCTCGGCGGAGTCGCCATCGGGTACCGGCACCAGCAGGAAGCGGGTGAACTGCTCGCCGAAGTCGTCCTCGTCGAGGATCTCCACGCGCAGGTTGCTGCCCTCGTCCACCTGGCCGAGGGCCTGGGCGAACTCGCTGGGCGGCACCGACTGATAGGGATCGTGGATGATGTCCATCCAGAAGCCGGGACGGAACAGGGTAAAGGCCACCAGCAGCAGCAAGACCGACTCGTACCAGCGGCTGCGGGCGAGCATGTAACCCTGGGTGCCGGCGGCGAAGATCAGCATGGCGATGGTCGCCACCACGAAGATCAGCAACCCCTGCAGGAAGCTGACCTCGATCAGCAGCAGGTCGGTGTTGAAGATGAACAGGAACGGCAGGGCCGCGGTGCGCAGGCTGTAGTAGAAGGCCTGGAAGCCGGTGCGCAGCGGATCGCCGCCGGAAACCGCTGCCGCGGCGAACGACGCCAGGCCCACCGGTGGCGTCACGTCGGCCATGATGCCGAAATAGAAGACGAAGAGATGCACGGCGATCAGCGGCACGATGAGCCCGTTCTGCTGGCCCAGGGTGACGATCACCGGCGCCATCAGCGCCGACACCACGATGTAGTTGGCGGTGGTGGGCAACCCCATGCCGAGGATCAGGCTGAGTACGGCGGTGAGCAGCAGGATCAGCATCAGGTTGCCCATGGAGAGCACCTCCACCAGATCGGCGAGCACCAGGCCCACGCCGGTCTGGGAGACGGCGCCCACCACGATGCCCGCCGTGGCGGTGGCGATGCCGATGCCGATCATGTTGCGCGCACCGGTCACCAGGCCGTTCCAGAGGTCGAACAAGCCCTCCTTGATGTCCTCGGCGAGCTGGCTGCGGCCGCGAAAGAAGGCCGTGATCGGCCGCTGGGTGACCATGATGAAGATCATGAAGACGGTGGCCCAGAAGGCGGAGAGCCCCGGCGAGAGCCGCTCCACCATCAAACACCACACCAGCACGATCACCGGCAGGATGTAGTGCAGCCCCACCATCACGGTGGGCCGGGTCTGGGGCAGCGTGAAGACCGGCTTGGCGGGGTCGTCGAGCTCCAGCTCCGGGTAGCGGGATCCCACCTTGAGCAGTCCCACATAGACCGCCGCCAGCGCCACGGCAACGACCCATGGGGTGGCGCTGCCGAGCACCGGCTTGAGCCAGCCCAGACCGTAGTAAACGGCCAGCGACAACCCCATCAGCAACAGCAGCCCGGTCAGAAAGCCGATTACCTTGTTGAGCAGCGGACGCACCGGATTGCTCGACTGGAGGCCCTCCAGGTTGGCCTTGAGCGCCTCGAGATGAACGATGTAGATCAGCGCGATATAGGAGATCAACGCCGGCAGGAAGGCGTGCTTGATCACCTCCACGTAGGAGATGCCGACGTACTCCACCATCAGGAAAGCCGCTGCGCCCATCACCGGCGGCATGATCTGGCCGTTCACCGAGGAGGCCACCTCCACGGCACCGGCCTTCTCCGAGGAAAAACCGACGCGCTTCATCATGGGAATGGTGAAGGTGCCCGTGGTGACGGTGTTGGCGATGGACGAGCCGGAAATCAGGCCGGTCATGCCCGAGGCCACCACGGCGGCCTTGGCCGGCCCGCCCTTGTAGTGGCCGAGCAGCGAGAAGGCGACCTTGATGAAGTAGTTGCCGGCCCCGGCCTTGTCGAGCAGAGCGCCGAAGAGCACGAAAAGGAAGACGAAGCTGGTCGACACGCCGAGCGCGATGCCGAACACCCCCTGGGTGGTCAGCCACTGGTGATTGACCAGGCCATAGAGACTCACCCCGCGATGGGCGAGAAAGCCCGGCATGTAGGGGCCGAACAGCGAATAGAGGATGAACACCGAGGCGACGATCATCAGCGGCGGCCCCAAGGCACGGCGGGTCGCCTCGAGCAGGACCAGGATGCCGATCACGCCGACGACCACGTCCTGGGTGATCGGCGCGCCGGGACGCTCGGCCAGCTGCTCGTAGAAGAGGAACAGGTAGGCGGCACAGAAGGCCCCCACCGCGGCCAGCGCCCAATCCATGAGGGGGATACGGTCGCGTGGCGAGCGCTTCAGCGCCGGATAGGCCATGAAGGCCAGGAAGATGGCGAATGCCAGGTGGATGGAGCGAGCCTGGGTGGCGTTGAAGACGCCGAACCCCACCATGTAGGGCAAGGGCGACGAGATCCACAGCTGGAACAGCGACCAGACCGCGGCAATGCCCACCAGCAGCCGACCCGGAACGCCAGCAGGCTTGCGTGCCCCGCTATCGCTCGAGGCGACCATGTCCTCCAGGTCGGTCTCGTGACCGCGAGAAACCTCTTTGTCATCCGTCATCGGCTTAATCCTGCGTATCGTCAGGGACAGCAGCTCGCGACTGCTTCCTTGTCATCGGCGGTCCTGCACGTTGCTCCGCCCATCAAACAGATGCGCGGACTCCCTAGAGCGTCCGCGCATCCAGCCTGGAGGATCGGTGGCGACCCTTCGGTCACATCACTCGATCCAACCCTGCTCGCGATAGTAGCGCGCCGCGCCGTCATGCAGCGGGGCAGTGAGACCCTGGGAGATCATCTCCTCGGGGTTGAGGTTCTCGAAGGCCGGGTGCAGGCGCTTGTAGCGATCGAAGTTGTCGAACACAGCCTTGACGGCCTCGTAGACGATCTCCTCGTCGACGCCGGCATGGGTCACGAAGGTCGCCGCCACGCCGAAGGTCTCGACATCCTCCTCGTTGCCGCGATACATCCCGCCGGGGATCACCGACCGGGTGTAGTACGGGTACTCCTCGATCAGCTCGTCGATCTCCGGGCCGGTGACCGGAATGATGTTGGCATCGACGGTGGTGGTGGCCTCCTGGATGGAGCCGTTGGGGTGGCCCACCACGTAGACCATGGCGTCGACGTTGTTGTCGGCCAGCGCCGCGGCCTGCTCGGCGGCATCTAGCTGCGAGGCCAGGGCGAAGGTGTCTTCCGTCCAGCCCATGGCATCCATTACCACGTTCATGGTGTTGCGCTGGCCTGAGCCCGGGTTGCCGATATTGACCCGCTTGTCGGGGAAGTCGGAGAAGTGCTCGATGCCGGAATCGGCGCGCGCCACCACGGTCAGCGGCTCGCCGTGCATGGTGAAGACGGCACGCATCTCTTCCCAGGCACCATCGTCCTCGAAGTTGCCCTCACCATGGTAGGCGCGATACTGCACGTCGGACTGCACGACGCCCATGTCCAGTTCGCCGCTCTTCATGCCGTTGACGTTGGCCACGGAGCCACCGGTGGAGGGGGCGTTGCAGCGAATGTTGTGGTCGTCGCTGCCGCGGTTGACCATGCGGCACACCGACTGGCCGACGACGTAGTAGACGCCGGTCTGGCCACCGGTACCGATGGTGATGAAGCGCTCCTGGGCGACGGCCGGAGCCGAGAACATGGCCGCTCCCAGCAGGGCACCGGAGAAAGCAGCCGCAGTGAATGCGTGGCGTTTCATGAACACACCTCTTCGTGTTGTTGGGCAATCAGACGTTGCGCGAATCGACAGTGGAAGACGACCGGTCCAGCGGGTGCACTGGTGGCGGCTTCCACCGCTCCTTCCTACTTTAGCGAAAAAAACGCCTGCTTGATGAGGGATTTTTCAACACTCTGAGTCTAGCCATGCTTATCGTTTAGTGTGCGTTAATTCTAGGCCGCCACCGGCGAGCTCGCCACGCCGGCTCACGACGCCTTGAGAATCAGCTCCCGCTTCTCCGCCTTCATGGCCGCGAACTCGGCCTCATAGAAGAACTCGCTCTCGCCCAGGGCGGGCTCCAGGTGGTTGAGCCAGGTGGCGTTTTCGTCGTACTTGGCGAAGAACGGCCGCTGCACCCAGTCGTTGTCGCGCCCCTGGATGAAACGCAGCACGAAGACCTTCTCGCCGTGGATCTCGGTGACGCCCTGGATCTCCACCTTGCCGGGATCGGCGGACATCGACGGCCCGCGGGCGGTGCGCGCCAGGCCCGGCACCGTATTGATCGCCTCGCGGTAGATCTCCCAGGCCTTGACCAGCGGCACCTCGAAGTAGTGGCGGGCGCCGGTGTCGCGCTCGACGAACATGTAGTAGGGGATCATCCCCAGACGCACTTGGGTGGTCCACATCTTGGCCCACTGGTCGGCATCGTCGTTGATGTGCTTGAGCAGCGGCGCCTGGGTGCGAATCTCCGCCCCGGTGGCGCGGATGCGCCGGATCGCCTCGCGGCAGATGGCGGTGTTCATCTCCTTCCAGTGGTTGAAGTGCGCCATGAAGGCGACGTGCTTGCCTGCCGCCGTCAGCTCGCGGAACAGCTCGAGGATATCCTCGGCATCGGGGTCAGTGACGAAGCGGTAGGGCCAGAAGGTCAGGCTCTTGGTGCCGATGCGGATGTCCTGGACGTGATCCAGCTCCGGCGCCATCAGCCCCTCCAGATACTGGCGCAGGTGCTTGGCCTTCATCACCATGGGGTCGCCGCCGGTCATCAGCAGGTCGGTGACCTCGGTGTGCTCGGCCAGGTAGCGGTGCAGCGAGTCCGCTTCGCTCGAGGCGAACTTCAGCTCCTTGTCGCCCACGAACTGCGCCCAGCGGAAGCAGAAGGTGCAGTAGCTGTGGCACACCTGGCCCTGGCTGGGGAAGAAGAGCACCGTCTCGCGGTACTTGTGCTGCATGCCGGGCAGCGGCTCGCCGTCGAGCAGCGGCAGGTTGAGGTCCATCTGCCCCGCCGGATGGGGGTTGAGCTCGCTGCGAATGCGCTCGATCACCGGCTTCATCTCGGCGGCTGAGGCCTCGCGTGCCATCAAACCGGCGACTTCCTCGAAGTGCTCGGGCCTGAGCATGCCGCGCTGGGGAAAGGTGAGCTGGAAGACCGGGTCCGCGGGAACGTTGTTCCAGTCGATCAACTCGTCGATCACGTACTCGTTGACGCGAAACGGCAGCACCTGACTGACGACCCGCATGTCGAAGCGCAGGTCCTCAGGCAGGTTCTGGATCGCTTCGATCTTGTCGAGCTGGCGATGGGTGTAGACCTTGAACTGCCGGGCCTCGAAGGCCTCGGCCCGCGGGTCGTCGAGATCGATGTTCACACGCTGGTTCATGCCACCTCCTCTGGTCTGGCACGGCGAGCCGAGAGTCGGGCACGACGGCCGCGACCGCACCGCCGAAAGGCGGCCGATTCGCCATGGTCTCTAAGGGGTGACCATTGGTACTTGCCTGCCAGCCAAGTTGCAAGTTTTTGCTGCTATTTGCAACGAATGTCTCGCAAACCCACGAAAACCGCAACGATTCGAGCACTTCGCGACTGTCCCGCGGCACCGCGCGACGCCGCCTTGATGGCCGGCCCGCGAAGCAGCCAAACTGAAGGGGCCAGCTGCCAAGCCAGAGGAGACCGTCATGACTTCCCCACAAGCGCGTATCGAGTGCCGTCAGGGGGACATCACCGCGCAGCCGGACCTCGAGGCCGTGGTCAACGCGGCCAATGCCGAACTGCGCCCCGGCGGAGGTGTGGCCGGGGCGCTGCACCGCGCGGCCGGCCCCGAGCTCGACCGAGCCTGCCGCCCCCTGGCCCCCATCAAGCCCGGCCAGGCGGTACTCACCGAAGGCTTCGACCTGCCCAACCGCTACGTCATCCACTGCCTGGGGCCGATCTACGGAGTCGACGAACCGGCCGACGAGCTGCTGGCCGCCTGCTACCGCCACGCGCTCGAACTGGCCGAGGCCCATGAGATACCCAGCATCGGCTTCCCGGCACTCTCCGCCGGCGCCTTCGGCTACCCGGCGGCGGAAGCGGCACGGGTGGCGCTCGCTGCGGTGATACAGGCCTTGCCGGCCTGTCCCGGCGTCGAGCGGGTACGCTTCGTGCTCTTCGACGCTGCCAGCCGCGATCTCTTCCAGCGCACCCTGGATTCGCTCGACAACGGCTAGAGGTTGTAACCCAGCACCCGAGGCAACCACAGCGCGATCTCGGGGAAGATCGCCACCAGCGCCAGGGCACCGGCCATGGCCACCACGAAGAGCAGCGCCCAGCCCAGGGTCTGCTCCAGGCGGATTCTCGCCACCTCGGTGGTGACCATCAGGTTGACCGCCACCGGCGGCGTGAACTGCCCGATGGCGATGTTCATCGCCAGCAGGATGCCGAACCACACCGGATTCCAGCCGAAGTGCTGCATCACCGGGATCAGGATCGGCATCATGATCAGGTAGATGGAGATGGCATCCAACACCATGCCGGCGGCGAGCACCGCCAGCATGATCAGGATCAGCAGCAGGGTACCGTTCTCGGTCAGGCCGATGATCCACTCCGCCAGGTCGCGGAAGGTGCCCAGCATGGTGCCGGCCCAGGCGAAGATGCCCGCCAGGGTGATGATCAACATCACCACACCGGCGATAACCGCCGCCTCGCCGAATAGCCCCCAGAGGTCGCGCAGGCTGATCTCGCGGGTCAGGAAGAGCCCCACCAGGGCGCCGTAGGCCACCGCCACCACGGCGGCCTCGGTGGGCGTGAAGAGCCCGCTGCGCAACCCGCCGAGGATCAGCACCGGCGCGAACAGCGCCGGCAGCGCCTGCCGGAAGCTCTCCCCCACCCGCGGGCGCTGATACTCGGCGGTGACGGTGGTGCCCTCCCAGCCGTAGCGCCGCGACACGAGGAGTGCCGGCACCAGCAGCGCCAGCCCGGCAAGAATCCCGGGAAAGAGCCCGGCGGCGAAGAGCGCGCGCAGATCCACGCCGGGCACCACGATGGAGTAGAGAATCAACGCCACCGAGGGCGGAATCAGGATCGCCGTGGAGGCCGAGGCGGCGATCAGCGTTGCCGAGAAGGGGCGCGGGTAGCCGGCCTGGGTCATGCTCGGCAGCATCACCATGGCCACCGCCGCGGCATCCGCCGGCCCGGAGCCGCTCATGCCGCCCATGATCAGACACACCAGCACCGCAACCAGGGCCAGGCCGCCGTGGCGCGGGCCGATCAGCGCCTGGGCGAAGCGCACCAGGCGTGCAGCGACCCCGGCGCGTTCGAAGATCAGCCCGGTCATGATGAACAGCGGAATGGCGATCAGCGGATACTTGGCGATGCTGTTGTAGGTGTTGGTGCCCAGGGTGGCGAGCATCGCCGGTGACAGCCCGGTGAGAATGCCCACGGCCCCGGCCAGCGCCAGCGAGAATGCCACCGGCACGCCAGCGATCAACAACCCCGCGAAGGCCAGCAGCATCCAGAGGTCAGGGCTCATCCTCGAGCCTCCCCGCCAGGCGGTCGCGGGTCTGCTGCACCTGGCGCACCAGCATCACCGCCGAGAGCAGCGGCAACCACACCAGGTACCACCACTGGGGCACCCCCAGACCCGGCGACAGCGACTGCCACTGGTACTCCTGCCAGGCCAGCTTGGCGCCGTACCAGGTGATCAACCCCAGCACCGCGACACCGCACAGTCCCTGGAAACCGATCAGCGCCCGGCGCGGCGCGCCGGGCAAGGCGCGCTCCAGCAGGCCGATGCGAATATGGCCGTTGCGGCGCAGAGCCACGGCGGCACCGGCGAAGGTGAGCACCACCAGCAGGAACACCGAGATTTCCTCGGTGAAGGCGAAGGAGCCGCCGGTGAGGTAGCGTGTGACGACGTTGCCCAGGCTGATCAAGGAGATGACGAGCAGCGCCAGGGCACCGAGCCAGCGCTCCGGGCGGGCATCGGGAGACGGTTTCATGAGGGCCTCTCAGCGAGCAAACCGGCCCCTGGCGGGGCCGGAGTGGGGATACCTCAGCGTGCCTCGATGGCCTCGCGCGCGGTGTCGACGAGCTCCTCGCCGATGCGCGAAATCCACTCGTCATGAACGCTGGCGGTCGCCTCGACGAAGGCCTGGTGCTGCGCCTCGGTAAGCTCGGTGACCTGAACGCCACGCTCCTGGATGTCGGCCAGGCGCTCGCTCTCCTGCTCGCGGGTCATGGCGATCTCCCACTGCCCCGCCTCGACGGCAGCTTCACGCAGCACGGTGCGATCCTCCTCGGAGAGGGTATTCCACACCTGCTGGTTGACGGCGAACACCAGCGGGTCGTTCATGTAGTTCCACAGAGTGAGGTACTCCTGCCCCACCTGGTCGATGCGCGCCACGTCGAACACCGACAGCGGATTCTCCTGGCCATCCACGGCGCCGGTGGTCAGCGCCGGCTTGGCATCGGCCCAGCTCATCTGGGTGGGGTCGGCGCCGAGCGCCGTGAAGGTGTCCTGGAACAGCGGCGAACCCACCACGCGAATCTTCAGGCCCTCGAGGTCGCCCGGCTCGTCGATGGGGCCCTGGGAGTTGGAGAGCTGACGGAAGCCGTTCTCGCCCCAGGCCAGCGGCACCACGCCGCGCGTCTCGATGGCGTCGAAGACCATCTCGCCGGCCGCGCCGCCGGTGACGGCGTCGACCGCCGCCTCGTCGGGCATGAAGAAGGGCAGCGAGAAGAGATTGAGCTCGGGCACCTGGGGCGACCAGTTGATGGTCGAGCCCACGGCGGCGTCGATCAGCCCGGAGCGCATGGCCGAGAACTCGCGGGTCTGGTCGCCGTTGACCAGCTGGGAGTTGGGGTAGACGCGCATCGTCAGGCGGCCATCGGTGCGCTCTTCCACCAGCTCGGCCCACTTTTCGGCGGCCTGCCCCCAGGGAAAGGCGTCGGAGAGCACGGTGGAGATGGACAGCTCGCGCGCCTGGGCGGAGAGCGCGGTAGTGAGCACGGCGGCACCGGCCAGGGCCGCGGTGAGACGGGTGAATCGGCGTGTAGCAGTCATGACGTGTCCTTAGCAGCAGGGGCGGTCACCGGGACCGCTCATTATGGTTCTCGAAGCTGGCTCCAACGCCACCATGCGCAGTGCGGCGGCTCTCCCTATTCTACGAAGCCCGGCGTTGAATGATAGCCCGATAACGGATGGCGCGACGCCGGAAGGCCTTCCTGCTACCCTCTCGACCCCATCCTCGGGAAGGAACGCTGCCAAGTGCCGCCACGCGACCTGCTGCTGGGCCTGCTGATCGTCGCCATCTGGGCCCTCAACATCATCGTGATCAAGCTCGGGGTCACGGAACTGCCGCCGCTTACGCTCACCACCCTGCGCTTTGCCCTGGTGGCGGTCCTGCTGGTGCCCTTCCATCCGGTGGCCCGCCACCAGCTGCCCTTCCTGGCGCTGCTCTCGGTGACCTTCGGCACGCTGCACTTCGCCTTGCTGTTCATCGGCCTGGGCCAGGCGGAAGCCGGCACCGGCGCCCTGCTGGTGCAGATGGGCACGCCCTTCGCCACCCTGCTCGCCGTGCTCTTCCTCGGCGAGCGCCTCGACGCCCGCCGCACGGCGGGACTGGTGCTCTCCTTCGGCGGCGTAGCAGTGCTCTCCGGCGGGCCCAGCCTGCCCTCGGCGCTGCCCCTGGTGCTGCTGCTCACCAGCGCCCTGGGCTGGGCGGTGTCGCAACTGCTGATCAAACGCGGCCCCCACCTGGCGCCCATGGCGCTGGCCGGCTGGGTGGCGCTGTTCGCCGTGCCCCAGGTGGGACTCGGCTCCTGGTGGTTCGAGCAGGGCCAGCTCGCCGCCCTCGCCCAGGCCGGCTGGCTGGGCTGGGGGGCGGTCTTCTACACCGCGGTGATGTCGTCGATTGCCGCCTACGGGCTGTGGTACGGCCTGCTGCGCCGCCATCCGGTCAACCGCCTGGCCCCGCTCAGCCTGCTGGTGCCGGTAGGTGCCGTGCTGCTCGGAGCCCTGCTGCTCGGCGAAACGCTCGACCCGCACAAGCTCACCGGCGGGGCCCTGGTGATCGCCGGCGTGGCGCTGATCGTGGTACGCCTGCGGCGCCGCGCGAGCGCCCCCGCTGCCGACACCCAGGGCGATTGAGCCGGGGTAACGTTCAGTCGCGCTGCCCCGAAGCGGCACAGCCGTCGGCCTGATCGGGCCAGACGACACAATCACCGACATCGATGCCACGCGCGGCGAAGTAGCCGGCGTTGACCTCCAGCGCCGCCCGGTAGGGCACCCCGGCCTGGGTACTCGGGCAGTCCCCGGGGTCAGCGGAGCCGCAGGGCTGCATAGTGTGGATGGCCGCAATGCGCCCCGTCGCATCGACAAAGGCGATATCCAGGGGGATGCGCGTGCGATACATCCAGAAGCTGCCCCAGGGCGGCTGCTGCCGCGGGTAGAGGAAGAGCATGCCGGCATCCTCGGCCAGCGAGTCGCGCGCCATCAGTCCGCGGCTGCGCTGGGCCGGGGTGCGCGCCACCTCCACCGTCAGGCGGTGAGCCGCCTCACCGGTGTGGATCACCAGCGGCCGGTGCTCGAAGGTCACGGAGGCGGCCACCGCACTCGCCGCCATCGTCAGCAGCCAGACCGCGACGAGCAACGCCACCCGTCGGCCACCCCCGTGCCCCTTGTCGCCTTCGCTCATGTCGACTCCTCCACTCGCGCCGGGTCAACGCCCGGCATCAGATGAATGCCCCCCGCCAGCAGCGAGACCGTGACCGACTCGCCGCGCGCCAGGCCGTTGCGGCGCGCCGCATGGGTGGCAATGTCGAAGCGCAGCGTCTCGCGACCATGATCGAAACCCAGGGTGATGGACGCCATGCCGCCGAGGATCACCATCTCGATCACCCGACCGCTCACCGGGTTTTCGCGATCGCCGCGGGAGGGGCGACCGCGTCGGTGCAGCACCACGTCGGAGTCGGGCAGGTACCAGGCCAGGCGGGTACCCTCGGCAACCGCCTCGAGGCCCTCGGCCACCTCCAGCCGGTAGGGCCCCCACTGCAGATAGCGCTGCCCCGCGACCGTCACCACCTCACCCCAGAAGACGTTGTGGCGGTCCAGCAGCCGCGCCACCTCGGGACTTGCCGGGTGACGCAGCAGCTCGCCCGGTGCCCCGGCTTGCAGTGTGCGACCGCCGTGCAGCACGCAGAGGCGGTCGGCCAGCGCCACCGCCTCGTCCAGGTCATGGGTGACCAGCACGATGGGAATGCGGATCGCCTCGCGCAGCAGCGCCAGCTCGCGTTGCAGACGCCGCCGGGTCACTTGGTCCACCGCCGAGAAGGGCTCGTCGAGCAGCAGCACCCGCGGCTCGCGCGCCAGCGCCCGGGCCAGCGCCACGCGCTGGCGCTGGCCGCCGGAGAGTTCGGCCGGGTAGCGACCGGCAAGGCCGTCGAGGCGCACCCGGGCCAGCCACTGCTCGGCCCGCGCCGCCCGTGCCCCGGGCTCGACATGGCCCAGCGCCAGGCGCACGTTGTCGCGGGCGGTCAGGTGGGGAAAGAGCGCATAGTCCTGGAAGACGATGCCCACGCGGCGCTCCTGGGGGCGCCGCGCCAGCCCGCGATCGGCGTCGAACCAGGCCTCGCCATCACAGGCGATGTGCCCGGCCGCCGGGCGATAGAGGCCGGCGATGGCGCGCAGCAGGGTGGTCTTGCCGCTGCCGGAGGGGCCCACCAGGGCCAGCAGCTCCCCCGCCGCGCACTCGAACTCGGCCGCCAGGGGGATCGGCCCGGCCTGGTGCAGGGCCACGCTCAGGCGTCCCTCCGTCTCGGCGAGACGCGGCATCGGCGACTCCCGCTCAGCCATGGCGCCACCGCCGCCGGCCCGCCAGGCCGTAGACCACGCCGATGGTCACGAAGGAGACCGCGAGCAGCATGGCGGACATGGTCGCTGCGCCGGTTTCGTCGAAGGCCTGCACCCGATCGTAGATGGCGATGGCCAGGGTGCGCGTCTCGCCGTCGATGGCGCCGCCCACCATCAGGATGACCCCGAACTCGCCCAGGGTGTGGGCGAAGGTGAGCGCCAGCGCCGAGACCAGCCCCGGCCACACCAGCGGCAGCTCGATGCGCCACAGCGTCTGCCAGGGCGAGAGGCCACTGCACCAGGCCGCCTCGCGCAGGTTGGGAGGAATCGCCTCGAAGGCGCGCTGCACGGGCTGCACGGCAAACGGCAAGTTGGCCACCAGCGAGGCGAGCAGGATGCCGGTGAAGGTGAAGTTGAGCCCGGAGCCGGTCAGGCGCTGCCACAGCGCGCCCAAGGGCGCCTCCTGGCCGAAACCCATCATCAGGTAGAAACCCAGCACCGTGGGCGGCAGCACCAACGGCAGGGCGACGAGCGCCTCGCACAGCGGCTTGGCACGAAAGCGTGCCCGGGCCAGCGCCCGGCCCAGCAAGAGCCCCACCGGCAGCAGGACGAGGCAGGTCAGGGCCGCCAGGCGCAGCGAGACCGAGAGCGCCGCCCAATCCATCAGCGCGCCGCACCCTCGTCGCCAGGCACTCGGAAACCGTAACGGGCGAGGATCGCCCGGGCCTCGGCTTCCTGCAGCCAGGCATAGAAGGCGTGCGCCGTCTCCCCGGCGCCCTTGACCAGCGCCATGCGTTGCACCAGCGGGGCATGCCAGTCGCCCGGGATCAAGACGTGCTCGCTGCGCTCGGCCACGGCGGGCGCCAGCGCCAGCGAGTAGGCCACCAGGCCGCCGCGGGCATCACCGGCCAACGCGAACTGCGCCGCCTGAGAGACGTTTTCGCCCAGCACGCGCAGCGGTGCACTCGCATCCCACAGGCCGGCATGCTCGAGGGCCTGCATCGCCGCCACCCCGTAGGGGGCATGACCCGGATTGGCCAGCGCCAGGCGTGGCCGCCCTTCCCCCGCCGCATGGCGGTCGATGGCCTGGCGCACCGCGGCCAGCGGGGCCTCGGTCGCCGGCAGGTCGCCCTGCCCCGCGCGCTGCAGCCAGACCAGCCGCCCCTCGGCGTAGACCACCCCTTCGTCGACGGTGTGCCCCTCCGCGTGCAGCGCCAGCACGTAGGCCTCGTCGGCCGAGAGGTAGAGCTCGAAGGGCGCCCCCTGGGCGATCTGGCGACGGAAGTTGCCGGACGAGCCGAAGTTGAGACGGACCTCGCGCCCGGTGTCGGCGGTGAAGCGCTCGGCAGCTTCCGTCAGCGCAAACTGCAGGTCGGAGGCGGCGGCCACGGTGGGCACGCCGGCCTGGGCAGTGAGGGAGAGCAGGAGCAGGCCGGCGGCCAGCCCCCAGTGCAGCAGGAGACGCATCGCAACCTACCGATCAGCAAGGGAGTCCGCATTGTCGTGCAGGAGAGGGCGAGGGGTAAAGCCGCCGTTACAGGGCCTCGCCCTGACCGAGGATCGCCATCAGGTCGATGCGCGTCTCCCGCGGGCCCAGGTCGAGCAGGCGCTCCAGGGCGTGGAGGTGGTCGTGGATGCAGCGTCGCGCCGCCTCCGGCTCTCCCCTGGCGAGGTGAGCCAGCAGTGCCGGATGATCGTCGGCCAGGTAGCAGCTCGCCACCCCCGAGTGCTTGTAGAGGGCGATGACAATGGAGGTGCGCAGCACCAGATCGGTGAGCATGGCGCCCAGCACCCGGTTGGGCGAGCGCTCGGCGAGCAGGTGATGAATGGCCAGGGAGTGCTCGATGCGCGACGGTTCGTCGCCCGCGGCATGGGCACGGGCTTCGCTGTCGACGTGCGCCTCGAGCGTGGCCAGCGTCTCGGCATCCAGCTGGCCGGCCAGCAGGGCGGCGACCTCGCCCTCCACGAGACGACGAGCGGCGAAGGTCTCGCGCGTCTCTTCGACGCTCGGCGCGCGCACCCGCGCCACCTGGTTGGGCTGCTGGGTGATCACGTGGTCGGCGGCGAGGCGGGTCAACGCCTTGCGTACCACCGAGCGACTCACCCCGAAGACCTCGCCGAGGGTCACCTCGGGCAGACGCGTGCCGGGCGGCAGGCGCTGGGCGAGCACCGCCTGGCGCACCTTGTCGACGATGAAACGGTCGCTGATGCGACGGCCTGCCTGCGTGGCCGCTGCCACCTCGTCCTGCCAGGCACTGCTCATGCTGCGCGCTCCCCTGCTCGCTCACGACAGGCCCCAGCTTCGCACGTTTGCCGGCGACTGGCCACAGCCGCCAGCATTTCTGTATACAAACTATTCGGTCGTGCGGTGGCGCTCGCCGATATCGAGAATCTTCAGGGTATTGGTGCCGCCATGGGCATTCATCTCGTCACCCCGGGTGAGGATGACATGGTCGCCCCGTTCGGCGATGCCCTGCGTCACCAGTACCTGCAAGGCCCGGTCGTTGAGCTCTTCGGCGGCCATCGCGCTGGTGTCGAAGGGCAGCGACACCACCCCCCGATAGAGCGCCATGNTCGGCGGCCATCGCGCTGGTGTCGAAGGGCAGCGACACCACCCCCCGATAGAGCGCCATGCGCCGCTGGGCGATGGGGCTGTGGGCCAGGCCGACGATGGGCAGCCCCGAGCGGATGCGCGAGGCGATCAGCGGCGTGTAGCCCGACGCCGTCATGCAGGCGATGGCCGCCACCCCCTGGAGGTGGTTGGCGGCGTACATCGCCGAGAGCGCGATGGTCTCGTCGATCTGCGAGAAGCCCTCGTGGATGCGGTGGCCGGACTCCTGGGCGATGCGCTCGCGCTCGGCCCCCAGGCACACCCGGTCCATGGCCTCGATGGTCTCCACCGGGAAGTCGCCGGCGGCGGTCTCGGCGGAAAGCATCACCGCGTCGGTGCCGTCGAGCACGGCGTTGGCCACGTCGAACACCTCGGCGCGGGTGGGCAGCGGCGACTCGATCATCGACTCCATCATCTGGGTGGCGGTGATCACCGCGCGGTTGAGGGTGCGGGCGCGCTTGATGATGCGCTTCTGGGTGCCGATCAGCGCCTCGTCGCCGATCTCCACGCCCAGATCGCCGCGCGCCACCATCACCGCCTCGGAAGCCTGGATGATGCCGTCCAGGGTGGCGTCGTCGGCCACGGCTTCGGCGCGCTCGAGCTTGGCCACCAGGCCGATCTCGGCGCCCGCCTCGCCGAGCAGGTCGCGCGCTTCGTGCATGTCGGCGGCCGAGCGAGGGAAGGAGACCGCGAGGTAGTCCACGCCGATCTCCACGGCGGTGGCGAGGTCCGCGCGGTCCTTGTCGGTGAGCGCCGGGGCGGAGAGGCCGCCGCCCTGCTTGTTGATGCCCTTGTTGTTGGAGAGCGTACCGCCCACCGTCACGGTGGTGTGGATCTCGCGGCCCTGCACGACGGTGACGTCGAGCACCACCCGGCCGTCGTCGAGCAGCAACCGGTCGCCGGCGGCGACGTCGTCGATCAGCGCCGGGTAGTCGCAGCCCACGCGCTCGGCGTCGCCCGCGTCGCTGGCGAGCGTCATATCGAGGATGAAGGGCGCGCCCTCCTCCAGTTCGACGGCCCCGTCGGCGAAGCGGGCGATGCGGATCTTGGGGCCCTGGAGGTCGCCGAGGGCGGCCACGCTGCGCCCCAGGCGCTCGGCGATCTCGCGCACCCGGGCGAGGCGGCGGCGGTGGTCGTCGGGGCTGCCGTGGGAGAAGTTGAGGCGCACCACGTCGACGCCGGCGGCGAGCATCGCCTCCAGGACGCCCTCGCGGTCGCTGGCCGGTCCCAGGGTGGCGACGATCTTGGTGCGGCGGATGGGNGACGCCCTCGCGGTCGCTGGCCGGTCCCAGGGTGGCGACGATCTTGGTGCGGCGGATGGGCTCGTGGATGGGGGCGTGCGGGGGAAGCGTCATGGTGTCCTCGGCAAGATCAGAATGGCTCGGAAATCGTTGACGTTGGTACGAGTCGGCCCGGTCATGATGAGCCGATCCAGGCCCTGGAAGAAAGTATAGGCATCGTTGCGTGACAGAAAATCGGCAGGATCGAGGCCTTGCTCCCGGGCGCGGGCCCAGTCCTCGGGTAGGAACAGCGCCCCGGCGTTGTCCTCGGAGCCGTCGATGCCGTCGGTGTCGATGGCCAGGGCATGGATGCCGGGGGCGCCGCGGACGGCGTCGAAAAGGCCCAGCAGGTATTCGACGTTGCGCCCGCCCCGCCCGTCGCCGGTCACCGTGACGCTGGTCTCGCCGCCGGAGAGGATCAGCAACGGCTGTTCCAGCCCCTCCTGAGCGGCCAGCGCCAGGTGCCCCTGGGCGCGGCCCAGATCGCGGGCCTCCCCCTCCAGGTCGTCGCCCAGCACGCGCACCGCGACGCCGGCCGACTCGGCGCCACGCTGCGCCGCCGCGAGGGCGTCGGCGGCGCGGGCGAGCAGCACCGTCTCGTCGCGGGCGAAGGCGGCATCGCTGGGCGCCGGCGCCTCGTGGTTGCCGGCCAGGTGGTGGCGCACCGACTCCGGCACGGCGATGGCGTAGCGCTCGAGCACCGCCAGGGCATCCGCCGGCGTGGTGGCGTCCGGCAGGGTGGGGCCCGAGGCGATCAGCGAGGGGTCGTCGCCCGGTACGTCGGAGATCAGCCAGGTGACCACCTGGGCGGGGTGCGCCGCGGCGGCGAGCCGCCCGCCCTTGATGGCGGAAAGGTGGCGACGCACGGTGTTGATGTCGCGAATCGGCGCCCCACAGCGCAGCAGTTCGCGGTTCAGGGCCTGCTTGTCGGCCAGCGTGATGCCCGGCGCCGGCAGCGTCATCAGCGCCGAGCCGCCGCCGGAGATCAGAGCGATCACGCGATCCTTCTCGGTGAGCTCCTCGACGGCCTCGAGCATGCGCCGGGCCGCCTTCTCGCCCAGGTCGTCGGGCATGGGGTGCGAGGCCTCCAGCACCTCGATGTGCTGGCACTCGGCGCGCTGTCCTTCATGATCCTGCCCTTGAAGACCGTGCGCGTAACGGGTGACCACCAGGCCTTCGAGCGGCGCCTCGGGACAGCGCGCCTGCCAGGCGCGCTCCAGTGCCGCGGCCATGGCGGCGGCGGCCTTGCCGGCCCCCACCACCAGAGTGCGCCCGGCGGGCGGATCGGGAAGCCGGTCGGCCACCAGGGTGTCGGGGTGCACGGCCGCCACGGTCAGGTCGGCCAGCTGCCGAAGCCAGGCAGAAACGTCCGCCGTCGAATCCAGTTCGGGCAGAGAGGTGAGAGCGCTCATGGATCAGACTCCTTGCAGCAAGCCGGGAAAAGCTCCCACTGCCGGCGACATCCGTCGGCGGCGGGACGGAAAAAACCCGATGATGGCGGGGATTCCACTGGGGACACCACCATCGGGAAAGGGCCACATGCCAGTGGCCGGGTGGGCGACGACCCGACGCCCACCCCTGAGGGAACAGTTGGCACGGTCGCCCGGTTAGCGCCCCACCTCGTGGTTGGCCAACTGTTCCAACGCCCGCAGGATGCCGGCATGGTCCCAGTCGCCGCCGCCATGGGCCGCGCAGGCCTGGAAGAGCTGCTGGGCATTGGCGGTGCCGGGCAGCGCCAGGTCGAGGCTGCGCGCCCCTTCCAGCGCCAGGTTGAGGTCCTTCTGGTGCAGCTTGACCTTGAAGCCGGGGTCGAAGGTGCGGTTGATCATGCGCTCGCCGTGCACGTCGAGAATCTTCGACTGGGCCAGGCCGCCGAGCAACGACTCACGCACCTTGGCCACGTCGGCCCCCGCCTTGGAGGCGAACAGCAAGCCCTCGGCCACCGCCTCGATGGTCAGCGCCACCACGATCTGGTTGGCCACCTTGCAGGTCTGGCCGTCGCCGTGGCCGCCGATATGGGTGATGGTCTTGCCCATCACCTCGAGGATCGGCTTGGCGCGCTCGAAGCCCTTGTCAGTGGCGCCCACCATGATGGTCAGGGCCGCATTGATGGCGCCGCCCTCGCCGCCGGAGACCGGGGCATCGACGTACTCGCCGCCGGCATCGACGATGCGCTGGGCGAATTCGCGCGTCGGCACGGGGGCGATGGAGCTCATGTCGATCACCAGGGTGCCCGGCTTGAGGCCTTCGATGACGCCCTCCTCGCCGAACAGCACCTGCTCGACGTCGGGGGTGTCGGGCACCATGGTGATGATCACCTCGGCCTGCTCGGCCACCGCCTTGGGATTGGCCGCCACGGTGGCGCCCTTGTCGGCGAGCTCCTGGGGCAGCGGCTTGCGATGTTCCACGGTCACGATCTCGTGGCCGGCGTCGAGCAGGTGGCCTGCCATGGGGCGGCCCATGATGCCCAGACCAATGAATCCGATCTTGCTCATGATATGTCTCCTTTCAGCTTGTCTTTGTGCATTGGGAGTCAGCGGACATTATCCAGCCAGCCCAGCCCTTCCTGGGTTCCCGCCTTGGGCTTGTACTCGCAGCCGATCCAGCCGGCATAGCCCAGCCGATCGAGGTGGGCGAACAGGAAAGGATAGTTGATCTCGCCGGTACCCGGCTCGTGACGTCCGGGGTTGTCGGCGAGTTGCACATGGGCGATGCGCGCCAAGTGCTTCTCGATGGTCGGCGCCAGGTCCCCCTCCATGATCTGCATGTGATAGATGTCGTACTGCAGCTTCAGGTTGTCGCTTCCCACCTCGTCGAAGAGCGCGAGCGCCTGCTCGGTGCGATTGAGGAAGAAGCCGGGGATGTCGCGGGTGTTGATCGGCTCGGCGACCAGCAGGATGCCGGCGGCCTCGAGCTTACCGGCAGCATAGCGCAGGTTCTCCACCAGGCTCCGGCGGGCCTCGGCATCGCTGACGCCTTCCGGCTGGATGCCGGCCAGGCAGTTGACCTGGGTGTTGCCCAACACCTTGGCATACTCGATGGCGCGGTCGACGCCCTCGCGAAACTCCGCCACGCGGTTCGGATGGCAGGCGATGCCGCGCTCGCCAGCGCCCCAGTCGCCGGCCGGCAAGTTGAACAGCACCTGGGGCAGGCCGTGTTCATCCAGCCGGGCCTTGATGTCGGCGGCCGGGTAGTCGTAGGGAAAGAGGTACTCGACGCCCGTGAAGCCGGCCTTGGCGGCGGCCTCGAAGCGGTCGAGGAAGTCCACCTCGGTGAACAGCATGCTCAGGTTGGCGGCGAATTTCGGCATGTCGGTCTCCTTGTCTGTCTCTGTGTTTAAGAATAACCACCCTGACCAAACAGAAAAAATTACGTCGCGAGCGATGAGAGCCTGGTCGCCGCTGGCGCGCAGCAACCGGAGTTGACTGGGTGCTCAATGAGGATTGTGAGCACCGCCGGCGGCCAGGATATCGAGCGCAGCAGTAATTCAGGTCAGCGAGGCGATGGAGGTCGGCGCATCCTCCACATTCTCGGCCAGCGCCTCGAACTCGTTGATGCCGTCCAGGTCGGTGCCCATGGCGATGTTGGTCACCCGTTCGAGGATCACCTCGACCACCACTGGCACACGGTGCTCGGCCATGAGCTTGCGTGCCTCCTCGATCGCCGGGGCGATCTCCTCCGGCCGGGTGACGCGCAGCGCTTTGCAGCCCAGCCCCTCGACCACCGAGACATGGTCGACGCCGTACTCGTTGATCGCCGGGCAGTTGATGTTCTCGAAGGAGAGCTGCACGCAGTAGTCCATGTCGAAGCCGCGCTGCGCCTGGCGGATCAGCCCCAGGTAGGAATTGTTCACCAGCATGTGGATATAGGGCAGCTTGAACTGGGCCCCGGCGGCCAGCTCCTCGACCATGAACTGGAAATCGTAGTCACCGGAGAGCGCCACCACCTCGGCCTCGGGGTCGGCCTTGCAGACCCCCAGCGCGGCGGGAATGGTCCAGCCCAGCGGCCCGGCCTGGCCGCAGTTGATCCAGTGACGCGGCTGGTAGACGTGCAGGAACTGGGCGCCGGCGATCTGCGACAGGCCGATGGTGCTGACGTAGCGTGTATGCTTGCCGAACGCCTTGTTCATCTCCTCGTAGACGCGCTGCGGCTTGACCGGCACCTCGTCGAAGTGGGTCTTGCGCAGCAGGGTGCGCTTGCGCTCGGCGCACGCCTCGGCCCAGGCGCTGCGCTCCTTGAGCCGCCCCTCGGCCTTCCACTCGCGGGCCACCTCGACGAAGCGCTCCAGCGCCAGCTTGGCGTCGGAGACGATGCCGTAGTCGGGGCCGAAAATACGCCCGATCTGGGTCGGCTCGATGTCCACGTGAACGAAGGTGCGCCCGCGGGTGTAGGTCTCCAGGTTGCCGGTGTGGCGGTTGGCCCAGCGGTTGCCGATGCCCATCACGAAGTCGGATTCCAGCAGGGTCGCGTTGCCGTAGCGGTGCGCGGTCTGCAGGCCGACCATGCCCGCCATCAACGGGTGGTCGTCCGGGATGGTGCCCCAGCCCATCAGGGTGGGGATGACCGGCACCCCGGTGATCTCGGCGAACTCGGTGAGCAGTTCGCTGGCGTCGGCGTTGAT
Source organism: Halomonas sp. NO4 (assembly GCF_010994375.1). GTDB lineage: Bacteria > Pseudomonadota > Gammaproteobacteria > Pseudomonadales > Halomonadaceae > Halomonas. The sequence goes on from NZ_WHMA01000008.1 coordinate 144,514, forward strand.
GATGCCGCCCCCGGCCACGATCAGCGGCCGCTCCGCCGCGTTGAGCATGCCCAGCGCCTTCTCGATCTGTGCCCGGGAGGCGCTGGGCCTGTAGGCGGGCAGCGGCTCGTAGGTGTCCGGGTCGAACTCGATCTCGCTCAGCTGCACGTCGATGGGCAGATCGATCAGCACCGGCCCCGGCCGCGAGGAGCGCATCAGCTGGAAGGCGTGCTGGAAGGCGCGCGGCACCTGGGCCGGCTCGAGCACGGTGACCGCCCACTTGGTGACCGGCCCGGCGATGGCCTGGATATCGACGGCCTGGAAATCCTCCTTGTGCAGCTTGGCCCGCGGCGCCTGGCCGGTGATGCAGAGGATGGGAATGGAGTCGGCGCTGGCGGAGTAGAGACCGGTGATCATGTCGGTGCCGGCAGGGCCTGAGGTGCCAATGCACACCCCGATGTTGCCGGCCTGGGTGCGGGTGTAGCCCTCGGCCATGTGCGAGGCACCCTCGACGTGGCGGGCCAGCACGTGGTCGACGCCGCCGATCTGGCGCAAGGCGGCATAGAAGGGGTTGATGGCGGCGCCGGGCACGCCGAAGGCGACCTCGATGCCTTCCTTCCTGAGGACATGAACGGCGGCTTCGGCAGCGGTCATACGAGCCATGACGGATCCTCCCGTGAGTGGCGTTGTTATTGAGGAGTCGTTATTAGGGAATCGCTGTTGTGGAAATTATTTTCGTATTTTCCTTCTGTATACAAAACTAGGCGGCCGCCGCCTGGCTGTCAATGAATTATGGAAAATATTTTCACTATTTTGAAAGGACACAAAAAACCCAGGCACTATCAACTGCCTGGGTATTGAGTGGCGCTCAGCGATAGCGCCGCAACGGCGTCACGCCAGGGTCACGCGCAGGGCCAGCGGATGCTCGTCGCAGTTGTCGCCCGGCCCGCCCCGGTCGACGACCAGGAACTCGCCATCACGCTCCAGCACCGACTGGATGGCATGCCAGGTACCGGCGCGGTAGTTGACCCCCTGGCGGCCGTCGGTGACGAAGGCGCGCACCGCGTCCGGGTCGATCGTCTCGCCCGGCGGGGCGACAACGATCACGAAGCGCTCCTCGTGCAGTGGCATAAAGGCCTGGCTACCCAGCGGGTGACGCTCCAGGAAGTCGAGCTCCAGCGGCAGCGTGACCGGCTGGCTGACGAAGATGCTGATCAGTGCCCTCGCCTCTTCGCCCAGGGTCTCGACCCTGGCCAGGTCGTGGTAGCGGCGGGTGCGCCCGGCGTTGATGTGGAAATACTCCGCCGCGCGGGTATCGATGACGTCGCCGAAGGGGGCAAAGGCCTCCGGCGTCAGTGGCTCGGCTTTGAGTTCCAGCATGTCTATTTCTCTCCAGCCCCGTGTTGTTAAAGAAGAGGTAGTCCTGGCGGACCACTAGGCACCATCCGAGCGAGAGGCGCCGGGGACAGGTCGGAGAGGGGGTCCGATGCCAGGGATGGCATCGGTAGCGCCCAGGGAGGGGTTCACAGCGCCCCCTCGTAGACCTGTCGCCGGATCAGCCTCGAGCGGCGACGATACGACAAGCCACTGCTTTACCGGGACCCGAGCCGCAGCGCCGCGTGACGATTGACGTCCTTGTAGAGCAGATAGCGGAACGGCCCGGGGCCGCCGGCGTAGCAGGCCTGCGGGCAGAAGGCGCGCAGCCACATGAAGTCGCCGGCTTCCACCTCCACCCAGTCCTGATTGAGGTGATAAACCGCCTTGCCCTCGAGCACGTAGAGGCCGTGCTCCATGACGTGGGTCTCATCGAAGGGGATCACCGCGCCGGGCTGGAAGGTGACGACGTTGACGTGCATGTCGTGGCGCACGTCCTCGGGGTCGACGAAGCGCGTGGTCGCCCAGCGCCCCTCGGTGTCCGGCATCTCGTTGGGCGCAATGTCGTTCTCGTTGGTGACGAAGGCCTCGGGGACCGCGAGGCCCTCGACGAACTCGTAGGCCTTGCGCACCCAGTGGAAGCGCACCGGGGCGTCGGATTCGTTACGCAGTTGCCAGTCACTGCCCGGCGGCAGGAAGGCGTAGCCGCCCGGCACCATGCGATGGCGCTCGCCGGCGATGGTCAGCGTCATCTCGCCTTCTACCACGAAGAGCACGCCCTCGGCGGCGGGGTCGAGTTCGGGGCGCTCGCTGCCGCCACCGGGACCGACCTCCATGATGTACTGCGAGAAGGTCTCGGCGAAGCCGGAGAGCGGACGCGCCAGCACCCACAGGCGGGTGTTCTCCCAGAACGGCAGGTTGCTGGTGACGATGTCGCGCATCACCCCCTTGGGAATGACGGCATAGGCCTCGGTGAACACCGCCCGGTCGGAGAGCAGCTGGGTCTGGGGTGGATGGCCGCCGTGGGGGGCGTAGTAGGTGCGTGGGTTCATGAGATGTCCTGCAGGAAGCGTTGGGGCCAAAAGATGTCTTGTATTTCTAGATTACGACCAGGTCGAGCAGTCAAGGCCTCGAAGCGAGAGGCGCCGGGGACAGGCTGTAGAGGGGGTCCGATGCCAGGGATGGCATCGGTAGCGCCCAGGGAGGGGTTCACAGCGCCCCCTCGAAAGCCTGTCGACGGATCAGCCTCGAGCGATGCAGCGGCCTGCGATAGAGGCAGAAGTCAGCGCCCCGCCGCCGGATGATGCTCCACCCAGTGCCGGGCGATATCCACACGGCGCGCCACCCAGACCCGATCGTGGGCCTCGATATGGTCGAGGAAGCGCTGCAGCGCCCGGAAGCGGCCGGGGCGGCCGAGCAGACGGCAGTGCATGCCCACCGAGAGCATCTTCGGCGACTCCTCGCCCTCTTCATAGAGCACGTCGAAGGCGTCGCGCAGATAGGTGAAGAAGTGATCCGCGGTGTTGAAGCCCTGGGGCGCGGCGAAGCGCATGTCGTTGCTGTCCAGGGTGTAAGGCACGATCAGGTGGTCGTGCTCCACCCCCTGGCTGTCGGCAGCGCGGGTCCAGAACGGCAGGTCGTCGCCATAGTAGTCGCTGTCGTAGAGGAAGCCGCCCTCGTCGAGCACCAGGCGGCGGGTATTGGGGCTGTCGCGGCCGGTGTACCAGCCCAGCGGCTTCTCGCCGTAGAGACGCTGGAAGATCGCCATGGCCTTCTGCAGGTGCTCGCGCTCGACGTGCTCCGGCACTTCCTGGTAGTGGATCCAGCGGTAGCCGTGACAGGCGATCTCGTGGCCCAGCTCCTTGAAGGCGTGGGCCACCTCGGGGTGGCGCTCCAGGGCCATGGCCACGCCGAACACGGTGAGCGGCAGGCCGCGGCGCTCGAACTCGCGCAGGATACGCCACACCCCGACCCGCGAGCCGTACTCGTAGATCGACTCCATGCTCAGGTGGCGGTCGGGAAAGGCCGGGGCGCCGATGATCTCGGAGAGGAACTGCTCGGAGCCGGCATCGCCGTGCAGCACGCAGTTCTCGCCGCCCTCCTCGTAGTTGAGCACGAACTGCACGGCGATCCGGGCATTGCCGGGCCAGCTGGCGTGGGGCGGCGTGCGGCCGTAGCCGATCAGGTCACGGGGATAGTCACGGGGCGCGGGGTGATCCGATGTCTGCATGGCGGAGTCCTGTGTTGTTGTTGGCTCGCACAGTCGGCCAGGCCGATGCGCAACAGTTGCTGTATACAATACACGCTATGCTGGCTCGCAGCGCATTGCAAGGCTGGCTCCCTTGCCCTAGGCGTTCGCGGAGCAGTCGAGCGCTTTGGCAGCCGGCATGATGCCTTCACGATAGACTTTGTATACAATTTTTCAAGCACCGATCACGAACAGCCCCTGCCGAGCGGCCGACCAGGCGCCACCTGTCTGGTTGCCCATCCGGTCAGGAAAGGCATTGCGCGACAAACTGTATACTTTATCTGCATGTAACCGTCGACAGAGCATGGCGAGCGCCGCCCTCTACGACCTAAGTCATAGCCGTCCAGGTTCCGAAATACTCCCGACAAGAACAAGCAACTCGTTGTTATTAAAAGAGCATTTCGCCACATCAGAAGACATCACGGCGTCCTTGCATTGCCGGGGAGGGCCTTCTATATTTTGTGTACAAAGAAAACAGGCGTTGTCCACAAAACCACTGGAGCCTTTGCCATGCACATTCGGGTCATCAACCCCAACACCACCCACGCCATGACGGCGGCCATCGGCGAGGCCGCCCGGCGCATCGCCGCGCCGGGCACGCGAATCACCGCCAGCCAACCCGACAGCGGCCCGGTCTCCATCGAGAGCCACTTCGACGAGGCCATCAGTGCGGTCGGAGTGGTCGACGAGGTCCTCCAGGGCGAACGCGACGGGGTTGACGCCTACGTGATCGCCTGCTTCGGCGACCCGGGGCTGCTCGCCGCCCGCGAGCTGACCCGCGCCCCGGTCATCGGCATCGCCGAGGCGGCCTTCCACATGGCCGCGCTGATCAGCACCCGTTTTTCCGTCGTCACCACCCTGGGCCGCACCGGCATCATCGCCGAGCACCTGCTCGAGCAGTACGGCTTTGCCCACCACTGCCGCCGGGTGCGGGCCGCGGAGATCCCGGTGCTCGACCTGGAGGAGAACGGCGCCGTCGCCCTCGGGCGCATCATCGACGAGTGCCGTCGCGCCCGCGACGAAGACGGCGTCGGCGCCATCGTGCTGGGCTGCGGCGGCATGGCCAAGCTCACCGAGGAGATCGGCGACGCCGTTGGCCTGCCCGTGGTGGAAGGCGTCACCGCCGGCGTCAAGCTCGCCGAGGCACTGGCCGGGCTGGGGCTCGGCACCAGCAAGCACGGCGACCTGGCCTTTCCCCGGCCCAAGGCCTTCACCGGCCGCTTCGAGCGCTACACCAACCTGACAGCATCCTGCTGACCTCGAACGCAGCACTTCAGCGCGCCGCCCGGCGCCCTGTCACAACAAGTCCAACAAACCCGCGAGCACGCCACGCCGCAAGCGCACCCGGAGCCTGGCTCCGGCGCATAACCACAATCCCCAACAACGACGTGCGAGGACTCTGACATGACCACCCCAACCCCCCATAGCACCGCCGCCGAGCCGGTCGCCCCCGGCACGGCCACCACCACCAAGGCCCCCGGCGACGAAAGCCTGGCGCCCCAGCAGACCCGCATCATGGGCCGCCCCTCCTATTTCCTGGCCTGGTTCGGCGGCTGCGTCTCCATCGGCACCTTCGCCATGGGCTCCAGCGTGGTGGGCACGCTGAACCTGATCCAGGCCACCTTGGCCATCGCCATCGGCTGTTTCGTCATCGGCATCGCGCTGGCCATCAACGGCGCCCCCGGCTACAAGTACGGCATCCCCTTCATGGTCCAGGCCCGCAGCGCCTTCGGCTTCGCCGGGACCCGCATCCCGGGGCTCGTGCGCGCCGTACCGGCCATCGTCTGGTACGGCTTCCAGAGCTGGATCGGCGCCGGGGCCCTCAACATGGTGTCGGCCACGCTGTTCGGCTTCGACAACCTGGTGTTCTACTTCATCACCTTCCAGCTGCTGCAGATCGCCCTGTCGGTGATGGGCTTCCAGGGCATCAAGTGGCTCGAGAACATCGGCAGCGCCTTCATCCTCGCCTCGCTGGTCTACATGTTCTATGCCACGGTGCAGCGCTACGGCGATGAGCTCTCGGCCAGCCTGCTGACCATGGAAGGCTCCTGGGGCATGCCGTTCTGGGGCGCCACCATGCTCTTCCTGGGCATCTACAGCACCATGATGCTCAACGTCAGCGACTATTCGCGCGAACACAAGCACGGCACCGGCCCGGGCCTGCTCACCACCATCTACGCCATGTCGATCCTGCCCTGCACGCTGTTCATGGGCATGATCGGCTACATGGTCTCCGAAGCCACCGGCACCGCCGACCCCATCCAGGTGTTCGCCAACGCCGTGGACAACACGCCGCTGCTGATGACCACCCTGCTGTTCATCGCCTTCGCCCAGGTCACCACCAACGTGCTCAACAACGTGGTGCCGCCGACCTACGTGCTGATGGACGTGTTCAAGATGAAGTACCCGGTCGCCACCGTGATCGTCGGTCTGCTCGCCTTCGCCACCTTCCCCTGGAAGCTGGTGCAGCCGGAATCCGCCGCCGGCCTGCAGCTCTTCGTGCAGACCTACTCCGCCTTCCTGGGTCCGATCTTCGCCGTGCTGGTGGTCGACTACTACGTGATCCGTCGCCGTACCCTGGACCTCGCCAAGCTCTACGATGCCACCGGCCCTTACCAGGGCGTCAACCTGGCCGCCGTGATCGCCACCGGTGTGGGCATCGTCGCCGCCCTCGCCTTCTCAGCCGTCTCCTGGTACGCGAGCCTGATTCCCGCCGGCCTCACCTACTATCTGCTGATGCAGCACTGGGCGCCCTGCCAGCGCTTTCGTCAGTGATTCCATTCCCAGGAGCACACGCCCGGCCCTGCCGGGCGTGTCGCCACACTCCCATCACCACGTCGCCTCCACCGTCTCAGGGCTGCAACGAGTTCACCACCCGTTGAGCACAATGGGCATGCAGCCCCAGCAAGAGGAAGGCGGTCGGCAGGTAGACATAGAGCCAGGCGGCATAGCCCTGCAGGTAGAGAATGATGGCGGGGAAGACCACCACCAGCAGGTAGAACACGCCCCAGAAGCCCCGGGCCACCGGGGCATGGTAGCGCCGGAACCACGCCGGCCATCCCCCGGCGAGATGGAACAGCTCGACGCACGGATCGCCGTCGCGGTTGAGGACGCGCTCCAGTTCGCGCATGCGGGCCAGATGGAAGAAGAAAATCGACTGCTTGAAGAGGTCGTAAAACATCACCAGCACGATCACCAGCAGCAGCACCAGGAAACCCACCGGCGTCACCGGCTGCTCAAGCCGGGTATCGAACTCGAAGAGCCGGGCCAGCGGGTCCCAGGCCAGCAGGGCGCCGATGGAGCCGAACAGCCGGATGTCGCCCAGGGAGCGATGGATGTAGTCGTTGCACACCTCGCTGAGCCTGACGTATTCGGCATAGACCCGCTCCGAGGGTACCTCGCCCGGAGTGTCGTTCGACGGCAGGGACACGGCGACCTCCCCCACGGCTCGACCCATGCCCCCAGTATGGCGGGCCTGGCGCGGGTTGCCAGGCGGCGGCGCGGTGAGCAGGCAGTCAGTGCCCGAAGATGCGGTGCAGGTCGGGCACCTCGTCCACCTCCTCGACGATGGAGAGCGAGGCCTCGATGGCCTTGAGGTGGCGGCTCATGAAGGCCGCGGCGCGCTCGCCATTGCCGGCCTCCAGATAGCCGATCAGGTCGTCGTGGTCGTGGGACTCGCAGCCCAGGTGACCGGGGCTGCCGTAGACCGCCAGGATCAGCGAGGAGCGCGAGCAGAGACGCCCCACGAACTCGGCCAGGGTGGCATTGCCCGAGAGCCGGGCGAGACGCTCGTGGAAGGCCGCGGAGAGCTTGATGGCGGTGCTCTGCTCGCCGGTGCGCAGCGCCTCGCGCTCGCGCTTGGCCATGTCGCGCAACTCGCTCACATCGGCGTCGCTGATGCGTCGGGCAACGGCCGGCATCAGACCGCACTCCACCATCTGCCGCGCGTCGAAGACATCCTTGGCCTCGTCGGCGGTAGGCCGGGTGACGCTGGCGCCGCGCCGCGGGGTAAGCGTTACCAGCTGCTCCAGCGCCAGGCGCTGCAGGATCTTGCGGATGCCGGTGCGGCTGATACCGAACACCTCGGCCAGCGCATCCTCGCGCAGTCGCGCACCCGGCTTGAGGCGGTGCTCGATGATGGCATCGCTGATCGAGCGGTAGATGGCCTCGTGGCGCTCGGCCCCGTCACCGTTCTTGCCCAGACGCCGGGGACGCCCCTTCCTGGACTCGCCGTGATCCGCCAGCTGGTTCATGTTCCGACTCCTTGCTGCCCTGGGTTGCGATTCATTGTATACGCAAGCGGGAGGCGCAATCGAACCGAGCCGGCGGTCACGGTGCGCCTCATTCGGACCAGGCGGCGATTGCTGCACGCTCCTCGTCGGTCATGTCGGTCATGTTGCTCAGCGGCATGTAGCCACTGGCTACTACTTCCTGAATCTTGGCGTGCTGTTGCGCGATCTGTTCGCGGCTGTCGTAGGCAACGCCGGCCGGCGGCGCGCTGAAGCCGGGCTGGGAGGGCTCGCTGGAGTGGCAGGCCACGCAGCGGTTCTCGATGATCGACTGCACCTCCGCCAGGGTCACCTCCGCGGAAGCCTGAGCCGTGTCGGAGCCTGAGGGCGCCGGCGCGGCGACCCAGAACGCCACCGCGAGCAGCGCCGTGCCGGCCACCGGGTAGGCAGGCTGGATCTTGCCCGCGTGCATCAGCACGAAGAACTGGCGGATCAGCGCGCCGCCGAAGATGAACAGCGACATGATCACCCAGGCGTACTCGTGCGAGTAGGCGAAGGAGTAGTGGTTGCTGACCATCAGCAGCACCACCGGCAGTGTGAAGTAGGTGTTGTGCACCGAGCGCTGCTTGCCACGCTTGCCGTCCAGCGGGTTGGGCGTCTCGCCCGCCTTCATGGCCTTCACCATGCGGCGCTGGCCGGGAATGATCCAGAAGAAGACATTGGCCGACATCGCCGTGGCCATGACCGCGCCGGTGAGCAGGAAGGCCGCGCGACCGGTGAACAGCTGGGTGCTGAGATAGGCGACCACCACCATCATCACCGCCACGGCGAGACTCAGCAGGCCGTCGCGCTCCATGTTGGGGCTGATGCGCTTGCACAGTTCGTTGTAGACGACCCAGCCGCCGAGCAGGAAGAGCAGCGCCAGAACGTTGGCCTGCCAGCCGCTCAGGTTGGCCACCCAGGCCCAATCACTGTTGGCGTTGACCAGATAGAAGCCGGGGCTGGTCATGTAGAGCATCACGAAGAGCGCGAAACCCGACAGCCAGGTGGTGTAGGACTTCCAGAATGACCAGTGCAGGTCCTCGGGAAGCTTGGCCGGTGCCGTGGCGTATTTCTGGTTGTGGTAGAAACCGCCGCCGTGCACCGCCCACATCTCGCCGAACACGCCCTTCTCGCGGTCCTCGGCAGCCTTGGGCGTACGCAGGCTGTTGTCCAGCATCACGAAGTAGATCGACTCGCCGATCCAGGCGATGGCCGCGATGACGTGCAGCCAGCGCAGCATGAAGTTGGCGAAATCCAGCAGGTAGGCTTGCATGGGGATAGTCTCGGCTTGGTTGTTGTTGGCACTCAGGCGATCAGGGCGTCACTGGCCACGGACAAGGCGATGCCTCAGCTGCCGCGGTAGGTGGAATAGCCATACGGCGACAACAGCAGCGGCACGTGGTAGTGCTGGCTGGCGTCGGCCACACCGAAGCGCAGCGGGATGACGTCCAGGAAGCGCGGCTCGGCGGCGGCGACGCCCTGGGCCCGCAGGTAGTCACCGGCATGAAACACCAGTTCGTACTCGCCGGCGGTGAAGGCCTCGCCATCCAGGATGGGCCCGTCGCAGCGGCCGTCGTCATTGGTCACGACCTCGGTGAGCCGGGTGCGCTCGCCGTCCGTCAGCCGATAGACCTCGATGCGGATCCCCTTGCCGGGGCTGCCCGCTGCCGTGTCCAGAACATGCGTCGTCAGATAACCCATGGCTCTCCCCCTTGTACGTTGCACGATGGCGATGCCTGCGGCAGGCAGGCATCATGACGTTAGCATCGAAGACAGTTTTAGCGCGTATTGTGATACATTTCAAAGAATTTCTGTATACAATTTAAGAGCACCCCATCACAACGGAGCCCACGATGACCCAGCCCACCCTCATGCCGCGCCCGAGCCAACTCGATCGTGACGCCTTCGTCACCCACTATGGCGACATCTACGAGCACTCCCCCTGGGTCGCCGCCGACACTTGGGACCGCGGCCTGACGGCCGCCGAAGACACCCCCGACGGCCTGGCCGAGGCCATGGGCAAGACGCTACGTGCGGCGGCTCCCGAGCGTCAGCTCGAGGTGATTCGCGCCCACCCCGACCTGGCCGGCAAGGCGGCCATCGCCGGCGAACTCACCGACGACTCGACCCGCGAGCAGGCCGGGGCCGGTCTCGACCAGTGCACCCCGGAGGAGATGGCCCGCTTCGAGCGCCTCAACGCCGCCTACAAGCAGAAGTTCGGCTTCCCCTTCGTAATGGCCGTCAAGGGCAGCGACCGCCACGCCATTCTCGCCGCCTTCGCCACGCGCCTGGAGAACTCACCGGAAGAGGAGCGCCGCACCGCCGTCGAGCAGATCAACCGCATCGCCCGCTTTCGTCTGGAAGCACGAGCGCAAGGATGAGGGGCCGCGACGCTGGCGCCACCAGCGTCGTCTTGTGGTGCCACCCCGTGGCGATCCCGCTTTGCACGGACTCAGAAAGCTGACCAAACAGTCAGCATATACCCACCAACGCATTGTTTTAAAAGCCGGAAAATAATTTCCACACAAAAACAAGGCAACATTGTCTTTAAAAACCACAATGATTGTGTACATTCCATACAGTGGCGTGATGCACTTTCAGTCGCATCACGGAACACAACAACAAGCTCGAGAGCCCGACATGACTGACGCTGAACAGCCTTCCGCCCAACACAAACCCTCTCGCACCATCAACCAGAACCCCGATGCCATGCCACCGCTGGCCAAGGCCATTCCACTCGGCCTGCAGCACATCATGGCCATGTTCGCGGGTAACGTGACCCCGCCGATCATCATTGCCGGGGTGATCGGCGCCACCGCCGGAGAACAGATCTTTCTGATCCAGGTGGCGCTGTTCGTCGCCGGGATCTCGACGCTGATCCAGACCATCGGCATCGGCCCGGTGGGCGCGCGCCTGCCCATCGTGCAGGGCACCAGCTTCGGCTTCCTGCCGGTGGCCCTGCCGCTGGCCAAGGCCTTTGGCTTGCCGGCGGTGCTCGGGGCCTCCTTCGTCGCCGGTCTGATGCAGGTCGTGCTGGGGGCCTTCCTCAAGAAGATACGCCACTGGTTCTCCCCCGTGGTGACCGGCATCGTGGTGCTGCTGATCGGCATCACCCTCATGCCGGTGGGGCTGAACTACGCGGCCGGGGGCGTGGGCTCCGAGGATTTCGCCTCGCCCACCAACCTGGCCCTGGCCTTCTTCGTGCTGGTGGTGACCATCGCCGTGCACCAGCTGGGCCGCGGCTTCATCAAGGCCTCGTCGATTCTCTTCGGCCTGGTCGCGGGCTACCTGGTGGCCATCGCGCTGGGCATGGTCGACTTCACCAACCTCACCAATGCCGGCTGGTTCGCCGTGCCCAAGCCGCTGGAGTACGGCATGGAGTTCTCGCTGACCGCGATCACCGGCATGGTGCTGATCATGTTCGTGGTGGGCCTGGAAACCATCGGCAACATCTCGGCGATCACCACCGGCGGCGCGGGACGGGCGGCCAAGGATCGCGAACTCTCCGGCGGCGTGATGGCAGACGGCGTGGCCACCTCCTTCGCCGCGGTGTTCAACACCCTGCCCAACACTGCCTACGCCCAGAACGTCGGCCTGATCACCCTCACCGGCGTGGTCAGCCGCCACGTGGTGACCATCGGCGGCCTGCTGCTGATTGCCATGGGCCTGTTCCCCAAGCTGGGCGGCCTGGTGGCGGCCATGCCCCACGCCGTGCTGGGCGGTGCCGGTATCGTGATGTTCGGCATGATCGCCTCGGCCGGGCTCAAGATCATCCAGGAGTGCGAACTGGACCAGCGCGCCATGCTGATCATTGCCGTCGCCCTGAGCCTGGGCATCGGCCTGCCGGCGGTCGAGGCGATCTCCGAGACCATGCCCGGCCAGGCCGGGCTGCTGCTCAAGTCCGGCCTGGTGCCGGCGGCGACCGCCGCCCTGCTGCTCGATGCCCTGCTGCCCGGCAAGCCGAGCCGCCAGCAGCCCGACCCCGAAGAACCGGTCATCGCCAAGAGCGAGAGCGTCAAGACCAACCTGTGAGCGCGCCACGGCCTGACCGATCTTCGGTCAGGCCCCACAACGACAAACGCCGCCGGTCACCCCGGCGGCGTTTGTCATGGTGCCTGCATCACGGCTTGCTCAGAAGTGCCACTCCAGGTTGAACGTCAGGGCATCGGTGTCGACGCCCGCCTTGTCGTGGTTACCGAACTTGTTGCGCCAGTACTCGTAGCCCACGCCGGTCCACAGGGTGTTCTCTCCGCCCCAGGCCAACTGGCCCACATCGACCATCAGCGAGGTGCGCATCAGCTGTTCGGGCTTGGTGGCCACGCCGAAATAGTCGTCACCCTTCTCGCCGTTGTAGTTGTAGAAGCCCTGGAACTTCAGCGGCACCGCCCCGGCCTCGAAGGGCAACCCCCAGGCCAGGTTGACCTGGTAGTAGGGGTCGAAGGTGATGGCATTGCGGTTGCCCGGCAGGCCGCAGGCATCGAGGCCGCAGTGGTTCCACTCGCGGCTGTAGAACAGGCTGAGGTCGACAAAGCCGCGGGGCACGTCGAACTTGACGGTGGGGCCCACCACCAGCTGGCGCTTGCGCGGCGCGAAGGCGGTGTTCTTGGTGTTGAGGTCGAAACCCGCCGTCAGAGCCATGTCTTTCACCGGGCCGAAGGCCACGGGGTCATCGAACACCTTTCCCGCCTGCAACTGATGCCGATAGACGAGATACGCCTCGGTGGCCCCGCTGCTGCTGCCGTTGGCCGGGTCGGCGCTGTCGGACTGCAGCACATCCAGGTTGAGAAAGTTCTGCCCCAGCGAATAGCCGCTGACGTACGTGAACTGCAGGACGTGCTTGGTCACATCCTGCGGGTTGTTCGGCTCGGCGAACTGGGTGCCATATCGATAGCCGATGAAGGTATCGCTCCAGGTGGCAGCCTGGGTGCTACCGGCCGCCAGAGCCGCCGTCAGAACGGTGACGACATGGTGGCGAGTGGGTATGCCACGCCTCATGGATACATCTCCTGTTGTTGCTGTTGTCTCGAGATCGGCGCCGGGGCGCCCGAGGAAAAGGGCCGAGGGCATCACGCTATCCCGGGCCCGCCGCCACCCAAGGTATACAATTATTGTATAGATAGAAATATTTTCCATGACTACAATCATGCGCCGACGTGCCGCCCTTCCCCGGGCCTTGTCCATCGACGGCCCTCAGCCGCTACACTGACTAACGAGAGGCATTCACCGGAGGTCCGCCATGTTCCATGACCGTCTCGACGCGGCCGACCGTCTGGCCGAGCGTCTCGCCCACCTGAAGGGAAACAACCCGCTGATCCTCGCCATTCCCCGGGGTGGCGTGCCCATGGGGCATCGTCTGGCCACGGCGCTGGAGGGCGAGCTGGACGTGGTGCTGGTACACAAGATCGGCGCCCCGGGCCATTCGGAATTCGCCATCGGCGCCGTCAGCGAGACGGGCGACGCGCAGCTCGACCCGGCTGCCGAGCGCTGCCCTGCCGAGGCGGTGGACCGGGAGATCGACCGTCAGCGCCAGGTGCTCAGCGAACGGCGGGAACGCTACACGCCGGTGCGCCCACCGATCCCGCCCGACGACCGGGTGGTGGTGGTGGTCGACGACGGCAGTGCTACCGGCGCCACCATGGAAGCCGCCCTGAAGACGTTACAGGGGCGTCCCAAACGGCTCATCGCCGCACTGGGCGTGGCCTCGCCGGATGCCGCCGCGCGGCTCGAGGCGCTGGCCGACGAGGTGGTGTGCCTGAAGGTGCCCGCCGACTTCATGGCCGTGGGCCAGTTCTTCGCCGACTTCGGTCAGGTGGAGGACGAGGAGGTGATCGAACTGCTCGGGGAGCGAGCGACCTGAGCCGCCCATACCAAGGCGCCTGCGCCGTGCCTCGCCACAAGGCGAGACACAAAAAAACCGCCGCCCCCCAAGGGGACGACGGCAGACCGGTGCGTTCGGCACGCCAACTGGCGTGCCGGGCAGCGCGACTTAGCGGGCGGCGCTGGCGGCCTTGACGTTCTCTTCGGTCAGCTTCTGCCCTTTCTGCAGAAACTCCTGGCTCAGGGTAACCACCTTCTCGGCGTCCCCCTTGACCCGGTTGCCGAGGTCCTGGGCGACCTTCTGCTGGGATTCCACGATCTGTTTGAATCCCTCGACGTCTTTCACGTCGAGCCAGGCACGGGCCTGGGCCAGGCTCAGGTCAGTGTAGGCACGTGCGGCCTCGAACTGGGCCGCCGCCAGTTTCTCGGTAAACTCCAGGCTCAGCGCCGCATAGGCGCGGGCCGGGCCGGCGAACAGAGTGTCGAACTGCTGGGTCGTGGACGAATTGGTCTTGCTCATGAAGCACCTCCTCTGATTTCGGTGACCAAGGCAGGCTCCATCTATTCAGAACCACCTTGTTGCGATGCAGCATAGCAAGAATTTTTGTGCAGTGCAACATGCCTGCGGGCTGCTTCATTCGCCACTCCGCAAGGCGCCCCGGCGCGGGCTTCCTGCCCGGCCGGGGCGCACCGGAGGTCAGCGTCACGACTGCCTCGGTAGGCTTACATGGCCTCCTGGCGTGCCTGGTCGAGCCACTCGTCGACCTGGTCGCGGTTCTCCTCGATCCACTCCTCGGCGTGGCGCTGGATGTCGGACTCGCTGTCCTCGCCGTCAAACATCTTGGCGTTCTGGGCAAAGATGTCCTCCAGCGGGATGCTCATCACCTCGAACAGCTTGGCCGCCGCGGGATTATTGTCGGCGAACTCGCTGTTGACCACCGGGCGGATGTCGTTGGCCGGCCAGCCCAGGTTGCAGGGATCCTCGACACAGCCCTCGACGCCTTCCACCACGGTGGCATCCTCGAACTGCTGCTGATCCTCCGGCAGGCTGGCTTCCTCGACGGTGATCCAGACCACGTCCTCGCCCGGCTCCAGCAGACCCACCGTCCAGTTGGGCGTCCAGGTGTAGAAGAAGATTGGCTCGCCCTGCTGGTAGCGGCCCATGGCTTCGGCCATGGAAGCGGAGTAGCTCGCCTTGATCGGCTCGATGTGGTCGGTGAGGTCGTAGGCTTCCAGGTGGTGGGAGATCACCAGTTCGCAGCCCCAGCCCGGCGGGCAGGCGACCAGTTCGGCCAGGCCGTTGTCGTCGGAATCGAACAGGGCCTTGATGTCGGGATCCTTGAA
Source organism: Halomonas sp. NO4 (assembly GCF_010994375.1). Lineage (GTDB taxonomy): Bacteria > Pseudomonadota > Gammaproteobacteria > Pseudomonadales > Halomonadaceae > Halomonas. The sequence continues at coordinate 159,547 of NZ_WHMA01000008.1, forward strand.
ATCCTCGAGACTGGTGATGTTGTGCTCGTCAGCGGTCGCCTTGTCGACCAGGTAGCCCTGCAGGGCCCCGCCTTCGGCGACATAGCCGATCAACTCGGCGCCCTGTTCGAAAGTACTGCGGTAGGTGTTGTGCAGCGGAAACCAGCCGTTCACCCAGAAATCCACGTCTCCCTGGGCCACGGACTGGTAGAACGGCGGGTTGTCCAGGGTCGTGGGACGATCCACGTCATAGCCCAGTTCCGCCAGTACCTGACTGTAGACCGCGGTGGGGAACCACCCCGTGTCCCAGGTGGCGCGGGCCGGGCTCACCGACACGCCCTCGCCGGGAGTGTGCTCGTCGGCCTGCCCGGCGGGTGCCAGCAGCAGCGCTGCGGCTGCCCCGGCCAGCAGGGTTGTATGCCATGGGGTATGCAGCATGTTCATGGGTATCCTCCTGCATTGCAGGATCGCAGCAGGGCGTGCCGCGATCCGGTTTATCGTTGGTCCTCGTATGCTCTGCTCCCTTGAAAAAGCCCCTTGAACAAACGGCTCAATGACTGCTTCACGCCCGGCCGCTTTGCCTGGCGACCCTCGCCGAGCGCCTGGGTGATACGATCGAGCATGATCGCCAGCAGTACGATGCCGATCCCGCCAAGGGTGGCGCGGCCGATATCCAGGCGTCCCAGACCGGTGAACACCGTCAACCCTAGCCCGCCGGCACCGATCAGCGCAGCGATCACCACCATCGACAGCGACAGCATCAAGGTCTGGTTGAGGCCGGTCATGATGGTGCGCAGCGCCAGCGGGATCTGGATCTCGAAGAGCAGTTGGCGGCGCGTCGAGCCGAAGGCGAGGCCGGCTTCCACCAGCTCCGCCTGGACCTGGCGGATGCCCAGGTTGGTGAGACGGATCACCGGCGGCAGCGCGAAGATGATGGTGGCGATCACCCCCGGCACGATGCCCACGCCGAACAGCATGACGATGGGCACCAGGTACACGAAGGGCGGAATGGTCTGCATGATGTCCAGCACCGGGCGGATGAGGCTGGCAAAGAGGTCGCTGCGGGCGGCGAGGATGCCCAGCGGTACCCCTACCAGCACGCAGAAGGTGACCGCGGTCAGAATCATGGCGAGCGTCACCATGGTCTCCTGCCAGATGCCCAGCAGGTCGATGAACAGCAGCGAGAGCAGCGTGAAGAGCGCCACGCCGCCGCCGGCCACGCGCCAGGCGAGCAGTGGTAGCACCACCACGAATACCGGATAGGGCAGCCACAGCAGAAACGCCTCCAGCCCGCCCAGCACCTGATCGATCGGCCACTGGATGGCCTGGAATACGGGCCGGAAATTGGGCACCAGCCAGTCCTTGACGAAGTACTCGATCCAGTCGTCGAGGGGCAGCGTGTAGAAGTCGGAAATCTGGTCAGCCATGGTCGGGCCTCCTCATCTCCAACGAGCCAGCCGTCACGCCGGGTCGTCCCGCCGTGTTTCCCGCCGACGAGGCGCCGTCGGCATCGTCACCCCCGCCGTTGCCGCCGAGGAGCTGGAAGACCTCGAGCGGCTCGACGATGCCGGTCAGCCGGCCCTCGTCGTCGAGCAGGGCGACCGGCAGGCCCGCGGCACAGGCCGAATAGAGCTCGACCAGCTCCTGCTCGGCGTCGGCGGTGGGGAACTCGCGAACCAGAGCCTCGTCCAGCGAGGAGAGGCCGTTTGCCTCCAGCGCCTCCCGGCGCACCACTCCCTGGGGACGGTCGTAGTCGTCGACGACGTAGAGTGCCGATCGCTCGAGGCGCGTCAGCTGCACGCGGGCGGCCGCGACCGAGGCGTCGGCGGACAGCGCCTCGGCGTCACGACGCAATGTCCGGGCGCGGAACACCCGGGCGCGGTCCACGTCTCGGGTGAAGGCGGCCACGTAGTCGTCGGCCGGCTGTGCCACGATCTCCTGCGGCGAGCCCAGCTGCACGAAGCGGCCATCCTTCATGATGGCGATGCGATCGCCGAGGCGCAGCGCCTCGTGGAGGTCGTGGGTGATGAAGACGATGGTCATGCGCAGCTCCTGCTGAAGCTCCAGCAGCTCGTCCTGCATGTCGCGGCGGATCAGCGGGTCGAGCGCACTGAAGGGCTCGTCCATCAGCATCAGGTCGGGGTCCACGGCCAGACCACGGGCCAGACCGACCCGCTGCTGCATGCCGCCGCTGAGGTTGTCCGGCGGCACGTCAGCGTAGGCCTCCAGCCCCACCTGCTCCAGCGATCGCAGCGCCTTGTCGCGGCGCTCCTGGGCCGGCAGGCCACGGATCTTGAGGCCGTACTCGACGTTCTCGCCAACGGTCTTGTGGGGAAAGAGGGCGAAGTGCTGGAACACCATAGACAGCTTTTCGCGACGCAGCCGCCGCAGCGCCTCGGCGTCGAGGCCGACGATCTCCTCCCCGTCAATCCGGATGCTGCCCCGCGTGGGCTCGATCAAGCGGTTGAGGCAGCGGATCAGCGTCGACTTACCGGAGCCGGAAAGCCCCATGACGACGAATATCTCGCCCTCCTGCACGCCAAAGGAGACATCGGCCACCGCCGCCACCGAACCGGTGTCGGCATAGATCTGCTTCTTGCTATGGCCGGCCTCGACGCGGCGGATGGTGTCGTCCGGATCGTCGCCGAACACCTTGTAGAGGCGCTCGACGCGAAGCTTCTCGTCATTCCCTGCGTGTTTGCTGCTCATAGCATGCCTGTCGGAATACTGCGAGGGGCAGCAGCCTGACGAGGCTCGAGCAATTTCGGCTGGCGGCGCCACCACGGGGGCAGCGCTCGCGAGAGGAACAGGCGACCCGAGCCAGTGCGTCAGGCTCGCCTTGGCCGTTTCCGGCCCTATCAACAACCTAGGTGGCGGGGGATGGCCCGTCAAGCGGGGGGCCGGGCCGGGGGACGCCCCCGGCGGTGCCCGCCGTATCAGCGGTAGGCGCCCTCGATGTCGGTGACGCGCAGGGCGCTGCGCCCCAGGCCGTCGTGACAGTCCAGCATGCGCTCCAGCCAAGCGTAGACCGGATCGGCGTTGGAGACGAGATCAGCGCTGGAAACGCAGCGCGCCCACATGAAATTGCCGAACAGCAGGTAGTCCGCCGCCGCGGGCGCGGCACCGTCGATGAAGTCGGCCTCCTTGAGGCAGCCGCGCAGCGGCTCCAGGGCGGCATCCAGCTGCGCCAACCCCTTGGCCGGCGAATGGAACTCCTCGAGGGTGCGGCCGAAGCGCTTCTCGCGGCTCTCGCGGAAGTAGTCGCGATCCTTGGGATGAATGGCGTTGAGCAGGTCCATGATGATGGTGCGCAGCATCGCCGGGGCCAGGGCCCGCTCGGCGTAGGCCTTGAAGAAGCGTGCCCGCGCCTCGGCCAGGCCGTCGCCCAGCAGCGGTGCCTCGGGGTAGGTGCGATCTAGGTAGCGCAGGATCTCGTAGCTCTCGACCACCACCGCGTCGCCGTCGACGAGCACCGGCACCTTGTCGTGATTGGCAAAGGCCAGCGCCGCCTTGTCGGTGAAGTGCCAGGGGCGGGTTTCCACCGCCAGCCCCTTGTGGGCCAGCGCGTAGCGCACACGCCAGCAGTAGGGCGAGAACCGCAGCCCCTCGTCGATCCCGCAGAGTTCGTAGAGTACCCGTGCCATGCTCGTCTCCTGGCGTGGTGGTGGTCGTCCCGGGCGGAGCGCCCCTTCGGTCCTGTCGGGATAGTGCCAGCCTTTGTGGGCCCTGCCAAACCGGTGCTTCCACGCCCTGACCGACGCCCGTTTTGTCCATTAGTCTAACCTGGCGACGATGACAGGCAGCCAGCCGCCCTCCGATATATCTGACATCATGCTGTTTTTATGGATAGTTTTTGAACCATCCATGCAACATCGCATTGAAATTATTGGTCATACCAATTTCCCATCAGTAGCCTTTCCCGTCGACTCGACGTATCTTTCGCTGGCCAGCGACGGTCGCCCATCGGCCTTCGTTCCAACCAACAATCCACTGCGAGGTCACGCTGCCCATGACGGACACGACTCTTGCGCTGCTCGCCTTCACGCCGCTGCTGCTGGCGGGCATCCTGCTCATCGGCTTTCGCCTGCCCGCGCGGACGGCCATGCCCGTGGTCTACGCGGTCACGGCGCTGATCGCCCTCTTCGCCTGGGAAATGAGTGTCAGCCGGGTGCTGGCTTCCACCTTCCAGGGTCTGATCCTCACGGTCGCCATCCTCTGGATCATCTTCGGCGCCATCCTGCTGCTCAACACCCTGAAGCACTCCGGCGGCATCAAGGCGATCCGCAACGGCTTCTCCGGCATCAGCCCCGACCGTCGCGTCCAGGCGATCATCGTCGCCTGGCTGTTCGGCTGCTTCATCGAGGGGGCCTCGGGCTTCGGCACCCCGGCCGCCGTGGCCGCGCCGCTAATGGTGGCACTCGGCTTCCCGGCGCTGGCCGCCGTGGTGGTGGGCATGATGATCCAGTCCACCCCGGTCTCCTTCGGCGCGGTAGGCACGCCCATCGTGGTCGGCGTGACCGGCGGCGTCGACCGCAGCGGCATCAGCGCCGCACTGGAGGCCGGCGGCTCCAGCTGGCTCGAATACTTCCGCCTGATCTCCGCCGAGGTGGCCATCGTCCACGCCCTGGTCGGCGTGCTGATGCCGCTGATCATGGTGATCATCATGGTCAAGTTCTTCGGGGCCAATCGCTCCTGGAAGGAAGGGCTCTCCATCATCCCCTTCGCGCTCTTTGCCGGCGTCGCCTTCGTGGTGCCCTACGCCCTGGCCGGGGTGCTGCTGGGGCCGGAGTTCCCGTCGATGATCGGCGCCATGGTGGGCCTGGCCATCGTCGTGCCGGCCGCGCGTCGCGGCTTCCTGCTGCCCAAGGATACCTGGGACTTCCCCGAGTCCAGCCAGTGGCCGGACAACTGGATCGGCAAGCTGGAGATCAAGCTCGATGACGTCGTCGGCAAGGCACCGATCTCCACCTTCATGGGCTGGGTGCCCTACGTGCTGCTGGCCGTCCTGCTGGTTGCCTCGCGCACCGTGGAGCCGCTCAAGAACGCCCTGACCTCCTTCAGCTTCGGCTGGAGTAACATCCTCGGCGAGGCGGGCATCTCCGGCAGCATCGAACCGCTCTACCTGCCCGGCGGCATCCTGGTGATGGTGGTGCTGATCACCGCGGTGATCCATCGCATGCGCTCCGGCGAGCTCAAGGCAGCCTTCGGCGAGTCTTCCAAGACGCTGCTGGGTGCCGGCTTCGTGCTGATCTTCACCATCCCCATGGTGCGCATCCTGATCAACTCCGGTGTCAACGCCGCCGACCTGGTCTCCATGCCGGTGGCCATGGCGCGCTTCGTCGCCGATAGCGTGGGCGACATCTACCCGCTGTTCGCCCCCGCCGTGGGCGGGCTGGGTGCCTTCATCGCCGGCTCCAACACGGTGTCGAACCTGATGCTCTCGGACTTTCAGTTCAACGTGGCGCAGCAGCTCGGTGTCTCCACCGCCATGATGGTGGCGCTGCAGGCCGTGGGTGCCGCGGCAGGCAACATGATCGCCATCCACAACGTGGTGGCGGCCTCGGCCACCGTAGGCCTGCTGGGCCGCGAGGGCGACACCATCCGCAAGACCATCCTGCCGACGCTCTACTACCTGCTCTTTGCGGGAGTGATCGGCCTGGTGGCCTTCTATGTACTGGGCGTCTCCGACCCACTGTTCAGCCTCGGCTGACCCTCGGGAACAGTGCCGTTCAGGCACTACGCGCCATGCCTGGCGCATAACCCCAGCGCCCCGGGCCACTGGCCTGGGGCGCTCTTCATTTCATCGTGGGTGTTCATGTTCAGGCCGCGACTGATACCACCACTCATAACGGATAGCTGTAGAAAGCGAACCCTGTTAGATCGTCGCCACGGCTTTTGCTCGAGTTCCAGCAGCACCTCTAAGTGGTCGCCGACCAGGCCGGAGATCCTGAAGCGTGCGACCTGGAAGAGCCCGATCTTCTCTA
>NZ_WHMA01000080.1 GCF_010994375.1 Halomonas sp. NO4
CACTGCTCGCTTACCTCCCCGCCCGAGTGGGCGAGGGTTCACGCGGATTTTTTTGCTGATTGAGACACGACGAGAAGGGCTTCCGCGATCATGAGAAAAGGTGCTTCCCTCCTCGGGTGCCTCGTCGTTATCGAGGCACCGGCCCAGGAGGCCGGCGATGACAACGCCGAGGCCCTCCCTACCATCACCGTGAGCGCGCCGCGCCTGGAGCGACGCCTCTACGACACCCCGGCGGCCGTCTCGGCGGTCACCCGGGAGGAGATCCAGCGGGGCGAGCAGGGCGTGCGCCTCGACGAGGCCCTGGCGCCGGTGCCCGGGCTCTTCCTGCAGAACCGCGACAACTTCGCCCAGGGGCAGCGCATCTCCAGCCGCGGCTTCGGCGCCCGCGGCACCTTCGGCATCCGCGGCCTGCACATCCGCGTCGACGGCATCCCCTATACCCTCCCCGACGGCCAGGCGCAGATCGATGCCGTGGATCTGGACAGCGCCGAGCGCATCGAGGTGATACGCGGCCCCGCCTCGGTGCTCTACGGCAACGCCGCCGGCGGGGTGATCGACATCACTACCGGCGACGGCAGCGAGCTGCGCCGTTCGCCGGTGGTGCGGTTGCAGGGCGGCAGCGATGACTTCTACAAGCTGGCCGTGCGTCAGGGGGGCGAGACCGGTAACTGGGTGCACAGCGTCAGCCTCTCGGCGCTGGACTTCGACGGCTATCGCGAGCAGAGCGCCGTCGAGAAGCGCCTGCTCAACGCGCGGCTCGGCTACCGGCTGGATGACGACCGCACACTGTCGGCGCTGCTCAACGTGCTCGACTTGCCCACTGCCGAGGACCCTGGCGGGCTGACCGCCGAAGAGGTCGCCGAGGACCGCCGCCAGGCGGCGCCGGACTCACTGGCACTCGACGCCGGCCAGGCGGTGGAACAGCAGCTGCTGGGCCTGTTCTACGAGGACCGCGACCTGGCGGGCGGCGAGCTCAACCTGCGCGGCTTCGTCAGTCGGCGCGATTTCGAGCAGCAGCTGCCCTTCCCCGGCAACAGCCTGATCGACTACCAGCGGCACTATTACGGTGGTGGAGCCGACTACACCCAGGCGACGGCGCTGGGCGGGCTTCCGCTGCGCTATGTCGCCGGCCTCGACATCAGCCGCCAGGAGGATGACCGCGGGCGTCACCGGGTCGACGGCCAGGGACAAATCATCGCGCGCAGCGCCGACGAACAGCAAAACGCCACCGCCACCGGCGCCTTCCTGCAGGCGGAGCTGGGCCTGACCGAGGCGCTCGACCTGAGCGCCGGCGTGCGCTACGACCGGGTGCGCATGACCATCGACGACGACTACTTCGGCGACGGCCGCGACGACAGCGGCAGCCACACCTTCCGCGAATGGACCGGCAGCCTGGGGCTGAGCTACCGCTATCACCCCGACCATCAGGTCTACGCCACCCTCGGCAACGCCTTCGAGACCCCCACCTTCACAGAATTCGCGCGTGACGACGGCCGCGGCGGCTTCAATCCGGCCATCGAGCCGCAGCAGGCCCTGAACCGCGAGATCGGCCTGCGCGGCACCCTGGCCGACGACCTGCGCTACGAACTGGTGGCCTTCTCGGTGCGGGTCGACGACGAGGTGACTGCTCCCCGCCCTAAGCGCTGACGCGCCACGGGCGAGGCTTCCCACTTCTCAG
>NZ_WHMA01000081.1 GCF_010994375.1 Halomonas sp. NO4
CCCCCACTGTCAAGCTAGTTGGAGTATCAGCGGCTGTTAGACTCTGAACGATGTGGGGCGTGACGAGGTTCCGATGAAGTACTCCGACGAGCGCCGAGAAGCCATCCTCAAGAAGCTGCTTCCGCCGCACAACCGCACGGTGGCGGAGGTGGCCCAGGAAGAAGGCATTTCCGCGGCGACGCTGTACAACTGGCGCAAGAAGGCTCGGCAAGCGGGCCGTTTGCTACCTGACCAGAGCGATGATCCCGAGGGCTGGAGCTCGCAGGACAAGTTCCATGCCGTGCTAGAAACGGCGGCCCTCAGCGAGGCCGAGCGTGCGGAGTACTGCCGGCAGCGCGGCCTCTATCCCGAGCAGATCCAGCGTTGGCGGGCGAGCTGCGAGGGCGCCAATGACCGGAGCGATGCCGCCTCGAAGCAGCAGAGTGAAGCCCGCAAGACGGAGCGCCAGGAGAACAAGGAGCTCAAACGTGAGCTCCGCCGCAAGGAGGCAGCACTCGCGGAAACCGCTGCACTGCTGGCGTTGAGAAAAAAGGCCCGAGCGATCTGGGGGGACGAGGACGAATGATCAGCACTTCAGATCGCCAGGACGCCGTACAGCTGATCGATGAGGCGCGTGCCGAGGGAGCCCGCCTGCAAGCCGCGTGTGCGGAGCTCGGCATCGGCACCAACACCTACCGCCGTTGGGTAAGGGGTGATCAGGATCGCCGGCCTCAGGTCGTGCGGCCTGTCCCGCGCCACGCGCTGTCGCCTGAGGAGCGTCAGCAGGTGCTGGAGATCTGCCATCGTCCCGAGTTCGCCAGCTTGCCGCCCGGGCAGATCGTGCCACGGCTGCTGGACGAGGAAGGCCTCTACGTGGCGTCAGAGTCCAGCTACTACCGCATCCTCAGGGAGCATGGCGAGCAGCACCATCGTGGCCGGGCTCGTGCCCCGCACCCCAAGGGCGAGCCTCAGCGGCACCGCGTGACACGTCCCAATGTCTGTTGGAGTTGGGATGTGACGTACTTGCCGACCCAGGTGCGTGGGCAGTTCTACTACCTGTACATGATCGTCGATATCTACAGCCGCAAGATCGTCGATGCCGAGGTCTTCGACCAGGAGTCCATGGCCAACAGCAGCGAAGTCATCCAGCGGGCCGTGCTGCGCGAGGGCTGCATCAACCAGCCGCTGGTGCTGCATGCGGATAATGGCTCCGCCATGAAAGGCTCAACGCTCCAGGCGACCCTACAGCGGTTGAACATCACCCCATCGTACAGCCGCCCCCGGGTCTCCAATGACAACGCCTTCTCGGAATCGCTGTTCAGGACCTGTAAGTACCGGCCCGACTACCCGATGGACGGCTACGAGAGCCTGTCAGCGGCGCAGCAGTGGTTGACGCGATTCGTGCACTGGTACAACCACGAACACCGCCACAGCGCGATACGGTTCGTCACCCCGGGGGAGCGGCATGCCGGCCAGGATAACGAGGTGCTGGCTAGGCGAGACGCCATCTATGCCGAGGCAAAACGGCAACATCCCGGTCGGTGGAGCGGTGCCACCCGCAACTGGTCACCGCGCCGGACGGTCTGGCTGAACCCCGATCAGGAAGACCCGCTGGTTCAACGCGATCAGCGATTAGAAGCCGCCTGACTCCAGGTTCCAACAAGCTTGACAGGCATCG
>NZ_WHMA01000082.1 GCF_010994375.1 Halomonas sp. NO4
TCGGGAGGGCAAGAACCGCACTGATTGAAACTGAAGAGTTTGATCATGGCTCAGATTGAACGCTGGCGGCAGGCCTAACACATGCAAGTCGAGCGGTAACAGGCCCTTCGGGGTGCTGACGAGCGGCGGACGGGTGAGTAATGCATAGGAATCTGCCCGATAGTGGGGGATAACCTGGGGAAACTCAGGCTAATACCGCATACGTCCTACGGGAGAAAGCAGGGGCTCTTCGGACCTTGCGCTATCGGATGAGCCTATGTCGGATTAGCTGGTTGGTGAGGTAACGGCTCACCAAGGCGACGATCCGTAGCTGGTCTGAGAGGATGATCAGCCACATCGGGACTGAGACACGGCCCGAACTCCTACGGGAGGCAGCAGTGGGGAATATTGGACAATGGGGGCAACCCTGATCCAGCCATGCCGCGTGTGTGAAGAAGGCCTTCGGGTTGTAAAGCACTTTCAGTGGGGAAGAAGGCCTTGGGGTTAATACCCCCGAGGAAGGACATCACCCACAGAAGAAGCACCGGCTAACTCCGTGCCAGCAGCCGCGGTAATACGGAGGGTGCGAGCGTTAATCGGAATTACTGGGCGTAAAGCGCGCGTAGGCGGCGTGATAAGCCGGTTGTGAAAGCCCCGGGCTCAACCTGGGAATGGCATCCGGAACTGTCAGGCTAGAGTGCAGGAGAGGAAGGTAGAATTCCCGGTGTAGCGGTGAAATGCGTAGAGATCGGGAGGAATACCAGTGGCGAAGGCGGCCTTCTGGACTGACACTGACGCTGAGGTGCGAAAGCGTGGGTAGCAAACAGGATTAGATACCCTGGTAGTCCACGCCGTAAACGATGTCGACTAGCCGTTGGGGTCCTCGAGACCTTTGTGGCGCAGTTAACGCGATAAGTCGACCGCCTGGGGAGTACGGCCGCAAGGTTAAAACTCAAATGAATTGACGGGGGCCCGCACAAGCGGTGGAGCATGTGGTTTAATTCGATGCAACGCGAAGAACCTTACCTACCCTTGACATCCTGCGAACCCTTCGGAGACGAAGGGGTGCCTTCGGGAGCGCAGTGACAGGTGCTGCATGGCTGTCGTCAGCTCGTGTTGTGAAATGTTGGGTTAAGTCCCGTAACGAGCGCAACCCTTGTCCCTATTTGCCAGCGATTCGGTCGGGAACTCTAGGGAGACTGCCGGTGACAAACCGGAGGAAGGTGGGGACGACGTCAAGTCATCATGGCCCTTACGGGTAGGGCTACACACGTGCTACAATGGTCGGTACAAAGGGTTGCGAGTCCGCGAGGCCGAGCCAATCCCGAAAAGCCGATCTCAGTCCGGATCGGAGTCTGCAACTCGACTCCGTGAAGTCGGAATCGCTAGTAATCGTGAATCAGAATGTCACGGTGAATACGTTCCCGGGCCTTGTACACACCGCCCGTCACACCATGGGAGTGGACTGCACCAGAAGTGGTTAGCCTAACCTTCGGGAGGGCGATCACCACGGTGTGGTTCATGACTGGGGTGAAGTCGTAACAAGGTAGCCGTAGGGGAACCTGCGGCTGGATCACCTCCTTAATCGACGTATTGCTGTCTCGCGGCAAGTGCTCACA
>NZ_WHMA01000083.1 GCF_010994375.1 Halomonas sp. NO4
GCGGCTCCATCGGCGGCCGCCCCGGCCGCTGGCGGGGCTGGCCGGCGATCTGCGGCGCAGCCTGCTCGCCGCCTCGGTCTGGCCGCGCCAGCTCGCCGGCTCGCTGCTGGTGACGGCGAGCTACGCCCTGGTGTTCGCCTGCGCGGCGCGTGCCATCGGCGTGACACTGCCCTGGGCCACGCTGCTGGCCCTCGCGCCGCCGGTGCTCATCGCCATGCTGGCACCCGTGGCAGTGGCCGGCTGGGGCGTGCGCGAGGGCGCGGCGGCTCTGGCGTGGGCGGCGGTGGGGCTGCCACCGGCCCAGGGCGTGGCGGTCTCGGCAGCCTACGGTGGCCTGGTGCTGGTGGCGAGCCTGCCCGGCGCCTTCTGCCTGCTGGTGGACCTGGCGCGGCGTCGCCGCATCTCAGGGCGCGGCAGTGGAGGGCTGTCGCAGGGCGAGGTCGAAGAGGGTGTCGTCGCCGCAGGGCAGGGCGCGCGTCGCCGGGCGGGGCGCCTCGGCCAGGGTGACGATGGGCGCGAGTGTCAGACCGGGCCGGCCGGAACCGATCAACAGCGGCGCCACCAGCAGGTGCAGGCGATCGAGCACGCCGGCCTCCAGGAAGCGCGACACCGTGTCGCCGCCGCCTTCCACCAGCACCCGTGCCAGGCCGCGTTCGGCCAGCAGGTCGAGCACCCCGGCCGGGGCAAAGCCGCCGTCCTGGAGGGGGAGTGTCAGCCGGGTCACGTGGGCGGCTGGTGCGTCGGGCCGCGTCACCCCCTCGCCGATCAGGTGAAGCGTGGGGGCTGCGGGGTCGCTCAGCAGCTGCAGTTCGGCGGGCACCCGGCCGCGGGGGTCGAGAATCACCCGCACCGGGTGGCGCCCGCTCACGTGGCGCACGGTGAGCCGAGGGTCGTCGGCGGCCGCGGTGCCGGCGCCCACCACCACGGCATCGACCAGGGCGCGCAGGCGGTGCAGGTGAACCCGGCTCTCGCGGCCGTTGACGTAATGGGAGTGGCCGCTCTCGGTGGCGATGCGCCCGTCCAGGCTCTGGCCGAGCTGGGCGATGGCCAGGCGCCCGCGGTGGGCCGCCACCGGGGCGAGGCTATCGAGCAGCGCACCCGCCGCCGTGCTGACGGGCACGGCGGCCTGCCAGTCGCCCACGGCGGTAAGGCGCAGGACGGCCTCATCCAGCGACTCGCCGTGGGTCGCACGCTGCAGCCACTCCCAGGCCGCGGTGAGATCGAGTTCAGGGGCGGGGTCGCGCATGCTGGCTCCGTCGAGGGATGTCATCGGGCAGGATGCGTCGAACGCCGCGTCTTCACAAGCGGCGGCGGACGCCCAAGGAGTGCGACATGCATCAGGTAGAACGCGCCATCTTCGACCTGCGACGTGGATTGCCGGTACTGATCGGAGCGGCGCCGACGCCGCTGCTGGTGCAGCCGGTGGAGGGTGCCGCCGAGGCCGCGGTGGCGAGCCTCGCCGCCCGAACCGCGGCCCGCCCGGCGCTGGTGCTCAGCCGCCATCGCCTGGCCTGGCTGGGGTGCCACCGCGACAGCCCGGCGCGGCTCCCCCTGCCGCCCGGGCTCGAGGGGGAGC
>NZ_WHMA01000084.1 GCF_010994375.1 Halomonas sp. NO4
CCATCGAGGGCCGAACACCGGCCTTCCGGCAGCGCTCGCCGAAGGCGATGGAGGTATATTGGGCGGATTCAATCGGTCGTCGCAACATCTCGATATGGGAGGTGTTGCATGGGACGATCACGTGGCTGGGGCGCTGAACAGACGGGGCGGGCACCGATGCGTTCGCCTGGCCGACCGGGCGTCAACCAGCGGGATGCCAAGCGCGCGTTCTGGGAGCGCATTACTGAGGGACTATCGAGTGAGGACGCAGCCTTGGCGTGTGGTGTATCGCAGCCGGTGGGATCGCGGTGGTTCCGCGAGGCGGGTGGGATGGCACCGGCCAACTTGGCGTCGCACTCAGGGCGTTATTTGTCATTCACGGAGCGCGAAGAACTGGCGCTGTTGCGGGCCCAGGGGCATGGGGTTCGTGGGATTGCCCGCTGTCTGGGGCGGTCGCCGTCGACAGTCTCGCGCGAGTTGCGCCGTAATGCTGCCACCCGGGGTGGGATGCTGGCGTATCGGGCTACGATCGCGCAGTGGAAAGCGGAACGGGCCGCCAAACGGCCCAAGGCTGCCAAGCTCGCCAAGAATGACCGGCTGCAGGCATACGTGCAATCACGCCTCGCCGGCGCGGTGACCGATGCTGAAGGCCGGCCCATCCCCGGCCCCAACGTCCCCTGGAGGGGACGGCGGCATGGTCGCCGTGCCGACCGGCGATGGGGGACCAGCTGGAGCCCGGAGCAGATCAGCCGTCGACTGCGGGTCGACTTTCCGGATGATGAGACGATGAGGATCTCTCATGAGGCGATTTACCAAGCCCTCTACATCCAAGGCCGCGGTGCGCTGCGCCGTGAATTATCCGCGTGTCTACGCAGTGGCCGGGCGTTGCGGGTGCCACGCGCCAGGAGTCGGAAACGAGGCAAACACTTTATCTCTCCTGAGGTGATGATCAGCCAGCGCCCCGCAGAGGTCGCCGATCGTGCCGTCCCCGGCCACTGGGAGGGTGACCTGATCATTGGTCTGAACAGCTCGGCGATCGGCACCCTGGTTGAACGTACGAGCCGGTTCACGTTGCTGCTGCACTTGCCGCCCATGCCTGATCACGGCTCCGGTGCCCGAGCCAAGGACGGGCCAGCACTGGCCGGCCATGGGGCCGAAGCCGTCCGCGATGCTATCGCTACAAAGATCGCGACGCTGCCCGAACAGCTGCGTAAATCGCTGACTTGGGATCAAGGCGCGGAACTGGCTCAACACGTGCAGCTACGGATTGATACCGGCTTGGCGATCTACTTCTGTGACCCCCGAAGTCCCTGGCAGCGCGGGACCAACGAGAACACCAATGGTCTGCTGCGCCAATACTTCCCCAAGGGGACCGACATCAGCAGGTACTCCGAGCACGAGCTTGACGCTGTTGCGACCACCCTCAACAGCAGACCCCGTAAAACACTTGACTGGAAAACACCTGCTGAAGCTCTCAAAGAACTACCTGATTACTCATGTTGACCAGCCATCACGCGAGCCTGGGGCTATACTGGAATCACAC
>NZ_WHMA01000085.1 GCF_010994375.1 Halomonas sp. NO4
GGGGCTTCGTCGTTTGGGGGCTTCCCATGGAGCGTCCCGGAGTGCCGGCCAGATCATCGTAACGGGCCGGTGAACCCATCTACCGAAGAGACCAAAATCTCGTGACAGTAGGTGCCCATCTATTCATAAGTGGGCACCTATCCATGACTTCCCCAAGCACCGAACGTGAGATCCGTCGCCGCCGCCGCTACGCCCCGTCGTTCAAGGCCAAGATCGTCGCGGCCTGCCTGCAGGGCGATACCTCCATTGCCCAGGTTGCCCTGCAGCACGGACTGAATACCAACCTGGTCCAGACCTGGATCCGCAAAGCCAGGCGTCAGAGCCAGTTGCCGGCCGTACCGGACTTTGTGCCCCTGCCGGTGCCGCCAGCAGCGCCTGACTTGCCGGTGTCTACCACTGCCTCCACGGAGATTCGTATCGAGGTACCCTCGACACGCGGCACGATCACTGTGCATTGGCCGGTGGCGGATGCAGCGCAGTGCGGGCAGTGGTTGAAGGGGCTGCTGGGATGATCCGCATCGACGAGATCTGGCTGGCCACCGAGCCCCTGGACATGCGCGCCGGCCCCGACACGGCGCTGGCCCGGGTGGTGAAGGTATTCGGCGCCGCCCGGCCTCACTGCGCCTACCTGTTCGCCAACCGGCGCGGTAACCGCATGAAGGTGCTGGTCCACGATGGCCTGGGGATCTGGCTGTGCGCCCGGCGTCTGAACCAGGGCAAGTTCCACTGGGCGGAGACCTGGCGCGGGGACCGGGCCGAGTTATCGCCCGAGCAGGTCAGCGCCCTGGTGCAGGGGTTGCCCTGGCAACGGCTCGGCGCCGGCGGTGTGATCTCGGTGGTCTGAGGCATGCGCCATGAACGGCACAGACACGATGGCCAGGCTATTCGCGGATGTGCTAATCCCGCTTCCACCGGAGAGCTGGCATACTCAGCGGATGAACGCGCCTTCCGATCTGTCTCAGCTCTCCCCCGATCAGCTCCGCCATCTGGCAGCAACGCTGATGTTGCAGATCGAGGCGCGGGAACAAGCACTGGAACAGAGCCAGAAGACGTTGCGTCGCACCGAGCAGGTCAACCAGAAGCTGACCTATGAACTGGCGCTGCTCAAGCGTCATGCCTTCGGCAAGCGCAGCGAGCAATGTAACGTCCTGCAGATTAGCCTGCTGGACGAGGTGGTAGAGGCCGACATCGCCGCCATCGAGACCGAGCTGGATGACCTGGTCACGCCCGATGCGCCACCGGCGACCAGGAAGACGCCCAAGCGCGCCCCCTTGCCGCCCGAACTGCCGCGCACCGAGATCCGGCATGACCCGGAGAGCGAGCACTGCCCCTGCGGTTGCCAGCTGCGGCGGATCGGCGAAGACATTAGCGAGAAGCTCGACTACACGCCGGGCGTGTTTGTCAATGGCCATCAGAATTGACCCACCAGCGGTCATTAGTTTTGAGTGCGCCAGGCAAAGCCTGGTCATCCGGGAAACCGAGGAGGTGGAAAGGATGAAGTGAAA
>NZ_WHMA01000086.1 GCF_010994375.1 Halomonas sp. NO4
CACCCGTAGCTTCGGTACCTGGTTTAGCCCCGTTACATCTTCCGCGCAGGCCGACTCGACTAGTGAGCTATTACGCTTTCTTTAAAGGATGGCTGCTTCTAAGCCAACCTCCTAGCTGTCTGAGCCTTCCCACATCGTTTCCCACTCAACCAGGATTTCGGGACCTTAGCTGACGGTCTGGGTTGTTTCCCTTTTCACAACGGACGTTAGCACCCGCTGTGTGTCTCCCACGCGTCACTCACCGGTATTCGGAGTTTGCCTCGGGTTGGTAAGTCGGGATGACCCCCTAGCCGAAACAGTGCTCTACCCCCGGCGGTGCTACGTGAGGCGCTACCTAAATAGCTTTCGAGGAGAACCAGCTATCTCCGGGCTTGATTAGCCTTTCACTCCGATCCACAAGTCATCCAAATCTTTTTCAACAGATCCTGGTTCGGGCCTCCAGTTGATGTTACTCAACCTTCACCCTGCTCATGGATAGATCGCCCGGTTTCGGGTCTATTTCCAGCGACTGGTCGCCCCGTTAAGACTCGGTTTCCCTACGCCTCCCCTAGTCGGTTAAGCTCGCCACTGAAAATAAGTCGCTGACCCATTATACAAAAGGTACGCGGTCACAGGACCTGCCTGCTCCCACTGCTTGTACGCATACGGTTTCAGGGTCTATTTCACTCCCCTCTCCGGGGTTCTTTTCGCCTTTCCCTCACGGTACTGGTTCACTATCGGTCAGCCAGGAGTATTTAGCCTTGGAGGATGGTCCCCCCGTCTTCAGTCAAGGTTTCACGTGCCCCGACCTACTCGATTTCACGACACTCGGATTTCGGCTACGGGACTATCACCCGCTATGGTTGAGCTTCCCAGCTCATTCGCCTATCGGTTGTGCCGCTTAAGGGCTAGTCCCCGGTCGCTCGCCGCTACTGGGGGAATCTCGGTTGATTTCTGTTCCTCGGGGTACTGAGATGTTTCAGTTCCCCCGGTTCGCTTCCCAACACCTATGGATTCAGTGTGGGATACCCCGCTGATGCGGGGTGGGTTTCCCCATTCGGAAATCGCCGGGTCACAGGGTATTTGCCACCTCACCGACGCTTATCGCAGGCTGTCACGTCCTTCATCGCCTCTGGCTGCCAAGGCATCCACCGTATGCGCTTCATCGCTTGACCATATAACCCGAAAGGGTCTGGTCGGCGATGACGCACGACAATGCCGGATACGCTTGAGACGTATCACGTTCGTTCTTTCCTTGCGGAAAGAACGTGTCAGCATGATTCACATTGTTAAAGAGCA
>NZ_WHMA01000087.1 GCF_010994375.1 Halomonas sp. NO4
CCATCGAGGGCCGAACACCGGCCTTCCGGCAGCGCTCGCCGAAGGCGATGGAGGTATATTTGGGCACCCTGATCGGAATGGTGGATGACACCCTCGGGACGGCGCTGAGCCAATGCCATCTCCAGTGCGTCCAGCACCAGTCGAGTTTTCATGTCCGTGGCCATCGCCCAGCCGACGATGCGACGGCTGAAGACGTCCAGCACGACCGCCAGGTACAGCGTGGCCGCCCCTGTCGGTATGTAGGTGATATCAGCCACATACAAGGCATTGGGCTGGCTGGCTGTGAACTGCCGATTGACCAGGTCAGGGCGCGTCATATGGTCAGGGTTCCGGCGCGTCGTGATGATCCAGCGCCGGCGACAGACGCCCCTCAGGCCCGCCTGTCGCATGAGGCGGGCGACACGCTTGGGGCCGACCCGCCATCCCTCATCGACGAGCTCAGCATGGATGCGTGGCGCCCCATAGGTGCCATCTGTCCACGCATGGATCGCCTTGATGCGCGCCACCAGCGCGCTGTCCATAGCCTCTCTGGCAGAAGGCTGACGGGAACGCCAGGCGTAGTAGCCACTGGTGGAGACACCCAGCACACGGCACATGGTGGCGATCCCATGATGGGCCCGATTCACTTCGACGAACCTGAAGAGGTCGGCGGTATGTTGTCGGTCTCCCGAGCGAACCAGGCCGCGGCCTTTGCCAAGATCTCGCGTTCTTCGCGGAGCCGCTTGTTCTCACGGCACAGGCGCCGCAGCTCTTCCTGCTCGGCGCTGGTGGGGCCATCGTGGCGACGCCCCGCATCACGGTCGGCCTGCTTCACCCAGTTGTGGATGGTCTGAGCGGTGGGTTCGAACTCCTTGGCCAGTTCTTCCGGGGTTCGGCCCGCACGGACCAGTTCGACGATCTGCTGCCGGAATTCGGCTGGATAAGGGGTACGGGACTTGGGCATGGTGGACTCCTCCTTCTCAAAGGGTCGGGTGTCCACCGAACCGGGTCAACTTCACAACTGATGGACTTCGCGACGCTGAAGAACCACAGCGGGAACTACATCACGCCGCTGTTC
>NZ_WHMA01000088.1 GCF_010994375.1 Halomonas sp. NO4
TCACCCACCAATGTGGCGCAATGACGCCGGTGCAGGGTGGGGAGGACTCCATCCCATTGCCAACCAAGGTGGCAGGTCTCAAGTTGCCGGCCCAGCCGCCGATACCCTCCCTGTGCCGTAAACGGCACTGTCCTGATCGCCAGGAAGGGTGCAGGCCGAACGACAAGGGATACAAGGGAACACAAGGAACTCATCGATGAAAATGAAGCTGTTGGCCGCCAGCCTTACCGGCGCCCTGCTCACCCTGGGCGCCGCCCAGACCCAGGCCTTTGACAACCGCGTGACCGTGGGTGCGATCGGCGGCACTACCGGCGTGGGCGCCGATGTTTCCTGGCGCTTCCACGAGCGGCTGGGTGTCTCCACCCGCTACACCGGCGGCCTCGACTGGGACGGCGACTATGACACCGAAGAGGCCAACTACAGCGGCGATGTCAGCCTCGCCGCCGGCGCGCTGAAGCTCGACTACTACCCCTTCGCCGGGCGCTTCTTCCTCACCGTCGGCGCCATGCTGCCAGACATGGAAGCCAACGTGACCGGCCGCGCCAAGGAGAACGGCGACTTCGAATTCGACGGCACCACCTACACGGCCAGCGATGTCGGCACCCTGAACGGCCAGCTGACCATCGCCGACGGGGTGCAGCCCTATGCCGGCCTGGGCTGGCGCAGTTCGCACGAAAGCGGCTTCGGCTTCTTCTCGGAGGTCGGCGTGATGGCCACCAATGTGGACGTATCGCTCAGCTCCTCGGAGAACTATGAAGCGAATAATGCCACCTTCCGTGACAGCCTGCGGCGCGAAGAGCAGCGCCTGGAAGACGAAGCCGACGAGCTCTCCGTCTACCCGGTTGCCGTGATCGGCATCAGCTACACCTTCTGACAGGTCAGCAGCAGGGTGGCAGGCCCGCTTGCCACCCAAAACAAAGCCGCCCCCACAGTGTTGGAGGGCGGCTCTGCCGCGCGAAGGCGCCGTCAGGCGCCCGGGGGGCCTACTGGCTGACACGGTTGCCGGTCTATCAGACGCCAACAGTCGGAGAGTGGC
>NZ_WHMA01000089.1 GCF_010994375.1 Halomonas sp. NO4
TTGACCTCCTCCCCTCCCTACAGCGCTAAAGCGCTTCAGGAAGAGGATTCCCTGGCGGGTGCTAGCCCGATCGCTCGGGTGGCCGGTTCCTGCTGCTGGCGGCCTTGCCGCACCGCTCACTTCACAGGCGCAACGGGCAGGTCCTGCCCTGATAACCACTCGTGTGCTCTGGCCAGGACGTTGCGGGCACCGACCACATCGGCATGCGCCGTGTGTTCGCAGGCCTGGCAGCAGAAGGTCGCGCGACTGGGCCGGTTGGCAGCCGACACATGCCCGCACTCGGGACAGGTCTGGCTGGTATGCGCCGCCGGCACGGCGACCAGCAGCCCGCCTCGCCATTCCTGCTTGTAGGTGAGCTGGCGCCGGAACTCGTACCAGCCCTGGTCGAGTATCGCCTTGTTCAGCCCGGCCTTTTGCCGGACCCGCTTGCCCGGTGCGGCCAGAGAGCCGCTGGCCGATGCCGTCATGTTGCGGACCTGCAGAGCCTCGATGGCGACCATGGCGTGGTTATTGCTGATCGCCGTCGAGAGTTTGTGCAGAGTGTCGCGACGGGCATTGGCGGCTTTCTGGTGCAGCCGGGCGATGCGGACCTTCTGCTTCTTCCAGTTCTGGGAGAATTGGGTCTTGTGCTTGAGGTGGCGCTGGGCCGTGGCGATGCGCCGCTCGAGGTGCCGGAAGCTGTTGCGTCCGGTATAGGGCTGGCCGTTGGAGTCGACGGCGAAATGCGCCACGCCCATGTCCAGGCCAACCGTCGAGGTGGCCAGATGGCGCGGCGACTCCGCCACCTCGATCTCGACCTGGAAGCTGATGTGCCAGTGGCCGCCGTCAAGCCCCACGGTGCAACTGGTGATCTTGCCCGCCACCGGCCGCGACTGACGAAAGCGCACCCAGCCCAGGCCGGCCGGCAGCTTCACGCGGCGATGATCGAGACGGCAGTATTTGGCGAAGTTGACGAAGCGGATGCTGTCGCGGCTCTTGCCCTTCTTCTTGAAGGTCGGCGCCTCGGCATCCAGCTTGGGGTTGAA
>NZ_WHMA01000009.1:0-38021 GCF_010994375.1 Halomonas sp. NO4
CCCACATCGTTCAGAGTCTAACAGCCGCTGATACTCCAACTAGCTTGACAGTGGGGGGCCACTCCCAGGCCGACGACGACAGCAGGGAACTAGAGAGCGGCGGATTAGTCCGCCAGATTCAGGGGGTATTGCTGGTGCTCGGGCGAGGTGTGCTTGAAAAAGGTTTCATGTTCAAGGCCATGACGCTCCCTGAGGCGGGCATCTCCCGAGAGACACTCGAGAGCATCGGCAACGACCCGACCATGGCGCAGATCCTCAAGGCTTGCAAAATGGAACAGCCGCTTCCGGAAGCGGCAAAGGTCGCCCTAGTGGACCGCGACATCGCCTTCTTCAACGATAAGGGCAATCTTGTGCTGGCCGACGCCGGCAAGGCGTTCTTCGATGACCTGTTCGTTGAGGGGGCCAACGTGAAGCTGTGAGCCCAGTACGAGTTGCGGCGCTGGCGGATCACTACCAACAGCCGAGGATATTCATGGCGAATGATTCAAACCGTGCTGGTTGGTATTCGAGTACACATCAAGCTAGATATACTCGGCAGCGCCACTGTAAATCCTGAATACAAGCGGCCTACCGCCGAGGTGACATATTCGAAAAGCTGCAGTCAATGACAGAAGCTGGAAAATTAAAAAAACAGCAAACCTACATGAGGACTGAAGAACTATTTTTTTGAATCGTCATTCAAGAAAAGCCTAATAGCTGTTGAACTAATAGCCCCAATCAGTTCCAACACCAACTCAAGTCCATATAAAAAAATAAATAGATGGAAAAATTGCGCCACCCATCCTTGGCCGAAGGCAGATATGACAGGAGAAGCTGCCAAAGAAAACGTTAAAAACGTCAAAGGGTAAGCCATGTCTGCGATCAGTATCGTAGAGCCAAAGCCAGATTTTTTCTTTTTTTCATCTAAATCCCTCAAAAAACTTGAAGGTAATACAAAAAGGAGTGCAAAAACACCTATACCGAACCCTAGCAAACTCGGAAACGCAGACAGAACCAAACCTGAAAAGTCGGGAATACTTTCTGTTAAAAAATATTGTAAAAAAATCAAAACAAAACAGATAACTGCAACCCAAGACGTCGGCTTTATCAACCTCGACAGCCATAACTCAAAAGGAGAAAATTCAATAAGGTATTTAGGGTCTCCCTTACCCACATAAAGGTTCAAGTACCGAAATAGAACTCCAAAAATCGGCACCCTTCTTATTTTCTTTATATCCAACTTAAGCCCTCCATTGAGCTAGAATTAAATAGCTCCACTTACCCACGAATCATTCTTTTTATCTTCTCTCCTATATTAGTTTTTTCATTAGCCTGCCTGGTAGACATGGCAACTCTGTACAAAAAACCTTCAGAAGTCTCATTTTTTGATTTTCGAACTGGTAATTCTACGGGATAGTCCAGCATTCTGTAAGTATCAGAAACACCATCTTTTATATAGCGAACAGTAGCATTTCCAAATCGTGTTGCCAATGGTAGAAAAGCCTTGGAAATTTTTGTCAACCCTGTCATGTAACTTCCCTTTTCTGGTTTTTCTGTATGGGATAGGGTGTGAACATTATTTCCTTTTAAATCTTTCTCAAGGTCAGCAATAATCTCATCCTCATAATCAGCCGAATTAGAAAAAGTGAGATCAATCTCAACTTTTTTGTAATTGTCAGCCTCATAGACACGCTCAAGAGATTCCGCTGATGTTAGCTCTTTGATTTTCAATGTATGCTCGGGGAATAGTTTATCGCACACAGGAGAAAATATTTTATCAAGACACTCCATCAAAGGGTTAGCACTTGGCAGCCCTGCCTTTTTTTGGATTGCTAGAGTATGGTTAGCATAGTCATAAGCAAACAAAAACTCATAACTCTTACTAACGCTACCTTTCCCTCCCTCGAACTCATCAGCACCAGTATATAGATTGCTGACTTTTTCGACTTTCTGGTATTTTATAAACTTCCCAAAAGCAAAGGATTCTTTAACATCGATTGAGAAAGGGCAAAGATAATAGTTATTTGCCAAGGCACTTGAAACCAGCTCTATTTCTTTCTTTGATTTTGCATGAGACAATTTTTCTTTAAGGCCTTCAAAAAACTTTTTATATCCATTCTCTCCAATCTCAGTGGTCACCCCCGAATCAAGCGGGAGAAGCTGGATGTTGTAATATTTAAATACAGCCATTTATTCAGCCCCAAGCCATTAAAATTTTCGCCACCAATAATACACCTAATCAACCCCAAGATCCACCTCAAAACAACTTACGCAAGCTGCCGAGTTCACTAATATCTGTCGGGGCCCGGGTGTTTGATTTCCTCGCTTTAACTCAGTCCAACAGGAGCTGCCTTGCGCCGTCATCTAAACGCCTTGCTACATCATGACTAGTCCTGCTGTCTTTCTTTATATCCCCTAGCTGCCTAAATATGATCTCTCGAGTTGCGCTAAGCAGTAGAGGATCGGCATCAACTTTAAGTCCATCATCCCTTGATGACACTGGCCACAGGAGCTTGTCTTTCAATGCCAGCATCCCGCTGCGATCCGGTGCATCGAATTTAAGATGTACTCGCTGCCCATGTCGATTGTTAACATCAGCTTGGAACCGCTCAATTTCAGCAATCTGATTGCTTGGTGTATCGGGATTGGATTTTAGCTTCAGCTCAGCGAGGCTGGCGGATACGGTATCCAGCATGACCTTCTGCTGACGCCCTATCCGGTCATCTTGCCGTTTCACTGCTGGGAGGGAGCGTTCTACCAGCTCAATCTCACTCTCTTCACCAATTTCAACGCCAAAGGCTTCCTCGGAGGTGTTCAGATCATGGTCAGCTATGCGCACCGATCCCAGTGGTTTGCGCGCCTGCCATGCGGCTTGCACCGCTTCCAGTGGTTGCAGCATGTAATCCAGCAGCTTCTCAAAGACAGGGTCACCATAGGTAGCAAAGTGAAGTCTGCGATGATCCTCCTGCCCTAGGCCATGCTCGTAGAGTTCACGAGATGTCGTCAGCAATACTTCCTTCGGTAACCCGGGGACTGCGACCACCCGGTAAGCATCTCCATGCTTGAAGCTTTCGATGCCGCCTCCCAGAGCCCTGAGATACTGGCACTCGCTAATGGCCCGCCAGATATCCTCCAGAGTCGCCGGCATCGGCTCTGCACGGCGCTGGGCCTCGAGATGCTCATAGGCCGCTTTCTGCTCTTCCGCCTTGAACTCAGTGAGCTGTTGTTGCTCCTTGATACGCTCGGCATGCTGCTGGGCTCGACGAATCAGTTCTTCTTCGTCGATCTTGCCTTCCTCACCATCTGCCTTGGCGTAATCCTCGAAATCCTCGGGCTGGATGGGCAATAACGAGAACTGTAGCTCGCCGGATACAGTGAGCGCCGCACGGAAACGCCTGACCAAGCGCGAGTACACCACCTCTTCCACGCTATCCTGGTAGAGGTAGTTCAACACGTGGATGTGCTCGTGATGCTGACCGATACGATCGATGCGGCCGATACGCTGCTCCAGCATCATCGGATTCCACGGAAGGTCGAAGTTGATCAGCAAGTCGGCGCTTTGCAGGTTCAAGCCTTCTGCTGCCGCATCCGTACACAACAAGATGTCGATGTTGCCAGCGACGAAACGTTGTTTGATCGTCGTGCGATCAAGCCTTTCAGGATGGTACTCACCAGCACGACGCAGGGTGCCACCAGCTCCGGAGAAAGTGCCGATTGGGCAGCCAGGAAGAAGCTCTCTTAACTTACCATGGAGATAGTTCATGGTATCGGCGTAGCGTGTAAACAGCACCAACTGCCGTACACGGTCGGTGCTATTGGTTCGTCGCTTTTCGATGTCCTTCAGCAACCGCTGCATCTTAGACGGAGTCGTCGGTAGCCGTTCCATAGTAGCAATCAATCGAGCTACGGCGCCTTGCTCCCACGTCAGGTCGCTTTCGGTGCGATGCTTGAGGACCAACCCTTCGACCTCTTCATCACGCAGCTCTTCCAACTCTTCGCGGTCGGCGTCGCTATTTGCGAACTGCTGCGCCTTGTGGTCGAGGGTCTGCTGGATCTTTTCCAGTCGCCGCTCGAGAGAGCAGCGCAAGGCATAGAAGGAGGATGCATAACGAAGGCGCAGAAAGCTGAGGTAGAAGCCGATAGCTGCCCGCTGTCGCCCCTCTTCCATGTTAGCCGCCATGTGGCTCGCCAGTTCAGCACAGTATTCCTGGAGCTGGTCGTAGACCTCACGTTCCACCCCTGAAAGAGAGATGATACTAGGTTGCACATCCCGCCAAGCCAGATTGGCGTTCAGTAGGCCTTCTCGCTGATAGGCGCGCAGCAGCGAGCGGGTATGCCGAAGCATGCTCCGGCCAAGCGGTGCCAGCAGGCTCAGCGCCGGTTGCACCTCGTCCCAGCCAAAAATGGGCTCCTCCCAGCGCTCCACAAAGTCATCCAAACCGCTCTTACCAAAGGTAGAGAGCACATGCTCATACACGAACTGCCACTGCTCAGGTGATGATGCACGGACGTTGTTCAGGTAGTGGCGAAGCCATTCCTTTTCATAGTCAGCCATGGGCTCATTGTTGAGAAGCTTGTCGCGCACCCGGTAGAAGATCTCGCATAGGTCTTCGGAGAACTGTACGGCGCCGGCAGAAGGCATCAGCTTCAGCAGATCAAAGGCCTCGACCCGGTTGAGCTGCATCGGTGTCGCCGTGGCCAGCAGCAAGGTCCGTGACTTGCCATACAGCGAGCCCTGCAGCTCCTGATAGAGCTTGTTGAAGCGAGGCATGGAGGTTTGATTATCGGGCGTCTGGCGCCTGGCCTTGTGGGCCTCATCCACCAGCACCAGATCCGTCTCTGGCAAGTCCGCCAGCAATCTCCCTCCATGGCGGTTGATAACCAGGCCAGTAGAGACGATCTCCAGCGGGGCATCGAACATCTGGCCATCGCCCTGGATGGGCTCGCCGCTGAGCATGTCAAGACGCTCCCAGCGTCCTTTCCGTGTGGTACGGCGCACGAAAGGCAGGAAGAATTTCTCGGCCATCTCCACCAGCCACTGTGAGGTGAGCGAGGCAGGCGCGAACACCCGAATCGACCTTGCACGACCACTGAGCCATAAGGCGCGGAAAGCCAGGCCCGCCTCGATGGTCTTGCCGAGACCTACCTCATCACAGAGCAGATGGTTACGTGGATAGGTGGCCAGCAAGCGGCTGGCAACGAAGCACTGATGCGGCCAGGGCTCGATGGGTGTGGTCTCGATCCCGACTCGCTCGCCACCAGGAAGCAATGGTGCCAGGCGGATCATGGCGAAGTGAAGGCGCTCGGATAGGCTGGGCTTGAGCTCGTCTTTTTCACGGACTTCATGTGGATCCCGCGACATGGGCGTGCCATCGATCTCAAACAGCCCACTGGTGCTACTGACGATTTTCACCAGCTCGGCCTTGACCGCTTCAGGCAGAGAGAACGTCTTGATAGCAGGATGCTTCCCCTCCCAAAGAGCGAGAAAGCTGCGATGCTTTTGTGCGAAGAGCTTGCGATTCCACTCTTCCCACGAGGGCTGGACGGTGATGTTTTCGGCATTGATGGCAAGCGCCGTTCGAGATTCGTTCAACGAACCCGAAATGAATAGCTCATCCTGGCCATCGCCAATAATCGCCCACTTCTCATGCAGGTAGCCATCTTGGGCAAAGTCCATGGACTGTGGGGTTCCGTTCTGAGCATGCACACGTAGCCCCACTCGAATGGCCAGATGGCCATTAGCCACCATCCATGCCAACAGTTCGACGCCATGACGTAATGCGGTGGGCCATTGTTGGGAGGACTCTAGCTCAGCCAGCATCACCTGACTGGCACGCTGCTCATCGCCTTGCAGAATCGCGGCGGCATCTTCAGGGTCGAGCTGCATGCCTACCACGAGGCGCGCCACACCACCATTCTCGACGAAACGCGAAAACCCTTGTGATGCCGCTGCAAGCGAAGAGGACGTGAAATAGCCGGCGACACGATCATAGTGGTTCGACCGCCTCAGCGCCGGGATATAGAAGTCGTGCAGCACATCGACCAGCTTGCCATCCTCGCGGATATCGGAGGTGGCGTAGCTGGGCTCCCAAGGGTAATCGCGTAATGACATGGCTGCCTCCGTGAGTTAACTGATGAAGAGATCAAGGCCCTGAAGCTGCCAGTTTCTGGCAAAAACGTTCAGCAAGTCCTGGTGCCTGGCCTTGACCTCTTGCTCAGTCCACTTCGCATGATTCAGCACCTGAGTCGAGCAGGCATATAGTGAAACCCCGTTGCGGGTCTGGAAGTATTTTTTCTTCTTGAGGTCAAAGTCGTAGTTTGACGCTTCTGAATTCTTCTGGCGTGATAGCAGAACAAGGTTACCAAGACGATTCGCCCAATACTCGCGCTGCGCTTCAGACCAATCGTTCAGCCATTGGGAGCCATCACTCGGATTCTGTGGCAGAACATGCTCGATCGTCGTGGTCTGGTGTTTGTAGCTTACGTTCGTTGCAGCCAGAAAAGAGTCCATCCTGAGCATGATGTACATGCGAAGCAAAGCTGGATAGTCATAGACGTTATCGTTCAATCGCTCCAGCGTTTCCTTCTGTGCCTGAGGAGTCAAGTCGAGAGAGGAGCCCTTCTCCAAGAGGTTCTTTCCGGCTTCAAGCTCCGTCAGAACTCGGCCGTAGCGCTCAACGCGTGGTGTTACATAAACTCCTCGAATGAACATGCTCGCGGCTAAGCGCTCAAGTTTCACCAAATGCTTTTCTAGAGTTTCAGAGTCTCCGTCAAAGCGACGGACAAACTCCATGGCCACTGGCGCCCAGTCCATGTTATTGACTCGATGTAGCCAGCTGAAAAGCTCGTTGATATTGTCGGCTCTATCTGTGCTGACATAAGACCGGTTCTTGATCACCTCAAACGCATCGGCATAGGGAAGAATGACTGAATCCATCAAGGCCTTGCTTCCGGGCACTTCCTTGACGACATAGTCGTTGAATTCATCCAGCACGGAGCGCCGATATTTTTCCTTTCGAAATATCATGCGAATGTGCGCAATCAGATCATTGAAACCTTTTCTGCTCAGCCTGACCTCAGCATCTTCCCAAAGCTCGGTATACTGGGTCCTCTCACGCTCCCCGATGCCGCTGATGATGTTCGCCTTGAGGATGTCTGAAGGCTCGAGATCCAGGCCGCGATCGTTCATCACTGAGAAGATGCGGTAGGCTGACTTGAAACTTTCAGTTGAGACAAGCACAAGAATACAGTTACGAACGATGAACTGACCAAAGCGACCTACCTGCTCGTCGTCCAGATTACCAAGCCTCTCCAAGTAGTAACATCCGTTCTGAATGATGTTCAACTGAGAGTCCCGGTACCGGCTCTTGTCGAGCTTCACCAAGTCGCCCATGCTGCCGGGGGTCTGTGCATACCGATTGAAAAAATCCTGGTCACGAGTACGCAGAAACAACCGAGGCTTTGCTTCTAGACCCAAGGCACGGCTTCCAGGCTCCATGACAAAATCATCAAAAGCTCCCTTCCACTCATCAATTGCCCTCAACCGATCACGAATTGCTGCAAGCAAGAGCGTCAAAGTCGTCAGTCGCTGCTGACCATCGACCACGTCAGCCCGGTTTGTTCGATCATCCTTGACCAATACAATGCTGCCAAGAAAATATTCTTCAGACTTATCCTCCTGTTCCATGAAGGTCCAGAGATCATCAAACAGTTCTTCGGCCTGCTCTACCTCCCAGGCATAGGGCCGCTGATACTCCGGTATATGAAATTCAAAGTCACTGGACAATACCTTATGCAGCTTTAGATCGCTTCCCTTGATAGAGCTCATTCCCAGCGTACTCCTTCTTCGATTATCGTTATCTAATGCGTTGCCAGCTCGTTCCACTCCAGTGCACGTGAGCGCCAGTGGGTCTCGATCTGCTGCACGAAATCGGGGTGAACCAGTTTGGCGCGGCGTTCGCACCACTGCGGCCCATCCTGGCGAATCACGATGCCTTCCAGCTTGCCATCCCGGTAGGCGCTGCGGCCGGTGCGCACCAGAGCTTCCAGCTCCTTGACGGTGAAACTCCCTCGCTTGAGTAGCGGCACAACAGCTAGGCCGAGCCGGCTTGCCAAGGCATTGCGTCTATCTTGGTTCCAGAATCGCTGGGCCTGACGGTCGTAAACATCGAAAATCAGGAACCAATCCGGCAAGGCGGCATAATCCAGCGAGTGGCGCGCAGCGCACCACTCGCCGAAAAGAATGACGTGATCGGGTAAATTCTGTTGGAACACCGCGAGGTGCTGGATCAGCCACTGGTTCAGGCGTGAGAACTGGCCGCGGTAAGGCGCCTCAAGGTAGGCACCACGGTTCTGCGCACGCAGCTGGCTATCTTCCCCCCAGGAAATGCCCAGGTTGGCACCGTCGAGCTTTTCCTCGCCCAGCACCTCACTCGCCAGGAGTTCCTCCACATCCGGCGGATCGAGCAGCTTGTCGTCGCGGGGCTCGCTCTCGCCGAGCCAGGCAAGGTGTGGTGTATGGGGGTAGCGGAAGAACTCACTCATCCTCAGGAAGCTCCGGAACAGGGCCGTCGAACTTACCGCGGTAGAAGCGCTTCACATCCTTGGGGCACACGAAGCGGAAACGAACCCCCGCCTCAGCAAGCTGCGGCCACCAGCTCAACCATTTGCAGTCAGCAGCCTGAAGCACGCGCGGGTTGCCATCGTCGGCGGCTGCCACGGCGATAAATTTGCGATCCGGTGGATCGAACTCCTCCTGGAGGTCGTGATCGGGGAACTCCTCGAACCAGTCCTGTGCCGTTTCTGTCACCGGCACCTGAGCGACATGTCTCGTATTGGCCTGGCGCTGCAGCAGCCACTTGAGAAAGGCATCCCCAGGCTCGGGCTGGCCTTTGTTGGGGTTCAACTTGTGATGGTACTCACCTAGTATCTTCCACTCGTCATCGATGACTACTACACCCCGACGGCGAATCTCATCAATGGCCTCGATACAGGCAATGAGGCACTCCTCTGAAACGCCTTCATGATCATCATTCGCCACCAGCAGCACATTGGTATCGACCACGGCACGTGTCATGCATCGGCTCCCTGTGCCTTATGGGCCTTACGCTTGCGGGCGGCGGCGAGCGCACGCTGAGTGATATCCTCCATGTCGTCGCCGAAAAAGTCGTCGGGCCAATTCTCGATATCACCATACTCATTGATGCTCAGCGGCTCGAGATGAGCGCCGTGTCTGTTACGCGTAACGAAATAGATTGCCACCTCGGAGGGTGCCAGCTCGCCTTCGGCGATACGTCGCTGCAGACGATTGAGGAAGTGCTCGGAGTGGCTCTCGATGATCAGTTGGGTATTGCGATTTTCGCCGTCCTCTCGCGCTTGGATCGCGCTGATGAAGGCATCCGCCAGATTGGCCTGAACGCGAGGGTGTAGATGTATCTCGGGCTGCTCCATCCATAGCACCGAGTTCGACGGGGCATAGAACGCCTGCACCAGGGCAGGCAGAACTTGCGACACACCGAAACCCACATCGGTCAGCTTGACCCAGGGGGCACTGCCATGAGCCTGGATCAGTACCTCATACTCCTTGCGACCGGTCGCGATGGGCTCAACCTTGAACTCGTGGATTATCCCAAGATCCTTCAGCCAGCCGGCAATGAAGGTATCGAACGGCTGATACTTCTGCTTGGGGCCACGATTCAGCTTCCGGCCTTGCTGGGTAGCTGCCAGGATCGCCGGTATGGTCTGCTCGCCTTCGGCTCCTACGTCGGGCGGCGTATCTCCTGACCAGGGATAGACTCGCTTGGGTGGGCTCCGTAGCGGTCCCAAGTGATAAAAGTTCTCCAGAAGGTGCTCGGCTTCCAGCACGAAATCGGTGAGGAAGTGTGCGTTCTGATAGCGCGACAACGTCTTGTCAGAAAAGCGGTAGAACTTTTCTGGCGCCTCGACGCCCCAATTCCTGCCCTGTGCATGGACCAAACGCAGCGGATGGCAGTCCAGAAACAGCTTGCCATCGCGGCGACCGTGACTGGCTATCAGTTCCTCCTGACCCTGCTGATGCAGGGTGTAAGTAAAGCGGCGCGTATCGGGTTGCTCGTTCTTACTGGCTCCGATCTCAGCCATCAGGGTCAGCTCATCGCCCTGGAAGGTTGCAGACGGATCGAGAATGTCCTTCAGAACCAGCTCGCCACGACTCTTCCAGCTCAACGCAAAGCTCAATAGCCTGGAGAGATCATGGTCATATAAGCAGTCCTCGAAGGTTCCGAGGTCAATCAGCGAGTTGTCGTCCCCCAGGTGCAGTGAGCGCTTGCGGTCGGTCAGCAGCACGGTCTGCTTGAGGGCCAACAGGAGATGGCCCAGGCTCGATTTACCTGAGCTGTTAGTGCCGAAGATCACCGTCAGCGGCGCCAGGCGCATGGGCCCGGTATCCCTCCAGGCCTTAAAATTCTGCAGTCGCAGCTCAGTCAGCATGGGCCTCTCTCCTTACAGCTCGTAGTCGATCATCTGGGCTTCACGCTTGAGCTCGTCGTCGCGGCACTCCTTGGCCCACACTTTAAGTAGGCCACGCAGGGCGCCGCTGTCGCGCTTGCCATGCTGGGTCAAGAAGTTACGCGCTGCCACGATGCCGCCGTCGCGGTAGGTGACAATCAGGCCACCCAGCACATCCCACAGGGTCTGCGGGTTCTCCATGCGAGAAGCGGCCCGTTCATCTGGCTTAAGCAGGCACAGCTTGTTGCCCTTGATAGCCAGCGGGGCTGCACGCTCACTCTCTCCGACGTTGGCGTAAGCCACCACATCGTCGCTGACGCGGTAGTTACCGTTACGGTTCTTCAAGTGGAAGCTGAGTGAGCGGCTCATCTGCAGGGCGTCATCGAAGGCGAAATCGCCCAAGCCGTTGATGCCGAGCGCGATCACGGCCAGGCGGGATTCGGCGTCCAGGTCATCGACGGTGACCAAGCCACCGGAAAGGCGGCTGACCTCTTCCTCGGCCACCACGCGGGCCGCTTCCTGCATGGCGCGGGTGGGCGGTACGTCTTCATCGCCATCCTGCACCGGCCAGTGGGCGGAGTAGACGCGCAGGGCTCGCCCCCAGGAGGCGATCATGCGGTCAACGGGATTGAGCTTGAGGCGCTCGAACTCGTCCAAGCCTGCTCGCACCGCGTTTTCCAGCTTGCCCTTGACCTCGTAGGCCCAGCTGGAGGGCTCGCGATCGCGGCGGTCAGCCGGGCGGCAGGCGATAAAGATGGTCGACGCTGCCGAAGCCATATTCATCTGGTGGGTAGAGTAGCCGCTTTCCGACTCGACCGGCATACAGGCCGTAATGTCCCAACCTGACTGGATCAAGGCATTGGTCAGAGTTTCCCAGGCATCGGAGCTTTTGTGGGTAAACATCAGGGTCATGATGCCTTCCGGCTTGAGCACCCGCTTGCTCTCGGCAAAGATTCCCTGCATCAGCTCTTCATAGCGTGCTTTGGCACTCTTGGCCGAGCCATCACGAGCCGGGTTGGCAACGGCTTCCTGCGACTTGTCAGTTACCTCATGGTCGAACCAGCCCGGATAGAGGTCACCCAAAGAACGCTTATGCCACACATAGTAAAAATCTGATAGCTCACTGTACTGCACATTATCGTAGTAAGGAGGGTCCATAACGACAGCATCGACACTACAATCACCGATATATGACATATCGGCTGCCGAACCGCGAGTTATAGACGGAAGGTAATCACCGCTCAATTTATCTAGCTCAGCGCAAGCGTCGCACAGCTCTCCATATGCTTTTGCAACCTGCCTTCCACCCCATCGTAATGCAGACGAAGCCCCCGCATAGGTCATTTCTCCAAAAGTCCATTTTAGCGAGAAGTCATGCCGACCAAACCCTCCCTTTACCACACCGCGAGTATACTCCCAGCGGGTCTGTCGACTGTTGTAGTCGGTCACTTTATCGAGCATAAACTGCAAGTAGGTAATGACAGCTTTACCCCTCTCTTCGCCTACCGCTTCGATTATTTTTGGTTTGGCATCGTGCAAGGCTTCCATCACCGTGAGGTGACCCAACAGTTGACGAGGCGTGAACATTTCCTCCCAACTATTCATGCCATAACGCATGGGTTCACTTGTCTTGCTGCCTGCAGGGATTGGTTCGTTCGGCACCAAGCCTTTCATCTCGAAATCCAGGCGACGTTCTTCCAATTCCTGCGCGGCGGCCTGCAAAGCTTCCAGGTCGGACTGATTAGGCGCGCGGAAGTATCGGATCTTTTGCGTTTTTACCTCACCTTTACGCTCACCACTAGCATAGCGCTGCACTTTGCCGTGCTTATCCAGCTTGGGCTCTATGCGGATAGCAGCTACACAGTAGAGCACATCTTGCCAATTGCCATATTCGGATTCGCCGCGGGCCTGACGCTTGATCTCGTCGCCGGGGATAGCCTGGTGGCAGTGGATGCACTGGCCGACACCACGGGTTACGGTACCAGCATCCAGATCTTCGACACTGAGGCCGCTGTTATCAGCCGTCATCTCGAACGGTTCGAACCGTACTGTTTTATCTGGTTGAGGTTTGACTAATACACCCCATTGACCATCTTGCTTTGCAAGCCACAATGCGTTTAGCAATGGCGCATCGCCTTCACAATGGGGGCAAGTAACCTGACGACAAAATAGAAGGCCTTGATGATCATGCTCAGTCGCATACTCTTCCACCAGCTCAGGATGCTTATGGAGGTGCGATTCCAGTTGAGCGCGTTGATCTGTAGGAATGGGTCCGAAGGGGGTAAAGGGTTCCATCCGAGCCTCGACTTTTTTCCTGAGCCGCTCCCCCCACTCCTGAATATCATCCAGCAGGCTTTCACCGAAGCGCACCGGATAATCGAGCGTCGCCTTGAGGATAACGCTTGCTACCGGGTTGAGCTCATTTGCGATCACCTTATGGCCGAGACGCAGCGCCTCGAAGGGGATCGAGCCGCCACCCGAGGTAGGGTCCAGCACCACCTTGCGCTGATGTTTAGGAAGCGGCTCGATTGGCGTAGCAAAGGCGCGGGAGTAACCGTATGAGTCCTCTGGATCCCAGCGAATGGCCTTGCCAAGGATCTTCTTAACGTCGGCCCGCTTGGCAAACTCGATCTTTTCCTTGACGCCGGCCGGATCAGCCGTCGCTTGCACAACCTCCAGCTTGGCACCGACATAGACGCCCATGGTGGGCAGCTCCTGGACATCTGCCTTCCAACCCTGCACCACGGGGTCTTCCTGGAACTCGGGGCTTGCCTGTTCCAACTGGTCGATCATCTCTCGGCAGGTTTCGCGACGCTGTTGCTCCTTGTCCATGGCCTTGAGCACCGTCTTGTCAACGGGTAGCACCCAGGCGCCATCCTCTTCCTGGTAAAGCCGCTTGGTGATGGTATCGCCAGTCACCGTCCAGTGCTGCCCTTCTAGCTTGGCCCGCCAACGCACCATACCAAGATCACGAATAAACTGTTCTGGATCCGCGTCCGCAGGCAACAACGACGCTAATACTGCCGCCCTGCTAGGAGTCAGCGGTCGACGCGCCCACCAGACATGCAAGTAAAAAATGGGCGGCATGACATTGCTAGCACCTTTTTCACGCTGGGTTTCCGCTCCCACCTGGTGACAGGGAAAGCCGGCTTCGATCAGACGCTGGTCGTCGATCAGGGATGATCCGGCGTAGGTGGGCGGTATGCTGGCCTCTATCAGGCCTGACTCGTTGACATCCATACTGTTGCTTCCTCAAACAAGGCGACAGCCAGGCAATAGGCCTGGCTGATCATTCATTCTTGGCGCTTTACGCTGCCAATGGCTGCCCCGCCCTGCGGGCCACTTCGATTTTTATCCATCAGCCACGGGCACGCACTTTTTCCAGGATACGCGACACGCGCTTGTCACCGGCCTCACCACACAGCAGCATGCGCAGCCCGCTGGTGGCCCAGCTGCGCAGGGCTGGATCGGCGGTGGTGACGTTGGCCAGCCAGTACACGGCCTCTTCCCGCGAAAACATCGCCACCCGGCGGCCGATCAGCTCTATGCGATCGACGTCCTTCACCTTGGTCTGCAGGCGGAAGAACAGCGCCAGGCGTGCGCCGGCGGCTTCATCCAAGGGGAAGTTGATATCGGTCTGTTTCAGGCCTTGGACCGACATGAAGCGTTCTAGGCCGAGAGGGATGCCCTGCTCGTCCTTGACCTCCTCGAGAATGCGCTTGAGCACTGGCAAGCAGGCACGCACGCTTTCGCCATGCAGGGTACCGCGCTCGACGTGCTTTGCCCGGGGGTTGGTCAGCCCTTCGGTATCGTCGCGATCTTCCGGGGCGATGCGCTCCTTCACGACCAGCACCGGAGGCGGCAGATCCTTGTGGCGGGTCAGGCGCAGCACATAGGGCGAGCGCCTAGCCAGCTTGGCCAGCTGCGCTTCATCGGCCTGTGAGCTCTTGCGGCGGGCCCGGGGCGCCGCCTTGGTGGCAGGGGTGGCCATCGGTCGTGTTTATCCTTCCAGTTGCTCGAGCAGCTTGGTGAACTTGCAGTTCTGATCCAGCTCACCCAGAGTCAGACGGACCTGATGCTGTTCTGTAGTAAAGCGCAAGCGGCTGTTCAGGGCCGCGAACAGGGCGCGGCTTTCGACCAGAGCGCCCACGCTGGTAGGGCCCATGGCCAGCTGGAAACGGCCCTTGTCGGGGGTTTCCGCCAGGATCTGCAGCATCTGCACTTCGGTCTTGGACTGGGCCAGCCCGG
This sequence comes from Halomonas sp. NO4, assembly GCF_010994375.1. Classification (GTDB taxonomy): domain Bacteria; phylum Pseudomonadota; class Gammaproteobacteria; order Pseudomonadales; family Halomonadaceae; genus Halomonas. Next base: position 14,713 of record NZ_WHMA01000009.1, read on the forward strand.
TGCCGGAGAGCAGGTTGAAGAGCTGCTTGACCTTGTCGGGTGCGCGCAGCAGGAACGCGCGGTTCTCGACCTTGGGCTTGCTGATCCAGCCCCGCGCCTGGGCCGTCTGGTAGGGCACCACGATGCCCCCCGTTACGCCGCCTACGGGTACAGTATCACCCGTCATGGCCTTCTCGGGGTCGGCGTCACCCTCCTCATTGAAGGCTTCCTGCGGATAGGCCGCCAGTTGCCGGTGAGCGAAGAGGTTCTCCAGCTGCTGCTGGTAGACGTGTGGATCGACCTTGTCGTGCTCCTGCTCGATGATCTGCGGTAGCTGGCTGAGATCGACCTGATCGCGGCTCTGGATGGTCTGCTCGATCCAGGCGGCGACGGTGTTGGGGTCGCGTACGATGCTCTCCAACCAGCCCAGCTGCTTGGCATGCTCCTTGGTGCAGAGGATCCAGCCTTCGCCGTCATTCTCAAGGGGCTCCACCGTCAGCGGCGGCGGGTTGTCCTTGTGATAGAGGGCATCGGGCTTGTGGGCCTTCTTGTCGGGCATGTGACCCAGACACCAGCTGCTGCGCTTGGCGCCTTCCACCAGCACGGTAGCCAGCAGCGCAGGGCGTTGAAGAATCGGCCAGTTGCGGCGCGTCGCGAAGCGCTCCACGAGGTCACTGACGTTGACCTGCTTGAGGCTCTCGAAGAACAGCTTACCGAGGAGCGTTGCCGCTTCTGCGGTGGAGGCACGTTCCTCAGTGATCAGCTCCCCTTCCTCGGCCAGCTGCTTGAGAATGGCGTCTTCCAGGTGCAAGCCGCTGGAGCCGCCCGCGGTGGGACCGGCACCACGCTTGCCAAGATCGCGCACCACTACGCGGCCACCGTCCCGGCCCGGATAGATCAGGAAACGATAGGCTTCATCGATGGCCGTGCGCAGCTCGGCCGGGCTCTTGGCGGCCCGCTCCTTGAACTCCCCCTTCTGCAGCTGGTCATGACTGACACCCCAATTCTCGGGATTTTCCTTGAGGCGCTCCACGGCGATGGCCTTGCGCGCCAGGGTCAGAATGTTCTGCCGGGTGCGGTGCTCCTGGTGAGTACGCGCTTCCGTCCAGGTCGAACCAGCAATGTGGGTGGTGCTAGGAGCCAGCAGGAACACCTGGTTCTGGTACTCGCGAACTGCCTCGCCACGGCGCTCGATAAAGCGCGCTGGATCGAGCTCTTCCACCTCGAAGGCGATGACGCCCAGCTGCGGCTTGCGCGTCTTGTCGGGAATCCCTTCGCCATCATCGATATTGGGATGGATATCGAACACGGACGACTGCTTGATCAGGCCTCGAACGACCTGCTCAACGCGGTTCATAGCCTCCGCGTAGGCCACGTTGCCCTCAATGCGACGGAGGATGTTGTTGAGCGTCGGTACCGTGTCTGCATACAGCCGACCGTTGCGTTCGCGGAGGTAGTTCGCTTCACGCTCGATGGTTTCCAGGGCGGAGCGCACGGTGGCCGGCTTGATGGCGGGTGAGGCCATCTCATAGACCGCCGAGGTCATGTCGATGCCGAACTTCTCGTCCTGAAGACCACCCCCGCGACCAATCAAGCTGTGCAGGAAGACCACGCGCCAGGCCCACTCGTGCACCGGATAGCCATCGGGGTGGGGGTTGGCGGCGTCCAGCTCGCCGGCCACGGTACGGCTGGTGGTCTGGGTGCCTGAGGCCTTGCTGATGTCGGAGTCGAGCACGGCGACGAAATCGGTGTTGTCCGTCTTGCCCAGCAGCTCACTGCGGATGGTGCCATCTGAGAGGTCGATATGGCCGGTCTGGATCAACGGTATAGCGAGCTTGGCTTCCCAAATGCGACGCACGGCCCGTGCCAGGGTGCGCAGCAGCCCTCGGGTCCCCTGGAAGCTCTCGACCTGGGCTAGCTCCTCGGAGAGAAACTCGATCAGCGTCGGGTGGAAGGGGTAGTGCGCCACCAGTCGATCGTGCAGCTGTGGGTCGTTGGCCCCGGCTGGCAGGTCGGTGCCTGCCTGGCGATAGGTCTCGATGAACGCCGAGGCCACCTCGTTGGCCGCCTCCAGGTCGACTGACACGAACAGGCGCTTGGCCATGATCCGCGACAGGTCGCCTTCCTGAACCGGCGTCGTGGCCTCAGAGGTGCGGTTGACTACGTCCAGCACGCCGCGCTGTGCCTCGCGAACCACGGCCTCCGCTTCTGCCGAGCTCATGCTGTGCGTGGACTGCAGCTTGCGGATCAGCTTATTGAAATCGCCGAAAGCATTGGTTGCCGAGGCCAGGCTCAGCACAACGGCCACGTTGGGCTTGCCAGCCGCGTAGGTCGAAAGCGACATCAGGAAGGCAGCAGTCTGCTCGGCACCCACACCGGGGAAGGCCGCTTCCATCCGGGACAGGTACTGAGCGATCTCATCGACGATAATCAGCGTCGGCCGTTCGCCGAACAGCGTCTCGAAAAACTCATCCGAGGCCGGCGCCGAGGCATCATCGAGGCGCGCCTGGATGGAAGCCTGCTGGTCGGATGAAAGGGTCTGCTGGGCGATTTGCCACCATAAGGTGTTGGGTTTGCTAGACGAGCCTCCGGCGGTTTCCCGCAGCGTGTCCACGGTGTCACCGATGATTCCAACCACCTGAACCTGGCCCGGCTCCGGCAAACGCTCGGGGGCCAGGATGCCGGTCATGTGCTCTGCCAGCGGCTGGCCCTGCATGGCTGCATGGGCCAGGGCGATCAGGGTGTGGGTTTTACCGCCCCCGAAGGCGGTATCCAGGCGCTGCATGGCCGGGCGCGACAGGTCGCCGTTGGTCAGCCTGGCCAGGGCGTTATCCAGAATCGTACAGAGGCCCTGGGTCGGATGCGTGGCATCCCGGAAGAAGGCCACGGGGTCGGAGTAGAGCGAGTTGGCCCCTTCTCGGGCTTCGCCCTTGCGATAGTCATTCAGCACGCGGCTCAGGCTGGCCGTGAAGATCTCGGGATTAAAGGTGCCCGCCAGGATCTCGGGGCGTGGCTGACAGGTGGACAGGACGTCTCGCATCGATTGCTCCCTGCAGTGCAGCTGGCCGGAGTGGCTTTCCCCAGCAAGCGGCGCGGTTCAAGGCCGACGTGAAGGCAAGCCCGAAGAGGCTTAGGCCCTAGGCCAGCTCAATTATGGGTATTAGCATGCCATGTTACGCTAGCTGACAAAGATGGGTAAGGGGAATGAGGGCCGAACCGAGGCCGTCTTACCATGAATGGCGTGGACATGCACACTCATTGCCCTACCACAGGTCGACACTCTCGATTCGACACGTAACCGAATCAAGCTGAACTCGATACATCTCATCAAAAGTATTGAATCTGAAGTAAAAATTCATTGCATGCCAGTCTAAGCCGTGAGAGTACAGCGAATGGCTGAACCAGTCTGACTCTGAACTACTCCGCCGCATGCCGTTGACGGCGTGGTGGGTAATCTCGGCATCACAGGAAACATCCACGCCCAGCGACGACTGCCCGCGGTAGTCTGTGGTCAGCTCGTATTCAGCGGTGACATCGCAGCTCCGGTAGGTGTCGCTGGAAAAGTCTTCACGACAATCCAGGTTGGTATTGATGATATTCAGGCAGACCTCTGCCCCGGAGCGATATTCTGTTTCGCAGCTCGAACCTCCACCCCCGGTCGCGGAGGTCACGCGGAAGTGCTGGCTATGAATCCAGCCTTCACGAGGACGGCCGGTATCCCCTCCCTCGAAATACATGACCTTTAGCCAGTCACCCTGCATATTCAGCACGCCAGCGACCGAGCCCATTGGCAGAGAGTCCACCACCTCACCCGATGGCGCTGATCTGACATTCAATGACTGTGCAGTTGTCATCCCGATCGGCATTGCCATCGCTGTAACCACCGGCATCAGCCATAACAACACCAAAAATATAATTCTTCTCATTATCATCCATCAGCTCCCTTATGAACCCCACTTGGATGGTACCCCCACCAACCGCAGCGTGGCGCCATCAACCAGTCCTTCCGCATCGGTTCATGGCAGCTCCGCCAGTGCAGGTAAATTATACTTAACTCCCTGCCACTGTTGCCTGGAAGTGGGGTAGATTAGAGAGGCATCAACCTGTGCGGGAAGCACACTGACTTGGCAGGTCACTCAATGGCAGAGAAAGTCATCATCGATACACCCGACACCCTATTCCCATTCATGCCGCCGGTATGGGAGCTTATCGGCTGGATCGACGACAAATGCACCGGCATGCACACACTCCTCCATCGCATGCAAGAGGATAATGACCTAGATCTGGCACGGGTCGACCGAAAGACGCTAAGGAAAGCCTGCCAGGATGGAGTATCTCCTCGCATTGCCGAGAGAATCGAGAGCAACCTCCATAAGGTGGTAGAACAAAAAAATGTCACAGAACTTCTCAATCGCATTACTCCGACAGAGCCCGTAGTTAGAGATACCAACGGAACCAAGTGGCTGATGTTCAGCCAAGGGCTTCTCGAGGTAAGCAACCTGAGTCAGCCAATGCAACGACTCGAGCTTCCGCGGACTTTTACATTTCTTGGAAAGCGCGCCAAAGCTGAAAAGATACTTATTCTGGCATGCCATAATGCCCGAAAAATAGAGGCTTTACCTGAAGAAAAACTTGCAAAAATGCATGCCGCCATTTGCGAGGTATTCCAGCAATATACGCTGCTCAGTCCGCAGGAAATCCGAGTGTATAGCGCTGCCATGATCGACGCCAGCCGGCCTGGTCAGACAAGAACGATAGATCTAATAGCTGAAGTTCTCAAATGTATATTCAGCCTACGAGTGGATTTCTACCATCAGCTACTTGCCAGTTTCATGGCTGACATACTGCAACTCAGGGAGTCGCTCAAGCTGTCACCCCGCCTAGACGATGCTCTGGTCAATCAAGGTGGTATGGGGCAACTGATGCCCCTGCTTGAAGAGGGAAAACTCATCACTCCGACGAATCGACTTTACGAATTCTGGCTTGATGCCTTCTCGTCAACGGGAGAGCAGCCGATGTCGTACCGCGCCATGGCAATGCACTTGCCTCGCCCCTTGGATGTGCGGACACGAGTCAAAGGGAAGGCAGACCTGCAGGATATCCAGTACGCCGCCGATGAGACCCGCCGCAGTAAATTGAAGGAGTGGAGAGGCAGTACAGTCCCCGAAGCTGACCATCTCACCAAGTTCCTGGAATCCCTGACCGGAGAGGCCTATAGCGCCTTCCTGCCGTTTATCATGACCCGTGTCGCCACCGCCTGGACCAAGTGGATCGAACAAGAGAGAACTCTGCTGAATCAGCTAGTTCAGGAACACCCAGCCCTTGCCGAGAATCTGGATCTTGAATGGCTTGTGGAGAGGTTCTCGCGATACCCGCAATACTGGGCACACGCCAAGGCCCAGGACACCAGCGGTGAGCCTGGGCCATAGCACTGGCAGGCTACTTCTTACCGCGATTGCCACCAGTATTGCGAGCAGCCGCGCTCTCAGCTCGTGAGGCGAAGCTACCCTTTTCCACCCTGCCTCCATTTGATTTCGCGGTGCTGCTCGTGATGCGTGAGGCAGCTGCCTGGGTCATGGGAGTCTTACCTTTTGCCATGGTGATCATCTCCTGTGATGGGTGAACCAGCAGCAGAGTGAGCTCACTGCGCTACTGGTACTGAGATGATCGCCCTAGTGACTAACTCCTGGGAGGGGAGTCGATGTGGGATTTTACTATCCGAATTTTTTACCACTCACGAATGATATTCACGTTAACGAGGCACTGGTCACACTGACTCAAAAGTCCTCGCTGTAATATGTCTCCACCCACCGCCGAATCAGCGTTGTCCCGGGGGCCTTGGGCAACCGCCGGAACTGCAGCCACTCCTCCAGGGTACGGCGCGGCACACCGATCTCCTCGGCCATCTGCGCCTGGGTAATCCGGCGCTGCTTGCACAGGGCTTTGGCATCACGGATCAATCGACGCTTGGGCTCGTCCTGCTCCATGGCCGCTAGACGCTTGTCCGCCTCGTCCAACGGCGTCGGTATGCTTTCCCAAGGCAAGGGGGCGGGTTTGGATGCCAACGCCTCAGAGGGCGATTCTGGTGCTGGCTGCGATGTGTCTCGTTCAAAGGGAAAAGGGAACATCTCAGCTCTCCTGATAGATCAACGAAAACGGCCTGCCCTCCTGGGAGCAGGCCGTCGTATCGCATGATGAATGATTCCGGCATTTGTCGCCGGCAGGCGGATTAAGCGGGTTTTTTACGTGGACGCCGGAAGGTTCCATACCATAGACGGGGTTTCTGACGACAAGATCTATCGGGCGCCGAACGCAGTGCACGGATACTGACGCGGACGACCGGGACGCGGCCCTTCGGGTACCTCGGGCGCATGACTGGTCTGGAAGGTGCGGCCTTGCACGACCATGGCTGCGTACTCATCCCCCTTGGTAAGGTAATGGGCAAGGAAGTCCAGACCTTGCATCTTGACGGTGTCGTGGTAGTGGACCTTGCCCAGAGCATTGTAGCGATAGACGTTCTCGGCGTTGCGATTGAAGTTACGGTAGATCCCTTGACCACCGGTGATTGACTGCGCCCACAGCTCACCGATCTGCTGGGCCAACGAGATGCCTTCGCGGACCTGATGCCCGTCGAAGAAGAATAGCCAGTGGTAGTGAAAGCCCTTTTTGGGCTGCCACTCCAGTTTCCAGGCGTAGCCTACCAGGTGGTCGAACAGGCCGTGGGTGTGAAACAGGCGGCATAGCTGCTCGCGATGGTGGCGAGCGGTGTCGTAGGTGATCCAGGGGCTGTCGAGTTCGCCATAGCTGAGATCCACGCGAACCACCTGCAAGGAAGCGTAGCAGGCGATCAAGGCATCGATCAGGTAGCGCAGCCGCTGGTAGTTCTTCTGGCTGTTACGCCGATTGCGCCCGCACTCGTAGGCAAAGTCTGACTGCTTCAGGCTCTGATACCACGCCCCCAGCCGCTGGTTGAGTTCCATCACGGTCTGTTCCGCCCCCTCACGGCTCATGGTCGGCGGGCGATGAAAGCCGGCTTCATGCAGGTAGGCACAGCTGGCAAAGGCCCACAGGAACCGGGTCGCATAAGGGCTTGGTCGGTAGTGTTGGCCAATCTCCGTCTCGTGAAACAGCGTCACCAGCACGGTATAGACAGTGGTCAGGGTCTCCAACAGCGGGTTCGAGGCCAGTGTCACCACCTCGCTGCCGAACGCATCGGGCTGGATCAGGCGTTCACTATCGAGCCGATGTGAGGCCTGAGCCATGGCTTTCAACCGCCGATCAGCCTCGATCAAGTCCATCAACCAGACGTGATCGGACGGCATGGCGATGTCCTGCCCCAAGGCATTCGTGGCGAGGTGACCCCCATCCATGCTGTCCATCAAAGCCAGCAAGTCGCTTTCTGACAGGGTATCGTCGTAGTCGTACATGAGAAATCCTCTTGAGAAATGGCGTCGGAGCGTCTTGCTCGTACCATCCCCCCGTCATGTACGAAATTACGTCACTGCGTTGGCGAACAAGGCGGACCGTCATCCAGCGGTTTGCCCACCGTTACGCATCGATAGGGCATTACCCAACTAGGCGCCATGAATAGACGGCGCGTTCGCTATCTTGATGAGGGCAATCGCTGATGATCGGTGAGGTCCGCTCGATCCTTTTGGGGGATCCCCTCCCCACCTATCGCGTCTCTCTTATACTGCCTATTAGGCTCTACTACGTGAGCCATCTACTCTCTTATGGCTGCTGCTATCCATTGCTCTCTACTGAGACCCTTATCACCTCCAATAACAAAGAATCCCAAATGCCCAACGGGGACCAAGGCAGAGCATACCGGATATTCGGTCTCCTATGCCCCGACTAGCACCGGCCATTATCGTGTAAGCAGCTGAAAAAGTTAGTGTCGTAGAAGCAGGCTGGCGCAGGCAGTATGCGCGTGCCCCACTCCGATACGATTGAAAAAAATCTCAGCCCTGTACTACCTCCATGAAGTCCCAGACGACTGATTTTCTCAACCGTCATCATGGAGGTCATGCCATGCCCACAAGCTGCCCAAGCTGTGGCTCTATCCACATCATCACTCGACACCATGGCCGCAAAATCTGCGGTGTCACCGGGGCCGCTGCCGGTACCGCGTCGGGATCGGCAGGAGCGCTTAGCGGTGCCAAGACCGGTGCCATCGTGGGGGCGATGGCCGGTCCGGTCGGCATCAGCATCGGTAGTATCACCGGCGCCGTGCTGGGAGGCCTGATCGGCTGTGCTGCTGGTGGCGTCACCGGTGCGCGTCTCGGCGCCCAGCTTGACGACAAAGTTCTCGACAATCATCAGTGCCGCGATTGCGGTCACGCTTTCCGTCCCCTAGGCGACTGATCCTCCATACACACCGCTGTATTTCGCTCAATTCTCGCGAGCATGGCCCGCTGCCCTTGGGTGGCGGGCCGCTATGCCGCGATCGAAATGAATCAAGGAGATAGACCCATGGCACATCAAATCGAACAGATGGCTTACGTTGGCGATACCCCCTGGCACGGCCTGGGGCAGCAGCTATCGCGTCATCAACCGTCGGAGGTCTGGCGGCAACAGGCCGGCATGGACTGGCACATCGAGGAGTCCCCGGTACGCTTCATCACCGATGGGGCCGGGCACCTTGGCAGCATCCATTCATTCCCGGAGCAGAAGGTGCTCTATCGCTCCGACACCCGGGCACCGCTGTCGGTGGTCTCGCAGCGGTACAAGGTAGTCCAGCCGGAGGAAGTGCTGGAGTTCTACCGGGATCTGACCGAGTACGCCGGCTACGAGCTGGAGACGGCTGGCGTGCTAAAGGGTGGGCGCAAGTTCTGGGCGCTGGCCCGCAGCGGCCTGGGCACGGCCCTGAAAGGACAGGACCAGGTGAATGCTTACTTACTGTTGGCCACGTCCTGTGACGGCTCACTGGCGACGGTGGCCACGCCGACTTCGGTACGGGTGGTCTGCAACAACACCCTGACCATCGCCGTGGACGGTATGGCGCAGGGCGTGAAGGTGCCGCACAGCACCGAATTCAATCCCCAGCGGGTCAAGCAGCAGCTGGGCATCTCGGTCTCGCAGTGGGACGACTTCATGTACCGCATGAAGACCCTGACCGAGCGCAAGGTGAGTCAGGAGGAAGTGAAGACTTACTTCCAGGCGGTGATCTGCAACGCCGAGGAACCGCTGGACGATCCCTCCAAACTGCCCAACTACCGGGCACTCAACCGCGTCCAGAAGCTCTTCCATGGTGAAGGACGGGGCGCCCAGCTATGTACCGCTCAGGGCACCGCCTGGGGCTTGGTCAACGCCATCACCGAGTACGTGGACCACGAGAAGCGTGCCCGCAGCAACGACTACCGCATGGACTCCGCCTGGTTCGGCCAGGGAGCCAGCCTCAAGGACAAGGCCCTGGAGTCCGCTATGGCGCTGGTGGCCTGATCGGTATCGAGAGCTGCGACGCCGACGGCATCCTACACATCCACTTCCCCCCCAACCCCATCACGGCATAGCGCCCGGCCCACCACGGCCGGGCGTTTCTGTTTCTGGAGGTATCCATGCCATCAGTCATGACGCTCGAGATCTGCCGGGCCCTGACCCAGCTGACCCGCCAGTTGCTGGGGGCCGGCGAACGTGAAGCCCAGACCCACGTGCTGGCCAAGGGCCAGGTCTATCGCGTGGTCGTGTCGTTGGAGCCGGTGCCTGCCGACCAGCTCCATGACGTCATCAATCGCTACCTGTGAGGAGATCCCCATGGCAACGACTATTCATCCCCAGCAAGGCAAGGCCAACGGTCAGCTCTCAACCGAGCCGACTGCCCAGCCACTGCAGGAAAGCACCGTGATCATTCAGGTGATCGAGCGGGCCGCCCTCAATCCCGAGGTCGATATCGACAAGATGGAGCGCTTGCTGCAGATGCAGGAGCGCGTCCTCGACCGCCAGGCGCTGATGGCCTACAGCGCCGCCATGGCGGCCATGCAGACGGAACTGCCAAGCATTGCCGAGCGCGGCAGGACCAATAACGGCTGCTACGCCACCCTGGAGGATATCGTCGACACCGTCAGGCCGATCATGAAGAAGCACGGCTTCGCGGTGAGCTTCCGCATCCACACCCAGGAGCGCGGCATCCAGGTCACCGGGGTGCTGATGCACAAGGACGGCCACCGCGAGGAGACCAGCATGCTGCTGCCGGCCGATACCAGCGGCAGCAAGAACGCCGTCCAGGCATTCGGCTCCTCCACCAGCTACGGCAAGCGCTACGTGCTGTGTGCCTTGCTCAATATTACCACGCGCGGCCAGGACGACGACGGCCATGCCGCCGCTCCGGTGAAGCTCGTCACGCCCTTCCAGGCGGGGCAGCTCAAGCAGCTGATCGCCGCCTGTCCGTCTGCCACCCAGGAATGGTTCGTCGGCAAGTACGGCGAGGCCGAGCAGGTGCCACGCAGTGATTTCGACAAGCTGCGGGCCTCTCTTCAAAAGCGAGCACTGACCAACCGCCAACATCACTGACCGGACGGCGAGGGGCTTCCCTCGCTGCCTATGTTGCCATTTCGCCATTTCGCCAAGGAGATCGTCATGCAGATCTTGACACTGGAACAGGGCACACCCGAGTGGCATGCCGCGCGTCTCGGCATCATCACCATGTCCGAGTTGAAGACCCTGCTGGTCAAGGGCAAGGGGCCAGGTGGTTTCGGTGCTGGAGCACTGAGCTACATGCATCAGCTGATTGGTGAGCGCATCACCGGTGAGCCCTCTGATGCCTTCCAGGGCAACGCCCACACCCAGCGCGGCCACGAACTGGAGCCTGTGGCCCGAGAGCTTTACCACGAAGCCACCGGCCTGCCCCGCCTGGAGCAGGTCGGCATCATCCTCAACCACGGGGTGGGCTACTCGCCCGACTGCCTGGTGGATAGCAACGGCCTGGTGGAGATCAAGACCAAACTGCCCAAGTACCAGATCGAGTTGCTGCTCGAGGGAGCGCTGCCCCAAGAGCACATCGCTCAGTGTCAGGGCGGCCTGTGGGTCAGCGAACGGGAGTGGATCGACTTCGTCAGCTACTGGCCCGGCATGCCGTTGTTCGTCAAGCGAGCCTACCGGGACGAAGCGATGATCCGCACGATCGCCGAGCGGGTCGAGGCGTTCTACGAGGAAATGGAGCGCCGCATGGCGCAAGTGATGGCAGCCTGAGGAGTACAACCATGACCGACGGTAAACTGGTGGCCGGCAAAGTCGCCGGCACCTACCGCGTCACCGAGGCGGTAACCGAAAGCGAGTTGCTGCAGTTCGCCAAGCGGCTCGCTAAGAGGCGGCTGGCCAGGGGACGCAAGATCACCCAGCCGGCCCTGGCCTTCGAGTACTTGCAAGTACTGCTTCAGGACTACGAGCATGAGGTATTCAGCGCCGTGTTCCTCGACAGTCAGCATCGCGTAATCTGCTTCGAGGAGCTGTTTCGCGGCACCATCGACTCGGCCAGCGTCTACCCCCGTGAGGTGGTCAAGCAGGCGCTGGCACACAACGCTGCCGCCGTGATCCTGGTCCACAACCACCCCTCTGGCGATCCCGCGCCCAGCGACGCCGACCGGCGCATCACCCAGCGCCTGCAGGAAGCGCTGGGACTGATGGAGATCCGCGTCATCGATCACATCGTGGTGGGGAGAGAGGGATGTGAGTCGTTTGCGGAGCGAGGGTATCTGTGACGCTCAAGCGCGATCTGTATCCGGTGCTGCCCTTCGGGGCAGTACCGTCTTTCTTCTGATCATTCTTTTTTTGATAACTGGCAGCTATCGGCCAAGAGCAGCCGTCGAAAGCGCCTACTGACCAATTCCGTCTCGGAGTTTGGCTAGCCAACGGTCGGATTCGCGCTACACACAACGAGCTTCATTGAGCCTCTTGTCATGGCCACATATAGGTGCTGTGCGCTCATCCCCTCTGTATTCATTAGCACCACCACCTCGGCTTCCAACCCTTTGAGCAGCAACGTACTTCCAACAGCACGTTTGGGAAGCGGGCGTCCCAGCAGCCGATTCTCTTCCCGCACGCGCCTGGCCGCTTCCGCCAATGAGACTGTTCCCGACGAGGCGTCCCGGAGCGCCTTGAGAACACCGTAGAGGATGGCCGGCCGGTACACGCGAACGTTCGGCTGCGCACGCAGTGCCGACAACAACTCGGCAGCACCGGAAAGCGATGGCGATTGAGCGAAAGCCAGAGCACAGCTCTCCGCCACGCTTGGGGGATTTCTCGCGGTTCCTCGTTGCAGAGATCCCAGACGCCGCGTAAATTCCGGCACGCCCAGATTGGTCATGACGCTCTGCGCCAGTGCCAGCAGTTGTCCCAGCGCATCAAATGATCTCTCATCGAACCCGTTGGCGAAGGCAATGAGGTCTCGTAGGTCGACTGCCTCGACCGTCGAAGCTCCTGGTATCTGGCTCGCAAAGTTCTGTTGAGCTGCCCGGTTGCGGCTGTCGGCAATGATGAGCACGCGCGCATCAGCGGTAGGCGGCACTGCCCTCGCCGCGGCTAGGCGCTGGGCGTGATCGTTGGGCGGTAAGGCCTGCATCCAGGTTACGTGCTTCGGTGGCCCACTGCGCAGATCCACCGACTGCCCCGCAGCCAACACCCCGCGGGCCTCCAGCAACCATTGCCCAAGTGCTTCCGCACCGGCGTTGCGCCATCGCCAGGGAGTTGTCAGTTCCCCGACGACAGGGAAATGTGCGCACACCTGTTGGTTCCAATCGACCAGCGTATTGCCACGGAACCCGAAGATCGCCTGCATCGGGTCGCCCAGCACGCAGGTCGGGAGGATCAGCGAGAGGAAGTAGACGATGTGGTGCTGAGGCACCGAACAGTCCTGATACTCATCAACGATGAGGTGCGCATACGAGGCTTTCAGCACCTCGCTGATATGCCCGGCTTGCAGCAGCCTCCAGGCGGCGTCACGGATTGCCGGGTAGTCGCGTGCAGGCGCGGCTAACTGTAGAATTTCTGGATTGTGGGCACTGCGGCCGGGGAAGACCGAGATAAGCCGGATGGCCCAGCCATCGATGGTGCTCAACCGATAGGCGCTGGTTGGCACCCCGGCGCGATCCAACCGGCCGCGCAGGGCCGCAACCCCGGCGTTCGTGTGTGTCAGCACAAGGATGGGCTTGCTGCCCCGATGGCCGGCAAGCGCGTGGGCGATCAACTGCGTCTTGCCGCAGCCGGCCGGTGCGGTGACGGTACCGCGATTGATCGCACGAAGATCGATTTCAACGGGGCCCATTTGCGGCCCACCCGAATACTTGGTCCATCAGCGCACGGAAGCCCGGATTACAATGAGGCAGGTCTGGCGCGACGATGGTCCTCGCCACGTCCTCCATCCAGGAAATAGACTTAAACCAGCCAGCCTTTCGGATGCGCGCCGCCTGCCCAAGGATAGCCCTGCGCTCCGCCGCCAGGGCACCGGTGTTCTGGATCTCGTCCCAGACCTGCTGGAAGGTGAGCGTGTTGTTCGAGGCTGTACGCAGGTGTTCAATAATCAGGTCGCCATGCAGCTCATTGGCATAGGTGATCAATTTCTTGCACGCATCTGGCGTGAGGCTGCCGAATAGCTCGTCCTCCAGCGCACGGCCCGCTCGATAGGCGACGATGGCACCGCCGCTCTCGACAAATGCCTGCTCGATGGCCGGCGTGGGTTTCTTGTCGTCGTCGCGCAGCACCATGACCCGATAGCCTAGGGTCTGGAAGGCCGCAGCGCGGGCATACGGTCGATCAGGATCCCCGCCACCGCAGTCGATGAGAGCGACCCCCAACGCCGCCAGCGATACGCCTCCTTGGTCGAGACTGAACAGGTCCAAGCCGCGCAGCAGACCGATTTCACTGGCACCCTCGCACACGACCACAGACCCTGCCAGGAAGGCCTCAGGGTAAAGGCGGATCGTGCTTTGGATGCCATTGCCGGCCCCAACCAGGCAGGCCTCGTGGCCTTGAGGACTATGGCGCAGCACGAAGAGCTGACCGCCCGACAGTTCTCTCAGCGCCACGGGGGAGTGAGTGGTGAGGAACACCTGCAGCGGAGCAGCGTCCTCCTTCGCACCGAGGGAGCCCAGGAAACGGGCAATGCGGTGCGGCTCCAGCCCGTACTCCAACTCATCCGAGAGCACAATCGACGCTTTGCCAGCCGCCTGGCGCTGCAGGCCGGCGACGAGCAGGCGCGTGGAGCCGACACCCAGACCGCGAAGCGGGATGCCACTTTCGTTGTGCAGGGAGATGGTGCCGCCACCGAACGACACCGAATGCGAATCCAGGAGCGCTTTGGCCTTAGCGCCGATGTTGACGCCCAGTTCCTGGGCGGTGTCGGTGACGATCCCCAGCGCTTCTCCCAACTGTTGCTCGGCCTGGTCTCCGAAGGCGCTACGTGCATCCCTGGCTGCCTTGACAAGAGCGGCTGATGCGTCGGCTCGCTCCTCCGAGACGCGGTTCAGAACGGAGCCACGCTGCCATCCCAGGTTGAAGTTTGCGAACGCGCCGATACGTGTGGGAGCCAGGGCGACGCGATCCTTCCACGCGAGCGTCTTGACGATGCCTTGCTGGGCCGCGCGTTCGGAGACCAAGGTCCAAGAGGGCTCCAGGTCACTCGCGACGGTCAGGTTCAGGCAAAGCACGACCTCCGCGTCGACCGATGGTTCGTCTTCGACGGCGCCGGTGGTGGCGTCGAAGGCACGCAGGAAGGCGCCGTAGCTCTCCAGTGTCCTCATGGCATCGTCAAGGCCACCGAGCGTTAGGGTGATACTGATCGGGGACGTGATGTCCAGGCCGAAGAAGTCCGCATCCGAGAACTGGACATTGCGCCTGGCCCCAAGGCACAGGTCGATTGCATCCAGCACTGAAGACTTACCGCTGTCACCCGGACCGATCAGGCAGTTGATGCCCGGTGCCGGACACCAGGCTAGTCGCTGGATGCCGCGGAAGTTGGCGATCTCGATTTTCCTGATTCGTGCCATGTAGTTCCTCCCTGCTGGTATGCGTCCGTGACAGCTTCACGTGGGTTTGGTGCCGAAGTGCTTGGCGAAGTAGTCGATCATTTCCGCCGCCTGCGCACCTTCACGGAATTGCTTCTGTTCATCGAAGTTGATCGATGGCACCAAGTGGATGAACTGCTCATCGGCGTACAGAGATAGCACGGCCTGCGGGTCCAATAGTGGCGGGCGCAGGCCGGTCAGTCCGTTGGCGGCCTCGATGGCGGCGCCAATCATGACGTCGGCGATCTGCACAGCTGGACTGGTCTTCGAATCGACCTGGGTCACAAAAGATAGCTTGAGCGGGAAGCGGATGCTCGCGATCTGCGTCTGCCTGAATTCGACTTCATCCTGATGGTCGATGTAGCGCTGCAGTAGCTCGTGATACCTGAGCAGGTTCTTCGACTGATCGTGCATGACCAGGTAAGGACCTGCTGCCATCACCTCCATCCGGGTGATCAGGGACTGGAGCACCACCATCGCCGCATCGGTCGAGACCCCCGGCGTGGCGATCGCGGACAGGCACTCAGGCGTCCCAAGCGCGAGCGGCCCCAGCGCTTCGGGCATTTCGCGCCAGTTGAGTTTCCTGGCCGCCTTTACCAACGCCTCCAGGGCCTGCGGGGTCTTTTCCTTCACCGCCCGCTGGAAGGTCGCAAGCAGATCATCGAATGCCGCCTTGCCGAGCAAAGTGGGGCCGACGGTGTACAGCAGCGAAGCCAGGGCGTAGTTCTGCCCGTCCTTGTAGAAGTCCTGACCGAGCTCGTAGTAGAACGGCTCGACAGCGTAGTCTAGGAACATGAGGAGCAGCAGGAAACGCTTGTCGCAGACGTAGGTCACGCACTTGTGTTGGGAGAGCACGGCGCGCTGCAAGTCGATCAGCGGCTGCCGGTAGCCCGGTCGGCGTGCCAGCGCGTGGTACTTGAGTTCGGGCGCCTGCAGCTTGGGGAAATGCTCTCGGATCAGCCGTGCCGCTTCGTCATCGCTGATGGCCACCGCAGCAGCACCTTGGAAGCGCTGCTCCGGATTCAGTAGGTCGAACCCTGTGTAGCCGCTCTCATCAATGTAGAAACACTCCATCATCGCCTTTCCAAGTTGCAGATTTTTTGAGTGGGCAAAAATCATAGGCTCATTTATTAAATTACTACATTAGCAATATTCCTCCGCAGGCGCTCAGCATCCAGCGCAAGAGGCATACGGTCATAGCTCGCCTTGGCAGCGCCTCTCGCCGGCTCGGTAAGGATGGCACACCCCGGCCTGCCGTCCGGCGCTCTGACCAGATGCTAGTGAGCCACAGCGGTTCATGATCCTGCCGTGTCAGGTAGTAAGGCTGCTTCTTACCATCGACAGGCAACCACTCGTACCAGTCGCTGGCAGGTACCAGGCAGCGGTGGTGGGCGAAGCCGCCGCGGAAATATTTAGAGGTAGCAACCTTCTCGACCCGGGCATTGATAGGCTCAGGAGCGCCCTCTCCAGCCCAGTGGGGGTGATAGCCCCACCACACAGAGTCGAGAATCAGGGCACCATCATCTTCCTGACGACGCACCGCTGTGATCCAAGTGCCCGGGGCCACGTTGTAACGAGACATCAACTCGGAGTCAGGCGCAGGGACTGCGCCATTTTTGGGTACGGGGCTATACATAGCAAAGCAGCCACACATGCCAACGTCCTCAAATCTTGATGTCATTTGCTATCAGCAGCTTGCTCATGATCGATGCCGACTTACCCACTTGAAGTGTTCAGCGCGGCTTGAGCTTCGGCGGTGAAATCAAAATCATCGTCATGCGAGCAAGCCATTGTTGGATGAGCTGCCAAACCAGCACTTCCTATCCTTGAGATGATAGCGAATTCAGTACTACCCAGTTACTGCTAGCCTAGCTGAAGAAGAAAGCTTATGGGGCAGATAACAAAAAACCACTGAAATAATTTGTTCACATAGCACCCCAACGGTGCCCCGAGCCCATCGGAGCCGACCGTATATCAGCCAGTGGCTCAAGGAAGCGCTCGGCTGGTGGGGGTGAGCATGCGACATATATCGCCCATTAGCGTCACAGTAGCCTAGAGCAGGATGTTTTTTTGATTTCAAGAGAGTGATACAGATGAAAATAATGGCAGAGGTATTCTAAGTCACCTACTCATCAAAATGCAGCCTGGCTCTCTTCATCTCTTTCTCTTACCTTTTCAAGAATCCAGTCTTCCACCTCGCTCTCGACCCAGGCAACATTCCTAACTCCCAGGGAGACTGGCTTTGGAAAGCTACCATCGGACATGTACTTGTAGATAGTTGAACGAGAAAGCCCTGTGTTATCCATGACCTTTGCAAGCTTGATAAGCCTCATGAGAAAGTCTCCGATTTGATCCCATGAGATAGGCCATGCATGTGAGAAATTACTAAGAGTTCCCGTCCACCGAGGTGGCGCTGGCAGCCATTGATGGCTCAACCGTATAGTCCAGCTGCATGGCTGATAAGCCAGAAGCAGATCTTCCAAATGAGGCATTTAAGATTCCGCCGGCTCAACTAAACATTCGCGCGCTCTCTTCGCCTACCGAATAAACCTGACGTTCGCATCCGCCGCACCCCTTGCATTCATCAGGATAAACTAGAAAAAACAGCCATACAGGCTCGACAAAACACCATAACTCATTGTTTTAAATTAATTGCATGGGTTAGATTTCATGAGAAAATTTTGCAAATTTTACAAAAAAACCTTAAAATCCCACTGAGAATTGTACGATATTTGTACGGAAAAACTACAATAAAACTACGTAGTTCCATTTTATTTTTCCAAGAAGAATTTTCATCTTACATAAAGCAAAAAGGGGATTAACGAATGGCTATTTATAAAGGAACAAAACATGAGGCACTTAAAGGCCTAGAAGGCACATCCCGTAGGGACTTTATTTTTTATGCAAATCTTCTTGTTTCCAGCAGCCAGATATTTGGCGCGAATACCGCAAGCCCTGAGGCGTGCAGGCAGGAAGTGTTAAACTTTCTGACCAGGCACACAGGCATAGACAGAATTGAAAAAATTAATTGGCTTAACTCCAGAAGAAATTTTAGCTTGCTGCCAGATGAATACTTCGAGTGGATAGAGAATGATGAGCGTGCATGTTGCTGGGCTTGGGGATGGCTGATGATAAATCATCTCAACGAACCATCCATTACACCTGATGGGAGAAAATTGTATCCTCCCACAACAGAGTTCCAGAGCAGCTTAACAATATTTCCCACCAACACAAAAGAACGGCTCGACTCAATAGTTCATTTTTTCGACACACTATCAAGAAACTTAGACGAAAAGAAAGAAATTATTGGAAATATGAAAACAATATGGGCGTCAATTTCAAACGCCCCCCATCCATTGAGATTTATCGATCCTTCAAATGACCAGCAATGCGATTGGGCGTGGGAATATTTGCAAAAAAACGGTGCCAACATGATCCATTACAGCCCGATTAACAACAAAGAAAAATATCTTTCAGCCGTTGCCTCCATGGACTTAGCTGATGTCCACAGGGACACAAAAAGAATTTTCCTGATGAACATGAAGAAGGCAGGTGATCAGAAAAAATATCGCGAGAGACAAGCAGGAAAAAAGCCTTTAAACACATTTATCAATGAGGATTCCAAGCAGAAACTTGACTGGCTAGCCAAGCAGCGCGGGCAAAATATAAACAAGACACTTGAGTGGCTGATCGACAGAGAATATGACAGTCATATTTGAATATATTGCGCGGCCTTCCGGAAGGGGTGCTCCAAGTAGCGGCCTCACGGCGCCACCCTTGATGATCTCGATCTAGTTTTACATGTCTTGGATGCGTGCTGTTGCTCAGGCTCTGCAGGGCATAGAAGACGAATTTGATCTCTCAGGCCAGGGATCAGGCGAGGCGTAACAGAGCACCAATGCCGTTGCCTAAGGAAATGCCGGCATCTCCCTCTGGCCAGCTGCCACAGATGGCGAAGAATGGCTCAAGGGGACTGAATGACGTGGTCCCCCATTACGAAAACGACTGGGGGACTGAGTGGGGGACCGGTGATGCTCAGAAAAAGAAAAAGCCGCTGATTTCAGCGGCTTACCTACAATTTGTGGCGGAGGGGGAGGGATTCGAACCCTCGAAGCCTTTCGACTTACACACTTTCCAGGCGTGCTCCTTCGACCACTCGGACACCCCTCCGCATTGTGGTTCCCACGCCTGGCGGCAGCGCCTTATGCGTCAGAACGGCGCACATGCTATCGGCTTAAGTGCGCGATTGCAAGCCGTTTTTGGCGCTGCCCGCGTCAAGCGGCGGGCAGCACGGCGTAGTCGCCGCGGGCTTCCAGGCAGAGGGTGTCGTTGCACCACAGGCGCTGCACGAGGGCGATGCGCCCCTTGCCACGAGTCGCGAGCTGCCTTTCCAGGTGCGCGGGGCCACTCTCGCTTTCCGGCGTGCAGGTCAGGCGGTAGTCGTTCTTCACCGGGGCGAGAAAGCGCTGGCTGGCTTCCGCCACCACCACGTCGCGGGCGTAGCCTCGTTCACGTAGCCACAGCGTGGTCCAGCACCAGCCAAGCAGCGTCGTCTGGGCGGTGAGCGCCCCGCCGAACCCGGTGCCCTTGTCGTTGAGACTGGGCGCAAGCGCCAGGTCCCAGACGAGAGTGTCCCCCTCCCGGTGCATGGCAAGGATGCCGAGGTGCTCGACCAGGGGAATCGCCTCGGTCAGCCAGCCCAGGAAGGCCGCCGGGTCGTCGGAGTGCCCGGCAGCGGGCAGCGGCAGTCGCGGATGGGGAACGCCGATCTCGCGCATCGCTCAGCTCCAGTGCTCGACGAAGTCGGAGATCCGGTGCTCGGCGATGGGCTTGTGCCGCCCGCCGAGCTGGCCGAGGTAGACGAAGGCGACGATCTCGTCCTCCTCGCCGAGTCCCAGCCCCTTGCGCACGGCAGGGTCGAAGGCGTACTTGCCGCTGCGCCACATGGCGCCCAGCCCCTGGGCATGGGCGGCGAGCACGATGCCGTGGGCGGCACAGCCGGCGGAAATCACCTGCTCGATCCTGGGCACCTTGGCCACGTCGGGAGTGACCTTGGCGATCACGGCGATGATCATCGGGGCGCGCAGCGGCTTCTTGCGCGCCGCATCCAGCACGCTGTCCTCGGCATGGGGATCTTCGCGGTACTCGGCCTCGGCGAAGAGTTCACCCAGGCGCTCGAGGCCTTCCCCCGAGAACTCGATGAAGCGCCAGGGCCGCAGCTCGCCGTGGTCCGGCGCACGTAGCGCCGCGCGGTAGATCGCCTCGAGCTGCTCGGGACTGGGCGGCGGTCCCATCAGCTTGCCCATGGAGCTGCGCTCGTGCAGCAAGGTCATGGCATCCATGTTGCTCTCCTGTTCGGGTCTGTCGGCACTCTACCCAAGGTGCTACTGACGCGCCAGACGCAGCGGCTCGGGCGGGCGCTCGCCGGGCGTGGCGCGCCAGGGACTGATGTCGAGCCCGCCGCGACGCACGTAGCGCGCCAGCACCAGCAGCCGCTCCGGCCGGGCACGGGCCATCAGGTCCATGAAGATATGCTCCACGCAGTGCTCGTGGAAATCCTGATGCTGGCGGTAGCCGATGAGGTAGCGCAAGAGCCCCTCGCGGTCGAGCTGCGGGCCGCGATAGCGGATCAGCACGCTGCCCCAGTCGGGCTGGCCGGTAACCGGGCAGTTGGACTTGAGCAGGTGCGAGTGGAGCGTCTCCTCGACAACCGCCTGGCCCACCTTCAGGTGGTCGGCGCTGGGGGTGTAGTCGCTTACCGCGATGTCCAGCTCGTCCAGGCACTCGCCCGGCAGTTGCCGCGGCATGAGCGCCGCGTCGTCGACGCCGAACAGCGCCACCGAGACCGGCGCGCCGGCCGCGGCGGCCAGGTCGCGTTCGAGCACTTCGATCACCCGCTCACGGCTGGCGAAGCGAGTCTGGTTGAAGCCGTTGAGGTAGAGCTTCCACGACTTGGACTCGATCAGGTGGGGCGAGTCGGCCGGCAGGCGGAAGCGCGCCACGGCGACGACCGGCTTGCCACGGGTGTTGAGCCAGCTGACCTCGAAGGCGTGCCACTCGTCCTCGCCGACGAAGGGCAGCGCGCCCGCCGCAATGCCCAGCGGAGCGCGGTTCGCGGCACGCGGAATGGGATAGAGCAGCCTCGCGTCGTAGCGTTCGGGGTAGGCGGATTCCCGCCCCAGGGGAGCATGGGCCAGGGTGTCGGGACGATGACTCATGAGCGAATTCCCTTGCCGCGCTCGAGCATCCAGAGCGCCAGCGCGAAAAGCCCCGCGATGAAGGCGAGAATGGCGGCCAGCGCCCAGGCCACCGGGATGTCGGACACCCCCAGAAAGCCGTGGCGGAAGACGTTGACCATGTAGAGGATGGGGTTGAGCAACGACACGCCCTGCCAGAACGGGGGCAGCAGCGTGATCGAGTAGAAAACCCCGCCGAGGTAGGTCAGCGGCGTGAGCACGAAGGTCGGCACGATGGAGACATCGTCGAACTTGTTGGCGAGCAGCGCGTTGATGAAGCCACCGATGGAGAAGAGCGCTGCGGTGAGCACCACCACCCCGACGGTCAGCAGCGGATGGGCGACGCTCAGACGAGTAAAGAACAGCGACACCAGGGTGACGATCACCCCCACCCCCAGGCCGCGGGCCATGCCCCCCAGCACGAAGCCGGTGAGGATCACCCAGTTGGGCATGGGCGAGACCATCATCTCCTCGACCGAGCGCTGGAACTTGTTGGAGAAGAAGCTGGAGGCCACGTTGGAGTAGCTGTTGGTGATCACCGCCATCATGATCAGCCCGGGAACGATGAAGTCCATGTAGGTGAAGCCATCCATCTCGCCGATGCGCGAGCCGATCAGGCTGCCGAAGATGATGAAGTACATGGTCATGGTGATCGAGGGCGGCAGCAGCGTCTGCGGCCAGATGCGCGTGAAGCGCTTGATCTCCTTGAGCACCAGGGTCCAGAGGGCGATGGCGGTCTGGGTGGCGGTCATGCGCGCGCCTCCTGCGCCGGTTCGGCAGCCGCGGTAGCGCTGCTCCGTTCCACCATGGAGACGAACATCTCCTCGAGGCGGTTGGCGCGGTTGCGCATGGAGACCACCTGCACGCCCTGCTCGCCGAGGGCCGCGAACACCTCGTTGAGGCGCTGGCCGCGGTGCACCACCACGGCCAGCTGCGCCGGCTCCACGCGCCTCACCTCGAACCCCTCGACGTGCGGCGTCTCCTCCACGGGATGGGCCAGATCGAGCAGGAACGTCTCCGTGTTCAGCTCGGAAAGCAGCTCGCGCACGCTGGTGTTCCGCACGATCTCGCCATGATTGATGATCGCCACCTGGCGGCAGAGGCTCTCGGCCTCCTCCAGGTAGTGGGTGGTGAGAATGATGGTGGTGCCCTCCTCGCGGTTGATGCGCCGCATGTACTCCCACATGCTGCGGCGCAGCTCGATATCCACACCCGCGGTGGGCTCGTCGAGGATCAACAGCCGCGGCCGGTGCATCAAGGCGCGAGCGATCATCAGGCGGCGCTTCATGCCACCGGAGAGCATGCGCGCACTGCCGTTGCGCTTGTCCCACAGCCCCAGGTCGGTGAGCAGCTCGCGCGCTCGCGGCAGCGCCTCGCGCCGCGGCATGCCGTAGTAGCCCGCCTGGGCGAGCACGATGTCGATCACCTTCTCGAACTGGTTGAAGTTGAACTCCTGGGGCACCACGCCCAGGTGGTACTTGGCGCGGGCGAAATCACGGTCGGTATCGATCCCGAAGATCTCGACCTTGCCGGCCGTCTTCTGCACCAGCGAACACACCACCCCCAGGGTCGTGGACTTGCCGGCGCCGTTGGGGCCGAGCAGCGCAAAGAAATCGCCCTGGGCGACATCCAGGTCGATGCCTTTCAGGGCGTGAAATCCGTTGCCGTAGACCTTGGTCAGGCCCCGGATCGACAGCGCCGGTTCGGCCATGAAAGCGTCCTCTGGTCGCGGATGAATCGAAGGAAGAGGGAAGAAATATCGGGGCAGGCGCCGAGAAATCAAGACGCCGCCTCCCTGGATGAGAGAGCCGGCGACAGAAACGCCGGTCGAGCGGCGGCAGCGATGGACGCTGCGGGCAGACACCGCGATACGCGGCCCTCGCCTCGGCCAGACGATGATCATCCGGGGAGCGGGTCTCGCGTATTGCACTGCCGGCTGGCAGAAGATGGCGTCCCATAGGGGGTTCGAACCCCTGTTCCCGCCGTGAAAGGGCGGTGTCCTAGGCCACTAGACGAATGGGACAGAAAGGAGGTGCTATTGGAGCGGGAAACGAGATTCGAACTCGCGACCCTCGCCTTGGCAAGGCGATGCTCTACC
>NZ_WHMA01000009.1:38031-158370 GCF_010994375.1 Halomonas sp. NO4
GGAGCGGGAAACGAGATTCGAACTCGCGACCCTCGCCTTGGCAAGGCGATGCTCTACCACTGAGCTATTCCCGCATGACCGACAGTCTATGCTATCGCTAACGCTACCGGAAGTGGCGTCCCATAGGGGGTTCGAACCCCTGTTCCCGCCGTGAAAGGGCGGTGTCCTGGACCACTAGACGAATGGGACGCATGTTTCTCGCCTCAACGAGGTGGCGCGAATATTACTCAAGCCCCCCGTGACTGTCAACTCCGACCATGAACGCCCGGGGGGATGGAAATTCCCGCCAGCGACAGTGTCTGATGGAAGGACCTGTCGAGCCCCTGAAGAAACGCCCGAACCGAAAGGAAAAGGAGAAGAGGCCATGCGCAAAAAGGTCGAGAAGAGCGACGTCGAGTGGCGTGCCCAGTTGACCCCGGAGCAGTACCGCGTCACCCGGGAAAAAGGCACCGAGCGCCCCTTCAGCGGCAACTATCGCGTCAGCGACGAACACGGCATCTACCACTGCATCTGCTGTCACGCCCCGCTGTTCGAGAACGAGCACAAGTACGACGCCGGCTGCGGCTGGCCGAGCTTCGACCGCCCACTGGGCAGCTCCGTCGTGGAAGAGCGCCCCGACGACTCCCACGGCATGCAGCGTACCGAGGTGGTGTGTGCCCACTGCGATGCCCACCTGGGCCATGTCTTTCCCGACGGGCCACCCGACACCACCGGGCTGCGCTACTGCATCAACTCGGTGGCGATCGCCTTCCACCCCGGCGAATAGCCCGGCTCCCGCTGCCCTGAGACGGCCGCCCATCTGCTATGATGGGCGGCCGTCACGCTTTTGGCAGGAGAGACGTAATGCTCGGCTGGTACCCGGGACACATGAACAAGGCGCGCCGCCAGATCAAGGAGGCACTGCCCGAGATCGACGTGGCGATCGAGGTGCTCGACGCCCGCCTTCCCTACTCCAGCGCCAACCCCATGCTGGCCGAGCTGAACCGCCACACGCCGGTGCTCAAGATCCTCTCGCGGGCCGATCTCGCCGACCCCGAGCGCACCCGCGAGTGGGTCGCCCACTTCGATGCCCAGCCCGACACGCGGGCACTGGCCGTGACCACTACCCAGGCCCGCGAGCTAAAGCGCATCCCCCGGCTGTGTCACGACCTGGCCGGGCAAGTGCGCGCCGACCGCGACGTGCGAGTGATGGTCATGGGCATTCCCAACGTCGGCAAGTCGACCCTGATCAACGGCCTGGCCGGCAAGGCCATCGCCAAGACCGGCAACGAACCGGCGGTGACCAAGCGCCAGCAGAAGGTGCGCATCGCCGGTCGCGTGGCGCTGGTCGACACCCCCGGCGTGCTGTGGCCGAAGATCGAGGACCAGGCCAGCGCCTATCGCCTGGCGGCGAGCGGCGCCATCCGCGACACGGCCATCGACTACGTCGACGTTGCCGTGGTCACCGCCGCCGAGCTGGCCCGGCGCTACCCCGAGGCCCTCCAGGCGCGCTACAAGCTCAAGGCCCTGCCCGCCTACGCGCCCCACCCCGAGGCCGAGCGCGTCGAGGCCGACGGCCCCGAGCGCCCCGACCTACTGGCGCTGGCCGGCTTCGACGGCCATGCGATACTCGCCGAGATCGCCAGCAAGCGCGGCGGCCTGCGCGCGGGCGGCGAAGTCGACCTGCACCGCGGCGCCGAGGTGCTGCTCCACGAACTGCGCCACGGCAAGCTGGGGCGGCTGACGCTGGAAACACCGGCGGACATCCCCGCCCCCGCGGCCGAGAGCGGCGAGAATGTCGCCGGCAGCGACGCCTCGGCCTGACACGACCCGCGCCCCAGCGGGCGCCACTGGACACCACAGACTTTCGGAATCGCCATGGACACGCCCTCCCTGTTCAGGAAATCACACAAGCTCGACAACGTCTGCTACGACATCCGCGGCCCCGTGCTCGAGCACGCCAAGCGGCTGGAGGACGAAGGCCAGCGCATCTTGAAGCTCAACATCGGCAACCCCGCGCCGTTCGGCTTCGAGGCCCCGGAGGAGATTCTCCAGGACGTGATGCGCAACCTGCCTACCGCCCAGGGCTACTGCGACTCCAAGGGGCTCTACTCGGCACGCAAGGCCATCATGCAGGAGTGCCAGCGCAAGGCGATCCCCGGCGTGGGCGTCGAGGATATCTACATCGGCAACGGTGTTTCCGAGCTGATCGTGATGGCCTTCCAGGCGCTGCTCAACGACGGCGACGAGGTGCTGATCCCGGCACCCGACTACCCGCTGTGGACCGCCGCCGCCAACCTCTCGGGCGGTCGCCCCGTGCACTACCGCTGCGACGAGCAGGCCGACTGGGCGCCCGACCCCGCGGATATTCGTTCCAAGATCACCGGCCACACCCGCGCCATCGTCATCATCAACCCCAACAACCCCACCGGGGCCGTCTATCCGCCCGAGGTCATCCGCGAGCTGCTGGCCATCGCCCGCGAGCACGACCTGGTGGTGTTCTCCGACGAAATCTACGACAAGATCCTCTACGACGGCACCGAGCACGTCTCCACCGGGGCCCTGGCCGACGAGGACCAGCTGGTGGTGACCCTCAACGGGCTCTCCAAGAGCTACCGCTGCGCCGGTTTCCGCTCCGGCTGGATGATCCTCTCCGGCCAGGTGGCCATGCAGCGCGCCAGCGACTTCATCCAGGGCATCACCATGCTCGCCTCCATGCGCCTGTGCGCCAACGTACCGGCCCAGCACGCCATCCAGACGGCGCTGGGCGGCTACCAGTCGATCAACGACCTGATCCTGCCCGGCGGGCGCCTGCTGGCCCAGCGCGACATCACCCATGAAAAGCTCAACGCCATCCCCGGCGTCTCCAGCGTGAAAGCCAAGGGCGCGCTCTACGCCTTCCCCAGGCTCGATCCCAAGGTGTTCAACATACGCGACGACCAGCAGCTGGTGCTCGACCTGCTGCTGCAGGAGAAGATCCTGCTGGTCCAGGGCACCGCCTTCAACTGGCCGGAACCGGACCACGTTCGCATCGTCACCCTGCCCTGGGCCGACCAGCTCGGCGACGCGCTCGACCGCTTCGCGCGCTTTCTGTCGCGCTACCGTCAGTGAGGCCGGTATGATCGGCTGGACCTGGCGCCGGAGCGCTTGAAACCCGGCGCCCAAGACCGTATCTAAGCATCAGCTTTTTTGCGCCGTGACCGGCGCGGCCCCACGACGATCGACGGAGAGATCCCGACATGATGCGAATCCTGCTCTTCCTGGCCACCAACCTGGCAGTACTGGTGGTGGCCAGCATCACCCTGCGCCTGCTGGGGGTGGACAGCTACCTCAGCGACCAGGGCCTCAACTTCCAGAGCCTGCTGATCTTCTGCTTCATCTTCGGCATGGCCGGCTCGATGATCTCGCTATTCATCTCCAAGTGGATGGCCAAGCGCTCCACCGGCACGGTGATCATCGAGCAGCCGTCGAATGCCACCGAAAAGTGGCTGCTCGACACCGTCGCCGAGCTGGCCCGCGACGCCGGCATCAAGACCCCGGAAGTGGGTATCTTCCCCGCCCAGCAGTCCAACGCCTTCGCCACCGGCTGGAACAAGGACGACGCCCTGGTAGCGGTGTCCGCCGGCCTGCTCAACCGCATGAAGCCGGAAGAGGTGCGCGCCGTGCTCGCCCACGAGATCGGCCACGTGGCCAATGGCGACATGGTCACCCTGGCGCTGATCCAGGGCGTGGTGAACACTTTCGTGATGTTCTTCGCCCGCGTGGTCGCCCACCTGGTCGACCAGTTCCTGCGTTCGCGCAGCGACGGCGAGGGCGGACTCGGCTTCATGGGCTACTTCGCGGTGGTGATCGTCGCCGAGATCGTCTTCGGCATCATCGCCTCGGCCATCGTCGCCTGGTTCTCGCGCTTCCGCGAGTACCGCGCCGATGCCGCCGGCGCCAAGCTCGCCGGCTCCGGCGCCATGATCAACGCCCTGGCGCGCCTCAAGGCGGAGGTGGAGATGCCCGACCAGATGCCGGACACCCTGCGTGCCATGGCCATCACCAAGGGCCAGACCGCCTCGCTGATGGAGCGGCTGTTCGCCAGTCACCCACCGCTGGATGATCGGATTCGGGCATTGAAGGAAGCGGCTTATCGTTGAGCTGCCAATCCGCCTAGCGCAAACAGCACGGGCCCGCCAATGGCGGGCCCGTGCTGTTTTGGCCTTGACGAACCGCGGCTCAAGTCACCCGGAAGCCCGCGCCGGCCAGCAGCGGCGCGAGGTCGTCGGCCCCCTCCCCCACTTCCACCCTGAGCGTGGCGAACTCGCGGCGCAGCGGGTAGTTCGCCCGGCAGGCGTCGAAGCCGCGGGCGATTCCCTGGCGGTGCTGTTCGCGCAGCAGGCTGTCATGGTCGCGGCGCACGTCGTAGACGGCCCGCGCACAGAGCGCGAGCGCCGCCTCGGGCGCGAGCCCTCCTTCCAGGCGCAGCCCCGACACCGCCGGAGTGGGCAGCAACGCGCCCAGGGCCCGCCGAGCCGGCAGCCCCACCGCCTCGCACAGCGCGCGGTAGACCTGGTAGGTGCCGCGCAGCTTGCCGTCGAGGCTGTGGCCGGCAATGTGCGGCGTGGCGATGGTCGCCAGGTCGCGCAGGGCCGGGTCGATGGCCGGCTCGCCCTCCCAGACATCGAGCACCGCCGAGATGTCGCCCGGCCCGGCCAGGCGGCCGCGCAGCGCCTGGCCGTCCACGCAGTCGCCGCGCCCGGCATTGAGCAGCAGCGTGCCCGGTGCCAGCTCGGCGAGGCGCCGGGCACCGAGCAGGTGGCGGGTGGCGTGGGGGCCGTCGCGCACCAGGGGGGTATGCAGGCAAAGCACGTCGCAGGCATCGATCAGGGCGTCGAGGTCGTGAAAGCCAGCCGTGCCCTCTCGCTCGGCACGCGGCGGGTCGCAGGCCAGGCACTCGACGCCCAGGGCGGCGAGCCGCGCCTGGAGCCGCCCGCCCACGTTGCCGACGCCGACAATGCCCACGCGCCGATCGGCCAGCCGCCAGCCGTAGCGTTCGCCCAGCGTCAGCAGACACGTGAGCACGTAGTCCACCACCGCCTCGGCGTTGCACCCCGGCGCGCTGGAAAACGCTATCCCCTGACGGGCCAGCGCCGCCTCGTCGACATGGTCGGTACCGATGGTGCAGGTGCCCACGAAGCGCAGCCGACTGCCCGCCACCAGCGCCTCGTCGACGCGGGTGATGGAGCGAACCACCAGAGCATCGGCCTCGCGCACCGCGGCGGCATCGATCTCGCGACCGGGCAGGCGGACCACCTCGCCCACCTCCCCGAAGCAGGTCTCGGCCGCGGGTACGTTGGCGTCGACGACAATGCGCATGCTCACTCCCATTCGAGTTCCTGGAGAACCACCGCCGGGATGGGGGCATTCGACCAGACGCCCGTGAGCCCGACCTTGTGGATCGCCTGCTGCGGTTTCAGAAAGAGGAAGACGTTCACCGCCTCCTCGGCCAGATGGCGCTGCGCCTCGCCCAGCAGGGCATGGCGAGCCTCCGGCTCCTGGGCGGCCTCGATCTGCGTCCAGAGCGCCTGGAAACGCGGATCGCGGTAGTTGAAGTAGTAGTCGTCCCGGGCGTAGATATCGATGTCCATGGGCTCGACATGAGCCACGATGGTCAGGTCGTACTCCCGGTCGTTGAACACCTGCTCGAGCCATTGCGGCCAACTGACCCGCTGCAGCGCCACCTCGATGCCCACCGCCTCGAGATCGGAGGCGATGTAGAGGCTGGAGAGTTCGGCATACTGGGTCGGCGGCACCGTGAGGGTCAGCGACAGGCCCTCGGCATGGCCGGCGTCGGCCAATAGCTCCCGCGCCCGCTGCGGGTCGTGGGGGTAGCGGTCGGCGAGGTCGACGTAGGCCGGATGGCCAGGCGAGAAGTGGCTGCCGATCAGCGGCGGCGTGATGGCAGGGTAGATCTCGAGCAGCGCCTCGCGGTTCACGGCGTGAGCGAGCGCACGGCGCACGCGACGATCCGCGAAGGGCTCGCGGGCGTGATTGACGGCCATGATCACCTCGCCCTCGCTGAAGCCGTCGAGGATGCGGTAGTCGGCGCGATGGGAGAGGGCCAGGTGCGAGGTGAGGCTGCTGGCGTCAGGGTAGAGGTCGATCAATCCCTCGGCGAGCCCGCCCTCCAGCTCCAGCCGATTGCTGGTATACGTGAAGGTCGCGCGCTCGATGGCCGGCGCCTCGCCCCAGTACTCCGCAAACGCCGCCAGCGCCACGCCCTCGCCGCGCTCCCAGCCCTGGAACGCATAGGGGCCGGTGCCCACCGGCCGGCTGGCGTTGGTGGGCTCGCTGGCGGGGTGCACCATCACCGCCGCGGAGAGCCCCAGGCGAAACGGCAGCAGGCTGTCGGGGCGCGACAGGTGCAGCACGAGGCTGTGCGAGCCAGCCACCTCCACCTCACGGATCGCCTGGTAGAGCAGCCGCTGCGGGTTGCCGGCCGCTTCGCTGAGCAGCCGGCGTAAGCTGTAAGCCGCCACCTCGGCATCGAACCGTTGGCCATCGTGGAAGCGCACCCCCTGGCGCAGCCAGAAGCGGTACTTGAGGCCATCCTCGCTGACCTCCCAGCGCTGCGCCAGGGCCGGGCGCACCTTGCCGTGGCGGTCGATGCGCGTCAGCCCCTGGAAGACATTGCGGTGCGTCGTCTCGGCCGTGGTGGCCGAGGCCGTGCGTGTGGGGTCCAGGTGCGGCGGCTCGAGCTGCAGGTCGACCCTTAGGCTCTGCTGGGCCACCGCCAATGCGGGCACCGCCATCAGCAGGGCCAGCCCCCATGCCGCCATCACGCTGCTTCGCTTAGCCATCGCCTCCTCCCTCGCTGTCCGACTGGCGTAGCGGTCGCACCACCACGCGGTTGCGCCCGCGCCGCTTGGCCTCGTAGAGCGCCTCGTCCGCCGCCTTGAGGCACAGGCTGAAGGCCGCTGCAGGAATCTTCTGCGCCACCCCGAAGCTTGCCGTCACCCGCAGACTCACTCCGTCGACGACGATGGCGCTGCGCGCCAGGCGACGGCGCGTGGCCTCGAGCAGTGGCTCGAGCGCCGCCGCCGAGTACCCGGGAACCAGCGCCACGAACTCCTCACCACCGTAGCGCGCCAGCAGCGCCGCCTCCGGAAGCCCCTCGTCCAGCAGCTCGGCCACCCGGCAGATCACCTGGTCGCCAGCAGCGTGGCCATGGGTGTCGTTGATGCGCTTGAAGTGGTCGATGTCGACCATCACCACGCTGTAGAGGTTCTCCTGCAGCTCCGCCTGGCGCGCGTCGAGGGCGCGCTCGAAATGGTGGCGGTTGTACAGATGGGTCAGGGCATCGTGGCTGGCCAGGAAGTCGAGCTCGCGGTTCATGGCCAGGATGCGTCGTTCGTTGTCGCTGATATCGTGCATGTAGCGCTGCATGGAGCGCGCCATGCGGGCGATCTCGTCGCGACCACTGACGTCGAGCTCCTCCGGGGCGGGGCGCTGGCGACTGATCGCCCGGTGCAGCTGCAGCACGCGACGCACCACCGAGCGATTGACATAGAGCACCGTCACCAGCAGCACCAGCATGGCCACCCCGGCGAAGGCGGCCAGCACGCGCTCGCGCCGGCGAATCTCCTCGTTGAGCCGTTCCACCGAGGTGTCCAGTTGCGAGCGGATATGGTTGACGTGGAATCCCACCGCCACGCCGAGCTCCATGGACAGCGTGCGGTTGATGCGGACCTGCTCGGCGATGCGCTCCTCGAGGTGGTGCAGGCGCAGAATGCCATCCGCATCGTGCAGTCCGCGACTGACGCGCTGCGCCTGGGTGTCGATGCGCTGCTGCACCAGGGTGTCCAGCGCCCGCAAATTGTCGACCAGCTGCTCGAGCGTCTCGTCGAGTTCCCCGAAGGTGCCCTGGGTGGCGGGCGAGGCCTCCAGCTCCACCACCAGCTCGCGAATCCACGCCTCGCGGTCGCCGATCTCGAACATGGCCTGGCGGCGGCTGAAGTGATCGTCGGCGAGCAGCAGCAGGGCACCGCTGCCCACCATGCTCTCGCTTTGCTGCTTCAAGCGGCTGGCGGTCATCAGCGCCCGGGTCGACTCGCTGGACAGGCGCGACAGCGCCTGGCGGTACTCGCCGAACGACAGCAGCGCCACGCCGATGGTCGACAGGATCACCAGCGTCAACAGCGCCGTCAGGACCGCGAGCCTGGCGGTCAGACCGAATCCCTCTCTCATGTCACATCCTGTGCCCGATGCGTGGCCCTCGCCACACACCCGCCTGGCAAGGTAACCGTGCCGCGCTTGTCCGGCAGCGCGAGTGCTTTACAATACTCCCTCTTTTTCTATCGGCCGCCATGGCGGCGACTTGATGGCCACAGCCGGGAGCAAGCGTGATCGTCCGCTGGGAAAGTGACCATGACTACGTGCTGGTGCATGTCCACCAGGACATGTTCGGCGACTGGATCTTCAGCCGCGCCTGGGGCCAGATCGGCACCCAGTTCGGGGGGCTGAAGCATCAGCTGGCCGACGATCACGCCCAGGCAATGATGTGGCTCGGCGACGAGGCCACCATCCAGGCCTCGCGCGGCTTCCGCAAGGTGCTGGAAGCCGACGACCACAGCCCCGAAGGGCGCGAGGCGGTGGGCCAGCTCTCGCTGCTCGACGACGCCTGAGCCGAGACTCAGCCCAGGTAACGCCGCCCCTGGCGCATGACGGCGCCGCGTGGCGCAGCGCGCGCCACTTCCTCGGCGCCCTCTCCCCCGGCTTCTTCCAGGCGAGCCCAGGCCGCCTCGTCCAGTCGGCCGCGCGCCGCCAGCCAGGCGGCCAGCCGTGGCGGCTCGAAGCCGCGATCGAGCTCCTCCCCCGCCGCATCCACCAGCACCGGAATGCGTACCCCGTAGCGCTCGACCAGCGCCGCGTCCTCGCTGATCTCCACCCTGTCCAGCCGATACGCCCCGCGATGCAGCCTGGCCAGCAGCGCCTCGAGCTGCTCGCAGAGATGGCAGCCCAGGGTGGTGTAGAGAGTCAGGCGATTCATTCGGCCTCCGGGTGGCGAATCAGGAACACATGGTGCAGGTCGGGGTTGCGGGTGAAATCCGGATCGAATGTCCGCGCCGAGATATCCTCCACCGCGTAGCGTTCGGCGAGGCCGGCATTGAGGCGGAAGCGACGCTGATTGTTGGAGAACACCAGGGTGCCGCCGGGCGCCAGACGCGCCATGGCCAGGTCGACAAGGCGGACGTGATCGCGCTGCACGTCCAGGGTGCCCTCCATCTTCTTGGAGTTGGAGAAGGTGGGCGGGTCGAGGAAAATCAGGTCGAACTCGGCACGCGCCGTCTCCAGCCAGCGCAGGCAGTCGTCGCGCACCACCCGGTGGCGCGCCGGGTCGAGCTTGTTGAGGGCGAAGTTGTCCCGCGCCCACTCCAGATAGGTGTTGGAGAGGTCGACGCTGACGCTGTCACTGGCGCCCCCCGCCGTCTCGCTGCCCAGCGCCGCCTGCACCGTGGCCGTCCCCGTATAACAGAAGAGGTTGAGGAAGCGCTTGCCCGCGGCCATCTCGCCGAGCAGGCGCCGTACCGGCCGGTGGTCGAGGAAGAGCCCGGTGTCCAGGTAGTCGTGCAGGTTGACCCACAGCCGGGCGCGCCCCTCGTTCACCACGAAGCGCTCGCCGCGCTCGGCCTGCTTGCGGTACTGGGCCCGGCCGCTCTGGCGCTCGCGGCGCTTGACCACGAGGCGCGACGGGTCGACCTCGAGCACCTCGGGAATCACCGCCAGGGCATCGAACAACCGCTTCTGCGCCTGGGCCGGGTTGACCGAGCGCGGCGGCGCGTACTCCTGCACGTGCACGCGGTCGCCGTAGACGTCGATGGCCATGGCGTACTCCGGCATGTCGGCGTCATAGAGGCGGTAGCACGCCTCGCCGGAACGACGCAGCCACTTGGCGAGCCGCTTGCGGTTCTTGACCAAGCGATTGGCGAACATCCGGGCCCCTTCGCCGTGTGGCGACTGTGCGACCTCGGCAGTCGCCGGATCGTGCCCCTCCGCCACCGCGGGCACGTCCATCAGCAGCAGCTTGGCCTCCAGGGGGCCGTTGCGCAGCGCGTACTGCTTGTCGGCGCGCAGGCCGATGCGATGCCCCAGATCCGGGTTGGCGGTGAACACCGCCAGACGCCAGCCGGGGAAGGCGCGCCGCACGGCCTCCCCCAGCTCGGCGTAGAGGCTGACCAGCTCGGGCAGCTCGCCGAGCCGCTCGCCGTAGGGCGGGTTGGTGATCACCAGCCCCTGCGCATCCCGCTCGAGCGATTCCGGCCGCCGCAGCTCGCCGAGCGAGGCCCCGTGGAACTCGATCAAGGCGGGAATGCCGGCGCGCATGGCGTTGGCCCTGGCCGCGGCGAGCGCCGGCGGACTCTGGTCGAAGCCGAACAGGCGCGCCCGGCAGCGCTTGCGCCCGATGCGCGCTCGCGCCTCGGCCTCGCGCTTGAGCTCGCGCCACACCCCCGGGTCGTGGCCCGCCCAGCCGTGGAAACCGAAGCGCTCCCGGTGCAGGTTGGGCGCCATGTCGGCGGCCATCAGTGCGCCCTCGATGAGCAGGGTGCCGGCCCCGCACAGGGGGTCGACCAGCGCCTCGCCATCGCGCGCGCGTGCCGGCCAGCCGGCGCGGATCAGCAGCGCCGCGGCCAGGTTCTCCTTGAGCGGGGCGTGGCCCACCTCGCGCCGGTAACCGCGGCGGTGCAGGCTCTCGCCGGCGAGATCCACCCCCAGCGTCAACCGACCGCGATGCAGGTGGGCATAGAGGCGCAGATCGGGCTGCTGGAGCTCCACCCGGGGGCGCGGCTGGCCGGCCAGCTGCAGGGCATCGACCACGCCGTCCTTGACGGTCTGCGCGCCGAAGCGGGTGTGGCGGATCTGCTCGCTGCGGCCATGGAAGTCCACCGCCAGGGTGGCGCCGGAGCGCAGGTGCTGCGTCCAATCGACGCCAGCCACGACCGCGCGCAGCGCCTCGGGGCGCTCGATGCCCTCCTCGCGAACGAGACACCGCACGATGCGGTTGGCCAGCCGCGACCACAGGCAGGCGCGATAGGCGCCCGCCAGGTCGGCGCGGAAGTGCACGCCGGCCACGGTGGTCTTGAACGGCTCGCCGCCCAGGGTGCGCAACTCGTCGGCCAGCAACTCCTCGAGCCCGCGGGGACAGGTCGCCAGGAAGGCAGGGTGCTGCGTGTCAAACTCGGTCATGACGCTCCCGCCGGCCGTTGGGGCCGGTGATGTCTGCATTGTTACAATTCGACACCGATCTTATGACAAAAGATGGGTCGACAATCGGCTCCATGATGCGCTATGACTGACAACAGTAGCTACTATCACAACGCATGCGTTCTGTCCGCGGGCCCTGAGCCCGCCCCCACTCGCTCGGCCGTTGCCCACGGCCCTGGAGCGGTGGCACGACGGGCCACACCTTAAGGTGCGGCCCAACCAGGTACCTTTCAAAGAGGTCATCCGATGAAAAGACAGAAACGTGATCGGTTTCAGCGCGCCTATCTGCATGGCTACAAAGCGGGTATCACGGGGCGCTCCCGCGACGACTGTCCCAGTCAGGATGTCAATGTACGCGAATACTGGATGAGCGGTTGGCGTGAAGGCCGTGGGGATCAGTGGGCCGGCATGACCGGCGTCTCCGGCATTCACAAGAACCCCATGGTCATTTGACCTTCCACCCTCGTTACACCCAATCGATTGTCCCCTGCCGTCGCCAAGGCGGCGGCCAACAGCCAAGCCCGTGACTGCGGTCACGGGCTTTCTTCGTTTCGCGACGTCGCCGGGGGCGGCGTTGGCGCCTCCCTCGGCTCGCGTCCAGGCAGGGCCTTGAGCCCCCGCGCGCACTCCGCCACCAGCGCCGGGCCTCGGTAGATGAATCCCGAATAGAGCTGCACCAGGTCGGCGCCGGCCTCGCGCTTGGCCACCGCGGCTTCGCCACTGTCGACGCCGCCCACCCCGATGATCGGCAGCTCGGACAAGTGACGACGCAACTCGCGCACCACCGCATTGGAGGCCGCGAACACCGGGCGGCCGGAGAGCCCGCCCGCCTCCTCGGCGTGGGGCAACCCGGCCACCGCGTCGCGCGACACCGTGGTGTTGGTGGCGATCACCGCATCGATGCCGTTGGCGGCGATGCTGCGTGCCACCAGCGCGACCTCCTCGGCGCTCATGTCCGGGGCGATCTTCACCGCCAGGGGCACCCGCCGCCCGCTCTCACGGTCGAGCCGGCTGCCGGCCTCGCGCAGCTTGCCCAGCAGTGCATCCAGGTGCTCACCGAACTGCAGCTCGCGCAGCCCGGGGGTGTTGGGCGAGGAGATGTTGACGGTCACGTAGTGGGCGTGAGCGTGCACCTTCTCGAGGCACAGCAGGTAGTCGTCGACGGCACGTTCCACCGGCGTGGTCAGGTTCTTGCCGATGTTGATGCCGATCACGCCATCATAGCGGCTCGCCTTGACCCGCTCGACCAGGTGGTCCACCCCGGCGTTGTTGAAGCCCATGCGATTGATGATGGCCCCCACCTCGGGCAGGCGAAACAGGCGCGGCCGTGGGTTGCCGGGCTGAGGACGGGGCGTCACCGTACCCACCTCGACGAAGCCGAAGCCCAGCGCACCCAGGGCGTCCAGGTGGTCGGCGTTCTTGTCGAGCCCGGCGGCCAGTCCCACCCGGTTGGGAAAGCGCAGCCCCATCAGTTCCACCGGGTCGGCGACCCGCTCGCCGGCCAGGCGCGAGGCCAGACCCAGCCGCGTCGCCGCATCGAGGGCACGCAGCGCCACCCCGTGGGCGGTCTCGGCGTCGAGGCGGAACAGCAGCGAGCGGGCAAGGGCGTACATGGGCATCTCCGGGCAGCAACGAGCGGCCAGGAGTATACCAGCCCTGTCCGCCCGTCACGACGCTACCCTCGGCTCACCCCTCGCCGTTGCTCTCGGCCAGGTCCACCAGCTCGCGAACGGCCACGGCAAACAGCGGAAAACCGCCCTGGCCACCCCCGCGCACCTCGCTGACCAACCGGCACCAGCGTTCGTGCAGGTGGCGGTGCTGGTCGAGCCAGTGGGCGACCCGCTCGTCGGGTTCGCGGCCGCCATCCTCGGCCTTGAGCACGCTGACGGTGAGTGCCAGCTGCTGGCGGTCGATATCGTCGCGGAAGGTCTCCCGCGCCTGGGCCTGCCAGCTGTCGCGCACCTTGAGGTCGGTGACCTGCTGGAGCATCCACGGCAGCTCGAGGCGATGGCCGACCTCGAAGAATACCTCAGCCACCCGCTGCGGCTTCTCGTCGGACTGTCGCGCCGCCTGAATGATGCCCAGCGCGCCGTAGAGATTGCCGGCGGCGGCCACCGTGGCGGCCAGCCCCTCGGGCACACCGGCGGCGAGCAGTTCTTCGCGGCGGACCTCCCACCGGCTGTGTTCCTCGCCGCGCAGCAGCTCGCCGATGCCCTCCTGGAGCTGGGCCACGCGCGGGGCGAAATACTCGATCGCATCGCGGGTGGAGAGGCCCAGTCGCTGGCGCAGGAACCAGCGGGTGGCGCGCCGAATCAGGCGCATCAGGTCGAGCATCATGGCGTACTGCACCTGGCTCGGCACCTGGTTGTCCAGCGCCTCGATCTGCTCCCAGGTGGTGGACAGCTGGAAGCTGTCGCGGGCCACGATGTAGGCGCGGGCGATCTCCGAGCGCTCCGCGCCGGTGGAGTCGATCAGGCGTCGCACGAAGACGATGCCCATGTGGTCGACCAGGTCGTTGGCCACCTGGGTGGTGACGATCTCGCGCTTCAGGCGGTGGTCATACATCTCGTTGCGGAAACGCTTGACCAGCACCGGCGGGAAAATGCGCTCCAGGTACTGCTGGATATAGGGATCGTCAGGCACGTCGGAG
Source organism: Halomonas sp. NO4 (assembly GCF_010994375.1). Lineage (GTDB taxonomy): Bacteria > Pseudomonadota > Gammaproteobacteria > Pseudomonadales > Halomonadaceae > Halomonas. The sequence continues at coordinate 51,908 of NZ_WHMA01000009.1, forward strand.
GCCAGCACCTCGCCCTTGAGCACGCTCTTGGCGTAGGAAATCAGCACCGAGAGCTCGGGCAGCGTCATGCCCTGGTCGTTGTTCACCCGCTCGTGGAGGTCCTCGTCGGAGGGCAGGAACTCCAGCTCGCGGTCGATCTGGCCGGCCGCCTCCAGTTCGCTGATGAAGCGGCGGTAGGGGCCGATGCCCACCCGCGAGAGGATCTCCGAGAGATCCAGCGCCTGGGTTTGGCGATAGTTATCGCGAATCACCAGCGCCGAGACCTCGTCTGTCATCTCGGCGAGCAGTTGGTTGCGCTGCTTCTCGGTCATGTCGCCGCGCTTGACCACCTCGTCGATGAGGATCTTGATGTTGACCTCGTGGTCGGAGCAGTTCACCCCGCCGGCATTGTCGATGAAATCGGTGTTGACGCGGATGCCCCTGGCGGCAGCCTCCATGCGGCCGCGCTGGGTCAGGCCCAGGTTGCCGCCCTCGCCCACCACGCGGCAATTGAGGTCGCGGCCATTGATGCGCAGGGCGTCGTTGGCCTTGTCGCCCACCTCGGTATCCGTCTCGTCGCTGCCCTTGACGTAGGTACCGATCCCCCCGTTCCAGACCAGGTCGACCGGCGCCTTGAGCAAGGCGCGGATCAGCTCGTTGGGCGCGAGCTTGTCCTCCTGGATGCCGAAGACCTTCTTCATCGGCTTGGAGATGGGGATCGACTTGGCGCTGCGCTTGAACACCCCGCCGCCGGCGGAGATGAGGCTGGTGTCGAAGTCCTCCCAGGACGAGCTCGGCGCGGTGAACAGGCGCTGGCGCTCGGCGTAGGTGGCCGCCGCGTCGGGCTCGGGATCGACGAAGATGTGCAGGTGGTTGAAGGCCGCCACCAGACGGATCTGGTCGGAGAGCAGCATGCCGTTGCCGAAGACGTCGCCGGCCATGTCGCCGATGCCGAGCACCGTGAAGGGCTCGCGCTGGGTATCCAGGCCCAGGCCACGGAAATGGCGCTTGACCGACTCCCAGGCACCCTTGGCAGTGATGCCCATCTTCTTGTGGTCGTAGCCGTTGGCCCCGCCCGAAGCGAAGGCATCGCCCAGCCAGTGGCCGTACTCCGCGGAGATCTCGTTGGCGATGTCGGAGAAGGTCGCCGTGCCCTTGTCGGCGGCCACCACCAGGTAGGGGTCGTTGTCGTCGTGGCGCACCACGTCGCGCGGGGGCACCACCTCGCCGCCCACCAGGTTGTCGGTGACATCGAGCAGCGCGCGGATGAAGGTCTTGTAGCAGGCGATGCCCTCCTCCTGGAGGGCCTTGCGGTCGCCTCCCTCGGGCAGGCGCTTGCACACGAAGCCGCCCTTGGCGCCCACCGGCACGATGACGGCGTTCTTGACCTGCTGTGCCTTGACCAGCCCCAGCACCTCGGTGCGGAAGTCCTCGTGGCGGTCGGACCAGCGCAGTCCGCCGCGCGCCACCTTGCCGCCGCGGAGGTGCACGCCCTCAACCCGCGGCGAGCAGACGAATATCTCGTACACCGGCCGCGGGCGCGGCATGTTGGTGACCCGGCTGGGGTCCAGCTTGAAGGCGATGTAGTCCTTGATGCGCCCCTCGGGGGTGGCCTGGTAGTAGTTGGTGCGCAGGGTCGCCAGCATCAGCTCCATGTAGCGGCGCAGCAGCTGGTCGTCGTTGAGACTCGCCACGTCATCCAGGAGGCGGACGATGCGCTCTACGCTGGCATCGATGGCCTCCGGCTCGCCCTGCTGCTGCGGATGGAAACGCAGCTCGAAGAGGCGCACCAGCTCGCGGGTGATCTCGGGGTGGTTGGCCAGGGTGGTGGCGATGTAGTCCTGGGACATGCCGAAGCGGATCTGCTTCAGGTAGCGGGCATAGCCGCGCAGCACCGCCACCTCGCGCCAGTCGAGGTTGGCCATGATCACCAGGCGGTTGAAGGCGTCGTTGTCGGCTTCGCCGGCCCAAATGCGCTGGAAGGCCTCGATGAAGGGCTCGCGCATCGCCTGCAGGCTGACCTCGACGCTGGTGTGGTGCTCCAGATCGAAGTCGTGGATCCAGTAGCCGGCCTCCGGGGTGTCGATCTCGTAGGGGCGCTCGCCGATCACGCGCAGGCCCAGGTTCTCCATCATCGGCAGCACGTCGGAGAGCGGGATCGGCCGATCGCGATGGAACAGCTTCAGGTTGACCCCGCTGCTCTCCTCTTCCACGAGACGGTAGAGCGACAGCGAAAGGGCCTTGCCCTCATCCAGCGAAACCAGGTGGTGGACGTCGAACACCGCCGTGCGAGCGCCGAAGTCCTCCCGGTAGCTGGCCGGGAAGGCGTTGCGGAAGCGATCCATCAGGTGGTTGGCCTGCTCCTCGCCGTAGCCCTCCACCATGGCCTCCTGCAACTCGTCGCGCCAGTTGCGCGCCAGGCGCGCCACCTTGGCCTCAATGCGCTTGATGTCGAACTCCACCGGCGCCTCGCGATTGAAGCGCAGGATGAACTGGATGCGCGCCAGCACTGACTCCGACAGGTAGGTATTGAAGTCCCCGAAGGTGGCATCCAACTCTTCACAGAGCAGGTCTTGGATGCGCAGACGCAGGTCCGTGGAGAAGACATCGCGCGGCACGAAGACCAGGCAGGAGTGGAACCGCCCGGAATGGTCGGTGCGCACGAACAGCCGCACCCGGCGCCGCTCGCGGATGTCGAGAATCCCCAGCGCCGTGCGCGCCAGTTCCTGGATGTCGATCTGGAAGAGGTCGTCGCGGGGGTAGACCTCGAGGATCTGCAGCAGCTGCTTGCCGTTGTGCCCCTTGGGATTGAAGCCGGCGATGTCCATGACCGCCTGGAGCTTGCGCCGCAGCAGCGGGATGTTGCGCGGCGACTCGTTGTAGACGGTGGCCGTGAACAGCCCCAGGAAACGCCGCTCGCCGACCACCCGGCCATGCTCGTCGTAGCGATCCACCGAGATGTAGTCGGGGTAGGTAGGGCGGTGCACCCGGGCGTGGTGGGCGCTCTTGGCGAACGACAGCAGCTGCGGCACCAGCACGAAGCGGCCGCCCTCGATGCCCAGCTCGGTACGGATGCGCTCGCGATAGCGCGGCTGGTCGAGACGGAAGACCCCGAGCTCGCTGCCGGCGACCTTCTCCAGGCGGTCACCGTCGCCGTCCGACTCGATGGTGAACTCGTCGTAGCCCAGGAAGGTGAAGTTGTCGCGGACCAACCACTCGAGAAAGGCAATCGCCTCGTCGTGGTCCGCCGGGTCGACCTGTTCCGGACAGCCCGCCTTGAGCTCCTCCACTGCGGCCCGGACCCGTTCGCACATGGCGTGGTAGTCGCCCACGGCGGTACGCACGTCCTGCAGCACCTCGTGGAGCCCGGCCTCGATCTCCTCGAGGAAGCGCGCATCGGAGTGTCGGTCGATCTCGATGACGATCAGCGACTCGCGGGCCTCCGGCGCCGTCTCGTCGCTCGGCGAGGTGACGCGCTTGAGGTCGTGCTTGGCACTGCGCTCCACGGCGAGCACCGAGTTGTGGATGGCGTGCACGGTGAGCCCGCGCCGATTGAGCTCGAGGCGCACCGAATCCACCAGAAAGGCCATGTCCGGGTGCAAGACCGCCACGAAGGTGTGGGTTGACTGCCAGCCGTGCTCCTCGAAATCGGGGTTGAAGACCCGCACCTTGGGCTTGGCGGGGTTGTGGTACTGGATGAAGTGCCAGACCGAGAGCGTGGCGCCGTAGAGGTCGTCGAGTCGCCGATCGGCGAGATCCTCCAGGGGCACCGTGGCATAGAAGTAGCGCGCGAAGGCATCCACCGCCTCGACACGCGCCGGCTCGAGCCCACTCTCGAACCGCTCGCGAAGCTGGTCGAGAATGTCCTGCCTGTCCGCTTCGATCGTCTCGTAATGCATCCCTCACCTCGGCTGCCACGGGCCACCGACGGCGGCCCCGGAAAATGTTCAGCGGCCCTCGACCGCTGACGCGAGCTTACGCCAGGCCCCGCACGCAACCCACCGACTTGCCGGTCTTTTCATGGTGCATGTCGCTTGCGCATCGCCATCGGCGGCGCGGCCGCTTGACTTTTCCGGCGGCAGCGAGGCCGCTCAGGACTCGCGCCTTTCCAGCAGTACGCCGCACTCGCAGTGGCCGGTCCAGGGAAACTGGTCGAAGAGCGCCAGACGCGCGACGTCATGGGTTCGGCTCAGAGTCTCCAGGTTGCGCTCCAACGTCGCGGGGTTGCATGAAATATAGACGATACGCCGATACTCGCTCAGCTGACGGCAGCTGGCCTCGTCGAGCCCGGCGCGCGGCGGGTCGACCAGCACGGTGGAGAAGTCGTGGTCCTCCAGCGCCATGGCTGCCACCCGGCGGCCGCCCTTCTCCCCCTTGAGCGCCACGGCGAACTCCTCGGCGGACATGCGCGCCACATGGACGTTGCCGATGCCGTTGGCCGCGAGGTTGGCCCGGGCGCTGGCCACCGAGACCCGCGAGATCTCCGTGGCCACCACGCGCCGGAAATTCTCGGCCAGCGCCACGGTGAAATTGCCGTTGCCGCAGTAGAGCTCCACCAGGTCGCCGTCGCCGCTGTCGCGCGTCGCATCCCGCGCCCAGGCGAGCATCGACCGACACACCTCGGCGTTGGGCTGGGTGAAGCTGTTCTCCACCTGCTGGTAGTGGAAGGTATGCCCCTCCACCTCGAGCCGCTCCCAGACGTGATCCCGGGAGAGCACCAGGCGCTGCTTGCGGGCCCGCCCGATGACCTCGATGCCCAGGCGCGCCTGCAGACAGCGCGCTTCCGCCTCCCAGGCCTCATCCAGACGGCGGTGGTAGATCAGGGTGACCAGCGCCTCGCCGGACAAGGTGGTGAGAAACTCCACCTGAAAGAGCTTGCGACGCAGTACGGGGCTTTCCAGCAGCACCTCGCGCAGGCGCGGCATCAGGGTATTGATGCGCCGGCTCGCCACCGGGTAGTCGTCCAGGCGCACCACGCGCTTCTGTTGGGGGTCGTCGGGATCGCCCTCGGAGCCTGTCGTCTCGAACATGGCGTAGAACAGGTCGTCGCCTTCATGCCACAAGCGGAACTCGCAGCGCTGCCGAAAGTGGATCGGCGGCGAAGGGAAGACTTCCAGCTCGGGGGGCGAGAAACGCGCGAACAGGCGCTGAATGCGCTCGCGCTTGGCAGCGAGCTGGTCGGCATAGCGGGACGGGTCGACAACGGGAACGGACACGGCATCTCCTGGCAGGGGAAAGCAATCAGAGGGCGAAAACGGGATGGCGGAAAGCGCTCAGCCGAGGGGCAGCAGGCGCGGCTCGGCGAACTGGAAGCGGGCCAGCGCCCGGGCCAGGCGCGCATCGGGTGCGGTGGCCAGGCTCGGGTCGAGGCCGCGACGCGGGTCGGGGTCGCTCACCACCTGGCCGGTACGGCGGGCGATGGCCGCACTGGAGTCGACCAGGGTGACCGGCCAGGGAGACGCCGCGGCGAGCGCGTCGCGCAGCAACGGAAAGTGCGTGCAGCCGAGCACCACGGTGTCCAGTGTCGGGACCTGCCACAGCGGCGCCAACGCCGCCCGGATGGCAGCCTCATCCACCGCGTCCCCCGACACGTGCCGCTCGGCCTCGGCCACCAGGCCGTCGGCCGCCACGCGCGACACCCGGCAATCGCTGGCGAACTCGCGGATCAGTCGCTCGGTGTAGGGGCGCCCCACGGTGGCGGTGGTCGCGAGCAGGCCGATATGGCGGCTGCGGCTCAGCCGGGCGGCCGGCTTGATGGCGGGCACCGTGCCCACCACCGGCACGGCCAGGCGGTCCCGCAGCGCATCCAGGGCCAGGGTGCTGGCCGTGTTGCAGGCCACCACCAACGCCGCGCAGCCGCTCGCCGCCACGGCCGCCTCGCACACCGCCAGGATGCGCGCGACCAGCCAGGCGTCGGGGCGGGTGCCGTAGGGCAGCATGGCATTGTCGCAGGCGTAAGCCAGTGCCGCACCGGGCAGCTGGCGGCGCAGCTCGGCGACCACCGAGAGGCCACCGACACCGGAGTCGAAGATCAGGATCGGGCCGGGCATGCAGCGGTGCGAGTCATTCCGTTGAAGCGTCCCTGCCGGCTGGGCCGGCAGGGACGGGGCGAGAGGTCAATCATGCGGCAGGGCTCCGCGGTGGCGAGGCGCCCATTCTACCAGTCCTCCGCTTCACGCAAAGCCCGACGATCGGCCGCTCGTCTCAGGTCGCGGGTTCGGGCGCCTCCTTGAGTTCGGCATAGAGCTCCGGATAGGCCTGCTGGAGCCGTTCCAGCTCGGCCGCGGCACCCTCCGGCAGTGCCTCGGCGAGGCGGTCCAGATCCTCATCGTCGAAGTGTTCCCGGATCAGCGGAAACAGCAGCTCGCGCTCATCCCGCAGGTAGGCGCGGTGGGCGTCGAGGTAGGCCCTGAGATCATCGGCGAAGCGATCCATGGGCACCACGGCATCCATGAGGATCATGTCGAGATCGTTGGAGAGCCGCTTGAGCTGGCGCCGCAGCGCCTGGTAATCCTGGCTGAGTCGGTCCGTCAGATCCCGGCAGCCCGGCTCCTTGGCCTGCAGACGCTCGGCCAGGACACGCTCCAGCGGCTGGGTGAACCCCTCCATGTAGTCGAGAATGTAATCGACCACCTCCCGTACCAGCTGGAAGTTGGGGCGCTCACCGGCAGACAGGGTCTTCTGCTTGAGCTGAAGGACGTGCAACATGCGCGCCATGTTGGCATGATCCTGGCGCAGCTGGGTCAGCATGGGCATGTCGAAGCCTCCTCTACCTGCGGATGGACGGCATATCATCTTGGAGTCACGTAACGCGGGGCGGGTTCAGTGCCGGTTCTCGCCCGGCCCGATGTGGGACGCTGTATCAAGCTAGTGCCTTTGCGCCGACTCCGCCTATCGCCAAATGTCATATAGACAAAGCGGAAACGCAACATTCAACGCTTGACGCCCGGGGTCCGCCCCGACACCGTTCCAGTCACCCCGCGCGAGGACACGCCCATGGACCTGTTCGAGCAGGCAAACGACGACGCCCCCCTGGCCTACCGGATGCGCCCCCGACGCCTGGCCGACTACGTCGGCCAGCAGGCGCTGGTAGGGCCGGGCAAGCCGCTGTCACGCATGGTGGAGACGGGCAAGGTGCGCTCGATGATCCTGTGGGGGCCGCCCGGCAGCGGCAAGACCACCCTGGCCGAGATTCTGGCCGAGGAGTCGGGCGCCCACCTGGAGCGCCTCTCGGCGGTCATGGCCGGCGTCAAGGAGATCCGCGCCGCGGTGGAGCGGGCCCGTGCAGCCCAGGGCCAGGGGCAAGTCACCCTGCTGTTTCTCGACGAGATCCACCGCCTCAACAAGAGCCAGCAGGACGCCCTGCTGCCCCACGTGGAGTCGGGCCTGCTGACGCTGATCGGTGCCACCACGGAGAATCCCTCTTTCGAGGTCAATTCGGCGCTGCTGTCGCGAGCCCGGGTGCACGTGCTCAAGTCCCTCGACGAGACGGAACTGATCGAGGTGCTGCAGCGCGCCCTGACCGATCGCGAGCGTGGCCTGGGCGAGCGGCAGATCCAGGTAGACGAGGAGGTGCTTGGCCTGCTGGCTCGCGCCGCTGCCGGCGATGCCCGCCGGGCCCTGGGTCTGCTGGAGACTGCCTGCGACTTCGCCGAGCCGGCGCCGCAGGGCGGCGAGGTGTTGCGTCGCGAGGTGCTGGACGACGTGCTCGGCCACCAGGCGAGCGCCTTCGACAAGCAGGGCGACCGCTACTACGACCTGCTCTCGGCGATCCACAAGTCGGTGCGCTCCTCGCGCCCCGACGCGGCCCTGCTCTACATCGCCCGCTTCATCCAGGGCGGTGGCGACCCGCTGGACGTGGTGCGCCGCCTGACCGCCATCGCCTCCGAGGACGTGGGCAACGCCGACCCGCGCGCCCTGCCGCTGGTCATGGCCGCCTGGGACGCCTACCGGCGCCTGGGCGACTACGAGGGCCAGCGCGCCATCGCCCACGCCGCCCTGCACCTCGCCGTGGCACCCAAGAGCAACGCCATCGACCAGGCCTGGAAGCGCGCGAAGGATTTCGTGGCCGCCCAGCCGAGCCTGGAGGTACCCACCTACCTGCGCAACGCCCCGACCCAGCTGATGGAATCCCTGGGCCACGGCGCGGGCTACCGCTACGCTCACAACGAGCCCCACGGCTACCCGGCCGGCACGAGCCACGACTGCTGGCCGGAGGCACTGCCGCGCGAGCGCTTCTACCGGCCCACGGAGTACGGCCAGGAGAAGCGCTACGGGGAACTGATGGCGTGGCGCGAGCGGCTCGACGCCGAGGCGGACGAAGGCAGCGCGTAGCGCTGACCACCTTGAACCTTGTTACTGGCCGAAGGCCCTATTGCGTCTGGCGAATCACGTCGACGCCATCGGGGACATCGAGCGTGAACCGGTCGGCATCGATGGCCGGGTTCATCTGCACGTCGAGAAACTCGATGGCGGTCTGCTGGCCGGTGCTGTCGGTCATCCGCAAAAAGCGCAGCTGCTCGCCGCGAAAGGTCATCTCCAGCGACTCGAAGAGGGTGTCGGGCGCCTTGGGTACCAGAGTGAAGCTCTCGGCGCTGCCCTGCTGGCTACGCGATACCTCGTAGCTCTCGGTGAGCTCGCTGGCGCTGCCGGAGAGCAGCAGCGCCGGCGTATGGGTGACGCGCTGGTCCAGCGCCTGAACGGTGACCTGCTCCAGATCGGGGTCGTAGAGGGAGACCTCCTCGCCATCCGATACCACCACCTGTTCGTAGGGGGCATCCACCTCCCAGCGGAACCTGCCGGGGCGCGACAACCACATCTGGCCGCGAGCCTCCTGCAGCCGCTCGCCGCTGCCTTCGAGGATCAGCTGCTCGAAGCGGGCCTGGTAGGACTCGAGCGGCTCGAGCATGGCGGTCAACCGTTCGGCGCCCTCGCTGGCCAGCGCCGTCAGCGGCACGGCAAGGGCGGCAACCAGCGCGGCAAAGCATTTCTTCACGGTCATCGTCATGGGTCTCCCTGGACGGTTGCACGACATTCCTGTCACTCGGACTGCCGCGGCGCCGGCGGGTTGCATACCCGCCGACGCTTGCAGGATGGTTGCACGGTTGTCGCTCGCTGTCGCTCGGCGAAGACAGCGTCAATCGCCTGCCGGCGGCGGCGCCAGCACCTCGCGAGCCCCGTTGGTGCCCATGGAGGAGACCACGCCGGCCGCCTCCATCGCCTCCACCAGGCGCGCCGCACGGTTGTAGCCGATCTTGAAGCGGCGCTGCACCGCCGAGATGGAGGCGCGGCGGCTCTCGGTGACGAAGGCCACCGCCTCGTCGTAGAGGGCATCCTGCTCGGCGTCGTCGCCCTCGCCGCCGCCCTCTGCCTCGAGCCCGGTGAGCGCCTCCGCGCTGACCCCGCCGGAGAGGATCTCGTCGATGTACTCCGGCTCGCCGCGGCGCTTCCAGTCCTCCACCACGCGGTGCACCTCGTCGTCGTCGACGAAGGCGCCGTGCACCCGGGTAGGCAGGCCGGCCCCCGCCGGCAGGTAGAGCATGTCGCCGTGGCCGAGCAGGTTCTCCGCCCCGCCCTGGTCGAGGATGGTGCGCGAGTCGACCTTGGAGGAGACCTGGAAGGCCATGCGGGTGGGGATGTTGGCCTTGATCAGACCGGTGACCACGTCCACCGACGGCCGCTGGGTAGCGAGAATCAGGTGGATGCCCGCGGCGCGCGCCTTCTGCGCCAGGCGGGCGATAAGCTCCTCGACCTTCTTGCCGACGATCATGAACATGTCGGCGAATTCGTCGATCACCACCACGATGTAGGGCAGTTTCTCGAGCACCGGCGGATGCTCGTGCATCTGCCAGGGCTGCGGTTCCCACAGGGGGTCGGCCACCTGGGCCCCGGCGCGCTCGGCCTCGTCGAGCTTGGCGTTGAAGCCGGCGATGTTGCGCACCCCCATGGCCGCCATCAGCTTGTAGCGCCGCTCCATCTCGGCCACGCACCAGCGCAGGCCGTTGGCGGCCTCCTTCATGTCGGTGACCACCGGCGCCAGCAGGTGCGGGATGCCGTCGTAGACGGAGAGCTCGAGCATCTTGGGGTCGACCATGATCAGGCGCAGCTCGTCGGGAGTGGCCTTGAGCAGCATCGAGATGAGCATGGCGTTGACCCCCACCGACTTGCCCGAGCCGGTGGTGCCGGCCACCAGCAGGTGGGGCATCTTCCCGAGGTTGGCCACTACCGGGCCGCCGCCGATGTCCTGGCCGAGCGCCAGGGTGAGCGCCGAGGCGGCCTCCTGGTAACGGTCGGAGTCGATCACCTCGCGCAGGCGGATCATCGCCCGGTGCGGGTTGGGGATCTCGATGCCCACCGTGGGGCGCCCCGGGATCACCTCCACCACGCGCACGCTCTTGACCATCAGCGAGCGCGCCAGGTCCTTGGCCAGGTTGCTGATCTTGGAAACCTTCACGCCCGCCGCCGGCTTGATCTCAAAGCGCGTGATCACCGGGCCCGGCCAAGTGTGCACCACCTCGGCCTTGACGCCGTATTCGCGCAGGCGCGTCTCCAGCAGCTCGGCCATCTCGGCGAGCTGCGCCTCGCTGTAGTTCTGCTGGTGGGGCTCGGGCGGCGTCAGCAGGCGCAGGCTGGGCAGCTTGCCGTCGGGCTCCGGCAGGCCGTCGAGCACCGGGCGCTGGCTCTGCAGGTGCTCCACGGTCCACAGCGCCGGCCCTTCCGGCTCATGAGCCGCCGTACGGGCCTGCTCGGCAGTGGCCATGCGTCCCCTGTTCTCATCGTTGTCCGTTCCGACAGCCTCGGACGGCGCGCCGTCGTGGGCGGCGGCGGTCTCGCGCCAGGTCCGTAGCCCGGCCGCCTGGTCGCCCGCTCCCTGGGGCTCGGGCGGGGTGTCCGGCTCGCTCTCGGACGGCTCCGGCGGGGCAAAGGGCGTGCCGGCATGGGGCGCGGGCGCGGATGCCTCAGCCCCCGACGGGGGTTCATCAACCATCGCGTCCCAGCGCAGCCGCGGCTCGTTGTCCGGCACGTCGGGCTCGGTCGGTTGCCAGTCGCCAACGCCCGGTTCGCGGCGCTCCCCACGCCCCGGGCGGGAGGCCGCCTCGGGCTTCGGGGCGGTCGGCTTCGGCGCGGCCGGTTCCAGCGGCGCCGCCGAGCCGGGATCGGCCGCGATGGCCGAGGATTCGGGCTCACGGGCGCTCAGCGGCATGGCCTCGGCGGCCGGGTCGGGCTCGTCACGCCGGGCACTGAGCGACGGCATGACCGGCTCGCGGGGCTCGACCGCGGCGGCGGCCTCGGCGGTCCGCTCCTGCCGTACGGCGTAGGCGGCCGCCGGCTGCTTGGCGGAGGGCGTGCGCTCGGGCACCTCCCAGGGAATCTCGGTGTCGCCGTCATCGCCGTAGCCGGCATCGTGAGCGCCGGCATGCAGCGCCGGCTCGCGGCTCGCGGCTCCGGCACGCCGCCCGGGGAGCCAGCGCCGCCAGCCGCGGCGGGATGCCTCGTCGTCACTGGCCGGTGCTTCTGCCGCCTCCTCTTGCGACTCGTCAACCGCCGCCTCGGTCTCGGCGCCGGCCTCGCTGCGGCGTGCCGCGCGGCGCTCGCGGGCCAGCCCGAAGGGCACCGCCACCCAGCGCCAGAGCCTGAGCGCCCCGTGGCCCAGATCATCCATGACGCTCAGCCACGACAGGCCGCTGAACAGGGGGAAGCCGCACAGCATGGCGGCCACCGCCAGCAAGCCAGTGCCGCCGGTATCCACCAGGGGCACCAGCGCGCCCACCAGCCCTTCGCCGAGAATGCCGCCCGAGGCGTAGGGCAACCGGCTCTCGGGATGGTAGAAGTGCAGCGCGCCCAGGGTGGTGGTACCGAGCAGCAAGAGCACGAGGCCCCCCAGGCGCACGGCGAGCGCCGTGGCATCCCACTCGAAGCGCACCTGTCGCGAGCGCACCAGCCACCAGCCGGCGAAACCCAGCATCCCGGGCCACCAGAGTGCACTGGCGCCGAACAGCGAATAGAGCACGTCGGCCAGCCAGGCACCGATGGGCCCCATCCAGTTGCTCACGCTGGTCTCGGGCCCGCGATGCGACCAGCCGGGGTCCGCCGGCTGGTAGCTGAACAGCGCCAGCAGCAGGAACACGCACGCGGCCAGCAGCACGATCACCACGCCTTCGCGCGTCGCCCCCTGCAGGCGCAGCCCGAACCGTTTGGCGCTCGCTCTGGCCTGTTCGGCCGTGGCCCGTGCCGAGGCCCGCTTTTCCTTCACGCTCAAGTGTTTCCCCCTCGCGCCGCGGCAGCGACGCCTTGCTGGAAGCCTGAAAAGGTGCGAATTCGTCTCCGGGGCTCATCATACCGGCCCGACGCGCCAGCGCACAGGGAGCAGCCACGGTGCTTGAGCTGCCCGGGCAGCACCGTCACACTGAGTGTTCATTCGCGCGGAGACGCCCTGTTCATGCTGCCCTGGCTGCCCCCGTTCCCGGTCCGGTTCCCGCCCGTCACCCAGGCACTGCGTGACCCCGACGGCCTGCTCGCCGCCGGCGGCGACCTGACCCCGGAGTGGCTGCTGGCGGCCTACCGGCGCGGCATCTTCCCCTGGTATGGCGACGACCAGCCGATCCTGTGGTGGAGCCCCGACCCGCGCATGGTGCTCTTTCCCGAGGCGCTGCGCGTCTCACGCAGTCTCGCCAAGCGGCTGCGCAACGGTGGCTTCGCGGTCACCTTCGACCGCACCTTCGAAGCAGTGATCGCCGCCTGTGCCGCCCCGCGACCCGGCCAGCCGGGGACCTGGATCACCGACGAGATGCGCGAGGCCTACGTCAGCCTGCACGCCATGGGCTTCGCCCGCTCGGTGGAGGTGTGGCGGGGTGAGCGCCTGGTGGGCGGGCTCTACGGCGTGGCCATGGGCGGCGCCTTCTTCGGCGAGTCGATGTTCTCCGGCGAGCGCGACGCCTCCAAGGTGGCCCTGGTCCATCTGGCGAACGCCATGCAGGCCGGCGACGGGCGCCTGATCGACTGCCAGATGCACACCGACCACCTGGCGCGGCTCGGCGCGCGGGACATCGCCCGTGAGGCGTTCATCGGCTATCTTGAAGAGTGCCTGAAAACCCCGGCGCCGCGGCGCAGCGGCTATCCGCTGCCCGCCTGGCCGCTGCCAGACAACGCCGTGCGCCCGTCAGCACATCATGCACTCACATAGGAGGCGGTCGCCGTGAGCAGCAATGCGCCCCACCAGCCGGTGCGCGACCTGCGCTTCTTCCTGACGGTGCCTCACGCCTGCAGCTACCTGGAGGGACGCGAGGCCACCACCCTCTTTCTCGATCCTCAGGAGTCCCACAGCGAGGGCGTCTACGACGCCCTGGCCCTGCTCGGCTTCCGTCGCAGCGGACGCCACCTCTATCGCCCCCACTGCGAGGGCTGCAGCGCCTGTCTCTCGGTGCGCATTCCGGTGGCCGACTTCGCGCCCAGCCGCAGCCAGCGCCGCGTACGGCGCCGCAATGCCGATCTCCGCTGGCAGGTGCGCCCGGCGCTCTACGACCCCGAGCACTACGCGCTCTACGATCGTTACATCCGCACGCGCCATGCCGACGGCGACATGTACCCCCCGAGCCACGAGCAGTATCGCACCTTCCTGACCCTGGACGAGCCCTACGCCCGCCTGATGGAGTTTCGCCTGGGGCACCAACTGCTCGGCGTGACCGCCTTCGACCGCCTCGACCACGGCCTCTCGGCGATCTACACCTTCTTCGACCCCGACCCGACCTGGAACCGCCGCTCACTGGGCACTTTTGCGGTCCTCAGCCTGGTGGCCTATGCCCAGCACCTGGGGCTGCCCCACCTCTACCTGGGCTACTGGATCCGCGAATGCCGCAAGATGGCCTACAAGGAGGCTTACCAGCCCCTGGAAGTGCTCGACGGCCGCCACTGGCGACGCCTCCTGACTGCCGGCTGAGCACGGCCTTTCCGCCGGGGGCGCGTGGCTTTGCCTTGACGACCGGCTTGCGGCACAATATCGCGCTATCCTGTCTGGCACGGGGAGTCGTTGTGCGCACCTGCCACCGGCCTCCGCCGCCACGTCAATCCAGACACCATCAGCGAGGAATCGCCTATATGGCACGTGAAGACCATATCGAAATGGAAGGCGTCGTCGTCGATACCCTTCCCAACACCACCTTCCGCGTCGAGCTGGAAAACGGCCACGTCGTGACCGCCCATATCTCGGGCAAGATGCGCAAGAACTACATCCGTATCCTCACCGGCGACAAGGTCAAGGTCGAACTCACGCCCTACGACCTCACCAAGGGTCGCATCGTCTACCGCTCGCGCTGAGCCCACGCTCCCCCGCCTCGCTGCGTCGAGCGTCGCGCCCGGAACAGGCCCCGACGTCTCCAGCCCTGACACGACAACGCCCCGTCCGTAGACAGGGCGCTGTGCGTGCCATCGTTGCGACGGCGATCAGGGCGCGTCGGCCAGCTCCGACTCGGTGGCCAGGTGCAGCTCGTCGTCCTCCACGCTGACGTGAACCACCCCGCCGTGCTCGGCCAGCTCGCCGAACAGGATCAGCTCGGCCAGGGGCTTCTTGAGCTTCTCCTGGATCAGACGTGCCATGGGGCGAGCCCCCATGTCGGGATCGTAGCCCTTCTCGGCCAGCCAGCTGCGGGCTGCCTCGTCCACGTCGAGCTGGACGCGCTTCTCGTCGAGCTGGGCCTGCAGTTCCACCAGGAACTTGTCCACCACGCTGCGCACCACCTCGGTGGGCAGGGAATGGAACTGGATGATGCCGTCCAGGCGGTTACGGAACTCCGGCGAGAAGGTCTTGCGGATGACCTCCAGGGCGTCGGTGGAGTGATCCTGGGTCTGGAAGCCGATCGAGCGACGGGCCTGCTGCTCGGCGCCGGCATTGGACGTCATGATCAGGATGACGTGGCGGAAGTCCGCCTCGCGGCCGTTGTTGTCGGTCAGGCGGCCATGGTCCATGACCTGCAGCAGCAGGTTGAAGACTTCCGGGTGCGCCTTCTCGACCTCGTCGAGCAGCAGCACGCAGTGCGGCTGCTTGGTGATCGCCTCGGTGAGCAACCCACCCTGATCGTAGCCGACGTAGCCGGGGGGCGCACCGATCAGCCGCGACACGGTGTGGCGTTCCATGTACTCCGACATGTCGAAGCGAACCAGCTCGATGCCCATGATGTGCGCCAGCTGACGAGCCACCTCGGTCTTGCCCACCCCGGTGGGGCCGGAGAAGAGGAAGCTGCCCACCGGCTTGTCGGGCGACTTGAGCCCGGCACGGGAGAGCTTGATGGCGGCGGCCAGGCTGTCGATGGCCTCCTCCTGACCGAACACCAGCATCTTGAGGTCGCGGTCGAGGTTCTCGAGCAGCTTGCGGTCGGAGCTGGAGACGCTCTTCGGCGGAATGCGCGCGATGGAAGCCACCACCGCTTCGACCTGGTCGACGTCGATGGTGTCGACGCGCACCTCCGGCGGCAGCAGCCGCTGGTGGGCGCCGGCCTCGTCGATCACGTCGATCGCCTTGTCGGGCAGGTGGCGGTCGTTGATGTAGCGATCCGCCAGGCGCGCCGCGCTCTCCAAGGCCCCATCGGTGTACTTGAGCTGATGGTGCTCCTCGAAGCGCGAACGCAGCCCCTTGAGGATGCGAATGGTGTCCTCCACCGAGGGCGCCATGACGTCCACCTTCTGGAAACGCCGCGCAAGCGCCCGGTCCTTCTCGAAGATGCCACGGAACTCCTGAAAGGTGGTGGAGCCGATGCAGCGCAGATCACCAGAGGAGAGCAACGGCTTGAGCAGGTTCGAGGCGTCCATCACCCCGCCGGACGCGGCGCCGGCGCCGATCACGGTGTGGATCTCGTCGATGAAGAGGATGGAGTTGGGCTGCTTGCGCAACTCGGCCAGCAGGCTCTTCAGGCGCTTCTCGAAGTCGCCGCGGTACTTGGTGCCGGCGAGCAACGCACCCATGTCGAGGGCGTAGACAACAGCGTCGCCGATCACCTCGGGGACGTCCTCCTCGACCACGCGCTTGGCCAGGCCCTCGGCGATGGCGGTCTTGCCCACGCCGGCCTCGCCGACCAGCAGCGGGTTGTTCTTGCGCCGCCGGGCGAGGATCTGGATCACCCGCTCGAGCTCGTGGTCGCGGCCGATCAGCGGGTCGATCTTGCCCAGCCGCGCCTGCTCGTTGAGGTTGGTGGCGTAGCCGGTCAGCGGGTTGGCGCTGGTCTCGGCACTGCCTTCCTCGGCCTCCTCGGACTCCTGGGAGGGCGAGGCCTGGTTCTGACCGTGGCCGGCCACCTTGGAGATACCGTGGGCGATGTAGTTGACCGCATCGACGCGCGCCACGTTCTGCTGCTTGAGGAAGTAGACCGCCTGGCTCTCCTGCTCGGAGAAGATGGCCACCAGCACGTTGGCTCCGGTCACCTCGCTCTTGCCGGAGGACTGCACGTGGAAGACGGCGCGCTGCAGCACGCGCTGGAAGCCCAGCGTCGGCTGGGTCTCGCGATCGCCCTGATCCTCGGGGATCAGCGGCGTGGTGGAGTTGATGAAGTCCTGCAGGTCGGACCGCAGCTTGTCGAGGTTGGCCCCACAGGCCCTGAGCACATCCGCCGCGGAGGCGTTGTCGAGCAGAGCCAGCAGCAGGTGTTCCACGGTCATGAACTCGTGCCGCTTCGAACGCGCCACGGTAAAGGCCGTGTTCAGGGTCAGTTCAAGTTCTTTGCTCAGCATGGCAGTCCCCTTCTCGCCGCCTAGGGCTTGCGTCGGATCTTTCACAGTCCGGCATCAATCAACATCGGGCACAAACGCGACCGTTGCAAGTCGGGCACTCAACGACGCCTTTCACATCCCGTCTGACCATGCCAGCCGTCAGTCCGCTGCCTCGGTATCGCAGAGCAGCGGATGCTGACACTCTCTCGCATATTGATTGACTTGATGGCTTTTGGTTTCCGCGATGTCGCGGGTAAAGATTCCACAGGTGGCCTTGCCGCGGGTGTGAACCGTCAACATGACCTGCACCGCGGTCTCGCTGTCCATGTGGAAGAAGGTCTGGAGCACCTCCACCACGAACTCCATGGGGGTGAAGTCGTCGTTGTGCAACACCACCTTGTACATCGGCGGGCGGGCCAGCTCGGGATCCGAGGACTGCACGGCCAGGTCGCTGTCGTCGTCCTCCTCGGGTCGCGGGCGCTGCGTCATGCCGGCGACAGGACCGGCCAACACCCACCCGCAGAGATCATCTGTCTTGAACATAAGAGCCACACACCATCTCGACAAGCCGGAAACCACCGGGCGCCTCCAGAGCGTTTTGACGCCGCGTCGCCGGCAGGGTTCACCGATTCGTGTCCTCGCCTGCCGTCGTGGCGGCAGGCTCCAACGCAAGGGCCCCTGCCCGCCTGGCGGCGAACAGGGGCCCCGTGCCTGGACGTCGCCCGTTACATGTTGTCGGCGACGGCCTGGCCGAACTCGGAGCACTTGAGCAGCACCGCCTTCTCCATCACGCGGTGGAAGTCGTAGGTCACCTCGCCCTTGGCAATGGCCTTCTCCATGCCCTTGAGCACCAGGTCGGCTGCCTCGATCCAGCCCATGTGACGCAGCATCATCTCGGCGGAGAGGATCAGCGAGCCGGGGTTGACCTTGTCCTGGCCGGCATACTTCGGCGCGGTGCCGTGGGTCGCCTCGAACATGGCCACGGCGTCGGAGAGGTTGGCGCCCGGGGCGATGCCGATACCGCCCACTTCCGCGGCCAGGGCATCGGAGAGGTAGTCGCCGTTGAGGTTCAGGGTGGCGATGACGTCGTACTCGGCCGGACGCAGCAGGATCTGCTGCAGCATGGCGTCGGCGATGACGTCCTTGACCACGATCTCCTTGCCGGTGTTGGGGTTCTTGAAGGTCATCCAGGGGCCGCCGTCGAGCAGCTCGGCACCGAACTCCTCCTTGGCCAGCTCATAGCCCCAATCCTTGAAGGAGCCCTCGGTGAACTTCATGATGTTACCCTTGTGCACCAGGGTCACCGACGCGCGGTCGTTGTCCACGGCGTACTGCAGGGCCTGGCGCACCAGACGCTTGGTGCCTTCCACTGAGACCGGCTTGACGCCGATGCCGCAGTTCTCGGGGAAGCGGATGTTCTGGACACCCATCTCCTCGCGCAGGAACTTGATCACCTTCTCGGCTTCCGGAGTGCCGGCCTTCCACTCGATACCGGCGTAGATGTCCTCGGAGTTCTCGCGGAAGATGACCATGTCCACGTCGGCGGGCTTCTTGACCGGGCTCGGCACGCCTTCGAACCAGCGCACCGGACGCTGACAGACGTAGAGGTCGAGCTTCTGGCGCAGGGCCACGTTCAGGGAGCGGATGCCGCCGCCCACCGGGGTGGTCAGCGGGCCCTTGATGGAGACGACGTAGTCCTTGACGGCCTCCAGGGTCTCCTCGGGCAGCCAGGTGTCGGAATCGTAGACCTGGGTGGCCTTCTCGCCGGCGTAGATCTCCATCCAGTGGATCTTGCGCTCGCCGTTGTAGGCCTTCTGCACGGCCGCGTCGATGGCGATCTTCATGGCGGGCGTCACATCGACACCGATGCCGTCACCCTCGATGAACGGTATGATCGGCTCGTTCGGCACGTTCAGGGTGTTGTCGGCGTTGACGGTGATCTTCTGGCCGCCTTCAGGGACGACGATTTTCTGGAACCCCATTGAGAACTCCCCTGTCTGGTCTGTTCAGTGGAGCGCGGAGTATAGCATTCACCGCGCCGATCGGAGTAGGCTTGGAATCAGATTTGTCGACAATCCATGGTAGCAAGACCTTGGTCGAATGAGCGCCCTCTACTTGTTGCACAAGCCCTACCGCATGCTCTCCCAGTTCACCGACCGTCGCGCCGGGGAGGAGGCGCGCCGTGCGACCCTGGCCGACGCCATCAACGTGCCGGGCATCTACGCTGCCGGCCGGCTCGATTACGACTCGGAGGGCCTCCTGCTGCTCACCGATGACGGGGCGCTGATCCACCGCATCAGCGATCCGCGTCACAAGCAACCCAAGACCTACCGCGTGCAGGTGGAGGGCACCCCGGACGAGGCCGCCCTCGCCGCGCTGCGCAATGGCGTCACCCTCAAGGACGGCCCCACCCGGCCGGCGAGGGTGCGCCGGCTCGAGGCGCCCGAGTTGCCCGAGCGCGACCCGCCGGTCAACCCCCGGCGCCACCCCGAGACCACCTGGCTGGAGCTGACCCTCACCGAAGGGCGCAATCGCCAAGTGCGTCGCATGACGGCCCAGGTCGGCCACCCCACCCTGCGCCTGGTGCGCACCGCCATCGGCCCCTGGCGCCTCGACGGCCTGGCCCCCGGCGAGTGGCGCCGCGAGGCCCTGCACGCCCCGCGGCGCTCGCCGCGGGCCAGGAGGCGTCAATGAACCGCTGGCAACCCCGCGTCACCGTGGCCACCGTCGTGGAGCGCGCCGGGCGCTTCCTAATGGTGGAGGAGCACCCCGACGGCGGAGAAACGGTGTTCAACCAGCCCGCCGGCCATCTGGAGCCGGGCGAGCGCATCCGCGAGGCGGCGCTGCGCGAGCTGCGCGAGGAGACCGCCTGGCAGGTCGGCATCACCGACTACCTGGGCATGTACGTCTATGAGGCGCCGGGCGGCCAGACCTTCCACAGCCACGGCTTCTTCGGCATGGCGCTGGCCCACCTCGGCACGCCCCGCGACCCGGACATCCTGGCCGTGCACTGGCTGACCCTCGAGGAGTTGGAGGCGCTGGAGCGCGCCGGCCGGCTGCGCAGCCCCCTGGTGCTGCGCCGCGTGCGCGACGCCCTGGCCGCCAAGTTCTATCCCATGGACGTGATCCACGAGCGCTAGGCTTTGCCCCGCATCAACAGGCGGTAGAGTGCCGGAATCACCAGCAGGGTCAGCAGCGTCGAGGCGACAAGCCCCGAGATGATCGCCCAGGCCATCGGCGGCCACAGGGTCGACTGGGTCAGCGTCAGCGGCACCAGGCCGGCCACCGTGGTCGCCGTGGTGAGCAGTACCGGCCGCGTGCGCCGCGCCACTGCCGCGATCACCGCCTCGGCCACCGCCAGCCCCTGACGGTGATGGGTATTCATCAGGTCGATCAGCACGATGGCATTGTTGACCACGATGCCGACCAGGGCCACGACGCCCAGGATTGCGGTAAAGCCGAACGACTGACCGGTCAGCCACAACCCCGGCACCACGCCGACGACGGCCAGCGGCACCGTCGCCAGGACGATGACCAGCTGGCGGAAGGAGTTGAACTGCGCCAGCAGGCACACCACCAGCAGCAGCGCGCCGATCGGCAGCGTCTGGAAGAGCGCCGTGTTGGCCTCCCCCGCCGACTCGGCCGCGCCGCCCACGCGAAAGCTCACCCCGGCGGGCAGCTCGAGCCCCTCCAGGCGCGGCAGCACCTCTTCGAGCACGCCGGCATAGGTCCAGCCCTCGGCCACCTCGGCCAGCACCGTCGTCATGCGCTGCAGGTCGCGATGCTGGATGACCGCGGGACGCCAGCCCAGTTCCAGCGCAGCGATCTCGCCGAGGGGCACCGCACGGCCGTCGGCGCCGCTCAGGCGCAGCCCCTCCAGCCCTTGGGTGGGAAAGCGCTCCCCCTCGGGCGCGCGCACCAGCAGCGGGGCGGGATCGCGCTCGCCGCGCCAGGTGCTGACTTCCACGCCGCGACTCGCCCCGGCCAGCGCGCGGGCCACGTCGCCCCGGGTGAGGCCGTGCTCCGCCGCGCGGGCATCGTCGGTGACCACCGCCAGGGTGGCCAGTCCCTCGCCCAGCCGATGGCGCGCGTCCCGGGCGCCATCGGCCTCGCGCACCACGGACAGGATGCGGCCGGCCGCCGCGGCCAGCGCCGCGCGCTGCTCGGCGAACACGCGAATCTCCACCGGCGCCTCCAGCGGCGGGCCCTGACCCAGGCGCCTGGCCACCACCTCGGCGGCCGGCAGGCGCTCCGGCGACACGACCCGCAGCCACGCCATCAGCGCCGGCAGATCATCGCGGCTCCCGGTCTCCACCACCAGCCGCGCCAGGTGAGGCTGGCGCGGCTGCTCGACGAGGTTGTAGTAGAAGCGCGGCCCGCTGAAGCCGGCGAAGCGGTGCACCGCCCGCACTTCCGGCCGCTCGCGCAGCGCCACGGCAAGCGTCTCGGCCCGGTGAGCAGTGACATCGAGGTGGGTCCCCTCAGGGAAGGTGAGATCGACGAGCAACTGGTTACGGTCGGTGTCGGGAAAGAAGTCGTGGTTGAGCAGCGGCGTCATCGCCACAGCACCGGCCAGCAGCACGGCGGCGCCCACCAGCACCCAGGCCGGCCGGCGCACGGCAGCCCCACCCAGGCGCGCGCCCAGCGCCGGCAGGCGCTCGCGGCGTGCTGCCCGGCGCGGCCTGAGGATGACGGAGGCGAACAGCGGGGTGACGAAGACGGCATAGACGTAGCTCATGGCCAGGGTGAGCATCACCATCACCGGGATGGCGCGGGTGAAGTCGGCGGTGTTGCCGCGGGAGAGCAGCAGCGGAACGAACGCCGCCAGGGTGGTACCGGTCGCCGCCAGCAGCGGCATGGCAAGCTCGCGCACCGAGCGGGTCACCGCCTGAGCCGCCGAGCGCCCCTGGTCGCGGTGCCACTGGATGTTCTCCACCATGACGATGGCGTTGTCCACCAGCATGCCCAGGGCGACCACCATGCCGGCCACGGCGATCTGGTGCAGCACGCCGCCGCCCATGGCGTAGAGCGCCAGGGCGGAAAAGGTCACCAGCGGCACGATCACCATCACGGCGAGCCCCAGCCGCGGCCCCATGGCGAGGAACAGCAGTACACCCAGAATGGTGATGCCCAACAGCAGCGACAGGCCCAGCTCGTCCAGGCGACGCTCGACCCAGCGCGGCTGGTAGAAGGTCTCCTCGATGGCCAGCGGCGCGTAAGCGGGCCGCAGCTCCTCGACCAGCGCCCGCAGCCGCTCGCCGACGCGCACCGCGTTGACACGGTCATTGGCCAGCACCACGCCCAGCGCCACCGCCGGCCGGCCGTCGTGCCACAGCCGCGCGGTGGGCGGCTCCTGAGGAGCAAGGTGCACGTCAGTGAGCTCGCCCAGCGGCACCTGATCCCCCTGCCGGGTGCGAATCGGCGTGGCGGCGAGGGCCTCGAGCGAGGCGAACTCGGTCTGCGGGTCGAGCACCAGCGAGCGCCCACCCACCCTGAGGCTGCCGCCGGGCGAGGTGAGGTTGCGCGAGGCGAGCTGGTCGCCGAGCGCCCGCGCGTCGAGGCCGGTCCGCTCCGCCAGGGTGTCGTCCCAGCCGATCACCACCTGCTGCCCGGGGTCGGCGAGCAGGTCGATGCGGGCGATCGCCTTGAGCCGGAAAAGATCACGCCGCAGCCGCTTGGCCGCCTCACGCAACTCGAGCAGGTCCGTGGAGCCGGTGACCGCGAGCACCACGCCATGGGCGTCCGAATCGCGGTCGCTGATGTCGGCCTCGCCCACCCCCTCGGGAAAGCGGCGGCTGGCCCGCTCCACGGCGATGCGCACTCGCTCCCAGGCGGCATCGGTGTCGTAGACGTGCTCGTGCATCTCGAGGGTGAAGTGGGCCACCCCCAGGCGCGCGGTGCCGATGATGTCGTTGATCTGCTCGACCTGAGCCAGCTCCTCCTCCAGGGGGTTGAGCACCAGCCGCTCGACCTGCTCCGGCTGGGCGCCGGGATAGGGCACCAGCACCTGGCCGAAGCGGTAGGGGAAGAAGGGATCCTCCTGGCGGTCCATGGCCATCCAGGCCGCCAGGCCGAGCAGCGCCAGCAGCCCCGCCAGGGTGAGGATCAACCGCCGGTAGCGCAGCGAGGTGAGCAGCCAGGTCATGGCAGCACCTTGACCCGGTCCCCCGCCGTGAGGCGCCCCTGGCCGGCCGTCACCACCCGGTTGCCCGCCGAAAGCGACGGCGACGACACCGCCACCCAGCCCTGGGCCAGCCGGCCCGGTGTCACGGCGACGCGATGCACCCGTTCATCGTCGTCCAGCACCAGCACGTGCGGGTCGTGGCCGCCCGGGTCGACGACCGCTGCCAGGGGCACCTGCAGAGCGGGTGGTGCCGCCGCGGCCAGCTGCACCCAGAGCGATTCGCCCAGCGCCGGCGCGGTGGCGGCATCGACGGCAATGACCACCGGCGCCATGCTCGCACCCGCCCCGCCGATGTCGCGAACCTGGCCGGCAACGCGCTGTGCGCCGAACGTCGCCATCAGCTGCGCAGGCTGGCCCACCGCCAGCCGCTCGGCCAGGGAGGCCGGCACCCGGATTTCCACCTCGCGCGCGCCCAGGCCGGCCAGGTTCAGGATCGGCTGGCCGGCGGCGACGAACTCGCCCGGCTCGACCAGCAGGTCAGTCACCTCGGCGGCGAAGGGCGCGCGCAGAGTGAGCTCGTCGAGCTGGGCCGCGGCCTCGTCGCGCCGGGCCAGGGCCTGCTCGCGGGCCTGAACGGTGGCATCGCGCTCCGCCACCAGCCGATCCAGCTCATCCTCAGCGCTGTGGTTGCGCTCGCGCAGCGTGCGCACGCGGGACACGTCCTGCTCCAGCCGGCGCAGGCGCGCCTCGAGCTCGCGCACCCGGGCCTCGGCGGCCGCGAGCCCCGGGGCCATGGCCGGGTTGTGGAGCCGCGCCAACGGCTCCCCCGCTTCAACGCGCTGACCGCGACCCACCCGCCGCTCGCGGAGCACGCCGGCGTGCAGGAAGGCCGGCGACGCTCGCTTGCGGGCGCGCAGCGTGCCGGGAAAGCGATAGCGCGCCTCGGCCGCCGAGAGGCGCACCGCCACGCTGCGCACCGCAGGCAGCGCCTGCGCAACAGGCTCGCCTCGAGCGGGCTCGGCATGGACGCTCGCCAACACAGGAGCTACCAGCATCAACGCAGCCCTCAGGGCCCATCGCTTCATCGCCTTCATCGCCGCCTCCCAATAACGAACTGGCCGACCAGTCAATTATCCGCTCAAAAAAACGCCTCAGCCGCGGGGGGTAACCCCTTCCATGAAGATCGTCAGGAAATCCGCCAGAAACGCCTCATCGCTGCCCATGCCCGGCCATTGCTGATGATGAGGCTTCGCCTCGAACCACTGGGTGCAGGCCATCACGAACACCGCGATCACGTGGGTGGGGTTGACGTCGCCGCGCAACAGGCCGCGCTGCTGCGCCTGGCGAACCCATTCGGCCCCCGCCCCAACGAGCTTGGCATCCAGCTCGCTGCAGGTGTCGTCGCCTTCCAGGTGGGTCCAGGCGAACAGCCGCACCACGCCGGGGTTGTCGCGCAGGAAGTGGAAATAGGCTTCCACCGACGAGCGCAGCAGGGCCGCATCGGGTTCGCCGGCCTCCTCGAGCATGGCCATCTGGGCCGTGAAATAGCGCTCGAAGGCGCGATCCTTGACCGCCTCCCACAGCTTCTCTTTGCTGCCGAAGTGGTGATGAATGAGGCTCTTGGTGACGCCCGCCGAGCGCGCCAGGGCGCTCAGCCGGACGGCGGAGAAGCCCTGATCGACGAACAGCGCCTCGGCGGCATCGAGGAGGCGGGTGCGGGTGCGCTCGGGGTCGCGGGTCTGGACGGTCGTGTTCATGCTCCCCAGCCTAGTTTTAACTGGTCGGCCGGTCAATTATTTGACCAGTACTACCGCATCACTTCGCTGACCTGTGGCCATGGGACATCTCGCGCGAGGCTGATCCGTCGACAGGTCCCGGGGCGCCGGACCGTCGATGAGGCGCTGTGACCCCCTCCCTGGGCGCTACCTTCGCCATCCATGGCGAAGGACCTCCTCTTCGACCTGTCCCCGGCGCCTCTTGCTTGCGCGGCTTCACGGATGAAGCCGTGGCGCAAGATACGCTATAATCCCCGCCCATTTGAGACACATCACCCGAGAGCGCCCATGACCGCCACCCCAGGCAAGGTGATCGTCGGCATGTCCGGCGGCGTCGACTCCTCCGTTTCCGCCCTGCTGCTGCTCGAACAGGGCTACCAGGTCGAAGGCCTGTTCATGAAGAACTGGGACGAGGACGACGGCACCGAGTACTGCACCGCCAAAGCCGACCTGGCGGACGCCCAGGCCGTGTGCGAGAAGCTCGGCATCAGGCTCCATACGGCCAACTTCGCCGCCGAGTACTGGGACAACGTCTTCGAGCACTTCCTGGCCGAGTACCAGGCCGGCCGCACGCCGAACCCGGACATCCTCTGCAACCGCGAGATCAAGTTCAAGGTGTTCCTGGAGTACGCCGAGATGCTGGGCGCCGAGCGGATCGCCACCGGCCACTACGTCCGCCAGGGGGTGGTGCGCGGCGACGCCGACGGCCAACTGCGTCCGCGGCTGCTCAAGGGTGTGGATCCCAACAAAGATCAGAGCTACTTCCTGCACGCCGTGCCCGAGGCCGCCATCGCGCGCACCCTCTTCCCGGTGGGCGAGCTGGAAAAGCCCGAGGTACGCGCCCTGGCCGAGCGTCATGGCCTGGCCACTGCCAGGAAAAAGGATTCCACCGGCATCTGCTTCATCGGCGAGCGGCGCTTTCGCGACTTCCTCAAGCAGTACCTGCCGGCCCAGCCCGGCGTGATCGAGACGCCCGAGGGCGAAGTAATCGGCGAGCACATGGGGCTGATGTACTACACCCTGGGCCAGCGCCAGGGGCTGGGCATCGGCGGGCTTGCCGACCACCCCGAAGCGCCCTGGTACGTGGCCGCCAAGGACCTCGCGCGCAACGTGCTCGTCGCCGTGCAGGGCAAGCACCACCCGCTGCTCTATACCGACAGCCTGGCCACCGAGCCCATGGACTGGGTGGCCGGCGAGCCGCCGGTGGCCGAGGGACACGTCACCGCCAAGGTACGCTACCGCCAGACCGACGTGCCCTGTACTCTCCACACGCGGGAGGATGGCGGCGTGGAAGTGCGCTTCGACGCGCCACAACGTGCCGTCACGCCGGGGCAGTCGCTGGTACTCTACGACGGCGCGATCTGCCTCGGCGGCGGGGTGATCCGCGACACCTGGAATGCCACGGAGGGCCGCCCATGACCGCCACGACCCCGATCCACCGCGCCCCGGACTCGCCGGTGGCCCGCCAGGCGCTGGCGCTGGCCGGCGTCTTCCAGGCGGCGAGCCTGGTCGACGAGCTGGCCCGCACCGGGCAAACCGAGCCGCGCCCCTGGGAGACGCTGATCCACGCCACCGTGGACACCAATCCGGAGAGCTTCGAAGCGATCTACGGCGGCCACCCCAACAACCTGCGCCGCGGCCTCGAGGTGCTCGAGGCGGTGGTGGGACGCCGCCAGGCCAATCCCGCGGTCATGCGCTACGGCTTTTCGATGCTGCTGCTGATGAACAAGCTGCGCACCAACACCGCCATGATGGATGCGCTGGGCACGCAGCTCACCCGCATCCAGGGTCAGGCCGAGCACTTCGGCGCCACCCACGAGAACGTCATCGCCAGCCTTGGCGAGGCCTACCAGGAGACGCTCTCCACCTTCAAGACGCGCATCGTGGTGCAGGGCGACCCGTCGCTGCTGCAGAACCGCATGATGCCCGAGCGGGTGCGCGCCATCCTGCTCGCCGGCATCCGCTTCGCCCTGCTCTGGCATCAGCAGGGCGGCCGGCGCTGGAAGCTGGTCTTCCAGCGCGGCGCCCTGAAGAAAGCCCTCGACCAGCTTTCCTGAGCCCTTCGTTTCCCCTTGATCACCCAGACCCGGAATTCGACCATGCAACCCGCTGCCCTGCCTCTCTCTGCCCTGACCGCCCTCTCCCCCGTCGACGGCCGCTACGCCGCCAAGGCGGCCAGCCTGCGCGAGCACTTCAGCGAGTTCGGCCTGATCCGCGCCCGCGTCACCGTCGAGGTGCGCTGGCTGCAGCGCCTCGCCGAGCAGCCCGGCATCACCGAGGTACCGCCGCTCTCCGCCGCGGCCACGGCCTTCCTCGAGGCGCTGGTCCGTGACTTCTCGGTGCCCGACGCCGAGCGCATCAAGGCCATCGAGGCCACCACCAACCACGACGTCAAGGCAGTGGAGTACTTCCTTAAGGAGCGGATCGCCGAGGTTTCGGAGCTCCACGCCGTCACCGAGTTCGTCCACTTCGCCTGCACCAGCGAAGACATCAACAACCTCTCCCACGGCGTGATGCTCACCGACGGCCTCGCCGCCCTGCTGCCGGTGATGCGCGAGGTCGCCGACGCCGTGGCCCGCCTCGCCCATGAGCATGCCGCACTGCCGATGCTCTCGCGCACCCACGGCCAGACGGCGAGCCCCACCACGCTCGGCAAGGAGATGGCCAACGTCGCCTATCGGCTGCGCCGCCAGCTGAAGCAGATCGAGGGCGTGGAGATCCTCGGCAAGATCAACGGCGCGGTGGGCAACTACAACGCGCATCTCGCCACCTATCCGGAGGTGGAGTGGCAGGCCAACGCGCGCACCTTCGTCGAGGGCCTGGGACTCACCTTCAACCCCTACACCACCCAGATCGAGCCCCACGACTACATCGCCGAGCTGTTCGACGCCATCTGCCGCTTCAACACCATCCTCATCGACTTCGACCGCGACGTCTGGGGCTACATCTCGCTGGGCTACTTCAAGCAGAAGACCGTGGAGGGCGAGATCGGCTCCTCGACCATGCCCCACAAGGTCAACCCCATCGACTTCGAGAACTCCGAGGGCAACCTGGGGCTGGCCAACGCCGTCCTCGGCCACCTGGCGCAGAAGCTGCCGATCTCGCGCTGGCAGCGCGACCTCACCGACTCCACGGTGCTCAGAAACCTCGGCGTGGGGCTGGCCTACGGTCTGATCGCCTACCACGCCTCGCTCAAGGGCATCGGCAAGCTCGAGGCCAACCCGGCGCGGCTGGCCGAGGACCTCGATGCCAGCTGGGAGGTGCTCGCCGAGCCCATCCAGACGGTGATGCGCCGCTACGGCATCGAGAAGCCCTACGAGAAGCTCAAGGAGCTGACCCGCGGCAAGCGCATCGACCAGGCCGGCTTCGCCGCCTTCATCGATACCCTGGAGCTGCCGGCCGAGGTGAAGTCCGAGCTCAAGGCGCTGACGCCGGCCACCTACATCGGCAACGCCGCCGAGCAGGCGCGCCAGCTATGAGTGGCTCCGACTCGCCCCTCACCCTGCTCGGCGGTCTGAGCGCCGCCGAGTTCCTGCGCGACCACTGGCAG
This sequence comes from Halomonas sp. NO4, assembly GCF_010994375.1. Taxonomy (GTDB): domain Bacteria; phylum Pseudomonadota; class Gammaproteobacteria; order Pseudomonadales; family Halomonadaceae; genus Halomonas. Next base: position 80,031 of record NZ_WHMA01000009.1, read on the forward strand.
CGCGAGCCGCTGCTGATTCGCGGCGCCTTCCCCGATTTCCAGTGCCCGCTCGACCCCGACGAGCTGGCGGGACTGGCCTGCGAGGAGGGCATCGAGGCGCGGATCGTCGAGGAGCGCGGCCGCGACGGGCCCTGGCAGGTGAGCCACGGCCCCTTCGACGAGCGCACCTTCGCCAAGCTGCCCGAGCGCGACTGGACGCTGCTGGTGCAGGCCGTGGACCACTACGTGCCGGAAGTGGCCGAACTGCTCGACCACTTCTCCTTCCTGCCCCGCTGGCGTCTCGACGACATCATGATCAGCTACGCCCCGCCGGGCGGCAGCGTCGGCCCCCATGTCGACCAGTACGACGTCTTCCTGCTGCAGGGCAGTGGCCGGCGCCGCTGGCAGCTGGGCGGCAAAGTACCCGACGACGCCCCGATCCTCGCCGGCATCGACCTGCGCATTCTCGAGCGCTTTGACGTGGAGCCGGGACACGATTGGGTTCTCGAACCCGGCGATATGCTCTACCTGCCGCCCGGCTGGGCCCACCACGGCGTCAGCCAGTCCGACGACTGCCTGACCCTCTCGGTGGGCTTCCGGGCACCCTCGGCGGATGAGGCGATCACCTCCTTTGCCGACTACCTGGGCGAGCAGCTGCCTGCCTCACAGCGCTACGCCGACCCCGGCATGACCCCGCCCGTCGATCCCGCGGAGCTTGACGACGCCGCGGTCGCGCGCATGCGCCGGCTGATCCTCGACACCCTCGACGACCCCGCTCAGCTCGCCCAATGGTTCGGGCGGGTGATGACCCAGCCCAAGTACGTCGACCAGCTGGTTGCCGCGGAGACGCCGACCGAGATCGCCGACCTTGTCGCCGAGCTACAGGCCGGTGCCGAACTGCTCCGCAGCCCCGGCTCGCGCTTTGCCTGGCGCGCCCTGGACGTCGACCGCGCGACCCTCTTCGCCGATGGCGACGGCCTTGACTGCTCCCTCGAGCTGGCCCGGGCCCTGGCCTCCGACGCCCCGCTGGACGCCGAGCTGCTCGACATTCCCGGGGCTGCCGAGGTGCTCGCCACTCTGCTGGATGCCGGCAGTCTCGCCTGGGACGACGAGGAGGAGTGAACGCATGCCAAGCGCCATGCCCGCCAAGGTCGAGATACAGGAAGGCAGCTGGGCCGAGCTCGGCGCGCCAGCCAGCGAGATCCGCCGCGTTGTCTTCATCGAGGAACAGCAGGTCCCCCGGGAAGAGGAGTGGGACGGGCGCGACGACGCCTGTCGCCACTTCCTCGCCCGGCTCGACGGCACCCCCGTGGGCACCGCCCGGCTGCTGCCCGATGCCCATATCGGCCGGGTCGCCGTGCTCGCCGAGGCGCGCGGCCGGGGCATCGGCGTAGCGCTGATGCAGGCCGCCATCGACGCCGCGCGCCGCGACGGCCACCCGGCCGTCGAGCTCGCCGCCCAGACCCATGCCCTGCCCTTCTACGAGCGGCTCGGCTTCCAGGCCTTCGGCGGCGAGTTCCTCGACGCCGGTATTGCGCATCGCAATATGCGCCTCTCCTTCGTGCCTTGACCCGCCTGCGGCACCGAAACTCGACTACAGGAACGCTGCCGGCCACCGCGCTTTTGTAGTCGAGCTACAACGTCTCCTGCCCCCAAGTGTCAATTGTTGAACCCCGTCGTCGTGCGCCATAGTGGAACCAAGACGAGGTTAAAACAGCCGTTCGGTCCCGTCCTTTCCCTCGAGCACCAATGGCCTGTATCACCTCGACGGCGGTTCGACCAAGGCCGTAGAGACTTCCTCCACGATCTGGTTGAACCTGATTATCACTTCGCAGGTGCAGCATGGCCCGCTCCGGCTCAGTCCATGCCACCGCCACGCGAACGAGACGGCAGCGATGCGCCACCCCGAGGCTCTCGACGTCGTCGCTATTCAACAGACCGGAAGGATGGTTCCATGTCATATCAAGACGACATCAAGGCACTGGCTCAACTGCGCGAGGCCCAGCGGGGCAAGTGGGCGCACATCAGCCCCGAGAACGTCGCGCGCCTGCGCGCCCAGAACCGCTTCAAGACCGGCCTGGACATCGCCCGCTACACGGCGAAGATCATGCGCGAGGACATGGCCGCCTACGACGCCGACAGCTCCCAGTACACCCAGTCCCTGGGCTGCTGGCACGGCTTCATCGGCCAGCAGAAGCTGATCTCCATCAAGAAGCATTTCGGCAGCACCAAGCGCCGCTACCTCTACCTCTCCGGCTGGATGGTTGCCGCCCTGCGCTCCGAGTTCGGCCCGCTGCCCGACCAGTCCATGCACGAGAAGACCAGCGTGCCGAGCCTGATCGAGGAGCTCTACACCTTCCTGCGCCAGGCCGATGCGTGGGAGCTCAACCACCTGTTCCGTGACCTCGAGAACGCCAAACAGACCGGTGACACCGCCAAGGCCGAGGAACTGATCGCCAAGATCGACAACCACGAGACCCACGTGGTGCCGATCATCGCCGACATCGACGCCGGGTTCGGCAACGCCGAGGCCACCTACCTGCTGGCCAAGAAGATGATCGAGGCGGGCGCCTGCTGTATCCAGCTCGAGAACCAGGTCTCCGACGAGAAGCAGTGCGGCCACCAGGACGGCAAGGTCACCGTGCCCCACGAGGACTTCATCGCCAAGATCAACGCCGTGCGCTACGCCTTCCTGGAGCTCGGCGTGGAAGATGGCGTCATCGTCGCCCGCACCGACTCCCTGGGCGCCGGCCTGACCCAGAAAATCGCCGTGACCAAGGAACCGGGCGACCTGGGCGACCAGTACAACAGCTACCTGGACGGTGACGAGATCACCTCGGCCTCCGACATCGACAACGGCGACGTGGTGATCAAGCAGAACGGCAAGCTGGTCAAGGTCAGGCGCCTCGCCTCCGGCCTCTACCAGTTCAAGCCGGGCACCGGCGAGGACCGCGTGGTGCTCGACTGCATCACCAGCCTGCAGAACGGCGCCGACCTGCTGTGGATCGAGACCGAGAAGCCCCACGTCGGCCAGATCAAGGGCATGGTGGACCGCATCCGCGAGGTGTGCCCGGATGCCAAGCTGGTCTACAACAACTCGCCCTCCTTCAACTGGACGCTGAACTTCCGCCAGCAGGTGTTCGACGCCTGGGAAGCCGAGGGCAAGGACGTCTCCGCCTATGATCGTGCCGACCTGATGAACGCGAAGTACGACGACACGCCGCTTGCTCAGCTGGCCGACGAGTGGACCCAGAACTTCCAGCGCGACGGCTCGCGCGAGGCCGGCATCTTCCACCACCTGATCACCCTGCCGACCTACCACACCGCGGCGCTGTCCACCGACAACCTGGCCAAGGGCTACTTCGGCGAGGAAGGGATGCTGGCCTACGTGGCGGGCGTGCAACGCAAGGAGATCCGCGAGGGGATCGCCACCGTCAAGCACCAGGACATGGCCGGTTCCAACATCGGTGACGACCACAAGGAATTTTTCCACGGCGACGCCGCGCTCAAGGCGGGTGGCAAGGACAACACCATGAACCAGTTCGGCTGATCGTTCCGCCGAACCACACGACTGGAACCCTTGGGGAGGCCTTGCGCCTCCCTTTTTTCGTCAGACGCCGCACTTGCACAGGATTTGTCGACTTCGCCCGTGCCGGTCATGGCACCCTGCCGCGACACGGTGGTCAAATTCGGCACACTTGGTTAAGCTTATTGCAGAACAGTGTTCCCTAACCTGCTAGACCCGATGCCAGGCCCGTGGCCTGCCATCGTCCCAGACTCCGGAGGTCTTCATGAAGCGTCTTCTTCCCATCCTGGCCATTGGCTTGCTGACACTGGCCGGCTGCGCCAATACCGCCCCCTATGGCGGCAACGTCTATCGCGGCAACCAGACTGGCGCCGAACAGACGGTGCGCTTCGGAACCATCCAGGCCCTGCGCCAGGTGCAGATCCAGGCCGATAGCCGCGCTGGCGGCATCGTCGGCACCGGCGGCGGTGCGGTGATCGGCGGCCTGCTGGGCAACCAGGTCGGCGGCGGCTCGGGGCGCACCCTGGCTACGGCAGCCGGAGCCATCGTTGGCAGCGTGGCAGGCAGCAAGGTCGAGGAGTCAGCCAACCGCGTCACCGCCTGGGAGATGGAGATTCAGCGTGACGACGGCATGAACGTGGTGGTGGTGCAGAAGGCCGACCAGGCCTTCGAAGTGGGACAGCGCGTGCGCCTTATCGGCAGCGGAACCAACGTGACCGTCGCCCCGTACTGAGCGACTCGACGAGCCGGCAAGGCGAAGGCCCGCGGCAGCTGCCGCGGGCCTTGGCGTGTCAGCAGAGGGCCGAGTTGGCCATCACGCTCGCTGTCAGTGAAAGTCGGCCTTGTTCATGGCCCAGCCGGTGAGCTTGCCGGCAATGAGCACCACGATGCCGATGAGGATGGCGATCATCAGGATGTCTACTGGGCGTACCAAGGTCGTCGCGCCCAGGATGGCCAGCGCCAGGCTCCAGACCACGCGGTTGTCGTCATCGTGCTTGATCACCCGCGGCAGCACCTTGTCCAGGCCCGGGCTCACGGAGGACTCCCAGCGCCTGATGCTGAAAAAGAGGATGAGGGCAAAGGCAATCAGCCAGATCACGATCTCGGTCATGGGCGGTCTCCTGGAGGGATGGACATGGGGTCGCGGTTACGGGTGGCAAAACGAATCCCGCTAGGGTAGCCGCGCCACCCCCGGTGGCGCAACCGCGCCAAAAGGCGTGAATAGGCTTCAGCCAGGGCCAAGGCAACCTGAAAAATCCCTTATTCCCCCTGACACTGGCAGCGGCGGCACGTTACCATGAGACTGACATGCACACACCGAAAGGTTCATCAATGCAGATTGCGCAAAATGCCGTTGTCGCGTTCCACTACACCCTGACCAACGATGCAGGGGAGGTGCTGGACAGTTCCGAGGGCCGTGACCCCCTGACCTATCTCCACGGTGCCGGCAACATCATTCCCGGCCTGGAGAAGGAGCTCGAGGGCCACGAGGCCGGCGAAAAGCTCAATGTCGCCGTCACCCCGGAAGAGGGCTACGGGGAGGTGCAGCCGCAGCTGGTTCAGGAAGTGCCGCGGGATGCATTCCAGGGTGTGGAGTCCGTGGAGCCGGGCATGCAGTTCCAGGCCCAGACTCAGGGCGGGCCGCTGATGGTCACCGTGACCCAGGTGGAAGGCGACACCGTCACCGTTGACGGCAACCATCCGCTGGCCGGCCAGAAGCTCAACTTCGACGTCGAGATCGCCGAGGTTCGCGAGGCCAGCCAGGAAGAGATCGAGCACGGTCACGTGCACGGTGCCGGCGGCGTCGAGCACTGAATCGCCGTGCCAGTCGCGTCATGTCGGGGGCAGCCAGATGGCTGCCCCCGTCTCGTTGGAGGAAGGTCACCCGCTCAATGGCGCACCGCCGAGCGCCGCTGCGTCGCCTCGCGCGAGGCGTTGCCCTCCCCCCGGCGCCAGGCGAAGTAGCGGGAGAGCCAACCCAGCAGCCGCTCGGGCTTGTGGGCGTTCTTCCACACTCCGGCGCTCGCCTTGGCCGCTTCCGACCAGGTGGGATAGGAGTGCACGGTGCCGAGGAGCTTGTTCAGCCCGATGCCGTGTGTCATCGCCAGGGTGAACTCGGCCAGCAGTTCCCCCGCGCCGTGTCCCACCACCGCAGCGCCGAGAATCCGATCCTTGCCCGGCACGGTGAGCACCTTCACGAAGCCCTCGGTGAGCCCCTCGGCAATGGCCCGGTCGAGTTCGGCCAGCGGATAGCGGGTTACCTCGAAGGCGACGCCGCGGCTACGCGCCTCTCGTTCGGAAAGACCCACCCGCGCCACCTCCGGCTCGGTATAGGTGACCGCAGGTAGCGCCCGGTAGCTGACGCGAAAGCGCTTGAACTCGCCGAACAGAGCGTTGACGGTGGCGTGCCAGGCCTGGTGGGCGCTGGCGTGGGTGAGCTGGAACGGCCCGGCCACGTCGCCACACGCCCAGACGTTGGGCAGCACGCTCTGCAAGGCCTCGTCCACCGCCAGGGTGCCGTCGGAGCGCGTCTCCACACCCAGTGCCTCGAGCCCCAGCCCGTCGATGCTGGCCTGGCGACCCACCACCACCAGCAGGCGGTCGAACGGCACTCGCCGCTCCTGCCTCTCGCCCTTCTCGTCGCGCGCCTCGACCACCAGCACGTCGGCACCGTCATCGGCAGCCCCCGCCTCGACGCGCAGGGCGCGCGTGTCGAGCCATACGGCCACCCCCTCGGCATCGAGGCGCTGCTGCAGGACCTCGGCCACCTCGGCATCCTCCCGCGGCAGCAGCTGGCCGCCCATCTCCACCAGGCTCACCCGCGAGCCCAGCCGCGCGAAGCTCTGGCCGAGCTCGCAGCCGATGGAACCGCCGCCCAGCACCACCAGCCGCTCGGGCAGGGTCTCGAGCTGCCACAGGTTGTCGGATGTGAGGGTCTCGACGGCCTCGAGCCCGGGCAGGTCAGGCACCCGTGGCCGCGCCCCGCTGGCGATGATCACGTGGCGCGTGGTGAGCACTCGCTCGCCGCCGGGCCCGGAGACCCGCACCCGCCAAGGGTCGTCCAGATGGGCATTGCCGGCGACCACCTCGACCCCCAGCGCCTCGTAGCGCTCGCGGCTGTCGTGGGGCTCGACCTCGCGGATCGCCCGCTTGACGTGAGCCATGACGGCGGGAAAGTCGATGGCGGGCGCGGTCGTGTGCACCCCGTAGCGCGGCGCCTCGCGCACCTCCTGGGCCAGGCGCGCGGCACGGATCAGCGCCTTGGAGGGTACGCAACCGGTGTTAAGGCAGTCGCCCCCCATACGGTCGCGCTCCACCAGCGCCACCTTCGCCTTCACCGCCGCCGCGATATAGCTTGCCACCAGGCCCGCCGAGCCGCCGCCAATCACCACGATGTCGTGGTCGAAGTGCCTCGGCCGGCCGAAGCGGGCCGCCAGGTGCCGGCGCTTGGCAATGGCCACCCCCGCTCGCGCCAGCCAGGGGAAGACCCCGATCAGGGCGAAGGAGCCGATCAAGCCGGGCGAGAGAATGCCGGAGAGCGTCTGCAGCTCGCCGAGCTCGCGCCCGGCGTTCACGAACACCGCCGTGCCGGGCAGCATCCCCAGCTGGCTGACCCAGTAGAAGGTCCACAGACGCATGCGGGTGAGCCCCAGCACCAGATTGATGACGAAAAAGGGGAAGAGGGGGATCAGGCGCAGGGTGAAGAGGTAGAAGGCGCCCTCACGCCGGATGCCGGCGTTGATGCGCTCGAGCTGGGTCGCAAAGCGGCGCTCCAGAGGCCCGCGCGCGAGGGTACGCGCGATCAGCGCTGCCAGAGTCGCCCCGAGCGTGCTGGCGAAGGAGATGATCACAAGTCCCCAGCCCAGCCCGAACAGCGCCCCGCCTAGCACCGTCATCAGGGTGGCGCCGGGCAGCGACAGAGCCGCCATGATCACGTAGAGCACGAAGAAGCCGCCGACCACGGTGAGCGGATCGGCGGCCAGCCACGCCTGGAAGCGCGCCTGTTCGGCCTGGAGGTTGGCCAGGGTGAATGCCTCGTCGGCCCCGCTCAGGAAGAAGGCGGCCACGGCCAGGGCAATCACCGCCAGCAATAACAGTCGTCGCTTGCTCACTTAGGCACTCCTCGGCTCCGGGGAAAACGGTGTCTCTGCGTCGCCGGGGGGTGAGCTACCTTACAGGCGGCCCGGACGCCACGGAACCCCACCGGCGTAGCAGCATCCAAACTAGCACCCTCCCGCGACACAGGCATGCACCATGTACCGGACGTCACCTCTCACGCCACTGCTGATCGCCCTGTTGCCGGTGGCGCTCGCCTCCTCTGCCCTCGCCCAGGAGGACGCCGACAGAGCCCGCGCGGTGTTTGCCGGCGGCTGTTTCTGGTGCGTCGAAGAGGCCTTCGACAAGGTGAACGGCGTGCTCGCCACCACCTCCGGCTTCAGCGGCGGCGATGTCGAAAATCCCAGCTACGATCAAGTGGTCGCCGGCGGCACCGGCCATGCCGAAGTAGTCGAGATCGAGTACGATCCCGAGCGGGTCGACTACGAGTCGCTGCTGCACGTCTTCTGGCGCAACATCGATCCCTTCGCCGAGGGGCGGCAATTCTGCGACGTGGGCGAGAGCTATCGCAGCGCCATCTTCGTCCTGAACGAGCGGCAGCGCGAGCTGGCCGAGGCCAGCCGGGAGGCGCTGGCCGAGCGCTTCGACCGCGAGATCGCCACCGAGATCAATGAATTCGAGGCGTTCTACACCGCCGAGGAGGACCACCAGGACTACTACCGCAAGAACCCGCTGCGCTACAACTACTACAAGGCCGCCTGCGGGCGTGAGGATCGCCTCGAGCAGGTGTGGGGCGACGAGGCCGGCGGCCTAGACGCCGACTACCTGTCGCGGCGCTGAGCGTTCCTGCCACCACAGCCACAGCGCCAGGCCCAGCGTCATGCCGAGCACCAGCCAGGAGCCCAACGCCACCCCGGGCCAGCCGCCGCGCTGCCAGAACGGCTCCAGCCATGCCCCGCCCAGGCTCGCCCCCAGGTAGTAGAACACCAGGTAGAGCGCCGAAGCGCTGCCGCGGGCGCGCTCGGCGTGACGTCCGACCCAGCTCGACGCCATGGAGTGCGCCAGGAAGAAGCCGAAGGCGTTGAGGGTGAGCCCGGCGATGATCCAGCCCAGCGACGCGGCCAGGGTGACCGCCGTGCCCGCCATCAGGAGGACGATGCCCAGCATCATGCAGGCCGGCTGCGACAGCCGTCCGGCCAAGCGCCCGGAGAGCGAGGAGCCCAGCGTCCCGCCCAGGTAGGTGAGAAAGATCAGCCCCAGCAGACGGGCCCCCAGGCCGTAGGGCGCCTCGGCGAGGCGGAAGGTGAGGTAGCTGTACTGGTTGATGAAGATCAGGAAGTTGAGCCCGCCCAGCAGGTAGGCGGGCAGCAGCTGAGGGTGGCGCAGGTGCCCGACGAGGTCCGCCACGGCGCCGCGCAGCTCGAAGGGGCGCGGGGTGAAGGCACGCGCCGGCGGCAGCAGCTTCCAGAAGAGCACCAGCCCCGCCAGGGTCAGCGCCCCCACCGCCAGGAAACTCGCCGCCGAGCCGGCCACCTCGGCCACGGCGCCACCCAGGACCCGGCCCCCGATGCCTCCCAGCGTGTTCGCGCCGATGTACAGGCCCACTGCGGAGAGCAGCGCCGGCCGCTCGAACTCGTCGCCCATCCAGGCGATCGCCACCGCCGGCAATCCCCCGAGCACGAATCCCTGCACGGCCCGCAGCGCCAGCAAGGTCTCGAAGCTGGGGGCCAGGGCCAACCCCAGGGAGAGCACTCCCGCCGCGAGCAGGGTCAGGCGCATGATGCCGCCGCGGCCGATGGCGTCGGAGAGCGGGCCGAACACCAGCAGCGAAACCGCCACCGCCAGGGTGGCCACCGACATCACCAGACTGATCGCCAAGGTCGAGACGCCGTAGGCGGCGCGCAGCTCGGGGAGCAGCGGCTGGGGGGCATAGAGGTTGATGAACACCAGAAAGGAGCCGAGGCACAGCGCCAGGGTCGCGCGCCACCAGGCCGGCGTATGCGCTTGAATCATGTCACCATCGTCGCGGAAGGGCTTGGCAGGCGATGATCGCGCGCCCAAAATGATAAGCCAAACAGAAAAAAGCGATGACAACCATCACTATTGCTTATGAGCCTGCCCTTCGACCTGCGCGCCCTGCGTGTCTTCCTGGCCGTCGCCGACCGCGGCGGCTTCAGCGCCGCCGCCCGTGAGCTGAAGGTGGCCCAGTCGGCGGTCAGCCAGACCGTCGCCACCCTGGAACAGCGCCTGGAGCTGACGCTCTTTCACCGCCACGAGCGGCGCATCGGCCTCACCCCGGAGGGGGAAACCCTGCGCGCCCATGCCCGGGAACTGCTCGAGCGTGCCGATGCCACCCACCTGGCCATGCGCGAGCTGCACGGGCTGGTCAAGGGAGAGGTGCGCATCGGCATCCCCTCGATGCTCGGCTCCTACTATTTCCCGCCGCTGCTGATGGGCTTCAAGGCGCGCCACCCCGGCATCCGCCTGACGGTGGTGGAAGCCGGGGCACGCCGGCTGCAGCAGCTCATCGCCGCCGGCGAACTCGATCTGGGGGTGGTGATCGACGATGACAGCACGCGACATCTGGAGCGGCGCCACCTGCTGCGCGAGGAGATGGTGGTGTGCGTGCCGCGCGACCATCCGTTCGCCGCACGTGGGGCGGTCAGCCCCGAGGCGGTGTTCGCCGAACCCCTGGTGCTCTTCCAGGACGGCTACTTCCACCGCGAGTTCGTCGATGCCCTGGCCAGCCGCAGCGGGGCGACAGCCAACGTGGCCTTCGAGTCGAACCTGATTCCGCTGACCAAAGCGATCGTGCGCCAGGGCTTCGGCATCACCACCTTCCTGCGCCGCGTGGTGGACGAGCCGGAGCTGGCGGCTGTCTCGCTGGCCCCGCCGGCCTGGCTGGACCTCTCGCTGGCCTGGGCGAGCGGCGCCTACCTCTCCCACGCCGAGCGGGCCTTCGTGGACTTCGTCACCGACCCCCGCCACGCCTTGTGACGCCCGCCTACCCTTCGTCGCTGAAGGGCACGCGCTGCGCCAGCAGCGTCGGCGCCAGGGTGCGGCGCGCCTGCCAGTAGTGGCGCCGCCAGTAGGCGTTGTCCAGGCGCGAGAGCGTCACCCCCTGGGAGGTGGAAGCATGCAGAAAGAAGCCCTCGCCGACGTAGATACCCACGTGGTCATAGGCGCCGGGCGGGCGGAAGAAGACCAGGTCGCCGACCTCCAGGGCATCGCGCGCCACCGGATCGCCCTCCTGGACCTGCCTGCCGGTGGTGCGCGGCAACTCGAGACGAAAGGCCTCGGCAAAGACGCGCTGTACCAGCGCCGAGCAGTCGATCCCCCGCTGCGTGCTGCCGCCCAGTCGATACGGTGTGCCCGCCCAGCGCTCATGCTGGTCAAGTAGCGCCAGGCGCAGCCGTTCGGGCGGCGAGCCGTCGATGCTCCCCAGGTAGCGCGGCGTGTCCGCCGGCGACATCATGGGGTCCCAGCCGTGGGGCAGGCCCGGCATCTGGCGGGCGAAATAGTCGTCCGGCGCCTGGTCGGGACGCGATGACGACCCGGCACAGCCGACCAGCAGCAGCAGGGCCAGCAGCAGCCCCGCTTTTCCCGCGGCACACAGCGATCTTGTGGTAACCATCCGGCGAGAGCCTCATGCCCTGAGCCGCACCTTGCCACCGCCGCGGTGGTGACCGCGCGGCGATCCTGGGCAGTCGCTGTGGCAGTGGCGTCAAGATGCCACTGGCGCAGCGGCCCCCGGCGGCTCGCTGTCTTGGCAAGCAGACCCCCGAAAAGGGGCCATTTCCATCCAACGGGTGACTATAAGCCATCCCCCGAAAGCATGGCGATCTTCTAATGCAGAGTGCGTGCATCCCCCGGCAGCGTATCGACATGCATCGGCGCCCAGTGGCGCGGCCGCGCCCCGGGAAAGTCGAGGCTCGCCCAGGGGCCGCCCAGCGGCGGAGCCCCGGTCAGCCAGGCGACCAGCGCTTGGCGCATGCCGGCGAGAAAGCTGTCCCGCTCGGGGGTCTCGCCCATGAAGAACGAGAAGCCGGCATAGAGAGCGCGGGCATAGGCGCTCCAGTTGGCATAGTGCTCGGCGGCCAGCGCATGGGCACGCTCCAGGACGTCATCGAAGGCGTCGGCTTGCAGCCAGCCGAGCTGACGCCCGGCAATCGCCAGGTCCACCGCCTGAGCCAGGTCCCAGGCGGTCAGATCGACCTCGTTGCAGCCATCCTCGTTGTCGCGCACCCGCCGCAGGCGCAGCAGATGGTTGCGGTCCTCCTCGCTGCATTCCCCGGACTCCAGCATGGCGATCTCGGAGGCCAGCCGCGCCGCGTTGAGGGTGTAGGGGGCGTAGTTGATCTGGTATTCCTGGCGATCCCCCGCCTCGAGCAGGAAGTGGACGAACTCGGCCAGTTCGGCGGGCCCGGTGATGGCGTAGTGATCGTCGACCCACTCGCGGATCGACACCGCCTCGCGCTCGCTCTCCACCCGAGGTTCGCTCCAGGCCGGCATGTTGAGCGGCCCCACCAGCGCCATGGCGGTGAAGCGTCGCAGACTGGGTCGCGGCCCCGGCTCGCGCCACTCGCGGCTGCGCCAGTCCAGCCAGTGGAAGGGGCTGCCGGGATCCTCCAGGTGCCAGCGAATCTCCGCGGTCAGCGGCGGCTGTTCGGCCTCGGGCAGCAGCGCCTCCCAGTGGGCCCAGGCCTCGAGAAGGCGTCGCGCGTCGGGATAGAAACGGCACAGGGTGCTGCACAGGGCCTCGGCGAAACGCTCCAGGGCCGCCGATTCGAAGGCTTCGGTGTCCATCGCCATCTGCAGGTAGAAGGCGTATTTCTCGGCCATGTGAACGGTAGCTGCGTAGCGGCTCGCCTGGCGCAGGGCATCGCGGGCGGCCAGGTCGGCCGAAGCGGGCGCGCCGAAGCGCGTCTCGGCACCCGGCAAGGCGCCGTGCGCGGCATCGGCGGCGAGCTGGTTGAGGTGGTGGGCCTGAGCCGGCAGCCAGTAGCGCGCCAGCGCCTCGGTGCCCTCGTCGGGGTGCAACTCGAGGGTGTCGCGCAGATAGTTCAGGGCATCGTCGCGCCGGGTCGCCGGGACCGGCGCTAGGGGCCCTTGCCGGGTGGCGAGTTCCGGCTCGCGCACGGAGGCGAGCGCCGATACCCAGTGGCGCGGAGAACGGCGCCACTCGGCCATGGCCTGCCGCGCCGCCTCCCGCTCGTCCGGCTCGACCAGTTCCTGCAGCGCAGTGCGCCACGGGCTCACCGGCGACTGCAGCAACAGCTGCCAGTCACGCTCCAGGCTCTTCAGGCGGTTGCGTCCCTCGAACAGGCTGCGACCGCGCTGATAGGCCCGCGCCAGCGCCGACCAGTCGCTGTAGCGATGCTGCACCAGCTCCAGGGCATGGGTGGCAAAGGCCGCGGCTTCCGTCTCCTCGAGCCACCCCTGGCAGGCGCCCGCCCAGGCCAGGTCGACCAGGCGCAGCCAGTCCCAGGCGGCCCACTCCAGCGGCTCGCCCTGCTCCAGGAAAGCCAGCATGACCCGACCGTAGGCGGCATCCGGGGCGGGCAGCGCCTCGCGCCAGGCCCGGCGGGCATCGGCATCGGCCTGCAGCAGACGCGTGGCGTCGAGATCCCAGGCCTGGCGATGGCCCTGTCCGGCCAGCCACAGCAGGCAGCGGACCAGGTCGTCGCGCCCCTCGATCTGCCACCCCTCGGCCAGCCAGGCGGCAGCGTCCGGCCAGTCCTGGGGTATCGCCGGCAGCGCCACCACCGGAGCGAAGGCGGCACGCAGTCGCCAGGCGCGCTCGCCGGGCGCATCGGGCCACAGCGACGGGCCGTGCCGCTCGCGGGCAACCCATTCGGCCACCAGACTCCAGGTGACACCCTCCCCCTCGTGCTCGAGCTTGGAGAGCGCCTCGCAAGCCTCCCAGAAGCCATCGTCGCCGCGCACCCAGCCCTCGGCGCTGCGCGCGTGCAACAGCGCTTCCAGCCAGTCGTCGAGGTCGGCGTGCCCCGCGGTGATCTCGTCGGCCAGGTGCAGCGCCCAGCTGCGCGCACGCGCCGCGGGGATCCAGCCGGCGGCCCCCGCCAGGGCCGCGAGTTCGAGTGTGGCCAGCAGGCGCGCCGGATCGGCATGCCCGCCGTCGCACGACTCGAGCAGCCGCCAGCCGAGCTCGCCGCGATCATTGATGCCCAGCGCATCCAGCCGCGCGGCCGCTGCCGACGCATCGAGCGCCAGGGGATCGGGGGCAAAGGCCCAGCCACACAGGACCAGTTGCTGGGCCCACCAGGCATTCAGGGGGTCGACCAAGGCTCACCTCGACGTTCCAAGCGACGGGAGCGGGCGTCTCTCGGCCCGCGCAAATGGCGCCTAGTGTAACGGAAAGCGCGGCGCACGCCGATGGGCGCGACACGCAAAAACCCGCCGTATCGGCGTTACCATGGCTTGGCGAGGCGTTTTAAATATTGCACACTCGACCGACAAGATAATCAACATGCCCGGAGTCCCCATGTCCCGCTCCTCCCTGCCGATCACCAACGACGCCTACATAGCCGGCCAGTGGCGCGGCGCCGCGCGCCGTTTTGCCGTGACCGACCCCGCCACCGGCGAGCTCCTGGCCGAGGTCCCCGACCTCTCCGCCGAGGATGCCCGCGACGCCGTGGCCGCCGCCGAGGCCACCTGGCCGGCCTGGCGGCGGCAAACCGCCAAGCAGCGCGCCGCCCTGCTGCGTGCCTGGTTCGATGCCATCATGGCCCACCAGGAGCCGCTCGCCCGGTTGATGACCCGCGAACAGGGCAAGCCGCTGGCCGAAGCCCGCGGCGAGGTCGCTTATGGCGCATCGTTCGTGGAGTTCTACGCCGAGGAGGCCAAGCGCATGGCCGGCGAGACGCTGCCCGGCCACGGCGCCGACAAGCGCATCCTGGTGTTTCGCGAACCGATCGGCGTGGTGGCGGCCATCACCCCCTGGAACTTCCCGCTGGCGATGATCACCCGCAAGTGCGCCCCGGCGCTGGCCGCCGGCTGCCCGGTGGTGATCAAGCCCGCCGAGGCCACCCCGCTCACCGCCCTGGCGCTGGCGAAACTGGCCGAGGAGGTGGGTTTCCCCGCCGGGGTGATCAACGTGGTCACGGCGAGCCAGCCGGCGGCCATCGGCGAGGTGCTGACCACCGACCCGCGGGTGCGCAAGGTCTCCTTCACCGGCTCCACGGCGGTGGGCAAGCGACTGCTCGCCCAGTGTGCCGGCACGGTCAAGAAGGCCTCCCTGGAACTCGGCGGCAACGCCCCCTTCATCGTCTTCGACGACGCCGATCTGGATGCCGCCGTGGAAGGCGCCATCGCCTCCAAGTACCGCAACTCGGGCCAGACCTGCGTATGCACCAACCGCCTGCTGGTTCAGGCCGGCGTCTATGACGCCTTCGTGGCGAAGCTCGCCGCCCGCGTCGCCGAGCTCAAGGTGGGCAACGGCCTCGAGGAGGGCGTGGTGCAGGGGCCGCTGATCAACCCGGCCGCCGTGGACAAGGTGCGCGCCCACATCGCCGATGCGCTTGAGAAGGGCGGTCGCCTGGTGTGCGGCGGCGAACCCCACGCCCTGGGCGGCACCTTCTTTGAGCCCACGGTGATCGCCGATGTCACCCCCGCAATGCGCGTCGCCCGCGAGGAGACCTTCGGCCCCCTGGCGCCGGTGTTCCGCTTCGAGGACGACGCCGAGGCGATCGAGCAGGCCAACGCCACCGAGTTCGGGCTGGCGGCCTACTTCTACGCCCGCGACTACCGGCGCATCTGGCATGTCATGGAGGCGCTGGAGTATGGCATGGTGGCCGTCAACGAGGGGATTCTCTCCACGGAGCTGGCACCCTTCGGCGGCGTCAAGGAGTCCGGTCTGGGGCGCGAGGGCTCGCGCCACGGCCTGGACGAGTTCACTGAACTAAAATACGTCTGTGTCGGCGGCCTTTGATCGCCACAAACCCACGGATTCCGGGAGTCATCATGAACAACGCACAGCTCAACGAACTCAAGCAGCGCTACGTCGCCAGCGGCGCGGCGAGCCCCGCCACCCAGTTCGCCGACCGCGCCGAGAACGCGCTGATCTGGGATGCCGACGGCAACCGCATCATCGACTTCGCCGGCGGCATCGGCGTGCTCAACATCGGCCACCGCCATCCCAAGGTGGTCGAGGCCGTGAAGGCGCAGCTGGACAAGGTCATGCATACCTGCCAAACGGTAATGCCCTACGAGGGCTATGTGCGCGTGGCCGAGAAGCTCAGCCAGATCACGCCGGTGCGCGGCCACGCCAAGGTGATGCTCGCCAACTCCGGGGCCGAGGCACTGGAGAACGCCGTCAAGGTGGCCCGCGCCGCCACCGGCAAGAACAACGTGATCTGCTTCGACGGCGGCTACCATGGCCGCACCTTCATGACCATGGCCATGAACGGCAAGGTCGCCCCCTACGCCACCGACTTCGGCAGCATGCCGGGCAACGTCTTCCGCGCCCCCTACCCGGTGCCCTACCACGGCGTCAGCGAGGACGAGGCGCTGCGCGGTCTGAAGATGGCGCTCAAGACCGACGCCAACCCCCGCGACACCGCGGCCATCGTGCTCGAGCCGGTGCTCGGCGAGGGCGGCTTCTATGCGGCCCCGGCGAGCTTCCTCAAGGCGATTCGCGAGATCTGCGACGAGCACGGCATGCTGATGATCGCCGACGAGGTGCAGTCCGGCTTCGGGCGTACCGGCAAGATGTTCGCCATCGAGCACAGCGGCGTCGAGCCCGACATCATCACCATGGCCAAGAGCATGGCCGACGGCATGCCGATCTCCGCCGTGGTGGGCACCGACAAGCACATGGACGCCTCCGGCGGCAACTCTCTGGGCGGCACCTACACCGGAAGCCCGGTCTCCTGCGCCGCGGTGCTGGCGGTGCTCGAGGTGTTCGAGGAGGAGAATATCCTCGAGAAGAGCCAAGCGCTCGGCGACAAGCTGGCCCAGCGCTTCGTCCAGTGGGAGGCGCAGTTCGCCTGCGTCGACAACCCGCGCCACCTGGGCGCCATGGCCGCCTTCGAGCTGGTCACCGACAAGCAGGCCCACAGCCCGGATGCGGAGCTGGCTGCCGCGCTGTGCAAGAAGGCCCGCGAAAAGGGGCTGGTGCTGCTCTCCTGCGGGCTCTACGGCAACACCATTCGCTTCCTGATGCCGGTGACCATCGAGGACGAAGTGCTCCAGGAAGGGCTCGACATCGTCGAGGCGTCCCTCAAGGAGCTGGTGGGCAGCCAGGCCGCAGCCACTGCCTGAGCCCTGCCCCAGGCCCGATAACGAACCGCCCGGCTGGTGACAGCCGGGCGGTTGTCTATGGCAGCCAGGCTCAGCCCTGTCGCACCTTGGCGATCACCCACAGCAACACCACCGATCCCACGGTGGCCGTCACCAGCGAGCCGACGAAGCCGCCGGCCTGAAGGCCCAGCAGGCTGAACAGAAAGCCGCCGACCAGCGCACCGACCACCCCGACCCCGATGTTGCCGAGGATGCCGAACCCGCCACCGCGCATGATGTGGCCGGCGATCCAGCCCGCCAGCCCGCCGATGATCAACCAGGCAATCACTCCCATCATCCGTTCTCCTCTTCCGTGCTCAGGGGCAAGTCGCGGGACCGTCGGATAACGGCCCCGCTGTGGACACCGCCGGGTCGGTCGCGTTCAGAAGGACGACCCGGGCTGCTCGAGAAAGGCCAGTTCCTCGGGCGTGGACTCGCGCCCCAGGATGGCATTGCGATGAGGGTAGCGACCGAAGCGCTCGAGAATATCGCGATGGCGCCGCTCGAAACGCAGGTTCTCCTCCAGGCCCGGCTGATCGAACAGACGCAGCGCCTCGTCATGGATCGCCAGCGACTCGCTGTGCATGTAGGGCATGTAGAGAAAGGCCCGCTGCAGCGTCGTGAGCGGCCGATCCAGTCCCTGGCCCACCGCCTCCTGGGCGAGCACCAGGGCGACAGGATCGGCGGCAAAGGCGTCCGGCGTATCACGGTGGACGTTGCGCGAGAACTGGTCGAGCACGATCACCTCGGCCAGCCGCCCCTGCGCCGCGCGGCGCCACGGCCACAGCTCGCCCTGCTGCGCCGCCGCGAGCAGCGCGCCGAAGCGCTGCGTGATCTCGGCATCCAGCGCCGGGTCCTTGCGGAACCACTGGGCAGGTGCGAGTTCGCGGAACCAGAAATCGAGCACCGCCTCGGCGCCCGGCAGATCGGTCGGCATGGATGGCTCCCTCCCCGGTGACGGTCGGCGACCTCGCCGCTTGCTGCTATCATGGGCCGCTCTCGTGTCCGCCATCAACCCGGGTATGTCGCTGATGCCGCTCCTTCCTGTGCTGGAAGCCCTCACCATTCCCTTCAACCTGCTCGGCCTGGTGATCTGCCTGGTCGGCCTGACCCTGGCGCAACGCCGCCAGCGGCGCTGGCCCTGGTATGGCATGGCGGTGGCCGGCTTCATGGTCGCCGCCACGCCGACCCTCCTCGCGCAGCTTTTGCTGCTGCGCTGAGGGGCCTGCCATGCGCCAGCCGCTGACCCGCGAACTCGCCGACCTGGTCGAACGCGGCCGCGACCGCCAGCTGCGCCTGGCCGTCACCGGGCTGTCGCGCGCCGGCAAGACCGCCTTTCTCACCTCGCTGGTCAACCAACTGCGCCACGCCGGACTGGAGGCGCGCCTCGACCTGCTGCCGGCGGCCCGCGAAGGACGCCTGCTCGGCGCCCGTCGCGTCAGCCAGCCCGACCTGGCGGTGCCGCGCTTCCCCTACGACCAGGCCATGGCGGCCCTGGCCGCCGAGCCCCCACACTGGCCGGCGCCCACCCGCGGCATCAGCGAACTGCGCCTGTCGATCCGCTACCGGCCGACGCGTAGCGGCCTGTGGCGCGGCGACACAGGCCAGCTCGCGCTCGACCTCTTCGACTACCCCGGCGAGTGGCTGCTCGACCTGCCGCTGCTGGGCACCGACTACCTGCGCTGGAGCACGCAGGTGCTGGCGGGCGCGGGCGCCCAGCGGCGTGCGCTGATGGCCGAGTGGGAGCGGGCCGCGGCGCGCCTCGACCCGGCGGCGGAAGCCAACGAGGCGGAGCTTGCCGCCATCGCCGAGCAGTACGCCATGGCCCTGCGCGCTGCCCGCGAGGCCGGCTTCGCCGACCTGCAGCCGGGGCGCTTCCTGCTGCCCGGCGACCTCGCCGGCGCTCCGGTGCTGCAGTTCTTTCCCCTGCCGGGCCTGGCCGACGGCGACCGCGAGCGACTCGAGGCGCTCCCTCCGGAGAGCGTCTACGCCACCCTGGCGGCGCGCTTTCGCCACTACCAGCAACACATCGTCAAGCCCTTCTACCGCGACCACTTCCGCCGCTTCGACCGCCAGATCGTGCTGGTCGACGTACTCGGCGCGCTCAACGCCGGCCCCGAGCGCTTCGAGGACCTCGCCCGGGCGCTCGCCACCCTGATGCAGAGCTTCGACTACGGCAAGCGCAGCCTGCTCTCGCGCCTCTTCGCCCCGCGCATCGACCGGCTGGCCATTGCCGCCACCAAGGCCGACCACGTCACACCCGAGCAGCACCCGCGCCTCACCGCCCTGCTCGAGGCACTGCTCGCCGAGCCGCTCAAGGACCTGCGCTACGCCAACGTGCCGGTCAAGGCACTATCACTGGCCTCGATCCGCGCCACCGACGTCCACGAGGTCGTCCACCAGGGCGAGCGCACCCCGGCCCTGCGGGGGACCACCCTGGACGGCGAGTCGCTGCTGCTGTTCCCCGGCGAGGTGCCGAGCCGGCTGCCCGATGCCGACTTCTGGGCGCGCCAGGGCTTCGCCTTCACCGCCTTTCGGCCTCCGCCGTCGCCGCACGGCGCCCTGCCCCACATCCGCCTCGACGCCGCCCTCGACTGGCTGCTCGGAGACAAGCTGCGATGACCACGCCTCGACCCCACCCCGGCGACGACGACCCGCAACCCGGGCGTCGCTTCGCCCTGGACGACGACGCCCCGCCCGCGCCGGCGAGCGTCACGCCGAGACAGGATTTCGACCCCCACCTGCCCTCGCGGCTCGCCGCCACGGAGTCGACGCGCGCCGAGCACGACCTGGAAAGCGGCCTGATGCGCCCCCGGAAGCGGCGCTGGGGCCTGCTGGGTCTGTTGACCGGCGGCCTGGCGCTGGGCACCGCCGAGCTCGCCGTGACGCTGCCCGCCACGCTCGCCGGCGGCGACTGGCTGGCCGGCGGCTGGCAGCTGCTGGGGCTGGCTGCCATCGCCCTGGGGACCGCTGCCCTGGGTCGCGAACTCTGGCGCCTGCGCCGGCTGCGCCGCCACGACCGCCTGCGCGAGCGCCTCGCCCGCCTGCCCCGGGCCGATGCCCGAGAGGGCCTGGCGCAGGCCGATGAGCTCAAGCGCCAGCTCGACCTCGACGACGACCACCCCCACTGGCTCGCCTTTCGCGACGCCGTCCAGCCGCACCACGGCGGCGACGAGCTGCGCGCCCTGCTGGCTCACCACCTGCTGGCCCCGCGCGATCGCGAGGCACGGCGGCTGATCTCGCGGATGAGTGGGGAAACCGCCGTCATGGTGGCCGTGAGCCCCCTGACGCTGGTCGACATGGGACTGGTGGCCTGGCGCAACCTGGCGATGGTCGATCGGGTGTGCCGGCTGTATGGCCTGGAGCTCGGCTACGCCAGCCGCCTGCGCCTGCTGCGTGGGGTGCTGCACAACATGGCCTTTGCCGGCGCTTCGGAGATGGCCAGCGACACCGGCATGGAGATACTCTCCCTTGACCTCGCCGGGCGCCTCTCGACCCGGGCCGGCCAGGGGCTGGGCATCGGCCTGCTCAGCGCCCGCCTGGGGCTGCGCGCCCAGCGGTTGACCCGCCCGCTCGCGTTCACGGACGACGAGGCGCCCCGCCTCGGCGACCTGCGCCGCGAGCTGTGGCAGCAGCTTCGCCGGCTGGAGGCCAAGGAATCGGAGCGCTGAAGTCGCCTATCTTGACCGCGGTCATGACAACCAGGCCGCCGCCAGCTAGGCTCGAAGTGACTTCCCCTCACTCACACCGCCACACAGGACGCTGCCATGTTCCACACCATCCTTGTTCCCGTCGACGGCTCCGAGCACAGCAAGAAGGCGCTGACCGTGGCCTGTCAGCTCGCCCGGCAGAGCAACGCCACCCTGCACATCCTGCACATCCCGGAAGAGCTGGCCCACGAGACCACCCTGGTGTGGGGCATCGGGGCCATTGCCCTGGAGGCCTCCCGCGAGGACCGCGAACGGACCGGCCGGCAGATCGTCGATCGTGCCGCCGAGGACGCCCGTCAGCAGGGGGCCACGCAGGTGGAAACCCTCATCGGCCAGGGCGACCCGG
This sequence comes from Halomonas sp. NO4, assembly GCF_010994375.1. Classification (GTDB taxonomy): domain Bacteria; phylum Pseudomonadota; class Gammaproteobacteria; order Pseudomonadales; family Halomonadaceae; genus Halomonas. The sequence goes on from NZ_WHMA01000009.1 coordinate 100,948, forward strand.
CGCGCACCATCGTCAGCGAGGCGCGCAAGAGCGGTGCAGACGCCATCGTCATGGGTAGCCGGGGGCTCAGCGACCTCAAGGGCCTGGTGGTCGGCAGCGTCTCGCACAAAGTGAGCCATGCCGCCACCTGCACGGTGATCACGGTACGTTGAGCCGGATCGAACGCCATCTCCCTGATTTGGCGTGGGGGGCTACACCGCGTTTGGCGCCGGCCGCGGGAATCCGTATAGTGGCCCCCTTACTCCCGCCACACGTTCGTGATCATGCTGCAGAATAACGCCCTGCTTGCCCAGCTCAAGCAACAGATCCGCTCCACCACCCCTCGTGTCGAGGGCGTGATCAAGGCCACCGAGAAGGGCTTCGGCTTCCTCGAGACCGACGACGGCAACTCCTATTTCGTCCCGCCGCCCGCCATGAAGCAGGTGCTGCACGGTGATCGCGTCGAGGCCATCCTCCACGAGGAGGGCGACAAGAAGAGCGTCGAGCCGGACACCCTGATCGAACAGGGACTGGATCGCTTCATCGCCCGGGTGCAGAAACGCGAGGGCCGCCTGGCCGTGGTCCCGGACCACCCCTCGATCAAGAACGTCCTGAAGGCGCGCATCAAGCGCAGCCTCGAGGAGGCCAGCATCGGCGATGCCGACTGGGTGGTGGCCCGCCTGGTGCGTCATCCGCTCAAGGCCGATGACCGCGGTTTCTTCACCCAGATCGACGAACTGGTGGCCAAGGCCGACGACCCGGCGGTGCCGTGGCGCGTGACCCTGGCGCGCCACGCCCTGGAGCAGGAGTGCCCGGACGCCGGCAGCGACTGGCCGCTGCGCGACGAGGGTCTGGCACGCGAGGACCTCACCGCCGAGCCCTTCTTCACCATCGACAGCGAGAAGACCCGCGACATGGACGATGCCCTGCGCATCGTCGCTCGTGAGAACGGCGGCTGGGACCTCACCGTGGCCATCGCCGATCCCACCGCCTATGTCGAGGAGGGCCACGCGGCGGACCTCGAGGCGCGCACCCGCGCCTTCACCGTCTACCTGCCGGGCCAGAACGTCACCATGCTGCCCGAGCAGCTGGCCGACGACCTCTGCTCGCTGTGGGAGGGCCAGGAGCGCCCGGTGCTGGCCTGCACGCTCACCGTGCACGCCGACGGCAGCCTGGGCGACTACCGCTTCTTCGCCGCCACCGCCCAGTCCCACGCCAAGCTGGCCTACGACCGCGTCTCCGATTGGCTCGAGGGCCGAGGCGAGTGGGCGCCAGACGACACCATCGGCGAGCAGCTCAAGTCGCTGCGCGATCTCACCGAGGCACGCGCCACCTGGCGGGCCGAGCATGCCCTGGTCTTCCAGGATCGCCCCGACTACGTCTTCGACCTGGACGACGCCGGCAACGTGCTGGACATCCGCACCGAAGAGCGGCGCATCGCCAACCGCATGATCGAGGAGTCGATGATCGCCGCCAACGCCTGCTGCGCCGACCTGCTCGCCGCGCACGTGGGCCACGGCATCTTCAACGTGCATCGCGCCTTCGAGGCCGACAAGGCCGAAGCCGCTCGCGAGTTTCTCGCCAGTCAGGAGATCGAGGTGGCGCTGGAGGCGCTCACCGAGCTGCCGCGCTACAAGGAACTCAAGCGTGAGCTGGAGGGCCGCGGCGACGCCTGGCTCGACCATCGCCTGCGCCGCTTCCAGGGCTTCACCAGCATGTCGGCCAAACCCGGCCCGCACTTCGGCCTGGGGCTGCCCGCTTACGCCACCTGGACCTCGCCGATCCGCAAGTACGGCGACATGGTCAACCATCGCCTGATCAAGCGCGTGCTCAAGGGCGAGCAGGCGCCTGCCGAGGCGAGCCTGGCGCTCACCGAGCAGCTCACCGAGCGCCGCCGGCTCAACCGCATGGCCGAGCGCGACGTCAAGGACTGGCTCTACGTGCGCTACCTGACGCCCGCCGCCGAGGCCCAGCAGACCTTCGACGCCGAAGTGATCCAGGTCAACCGCGGCGGCATGCGCGTGCGTCTCACCGCCAACGGCGCCACCGCCTTCGTGCCCGCCCCGACGATCCACAGCGATCGCGACAAGGTGGCCATCGACGACAAGGAGGGACGCATCCAGGTGGAGAGCGAGGAGCGCTTCAAGCTGGGCGACCACATCCGCGTCGCCCTGGTCGAGGCCCGCGAGGAGACCCGCTCCCTGGTAGCCCGCCCCGTCGAGTGACACGGCGTCCCCACCGACCCGCACGACGCCTCTGCCCGACACGGCCGGGGCGTCGTCGTAGTCGTCGCAGACACGAAAAGGGCACCCGCTCGGGTAATGCCAGTCAGTTAACGCTGACTGGCATTTCTCTTGGCAGGGTACTTCTGTGGTCGGCGCCTGACCGATCGGGGATAAGACCGCTCGCGTCGCTCTGGTAAAACGAAAGACGGTGCCATTTCCAGCATCGACTGAATCACGCCGGGCACACGTCCCGGCGTGACCCAGGGCAGGATCGTCAACTCCTTGATGATCCAATGGGCGGCCTGGTGGAAGCTGAGCTGGTTCGGGTGCACGGCATCCAGGCTATAGGCCATGCGGGCCATCTGGAAACGGATCAGATTGTAGGCCAGCAAGGTGCCCCAGAGCTCCTGGAACACCATCTCCGGCGTCCGGCTACGCAGCGTCAGGCGGTTCCCCAACAGGGATTGCTTCATTTCCCGGTAGCCCAGTTCGATTTCCCAGCGATGGCTGTAGAGATCGACGATATCCGCCGCCGGAAAGCGCAGCGGATCGGTCATCGAGGTCAGGATCTGGACTTCCTTGCCATTCACCTTGCGTCGTAACAGACGCGCCGCCATCGTCGCCGGCAAGTCCGGCCATTTCTTGCGGGCCTGAGGCGAGGTCGTCAGGGTCACCAGGCGGTCCTGCCGACCCAGCGAGCGTCCTTCCTGATACTGCGTCCCCTTCTTCAGAGGAATGAGCCAATGGCGCTGCTCGCCTGCGCTCTGCCAGGCATGCAGCAGGCCCAGCGAATAGAACCCACGGTCGAACAACGTCAGGGAGTGGTCGGGGGTACTGGCGATGAGCTCGGGAACCAGTTCCATTTCGCTCTTCGCCACGCTGTCGAAGGCCGAGCCCGTCAGTAGATGGCTGGTCAGCTCCATCTGACACACCATCCGTACCTGCGGGTAGCTCGCTTCCCCCTGGGCATTGCGCGTGCGCGCGAAGGCGGTCTGATTCTCCGGTGAATCGGGGGTGCGCCAGACCACGCCATCGACGCCCAGTAGCGTCAGCCCGCACCAGTGAGGATGCGGCGTCTGCTGGTGCCACAGGGCCTGGGTCTGCTCGAAGACCCGCTTGACGGGCTCGACCCCTAATCGCTGGCGCGCCTGCACCACAGCGCTGGGCGCGACGAAGGGGCGTTTGCCGGGCAGCATGATGTCGAGATGATTGACGATCTGTCCCATCGGGATATGCCGGAACAAGGCCATCCCGACAACGGCCCAGACCACCATGTCCAGGGGCAGGCGACGCTTTCGCAGTGTGGCCACGCCGGCTTCCTCGAGACAGGTGTCGATCAGTTCGGGAGAGAGCACCTCGGAGAGGCTGGAGAAATCCTCGGGTGCCGCCTTGGCGATGGCATCAATGGCGTCGCTGAAATGCATGGACCTTCCCGTGTCAGTGTGCCTGACACGGGAAGGTCTCATGATCAGCTTATAGAGAATAGGCTTAACTGACTGGCATTACACCTCGCGGTGGGCCTTTTTCGTGCCTGAACGGCGTCAGTCGTCGTCCGCGGGCTCGGGAACTTCGAGCTCCTCGAGCCCCTCGGTAGGATCGCGACGCTCGGCCTCCTCGAATTGTTGCTGGAGCTCGCGCTGCGCCTCCTCGAAGCGCCGCTCCTGCTCCTCGATGATGGCGTCGATATCGCGACTGGTCGGTTCGCCGGCCCGGGAGGCCTGCTCGTCGAGTTCGGAATCACCGGCCTCGGGCAAATCGCTGGAGGGTTCGAGTTCGGTCTCGAAATCCATGGACTCATCGTCCATTGCCTCGAGGGTCGGCGATTCTCCCTCCACTTCCTCGAACTGTTCGTCGAGGCGCCGCTGGGCTTCTTCGAAGCGGCGTTCGGTCTCCTCGATGATCGCTTCGATATCGGAGCTCGTCGGTTCACCCGGCAGGGCACCGCCCTCCTCCAAGGTCTCGGTCGGGGATTCCCCCAGCGTTTCGGCATCGGGGTCGATCGTCTCCTCCCCCTCCGGCATGTCGCCGGTGGGCACCGCCTCCTGGGCTGCGCCATCGTCCGGCGGCGCGTCGCCCTCAGTAGTTGTCGTCGGGTCGCCGGTGGGCGCGTCCGCCGGCGCTTCGGCCGGGTCGGGGCTGGGTTCGGCGGCGGCTTCCTCTTCTTCAGTTGCCGTCTGCGGCTCGTTCTCGCCGTTTACGGCCTCTTCGGCAGGGGCGCTCTCTCCGTCAGCGGGGGCTTCGGCAGCGGTTGCTTCCGGCTCGCTCTCGCCGCCTGCGGTCTCCTCGCCGTCGTCGCCACAACCCGCCAGTCCGAGCAGCAGCACCAACGCCATGACTGCCGGCTTCCAGGGTGTCTTCACCATTGCCTGTCTCCTGAATTCGGGGGCCATATTGCAGCAGAGCCGGGCCCCCCTCGCAAGGCAGGGCGTCCCGGATCAGGTCGCGAAGAGCTGTCCTTCGATATCGCGGAACGCCTTGAATTCGATGGCATTGCCGCTGGGGTCACGGAAGAACATAGTGGCCTGCTCTCCCGGCTGACCCTGAAAACGCATATAGGGTTCAATCTCGAAGCGCACCCCGGCTTCGGTGAGGCGGTCGACCAGGGCTTCCCAGTCGGCCATCTCCAGCACCACGCCGAAGTGCGGTACCGGCACCCCGTGGCCGTCCACGGGATTGCGGTGGTCCGCGACGCCCGCTTCGCCGAGTGCCGGGTTCAGGTGGCAGACGAACTGGTGCCCATAGAGGTTGAAATCGACCCAGGTGTCGCTCGAGCGTCCCTCGGGGCAGCCGAGCAGTTCCCCGTAGAAGCGCCGCGCCTCGGCCAGGTCGCGAACCTGTACGGCCAGGTGGAAGGGAGTCAGCATGAGGATCCTCCGTTTTGGTCAGGGTAGCCCCATCATGCCGCAGCGAGCGGGCGCTGGACAGGCCACCTACGCACCTCGAGCGTGGCGCGAAGTATGGTAGATTGCTTCCAGCGACACAGGCGCATCGCCGACCAGTACCAGGGAGCCGGACTTGACCGAACAGCTAAGGGACTTCCTCCACGCCCTGCTTCACGCCTTGCGCAACCTCCTGCCGATCATCGTGGTGGTGGTGGCCTTTCAGGCACTGCTGCTGCGTGAATGGCCGGAAGGGGGATGGGGAATGGCCGTGGGCCTGCTCATCGTGGCGTTGGGCGTCGCGCTGTTCTTGCGCGGCCTGGAGCTGAGCATCTTCCCGGTCGGCAAGCGGCTGTCGAACCAGTTTGCCCGGCGCGGCTCGCTGCCCATCCTGCTGGCCTTCGGATTCGCCATCGGCTTCTCGGCGGTGGTCGCCGAGCCGGCGCTGATTGCCGTGGCCGAACAGGCCGAGCAGATCAGCGGGGGGCGCATCGATGGCCTCACCCTGCGGTTGATCGTCGCCGCCTCGGTGGGCCTGGTCATGTCCCTCGGCGTGCTGCGGGTGATCCTGGGCCACCCCATCCACTGGTACATGATCTGCGGCTATGTGTTGGTGGTGCTGGTCACCTTCTTCGCCCCGGAAGAGATCGTCGGGCTGGCCTACGACTCGGGGGGCGTGACCACCAATATCGTCACCGTGCCACTGATCGCCGCTCTGGGCATCGGCCTGGCGTCGTCAATCCGAGGACGCAATCCGCTGATCGACGGCTTTGGCCTGGTGGCGCTGGCCGTCATGGTCCCCATGATCAGCGTCCAGTTGTACGGCACTCTGGTCTATGCCGACGACAGCAGCGTGCCCGCCGCTGCCGACATGGTTGCCCTCAGCACGGAAACCAAGTCCGCGCCCGGCGCATTGCAGGCCCTCCTCGATCTGCTGAGCATGCTGCGCGACGTCCTGCCGATCATCCTCGTCGTGCTGTTCTTCCAGTACGCCGTGCTCAAGCGCCACCTCGCCGACCCCCTCAAGGTAGGCATCGGTTTCGCCCTGGTGATCATCGGCCTCTATGCCTTCGTCATCGGCTTGAAGTTGGGGCTCTTCCCCATCGGTCGCAGCATGGCCGAGCAGCTCATCGCCTTCGACAGCTGGCTGTGGGTCTACCTGTTCGCCTTCGCCATCGGCTTCGCCACCACCATGGCCGAGCCGGCGCTGATCGCCGTGGGCCAGCAGGCCGAGGAGGCTGCGACGGGAAAGATTCAGGGCAACGTGATCCGGCTGCTGGTGGCATTCGGCGTGGCCATCGGCATCACCATCGGCGTGCATCGCATCATCAGCGGTGACTCCATCCACCACTACATCATCGGCGGCTATCTGCTGGTAATCCTGCTCACCGCCCTGGCACCGCGCTATATCGTGGCGCTGGCCTTCGACCTCGGCGGGGTGACCACCTCCGAGGTGACCGTGCCGCTGGTGACGGCGCTGGGCATCGGCCTGGCCAGCCAGATCGAGGGCCGCAATGTGCTGATCGACGGCTTCGGGCTCATCGCCTTCGCCTCGATCTTTCCTATCGTGACGGTAATGACCTATGCCATTCTCATGGAGAGGGTGGTGCGACCACGAGGTGAGACACCATGAAGTTTTCCCTGCTGGTGGCGATCGTCCCAGAGGACATGGAACAGGAATGCATCGATGCCGCCACCGAGGCCGGCGCCGTGGGCATGACCCTGATGACGGGCCGCGGGATCGGCGGCGAGCGCAAGAAGACCTTCTTCGGCCTGACCTACGAGGGCAGCCAGAGCATCCTGCTGATGACCCTGGAGAAGAGTCTGTCGCTCAAGGTGCTCAAGGCGATTCGTCACGTGCTCAACCCCACCGGCGAAGACTCCAAGGGGCTGGTCATGACCCTGCCCGTGGAGCATCTCGGCGGCATCGAGATGTCGCAGGTCAAACGCTTCGAGGAACGGATCCGACACGAGGTCTGACCCACTGGACGGAGAGAAACGATGCTGGTCAAGGACATCATGATGCGCGAGGTGGTAACGGTCTCGCCCTTCGCCACCCTGCGCGACGCCCTGAGCCTGATGAAGAAGCACAACCTGAAGTGCCTGGTGGTAGAGCAACAGGACCCCCACGACGCCTGGGGGCTGATCACCTACACCAATGTCCTCAAGACGATCGTCGCCGAGGCGGGGGACATCGACCTGATCAACGTCTACGACGTCTGCGCCAAACCGGCGATTGGCGTCGGCGAATCCCTGGATGTGCGTCACGTTGCCCGCCTGATGACCGACAGCGTGGTCAAGCGGGTGCTGGTGCTGGATGACAACAAGCTCGTCGGCCTGGTCACCATGGACGACATCGTCGGTACCGTGCTCGACATGATCGAGTGACAGCTGCGGAAGCCCCATGCAAGACTTCTTCACCTGGCTCGGCCACTTTCTGGGCGATCTGATCCGTTTTGTGGTCGACCTGCTCAGCCGCCTCTACCATGACGTCAGCGACGCCGCCCGCGGCTTTCTGGACGGCCTTACCCAGTCCCTGGGCATCGCCCCTTCGCTGGTGAGCATGGCCATGCTCGCCGTCGGGCTGTGGCTGCTCTACCTGGCCCTGCGCGCCCTGCTGCGACGGCGGCTGATCGCCACCGTCGTGTGGAGCGTATTGGGGGTGATGGTACTGAGCTGGCTGATCAGTTAGCCAACGCCTTTTCTACCACTTCATAGACATTGGGCGAGAGCTCCTCGGCGCGGATGCGCTCGAGCTCGCGCTTCATGAGCTCCTGGTGCGCCTCGTCGAAGCGCTGCCAGCGGGTCAATGGGGTGATGAGTCGCGCGGCGATCTCCGGATTGAGACGATTGAGCTCGATCACCACGTCGGCGAGCAGCTGGTAGCCCTGGCCGTCGGCGCGGTGAAAGTTGACGCGGTTCTGGCCGGCGAAGGCGCCGATCAGGGCACGCACCCGGTTGGGGTTCTTGAGCGAGAAGGCCGGGTGATCCATCAGGAAGCGCACCCGTTCCAGGGCGTCCGACTGCGGCCGGGTGACCTGGATGCTGAACCACTGATCCATGACCAGCGGATCGTGGGCCCACTTCTCGCCGAAGGCGCGCAGTGCCGGATCGGACAGGTCATCCCGTGAGCTGTGCGTCAGCAGGGTCAGGGCATGGCGCACGTCGGTCATATTGTGGTCGGCGGCGAACTGCTCCTGGGCATGGGCGATGCCCGCCTCGTCCTCGATGGCCACGAGATACGAAAGCGCCACGTTCTTCAGGCTGCGTGCGGCGATCTGCTCGGGCTCCGGCGCGTAGGGGGCCTCACTGCGATTGGCCTCATAGACGGCAAGGAAGTCGTCGCGCAGGGCGAGCGCCAGCGACTGCTTGACGAAAGTGCGCGCGGCGTGGATGGCGTCCACGTCCACCAGTGGCTGCTGCTCGGCGATGTAGGCCTCGCTGGGCAGGGTCAGCATCTCGGCGAGCACCGCCTTGTCATCGGTCGAACCGGCCTGAGCGAGCAGGCTGCGGAAGGCCTCGACGACACGCGGATCCATCACTTTCTCGACGCCATTGCGGTGGGCCGCGATGAGGTCGTCCAGCGCCAGCAGCGCCAGACGCTGGCCGGCGTCCCAGCGGTTGAAGCCGTCGGAATCGTTGGCCAGCAGGAAGGCCAGGTCCTCGCGGCCATAGGGGAAGCGCAGCTTGACCGGCGCCGAGAAGCCGCGGGCGAGCGAGGGTATCGGCGCCTCGTCGACGCCGGTGAAGACGAAGGTCTGCTCCTCCTCGCACAGGTGGACCACCGCATCACGGCCCAGGCGTTCGCCCTTCAGGGTCAGCGTCAGGTCCTCGCCGGACTTGGTGCCCACCAGGCCCATCCGAATGGGGATATGCAGCGGCAGCTTCTCCGGCTGGTCCGGCGTGGCCGGGGTGCGCTGGCGCAGGGTCAGGCGGTATTCGCACTCCGCGTAGTCGTACTCGCCGTGGGCGTCGATCTCCGGGGTGCCGGCCTGGGAGTACCAGCGCAGGAACTGGGAGAGGTCCTGGCCGGAGGCCTCGGCCATGCAGGCCACGAAATCCTCGATGGTCACCGCCTGGCCGTCGAAGCGGGCGAAGTACTGGTCGGCGCCGCGCCGGAAGGCCTCCCAGCCCACCAGGTTGCGCAGCATGCGCACCACCTCGGCCCCCTTCTCGTAGATGGTCAGGGTGTAGAAGTTGGAAATCTCGATGTAGTGATCGGGCCGCACGGGGTGGGCGGTGGGCCCGGCATCCTCGGCGAACTGGGCGGTGCGGAAGAAGGCCACGTCCTGGATGCGCTTGACCGGCGCCGAGTTGGTGTCGGCGGAGAAGCACTGGTCGCGGAAGACGGTGAAGCCCTCCTTCAGCGAGAGCTGGAACCAGTCGCGGCAGGTCACCCGGTTGCCCGACCAGTTGTGGAAGTACTCGTGGGCGACGATCCCCTCGACCCGCTGGAAGGTCGCATCGGTGGCGGTGCGGGGGTGGGTCAGCACCGCCGCGGAGTTGAAGATGTTGAGCCCCTTGTTCTCCATGGCGCCCATGTTGAAGTCGTTGACCGCCACGATCATGAAACGGTCGAGGTCGTACTCGCGGCCGTAGGCCTCCTCGTCCCAGCGCATGGCGCGCTTCAGCGAGGCCATGGCGTGGTCGGTCTTGCCGAGGTTCTCCTCTTCGACCCAGATCTGCAGGGTGACGTCACGCCCGCTCAGGGTCGTGAAGCGGTCCTCGACCTTCTGCAGATCGCCGGCGACCAGGGCGAACAGGTAGCAGGGCTTGGGGTGCGGATCCTCCCAGGTGACGAAGTGACGTCCCCCTGGCATCGTGCCCCGCTCCACCGGGTTGCCGTTGGCGAGCAGCACCGGCTCGCGCTCGGCGTCGCCGATCACCGTGGTGGAGAAGGTCGCCATGACGTCGGGGCGGTCCGGGTAGAAGGTGATGCGCCGGAACCCTTCGGCCTCGCACTGGGTGCAGTACATGCCGTTCGACTGATAGAGCCCCTCCAAGGCGGTGTTCTCCTGGGGGGCGATCTCCACTTCGGTGTCGAGCCGGAAGCGCGCGGGCACTCGGTGCACGGTCAGACTGCTGTCGGTAAGTGCATACTCACCCTCTTCGAGGGGCTGACCGTCGATGGCGATGGCCTTGAGCCTGAGCCGCTCACCGTCGAGGACCAGTGGCTCCCCGGCCCCCACCTCGGGATGGCGTTCCACATGCAGGCGCGCCGTCACGCGGGTCGCTGCCGGGTCGAGGTCGACACTCAGCTCGGTGCGCGCGACGCGGTAGGCGGGCGGGCGATAGTCGCTCAGGTAGGTGGGCTTGGGTTCGGACATCGGGAACGGGCTCCTGTCGAAAAACGACGGCCATTGTACGGCGGCCGTGGCCCGAACCTCAAAGCAGCCGGCGATCAACGGCGCGACAGGGGGCGGGCGACGGACCAAGGCTCGGCTCGGGGCGGGTGACGATCCACAGCCCGATCAGCACCAGGCCGACGGCCAGCAGGGCCTTCAACCAGGTGAGGCTCACCGTCAGCGCCAGCACCAGGATCGACACGCCCAGCGCCAGCACGGCGAGGTACTTGGCGTGGCGTGGAATGGCACGCTCGCCCTCCCAGGCCAGCACGGCCGGCCCGAAGCGCGGATGCTGGCGAATCCACAGGGCGAAGCGGGGCGAGCCCCGCGAGGCGGCCCACACGGCCAGCAGCATGAAGCAGGTGGTGGGCATCAGCGGCAGGAAGGCGCCGATCACACCCAGCGCGAAACTCGTCCCGGCAAGAGCGAGATAGGCGGCGCGACGCACTGACGGCATGAATTCCCTCCCCCTCGATCGGCCAGGGCCATCGACCGGCTTCGGCGATGGCACCACTGTCAACCATTCAAGCGTATTCGCCCCGGCCTCGCCAATCGGCTCTGTCTATGACGCCCTTTACCGCCGCCCCACGAAAATGCCCGCCGGAGGCGGGCAGGTGCCGATCGGGCCGTTACTGGATGGGGATCTCGCGCCGCTTGGACGTCACCTCGCCGCTGCGCGGCACGGTGACCGTCAACACGCCGTTGGCGAATGAGGCCTTGATATCCTCGGCCTTGGCGTCCGCCGGCAGGTCGAGCATGCGGCGGAAGCTGCCGTAGGCGCGCTCGACGCGCTGGTAGCGATCCTCCTTTGTGCTGCTCTCCTGGCGCTTCTCACCCTCGATGATGAGCCGCTGATCGTCGAGGGTCAGCTTGACGTCCTTCTCCTCGACGCCCGGCACCTCGACGGTGATCACGTATTCGTGGTCACGCTCAGCGATGTCGAGCTGCGGGCGCAGCAACGACGGCATGTCACCGAAGCGGCTCTCCAGCGAAGGCATACCGAACTGGCGCATGACGTTGTCCATCCAGCGATCCAGTTCCTGGTGCATGCCCAGCAGCGGCGACAGCTCGCCGCGCCGCGGCTGCTCGACCGGCGCGGCCGTGGACGGCGCGTCGCTGGCTTCGCTCTTGAACCAGTTCCAGGGAGAAAACTTCTGCAGATTCATACGCCACCTCCTGTCGTTGACATGTGACGCCAATCCAAAGGGTACTGCCTGTCTTCACCGATAGATTTGGTGGCGCACAGGCGCTTTTCAAGGCGACCTGCACGGCCCTTGACCTGGATCAGTCCGCTCAGGCGAGCGTGCCGCGTCAATCGCGGAAGTTGTTGAACTGCAAGGGAAGGTCCGGGCCGTCCTCACCCCGGAGCAGGGCCATGACGCTCTGGAGGTCGTCGCGCTTCTTGCCCGTTACGCGCACCTGGTCGCCCTGAATCTGCGCCTGCACCTTGAGCTTGCTGGCCTTGATGCGCTTGACGATGTCCTTGGCTTCCGCCGCCTCGAGCCCCTGCTTGAGATGCACCGTCTGGCGGGCGCGCACGCCGGAGAGTTCCGGCTCCTGTACGTCCATGCAGCGCGGGTCGATGCCCCGGCCAATGAGTCGATTGCGCAGGACATCGAGCATCTGCTTGAGTTGGAAGTCGACCTCGGCCTGCAGCGTCACCGTCTCGCCGGTCAACTCGAAGCTGGCGTCGACGCCGCGGAAGTCGAAGCGTCCCTGAATCTCGCGGTTGGCCTGGTCAACGGCATTGCTGGCTTCGTGCTTGTCGAATTCGGACACGATATCGAAGGAGGGCATGGTGGCATCCTGCTGACAATGTAAGCTGACAAAAATAAAGAGGGGCGCGGTACGCCAGGCGGCAGTCTACACGACTTGCTCCCCACAGGGCTCCGTCAGCGCCTTCTCCATCTGCCAGCCGGCACAGCCGTCGGCATAGTAGTCGTCGAGCCAGCGGCTCAGGCGGTAGCCCAGGCGACGGTAGAGACGCAGCGCGACCCGGTTGTCGGCGCGCACCTCCAGGCTCAGGCACGCCGCCCCCCGCTCGAGCGCCACCGCTTCCAGGGCCTCCAGCAGGCGGCGACCGATGCCGGCGCCGCGCGCCTCGGGATGCACGCAGAAGGAGTAGAGCCGCACACGCGGGCTGCCGCGACGGAACAGCAGCAGGCCATAACCCAGCAGCTCGCCGCGCTCGTTCTCGGCCACCAGGGTCAAGGCATGCGCCCGGTTGAGCAGATGCCACAGCTGGCGACGGCTGAAGCGGTCACCGGCGAAGGCGATCTGCTCGAGGCCTACGATGGCGTTAAGGTCCTCGGCCCGGCCCTGGCGCAGCGTGATGGTCATGATGACACTCCCGACGGTTCGCCACGGATTGTCACCACGCTCGGTGCGCCTGTCAGCGCCTGTTTGCATGAATTTTTTTCAGCAACCCTCCTGCTTGTCCGCCGCCTCCCTCAAGGGCATCCTGAGCGCGTCTGCCTTGCCCTCCCCCTTTCGTCTCAGGAAGCTCCTCCATGTGTCCCCTGCGTATCGTCGTCGACCGCCTGGCTGACTGGCGCCCCTACTACCCCACCGAGGACCTGGTCAGCGCCGACGACTTCCTCGCCCTGGACCGTCGCCACCGGGCGGGCAACGGCGAGGCGGAGCGCGCTACCCACGTCATCAACCTGTGCAGCGACCTCGACTACCTGGGCAGCGGCTACTACGTGTCGCTGCTCGCCCAGGCGCGCAGCCAGCGCGTGCTGCCCACGGTGGAAACGCTCAATGCCCTGTCGCGCAAGGCGCTCATCGACCTCGAGCTGGCGAGCCTCGCTCCGCTGCTCGGCGACCTGGCGCGCAAGGGGCAGCTGACCGGGGACTCCCTGGTGCTGCGGGTGCTGTTCGGCGAGTGCCTCGAGCCGGGGCTGGCCAAGCTCGCGCGGCGGCTCTTCGAGCGGCTGCCCTGTCCCTTGCTCGAGGCCCGCCTGGTCAGGCGCCAGGACGAGTGGCGCCTGGCCCGCTTGAAGCCGTTGCGCCTGCGCGATCTGGCCGCTGCCGAGCAGGACCTCTTCGCCACGGCGCTCAATCGCCATTCGCGCAAGGTGTGGCGTACCCCCAAGGCGCGCCGGCGCTACCGTTTCGATCTGGCCATTTTGGTCGACCCTCAGGAAGCCCTGCCGCCCAGCAACCGTGGGGCCTTGCGCGCTTTCATCCGTGCCGGTCGCCGCCTGGGTATCGATGTCTCGCTGATCACCAAGCGCGACGCGGGGCGCCTGGCCGAGTTCGACGGCCTGTTCATCCGCGAGACCACCGCGCTCGACCACCACACCTACCGAATGGCACGTCAGGCCGAGTACGAGGGGCTGGTGGTGATCGACGCGCCCCAGGACATCCTGCGCTGCACCAACAAGGTCTACCTGCACGCCCTGCTGCGCGCCCGCGGCGTCCCGGCCCCGGAGGGCCGCCTGCTGCAGCGCCGCGACCGCGGGCGACTCGCCGAACGCCTCGCCGGGCTGAGCTTCCCGCTGGTGCTGAAGGTGCCCGACGGCAGCTTCTCGCGCGGCGTGGTCAAGGTCACCGACCCGGAGCACCTCGAGCGCGAGGCGGCCAAGCTGTTCGAAGCGTCCGCCCTGCTGCTCCTCCAGGAGTGGCTGCCTACCGAGTACGACTGGCGCATCGGCGTGCTCGACGGCCAGGTGCTGTTCGCCAGCCGCTACTACATGGCACGCGGCCACTGGCAGATCTACGACCACTCCGGCACTCGCGTGAAGAGCGGCGGCTTCACCACCCATGATCCCGAGGATGTCCCCCCCGCCGTGCTGCAGGCAGCCCTCAAAGCGTGCCGGCTGATCGGCAACGGCCTGTACGGCGTCGATCTCAAGCAGAGCGGTGACCGGGCGGTGGTGATCGAGGTCAACGACAACCCCAACGTGGATGCCGGCATCGAGGATGCCCGGCTCGGCCGCGCCCTCTACGAGCGCATCATGGGGGTCTTCCTGGCGCGCATGGAGGCGCGCCGGCGCCAGGCCGGCTGACGACGCCCGACCGGTGGCGTACGCTACCCGCCACTACCGTGACAGGAGTGCCTCATGACCGATCGCGATACCCGCCACCAGAAGGCGATGCAGAAGCTCAAGGCGCATGTCGACGAGCGCGTGGCGAAAGCCACCGAGCAGCGCGGCCAACTGCTGGTGTTCACCGGCAACGGCAAGGGCAAGACCACCGCCGCCTGGGGCACCGTGACCCGGGCCCTGGGCTACGGCCATCGGGTGGGGGTGGTGCAGTTCATCAAGGGCATGTGGGAGTGCGGCGAGCGCGAGCGCCTGACCGACGACCCCAACCTGGAGGTGGCCATCATGGCCACCGGCTTCACCTGGGAGACACAGAACCGCGAGGCCGACACCGCCGCCTGCCGCGAGGTGTGGCGGGAGGCGCAGCGTTTGCTAGCCGACCCGGACGTCTTCCTGGTGGTGCTCGACGAGATCACCTACATGCTCAAGTTCGGCTACCTGGATATCGACACGGTGACTCGGGCGCTCGCCAACCGTCCCCGAGAGCAGACGGTGATCATCACCGGGCGCAACGCCCACCGCGAGCTCCTGGCCATGGCAGACACCGTGACCGAGATGCAAGAGGTCCGTCACGGCTTCAACAACGGCCTGGAGGCGCGCCGCGGCATCGATTACTGAGCCGCAAAACACGCCAGGCGCCCCGTGGGGCGCCTGGCGCAGGCCAAACGGCGGCGGGCGTTCAGCCCGCGAAGGGGTTGCGCAGCACGATGGTCTCGTTGCGGTCCGGGCCGGTGGAGATGATGTCGATGCTGGTGCCCACCTTCTCCTCGAGAAAGCTGATGTAGGAGCGGGCGTTGGCCGGCAGGTCCTCGACGCGCTTGATGCCGAGGGTGGATTCGCTCCAGCCGGGCAAGTCCTGGTAGACCGGCTCGATGGCCTCGTAGCCTTCCGAGTCCACCGGGGTGTCGAGCACCTCGCCGTCCTTGCTGCGGTAGCCCACGCAGACGCGGATGTTCTCCAGGCCATCGAGAACGTCGAGCTTGGTTAGGCACAGGCCGGAAACCGAGTTGATCTGCACCGCGTGGCGCAGCGCCACGGCGTCGAACCAGCCGCAGCGGCGCGGCCGCCCGGTGGTGGCGCCGAACTCGTGCCCCTTCTCGGCCAGGTGGCGGCCGTGCTCGTCGAACAGCTCGGTGGGGAAGGGGCCGGAACCGACCCGCGTGGTGTAGGCCTTGGTGATCCCCAGCACGTAGTCGAGATAGAGCGGTCCGACCCCCGAACCGGTGGCGGTGCCGCCGGCCGTGGTATTGGAGCTGGTCACGTAGGGATAGGTGCCGTGGTCGATGTCGAGCAGCGAGCCCTGGGCGCCCTCGAACAGGATGTTCTCGCCAGCGCGACGGATCTCGTGAACCAGGCTCACGGTGTCGCACACCATGGGGCGCAGTTCCTCGGCCATCTGCATGGCGCTGTCCAGCACTTCCTGGAAGTCCACCGGCTTCTCGCCGTGGTACTGGGTCAGCACGAAGTTGTGGTAGTCGAGCACCTCGCCGAGCTTGGAAGCGAAACGCTCGCGATGCAGCATGTCCCCCAGTCGCAGGCCGCGCCGCGCCACCTTGTCCTCGTAGGCGGGACCGATGCCGCGCCCGGTGGTGCCGATCTTGGCCACGCCACGGGCCTTCTCGCGCGCCTGATCGAGGCGCACGTGATAGGGCAGGATCAGCGGACAGGCCGGCGACAGGCGCAGGCGCTCGCGCACCGGCACGCCCTTGGCCTCGAGCTCGCGAATCTCCTTGATCAGGGCATCCGGCGCGAGCACCACGCCGTTGCCGATCACGCAGGTCTTGTCGGGCCGCAGGATCCCCGAGGGAATCAGGTGCAGGACGGTCTTCTCGCCATCGATCACCAGGGTGTGACCGGCATTGTGACCGCCCTGGAAGCGCACCACCGCAGCGGCGGATTCGGTGAGCAAGTCGACGACCTTGCCCTTGCCCTCGTCACCCCACTGGGTGCCCAGTACGACTACGTTCTTGCCCATTGTGCTCTCGTCTCTCGTTGCTGCACCGCCGGCTGGCCTGTGGCCTGGGTTCGGCCGACGGGCCGGATGGATCGACCGACCCGTACGGTCAGTCCGCTTGCCTCACACCGCGCTCACTCTTCCAGGTCCGCGACCTGCCACTGGCCACCGCGCCACACCAGCTGACGTCGGCAGCGGTGCGCTTCGGGGCCGGTCGTCTGGCCGGGCAACGCCTGGACCACGCGCTCGCCGCGGTGGCGCAGGTCGGCGATCGCCTCGCTCACGCCCTCCCCCGCAGCGGGCGCCCAGATGCCGTCTCCGGCCGGCGCGTGCTGCCCCAGGGTGGCCAGCAGCTTGAGGTCCATGGAAAACCCCGTGGCCGGGCGCGCCCGCCCGAATGCGCGGCCGGTATCGTCGTAGCGCCCGCCCTTGGCCAGTGCCTGGCCGTAGCCGGGCACGAAGGCGGCGAACATCATCCCGGTATGGTAACGGTAGCCACGCAGCTCACCCAGGTCGAAATAGAGGGCCACTTCGGGATGTTCTGCAGCCACGCCGGCATGGAGGGCGCGCAGCCGCGCCAGGGCCTCGGCGACCGCGGCCGGCGCTCCGGCGAGCGCATCGCGGGCCTCGTCCAGCACCTCGGGGCCGCCGTGCAGGGTGCCCAGGCTCTCGAGCATCCCGGCAATGGCCGGATCGCGGACGCTGGCCGCCACCTCGCTGGCCAGCGCACCGGGCGACTTGAGCGCCAGGGCGTCGAACAGCGCGCGCTCCTGATCGGCATCGAGCTCGGCGGCCTGGACCAGGCTGCGATAGATGCCGATATGGCCCAGCGCCAGATGCACTTCCTCGGCGCCCGCCGCCTCGAGGCTGGCCAGCGCCAGGCGCAGGATCTCCAGGTCGGCCTCGGGGCCGGCATGGCCGAACAGCTCGACGCCCACCTGCACCGGGCTGCGCCCGCCCTGATTCTGATCCGCCTTGGCGCGCAGCACGTTGGTGCAGTAGCACAGCCGCGCCGGGCCCTGGTGTCGCATGGAGTGGGCGTCCATGCGCGCCACCTGAGGCGTGACGTCGGCACTCGCGCCCATCAGGCGGCCGGTGGCCTGATCGGTGAGCTTGAAGGTCTGCAGGTCCAGGTCGCTGCCGGTGCCGGTCAACAGGGAGTCGAGAAACTCCACCGGCGGCGGCATCACCTGGTCGTAGCCCCAGCGGTAGTAGAGGTCGAGCAGCGCCCGGCGCAGCTCCTCCATGCGGCTCGCCTGGGGCGGCAGCACTTCGTCCATGCCGTCGGGCAGCAGCCAGCGGTCAGCAATGGTCATGTCTTCAATCCTGCAAACGAAGGGGATCGGGCGGAAGGCGACCGGGAACGCCCACAAAAAAACCGGGCCACGCCCGGTTGAAGGATTCTACCACGTTTGGCTCGGGGATGAACCCCGCCCGGCGCCGGGGCGGGGCTCAACCGGCTACCCCTGGTCTGGCTGTTCCTGGTCGTGCCGTTCCGGGCTCTTGAGGTAGCGGAAGAACTCGCTCGACGGATCGAGAACCAGCATGTCCTGGCCTTCGCTGAAGCTGTCACGATAAGCGTTGAGGCTGCGCCAGAAGCGGTAGAACTCCTGATCCTTGCCGTAGGCTTCCGAGAAGATCTCGGCGGCTTCGGCGTCACCTTCACCGCGCAAGGTCTCCGCCCGCTCCGTGGCCTGAGCCAGCAGCACCTGACGGCGCCGGTCGGCGTTGGCGCGAATGCGCTCGGCCTCCTCCTGGCCCTGGGCGCGCCACTCGCGGGCCTCGCGTTCGCGCTCGGAGCGCATCCGGTCATAGACCGCGGCGGAAACGTCATCGGGCAGGTCGATGCGCTTGACGCGCACATCGAGGATCGCCACGCCCAGCTCGTCACGCAGCAGCTGGTCGAGCTCCTGGGTTGGGCCCGTCATCAGGTCATCGCGACGCTCTGCGATGATCTGCTGCAGGTCGAGGCGGCCGAACTCGTTACGCAGGCTCTCGTCGACCCGCGGCTGGATCAGGCGAATCGCCATCATCTCGTCGCCGGACGTCGCCTCGTAGTAGCGGGTGGGGTTGACCACCTGCCACATCACGAAGGAGTCCACGATCACCGCCTTCTGCTCCAGGGTCAGGTAGCGGCTGGGATCGGTGTCCAGGGTCAGCACCCGGGTGTCGAACTTGCGCACCGTCTGGGTGATCGGCACCTTGAAGTGCAGCCCGGGCGAGATGTTCTCCTCGACGACTTCACCGAAGCGCAATTTCACGGCACGCTCGGTCTCGTCGACCACGAAGAGGCTGTTGCTGGCCAGCCAGGCGGCGGCGGCCAGGCCACCGACGATCAGCAGGGAACGGTTGTTGATCATTTAGCGGCCCTCCCGGCGAATGCCGCCGCTGGAATTGCTGGAGTTGCTGCCCTGCGAGGACGTGCTGCGCAGGCGTTCCAGCACGCGCGGGTCGAGCTCGCCGCTCTCGCCCTGCTGTGCCTCGCCCTGATCCTGCAGGCGTGTCCCGCCGGGGCGCTGGTCGAGCGGCAGGTACATCAGCGGCGCATCGTCGCTGACGTCCACGAGCACCTTCGGTGTCTTGCCGAACACCTCGGCGATGGCATCCAGGTAGAGACGCTCGCGCATGATATCCGGGGCGTTGCGGTACTGGGCCAGCAGCGCATTAAAGCGGTTGGCCTGACCTTGTGCCTCGGCGACCACCGACTCGCGATAGCCCTGGCCCTGCTCGACCAGGCGTTGGGCCTGACCTTGCGCCGCGGGGATGATGGCGTTGGCGTAGGCCATGCCCTCGTTGATGGTGCGCTGGCGATCCTCGCGGGCCCGGATCACGTCGTCGAAGGCGTCGATGACCGGATCGGGTGCCGCAGTGGACTCGATGTTGATGGTCTGCAGGCTGATGCCGGTACCGTAGCTGTCCAGGTAGGACTGCAGGCGACTGGCCACGGAGCTGCCGAGAATCTCGCGCCCCGAGGTCAGGATCTCGATCATTTCGGTCCCGCCCACCACGTGGCGCAGGGCGCTGTCCAGGGCGTTCTCGATGGAGAGCTGCGGATTGCGCACGTTGAGCACGAAGTCGCGCGGACTCGCTACCTGATACTGGGCCGAAATCTCCACCTCGACGATGTTCTCGTCGCGGGTCAGCATCGACTGCATCTGGCTCAGCGAGCGCACACGGGTCACGTTGACCATGCGCACGTCGTCGATCAGCGGCGGATTCCAGTGCAGGCCCGGGGTGACCACGCGCTGGAACTCGCCGAAACGCAGCACCACGCCGCGCTCGGCCTGATCAACCAGATAGAACCCCGAGGCCCCCCACACCGCCAAGGCGATGACAATCAACAGCCCCGGCAAGGCAAAGGTGTTGCGCGGCCGACCGCCGCCACCGCCCTTGCCGCCGCGACCGCCGCCCTTTCCGCCACGGCCGCCGAGCATGCGGTTGAGCTTGTCCTGAAACTTCTTCAGTGCCTCGTCGAGGTCGGGTGGGCCCTGGTTGCCGCCGCGCTTACCGCCGCCGCCACCGCCGCGCCCCCCACCGCTCCAGGGGTCGTGCTGGTTGCCACCACCAGGCTCATTCCAAGCCATACATCGTCTCCACTCTCGTTGCCTGCCGTTGCCGCCGGCGAGGCGTCGGTTGCCATCTTGTCGGCGCTTCAGGCGCCATGGCCCAGTTCTGTCAGGCGTCGCGCGACGTCCGGTGCCGATTCACGACTCCCACACCGGACGCTCCTGCAGCTCACGAGGCAGATAGTCCTCGGCGCGCTCGCCGAGCCGCGCCATCAGCTGCAGGAAATCGCGACGCGGCAGGCGGATCACCAGCCGCGTGTGCCCTGCGTCGTCGAAATGCTCCTCGCGCACCGCGCCCAGCTCGTGCAGCCCGGCGCGCAGCCGCCCCTGCTCAGGGGCAAGCGTCAGCGAAAAATCGATCACATCCTCAGCCAGGCACTCCGAGAGCGCCTGGTAGAGCAGATCGATCCCCCGCCCCTGCTGGGCCGAGAGCCACACCACCTCGGGGCGGCCCTCGCCGTCACGCTCGATGCGCGGAGCGCTGTCGAGCAGGTCGATCTTGTTCATCACCTTGAGCATCGGCACGTCGAGCGCCCCGATCTCGTCGAGCACCGCCTCCACCTGCGCCACGTTAAGGTCGCGGTCAGGGTCGGCGGCGTCGATCACATGGACCAGCAGCGCCGCCTCCGCGGCCTCCTGCAGCGTGGCCTGGAAGGCCTCGACCAGCTTGTGGGGCAGGTGGCGAATGAAGCCCACGGTGTCGGCCAGCACCACCGGCCCCACGTCGTCGATCTCCAGACGGCGCAGGGTCGGGTCGAGGGTAGCGAAGAGCTGATCGGCCGCATAGACCTCTGACGCGGTCAACGCGTTGAAGAGCGTTGATTTGCCGGCGTTGGTGTAACCCACCAAAGAGACGCTGGGGATCTCCGCCCGCGAACGCGCGCGCCGGTTCTCGCTGCGCTGGCTGCGCACCTTGTCGAGGCGCTTGTGGATCGCCTTGATGCGCGCCCGCAGCAGCCGGCGGTCAGTCTCGAGCTGGGTCTCACCCGGGCCGCGCAGCCCGATACCGCCCTTCTGGCGCTCCAGGTGGGTCCAGCCCCGCACCAGGCGGGTGGCCATGTACTCCAGCTGGGCCAGCTCGACCTGCAGCTTGCCCTCGTGGGTCCGTGCCCGCTGGGCGAAGATGTCGAGGATCAGGCCCGTGCGGTCGAGCACGCGACACTTCAGTTCACGCTCCAGGTTGCGCTCTTGGGAGGGGCTCAGCGCATGGTTGAAAATGACCAGCTCTGCCCCGTGAACCGCCAGCGCCTCGCGCAGCTCCTCGACCTTGCCAGCGCCGATGAAGGTGCGGGGATCGGGGCGCTGCCGGCTGCCGGTGAGCAGCGTGGCCGGCTCGGCCCCGGCGGAGCGCACCAGTTCCAGGAACTCGCCGGGATCCTCGCGCTCACGCTCGTCCTGAAAGTCCACATGAAGGAGTACCGCCGTCTCGCCGGCGTCGGGGCGCTCAAAAAACAATCAATGACCTCACACGTTATTTTCCGGCTGGGCAGCAGGATCCTGGGCCGGCAGGCGCACGTTGCGCGACGGGACCACCGTGGAGATGGCGTGCTTGTAGACCATCTGGCTGACGGTGTTGCGCAGCAGGATGACGAACTGATCGAAGGATTCGATCTGTCCCTGCAGCTTGATGCCGTTGACCAGGAAAATCGATACCGGAATGCGCTCCTTGCGCAGGATATTCAGGTACGGGTCTTGAAGGGACTGCCCTTTGGACATGTTGCCTCTCCCTATATCGTTTTCTTTAAGGGGTGGAAGTTATGATGTTGGGGTGGGTCACCCGGCCACTCGAAGCGCTCATCTTACGCTAACCGACCGATTCGCGCACGAGTTTCAGGACGGCGGGGAACGCATCGTCGCCCTGGGAATCGATCCATTCCAGCCCCGGCCAGCGACGCAACCACGTCAGCTGCCGCTTGGCGAGCTGGCGCGTCGCCACCACGCCGCGATGTCGCAGGTCGGCGAGATCGCCCTCGCCCGCCAGGTACTCCCACACCTGGCGATAGCCCACGCTCTTCATCGAGGGCAACGCCGGATGCAGATCGCCCCGCGCCCTGAGTGCCGCCACCTCCTCGATCAGCCCGGCGGCCAGCATGGCGTCGAAGCGGGCGGCGATACGCGCATGCAGGACGCGGCGATCCCCGGGGCTGACTCCTATCGACAGCGTACGCCAGGGGAAGGTTTCAGGGCGCTGTTCACGCCACAGCGCGGTGAGGGAGCGCCCGCTGACGTGATAGACCTCCAGTGCGCGCATCAGCCGCTGGGGATCGTTAGGGTGGATGCGCGCTGCCGAGACCGGGTCGACCTGCGCGAGCGCCTCGTGCAGGGCGGGCAGCCCCCGGGCTTCGACTTCGCGCTCCAGCTCGGCGCGCACCGTCGGGTCGGACGCCGGTAGGTTGGCCACCCCGGCCAGCAGGCGCTGGGCGTACATCATGGTGCCGCCCACCAGCAGCGGAATGCGCCCTGCCGCAGTGATCTCGCGCATCGCCGCCAGGGCATCGGCGCGGAATTCCGCCGCCGAGTAAGGCTCGGCGGGATCGCGGATATCGATCAGCCGATGTGGCGCGCGGGCCAACTCCGTCGCCGTGGGCTTGGCGCTGCCGATGTCCATGCCGCGATAGACCATGGCCGAGTCCATGCTGATCAGCTCGCAGTCGAGCTGCTCGTGCAGGGCGATCGCCAGGTCGGTCTTGCCGGCGGCGGTGGGCCCCATCAGCAGGATGGCCAGGGGACGGTCGTCGGGCATGGGGCTGCTGTCCATGTAGGGGCTACTGTCCACGCAAAAAGAGCCGGTCGAGTTCCTTCATGCTCATCTCGGTCCAGGTGGGACGGCCGTGATTGCACTGCCCGCTGCGCTCGGTGCGCTCCATGTCGCGCAGCAGGGCATTCATCTCGGCCAGGGTCAGCTGGCGATTGGCGCGCACGCTGCCATGGCAGGCCATGGTGGCGAGCAGCTCATTGAGATGCGCTTCCAGCCGGTCGGAGCGGCCGTAGCGCTCCAGGTCGCCGAGCATGTCGCGCACCAGCGCCTCCACGTCGGCGTCGCTGAGCAGAGCCGGCACCTGACGCACCAGCAAGGTTTCGGGGCCGGCCACGTCGAGCTCCACGCCGAAGCGAGCGAAGGCGTCGCGCTCGGCCTCGGCGGTGGCCACCTCGGCAGCGCTGGCGGCCAGCGACACCGGCACCAGCAGCGGCTGGGCATCGAGGGTGCCCTGATGCACCTGCGCCTTCATGCGCTCGTAGACGATACGCTCGTGGGCAGCGTGCATGTCGACCACCACCAGGCCGCGGGCGTTCTGGGCCAGGATGTAGATACCATGCAGCTGGGCCACGGCATAGCCCAACGGCGGGGCCTGGGTGGCATCCGCCTCGGCCAGCGGCGGCCGCGCTGCGGGCTGTGGCACACCTTGGCGTTCGGCCAGCGCCATGTCAGCCGCCTCACCCCCAGCCCCGGGTGATGCCGGCTGGGGCGTGAGCAGCGTCGCCTCGTGCTCGGGATGCAGGGCACGGTAGCCGTCCATGAAGGCGCGGACGCGGTTGGGGGTCACCGACTCACCGGGCTCCTCGCGACGCTCGTGCAGTGCCATGGGCTGCTGCTGCCAGCGCCCGGCCGACTCGCGCACACCCCGCTTGGCCTCGGCCGACGACGCGGGTGCTTCCACGGCGCTGGTCTCGCTATCATCCGCCACTTCCCGCTCCCCCGGGCGCGCCTCGGCGAGCGCCCGGTGCAGGCTGGAGAAGAGGAAGTCGTGCACCAGCCGGCCGTCCCGAAAGCGCACCTCGTGCTTGGTTGGGTGAACGTTGACGTCCACCACCGTGGGATCGAGCTCCAGGTAGAGCACGAACACCGGGTGACGGCCGTGGAAGAGCACGTCGCGGTAGGCCTGACGGATGGCGTGGGCCACCAGGCGGTCGCGCACCACGCGGCCGTTGACGAAGAAATACTGCTGGTCGGCCTGGGCGCGGGAGTGGGTGGGCAGTCCCACCCAGCCCCACAGGCGCAGGTGGCCAGCCGACAGATCGAGGTGCAGGGCGTTCTCCAGGAAGCCCTTGCCGAGCAGCGCCGCGATGCGCCGCTCGCAGCCCGCCGGATCGCCGGCCGCAGGCAGCTGATGCACCGTCTTCTGGTTATGGCGCAGCGTCCAGGCCAGGTCGAAGCGCGACAGCGCCAGGCGCCGGAAGGCCTCCTCGACATGGCCGTATTCGGTCTTCTCGGTGCGCAGGAACTTGCGTCGCGCCGGGGTATTGAAGAAGAGATCGCGCACCGTTACCGAGGTGCCGCGGGGGTGCGGCGCCGGTGTGACCCGCGGCTCCATCTGGCGCCCTTCGGCGACCACCCGCCAGCCGGCGGTGGGGTCGTCGGCGACGTTGGAGGTGAGATCGAGGCGCGACACCGAGCTGATCGACGCCAGCGCCTCGCCGCGAAAGCCGAGGCTCGCCACACCCTCGAGCTCCTCGAGAGAGGCGATCTTGCTGGTGGCATGGCGCGACAGGGCCAGCGGCAGGTCCGCCTCGTCGATGCCGCCCCCGTCGTCGCGTACACGGATCAGCCGGGCCCCGCCGGCCTCCAGCTCCACCTCGATGCGCTGGCTGCCGGCGTCGATGGCGTTCTCGAGGAGCTCCTTGACCACCGAGGCGGGCCGCTCCACCACTTCGCCGGCGGCGATCTGGTTGGCCAAGCGCGGGTCGAGGACACGGATGCGACGACTCTCGGTCATGCGATGAAGAACCTCATGAACGCGGTATCCGCAGCACCTGACCGACACGGATCACGTCGCCGTTGAGCTCGTTGGCCTGCTTGAGCTGGGCGACGGGCACGCCGTGGCGGGCGGCGATCTGCGAGAGGGTGTCACCGGGCTGGATGCGGTACTCGTTGCCGGCGGTATTGCGCTGGTTGTCACGCTGCCAGGCGAGCAGGCTGGCCGGTGGCGGATTGCGCCGGAAGTGCTCGCGCAAGCCGCCGAAGACGGCCTGAGCGAGCTCGTGCTGATAGCCGCCGTCGCGCAGGCGACGCTCCTCGCCGGGGTTGGAGATGAAGCCGGTCTCGATGAGCAGCGAGGGAATGTCCGGCGACTTGAGCACCATGAACCCGGCCTGCTCGACCCGCGACTTGTGCAGGCGGTTGACGCGCCCCAGCTGGTCGAGCACCTGGCCACCGATCGACAGCGAGTCGTTGAGGGTGGCGGTCATGGTGAGGTCGAGCAACACGCCGCGCAGCACCTCGTCCTTGTCGCTGAGCGAGAGGTTGCCATCCACCCCGCCGATCAGGTCGGCGCGGTTCTCGCTGGCGGCCAGCCACTGGGCGGTCTCCGAGGTAGCGCCGCGCTGCGACAGCGCATAGACCGAACTGCCGTTGGGCCGCGGACTGGTGAAGGCATCGGCGTGGATGGAGACGAAGAAGTCCGCCTTCTGCTCGCGGGCGATGCGGGTGCGCTGACGCAGCCCGATGTAGTAGTCGCCGTCGCGGATCATCACCGCCCGGAAGCCCTGGGTATCGTCCACCAGGCGCTGCAGGCGGCGGGCGATCTCCATCACCACGTCCTTCTCGCGCGTGCCCGAGGGGCCGATCGCCCCGGGGTCCTCGCCACCGTGGCCGGCATCGATGGCAATGATGATATCGCGTTTGGGATGGGGCTGGGCCTGGGACACCGCCGCCGCCGCGGCCGCGGCGGCCCCGCTGGTCCCGTCGCGGCGCGCCCGCTCGGCAGTGATCTCCTGGTCGCGGATCATCGCCTCGATGGGATCGATGGGGTTCTCCACGGCGCTCTCGCCGGGATACTCCATGTCCACCACCAGGCGGTGGCCGTACTGATCATTGGGTGGCAGGGTGAAGTGGCGCGGCTCGATCTCGCGGGAGAGCTCGAGCACCACGCGCAGGCCGGTGCCGTTGCGAATGCCGCTGCGCACCTCGGTGATGGCACTGCCGCTCAGGTCGAGACGAGCCAGGTCGGTGTTGAGGCCGCTCTCCTCGAGGTCGATCACCAGGCGCCGCGGGTTGTTGAGCATGAAGACCTCGGCCTCGGCGACGGTCGAGAGATCGAAGACCAGCCGCGCATGGTCGGGGGCGGCCCACAGGCGCACGTTGTCCACCTCGGCGGCACTGGCCGGCAGGGCGACCAGTGCCAGACAAGTCGTCAGCCACAGGCCGCGCAGCCCCTGCACGACCCGGCGCCAGCCACGGGGACGCCACGCTTCACTCATGTCGCTGCCCGCTCCCCGTGACGAATGGCACCGGCCAGCGCGGGCGCCTCGGCGAGTCGCTCCAGCGCCGCCCGGCCGTGGGGGGTGAAGGCCGCCAGCTGAGCCTCGCGCCCCGCCGCGGCGAGGCGCAGCTGCACCTCGATATCCGGCACCGGCAGCCAGCCCTCGCCGCGGCTCGGCCACTCCACCAGGATCAACGCCTCTTCGGCGAAGAGGTCGCGCCCGCCGATGAACTCCAGCTCCTCGGGGTCGCCAAGCCGGTAGAGGTCGAGGTGATAGAGGCGCTGGTCGTCGAGCACGTACGGCTCGACCAGCGTATAGGTGGGGCTCTTCACCGCCCCGCCGTGGCCGTAGGCGCGCAGCACACCGCGCGCCAGGGTGGTCTTGCCGGCGCCCAGTTCGCCAGCCAGGTGCACGCACCCGTGGCCGTTCAAGGCACGTCCCAGGCATTCGCCAAAGGCGACCTGGCGCTCTTCGTCGTCGAGTTGCACGCGCATCATGCTACCTGCCCTGCACCAAGCCTTGGGAAGTCACATCTCGGGAAGTCATATCGGGGTTGACCAGCGTCCGCGCATAGAATGCCAGATCGCCGGCCAGCAGGCCACGCTCGCCCGCGGCCCGGGCTGCCGCGTCGGCGGCGCGGGCGTGGACCACCACGCCAAGCCATACTGCCCGAACGAGCGGCAGCCCCTGGGCAAGCAGCGCCCCGAGCAGACCCGAGAGCACATCCCCCATGCCACCGGAGGCCATGCCGGGGTTACCGTAGGGACACACCGCCAGGCCGTCGGGCCCGGCAACCAGGCTGCCGGCCCCCTTGAGCACGATCACCCCGCCGCGGCGGCGCTGCAGCTCGGTGACCGCCGCGGGGCGGTCGGCCTCCACCTCAGCGGGACTCACGCCCAACAGGCGAGCCGCCTCGCCGGGATGCGGGGTGAGCACCCAGTCGTCTCGCCGCTGGCCGGTAAATTGCGAGGCCAGCAGGTTGAGGCCGTCGGCATCCACCACCAAGGGGCGTTCGGCCGCCAGTGCCGCCTGCAGCATGCCCTGGCCCCAGGCACCCTGCCCCAGGCCCGGCCCCACCACCAGCACGTCTGCCGCTTCGGGCAGCGCCCCCAGGTCGGTGGCGCCGCGCATGGCGTGGACCATCACCTCGGGGCGGCGCACCAGGCTTGCGGTGACGTGCTCCGGCGCCGTGGCCAGGCTCACCTTGCCGGCGCCGAGGCGCGCGGCGGCTTCGCTCGCCATCAAGGCCGCGCCGCCGAAGCCGGGCGCCCCGCCGAGCACCAGCACGTGGCCCATGGCGCCCTTGTGGGCATCGCGGGCGCGGGATGGCAGCAGGGCGGGAATCAGCGCCTCGTCGAGCAACTTGCCCGCCACCGGCAGGTCCGAGTGGGACGCCGCGTCGACGCCGAGGGCGCAGAAGTGCACCTCGCCGTTGCGCGCTGGGGCGCGTCCGGTGTGCAGCCCGAGTTTGTCGCCGATGAAGGTCACAGTACGGTCGGCGTGCACCGCGATGCCCAGCTCCGCCCCGCTGTCGGCGGCCAGCCCCGAGGGGATGTCGACGGCCAGTACCGGTCGGCCGCAGGCATTGATCGCCGCGATGGCCTCGCGCATGGTTCCCCGCACCTCGCCGCCCAGACCGGTCCCCAGCAGCGCATCCACCACCACCTCGCCGGTGAACTCGATATCCGTCTGCCACGGCACCAGGCCCACCCCGGCGGCGCTGGCCATCTCGGCGGCGCGAGCGGCATCGCCGTGGAGTTCCTCGGGCGCCTTGAGCACGATGCGCTGCACCTCGACACCGGCCATCGCGGCGAGGGCGGCCAGCACGTGGCCATCGCCGCCGTTGTTGCCGCCCCCGCACAGCACCGTGAGGCGACGCACACTGGGCCAGCGCGCATTGAGGCTCTGCCAGGCCGCTGTGGCGGCGCGTTGCATCAGCGCGAAGCCGTCGATGCCGCCGGCAATGGTACGGCGGTCGAGCTCACGCACCTGCTCGGCGCGGTACAGGGGCCGCAGGGCCGGCAGGCTCGCATCGCGGTACGCGTCGGTCATCCGGTGTCTCCCCAGGTCGCAATGCCGTATCATGGTGGCCATCGCCACTCGGCATTATAAAACAGTGGTTCGTTACTGCTGTGAAGTGTGTCCGCTTCTTGGCGACTTCGCCAATCCCCGACCCCTCTTGCGCACAATTTTCTCGATCATGAGCACTGCTTTCCCGATCATGAGCCGCGTGACGCCCGACCACGACACCGACCTGTCCGCCCTGGCCGACACCATCAAGCAGTGGGGGCGCGAGCTCGGCTTCCAGCAGGTGGGCATCACCGACCTCGACCTGGCCGAAGACGAGCGCCGCCTGGCGCGCTGGCTCGACGCCGGGTATCAGGGCGAGATGGGCTTCATGGCCAAGCACGGCACCAAGCGCACCCGGCCCGCCGAGCTGGTGCCGGGCACCCTGCGCGTGATCAGCGTGCGCCTGGACTACCTGCCCGCCGAGGTGGAGAGCGCCAAGGTGCTGGGCCAGCCGGAGACGGCTTACGTCTCCCGCTACGCCGTGGGCCGCGACTACCACAAGCTGATGCGCAAGCGCCTGGCGACGCTCGCCCAGTGGATCGAGGGCGAGGTCGGCCCCTTCGGGCATCGCGCCTTCGTCGACTCCGCCCCGGTGATGGAGCGGGCTCTGGGCCGCAAGGCCGGGCTCGGCTGGGTGGGCAAGAACGCCATGCTGCTCCACCCCAAGGCCGGGTCGCTGTTCTTTCTCGGCGAACTCTATGTCGACCTGCCGCTGCCCGTGGACCGGCCCTTCGAGCGCGACCACTGCGGCAGCTGCAGCGCCTGCCAGACCGCCTGCCCCACCGGTGCCATCGTCGCCGACCGGGTGGTCGACGCCCGCGCCTGCATCTCGTACCTGACCATCGAGCTGCACGGCGCCATCCCCGAGCGCTACCGCGAGGCAATGGGCAATCGGGTATTCGGCTGCGACGACTGCCAGCTGGTGTGCCCCTTCACCCGCTTTACCCGGGCCACGGCGGAAGACGACTTTTCCCCCCGCCACGATCTCGACCGCGCGAGCCTGCTGTCGCTGTTCGCCTGGGGCGAGGAGGAGTTCCTGGAGAAGACCGCCGGCAGCCCGATACGGCGCATCGGCTACGCACGCTGGCTGAGAAACCTCGCCGTGGGGCTCGGCAACGCCCCCTGGAGCGCGGCCATCGAGGCGGCCCTGCGCGCGCGCCTCGCCTACCCCTCGGACCTGGTGCGCGAGCACGTGCGCTGGGCGCTCGAGCGCCAGCAGGAGAAGCGCCGCAAGCGGATCGCTACCGCTTGAGCGGCGTCACTCTTTCTCGTCACTCTTCCTCGTCGCTGTCGTCCTCGGGCATCCGCAAAAACGTGCGGCGATAGTGGGCGAGCTCAGCCACGGATTCGCGGATATCGTCCAGCGCCAGGTGGACGTTGCGCTTCTCGAAGCCGGCCCGCGCTCCGGGATTCCAGCGCTTGGCCAGCTCCTTGACGGTGGAAACATCCAGGTTGCGGTAGTGGAAGAAGGCCAGCAGCGCGGGCATCTCTCGCTCCAGGAAACGTCGGTCCTGGTGCACGCTGTTGCCGCACATGGGCGAGGTGCCGGGCTCGACGTACTGACGCAGGAAGGCGAGCGTCTGGCGCTCGGCCTCGGCGGTGTCGACGGTGCTGGCCTTGACGCGCGCCACCAGCCCCGAGTCGCCGTGGGTCTTGCGGTTCCAGTCGTCCATCGCCTCGAGCAGCGTGTCGGGCTGATGGACCGCGATTACCGGTCCCTCGGCGACCAGGCTCAGGTCGTTGTCGGTGATCAGGGTCGCCACCTCGATGATGCGTTCGCGGCTGGGATCGAGGCCGGTCATCTCCAGGTCGATCCACACCAGGCGCTGCTTGCGCGGATCCGGTTTGTCGTTCGTCTTGGCCATGGCACCTTCCTTGCCGAGCGTCGCGTCGCACGGCTGGCGACAGCGAACGCGATGGATGAGTACAATGTCGCCATTGTACCGAGCTTCAGGGGCCCATGAGCAAACGCAAGTTGAGCCGTCAGCAGCGCTGGCGCGTCGAGAAGATCCAGGCTGAACGCGCCGCGCGTGCCGCCAAGCGCGATGCCCGCGAGGACGCCGTCCCGGCGGCGGGCGAGCTGAGCGCCGAACAGTCGGGCCGGGTGGTGGCCCACTTCGGCCGACAGCTGGAAGTGCGTCCGGAGAGCGGGGCGGAACCGGTTCGCTGCCAGTTGCGCGCCAACCTGGAGGGCCTGGTGACCGGCGACCGCGTGGTATGGCGCGCCGCCCATGACGCCGACGGTCAGGTCAGGGACGGCGTGGTGGTGGCCCGCGGCGAGCGCGACAGCGTGCTCGAGCGTCCCGACGCGCGCGGCCAACTCAAGCCGGTGGCGGCCAACATCGACCAGATCCTGATCGTCTTCGCCGCCGAGCCGGAACCCCACGCCAACCTGATCGACCGCTATCTGGTGGCGGCCGAGGCCACCGGCATCGCCCCGGTGCTGGTGCTCAACAAGATCGACCTGCTCCCCCCGGGAGGCGGCGCCCTGGGCGCGCTGCTCGCGCGCTATGCCGCGCTGGACTACCCCGTGGTGACCACCACCATTGCACGGAAAGACGGCCTGGAGGCGCTTCAGGCCCAGCTCGCCGGGCGCACCTCGGTGTTCGTCGGCCAGAGCGGGGTGGGCAAGTCGTCGCTGATCGACCGCCTGCTGCCGGACGAGGCACTGCGCATCGGCGCGCTGTCGAAGGATGCGCGCAAGGGCACCCATACCACCACCACGGCGCGCCTCTACACTTTCCATCACCCCACCGCCGGCGCCATGCCCGATGGCGGCGAGCTGATCGACTCCCCCGGCATTCGCGAGTTCGGCCTGACTCACCTCGACGAGCGCCAGGTCGCCGAGGGGTTCATCGAGTTTCGCGAGCACCTGGGGCACTGCCGCTTCCGCGACTGCCGTCACCGCCAGGAGCCCGGCTGCGCCCTGCGCGAAGCCGTGGAGCGCGGCGCGATCCACCCCGAGCGTTTCGCCAGCTACCGTCGCATCGTCGATGGGCTGAATGAATCCTAGACTCAACAGGACCCGAGATCAGGAGATCGCCATGAGTTCCGAAGACAACCTGCTGCCGCTGATTGTCGAGCCCGAACAGCTCGCCGAGCACCTGGACGCCCCCTCCCTGTTGATCGTCGACGTGCCGCTGCGTCCCGACAGCTATGCCGAGGGGCACGTGCCGGGCGCCGTCTTCCTCGACCACCGCCGGCTACTGCGCAGCGAGGGCGAGACACCCACCGACGTCCCGTCCGCCGAGGCGCTGTCCCGGCTGTTCAGCGAGCTGGGCCTGACCCGCGACACCCATGTGGTGGCCTACGACGACGAGGGCGGCGGCTGGGCGGGGCGCCTGCTGTGGACCCTGGAGCTGATCGGCCACAGCCGCTACTCCTACCTCAACGGCGGCATTCACGCCTGGCGGGAGAGTGACCAGCCGGTGTCCCGCGAGCCACATACTCCCACGCCCAGCGACTACCAGGCCGAGATTCTGCACCCCGAAGTGCGCATCGACCGGGTGGAACTGCAGGAGCGCCTGGGCGAGCCGGGGCTGGCCATCTGGGACGCCCGTTCGCGCGCCGAGTACGACGGCCAGCGCGGCAACAACCGCCGACTCGGCCATATCCCCGGCGCGGTGAACTTCGAGTGGACCGAGGCGATGGACCGCGAGCGCGGCCTGCGCCTGCGCGACTATGCCGAACTTGTCACCGAGCTCGAGGCGTTGGGCCTGACCCCCGACATGGAGGTGGTCACCCACTGCCAGAGTCACCACCGCAGCGGCTTCACCTGGCTGGTGGGCCGTGCCCTGGGCTTCACGAAGATGCGCGGCTACGGCGGCTCCTGGCAGGAGTGGGGCAACCGCGACGATACCCCGATCGAGTAACCACAACGGAACCCTTCACGTGTCACTTGCCCGACTCTTCTCGCTGATCCAGTACCCCCTGCCCCATCATCTGCTGTCGCGGCTGGTGGGGTGGCTCGCCGACTGCCGCCTGCCGTGGCTCAAGAATCGCCTGATCCGGGCGTTCATCCGGGTGTTCCGGGTCGACATGGGCCAGGCGCTGGAGCCCGACCCCACGGCCTACCCCAGCTTCAACGCCTTCTTCACCCGGGCGCTCACGGCGGAGGCCCGCCCTCTGGGCGAGGGGGTGCTGTGTCCCGCCGACGGCACCCTCTCGCAGTTCGGCGCCATCGAGGCGGGGCTGCTGCTGCAGGCCAAGGGGCACCGCTATGCCATGGCCGACCTGCTAGGCGGCGACACCGAGGCGGCGCGACGCTACCTGGGTGGCAGCTTTGCCACCGTCTACCTGTCGCCCCGTGACTACCACCGGGTGCACATGCCGATCGCCGGCACGCTCACCGAGATGGTCTACGTGCCGGGGCGGCTCTTCTCGGTCAACGCCGCCACCACGGCGCATGTGCCCAACCTCTTCGCCCGCAACGAGCGGCTGGTGTGCCACTTCGACACCGAGCACGGGCCCATGGTCATGGTGCTGGTGGGGGCGATGATCGTGGCGGCGATCGAGACGGTATGGGCCGGCCAGGTCACACCGCTGTCGGGCACCCTCCAGCGCACGCGCTTCGACCGGCCGATCCACCTGGCCAGAGGCGAGGAGATGGGCCGCTTCAAGCTCGGCTCCACGGTGGTGATGGGCTTCGCCCGGGAAGTCGACTTCGCCGACCTCACGCCAGGCGGCATGGTCAGCATGGGACAGTCGCTGGGGCCGCTGCCGGCGTCGGAGGGTGCTGGCAGCCGGGCCGTCAGCCAAGCACAGGATATCGACCAGGGCTAGGCACGGGGCGTGGCGAAGGCCATCACCTCCGCCACGCTAGCCTTGCCCAGCGCCAGCTGGATCAGCCGGTCGAGGCCGAGCGCCACGCCGCTGCCCGCCGGCATGCCGTGTGCCAGCGCCGCCAACAGGCGCGCGTCCGCGTCCACTTCGGCGAGCCCCGCCTCGCAGCGCGCGGCGTTGTCCTCGGCGAAACGCGTGGCCTGTTCGTCGGCATCGGTGAGCTCATCGTAGCCGTTGGCCAGTTCCAGGCCGGCCAGGTAAACCTCGAAGCGTGAGGCCACCCAGGCACCGTCCTCGGGGTCGTGATGGCGCCGCGCCAGCGCCGCCTGGCTCGCCGGGTAGTCCACCACCACGTCGAGGCTGTCACGGCCGAGCGTCGGCTCGATGGCGAGGCTCATCAGCAGATCGAGACAGTCGTCGCGAGGCGCGCCCGCCATGTCCAGCCCACCCCGCTCACCGGCCAGGCGGCGCAGCGCGGCGAGTTCGGCCGTGAAGGGGTCGAGCCCCAGCACCTCGCGAAACAGTTCGCGGTAGCGGCGGTGGCGCAGCGGGCCCGACTCGCGGCCGAGCACCGCGCGGATCAGCGCCGCCGTCTCCTCGATCAGCGCGTCAAGCGGAAGCCCCGGGCGGTACCACTCCAGCATGGTGAACTCGAGGTTGTGCCGAGTTCCTACCTCGCCGTCACGGAAGCTGCGGGCGATCTGGAAGATCGGCCCGCTGCCCGCGGCGAGCAGGCGCTTCATGTGGAATTCCGGCGAGGTCTGCAGCCACAGCCGCTCGCACCCCGCCGGAGTGGTCGCCTCGCAGGAGAGCGACGCCAGGTGCACATCGGTGCTGCCGCCGTGACCCAGTACCGGCGTCTCCACCTCCAGCACCTCGCGCTCGGCAAAGAAAGCGCGCACCGCGGCCAGCAGCCGCGCCCGCGCGTGCAGGGTTTCGATCTCGGCGGTGGGTCGCCAGTCGACCATCAGGCGCGGGAAACGTACTCGCCGCTGCGCGTATCGATCTTGAGCACTTCGCCTTCGTTGATGAACAGCGGCACGCGCACCACGGCACCGGAGGAGAGGGTTGCCGGCTTGGAGCCGCCCTGAGCGGTGTCGCCCTTGACGCCGGGGTCGGTCTCGGTGACTTCCAGCTCGATGAAGTTGGGCGGGGTGACGTTGATGACGTTGTCGTTCCACAGTGTCACGGTGTAGACCACCTGCTCCTTGAGCCACTTCTCGGTGTCGCCCAGCGCCTTCTTCTCCACGGGGTACTGCTCGAAGGAGCCGTCGGTCTTCATGAAGTACCACATCTCGCCATCGCTGTAGAGGTACTCCATTTCCAGGTCGAGGACGTCGGCTCCTTCCAGGGACTCGCCGGACTTGAAGGTGCGCTCCCAGACGCGGCCGGTGAGCAGGTTGCGCAGCTTGACGCGGTTGAAGGCCTGCCCCTTGCCGGGCTTGACGAACTCGTTCTCGAGGATGGCACAGGGGTCGCCGTCCAGCATCACCTTCAGACCACCCTTGAATTCATTGGTAGAATAGCTCGCCATGATCGCTCCATGTTCGAGCGCGCCCCCGGAGCGTGTCGGGGGCGCGCGTGAGGTGACATTCGGCGAGGAGAGCCTCGCCCGCATTGACTGGTGGACCGCATGATAACCCGAAGCCCTGCCCTTGTGCAGCGCGCCCCCACCGAGGAGGCGCAGCCGCTGGCGATGACGCCCGCCTGGCAGAGCCAGCTGGCCCGGGCGGTTCGCGACCCGCGCGAGCTGTGCCGCCGGCTGCGCCTCGACCCGGCCTGGCTGCCCGGCGCCGAGACCGGCCACCGGCTTTTCGAGGTACGCGTACCCGAAGCCTTCCTCGCGCGCATGCGCCCCGGCGACCCCGCCGACCCCTTGCTGCGCCAGGTGCTGCCCCTCGATGCCGAGGCCGCCCCCACCCCGGGCTATGTCAGCGACCCGCTGGCCGAGGCAGAGCACACCCCGCAGCGTGGCCTGATCCACAAGTACGCCGGCCGGGTGCTGCTGATCGCCAGCCCCGCCTGCGCGGTGAACTGCCGCTACTGCTTCCGGCGCCACTTCCCCTACGCCGAGAACTCGCCCTCGCGGGCGCAGTGGGAGCAAACGCTCGACCACCTGCGCGACGACACCTCGATCCGCGAGGCAATCCTCTCCGGCGGCGACCCCTTGGCCGCCAGTGACCGCCAGCTTGCCTGGCTGGTCGAGCGGCTCGATGCCATCCCCCACCTCAAGCGCCTGCGGATTCACACGCGCCTGCCGGTGGTGATCCCCGACCGCGTCGACGCGGGCCTGCTCGACTGGCTCACCGCCACTCGCCTGCAGACGGTGGTCGTGCTGCACAGCAACCACGCCAACGAGATCGACGACGCCGTGATCGCCGCCTGCCGGCGCCTTACGCAGGCCGGCGCGACCCTGCTCAACCAGAGCGTGCTGCTGCGCGGCGTCAACGATTCCGTGGAGGCCTTGGCTGCACTTTCCGAGCGCCTCTTCGAGGCCCGGGTGCTGCCCTATTACCTGCACATGCTCGACCCGGTGGCCGGCGCCGCCCATTTCGACGTCCCCGAGTTTGAGGCCCGCGAGCTGGTCGCGGGCCTCAGGGAGAGCCTACCGGGGTTTCTCGTGCCGAAGCTGGTGCGCGAGATTCCCGGCGAAGCGAGCAAGACGCCGCTTTAGGCCAGCGTCGCCGCGGTCACATTGGCCGCCGGTTCCTGGGTGGAGAGCTTGCGGTTGATGGCGCTCATCACCGCATTCATCGAAGCCGTGGTGATGCTCTCGTTGATACCGGCGCCGAACACCGCTTCGCCGTCGATGCGCACCTCCACATAGGCAACCGCCTCGGCGTCAGACCCCTGGCCGCGGGAGTGCTCGTGGTAGTCGATGATCTCCACGTCCTGGCCTTCGGCGACCAGCGCCCGAATGAAGGCCGCCAGCGGCCCGTTGCCCTCGCCATGGATGGTGCGCCGCTCGCCGTTCTCCTCGATGGTCGCCTCGAGGCGCACCTTGGGGCTGTCCGGCTCGGAGGAGAGGCGGTGGTTGACCAGGCTGAACGGCAAACGCTGCTCCAGATACTCGTCGGCGAAGGCCTGGTAGATCATCTGCGAGGTGATCTCACGCCCGGTGCGGTCCGCCACCTCCTGCACCACCTGGCTGAACTCGATGGAGAGGCGGCGCGGCAGCTCGATGCCGTGCTCCTGCTCGAGCAGGTAGGAGACCCCGCCCTTGCCGGACTGGCTGTTGACGCGGATCACCGCCTCGTAGCTGCGCCCCACGTCCATGGGATCGATGGGCAGGTAGGGCACCTCCCACATCGCCTCCGGATTGGCGCGGCGCTCCGCCATGCCCTTCTTGATGGCGTCCTGGTGAGAGCCAGAGAAGGCAGTGAACACCAGGTCCCCCACGTAGGGGTGACGCGGGTGCACCGGCAGCTGGTTGCAGTACTCCACCTCGCGCATGACCGGGGTGATGTTGGAAAAGTCGAGCCCGGGGTGCACGCCCTGGGTGTAGAGGTTCATGGCCAGAGTGACGATATCGACGTTGCCGGTCCGCTCGCCGTTGCCGAACAGCGTACCCTCCACACGATCGGCGCCGGCCATGATGCCGAGCTCCGCTGCGGCCACGCCGGTGCCGCGGTCGTTGTGCGGATGCAGGCTGACGATCAGGCTGTCGCGGTTCTTGACCTGGCGGCAGAACCACTCGATCTGGTCGGCGTAGTGATTGGGCGTGGCCGCCTCCACGGTCGCCGGCAGGTTGACGATCATCGGCGCGACCACGCTCGGGGCGAAGGTGTCCATGACCGCCTCGACGATCTCCACCGCGAAGTCCAACTCGGTGGTGGAGAAGAGCTCCGGCGAGTACTGGAAGGTCCAGTTCGTCTCGGGGGCGGCCTCCATCAGCTTCCGGATCTGGGCGGTGGCGTCCACGGCGATCTGGATGCACTCCTCACGGTCGACGTGGAACACCACGCGGCGGAAGACGGGGTCGGTGGCGTTGTAGACGTGAACGATGGCGTTCTTCGCCCCCTTGAGCGCCTCGAAGGTACGGTCGATGAGATGCGGCCGCGCCTGGGTCAGCACCTGGATGGTGACGTCATCCGGCACCTTGTCGTTGTCGATCAGCGAGCGCACGAAATCAAAGTCGGTCTGGGAGGCCGAGGGGAACCCCACCTCGATCTGCTTGAAGCCGACCTTGACCAGCAGATCGAACAGCCGCTGCTTGCGCTCCTGGTCCATGGGATCGATCAGCGCCTGGTTGCCGTCGCGCAAATCGACGCTGCACCACTGCGGCGGGGTTTCGATGCGCCGATTCGGCCACTGCCGGTCAGGCAGATCGACGGCAACGAAGGGGCGGTACTTGGCAGCGGGGTTATCGAGCATCATGGCGGCGGCCTCCGGGGACAGGGTTGCAGCATGGGGATACGGAAACGCCAGCGCCCCGCCGGGCTTGACCGGACGGGGCGCTGGCGTGGACGTCACGCCCGACGACTGTGTGACGCACCTCAGGGGAAGGAGCGACAGCGAAACGGGCAATGAAGGAAGCAGGGTTGGCAGACATGGTACGACCTCGATGGAACCTGGACAGGGGCAATGCGGCAGGCATCACCCGGCGCGCTCAGCGGCGGGCTAGTAGTCGTAGGTCTAGATCGAGGTGGTACGATGTCGTGTTCATATGTCTAGAAAATCAGCCTTGACCGGATTTGTCAACTTCTGGGGCGCCGTGCCGCGAGGCGAGTGCCGCCTCCATGCGATCGAGCTGGTCACGCATCGAGTGCACGTCGTCTCGCAGCCCATGCAGCTCGGCGGCCTCCCCTTCGCCACTCTCCAGCTCGATCGCCAGGCTCTCCTTCTGCATCACGTCGAGCACGATGCCGATCATCATGTTCAGGAACACGAAGGCGTTGAGAAAGATGAAGGTCAGGAAGTAGATCCAGGCGTAGGGGTAGTGCTCCATGGCGGGATAAAGCACCGCCGTGGCCCAGCTCTCGAAGGTGGCCACCTGGAAGAGCGTGAGCATGGCCAGCGAGATGTTGCCCCACAGCTTCTCGTCCACACTGGCGAACAGGAAGCTGCCAATGGCGCCGTAGATGTAGAAGATGATGAACATCAGCAGCGCCACATAGCCCATGCGCGGGATCGACTTGAACAGCGCCGTTATCAGCATGCGCAGCTCGGGGATCATCGAGATCAGACGTAGCACCCGGAAGATACGCAGCAGTCGCGCCAGCAGCACCATCTCGGAGTCGTCCATGGGAATCAGACTGGCGGTGACGATCAGGAAGTCGAAGACGTTCCAGCCCTTGCGGAAGAAGTCGCGCAGGCGTCGCTCCGCGGCCATGCGGATCAGGATCTCCACCAGGAAGAAGATCGTCACCGCCACATCGAGCATCAACAGCCAGCGCTGGAAGCGACTCGTCTCCTCGTAGGTCTTGGCACCGATCAGCAAGGCCGAAAAGACGATGATCACGATGACAGCGGTCTCGAACAGCTTATTGGCGCGCAGCCGCTCGAAGCGCTCGCGCCAGGTGACGAAATCAGTGCTCATGGGATCTCGGGTCTCACAGTAACATCGGGCAGCCGGTGGCGGATGCGGCCATCGGGCCCGCCGCCACGTGTCGCTAAGGTCAGGAATCGGTCCCGCGCGATAGTACCATGGGCACGCAAGGTACCATTACCCGATGCAGCGAAACGCGCTCGTGAGGGAGCGTTGACAAGGGGCGACAGCAGGCGGTCACGAGAGGGTCACCACGCGGAGCGGGTGCAGGAACCGGGCGGCAAAGGCAGCAAGGGAGAGCGAAGGGAGAAGAAAGTGGCCAACCCTGGCCAGGAGGGGCAATCCATACCGGGAGGTTAGCGTTGGACGAACCATCCCTGGTTCAACTGACGCGGCTCGCGCCGTTAGGCGAAGAAGGCCGCAATAGCGTCATAGGCCGCTTGCTGGGCAAGGGCTTGGGAGACCCAGTGACTAAAGACTTCACTATTAAGGGCATGGGCAACCTGGTTAGCTGGCATGAGAGTTTTCCTTTTTCGTGGTGAGACTCGATCATGCCCCATCGCCCGTCACGGCGCAAATGCGCGCTTCTGCATACATATCAAGGAAAAGATCACTGCCATGACATACACCTGGCCGAACAAACCGATCTCACATCAAGGTCATGGCTGTCACGGCCGATCGCCCGAACATGACTTGGATCATGTCCGGGCCGTCGCCCGCACGATCAGGTGGTGAGCTCGGGGGCGGTCAGGATTCCCAGCAGGTCCTGGGCATGGCGGGCGGCGTCCAGGCCCAGCGAGGTGAGGTAGCCGCCGTCGACCTGAGTGACCAAGCCCTTTTCATGCAGCCGGGCCACGGCGACGACAGCGGCAGGCGGCGCGGAGCTGGCGTGGACCTTGATACCCGCCTGAGAGGTATCCAGGTTGAAGAGGCAGAGGATGTTCAGCTCCTCCAGCAGATCAGCGGTGAAATGCGCTTGCGTCATGGCGACCTCCGGGTCGGGTGGGCTTCCCCGAAGGTACGCCAGATGCCTTGGTCGCGCCAGCGCGGCTAGCGCTGTCCTTCCTCCAGGTCCCCTTCGCGATAGCCCATCAGGTAGAGCACGGCATCGAGGCCCAGCGTGGAGATCGACTGGCGCGCCTGGCTGCGCACCAGCGGCTTGGCGCGAAAGGCGATACCGAGCCCCGCGGCGGCGAGCATCTTGAGGTCGTTGGCGCCGTCGCCCACGGCGATGGTCTGCTCCATGGCGAGCCCCTCGCGCGCGGCGATCTCGTGCAGCAGGTGCGCCTTGCGCTCGGCATCGAGGATCGGCTCGGCCACTTCGCCGGTCACCTTGCCGTTCTCGATGACCAGTTCGTTGGCATGGATCTCGTCGAAGCCCAGGCGCTCCTGCAGGTGGCGCGCGAAGTAGGTGAAGCCGCCGGAGAGGATCGCCGTGCGGTAGCCCAGGCGCTTGAGGTGATGCATGAGGCGCTCGACGCCGTCCATCAGCGGCAGGGTCGCGGCGATCTCGGCCAGCACCGATTCGTCCAGGCCCTTGAGCTTCGCCATGCGCTCGCGAAAGCTCTGCTGGAAGTCCAGCTCGCCGCGCATGGCGCGCTCGGTGACCGCCGCCACCTCGTCGCCGACGCCGTGGCGGCGCGCCAGCTCGTCGATCACCTCGGTCTGGATCAGCGTGGAATCCATGTCGAAGCAGACTAACCGACGATGCCGGCGCCAGATGGAGTCCTCTTGAAGGGCGATGTCGACGCCGTGCATGGCGCCCAGCGCCAGGGCCTTCTCGCGCAGGGCGTCGAGGTCGACCTCCTCGCCGCGCAGCCAGCACTCCACGCAGGCGCCTCGCTGGTGCGCGTTCTCCTGGGCCACGCCGCCGTCCAGCGGTTCGCGGCCGGAGAGGCGGTGGATCAGTTCCACGGTGAGCCCGTGCCCGGCGGTGAGCGCGCCCACCTCGGCCAGGATCCCCGCCGGCAGGTGCGGGGCCAGCAGAGTCAGGATCAGTCGCGGCTGGCTCGCCTGCACGCTCCAGCGCTGGTACTCCTCAGCGCTCACCTGAATGGCCTGGATGTCGAGCCCCAGGTCGTCCCCCGCCGCCGAGAGCGCGGCCTCCAGGTCATTGTCGTGGTCGAGCCCCACCAGCGCCTCCAGCGACACCATGCCGAAGGTCACGCTCTGGTTGATGTCGAGTAGCCGGGCGCCGCTGCGCGCCATGGCCTGCCCCAGCCCGGCCAGCTGGCCGGGGCGTGCCGCGCCGGTGGCGCGGATCAGTAAACGTCGTGTCATGAAGAGACCTCGAGTGTATCGACCTTCTGCAGGCCGCGTGGCAGCTTGCTGCCGCGCCGACCGCGCTCGCCACGATAGTAGTCCAGGTCGTCGGCCTTGAGGGTCAAGTGGCGCTTGCCGGCGTGCACCACCAGCGCCGCCCCGGCCGGCAGCACCACCAGGTCGCGCACGAACTCCTCGCGCCGTGCCGCCCTAGCGCCGGGGATGTCGATCATCTTGTTGCCCTTGCCCTTGGCCATCTCGGGTAGCTGCTCGAGGGGGAAGACCAGCAGCCGTCCCTCGTTGGAGACCGCCGCCACGCTCACCCCTTCGCCATCGGGAATCGTGTGCGGTGGCAACACGTTGCACCCCTTGGGCACGCTGAGCACCGCCTTGCCCGACTTGTTCTTGCCGATGAGTTCCTCGAGGCGCGCCACGAACCCGTAGCCGCCATCGGAGGCGAGCAGGTAACGGGTCTCGGGTGGCGCCAGCATCACGCCGGCCATGTGGGCACCGGCCACCACGTTGGCGCGTCCGGTGACCGGCTCGCCCTGGCTGCGCGCGCTGGGCAGATTGTGGGCCTGCAGGGTATAGGCGCGCCCGGTGTCGTCGAGCAGCACCAGCGGCTGATTGGTCTTGCCGCGGGCGGCGAGGTGGAAGCGGTCGCCGGCCTTGTAGGAGAGCCCCGCCGGGTCGATCTCGTGCCCCTTGGCACTGCGAATCCAGCCCTTCTCGGAGAGCACCACGGTGATGGGGTCGGCGCCGAGCAGCTCCACCTCGGAGAGGGCGCGGGACTCCTCGCGCTCGACCAGCGGCGCGCGGCGGGCGTCGCCGTACTCCTCGGCGGCGGCGCGCAGCTCCTTCTCGATCAGGTCGGTGAGCCGGGCCTCGCTGCCGAGCAGCGCCTTCAAGCGCTTGCGCTCGGCCTCGAGCGCATCCTGCTCCCCGCGGATCTTCATCTCCTCGAGCTTGGCGAGATGGCGCAGGCGCAGCTCGAGAATCGCCTCGGCCTGGCGGTCGGAGAGCCCGAAAGTGGCCATCAGCGCCGCCTTGGGCTCGTCCTCCTCGCGGATGATGCGGATCACCTCGTCGATGTTGAGGTAGGCGACGAGCAGGCCCTCGAGGAGGTGCAGGCGATCCTCTACCTTGCCCAGGCGGTGCTCCAGGCGGCGACGCACCGTGGTGCGGCGGAAGGTGAGCCACTCGCCGAGGAGGTCCGGCAGCGGCATCACCCGCGGCCGGCCGTCGAGGCCGATGACGTTCAGGTTGACCCGAATGTTCTTCTCGAGGTCGGTGGTGGCGAAGAGATGCGCCATCATCGCCTCGATGTCGACACGGTTGGAACGCGGCTCGATCACCAGCCGGGTCGGTTCCTCATGGGTCGACTCGTCGCGCAGGTCGGCCACCATGGGCAGCTTCTTGGCCTGCATCTGGGCGGCGATCTGCTCGAGCACCTTGGCCCCGCTCACCTGGTAGGGCAATGCGGTGACCACCACATTGCCCTCCTCCATCACGTAACGGCCGCGCAGCTTCACCGAGCCGCGCCCGCTCTCGTAGACCTTGCGCAGGTCGGCACGCGAGGTGATGATCTCCGCCGCGGTGGGGAAGTCCGGCGCCGGCAGGTACTCGACCAGGTCCGCGGTGGTCGCCTCGGGGTGGCGCAGAAGGTGGCAGGT
Source organism: Halomonas sp. NO4 (assembly GCF_010994375.1). Taxonomy (GTDB): domain Bacteria; phylum Pseudomonadota; class Gammaproteobacteria; order Pseudomonadales; family Halomonadaceae; genus Halomonas. The sequence goes on from NZ_WHMA01000009.1 coordinate 143,418, forward strand.
GGCCTCGACTACCTCGTTCACATTGTGAGGGGGGATGTCGGTGGCCATGCCCACGGCGATGCCGGTGCCGCCGTTGAGCAGCACATGGGGCAGCCGTGCCGGCAGCACCACCGGCTCGTTCATGGTGCCGTCGAAGTTAGGGGTCCAGTCGACGGTGCCCTGCCCCAGTTCGGACAGCAGCACCTCGCTGAACTTCGAGAGCCTCGCCTCGGTATAGCGCATCGCGGCGAACGACTTGGGGTCGTCGGGGCTGCCCCAGTTGCCCTGGCCGTCGACCAGCGGGTAGCGGTAGCTGAACGGCTGCGCCATCAGAACCATCGCCTCGTAGCAGGCGCTGTCGCCGTGGGGGTGGAACTTGCCCAGCACATCGCCGACGGTGCGCGCCGACTTCTTGTACTTGGCGTTGGCGGTGAGCGCGAGCTCGCGCATGGCGTAGACGATGCGCCGCTGTACCGGCTTCATGCCGTCGCCGATGTGCGGCAAGGCCCGATCGAGGATGACGTACATCGAATAGTCGAGGTACGCCTTCTCGGTGTATTCGCGCAGCGAGAGGCGCTCGACGTCGCCTTCCGCCACCTGGATATCCATGGTCATGGGGTTATACCTCGATGTCCGCCAGGTTGCCGTAGTCCTCGAGCCAGCTCTTGCGGTCCGGCGCCCGTTTCTTGGCCAGCAGCATGTCCATCATCTCCAGGGTGCCGTCGTCGGCCTCGCGGGTGAGCTGCACCAGGCGGCGGGTGTCGGCGGCCATGGTGGTTTCGCGCAGCTGCAGCGGGCTCATCTCGCCCAGCCCCTTGAAGCGCTGGACATTCGGCGTGCCGCGCTTGCCCTCGAGCTGGCGAAGGATCGCCGCCTTCTCGCTCTCGTCCAGGGCGTAGTGCACCTCCTTGCCCAGGTCGATGCGGTAGAGCGGCGGCATGGCGACGAAGACGTGGCCGGCATCCACCAGGGCCGGGAAGTGGCGCACGAAAAGCGCACAGAGCAGGGTGGCGATGTGCAGGCCGTCGGAATCGGCGTCAGCGAGGATGCAGATCTTGTGGTAGCGCAGCTTGGAGAGATCGCTGCTGCCCGGGTCCATGCCGATCGCCACGGCGATGTCGTGGACCTCCTGGGAGCCGTAGATGTCATGGCTCTCCACCTCCCAGGTGTTGAGGATCTTGCCGCGCAGGGGCAAGATCGCCTGGGTCTCGCGATGGCGCGCCTGTTTGGCGCTGCCGCCGGCGCTATCGCCCTCCACCAGGAAGAGCTCGCTGGCCGCCGGGTCCTGCCCTGAGCAGTCGGCGAGCTTGCCGGGCAGCGCCGGGCCGGAAGTGACCTTCTTGCGCGCCACCTTTTTCGCGCTCTTCTGGCGGCGCTGGGCAGCGCTGATGACCAGCTCGGCGAGCGCCTCGGCCTGGTCGACATGGTGGTTGAGCCACAGCGAGAAGGCGTCCTTGACCACGCCGGACACGAAGGCCGCCACGGTGCGTGAGGAGAGGCGCTCCTTGGTCTGGCCGGCGAACTGCGGGTCGAGCATCTTCACCGAGAGCACGTAGCTGACGCGCTCCCAGAGGTCGTCGGCGGTGAGCTTGACGCCGCGCGGCAACAGGCTTCGGTACTCGCAGAACTCGCGCAGCGCCTCGAGCAGTCCCGAGCGCAGGCCGTTGACGTGGGTGCCGCCCTGGGGCGTGGGAATCAGGTTGACGTAGCTCTCGAGCAGCGGCTCGCCGCCCTCGGGCAGCCACTGGATCGCCCAGTCCACCGCCTGCTCGTCGTCGGCGAAGTGGCCCACCAGCGGCGAGGCCGGCAGCACCTCGTAACCGTCGGTGGCCTGGGCCAGGTAATCGCGCAGGCCGTCGGCGTACTGCCAGACGCTCTCCGTGCCGTCCGTGTCCACCAGGGTTACCTTGAGACCCGGGCAGAGCACCGCCTTGGCGCGCAGCACGTGCTTGAGCCGGCCCATGGCGAGCTTCGGGCTGTCGAAGTAGCTGAGGTCGGGCCAGAAGCGCACCAGGGTGCCGGTGGCGCGCTTGGGCGCACTGCCCACCACGCCGAGCTCGGCGACCTTCTCGCCGTGCTCGAAGGCCATGGCATGGCGGGCGCCGTCGCGCACCACCTCCACTTCCAGACGACTCGATAGCGCATTGACCACCGAGACCCCCACGCCGTGCAGGCCGCCGGAGAAGCGGTAGCTGGACTGGGAGAACTTGCCGCCGGCGTGCAGCCGGGTGAGGATCAGCTCGATGCCGGAGACGCCGTGCTCCGGGTGGATGTCGATGGGCATGCCGCGACCGTCGTCGGCCACCTCGATGCCGCCATCCTCGCGCAGCCGCACGGTGATCTCGCGGGCATGGCCGGCGAGCGCCTCGTCGACGCTGTTGTCGATGACCTCCTGGGCCAGGTGATTGGGACGGCTGGTGTCGGTGTACATGCCGGGGCGCTTGCGGACCGGCTCCAGGCCGGAGAGCACCTCGATCGAGCTGGCACTGTATTGCGTCATGCGTCGTCGTCCTGATGGATGATGCGCCCGGCGGGCAGGGCATGGCCGCCATGGGCGAAAATCGCCGGCAGATAGGCCGCCAAGGCGCTGAACCCGTGATCTCCGCCGGGGTGAATCACGCTGTGCGCCCCGCGATAGAGCGCAAAAGCTTCGGCCGGGTCGAGCGTCTCGTCGGCGGTGCCGAGCAGCAGCAGGTAGCGCTCGGCGCGCACCCGGGACGGCGTCAAGGCCGCCAGCTCCCGGCGATGCGCCGCCGTCACCGTGAAGCGCTCACCGGTGTAGTCGTTGACGAACGCCTCGCCAAGCCACTCGGCGACCAGCGCCGCGGGATTCACCGCCGGATTGATCAGCACCGCCGGCAGGTCGTGGCGCTCGGCCAGGCAGGTGGCCAGAAAGCCGCCCATGGAGCTGCCCACCAGCAGCGGGCTTGGGCCCAGATCCGCGAACTGGCGTTCGGCCAGTGAAAACGCCGCCTGCGGCCGATGAGGCAGCTGCGGCGTGGCGCAGGGCAGCGCCAGCGCGGCGCAGGCGGCACGCATCAGCGCCGCCTTGGGTGAGCCATGGCCGCTGTTGAAGCCGTGAAGGTAGAGCACACCACTGGCCCGCGTCGCTTGCAGCGGCGCACTCAGCATACCCAACACCCTGTATGCATTGCCAGTGTTCTCTGCGGATCAGTCGTCACCGACGGCCTCCGCCTGCCACACCGCCTCAACCAGCGCGCGGGTAGAGGCGTCCATGCCTTCGTGGCCGCGGTGACTCGCCAGGATGCGCTCGGTCTCGCCGGCGATCTGCTTGCCGAGCTCCACACCCCACTGATCGAAGGAGTTGATGTCCCAGATGGTCGCCTGCACGAACACCTTGTGCTCGTAGAGAGCGACCAGCGCCCCGAGCGTGGCCGGCGTCAGGCGGTCGAGCAGCAGCGTGGTGGAGGGCTGGTTGCCGCGGTAGCGCTTGTGGCCGGGGCGCGGCCCCGCCTCCTCGATGGCGTCGTCGCCAAGCATCAGCAGGCGCGACTGGGCGAAGCAGTTGGCCAGCGTCAGGCGGTGCTGCGCCTTGAGGTGTTCGCGGGTGGCCTCGTCCTCGACGTCGTCGTAGCGGCGCAGCGGGGCGATGAAGTCACACACCACCGGCTGGGTGCCCTGGTGCAGAAGCTGGTAGAAGGCGTGCTGGGCGTTGGGCCCGAGCTGGCCCCACAGCACCGGGCAGGTGGAGTAGTTCACCTGGCGACCGTCGTGGGTCGCCGACTTGCCGTTGGACTCCATCTCCAGCTGTTCGAGGTAGGCGGCGAAGTACTCCAGCCGCCCGTCGTAAGGCAGGATGGAGTGGGCGCGGATGTCGAGGAAGTTGACGTTCCAGATCCCCGCCAGGGCGAGCAGCACCGGCAGATTGTCGGCGAGGGGCGCGCCGGCGAAGTGCTCGTCCATGGCGTGGGCGCCAGCCAGCAGTTCGCGGAAATTCGCCATGCCCACCACCAGGGCGATGGGCAGGCCGATGGCCCCCCACAGCGAATAGCGCCCGCCGACCCACTCCCAGAACTCGAGCTGGTTGGCCTCGGCAATGCCCCACTCGGTCATCTTCTCGGGCTTGGCGGAGACGCCGATGAAGTGCTGGCGCATCACCAGGGCGTCGTCCACCCCCTCCTGGTTGCCCAGGCGCGCCATCAGCCAGTCGCGGGCGGTGCGCGCGTTGGACAGGGTGTCGATGGTGGTGAAGGACTTCGAGGAGAGCACGAAGAGCGTGGTCTCGGGGTTGAAGCGGCTCAGGTAGGCAGCGAGTTGGGAGCCGTCCATGGTCGAGGCGAAGTGCACATCGACGCGGTGCACATCCGCAAGCCGGTAGTCGGCCAGGGCGTGGGTCACCATCAGCGGGCCCAGGTCGGAGCCGCCAACGCCGAGGTTGACCACATCGCGGATGGGGCGCCCGGTGGCGCCGCGCCACTGAGCGGTGTGAAAACGGGTCACCATCTCGTCCATGCGTGACAGCGTCGCCTGAACACCCGGCACCAGGTCTTCGCCGTCCACCACCAGGCTGGCCTCGGCGGGCAGGCGCAGCGCAGTGTGCAGCGCCGGCCGGTTCTCGCTGATGTTGACCCGCTCACCGGCGAGCAGGGCCCGGATTGCCTCGGGAAGCCGTGCCTCCCGGGCCAGGTCGAGGAGCCTCTCCAGCGTCTCCGCACTCCAGCGCTGCTTGGATAGGTCCAGGGTGAGGCCCGCCGCGCGGCGGGTGAAGGCGTCGCCTCGCGCGGTGTCGGCAAAGAGGTCGCTCAGGTGCGTGCCGCGCATGGCCTCGGCATGGTTCGCCAGGGCCTGCCAGGCGGCGCTCTGGTCGATGGGGGCGTGGCGCATGACTCCTCCGTGACGTCGCCGTGCAGCCGGCAGCGCGGATGCGTAAAATGGGTGCCCACTCCGCTGCCGCCGGCCGACTATGAGTACTGCATCTTACCGTGACGCAATCTATTCGACACCCCTCGACCGAGTGGCGCGCTTTTCGTTCGACGAACAGGTCGTGGCCTGCTTTCCCGACATGATCCGCCGCTCGGTGCCGGGCTACGGACAGATACTCGGCATGCTGGGGCTGATCGCGCGGCGTCACCTGCGCCACGGCGCCCACGTCTACGACCTGGGCTGCTCACTCGGGGCCGGCGGCCTGGCCCTGGCCGGGTCGCTGCCGCCCGACGCCTTCCGCTATACCGGCGTCGACCTCTCGCCGGCCATGGTCGCCCGCGCCCGCGAGATGCTCGCCGCCGAGTGCCCGGAGCATGCCCTCGAGGTCGTCGAAGGCGACATCCGCACCCTCGCCTACCGCCCTTCGGGGATGATTCTGCTCAACTTCACCCTGCAGTTCCTCGATCCCGCGGAGCGTGACGCCGTGATCGCCGCGCTCTACGAGGCGCTCGAGCCCGGCGGGGTGCTGGTGCTCTCCGAGAAGGTCGTCGACCCCGACGAGGCCGACAACGCCTGGCGCGTGGAGCGCTACCACGACTTCAAGCGCGCCAACGGCTACAGCGAGCTGGAAATCAGCCAGAAGCGCACGGCGCTGGAGAACGTGCTGGTGCCCGACACTCTCGACGCCCACCACGCGCGGCTGGCTCGCGCCGGCTTCCCGCGTTCGCTGACCTGGTTCCAGTACCTCAATTTCGCTTCGCTGATCGCCTTCAAGGGGTGACACGCCATGAGCGGGCTTGCGGGAATGCTTGCGGGAACGCTGCTGAGCCTCGCCCTGGCACTCTATCTGGCCACCGCCTGGTGGCATGTGCGCAAGCCCCTGCCGACCGGCCTGGGTCTGACAGGCCCCTGGCGCGAGGCACGCGACGTCCAGCTCCGGCTCGACGAGACCTGGCTCGATGACGCCGGCCAGAGGCACTCCCGCGGTCAGCTCCTCGACGAGCGGCTGGCGTTGATCGCCCAAGCACGTCGCCTGGTAGTGCTCGACGTCTTTCAGTTCAGCGACCCCGCCGACTGCCCGGCCGACTGCCGCCCCGGCATCGCCGCAGCGCTGTGCGAGGCGCTGCTGGCACGCCAGCGGGCGGTGCCCGACCTCAGGGTCGTGGTGATCACCGATCCGATCAACAGTGCCTACGGCGGGCGTGCGACACCCCATCTCGACGCCCTGCGCGCCGCCGGCATCCGCGTGGTCGAAACCCGCCTCGCCGCCACCCGCGACCCCAATCCCAGCTGGAACGCCCTGTGGCGGCTGCTGTTTCGCTGGTGGGGCAATGCCCCACACGGCTGGCTGCCGAATCCGGTGGGCCCCGGCCGGGTCACGTTGCGCAGCTACCTGGCCGCGCTCAACCTCAACACCAACCACCGCAAGACGCTCGTCGTCGACCACGGCAACGACTGGCGCGCCCTGGTCGGCTCGGCCAACCTCGACGACACGGCCAGCGCCTATCGCGAGGCGGGACTCGTCTTCTCGGGGCCCGCCGCCCTCGACCTGCTCGCCAGCGAATCGGGCATCGCCGCCTTCTCGGGCGCTACCGCTCTCGCCCTGCCGGCCGCACCGCCGGCTTCCGACACCGCTGCGGAATCACCGTCACCCGCCCTGCGCGTGCTCGGCGAGGGCGCGATACGCCACGCCCTGCTCGCTCTCATCGACGACGCCCGACCGCCGGAGCGGCTCGACCTCGAGGCGCTCTACCTCGCCCACCGCGGGGTGATCCGCGCCCTGCTCGCCGCCCACCGCCGCGGCGTGGCGGTGCGCGTGCTGCTCGACCCCAGCCACGAGGCCTTCGGCCTGGCGCTGCACGGCGTGCCCAACCGCCCGGTCGCCGCGGAACTGCAGCGCACCGGCATCCCCGTGCGCTGGTGCGACACCCGCGGCGAGCAGGCCCACGCCAAGCTGCTGCTCAGAAGCGGCGGCACACGCCCCGCCCGGCTGCTGCTCGGCTCGGCCAACTTCACCCGCCGAAGCCTCGACAACCTCAACCTGGAGGCCAACGTGGAACTCGTCGCCGACGCCGACCACCCGGCGATCCGAGACGCCCTCGCCGCCTTCTCGCGCCACTGCCACAACGCGCCCCGGGCGCGCTTCAGCGTCGACTACGCCACCTACGCCGATGCCTCGCGGCGACGCTACTGGCTCTATCGGCTGATGGAAGCTACCGGCTGGTGCACTTTTTGAACACATTCTGAGAACAAGGACTCTCTCATGCCCCACGCGCACCGCGACCTTCTCCACGCCTTCGTCGACCAGGGCCTCGATCGCTGGCTGGCCCGGCTGCCCGAACAGCTTGCCGCCGGCCTCGACCGCCGGCGCTACGGCGACCTGCCGGCCTGGGAGAAGGCCGTGGCCAAGCTGCCCGCCTTGCCGGAAGAGCGGGCCGTGCGGTTGGATGGCGACACCGTCACGGTCGATTGCGCACTGACCGACAGCCAGCGCCGCCAGTGCGAGAGCCTGCTGAAAGCGCTGATGCCATGGCGCAAGGGACCGTACCGGCTGGGCGAAGTGACCCTCGACACGGAGTGGCGCTCCGACTGGAAGTGGCGGCGGGTGGCTCCGCACCTCGCCGACCTGCGCGGGCGACGCGTGCTCGACGTGGGGGGCGGCAACGGCTACCACGCCTGGCGCATGGCCGGAGCCGGGGCCGCCTTCGTGCTGGTGATCGACCCCTCGCCGCGCTTCTTCTACCAGTTCCAGGCGGTGCGCCATTTCGTCGGCGACGCCGATGGCGGGCGCACTCACTTCCTGCCGGTGGGCATCGAGGCGGTGCCCGAGCGGCTCGCCTTCTTCGACACGGTCTTCTCCATGGGCGTGCTCTACCACCGCCCCTCCCCGCTGGAGCACCTGGTCCAGCTGAAGGAGGCGCTGCGCCCCGGGGGCGAGCTGGTGCTGGAGACGCTGGTGGTGGAAGGCGACGAGACCACCGTACTGCTGCCCGGCGAGCGCTACGCCGCCATGCCCAACGTCTACTTCCTGCCATCGTCGTCCGCGCTGTGCCGGTGGCTCGAGCGGACGGGATTCGAGAACGTGCGGGTGGTCGACGAGGCGGTGACCACCACGGACGAGCAGCGCGCCACCGAGTGGATGACCTTCCAGTCGCTGGCCGACTTCCTCGACCCCGACGACCCGACACGGACCCGCGAGGGCTACCCCGCGCCGCGCCGCGCCGTGGTTATGGCCAATCGGCCGCGGTAGGCAGGGCTATTGCAGCATCTCCAGCAGGGTCGGGTGCCAGTCCGACGCCGGAATCTCGCCCATGCGGCCCAACAGCCGGCGTTTGTCGATGCAGCGAATCTGATCGAGCAGGATACGGGCCGACTTGTCCTGGAACGTGACCTCCGGACGACACCCCAGCGGCTGCCCCTTGCTGGTCACCGGGGCGACGATGACCCGAGGCAGCGCCGCGTTCATGTCATCGGGCGATACCACCAGCGCAGGCCGCGTCTTGCGTATTTCGGTGCCCACTATGGGATCGAGGTTGACCCAGTAGACCTGACCGCGGCACACCGTGCGGCCTACCATTGCCACTCATCCGTGTCGGCGTCGATGGCCTCCGGCCATGTATCCTCATCCCTGGCAGCGTCATAGCCCTCGAACCAGCCCTCGCGGGGTCGCTTGACGGGCTCCACCACCAGCCGGTCGCCTTCGCGGTGAATCTCCACCTCATTGGTGATTTCCAGCTCGGCAAGTAGCGTTGCTGGAATCAACACCCCCTTGGAATTGCCGATCTTTCGCAGGTGCGTGCGCATCTGCCACCTCCTCACGCCATACAAGTAATAACTTTGTTATTACATATATCCGCGACCTTGTCGAGAGTGGCTAGCGCCGCAGGATCACCAGCCAGCGTCCCAGATTGAGAATGCTGGAGAGCGACGCGGCAACGTAGGTAAAAGCGCAGGCGGTGAGCACGTGGCGGGCGCCGGGCATGTCGTAAGGCGGCACGTACTCCTTAAGCAGTGGCAGGGCCCGCTGGAAGCTGGCGTCGAATTCCACCGGCAGGGTCACCAGGTGCACCAAGGCCGCGGTGCCGAAGCTGATCACCGCGGCGGCCACCACCAGGGCGAGTCCGCCGGGCAGGCGAGTGATGATGAACAGGAAGGGGGCGGCCATCATCAGCAGCGCCCCGATCTTCTCGGCGCGCTGGGCCACCGCTACCAGGCGCGAACGGGCCAGCAGCGGTGCATAGCCCTGGTGGTGCTGGATGGCGTGGCCCACCTCGTGGGCGGCCACGGTCACGGCGGTGAGCGAGCGCCCGTCGTACACCTCCGGCGAGAGGCGCACACGACGCGCCTGGGGGTCATAGTGGTCGCCCTGCTCGCTGCGTTCCACCTTGACGCCCTCGATACCCTGCCGGCGCAGCAGGTGGTCGGCAAGCTCCGCGCCGGTGCCCGGGTAGTCGTCACGCCCGCGTGCATGGCGCTTGAGCACCCACTTCGCCCAGGCGTTGGGCAGCAGAAACACCGCCAGCAGCAGCGCAATCAGCAGCACGATCATCGAACGGGGCTCCGGGAAGGTTTCATCATTGGACACAGCCTACCAGAACCGGTTTCCGGCGCGATGACCGCCGACAAAGAAGGTTCTTCGCAGATCGGCGTGAATCTGTTTTACAGGCTACATGGTGGGAGGCCGGCTCTGCCGGGCGAAGGCGCCGCAGGCGCCCTTTCGGCAGCGCTGCGCGCTGCTTCGTCGAGGCGTCGAACCGGAGCTAAAGCTCCCTCCCACAAAGCTATTTCGCGCCAGTCTGCGAAGAATCAAAAAAGCAGCGGGCCCGGCCGCCAATGCGACCGGGCCCGCTGCGATGACAGAGTGGCCAGTTACTTCAGCAGCTCGCGCAGGTCCTTCGCCTCCCAGTGCGGGAAGTACTTGCGCACCAGGGCGTTGAGCTCCAGCTCGAAGCCCGCCCAGTCGATCTCGCCGCTGGCAGTGGCTTCCCCCGCCAGGACGTCGCGCACCATGCCGGCCCCCACGGTGACGTTGGTCAGCCGGTCGATGACGATGAAGCTGCCGGTGCCCGGGCTACGCGAATAGCGATCCAACGGCACCTCGGCGGTCAGCTCGACGCGGCAGCGGGCGATGGCGTTGAGGTTAAGCCTGTCGGCGGCGTGGCGCTCGAGGGTATTGACGTCCACCTGGTGGAGGATCTCGCTCACCCGCCCCGACACGGCCCGGCCGGCCAGGCGGAAATCGACCTGGCGCCCTGGCTCCAGGGGCTGGTCGTGCATCCACACGATGTCGGCCTCGAAGGCATTGCTGCGATCCACCTCATCGTCGGCGGCGACCAGCCAGTCGCCACGCGAGATGTCGAGCTCGTCGGCCAGCGTCACGGTGATCGCCTGACCCGGCCAGGCGGCCTCGAGGTCGCCGTCATAGGTAACGATGCGCTCGACACGGCTGGTCTTGCCGGAGGGCAGCACCTTTACCGCCTGCCCCGGGCGCAGCACGCCCGCCTCCAGGGTGCCGGCGTAGCCGCGAAAGTCGAGGTTGGGGCGATTGACGTACTGCACCGGCAGGCGCAGGTCCGAGAGGTTCTGGTCGCGCACCACCTCGACGGTCTCGAGCAGCGAGAGCAGCGGCGCCTCCTCGTACCACGGCATGGCGGCGCTTTGGTTGACCACGTTGTCGCCCTCCAGCGCCGAGATCGGCACGAAGCGGATGTCGCGTGCCGACAATTGCTCGGCAAAGGCGCGGTACTCGGCGACGATCTCCTCGAAACGCGCCTGGTCGTAGTCCACCAGGTCCATCTTGTTGACCGCCACCACCAGGTGCTGGATGCCCAGCAGGTCGGCGATGAAGCTGTGCCGCCGGGTCTGGGTCTGCACGCCGTGGCGGGCATCGATCAGGATGATGGCGAGGCTCGCCGTGGAGGCGCCGGTAGCCATGTTGCGGGTGTACTGCTCATGACCCGGGGTGTCGGCGATGATGAACTTGCGCTTGTCGGTGGAGAAGAAGCGGTAGGCGACATCGATGGTGATGCCCTGCTCGCGCTCCGACTGCAACCCGTCGACCAGCAGCGCCAGATCCACCGCCTCGCCGGTGGTGCCGCTGGTCTTGGAAGCCTGGGTGATCGCCGCTAGCTGGTCGTCGAAGATCATCTTGGAGTCGTGCAACAGGCGCCCGATCAGCGTCGACTTGCCGTCATCCACGCTGCCGCAGGTGATGAAGCGCAGCAGGTCCTTCTGTTCGTGCTCGTGCAGGTATTGCTCGATGTTGTCGGCAATGAGTGTCGATTGGTGTGCCATCTGACCGCCCCCTTAAAAGTATCCTTCGCGCTTCTTCTTCTCCATCGACCCGGCCTGGTCGTGGTCGATGGCGCGGCCGCTGCGCTCGCTGGTGCGGGTCAGCAGCATCTCCTGGATGATCTCGGGCAGCGTCGCGGCTTTCGACTCCACCGCCCCGGTGAGCGGGTAGCAACCCAGGGTGCGGAAGCGCACCCAGCGCTCCTCGGGCACCTCGCCGGGTTCGAGCGGCAGCCGCTCGTCGTCGACCATCACCAGCATGCCGTCGCGCTTCACCACCGGTCGCGGGGCGGCGTAGTAGAGCGGCACGATGGGAATCTGCTCCAGGTGGATGTACTGCCAGATGTCCAGCTCGGTCCAGTTGGAGAGCGGAAAGGCGCGGATCGACTCGCCCTTCTGCACCCGGGCGTTGTAGAGGTTCCACAGCTCGGGGCGCTGGTTCTTGGGGTCCCAGCGGTGAAACTTGTCGCGGAAAGAGAAGACGCGCTCCTTGGCGCGCGAGGCCTCCTCGTCGCGGCGTGCCCCACCGAAGGCGGCATCGAAGCCGTACTTGTCCAGCGCCTGCTTGAGCGACTGGGTCTTCATCACGTCGGTGTAGGCGCTCGAGCCGTGCTCGAAGGGGTTGATGCCCGCCTCGACACCCTCCTGGTTGATGTGCTCGATCAGCTCCATGCCCGATTCCGCCGCCATGCGGTCTCGGAACTCGATCATCTCGCGGAACTTCCAGGTGGTGTTGACGTGCATCAGCGGGAATGGCGGCGGCCCGGGATAGAAGGCCTTGCGCGCCAGGTGCAGCATCACCGAGGAGTCCTTGCCAATGGAGTAGAGCATCACCGGATTGGCAAACTCGGCGGCCACCTCGCGGATGATGTGGATCGACTCGGCCTCGAGCTGCTGCAGGTGGGTCATCCGGCGCGGCGTGAGTGCGGCCGACTCGGCCGCGGGCGCTGGGTCACGAGTCGCGGCGTGTCGCGCTGGGGCATGAAGACTGGTCATCGGCCCGTGTACCTCGCATGGTCGCATGGCGAAATGAAGTGGTTGCGCACAGGGTACGACGGGCTGGTAATAACACGAAAGAATGATTGCCTATCTTTTTAGGCAGTCTAGGAATAACGAACCGCTAGAGCTCGACGCGCTCCACCCAGGTATCCCAGTCATCGCCGCGCAGCTCGACGACGCGGTAGCCGGGACGCGACGCCTCGTCGATGGCGAACGCCGCCGAGCCGGCGAGGAACTGGTCGGTGGTGGAGGGACAGCCGTAGACCGCCACCTCGCCCTCGGCGTGGCGCTGACGGCTGGCAAAGGCCTGGTGGATGTGGCCACACAGGATCAGCCGCACCTGGGGATAGGCCGCCAGGGTCTGCCACAGTGCCTCGCGATCGGCGAGCCCGATGGCATCTAGCCACTCCGAGCCCACGGCCAGGGGCGGATGGTGCATGGTAATCAGCGTCGGTCGGTCGTCCGCCTCGAGGCGCTCGGCCAGCGCCGCCAGCTGCGCCTCGCCGAGCTCGCCGTGGGGATGGCCGCTCACCCGGGTGTCGAGCAGCAGCAGCCGCCAGCCATCGAGTTCGACCTCGGTCTGGAGTTCGCGCACGGCCGCCATCTGCGCCGGGTCGTCGTGGTTGCCGGCCAGCCAGAACCAGGGACAGCCCAGCCGCGCCAGGGCGCGTTCGGCCAGCTGATAGGAAGCCGCCGTCTCATCCTGGCTGATATCGCCGGTGATCAATACCAGGTCGGGGCGCTCGTCGACGACCGCCTCGAGCGCGCGCTCGAGCTGGCGCAGTGGAAAGCCCGCTCGCGAGCGGGCCCGGGGATCGGCGTGCAGGTGGCAGTCGGTGACCTGGATCAGGCGCATCGGGGCGGTATCTCGTCAGGACGATTCATTCGGGGGAACGGGCTCAGGGTAACTGGGGCAGGTCGGCATGGCCGTGGGCCAGACCGTGGGAGAGCCATTCGCCGAGAAACCGGTTGAGCTGGAGCTTCTCGTCGGGCTGGTGCATGCGCACGTTGGGATAGCGGTAACGGCCGTCGAAATGGCGCTCGCGCTGGAAGTCGGTGACCTCGGCCATGCGTACGTCATGATAAAGATGCACGCGCATGCGTGGCGGCTCGATCAGCGCGTCCATGATGCCACTCTGGGTGACTCGCACCACGGTCGTGTAGGGTGCCTCTTCCTGGACCGCCAGGCGCAGCGTGCCGAAACGGCCGCGATCGCCGGCGAGCTCCAGTTCCCGGCTCTCGCCCGCCGTCAGGTCACCCAGCAGCCGCATCAGGCGCAGGTAGTTGGCGCTACATTCGCTCTGCAGGCCCTTCAGATCGGTGACGTACGCACTTCTTGCCACGCTACCTCCTTGCTCTCAGCGACGCTCGCTGGCCAGCCAGCCAGTGGAAGGCGATCAGCGACATCGCATTGTCGAGTCGCCCTGCCTCGAGGAGTTCCCACGCTTCGCCAAACCCTAGCACATGCACGCGGATGTCCTCGTGCTCCTCGTCGAGGCCGTGAACGCCGCCGAGCCCCGCGCTGTCGATCAGGGCACAAAACAGCGTCACTCGTTCGTTACAGGCGCCGGGGCTGGGGTAGTAAGTGTGCAGCTCGATCAGCTCACCCACCGCGCAGTCGGCCTCTTCGTGAGCCTCGCGGCGGGCCACCTCGGCCGGGCTCTCCCCCGGCTTCACCAGGCCGGCCACCACCTCGAGCTTCCACGGCGAAGCGGGATCGTCCAGCGCCCCGGCACGGATCTGCTCCACCAGCACCACGGCGTCGCGCTCCACGTCGTAGAGCAGCACGCCCACGGCGTCGTGGCGACGGTGCACCTCGCGCACCACCTCCTGGCTCCAGCCGCCGTCGAAGAGACGGTGGCGCAGGTGAACCTGCTCCAGGCTGAAGAAGCCCTGATGCAGGCAGCGGCGCTCGAGCAGCTCCACGTCGGCCACCGTGAAAGGCGGTTGGAAGGGGGCGCGAAGGTGGCCCTTGGCGGTCTCGGCCATGCCGGTCTCCCGAAAAACGAATAGCGACCATTATCATGGCCGCGGGCAGCCCTGCCAACCTTCGGCACGCTGCCCCGCTGACGCCATGGCCTGACAGCGCCGGATGACGTATGTTGGCCGGCAACCAGCCCATCAAGACGGTAGTAGGCATCATGAAAGGCCGCAACATGACCCGCTGGCGCGACCCCGCCAAGGACCCGCGCCAGGAACCCAAGAGCAACCTGATCACCGCCGAGGGCGCGGCGCGCCTGCGCGGCATCCTCGACCACCTGTCGCGGGTCAAGCGTCCGGCGCTCTCCACCAAGGTGGGCGAGGCCGCCGCGCTCGGCGACCGATCGGAGAACGCCGACTACACCTACAACAAGAAGGAGCTCAACCGGGTCATCGCGCGCATCCGCTACCTGACCAAGCGCCTCGACGAACTGCAGGTGGTGGACCGGCTGCCGGCGGACACCGGCAAGGTCTATTTCGGCGCCTTCGTGACGCTGGAAGACGACGACGGCGAAGAGACACGGATTCGCATCGTCGGTCACGACGAGACCGACACGACAAAGCGCTGGATCAGCGTCGACGCTCCGCTGGCCAAGGTGTTGCTGGGCAAGGCGCTCGACGACGAAGTCACCGTCGCCGCTCCCGGCGGCGAGACCACCTATATCATTACCGAGATCGACTATCGCGATCCGCAGGATGGATCCTCAGAGTAGCCTGCCATGCCTGTTGTCTTCCGTTATCGAGGCATACGCTTCTTTTTCTTTCCTGATTACTCATGTTGACCAGCCATCACGCGAGCCTGGGGCTATACTGGAATCAC